>NZ_JBWKSX010000001.1:0-1106256 GCF_059420025.1 Azonexus sp. GW821-FHT04F04 | reverse complement strand
CCCATGTCGAAGACCGGACGGTCGTCATTGGCCGGGCCACCCGGCAGGGTGCGACCGTCGTCCACGATGGTGCCGACTTGAGTTGCGTCACCCAGAGTCCCATTGACCGGTGCACTGAGGTTCAGGCTCACCGTTTCGGGGCCTTCGAAGTGTGTGTCGTTGTTTAGCGCAACGGTCACCGTCTTGCTGCTTTCTCCGGCAGCAAAGTTGAGCACACCACTGGCCGCGGTGTAGTCGCTACCAGCTACCGCCGTACCATCCGCCGTGCTGTAGGTAACGCTGGCGGGCTGATCCAGCGCGCCGCTTCTGGTCACGGTGAAGGTGATGGTGCCGGCCGCTTCGTCAACCACGAAGTCGCTTCCCGCATTGAAAACCGATAGTTCGCCGAATGACAGGGGGGCGCCTTCGATTGCCTCCAGCGGGCGACCGCGCTCTGTTCCGAACTGGTAGGCAAGAGGATCGACTGTTTCGACGATCCGCAAAAGTTCGACAAAAGTGTGGCCTTCGTCTCCGCCTTGACCGGCAAGGCCGGCCGCCGGCGCTTCTTCTTCGAGCAGGGTATCAAGATCGCTGCCTGACTTCAGGGCCGAAGCGATCTTCTTGAAGCCGTCCTGGTTATTAACCACTGCGCTGTCGGTGGCATCAGGCTTGATCGCTGCCGCGACCTCGGCGTCGATTCTCGCCGTTTCGCCCGGGCGGACGTTGAGCTCACGGCCATCGGCAAGCGTCAGGACGACCTTGGCACCATCTGCGGCTACAACGCTCTCGCCCTCCCGTATCGCGTCTCCGAGCTTGAGGCGGCGCATATTTCCTGCGCTGTCGCGCGCGAATGCTTGACCGGAAAGAACGGAAACTTGGGCGACGACTTGGGCTTGAGCCATGGTGAAACTCCAGACACTATTAACAATACTAAAAGTGTAAGGGGATCAAGGTCAGTGCGCTATTGAACCAAAGTACAGTATGGCCACAAAATGTGAGTTATTTCACGCTCTATGGCACTTCGCCCCGGCGAATGGGTACGCAATTTGCACCTCTAGGAAATTGCAAATTTGGCAAAAATTTCCGGTTGACCGTGGCAATCGACCTGTCGGCATTTCAAGGCCCGAGCGCCAAGCTCTTGGCAGATATCTCGCTACAGATTCACGCCGTTGATGCGCAATGAAAGCTGAAGGCGGTCGCGCAAGCCAAGTTTCTCGAAAATTGCCGACAAATGCGCCTTGACCGTTCTTTCAGTAATTGAAAGCTGGTCGGCAATTTCCTTGTTGCTGGCGCCGCCGGCGACGAGCTTCGCCACCTGTGACTCGCGCTCGGAAAGGAGGCCTGACCAGGTATCGAGCTTGGCCTCGGGACGCGCCTCGAGGACCCTCGACGTGCTACCGACCAGTCTTTGCAGCAAGGACTGACCAATCCACAGCCCGCCATTTTCGACGACAAGCGCCACCTGACGCAGCACTTCCGGGGCCGCATGGGTATTGCAACAGCCCGAGGCACCCAGAGCGCAGGCTTCGGCAATGATGGCATCACCGGGCTCGTCGGCCAGGATGACAACTATCTGCGCTGGCGAAACAGTCATCGCACCCAATATCTCTGCGAGACTTTCCTGAGGCTGGCAACGGCACCAGAGAATGCCTGAGCCACCGGAAACAGACTCCCGTGCGTCTTGACGGCTCACAACCCGAGCCTGCGGAAAGGCTTCCAGCCACGATGGCAACGCCTGTGCATCGCGGTCAACAAAGCAATGAATCATCAACGCTCCGTCAACGCGACACTCTTGGCCCGCAGGACCGGCTTGAGCATATAGGCAAGAACACTCTTCTTGCCCGTCAAGATATCGACTTCGGCGATCATGCCGGGAATGATCGGCAGGTTGGCATCGCCGAAGCCGGGTTTGCTGGTGCGCACCCGCACCGTGTAGAAGGCATTTCCTTTATCATCCATCACCGTATCGGCACCGATATGTTCGAGCGTTCCATCAAGGCCGCCGTAGATTGAAAAGTCATAGGCGGTGAATTTGACAATCACCGGCTGCCCCGGCCGCAGGAAGGCAATATCCCGCGGCAATACGCGCGCTTCGAGCAACAAGGTGTCTTCGAGAGGAACGATCTCAATCATGTCCTTGCCGGGCTGGATCACCCCGCCGACAGTATTGACCAGCAGACGCTTGACCGTGCCCTTGACGGGAGAGCGAATGGACGACTGCTTGACCCGATCGGTCAGGGCAACACTTCCTTCAGCCAGGCTGTTCAGCTTGGACATGACTTCCGAAAGCTCCTTGCTGGCTTCGTTGCGGAAGGTCAGTTCGACCTCCTCGATCTTCCGTTGTGCCTCGTTGATCGATGACTGAACCCGGGAAATCTGGGCGGAAGCCATGTCACGCTCGCCGCGATACCGGGAGACATCGCGTTCCAGACGCAGCAACTCGACTTCGGAAATCGCCCCAGAGTTGATCAGCGGACGCGTTACAGCCAACTCCTTTGAAGTCAGTTCATAACCCTGTGATGCCTGGGCGCGCTTCGCTTGAGCCTCATTCAGTTCCTGCTGACGCTGACTGAGCTGCTGGCGCGCGATTGAAACCGATGCCGTCAGCTCGCTGTTCCTCGCTTCATAAAACTGACGTTCCTGCTCGACGATGGAAGGATCGGCCTTCATGACCTCCTGCGGAGGAACAAAGGGCTTGCCCTCTGAAATGGCGCGCAGGCGGGCCGCTCTGGCAACCAACCCGAGATATTGAGCCTGATTTTCCTTCACCGAAGAAACAAACCTGGTTTCATCGATTTTGATCAGCAACTGCTCGGGTTGAACAATCTCGCCTTCACGCACGAGAATTTCGGAAACCAAGCCGCCATCAATGCTTTGCAATACCTGAACCTGCCGGGAGGGAATGACCTTGCCCTCGCCGCGCGTCACTTCGTCGAGTTGAGCGACAGCCGACCACAGGACGAAAACTGCAAAAACAATCCCGATCGAACGTAACAGCACGCGCGCCCGGAGGGGTTCCTGGCGCAACATGGCCAGATCGGCATCGGAAGCAAAATCAACGACCTCTACCTCCTCCTTGTTTGGCAGGCGCCCGAGGACGCGCTCGACATACGGAGCCCCCCTTCCGGCAACGCTCTCCAGCCACGCATGGATCGCCGCCAGAATCGCTTTCAGGCGTTTCATGACGCCCTCCCGATCCGGCCACTCTGCAGCGCCTGAATGACCTGGTCGCGCGGACCGTCGGCAACGATGCGCCCGTCGTCGACGACGAGCACCCGGGTGGCAAGATCAAGCAGGCTGTTGCGATGGGTCACGATCAAAACCGTCTTGTGCGCCGCCATGACTTTCAGGCGCTCCTTGAATTGCTGCTCGGAGGAAAAGTCCATTGCGCTGGTTGGCTCGTCGAGCAACAGGATCGGCGGATCCATGAGAAAAGCCCGGGCAATCGCCACACCCTGCCGCTGACCGCCCGAAAGGGAATCACCCCGCTCGCCGATCATCATGTCAAAACCATCCGGATGACGATTGACGAACTCGGTCAAGCCGCCGGCCTCGGCAGCCGCCACAATAGTGGCATCGTCGGCGTAGGGTGCACCGATCGAAATATTCTCGCGCAAGGTGCCATAGAACAAAGTTACATCCTGGGCGACGTAACCGATATTGCGCCGAAGGTCAGCCGGGTCGAGTTGGCGAAGGTCAACACCGTCAATACTGACTGCCCCGCCCGTCGGCTGATAAAGGCCAAGCAGCAATTTCTGCAGAGTCGTCTTGCCTGACCCGATACGGCCGATGACCACGACCTTTTCGCCTTCGCTGATCCGGCAGGTCAGGCCCTTCAAGGCGGCCACCTGGCAATTCGGATAACTGAACTGGACATCGCGGAATTCGATATTGCCCTTCAATTCCGGACGATGGACAAAATTGGCATCGGCCGGTCGTTCAACCGGGTTGTGCATGATCTGCTCGAGCGAGGTCAGCGCCACCTTGGCGTTGTGATATTGCATCAGCAACCCGACCATCTGCCCCAAGGGCGCTACCGCCCGTGAAGTCAGCATCGTGCAGGCGATCAGGCCGCCCATGCTGAGCTTTCCGTCACCAATCAGATAAACGCCGGCAATGACGACCACGACATTGACGATCTGCTGGATTTCCATTGCCCCGTTGGTCGCAGCGGCAGATAGAAATCGCATCTGATTGTTTATCCCTGCCACATAGGAAACCGTCTTTTCCCACTTGGCCTGCATCAGTCCTTCGGCGCCTTGCGTCTTGATGGTTTCCAGCGCAGTGAGGCTTTCGATCAAGGTCGCGTTGCGCAAGGCTCCGGCCCGATAGGTCGTTTCCGAGAGTGCGTGCATTTTGTGTTGAAGTACGTAGGCATAGACCACCACAAAGACGATGGCCAGCAACACAGGGATGATCAGTTGCCAGGCAATCAGGGCAATCACCAGAACGAAAAGCAGGGCAAACGGCAGGTCGATGAAAGCCGTGACCGACGCCGAGGTGATGAAATCGCGCACCGACTCAAAGGAGCGCAGATTCGAGGCAAATGCGCCAACCGCCGCTGGCCTCGCCTCCATGCGCACACCGAGCACACGCTCCATGATCGAGGCGGAAAGCTTCACATCGATACGCGCCCCAGCCAGATCGATGAAGTAACCGCGCAAGGAGCGCAGAACCATGTCGACACCGATGATCAGGACAATCCCCAGCGCCAGCACCCAGAGGGTTTCCATCGCCCGGTTGGGGAGGACGCGATCATAGACATTCATCGTGAACAGCGGCATGGCCAGAGCCATCACATTGATCAGCAAGGCTGCGCCAAGGACGTCGCGATAGATCGGCATCTGCTCGGCCAATGCGCCCCAGAACCAGTGGCGAAGCTTGACATCGCCAACCTGCGGAGTGCGACTGTCAAAGCGGAAATGTGGCCGGGCAAAAATGGCAATTCCCGTGTAGCGACGAGCCAAATCCCCGTGCGCCATCTGATGGGAGCCTTGGCCCGTTTCCGGAAAGAGCAAGCGGGCTGTTTGGCCGGACTCGTCCCAGCCGAGCAAAACACAGGCCTCATCGCCTTCCAGCAAGAGGACGGCGGGCAGGAGCACATCATTGATACGTTCGAGAGAGCGCTTGACCACTTTTGCGGATAGTCCGGAGCGACTTGCAGCCCGCCCGAACAACGACGGCGTCAGCGAGCCTTTCTCCAGGGGCAGTCCGGCAACCAGCGCCGCCCGCGTGCTCGGGCGCCCGTAAATGCGCGTCAACTCGACCAGACAGTCGAGCAAGGGGTCATGGTGCAGGAGATCTTCCCGCACACCGGAATTGCCGACGCCGGCGGAACCGCTTGCTACTTCACTCATGCCACTCCCTGATTTCTTTTGCGGATTTTAACTTGGCTTCAAAACTGCAAATCGAAGAAATGTAAAAAAGGCGGCCGAAGCCGCCTCTTCAAAACAATACCGCAAATCAGGCAATTAGCGGAACAATCAACAGGGCAACCAGGTTGATGATCTTGATCAGCGGATTAACCGCCGGCCCGGCCGTATCCTTATAGGGATCGCCGACCGTATCACCCGTCACAGCCGCCTTGTGCGCATCCGAGCCCTTGCCGCCGAAGTGACCATCTTCAATGTACTTCTTGGCATTGTCCCAGGCGCCGCCGCCCGTCGTCATCGAAATGGCGACAAACAGACCGGTCACGATGGTACCGACCAACAGGCCACCGAGAGCAACCGGGCCAAGGATCAAACCAACCACGATAGGTACGGCAACAGGCAGGATCGACGGAATCATCATTTCCTTGATCGCCGCGACGGTCAGCATATCAACGGCCCGCGAATAGTCCGGCTTGGCCGTACCTTCCATGATTCCCGGAATTTCCTTGAACTGGCGACGTACTTCGACAACCACCGCACCGGCTGAACGGCCAACCGCTTCCATGGCCATGGCGCCGAACAGGAAGGGAATCAGGCCGCCGATGAAGAGACCGATGATGACCAGGTGATTGGAAAGGTCAAACGTGAAGACCTTGCCCGAGACCGCCTCCAGACCGTGCGTGTAGTCTGCGAAGAGCACGAGAGCAGCGAGACCGGCGGAGCCGATGGCGTACCCTTTGGTCACAGCCTTGGTCGTGTTGCCGACGGCATCCAGCGGATCGGTCACATTGCGTACTTCCTTCGGCAATTCGGCCATTTCGGCAATGCCGCCAGCGTTGTCGGTGATCGGACCGTAGGCATCAAGCGCCACGACGATACCGGCCATCGACAGCATTGACGTGGCGGCGATGGCGATACCAAACAGACCACCCATCGCAAAGGCAGCCCAGATGGCGACGCAGACCGAAAGCACCGGCCAGGCGGTCGCCTTCATCGAAACACCGATACCGGCGATGATGTTGGTGGCGTGGCCGGTCTGACAAGCAGCGGCAACGTGCTTGACCGGCGCGTAGTCGGTGCCGGTGTAGTACTCGGTGATCCAGACCAGCGCAGCAGTCAGCACCAGGCCGACGACGGAGCAGCCGAACATGGTCATGGTGTTGATCACACTACCGTCGGGCAGCGTAGCGCCGGCGCCGATCAGCCAGGAAGTCACCGGGTAATAAAAAACCAGGGCCAGCACGCCGGCAACAATGAGGCCGCGATAGAGCGCGGCCATGATCTTGCCGCCTTCGGTCGCCTTGACGAAATAGCAACCAACGATGGAAGCGATGATCGACACCGCGCCCAGCGCCAGCGGATAAAGCACCAGGTTTTCGCCCAAACCCGTTGCTGTCTTGATGATCAGCGCAGCCAGGACCATGGTTGCCACCACGGTCACGACGTAGGTTTCGAACAGGTCGGCAGCCATGCCGGCGCAGTCGCCAACGTTGTCACCGACGTTATCGGCGATCACCGCCGGGTTGCGCGGATCATCCTCGGGAATACCGGCTTCCACCTTGCCCACCAGGTCGGCGCCAACGTCAGCGCCCTTGGTGAAGATGCCGCCACCCAGACGGGCGAAGATCGAAATCAGCGAGGAGCCAAAAGCCAAGCCAACCAAGGGTTCGATGACATGATGCAAGTCGGCCTCAGGGGCATTCGCCGACTTGAGGAAAGCGAAGTAACCGGCGACGCCGAGTAGACCCAGCCCGACCACCAGCATGCCGGTAATCGCGCCGCCTTTGAAGGCCACATCGAGCGCAGCCGAAATGCCACTGCGCGCCGCTTCGGCCGTACGCACATTGGCGCGCACCGAAACGTTCATGCCGATAAATCCGGCGGCGCCGGAAAGCACGGCGCCAATCAGAAAACCGAAGGCTGTCAGCCAGCCCAGCTTGGGAATAAAACCAATGACCAGGAAGAGGACAATACCGACCATGGCAATGGTCTTGTACTGTCGGCTGAGGTATGCCTCCGCGCCTTCTTGAATTGCCTTGGCAATCTCTTTCATGCGCTCGTTGCCGGCTGGCAACGCGAGGATTTGCTGACTGGAAATCCAGCCGTACAACACTGCTAGAACGGCGCACCCAAGCGCCAACCACAACGGTGTAGACATACACTCCCTCCCTAGATTGATGGAACTACACGTTGAACGCCCCCAGCTTTCTAGTAATGGAAACGTTCTTCAAACGCACATAATCGGGGAGCCCCTTGCGGTACGGCGGCGGCTCCTCGCCTTCGATCAGCGGTTGCAGGTAGGCACGGCAGGCATCGGTGATGTGAAAACCATCAGCCGAGATGAATTCGGGAGGCATCTTGCGCTCGACATTGGCGATATCCTTGAGCGGCGCATCGCCGATTTCCCAGCGATACGGGGCGTCGGCGAGGCGATTGATGGTCGCCATCACGGCGTTTTTGCCCTGCAAAGCGAGGTCGACCGCAGCAACACCCAGGGCATGCGCCTGTTCGATGTCGGTTCGCGAAGCCAGATGGCGGGCCGAGCGTTGCAGGTAGTCAGCCAGCGCCCAGTGGTATTTATAGCCGAGTCGGTCCTTGATCAGCTGCGCCACGATCTGTCCGACACCGCCCAACTGGGAGTGCCCGAAGGCATCCTTGGTCCCGGATTCGGCAATCAGCTTGCCGGAAGCATCGGACAAGCCTTCGGAAACGGCGACGGTGCAATAGCCATACAGCTTGACGCACTCATCGGCGCGAGCCAGAAAGCGCTCCGGATCAAATGGGACTTCAGGGAAAAGCAGGATGTGCGGCGGCTCGCCAACATTTTCCGAAGCCAGGCCACAGGCGGCGGTAATCCAGCCGGCGTGGCGGCCCATGACTTCGAGCACAAAAATCTTGGTGGAGGTCCGCGCCATCGAGGCGACGTCGTAGCCGGCCTCACGGATCGAGGTGGCAACATACTTGGCGACCGAACCGAAGCCGGGGCAACAATCGGTCAGCGGTAGATCGTTGTCGACAGTCTTCGGGACGCCGACGCAAACCACCGGATAGCCCATCTTCTCGGCGATCTGCGACACTTTCCAGGCGGTATCCATCGAATCGTTGCCGCCGTTGTAGAAGAAATAGCCGATGTCGTGCGCCTTGAAGACATCGATCAGGCGCTCGTATTGGGCGCGATGCTCTTCGAGGCTTTTCAGTTTGTAGCGGCAGGAACCGAAGGCACCGCCCGGCGTCGAGCGCAGGCGGGCAATATCCTCGTCGGATTCGAGGCTGGTATCGATCAGGTCTTCGGTCAGCGCGCCGATGATGCCATCGCGGCCGGCGTACACTTTCCCGATCCTGTCGCTATGACGACGTGCTTCCTGAATCAGGCCGCACGCCGTTGCATTGATGACGGCGGTAACGCCCCCTGACTGTGCGTAGAAGGCGTTTTTCACCGTCATCTTCGTCCCTTACTTCAGCGCTTCAAAAACGCTCTTGGTGATGCCATCGACGCTACCGACACCAGCCACCTTGCGTACCTTCGGGGCCTTGGCATCGCCTTCGGCCGCCCACTTGGTATAGAAATCGACCAGCGGCTTGGTTTGCGAATGGTAGATTTCCAGGCGCTTCTTGACGGTTTCTTCCTTGTCGTCGTCACGCTGGACCAGCGGCTCACCGGTCACATCGTCAATGCCTTCGACCTTCGGCGGGTTGAACTTGACGTGGTAGGTGCGACCCGAAGCCAGGTGGGCGCGACGGCCCGCCATGCGCTCGACGATATCGCTGTCCGGCACGTCGATTTCAAGCACGACATCGAGCGGCACGCCAGCATCACGCATGGCCTGAGCTTGGGGAATGGTGCGCGGGAAGCCGTCAAACAGGTAGCCGTTCTTGCAATCGTCCTGAGTCAGGCGATCCTTGACCATGCCGATAATGACCGCGTCCGGGACCAGGCCGCCGGCGTCCATGTGCTTCTTGGCTTCCAGACCGAGCGGCGTGCCGGCTTTGACTTGTGCGCGCAGCATGTCGCCGGTGGAAATTTGCGGGATGCCAAATTCTTTGGAGATGAAAGTGGCTTGCGTACCCTTGCCGGCGCCGGGAGCGCCCAACAAAATCAATTTCATGAAAAGTCCCTCGGGTTTTTAACTATTGAAAATTATTGTTATCGGCTTCGTTTCAGCGTCTGTGACGGCCGTTCTCTAAAGGCGAAAAATTACTCGGAATTTCAGGCCCGGTCAAACAGTTTGCGCATCCGCTCTGCATCTTCGGGCGTATCGACGCCAGGCGCCGGGGCGGCGTCGATCAACGTCACGCTGATGCGGTAGCCATGCCACAAGGCGCGCAACTGCTCAAGCGATTCGAAGTGTTCAGTCGGTGCCACGGTCAACCCGGAAAAAGCCTTCAAAAACGAAGCACGGTAGGCGTACAAACCGACGTGACGATAGGCCGGAAAGTCGGCCGGCAGGGTCTCGCCCCCCGCCTCTTTGGCGAAATGATCGCGGGCGTAGGGAATCGGCGCGCGGGAGAAATAGGCGGCGTCGCCATCGGCGCGGCAGACCACCTTGACCACGTTCGGGTTGAAGAAATCGGCCGGATCGGTGATCGGATGCGCGACGGTGGCAATGTCGGCGCCAGAGGCCGCCAGTTGGCGCGCCGTCTGCAGGATGACTTCAGGCTCGATCAGCGGTTCGTCGCCCTGGACATTGACGATGATGGTGTCACCACCCCAGCCGCGCTGTTCGACAACTTCGGCCAGACGGTCGGTACCGGTCGGATGGTCGCTGCGCGTCATGAGCGCGGCGACTTCATGCGCCTCGGCAGCGGCCCAGACATCCGGATGATCGGTCGCCACCCAGATTTCCTCGGCCCCCGACAGGCGCGCCCGCTCGGCCACCCGGACGACCATCGGCTTGCCGCCGAGATCGAGCAAGGGCTTGCCTGGCAGCCGGGTCGACGCGTAACGCGCCGGGATGACAACCTTGAAGGCGAGGCCGGACATTACTGCCCGTCCGCGTTGAGCTGGCGCGCTTCGTCCTCGAGCATGATCGGGATGTCGTCGCGGATCGGGAAGGCCAGTTTGCAGGGTTTGCAGACCAGTTCCTTCTCAGCCTTGCGGTGTTCGAGATTGCCCTTGCAAATCGGGCAGACGAGAATATCAAGCAGCCTGGCGTCCATGGAGTTTCTCCAAAATCAGTTCAATAAGGGCCGGCGAAAGCTCGGCCTCGACGGGCAGAACCCAGGTTTCACCCGCCGTCAGTCCGGCGCATTTTACTGCATCCTTCTCGGTCATCAGCAGGATGCCATCCCGGGCGAAGGCCAGATCGGCGGCCGAGTAGCGATGGTGATCGGGAAACGGGTGATTTTCGCAGTTCAATTCCAGAGACTCCAGCGTCTGAAAGAATCGCCCCGGATTGCCGATGCCGGCCAGCGCATGCAGCGCCCCCCGGCTGCGCAGGCTCTCGGCCGAACAGGTTTGCTGCGGATCGTCGAGGCGATAGAAGCAGCCGGGCTGCAGCCTCATGTCGAAAGTCGGCGCCGAGGCGACAAACCGGGATTTCAAATTATTGCCAATAATCGCGTCGACCGTGGCAAGTCGCCCCAGCGGTTCGCGCAGCGGCCCGACCGGCAGACGCCAGCCGTTGCCGGCGCCGCGCCCGTCGAAAACAACCAGTTCGACATCGCGGGCCAGCGCGTAGTGTTGCAGGCCGTCGTCGCAGAGCAGGATATTGACCTCGGGGTGTGCCGCAATCAGGGCGGCACCAGCGGCTGCGCGCTGTCGGCCGACGCAGACCGGTACCCCGCTGCGCCGGGCGAGCAGCAAAGGTTCATCGCCGACCGCTTCCGGCGGCGAATCGGCGCTCACCAAAACCACGCCGTCACCGCTGCGCCCGTACCCCCGGCTGATGATCCCCGGCCGCCAGCCGCGCGCCGCGAGTTGCTGTGCCAGCCACAGGGTCAGCGGCGTCTTGCCGGCACCGCCGACGATCAGGTTGCCGACGACGATGACCGGCACGGACAGTCGCACCGGCCTGGCCAGCCGGCGATTGAGCGCGCTCAACAGGCTGTAGAGCCAACTTAGCGGCAGCAAAAGCCACAACGCCGGCGTCAGCCGGCGTTGCTCGAACCACTGTCGCTGTAGCCAGCGGGCAAACATCAACGATTCTGGGTGGCGAATGAAATGTGTGGATAACCGGCCGTCTGCGCCGCCTGCATGACATCGACGACGCTTTGATGCGTCGCCTTGGCATCGGCGTTGATGACGATGAGCGGATCTTCGCGACTGCCCGCCGCCCGGCGCAAACCGTCGGCGATGCTCTTGACGTCGCTGGTCGCCAGCGGCGATTTGTTGATCAGCACCTGGCCAGTCGCCGTCACGGCCACATCGACCTCGTTGGGCTGCTCGGCCTGCTTGCTGGCATCGGCCGTTGGCAGGTTGATCTCCAGCCCGGAGAACTTGGCATAGGTGGTGGTCAGCATCAGGAAGATGATGATGACCAGCAATACGTCGATCAACGGAATCAGGTTGATTTCCGGCTCTTCCCGGCTACGGCCGCGCTGGAAATTCATCGCTTACTTCCGGTCGCCGTGCATGTACTCGACGAGGCGGACGGCCTGCTGCTCCATCTCGACAACGAAGCCGTCGGCCAGTGCACGAAAATGGCGCCAGGCGATCAGGCTGGGGATGGCGATGACCAGACCGAAGCCGGTGTTGTAGAGCGCGATGGATATACCGTGGGCCAGTTGCATCGGGTTGGTACCGGTCGGCGACTGCGCACCGAAAATCTCGATCATCCCGACCACGGTGCCGAACAGACCCATCAGCGGGCTGACCGAGGCAATGGTGCCGAGCGTCGTCAGGTAGCGATTGAGCTCGTGGGATACGGCCGAGCCGGCTTCCTCAATGGATTCCTTCATGATCTCGCGCGACGCATTGACGTTGCGCAGGCCGGCCGACAGCACGCGACCGAGCGGCGAATGGGCGTCAAGGTCTTCAAGCAGCTTGTCGTTGTTGGCGCCGCGCTTGAACTCGCCGACCGCCCGCTTGAGCAGGCCGGCCGGGACAACCTTGGAATGGCGCAGGGCGACGACGCGCTCGATAATCAACGCCACCGAAATGATCGAAGCCAGTAGCAAGGGGTAGATGGGCCAACCGGCCGCCTTAATGATCTCAAGCACGTGAGGTAATCCTTGGTGGAATAGCAGCCCGCAATTCTGCCCTGCCCCCCGCCGCAGGGCAAGCGACGAAATGACGGCCCTGGCGCGGCTTATCCCCAAAAGCTGTGGATAAGTCTGTGAATGAAGTGTCATCAGTTGCGCTAAACCCCAATCAGCAAAGGACTTTTTATACTCTGCCAAAAAACAAGGCATGTTCTTTACATCATTAAAAATCAAAGACTTAACAAAAACATAGCCTGTCAACGAATGGCTGCGAAATTTAGTCGCGGGTTACAATTGACAAATGCAAAATGCCATTCAACCTGTCGGTAACTCCGTCCTCAGCGTATCCAGCCTGAATAGACAGGTCAGGGATTGCCTCGAATCGGCCTTCCCGCTGACCTGGGTCGGCGGCGAAATATCCAACCTCACCTACGCCGCCTCCGGCCACGTCTATTTTTCGCTCAAAGACGCCAACGCCCAAGTGCGCTGCGTCATGTGGCGAAGTCGGGCGCAAGTGCTCGGTTGGCGGCTGGAGAACGGTCAGAAGATAGAAGCCCGCGTGCTGGTTTCCTTCTACGAACCGCGCGGCGAATTCCAGCTCAACGTCGAAGCCATCCGCCGGGCCGGCCAGGGCGACCTTTTCGAACGCTTCCTGCAACTCAAGGCGAAACTTGAAAATGAGGGCATTTTTGCCGTTGACCGCAAGAAGCCGCTGCCCAGCTTCCCGCGTCGCCTGGCCATCGTCACCAGCCCGCAAGCCGCCGCCCTGCGCGATGTTCTGACCACGTTGCACCGGCGCGCCCCGCACGTTGCCATCACGCTCTTCCCGACCCCCGTCCAGGGCGAAGGCGCCGGCGCCAAAATTGCCGAAGCCATCGCCCAAGCTGCCAACAGCGATTGCGATGCGATCATCCTGTGCCGTGGCGGCGGCAGCATCGAAGACCTCTGGGCCTTCAACGAAGAAAGCGTCGCCCGGGCCATCAACGCCTCGGCCCTTCCCGTCATTTCCGGCGTTGGCCATGAAACCGACTTCACCATCGCCGACTTCGCCGCCGACCTGCGCGCCCCGACGCCCACCGCTGCCGCCGAACTGGCCAGCCCCGACCGCGACGCGCTGCTCGACCGCCTGACCCAACTCGAAAACCATCTCGGCCGGCGCATGGACCGCACGCTGTCCGATCAACTGCAACGCCTCGACTGGCTGGCCACCCGCCTCGTGCACCCGGCCGAACGCATTCGCCAGCGCCAGCGCGAAGTCGACACCCTTGGTTCGCGCCTGCACCACGCCCTGCGCCGGCAAACCGAGCACTGCGCCGTTCGCCTGCACTCCCTCGGCCTGCGTCACGCCAGCGCCCGGCCGCACCCGGAAAAGCTGGCCGAAGGCATCGCCCACCTGCAATATCGCCTGAGCCGGCAGACCCAGTGGGCAATTTCTCAATATTCAGGGAAACTAAATTCGCTCGGCAACAGTCTGACCCAGCTTGACCCCCACGCCGTCCTGTCGCGAGGTTATACACTTGCCATGGATGCCGACGGCCGGGCCATTCGCGACGCCGCCCGATTAAGCCCGGGCGACCTGCTCAAACTACGCTTCGCCAGCGGTTCGGCCGAAGCCACGGTAAATCAGGTTGTCGCCAGCCCGGAAGCTGACTAGAATTTTCGATTCACCCCTCATCAAACCCCAACGGAGAACATAAATGGAACATCAACTGCCCGCCCTGCCGTTTGCCAAAGACGCCCTCGCCCCGCACATGTCGGCCGAGACCTTTGACTACCACTACAGCAAGCACCATCAGGCCTATGTCACCAACCTGAACAACCTGATCAAGGGCACCGAGTACGAAAACCTCGACCTCGAAGCCATCGTCAAGAAGGCCCCGGCCGGCGGCATCTACAACAACGCAGCCCAGGTCTGGAACCACACCTTCTTCTGGAACTGCCTGACCCCGAACGGCGGCGGCGCTCCGAAGGGTGCCCTGGCTGCAGCCATCGACGCCAAGTGGGGTTCGCTCGACGCCTTCAAGACCGCCTTCCAGACCTCCGCCGTCGGCAACTTCGGTTCCGGCTGGACCTGGCTGGTCAAGAAGGCCGACGGCTCGGTGGACATCGTCAACATGGGCGCCGCCGGCACCCCGCTGACCACCGGCGACAAGGCCCTGCTCTGCGTCGACGTCTGGGAACACGCCTACTACATCGACTACCGCAACATGCGCCCGAAATTCGTCGAAACCTTCCTGGCCTCGATGGTCAACTGGTCGTTCGCCGAAGCCAACTTCGCCTGATTTTTAGTCGCTGAAAAAATGGCCCGGGAGAGGTTTCTCCCGGGCCATTTTTTATCTTTTGTCGCCTAAACAGTGCCCCTTGGCGCTAGGGCCCACTCGGTGGTTCGACGACGACCACGCGGTTCTTGCCGAGGCGTTTGGCCTTGTACATGCCTTCGTCCGCCCGGCAAAACAGGCTATGCACATCGTCACCAGGACAGTATTCGGTGACGCCGATGCTGATACTGACATTCAGCAGCGTGCCGCCGGAGAGTGTTAGGGGGCTTTCCACAAAGCTGAGGCGCAGGCGCTCGCCAAATATGACACCGGCAACGGCATCCGTCTCGGGCATCAGTACGGCAAACTCCTCACCGCCATAGCGATAGGCACTATCCGTATGGCGCAGGCATGACTGGATGATGCCTGCCAGGGTCTGCAGAACACGGTCGCCCTCGGCATGCCCCCAAGTGTCGTTAACCTGTTTGAAGTCGTCCACATCGACAATGAGCAAGGTCAGAGGACGGCGGTAACGAACCGAACGTTCCAGTTCCTGATCAAGGGCCATGTTGAACTGGCGGGCGTTGCTGAGCTGGGTCAACGAGTCCGTCAGACTCAAGTGACGGTAACGCTCCTCGCTTTCGCGCAGCGACTCCTCGGCCATGCGGCGCTCGGTCACATCCTGCATGGTTTCGATGGCGCCAATCACTACACCGTCCCTGCTCCGCAGAGCCGTGGCCGTGAAAAACAGCCATTTCCCGACTCCGTCGACTCCCTCGACGAACTCCTCAGCCTCGAAAGCGCCATCAACCAGGGAGGACTTCCGAAGATTGCCTCGGTAAAAACGATGAAAATCTGCCTCGATGGCCCCGTCCAGGACGAGATCGGCCAGAAAAGGCCGGGCGTCGGCAAACGAAGGATGCCAGTGGTCCCGCGACAAGCGCACGTTGTCGACATGGAGCCCGGTAAGGACTTCGCAGGCCCGGTTCCAGTGCGTAATGCGATGCTCGCTATCGATAACCATGGTGGGCACTGAATTGCTTTCCACCACCTGCGAAACAAATGCCTCTTTCTCACTGAGAGCCGCCTCGGCACGGCGTCGTTCAGTGATGTCCTGCAAGGTCTCGATGGCGCCAACCACCTTGCCCTGGTCGTCCAGGATGGGAGCAGCGGTGAAATGCAACCAGCGACCGTCATCCCCGAAATCGGGGAAAAAGTCTTCGGCCTCACAGGCCCCCGCAATCAATGGGGAGGACTGGAACTTGTCCCGGTAGAAATACCGGATATCGGCTTCTTTCCCACCGTCGAGGATCAGGTCGGCCATGATCGGTCGTTCACTCGCGTAGAACGCCCGCCAATGGTCCCGGGTACCGATGACCCGTTCCGCAACAATGCCGGTCAATGCTTCGCAGGCCTTGTTCCAGCAAACAACGCGATGGTCGGCATCGATGATGAAGGTCGCCACCGGGTTGCCATCGACAAAGCCCGATAGCCTGATGTTGTTGTTAATCAAAAAATGGGGCATTTGAGTTATGTCCTCGACTCACACGACAACTCTATGCCAAAAGTAAAGTCAGGGGGTAACAATTGGCAGTAGTCGCCTGAAGTGATGAGCCAAAACTCGCCGCGCCGAGGATTTCTCACTTCAGTCAGTCCAATGTCGGCCATTGCCGGAGAGCCGCAGTACCCCACCGAGACTCATTTCCTGAAACTCAAAAAGAGTCCAACCGCCCCTTTCTGATTCAGCTTTCAGCCCTTGCCGGCCACTCGCTTCACTGTCAGCGTGACCAAAAAGGGGAATTCCGCGTCGGCGGATTTGATGACGCGATACGCCGGTCCGACGGCGCGGGCAATCCAGGCGGTCAGGGCATCGAGGTTCACGGCTTCGCAGCGCAGGTCGGCGATGACGCAGCCGTCATCTTCGTAGACCGGGAAGTCGGTGCAGCCGACCGGCTTGGCTTCCTGGTCGTAGACCCGGCAGGCGCCGCAGCTTTGGTCGTAGGCGGGGCAGGGTTTGCTGTGGGCGTAGTAGAGCCCGTTTCCGGCCCGGATTTCTTCGGGGCCCTGGCCGGCGGCGAGGCGCCGATCGAAGGCGGGGCGCGATTCGCCGAGTTGCCAGAGGGTCTTGATCTGTTTCCATTCCAGCTCAAGAACGAGCACGTCGAGTCGGCAGCACGGCTTCGAGCATTCGGCGCAATGGGGGATGATGGCGGCAACCTGATAGGCGGCGGCCGCTGCGGCAAGCTCGGTGGCGAGGCGACGGCGGGGGTTGTTGGCACTCATGGAAAGACGGCCTTGGGAAGCGTGGCGGAAGGAATGGTGAGGGTCATCGGGCACTGATAGCACGATCTGAAAGCGCGGCGCAAGGGTCGAAGCGGGATTCGCTCTTGTCTGAATTCCCGTCTTTCCGGAAAAGACGGCTGGGCCCGGCAGCCGGATCGCTGCCGCGGCATTTCATTTTTGGCTGTTTTTTCCGGTTGACCGTGAAATTTCACCTTGCCGATACAGGGACAAAGGCGCTTGGCATGACACGATCATCGGTTTAAGATGGTTCAACGACTTGCATGCAGGCAAGTCGGCAGTGCATCAAAAAAATGCCGCAAACCGCCCGCCAGCGATCAACCAAAGTTCGCAGCAGGGGTCGGCTTTGAGGCAGGCCAACAGAGGGGCGCCCATGAGTCTGCATGTCTTCGTCGCCATGCCGTTCGGTATCAAAGCCGCCGATGACGGCCGGCTGGTCGATTTCGACCGGGTTTATGCCGAACTGATCCGGCCGGCGCTGGAGAGTGCCGGGCTCGAAGTGCTGCGGGCCGACGAGGAACAGGGCGCCGGCGACATCCGCGCCGACCTTTTCCAGGAACTGTTGATGGCCGACCTCGTGGTCGCCGACCTGACGCTCGACAATCCCAATGTCTGGTACGAACTCGGCGTCCGCCATGCCTTGCGGGCGCGCGGCGTCATCCTCGTCCAGGGTCCGCGGGCAGCCCAGCCCTTCGACATCTACACCGACCGCAAGCTGACTTACCACGTGCAGGACGGCGCCCCCGATCCGCAGAGGCTGGCCGCCGACATCGCGGCGCTGGCCAACATGGCGCGCCTGACGCTGAACGCCTGGCGCGGGCGCAAGACCAGCCCGGTGTACAGCCTCCTGCCCAATCTCGAGGAACCGGACTGGACGCGGCTACGCGTCGGCAACGCGCTGGAGTACTGGGAAAACCACGACGAATGGGCGACCCGCATCGAGGTGGCGCGCAACGCCAACCACCCGGAGGACATTCTCGTCCTGGCCGACGAGGCGCCGGCCACGCCGCTGCGTGTCGAGGCCCATCTCAAGGCCGGCGAGGCGCTGCGCCGCATGGCGCACTTCCATTTCGCCCTCGAACAATGCGACCTGGCCCTCGAATTTGCCCCCGACAACCACCAAGCCGCCAGCCAGCGCGGCGTCTGCCTGCAACGCCTTGGCCGCACCGACGAAGCACGGGCCGCCTACAAGAAGCTCATCGCCGACAACGAAGACGATATTGAAGCCTGGGAACTGCTCGGCCGCCTGGACAAGGAGGAATGGGTCAGAGCCTGGCGCATCCCGGGTCACACGCCGGAGCAGATGCGCAGCGATGCGGCCTACGAAGATGCCCTGCTGCGCGACACCATCCTGAGCTACAGCCGGGCCTTCCGGAGCAGCCCGGGCCACTACCTGTCGGGCATCAACGCGGTGATGATGATGCACGTTTACCGCGACCTGACCGGCGATACGCGTTACGACAGGGAGGCCGCCATCATGGCCGGCGGCGTCGCCTGGGCGGCCTCTTGCGAGCGCAACGATGCCTGCCTTTTCTGGGCGCTGGCCAACCTCGGCGCGCTGGCCATCATCGATGGTGACCCGGCCGCCGTCGGCGCCGCCTTTCGCGAGGCCATCGCCCACGCCGACAACGACTGGCTGGCCCTCGAAGCGACCTACAAACACCTTGCCCTGCTCTCGGCGCTCGGCTTCCGCCCGGACAACGTGACCATGGCCCTGGCCACGCTCGAACGCGCCATGCTGCGCCTCAAGCCGCCAGCCAGCCAGCGCCAGCCGGACAAGGTCTTTCTCTTTTCCGGCCACATGATCGACCGCCCCGACCGGGCCGATGCGCGCTTTCCGGCCGACAAGGAAGCCATCGCCGCCGCCCGCATCGGCGAGCTGCTCGACAGCCTCGGCGCCGGCCCGGACGACCTCGCTTTCGCCCAGGGCGCAGCCGGTGGCGACATCCTGTTCGGCGAAGCCTGCCTGGCCCGCGGCGTGCCTTTCCAGATGCTGCTACCGCTCGAAGAGCCGGATTTCATCGAAGCCTCGATCCTCCCCTCGGCCAATGGCGAAGCCTGGCGCCAGCGCTATCTCGCCCTGCGCGACAAACTCACCCTGCCGCCGCGCATCATGCCGGACGAACTCGGCCCGCTGCCGCGCGACCGCGACGGCCGCGAGATGAATGCCTTCGAGCGCTGCAACCTGTGGCTGCTCTACAGTGCGCTGGCCCAGGGCCTCAGCCGGGTCCGCTTCATCTGCCTGTGGAACGGCGACGGCGGCGACGGCGCCGGCGGCACGGCGCACATGGTGCGCGAGGTCAAACGACGAACCGGCCAGGTTCACTGGCTGGACACGCGCCAGCTCTGGTAATCTGAATGTCATACTATTGATCCACCCTGTTGCTTTCAGCGCTTTGCGAACCAACTCAAAAGGAGACGAATCATGGCCAAGAAGATTGCCCTCTGCATCGGCATCAACAATTACCCCGGCACCCACATGGACCTGCAGGGCTGCGTCAATGATGCCCAGGACTGGTCGGCCGTCCTCGCCGCGCGCGGCTACAAGACCACGCTGCTGCTCGACGACAAGGCGACCAAGGCCGCCATGGTCGACGCCATGGCCAAGCTGATCGCCAGCGGCGGCAAGGGCGACAGCCTGGTCATCACCTTTTCCGGCCACGGCACCTACCAGCCGGATGAAGACGGCGACGAGGTGGACGGCCTCGACGAGGCGCTTTGCCCCTACGACCTGCAGACCAGCGGCAGCGCCCTGACCGACGACGAAATCAAGGCCATCTTCAGCACCCGCAAGGGCGGCGCCCGCCTGCTGCTGATTGCCGACAGCTGCCATTCCGGCACCGTGACGCGCGCCGCCAAGGCCGACAAAGACGCCGACACCCGGCCGCGCTTCATGCCGATGGGCAACTGGCTGCCGGCCAACCGTCTGCCCAAGAACTTCGCCGGCAAGACGGCGCAGACCATGGTCGCGCCAATCGGCACCTCGCCGCTGGCCAGCGCCTTCGTCAAGCAGGTCGGCGACCTGTTGCTGGCCGGTTGCAAGGAAGGCCCCAACAACTACAGCTACGACGCGAAAATTAACGGCCGCTACAACGGCGCCTTCACCTACTACGCCCTCAAGACGCTCAAGGCGCTCAAGCCCGAGGCAACCTACAACGACTGGTACAAGGCCATTCTGAAGAGCCTGCCCTCGGCCAGCTATCCGCAAACGCCGCAACTGTTCGGCACAGGCGCCGCCAAGACGCGCAAGGCATTGACCTGATTCACCCCGGCCCCGGCAGGCAGTAGAGGAGACACAGCATGACGACACGCACGATACGCATTCGCGGCACCAAAATCGGTGCCGGCAGCCGCGGGGCCAGCCTGCCCGGCGGGCCGGAACCGCTCTTCCGCCTCGCCCCGGGCAGCGCCCGCGATGGCGCCGGCGAGGAGATCGAGGTCAAGCCGGAAACGGTGGTGCGCGTCGCCCTAGAAAACGGCTTTGTGCTGTGGAGCCGGGCCGACGACCTGACCCGCGAATACGGCAGCCCGCCACCGCGCGGCGCCGGCGGCGCCTGGGAATTCACCCGCCTGACACCGCGCCGGGCGGTAGTCAGCGAACGCGGGGCGGCCGGGTTGGCCATTCGTGTGCTGGAATTTTTCGGCGTCGATATCAGTAAAAAAGTGGCCGGCAAGATCGGCAAGGTTTTCGAGGAAAAGTCGCTGGAAAACAAGACGCCGGGGCTTTACCGCATCGGTGGCGGCGACAAGCTGGCGCTCACGGCGGTTCCCGGCACAGGTCCGCTCCCCGCAGCCCAGGGGCCGATCCTCGTTTTCATCCACGGCACGGCGTCGAGCACCGCCGGCAGCTACGGCAAGCTGTGGGACCCGCGCAATGCCGATGCGCTGAAATTCCGCGCGACACTGGCGACGACTTACGGCGACCGGATTTTCGGCCTCGAACACCGGACCCTGACCGAAAGCCCGATCCAGAACGCCATGGCTCTGCTCGAGCGGCTACCCGACAACGCTGATGTCCATCTCGTCTCGCACTCGCGCGGCGGCCTGGTCGGCGAACTGCTCTGCCTTTCCGGCTGCGCCAAGCTGGCTGACGTCCTGACGCCACTTCAAATTCAGACCTTTTTTGCCGTTGACCGTAGCATTGCCCCGCAAATGGGCCTGGCGCCGTTGTCGGCCGACGAAGAGAAGGCGCGCAACGCCGCCTACGCGGCCGACCGCGAGTTGCTCGGCAAATTCGTCACGCTGCTCGGCAAGAAGAAAATTCGCGTCAGCCGCTTTGCCCGTGTCGCCTGCCCTGCCCGCGGCACGACGCTGGCCTCCGGGCGGCTCGACCGCTGGCTGTCGGTGCTCGACTATCTGTCGTTTACCTCGCTCGGCAACGGCGTGATCGGCGGCGCCGTCGATTTCATGCAGGCCATCGTCGCCGAACGCACCGACCCGCGCACCCTGCCCGGCGTCGAGGCGATGATTCCCGGCTCGGCCCTGACCCGCCTGCTCAACAGCTTGCCGGCCCTGGCCACCGATGCCGATCTGTCGGTCATCGCCGGCGACATCGAGGGCGGCGATTCGCTGTGGAATTCGCTCAAGGTGCTGGCCACCGACTGGTTCTACAAGAACGAGCACGACCTTGTCGTCGATACCGCCTCGATGCTCGGCGGCCTGCCGCGCCTCGCCAGTGGCGCCCGCTATCGCAAGGATCAGGGCGCCAAGGTCAATCACTTCCGCTATTTCACCAACGGCCAGAGCATCAACTGGCTGCGCGCCGCACTGAGTCGCAGCGATCAGGACAGCGGCGGCTTCCTGCCCATCGAAGCCAAGGCGCCGCGCGCCGCCCGGGCCTTCCGGCGCAAACGTGCCGACAACGTGCCGCGGCCGATTGCCGTCGTCCTGCCCGGCACCATGGGCAGCGAATTGAAGGCTGGCGACCAGGAAATATGGCTGAAATACGGCGCGCTGTTTGCCGGCGGTCTGGGCAAGCTGCGCATGGGCAAACCGGACATTGTGCCGGTCGGACTCGTCGAAGACTTCTATGGCCCGCTGGTCGACTTCCTGGCGCGCAGCCATGACGTCGAAGTCTTCCCCTACGACTGGCGCCATTCGATCCGCGAGGCTGCCACACGCCTGGCCGAAACCCTGGCCCCGCTCGTCGACCGGGCCGAACGCACGCAACAGCCGCTGCGCCTCGTCGCCCACTCGATGGGCGGCCTCGTCGTCCGTTCGATGATCGCCGACAAGGGGCCTGGCACCGCGCTCTGGCAGCGCATCTCGCACCTGCCCGGCAGCCGTTTCCTGATGCTCGGCACGCCCAACCTCGGCTCCTACGAGGCGGTGCGCTGGCTGACCGGCTTCAACCCGACACAGGCCAAGCTGACGCTGCTCGACATCACGCACGGCACCGACGAGATCATCGATATCGTTCGCAACTATCCCGGCCTGCTCGAACTGCTCCCCTTCGCCCCGCGCGATCCCGATTTCACCGACCTCACGCACTGGCAGGCGATCAGGGAAAGCACCGAGGCCGACTGGAATCTGGCCGATGCGGCGACGCTCAAGGAGGCGGCCATCTCGTGGCAACGCCTGCGCGCCGCACCGGCCGATCCGCTGATGTGCTACGTCGCCGGTTGCCAGCCGGCCACCGTCATCGACTACCAGCTGATCAGCCGCGAAGACGAGCCGCCGAGCCAGCGCAAGAAGCTCGAATTCATCGCCACCGCCTCCGGCGACGGCACGGTGAGCTGGGATTCCGGCCGCCTGCCCGGCGTGCCGATGTGGTACGTCGAAGACACTGCGCACGACGCGCTGTGCGCCCAGCCCAAGGCCTTTCCCGGCTATCTTGATCTGCTCGTCAAGGGCAGCACGACGCTGCTCCCCGCCGCGCCCCCGGCCCAGTCGCGCGCGGCTGGCGGCGAGGACCGTTTTGTTCTGCCGAGCATGCCGCTGGCCGACAGCATTCCCGGCCCGGACGAGATCGGCACATTTGGATTTTCGGGCGGAATTCCGGTTGACCGTGGGATTGTCGAAAAATCCGGCCTCACCATCGATATCGGCATCACCCACGGTAGCCTGGCCTATGCCCGGCACCCGGTGGTCGTCGGCCACTACCAGGGCGACACCATCGTCAGCGCCGAGAAGGCGCTCGACCGCCAGCTCGACGGCGCCCTGTCGGGCCGCGCCGATCTCGGCATCTACCCCGGCCCGCTCGGCACCTGCACCACTTTCTTCAACGACAGCCCGACGGCCAAGCCGGCCGGCGCCCTGGTCGTCGGCCTCGGCGAGGTCGGCAAGCTCGGCCCCGGTCAGCTCGAAGAAGCCATGCGCAGCGCCCTGCTCGACTACGCGCTACGCGTTGCCCACTGGCCGGACGACCGTTTTGGCGAAGCCAGCCGGCCGCGCTCGGCCGCCATCAGCTGCCTGCTCATCGGCACCGGCGCCGGCGGCGTGCCGATCGGCGATGCCGTCGAAGCAGTGCTGCGCGCGGCGATTGCCGCCAACGCCCGGCTGGTCGGCAACGAAATGGACGGCCGGGTGGTAATCGACCGCGTCGAGTTCGTCGAACTCTATGAAGACCTCGCCATCTCGGCCGCCCACGCCCTGCGCAAGGCCATCGACAACGTCGATCTGGCGGCCAGCCTGCGCTGGAACGCGATGGCCATCGAGGCCGGCCAGGCCGGCCAGCACCGGCTGCGCGCCGACGAGTCGCCGGAATGGTGGCACCGCCTGGAAATCATCGAGGACGAGCACAACGACCAGTCGCTGCGCTTCATCTTCCCGACCGACAAGGCGCGCGCCGAGGAAACCATGGCCACCGGCCAGTTGTCGCTGGCCGACTCCTTCATCGAAATGGCCAGCCAGGACACCAACCGCAACGCCGAGGCGGCCAAAACGCTGTTCGAACTGCTGCTGCCGGTCCGCGTCAAGGAACTGTCGAGCCAGCAGGGCAACCTCGTGGTCCTCGTCGACAAGCGTTCGGCCCGCTATCCGTGGGAATTGCTCGAAGACCGCTGGGGTAGCAGCCCGCGCCCGCCGGCCGTCAATGCCGGCATGATCCGCCAGTTCAAGACCAGAAACTTCCGCGCCCGGCCGGCCTACGCGCCGAACGACACGGCGCTCGTCATCGGCAACCCGGACCTCGGCAACTCGCCCGACTTCGCTGATCTGCCCGGCGCCCGCAACGAGGCGCTGAGCGTCGTCGGCACCCTGGCCAATGCCGGCTACGATGTCACCGACCGCATCGACGAACGGACGCCGGCCATCCTCGAAGCGCTGCACCGCGAGAAGTGGCGCATCCTCCACCTGGCCGGGCACGGTGTGCATGACTACAAATCGGCGAAAATGGCCGTTGCCCGTTCTGGGATGGTCATCGGCCTCGACACCATCCTGACCCCGGGCGACATCGAGCAGATGCGCTGGGTGCCCGAGCTGGTCTTCATCAACTGCTGCCACCTCGGACGCATCGACGGTCTCGGCAAGACCGAGCCCGGCGTGCTCGCCGCCAACCTCGCCGAGCAGTTCATCAACATGGGCGTCAAGGCCGTCATCGCTGCCGGCTGGGCCGTTGACGACGTCGCCGGCAAGGCCTTCGCCGACGCTTTCTACCGCCACATGATGGCCGGCGGCTTCTTCGGCGAAGCGGTACGCGCCGCCCGCGAAGAGATTTTCGTCGTCTGCGACAACGTCAATACCTGGGGCGCCTACCAGTGCTACGGCGACCCGAATTTCCGGTTGTCGCGCGACGGCGTGGCGCACTACGCCGAGGCACCGCCCTACATGACGCCGCACGAACTGGCCGTCGATCTCGACAACCTGGCCAGCGGCCTGCGTGACGGCGGCGACAGCTCGGACATTGCCGAGCGCCTCGACCGCCGCCTCAAACGCATTCCGCCCACCCAGCAAGCCTGGGCCAAGCGGGCCGATGTGGCGGCGGCACTCGGCTTTGTCTGGGGTGAAGCCGGCGAATGGGAAAAAGCCATCGCCAGCCTGCGCGCAGCACTCACCGCCGAATCCGGGCAATGCAGCGTGCGCGTCATCGAGCAACTGGCCAATTACGAAGTCCGCCTGGCTGGCAGTCGCTGGCTGGCCGCCGACGACGGGCAGCGTGACAACACCCTGCGCGCCAGCCTGCGCCAGGACATCGAACAGGCCATCGACCGGCTCGCCGGGCTGTGCGCCAGCGGCCCGACCAGCGAACGGCTGAGCCTGCTCGGCAGTGCCTACAAGCGCCTGGCGCTGATCGAAACCGCCGCCGGACGCTGCGAAGCCCTGGTCAACATGGCCGAGCATTACCGCGATGCCTACGCCCGCGAGGGCAAGGCCTACGCCTTCACCAACTGGGCCAGCGCCGCCCTGCTCATTCGCCGCTTTTACCCGGAACAGCCGGCCGACCAGCCGCCGCTGCTCGGGCTGTCCACGCTCAAACAGGACGTCGCCCGCCTGCGCAAGGAACTCGACAAGCGTAACGCGAGCGCCCCGAACTTCTGGGACAGCGCCAGCCTGGCCGATCTCGACCTCGTGCACAGCATGGCCGACCAGTTGCCGGGCAGCCGGCGCAAAGCCGCCGGCCCCGCCGACTCGGCACGCCAGGCCTATCGTCAGGCGATCCAGCGTGGGGCCAGCGTGCGCGAGCGTTCATCGGTCACCGAGCACCTCGACTTCCTGCGCCTGAATTTCCCGGACGACGACCCTATGGTCGAGCTGATTGACCAGATCAAGGAGGACCTCGCATGAGCCCCCGCCAAACCCCAGCCAAGCTGAGCCAGGCTGCCTCCGTTGCCGCCAAGGGCGCGGCCCAGAAGACCATCCGGCGTCGGACGGTGACCAGCGTTGAGCCGGCTACGGTGGTCGCCAAAACCCAGACCGAATCGACGCCGAAGCAAGCAGCACCGAAAGTAAAGGCGGTGAGGAGAACAGCAAAGTCCGGCGCCACGCCGCTCCCGCCGCCGGTCACCCGCCCGGCGCCGCCAATATCCCGTGGAGTCTCGCGTTCGGCCAGTCGCTCGGCAGATTCCACGGTCGACCGGAAAAATGAGCCAATTTCGCAATTCACCCTGGCCAACGTCAGCCACGACACCCGCATCGCGCCCAACTTCCTGGTCTATGAACTGACCCGTTCGGAGCTTGCCGACCGGCGCGGCATCGACAACCGTTTCCCGACCGACAAGGAGCTGCGCGCCGCCATCCATCTGGCCCGCGAAGTTCTCCAGCCAATCCGCGACAAGTTCGGCAGCTTCACGCCGAACAGCGTTTTCCGCGGCCACCCGCTCGAACGGGCGCTCAAGAACAAGCCGGCGAGCTGGCTGAGCACCAGCCAGCACTCACGCGGCGAAGCTTGCGACATCGAGATCGTCGGCATGAGCACGCTGGCCCTGGCCAACTGGGCAAAGGACAACCTCAAGGATTTCGACCAGATCATCTGCGAGTGCTACGACCCGGCCAAAGGCCCCAACTCGGGCTGGGTGCACATCTCGCTCAAGGCGCCGGGCAGCGGCGAGAACCGTCGCCAACTGCTGAGCTACATCGCCGACCACGGCAAGATGGTCTACGTGCCCGGCCTGCGCGCCACGGCGCTTGCCTGAACCATGGCCTCCGGCAAGATATTCTTCCTGCTCGTCGTCGCCACGCTGCTGGCGCTGGTCGGCGCCTGGATCGTCGCCCGCAGCTACCGGAAGAGCATGCAGCGCCTGATGAAAGCGCCGGTCACCGCGCCGGCCGGCGCCGCTCTGCTGGCCGCCACACCGCCGGCGCCAGCCCGCAGCACACGCTTTCCGACACTCGCCGACAACACCGAGGCGCACCACCGGCTGCTCATTTCCTTCATCGGACTGACACTGGTTATCGCCCTGACGCGCACGGTCATGACCCAGATCATCGCCGACGGGCCGATCACCCTGAAAACCGTCGCCACCCTCGGCGCCGCCTACGCCTGGCCGGTATTGCCGGTGCTCGCCTTGATCGGTCGCTGGTCACGACCGCGCTTTGTCGGCGCCATGCTCGGCTGGCTGGTCCTCGCCATCGCCTTGCTGAGCTGGCGCACCAATGAAAACGTCAGCTTCGCCCAGGTCGTCAGCTGGATGCTGTTCGACACCGGACTGCCGCTCATTGTCGTCACCGCCCTCTGCCTGGGCGGCGCGACGCGCGCCGTCGGGCCATGGCTGGCCCCGTTGTTCGTCGTATTCAGCGGGTCGTCGCAACTCGGTCTGGATCTCCTGGGCGCCCTGATCGAGGCAAAAAGCCCCTTCGTCGCCTGGCTGGCCGGCTGGATGGGCGCCACCACCGCTTTCACGCTGTTTGCCGTGCTGCCCTGGCTGATCGCCTGGTGGCCGGCCCGCGCCCTTGGACGCTGGCTCGCCCAGGCCTACCGGGAACGGCGCATTTCGGAGCTTTTCTACCTGTTCACCGCAGTGTGGACCATCGCCCTGGTCGGTCCGGCCCTCGGCACCATCCATGAGCTTGGCTGGGGTGCCGTCATCTGTTTCGCCCCGCTCCTGTGGATACCGCTCGGCGCCTTGCTGATGCAGCGTTTTGCCGCGCCAACCGGCATCGACAAACCGCCGACCCTGCTCATCCTGCGGGTGTTCCAGCAGGACGCCAACGCCCAGGCCATTTTCGACCGCGTCATCGAACGCTGGCGCCTGAGCGGCAATACCGTGCTCATTGCCGGCACCGATGTAGCCGACCGCACCATCGACGCCGACGACGTGTTCACCTTCCTCGATGGCCGCCTGGCCGAACGCTTTGTCTCGCACGCCAGCGACATCGAAACCCGTCTACAGCAGTTCGAATTCCAGCCCGACGTCGAAGGACGCTACCGGGTCAACGAGTGCTACTGCCATGACAACACCTGGCAACAGGCACTCGACCGGCTGGTCGGCATCAGCGATGTGGTGCTCATGGACCTGCGCAATTTCAAGGCAAAGAACGCCGGCTGCATCCATGAACTCGGTGTCCTGGCCAAGGCGCAAAACCTCGCCCGCGTCGTCATCCTGACCAACAGCCAAACCGAACACGCCGCCGCCCAGGCGGCCGTGGTCAACGCCCCGGCCGACCGTTTCGTCTGGATCGATCAGGGCGACGACCTCAAGCCTGCCGACGTTCTCGCTACCCTCTTTCCCGCCCCCACGCCCAACACCGCACATTAGCCCCGACACAAGGAGAATCCCGTGAATCAGCAAGTCCTCACCCGCATGCAATCCGCCGGCCCGAAAAAGATCCTCGCCTGCGACGGCGGCGGCATCCTCGGGCTGATGAGCGTCGAAATCCTCGCCAAGCTCGAAGCCGACCTGCGCGTCCGCTTCAACAAGCCCGGCCTCGTCCTCGCCGACTACTTCGATTTCGTCTGCGGCACGAGCACCGGGGCGATCATTGCGAGCTGCATTGCGACCGGCATGAGCACCGAGCAGATCCGCAAGTTTTACGTCGACAGCGGCCAGCAAATGTTCGACAAGGCCTCGCTGCTCAAGCGCCTGCGCTACAGCTACAACGACGAGCCATTGGCCAAAAAACTGCGCACCGAACTCGACAAGGCGCTGAATCATGCCGCCACCGCTGCCGAGCCGAATGCCACGCTGGGCGACGCCCAACTGCGCACGCTACTCATGATGGTCATGCGCAACGTCACCACCGATTCGCCATGGCCGGTCAGCAACAATCCGCTGGCCAAATACAACAACACCGCCCGCGACGATTGCAACCTCAAGCTGCCGCTCTGGCAACTGGTCCGCGCCAGCACCGCCGCCCCCACCTTCTTCCCGCCCGAAGTCGTCACCTTCGGCGAGGACAAGGCCAAGCAGTACCAATTCATCTTCGTCGACGGCGGCGTCACGACCTACAACAATCCGGCCTTTCTCGCCTTCCAGATGGTCACCGCCGCGCCTTACAAAATCAGCTGGCCGACCGGCAGCGACAAGCTGCTCATCGTCTCCATCGGCACCGGCAGCACGGCCAAGGCGCGGCCGGATGTCGATGCCGACGACCTGTGGCTGCTCGACAACGCCAAAAACCTGCCCGGCGCCCTGATGAACGCCGCTTCGGCCGGCTGGGACATGGCCTGCCGGGTCCTTGGCGACTGCCGTTTCGGGCCGCCGATCGACCGCGAGATCTGCGACATGGTGCCGACCGAGGCAGTCCCGGTCACCTCGACCGTTCCCAAGCAGTTCGCCTACGTCCGCTACGACCCGGATGTCTCGCAAGCCGGCCTCAACGCGCTCGGCCTCGCCGATATCAAGGCCGAGCAGGTCCAGGTCATGGATTCGGTCAAGCACATGCCGCAAATCCAGCGCGTCGGCACCACCTATGCCGCCAAACACGTCAGCCTCGACCACCTGCGGGGCTTCGCATGAAAACCTGTTTCGTCATTCAGGGCTTCGGCAAGAAGACCGACTACACCGACGGCCGCGTCCTCGACCTCGACGCCTCCTACGCCATCATCAAGGAAGCCGTTGAGGCGGCCGGGCTGCAATCGATCCGCGCCGACGAAATCCAGCATTCGACGGTAATCGACGTCCCGATGTACGAAATGCTGCTGCAGGCCGATGTCGTCGTCGCCGACCTGTCGACCTACAACGTCAACGCCGCCTACGAACTTGGCGTGCGCTACGCCCTGCGGCCGCGCACCACCATCGTCGTCGCCGAGGAAGGCTTCAAGAATCCGTTCGATGTCGGCCACATCGCCATCCGCCGTTACAAGCACCTCGGCGAGGACATCGGCGCCCGCGAGGCGGCCCGCTTCAAAGCCGAACTGAAGACCGCCATCGAGGAAATCCTCGCCTCGAATCGCGCCGACAGCCCGGTCTATACCTTCCTGCCGCAGCTCACCCCGCCACAATGGGCCGCCGCACCAGCGGGAGCAGCAGCGCCAGCCCCGACCGTCGCCGAACCGCCACAGGCACGCGGCGGTTTGTTCACCGTTGCTGCGGCCCACCTGCCCGGATTCATCGATGAACTGGTTGGTGGCGCTGCCCCGGAACCGGTCGCCACACCAAAGGCCATGCTTGACGAAGCATTGGCCAAAATCAATCCGCCGGCTGGCGAGGCCAGCGATTTTGCCGGCGCCCGCGCCCTACTGCAAAAAGTCAGAGAACTGCGCCCGAACGACCCCTTCGTCACCCAGCAACTGGTTGTCGCCACCTACAAGGCGAAGCAGCCCGATCCGGCAAGCGCGCTGCTCGAAGCACGCAGCATCATGGAAAAGTCACTCGACCCGGTGTCCACCAACGACCCCGAAACCCTCGGGCTGTGGGGCGCCGTTCACAAACGCCTGTGGGAACTCCACGCCCGGCCGGACGACCTGAATGCTGCGGTCGACGGCTACGAACGCGGGTTTTCGTTGCGCCGCGACTGGTACAACGGCATCAACTACGCCTTCCTGCTCGACCTGCGGGCGGTCGAATGGCTCAAGGCCGGCAACAAGGACGACGCCATTGCCGACTCGGTGCTCGCCCGCCGTGTGCGCAGCGAAGTCGGTCGACTCGCGCTGGCGCCGGCCGAAGACGAGGATGCCGATCCGAAGAAACGCTTCTGGGCCGTTGCCACGCTGTGGGAGGCGGCACTCGGCCGCGGCGATGCCGCCGAGACCGCGCGCTGGGGTGCGGCCGCGGAAGCGCTCGCCGTGCCGCAATGGATGCAGGACACGCGACTGGAGCAAGGGCGCAAACTGGTTGAATTGCACAAGGCTTTTGCCGCGCTCTCGGCGCCTTGAGTCTTTGCGTCTCGCGCGGACGGTGATCGTCGCAGCGGGTGGCTCCTCCCCTTCATGTCCCGTAGGGACGGTATCCCTTGCGGCAAGGAGAAGGAGACCACACGCTAACTCCGGCGAACGCCGACCAGGCGTTGCAATCGCATGAGTAGCGCCAACGTCTCGTCGCGCGCAGCGAGAAGTTCGGGAATGTAGCTCCGCGAGGCCTCGATCCTGCCATCACGCCAGCAGTTGTCGATCTGCCCAGCGATTTGGTGGATACGTTGGTGCGGGCGGTCGATTTCGGCAAACACCGGGTGGATTTCATAGCGGCGACGGGTATCGCCGAAATACCACTTGCCGAATTCGCAGCGGGTCGCGTTGTCGAGGTGCGCGCACGGCGCCGGCTGCCCCTCGTTGGTGGCATAGACGATCTGGCTGACCCAGTTACGCAGCTGGATTTCGGCAATCAGCATCGGATAATCGGCAACGTCCCAATACAGCTCACTGATCTCGCGCCACAGCGGGTCGGGCTGCCATTCCCGTACCCATTCGACGATCTTTTCGGCCGGCATCGGCTTGGCGATGCCGTAGCCCTGGGCGTGATCGCAATTGAGCTGAAGTAGCAGGCGACCGTGTTCGATCGTTTCGACGCCTTCGGCGATGATCTCCCGCTGGAAGGCGCTGGCCAGGCTGATAACGCCCTGAACGATGACCAGATTGTTGTAGTCGCTGAGAATTTCGCGGACGAAGCTCTGGTCGATCTTGATGATCTCGGCCGGCAAACGCTTGAGATAGGTCAGCGAGGAATAGCCGGTACCGAAATCGTCGAGCGAGAAACGCACGCCGAGGGCACGGCATTCGTCGATGACCCGCGAGGTCTTGGCGACGTCTTCGAGGGCTGCCGTTTCGAGGATTTCCATTTCGAGCAGATGGGCCACATCAGGATGCACGAACAACGCGGCCTTGAGCTTTTCGACGAATTCCGGCGCCTGCAGCTGCTTGCTGGCAACATTGACGCTGACCGTCAGATCAAGCCCCTCCTGGTGCCATACCTCCATCTGGGCGAGCACGGCTTCGATGACCCAGTCGCCGATCAGCTTGACCATCACGTCGTCGTTGATCAGCGGCAGGAATTCGCTCGGCGCCAGAATGCCGCGCTCCGGGTGGTTCCAGCGGATCAGGGCCTCGGCGCCGGTCACCTTGCCCTGGCGCATGTTGACCTTGGGCTGGTAGAAGAGGACGAATTCGTGCTCGTCGAGCGCCTGGCGGATGCGGTTCACATGATCGCGCCGGCTGCGCGTGTGGCGATCCTGTTCGGCGTCGAAAATCTGATAGCAGTTCTTGCCGGCCTGCTTGGCCCGATACATGGCCTGGTCGGCATGGCGCAGCAGGGTATCCGGATCCTGGTCGTCTTGCGGGAAGAGCGTGACCCCGACGCTGGCCGAGATGCTGACAGGCTCCGGCAGAACGGTCAGCGGCAGGGCGATCTGGGCTTGCAGGCGACGAATTGCTTCGTGGCATTCGGCCTCGCTGACAAAGCCCAGCAGGAGCAGGACGAACTCGTCGCCGCCAAGGCGGGCCACCGTATCGCCGCCACGCATGATCTGGCGCATGCGGTTGGCGATTTCGATGAGCACCATGTCGCCGGCGCCGTGTCCCCAGGTGTCGTTGACCGGCTTGAAGCCATCGAGATCGAGATAGCAGATGGCCATCAGCGATGCCGTCCGGCGGGTCTGGGCAATGCCCTGAACCAGGCGGTCGGCGAGCAACGTACGGTTTGGCAGCTCGGTCAGCGGATCGTAATAGGCCATCTGCGTCAGCTGTGACTCCTGCGCCTTGAGGCGACCGATGTCCGAGAAGACGGCGACGTAGTTGGTCAGTTTTCCATCGCTTTCGCGCACGGCGGAAATTGACAGCAGCTCCGGATAGATCTCGCCGTATTTGTTGCGATTCCAGATTTCGCCGCGCCAGCTATCGGTTTCGTTGATGCTCTTCCACATCGCCTCGTAGAACTCGCGGTCGTGGCGACCGGATTTGAGGACGCGGGGGTTGCGCCCGATGACTTCGCTGCGCTCCCAGCCGGTAATGCGCGTAAAAGCCGGGTTGACGTCAAGGATATTGCCGGCGGCGTCGGTCAGCGTGATGCCGTCGTGAGCACTGCGGAATGCCGTAGCGTGCAAGGTCAGCTGCTTCTCGACGGCAAGCTGCGCGGCGTAGCGATCACCGAGTTCACGATTGGCTTTGGCCAGCGAGCCGCGAGCCTGATCGAGCCGGAAAAACAGAAAGGCCAGAAAAGCAGTGAGCAATATCGCCAGGGCGTACAGCGCCATGCGGTAGCGTGTGGCTGCATGGTGGGCCCGGGCATGGCCGTCGGCGTAGTCATGCGTCAGTTTTTCGAGCAATGAATTGCTATGCAAATCGGCAATTTCGGCCATCAGGACATCGAGCGCGCCGAGCCGCTTGCCGATGCTGTCGCCATGGCGAATGATGTTGTCGATCAGGTGTTTCTGCGGCGCTCCCAGGGCAACGCCAGCCAGTTCGTCGCGCGCAGCGGCGACTCGTTCGCCCCCTTCCGGCGTCGGGGTATGGGCGAAAGCCAATACCTCACGCGTATATTTCCCGGCCGGATCACGCAGGCTGCCCGGTTGCGTAGACAAGAGCTGGGTATCGAGAAAGGCAGAGGTCGCAATCGGAAAAAACGCCATCGAATTGCGCAAAATGGCGTTGTCGCGCTTGAACTGGTCGACCAGCCCTGATTTGCGGGCGATTGCCGCGATCAACTCGCCGGCGGTGGCAGCAACCGCCGCGCGATCGTCGGTGGCGAGGAAAGTCGGGGGGGCGCTGACTTCCTTGGCAAGAAGCTCGACCCGGTTCATGTAATGGGTGATCGCGTCGTAATTCCGGACCTGCTCGAGGCGATTGGCCAGGATCTGGCCGTCAACACGCGCATCGAGTTCGCCAAGGTCGCGCAGCTTCTGGGTGTAGGCGAAGTGGGCTTCAGGCGAAACCTTCTCGGCCAGCAAAAACAGCCAGGTCAGTGCCGAAACGAAGAGGCCGACTGACAGGGCAAGGGCCAGCCGGAACTGACTTGGCGGTACGCCGAACACCGGTTTGGACAGGCTCATTCCAGCCGTTTCCCTTCCCATTCGCCGGTCAGGGTACGCAGGAAGGCTACCAGTGCATTGACGTCCTCGCCGGAAAATTCCCGACCCAGCTGGTAGCGCCCCATGATGATCACCGCCTGATCGAGCGACTCGGCCGAGCCGTCATGGAGGTAAGGCGGCGTCACGGCAACATTGCGCAGGCTGGGCACCTTGAAAACGTTTTTGTCCTCGTCGAGTCCGGAGACGTTGAAGCGGCCGAAGTCGGCCTGGCGGCCGGCACTATCCTTGAGGTAACTGTCCATGATGCCAAAGCGCTGGAACATGTTGCCCCCCAAGCCGGCGCCCTGATGGCAGCTGGCACAGCCGTAATCGAGAAAGCGCTGGTAGCCGGAGCGCTCGAGCGGGGTGAGCGCCTCCTTGTCGCCGGACAGGTAGCGGTCGAAAGGGCTGTTCGGGGTGAGCAGTGTGCGCTCGAAGGTGGCGATGGCGTCGACAATGGTTTCGCCGGTCATGCCCTGCGGGTAGATTCGCTTGAATTCCTGACGATAGCTGTCGTCACGACTGAGCTTGGTAATGACCTCGCCCCAGCTGGAGGCCATTTCAACAGGATTGTGTACCGGCCCGGCGGCCTGCTCTTCGAGGCTGGCAGCCCGGCCGTCCCAGAACTGGACGAAATTCAGGCTGCTGTTGAACACTGTCGGCGCATTGACGCCACCTTTCCGGCCTTCGATGCCGACGGAAACGGGCAGGCGATCACTGCCGCCGCTCTCAAGCCGGTGGCAGGTGGCGCAGGCGACCGTGTCGTCATGGGAGAGGCGGGTGTCGAAGAAAAGACGTTTGCCGAGCGCAACCTTGTCGGCGGGCAAGTCGGGAACGGGAGGCAACGCCAGCATCGCCCCCGAGCCTGACAGCGTCCCCTGCAGCGACGGCTGGCCCGGCCTTGCCACCGGCTGGCCCGAAGTGGTTTCTTCGCGCATGCACCCGAAAGAGGCTGCAAGTGCCAAGACCGCAAGCATAACTGCCTGAAATGATCGGAAACTCATCATTTAATTATAGGTCTGGCGCGGGTTTCATGGCCAATTGCCGGAAAATTCGCCGGGCGACGAGCATCGACACTCAGCAACGGAGACTCGCCACTGCCGGCAGAAACACTTCAGTGACCAGAACCTGTTGCGCCCCGAGGCGATGTAGCGAACGGCGGGCCCACAGCGTGTCGCCGGTTGCGCCGAGGGCGGCGGCACGCTGGTAAAGCGGGTGGCGCCGGTCGAGCCGGCGAAACTCGATGGCGCCGCGCTGAAAGCCGGGATGGGTGAACAGCAGCGAACCGAGCGAGTTGCTACCGAGGCGGGCCAGCCAGCGACTCAGGCGGCCGGGGCTGGCGGTAGACAGCGTGGTGTGGGCAAAGATGACTGGCACGCCATCGCATTCGAGAGCCACTTCACGGATCCAGGCCGGGGCTCGCGATTGCTTGAGGCGTAGACCTTCGTCAGCCAGCGCCAGGCCCTTTTCATAACGTAGCAGGCGGACGCGAAACTGGCGACAGTTGCGCAAGCAACGCGCCGTCAACGAGCCTGGTTCAGTCAGCCAGGAGGCCAGGTCGGCATCGAGCGGGCCTCCGGTCGGGCGGACGCGCCATTTGTTCGGAGGCATTACTGGGGACGCGGCGCCTTGTCGAGACCGCCGAGTTTGACGCCGGGCTTGATGCCGCGCTGGGCGAACCAGCCGAGGTTCATTTCCAGGGCGTAGCGGGCCGGGCGGCGGGCGCAGTGGTTGTCTTCGGTCTGCGGCTGCATGTCTTCGATGTTGATGATTTTGCCTTCGCCATCGATGAAGGCGACAGAGAGCGGCAACAGCGTGTTGCGCATCCACATGCAGTGGGTGTTTTCCTGGGTGAAGACGAAGAGCATGCCGCGCTGGACCGGCATGGCCTTGCGGTTCATCAGGCCGACCTGGCGGTTCTGGTCGTTGGCCGCGACTTCGGCTTCGATGCGGTGAAAGCCGGCGCTCAGTTCCATAAGCGGCATGGCACCCTGCGCCCAGGTCGAAGCACTGATGGTCAGGCCGGCGAGCAGGCCGACGAGTGTCTTATTCATTGAATTTTCCTTGCAAATCCTGGTAACTGCCGTCGATCTTTCGCCATTCACCAAGGGCCAGACCGTCCAGCGTCGCTGCCCCGATGGCAGCCCTGACCAGACGGAGCGTAGGATAACCGATGGCCGCCGTCATGCGCCGCACCTGGCGGTTCTTGCCCTCCGAAATGCGGATTTCCAGCCACGCAGTCGGGATCGCGGCACGATAGCGAATTGGCGGCTCGCGCTGCCAGAGACCGGCCGGCTCGGCGATCAGCCGTACCTTGGCCGGCTTGGCGGTGAAATCGGCGAGCGCGATGCCGGCGCGCAGTTTGTCGAGCGCCGCTTCGTCCGGCGCGCCTTCGACCTGCGCCCAGTAGGTTTTTTCCAGCTTGTGTTTGGGGTCGGCGATCTTGGCCTGCAACTTGCCGTCATCGGTCAGGATGAGCAGCCCTTCGCTGTCGGCATCGAGCCGGCCGGCGACATATACGCCCTTGACCGGAATGAACTCGTCAAGCGCCCGCCACTTGCCTTCCGGCGTGAATTGGCTGAGGACGCCGTAAGGCTTGTTGAAAAACACGAGGGAGGACACGGCGGCAGGGTTTCGCGGGCTGGGCAGGATTTCAATTTTCGCCGATTTTTCGGGTTGACCGTGGAAATGGGTAGGAAAAGGGCAGCAAAAGGTGGAACCGCGCGGGCTCAACGATCCTCTAAATACTGTCCCGCTCCTGCCGCTGCTGCATCCGGCATCCGGCACTTTTGGCGGCGACAAGGAGGTTCATCATGTCCCTGACTCATTTCCCGGCAATGCTGATATCGGAAACCGAAGGCTGGTCCGATATTCAAGGTAGCCACCCACAGGCCCGCTCGTTGCTGTTCGGTGTGGTCATGCCGCTATCAATCATTCCACCCGCGATGGTCGCCTTTGCTGAACGGGTTTATCCCGGTGCCGTTTTTCCGCTTTCCATGCCGGCGATGACCGGCGGCGAGTTGCTGGCCAGCGGCATCGTCCTGTTCGCCGTGCAAGTGGCCATGGTTTCCTTCATGGCCATGCTGATCCAGCGCATGGCCATCGGCCAGGATCACGATCCCGGTTACGACAATGCCTACACGCTGGCGGCCATTGCGCCGGTGCCGCTATGGCTGTCGTCGCTGGCCCTGTTCGTGCCCAGCCTGACGGTCAATCTGTTGGTCGTGGCGGCGGCCTGGCTGGCGTCGGCGGCGCTGATCCGCCATGGCGTACGGCCAATGCTCAAGGTCAACGACGCGCGCAAGGCCCATTACATCGCGAATCTGGTGACAGCAGCCGGCGTCATGGCCTGGTTTGCGCTGATGATCATCGCGACCGCTTTGCTCAGCGTACTGCTCGGACTGGCCGCGATGTTCTGAAGCGGCTTTAGCCGCGGAGCTGGCGAAAGCTCTCGAGAAAAGCCGACTTGGCATCCACCGGCATGAGCGGCCGGATGCTTTCGGGCAGGGGCCGAATGTCCCGAAGATTGGCCCAGGCCTCGGTCGAGTGCGGCATGAGGTCGCGCTTTTCGGTGGCCAGGGCAATCAGGTCGGCGGCCTTGATCGCCGGGTCGAGGTGTTCAAGATCGACAGCGAAACGCTCGCCGATGATCTGCATGACGCGGCCTTCGATGGCACTGAATTCGGGAAACAGGTTTTTCAGCGGCTTGACCATGTCGCCCAGGTAGGCTTCGGCGGCGTCGTGCAGCAGGGCGGCCAGACGTAGCGGCGCGGGCACCAGTTGCATGACCATCAGGCTGTGCTGGGCCACCGAATAGAATTCCCGCGTCTGGCCGTTGAAGCGGCACTGGTAGGCCAGACCGTGCGCGATGTCCTCGATGGCGACATCGTCGATATGTGGTCGGGTCAGAAAAAAACGGTGACCGAGAAAGGTCGAAACGTAGGGGCTGTCGATCATGGCCGCCAGTTTATACGTTTAGCAGGTTGCGCTCGATCTTGGCGGCACAGATGAAATCGTTCTCCGACAGACCGCCGATGGCATGTGTCGTGTAGCGCACCCGGCACTGCCGGTAGCCGACCTCAAGATCCGGGTGGTGGTTTTCGCGATGCGAGATCCAGGCGGTTGCATTCACGAAGGCCATGGTTTCGTAATAGTTGCGAAATTGGAAAGTCTTGCTGATCTCAGCACCCGTCTGCACCCAGCCATCAAGGCTCGGCAACAGCCGGTCTATTTTTTCCTGGGATAACGGCGACGTGCCACCCTCACAGGGCACACAGCTCTTTTCACTCAAATTGCAAACGGTTTCCATGAGATCGCTCCTCGCTCGCCTCGTGACGCTGGATAAAGCCGATCGGGCCCAACGCCATCAGTGATTCGCCGGTGATTGCCAGTGGGCGAATCCACGGGCGGCCTGATTGTGATTACCGATAGCGTCTACCCGGTCAACCGCCAGAACCGGGACGGGAATCTCGACCGGGATCGCATTCGCCCGGACCTGCGGTTGTCGCGTCGTGAAATCGGCCTGACGTGCAGCGGCGAGGAGTGCCGAGTAAACCGGATTGAACCGGTTGTTGGCGATAGCGCGCTGCGCCGGGTTATCTATCAGCGACTGCAGTGAAAGGCGCGCTGCCAAGCCTTCCCGCCGGGCGACAAGATTGTCCGTTTCCAGGGCGCTGGCTTGTCGAGGCACTGAAATGACCAGAGAGGTCAGGCTGGCAGCGGTCTGCGGGGCGGTTTCGGTTCTTGCCGTCGCCGCCAGGAGGCGCCCCTGCGGCGAGAGGCTGACAATGCTGGACGGCGTCTCGGCGGCAACCGCGTTCCTCGTTGCCGTCGTCGCCAATGGCCGGGCGGCCAACGGCGAAATCGCGCTCACGCTACCGGGCGAGACGGGCTGGAAACTCAAGCTGATGGCCATGGCGACGGGCTGCCGAATTGCGCCTATTGCTTCGTGGCGCGCCAGGCCGAGCTATAAAATCCGTAGCCGTCAGCCTCGGCGCGGTCCTGCTCGGCCTTTTGCTGCTCTGCCTGATCGACTTTCTTGTCCCAGTAGAGCAGGCGCCCGTCGTGCTGATCAACCAGCGCATCGGGATGATCAACCAGAAACTGATCAATGAATTGCGTGTATTCCGAGACATACCCGCGGTCGATTTCGCCGGCCGAGGGCTCTGCGCTGTCCGGGTTGAACAGCCTGCTGATGAAATTGCTCATCGTCCTTCCTTTCACGCCAGAAGGTCCGTTATCTGCCTCCTGACTTCAGGCGGCATCGAATTCCGTAATGGTCAGAACGCCGCGCATGTCATGAATGGCCAGTATTGATCCCATTCAGTCTTTCGAGTCAGCAGGAACAACAAGGTTCCCGCCGGCGATTTTTAGTCAATCGATCGACCAAAGCAGCGGCGAAACATGAACAAGCCGGAAATAACGTACAAAGGAATTGATTCTGAGTGTATTCATCAGAATTATTGGTGCCTTGGGCGAGACTCGAACTCGCACAGCTTGCGCCACTACCCCCTCAAGATAGCGTGTCTACCAATTTCACCACCAAGGCTACGGCATCCGGGGATGCTTGCGTGTTTTGTACATCGAGGAAGGGGCGCGATTCTAGCGGGGAATTGCCTCGCTGTTAAGCCCCTCAGTGGTAAAAGGCGTAGCCGATCAGGATGGCGCCGACTAGCCCGACGGCGTCGGCGATCAGGCCGCAGGCCAGGGCATAGCGGGTTTTGGTGATGTTCACGCTCCCAAAATAGACGGCCAGGACGTAAAAGGTGGTTTCGGTCGAGCCCTGGATGATGGCAGCGAGTTTGCCCTGAAAGGAGTCGACGCCATAGGTCGTCATGACGTCGACCATCAGGCCGCGGGCTCCGCTGCCGGAGAGCGTTTTCATGAGGCCGACCGGCAGGGCCGGGACGAAATCGTCATTCAGGCCGAGGGCCAGGACGACGCTGCGGATGGCGCCGATGAGGTAATCCATGCCGCCCGTCGTGCGAAAGACCGAGATGGCGACGAGCATGGCAATGAGGTAAGGAATGATCTGGACGGCGACGCCGAAACCCTCCTTGGCGCCATCGACGAAGCTTTCATAGACGTCGATGCCGCGCGAGGCTGCCACCGCCACGAAGAGCACGATGATGGAGACGATCAAACCGCTGCCGAGCAGGCCGATCATCCGCGCCATCTGCTCGGCTGGCATGCCGGCCAGCCAGAAATACAGCCCGCCCATGAGCGCCGCGAAGCCGGCGAAGAAGGCGAGCACTGGCTTGCAGAACAGGTTGATGCGCTGCCAGACGGCGACGGCGATCAGGCCGGCACAGAAGGAGACGAAGGTGCCGAGCAAGGTCGGCAAAAAGATGTCGGCGGCGTTGAAGCCGACCAACCCCTGCTTGAGCGCGATGCTCTGGCGGATGGCGATGACCGTGGTCGGGATCAGCGTGATGCCGGCCGTATTGAGGACCAGAAACATGATCATCGGGTTGCTGGCGATGTCTTTTTGCGGATTGATTTCCTGCAGCTCGCGCATGGCCTTGAGGCCGAGCGGCGTCGCCGCATTATCGAGGCCGAGCATGTTGGCGCTGACGTTCATGACGATGCTGCCGCTGGCCGGATGGCCAGCCGGGATGTCGGGAAAAACGCGGCGGAAGAAGGGGGCGACGAGGCGGCTGAAGAGTTCGATCAGCCCGCCTTTTTCACCGATTCTCATGATGCCGAGCCAGAGGCTCATGATGCCGACCAGGCCGATTGAAATGTCGAAACCGGTCTTGGCCGTGTCGAACAGGCCAGTCAGGACGCGTGTGAAGATGTCGAGGTCGCCCTGCAGCAACTGCGCCACCGCCGCGACAAAGCCGACGAGGATGAAGGCGACCCAGATTTTATTGAGCACAGGCGGCGGCGCGGGATGGTTGAAAGGCAGCCAGTCTAGCCGGCCAGCCGAGGACTGTCACCGCATTGGCATCGAGCAGGTTGGCAAACCCCAGGCAGCGCGCCGGGCTGCGTATTCCGCCTGCGGTAGTTGCACCAGCACAGGCGCCGCCGAGGCATCGAGCCAGCCGGCGATCTCGCTCATGTCGGCCAGCGCCATCGCCGTGCACCCGGCCGTCGGCACGCCCGGGCCCGCCCAGACATGCAGGAAAATGCACGAGCCGGCGCCGGGCACCGGCGGCTCGGCGTTGTGGGCGACGACGGCGCCGACGGCATAACGCTCGTCCGGCCTCAGCATGTCCTCGCACGATGCCCAGTCCGGCACCACGACCGACTGATCGACGATCCGGTTGTAATACGCCGAAGCCGGGTCGTCGATGGCCTTGAGGTCTGGCGTCGCCGCTAGGTATGGCAGTTTGGCAGCACGGGCAAACGGGCTGTCCGGCGCCGGGGAGCCGAACAGGCCCGTGATGGCGAATATGCCGGCCGGGGCTCGACCATCGCCCTCGTGCTTCCCCGGCCAGGAATTCTCCGGCCCGGCAATGTGCGGATGCAAACCCCGCCCCCAGGCCAGCCCAAACTTGCCGAGAGTCACAGCGATCGCCGGCCCGATGGCCTGCCATTCGCCATCCGCATGGCGGCGCTCAAAACGCTGCAATTGCCCGCTGCAGCTATCCCACTCCGGGGCGACCACGAGCAGCAACTGGCGCGCCGGCGCCGGCACGGCGGATGAGGACAAAGACACTGGCGAAACCATGCAAGCCATTCGGGGTGATTCTCGGGAAAGGTTCTTGAGAAAGACAACGAGAGACGGAATTCCATTTTCGGTCAATATTTCCGGTCGACCGTAGCAGGCGGACATTTTATGCCGCCGCAGGGCACGTGGCGCTTTAACTCATTTGTTCTAAATGCGGCGTATTTCACAAGCTCGAAAAAGTTACGCATCTAGACTGCGAAACAGTTGTCGCAACAAAAATTGCATATCAGGGAGTATCTCGGTGAACAAAAACATCTATCGCGTCAGTCTGCTCATCGCGCTGGGCCTGTCGTCCTTGGGCAGCGCGCAAGCCGCCTCGATTAGCCTGTTGTCACCGGGCGCTGCCTACACACAGGATTTCGACACGCTGGACGACTTCACCGGCTCGACCACAAATGTCGCCCTACCCTCCGGCTGGGCAATTTTCGAGGACGGCACCAGCGCTCGGACAAACCAGGCTTATGGCGTAGACGCTGGCAGCAACAACGCAGGCGACACCTACAGCTACGGCGCGGCAGGTTCAACGGATCGTGCTCTGGGCTCGCTGCGCAGCGGCACGCTCATATCAACGTTCGGCGCCGAATTCATCAACAACACCGGCGCCAGCATCTCCCGGCTTGACATCGCCTTCACCGGCGAACTCTGGCGGCTCGGCACCGCCAGCCGTACCGACAAGCTGACGTTCCAGTACAGCACCGATGCCTCCTCGCTGACAACCGGCACTTATCTTGACTTCAGCGCACTGGACTTCGTGACTCCAAACACGACAGGCCCCGGCGCAAAAAATGGCAACGACGCAGCGAACGCCATGGCCATCAGTGCCACCATCGCCGGCTTGGACATTGCCGCCCTCTCGAGTTTCTGGATCCGCTGGTCCGACATTGATGCCAGCGGCGCGGACGACGGACTGGCCATCGACGACTTCTCGCTGGCTGCCCGCGGCGCCGTCGTGCCAGCAGCCCTCACCGTGCCGGAACCGGGTTCACTGGCGCTGGCCGGCATCGCCCTGGTCGGCCTGCTGACCACCCGCCGATTGCGTATTCGCGCGATATCTACCAGGGCCATGGCTCGGTCTACGCCATCGACCTGATTCGCCCCGAGGGCAATAGCGGGATCGGTGTCGGGGCCATTGCCGGCACGGTGATCAGCACAGCGGGCGACGCCCTGCTCGGTCATCAGATTGAAAAAGCGAAGCAGCCACAAAGGTGACCAGTTCCGGCTGACCATCCGGATGGAAAACGGTGGCGCCGTTCGGCGCTATTGATCTACCGACTCAACAAAGGCCGGCTGGACCAGGAACTGCGGGGTTTGTTATTGCTCATTGTCCCCGTTCTCCTGGTCTTTACTTGCCAACACTCGGCCTAATGGACGCCGGCCACGTTCTTGTGGGAGCTATGCTCCTGCTCTTCCTGCTTGGCGTGCTGCATTGCGTAATGCCAGATGTAGACCGCCATGACCAGAATGAAACCAATGGTGATCAAGCTGAGTATGCCGATGTCGGACGTGAATAAGAGTTCCCATGCCATGAGTCTTCTCCAGTAATGGTGAATAGGGATGAATTCGTTTTGCTGCCCGTGTTTATGTGCAAGACATATGCCCGGTGCTCACCGGGTCAAAAACACGGGACCCGAACGACAGGAAAATGACCCGACAGGAAAGACTGAGATCACCAGTACGAGGGGCGAAATGGCTATTTGCCATGGCCTTCATCACTGTGATTCATGACTTTTCCGCTTGCGCAAAATCAGGATTTTTGCCGTCACCCGACTGACATTTATGTCAATCAACAGCCATGCGCCGCCAGAAATGGCACAAACCACCCTACCCGCCGGCAGGTCAGCGAATACCTGAGCCGAGCTGGTTCTGCCCCCCGAACTCTTCCTCGCAGTTGACGAAGCAGTCGGGTTGGAAGCCGGCATTTCCCCTGCTGTGACGCATTCCCGGTTCGCAGCGTGTTCAAGGAAAAGTCGTCGAATTTCAATGGCGGTCGTTCGACGCCTCTTCCCCTGGGAGGAAAGGAAGAGACGCCTTCAGGTACAACCGGCTTCCGGATAGCTTTATAGCCAGATACGTGCCAAAAGCATATCCGCAACCAGAACCGTTTTTAATCAACAACTTAAATATTTACAGGCAAAAATAATCCGACATTTACGTCAAAATTGTCAGCCAAGATTGACAACGCGCCCCTGCCACGGTCAACCGGAAATTTCGCGGAAAATTGAAATGGCGTTCAATGGCTAGTGCCCTCTGATTTCGTGATCTTGTTCCAGACGTTGTACTTGCCGACCGGCTTCTTCATCGGCAGGCGCTTCACTTCCTTGAGCGTCGCAGCATCGTAGATGATCAGCGCGCCGTCCATGTCCCACAGGCTGGCCAGCACGTACTTGCCGTCTTTCGTAAACTCGACGTGAGCGAAGGTTTTGCCCGGCTCGGGCTTGAGCTCGGCGACAACTTCCAGCGTTTCCTTGTCGATTATTTGCATGGTGTCCTTGAACTCCTTGCTCATCATCGAATCGGTCCACGCGTAGCGACTGTTTTCGTGGCTACGCATGAAAAACCCGGGGCCGCGCGTCTTGATTTGCTTGATTGTTTTCCAGCTCTGCATGTCGATGATGCTGATCAGGCCTTCGTTGAGATTCGGCGTTGCCATCACGGTCTTGCCTTGCCACTGCCAACTGATGCCGGAGCCCAAGTGCGGCATGCCGGGTAACTGGAGATCAGCGATTTTCTTGCGCGCATCGAGGTTGACCACCTGGCCGGTCACTGCCGCCTTGGTGTCATTGCGCGAAGCCCCCATCACCTCGTCGTAACCCTGGGTGAAATAGAAATCGTCGAGGTAATCGTCGAGCTGCGTGCGCTGCGGGTTGAGGAAGCCGGGAACGAAGCTGCCTTCCTTGTACTTGAAATCGTGAATCATGCCGACCGGTATGTCGTCGGCCTTCGGGTTGTACGAGATTTCCCAGACCTCTTTCACATCCTTTAGCGCGGCGACGAAACTCTGGCGTGGCGAGGCGTCGTAGACGGCCGAGACGCGCGATGTCACCTTGCCGTCCTTGTCACTGACCGGCAGGATTTTCTGCAGCTTGAGATCGGCGTCGAGGATGACCAGGCTGTGCGGCAGGTAGTTGGCCACCGCCACCCACTTACCGTCGCCCGATACCGCGGCGTTACGCGTGTTGATGCCGGCGCGCACCTCGGCAATCACCTTCAAATTCCACAGATCGAACTTAGTGATCCAGCCATCACGTGAGGCGAAGAAGACGTAGCGACCATCCGGCGTGAATTTGGGCCCGCCGTGCAGGGCAAAGCGCGACTGAAAGCGGTGGATCGGCTCCAGCTTGTCGCCGTCGAGGATGGACACATGGTGATCGCCGCTTTCGACGACGACGAACAGGTTGAGCGGATCGGCCGTGAACTGCGGTTTGTCGGGCAGGCTGCCCGGTGCGTGATTGACGAGGCGCGAGGCGTTGATTTCCTTCTCGCCCCAGGCCGGCATCGGCTTGATCGGCGTGTAGGCGTAATCGACCAGCGCCTTGATCTCGTCGGCCGCCAGCGTCTGGCCAATGCCGAGCATCTGCGTCGCCGGCCGGCCGTCGCGAATCACTTTTTCGGCCTCCGGCTTGCGCAGGCGGGCAAGGTTTTCCGGGATCAGCGCCGGACCAATGCCGCCCAGCCGGTCGGCACCATGGCAGGCGGCGCAATGCTGCCGATAATTTGCCGCCACATCGGCTGCTTCGGCCAACTGGGCCATGCCGAACAGAAAATAGGCGGCAAAGCCGGCCGGAATCAGGATTCGCCAATTCATACGCCAATTTCCTCATCGGAAAGATAGCAGCCCGGGTCTTCCGCCCAGGCATCGCCAGTCATCTGCTGCGCGCGGACGCGGGTATTGCCGTTGCAGACACCGAGGTAAGCACACGCCCCGCACCTTCCCTTGACTGCGCGCGGCTGCTGTTTCAGGCCGGCCATCAGCGCATCCGAGGTATCCGGCCAGATCTGCGAAAACGGCCGATCCTTGACGTTGCCCAGGTTGTGGTGCCACCACATGGTGTCCGGATGCACGTTGCCGAGGTTGTCGATATTGGCGACATTGATCCCCGACGAATTGCCGCCCCACTGGCGCAGCTTGGCCTCGACATGCGCCGCGCTTTCCGGGAAGCGCCGGCGCACCCAGTGCAGGAAATAGACACCATCGGCATCGTTGTTGCCGGTCGTGAATTCCTTGTTCAGCCCGCGCTGGTTGTACTCCCAGCAGGTATCGAAGAGCAGGTCCATCGCCGAGCGCGTTAGCTGGTATTGCGCGTCGTCCTTGCGGTTCTTGTTGCCCCGCCCGGCATAGTTGAGGTGCGAGAAATAAAAGCGGTCGATGCCTTCGTCCTCGACCAATTTGAGCAGAACGGGCAAGTCGTGTGCGTTGTCCTGCGTCATCGTGAAGCGCACACCGATTTTCAAACCCAGATCGCGGCACAGCCGGATGCCCTTCAGCGAGGCCTCGAAAGCGCCGTCCATGCGCCGGAATTTGTCGTGCGTCTCGGCAATGCCGTCCAGAGAAACACCAACGTAGTTGAAATCACACTCGGCAATCCGGTCGATATTGCTTTCGTCGATCAGCGTTCCGTTTGACGACAACCCGACGTAAAAGCCCTGCGCCTTGGCCCGTTTGGCGATGTCGTAGATATCCGGCCGGAGCAGCGGCTCGCCGCCGGACAGAATCAGCACTGGCACCTTGAAGCCCCGGAGGTCGTCCATCACCGTAAAAACCTGCTCGGTGCTCAGTTCGCCGGGGAAATTGGTGTCAGCCGAAATTGAATAACAATGCTTGCAAGTCAGGTTGCAGCGCCGGATCAGGTTCCAGATCACCACCGGACCGGGCGGATTTCGCTTGGGACCGAGCGTCGTCGGCTCGGCGATTTCCTGCATGTATTGGGAGATACGAAACATGAACGTCCTTGTTCTGGTCTTTCGGCCATTCAACGGCAGCCCGCCCCCTCATTCCTTGATACGAGTCAACCGCAGGAATATTGAGGCGTTAGATGGGCACCCCTAGCCCTGCGGTATACTTCGCCAATGAATCAGAATGCACAAAATCTGGCCGGCAACGACCCAGCCCTTCCCAGCCGCTGGGCTGCGGAGCTTGAGGCAAAACTGGCCGCTGGCGAAAAGATCCAGGCCTGGGTCGAGATAGACCTCGACAATCGACTGCGGTTCGCTTCCGGCCTGGTAATCGTTACCGACCGCCGTTTTCTCGCCTATGCCCCAGGCAACACGAGCTGGCAGGAATGGCCGCTGCGCAGCGGGCTGACCCTCAATCACAACGATCACGCTGGGGTCGGCGCGCTTGAACTGGTTGACGAAAAGGGCCTGCTCGCCACCTGGCGCTACACGCTGGCCAAGAACCTGGCCGCCCTGCGCGTCATCGCCGAATTCGACCTCAACCGCGCCAGCATTGCCTCCGGCCAGCCTGTTCAGCGGTCGACCGAAGACTGCTGCCCGACCTGCAAGACACCGCTGCCACCGGGCGAAGACGAATGCCCGATCTGCAACCGCGAAGCCACGGTGGCACCGTCCACCTGGACGCTTTTCCGCCTCTGGCGCTTTGCCCGCCCCTACCGCTGGCAGCTGATTCTGGGTTTTGCCCTGACGCTGGCGTCGACTGCCGCCCAACTGGTGCCGCCCTACCTGACCATGCCGCTCATGGATGAGGTGCTGATCCCCTTCCAGAACGGCAAGCCGATCGACTGGTCACTGGTCGGCATGTACCTCGGCGGGCTGTTCGGCGCCGCCGTGCTGGCCTGGGGCCTGGGCTGGATCCGCACCTACATCCTGTCGCTGGTCTCCGAGCGAATGGGCCGCGACCTGCGCACACAAACCTACGACCACCTGCTCGGGCTGTCGCTCGAATATTTCGGCGGCAAGCGTACCGGCGACCTGATGGCGCGCATCGGCAACGAAACCGACCGCATCAACATCTTCCTCTCGCTCGACCTGCTCAACTTCGCCACCGACGTGCTGATGATCACGATGACGGCCGTCATCCTGTTCAGCATCAACCCGTGGCTGGCCCTCGTCACCCTGTTGCCGCTGCCGATCATCGGCTGGCTGATCCACTTCGTGCGCGAAAAACTGCGCACCGGCTTCGAAAAGATCGACCGCGTCTGGGCCGAAGTGACCAACGTGCTGGCCGACACCATCCCCGGCATCCGCGTCGTCAAGGCCTTTGCCCAGGAAAAGCGCGAAGGCGAGCGTTTCCGCGCGGCCAACGAGCACAACCTGCAGATGAACGACAAGCTCAACAAGACCTGGTCGGTGTTCACTCCGACCGTCACCCTGCTCACCGAAGTCGGCCTGCTTGTCGTCTGGGTCTTCGGCATCTGGCAAATTTCCAAGGGGGCCAGCACCGTCGGCGTGCTCACCGCCTTCCTCGCCTACATCGGCCGCTTCTACACCCGCCTCGACTCAATGAGCCGCATCGTCTCGGCCACCCAGCGCGCCGCATCGAGCACCAAACGCATTTTCGACATCCTCGACCACGTGTCGAGCGTCCCCGAGCCAACCAACCCGGTGCACCTCGAAAAAGTCACCGGCCAGCTCGAACTCAAGAAAGCCAGCTTCCGCTATGGCACGCGCTCGGTTACCCGCGACGTCGATCTGGTCATCCAGCCCGGCGAAATGATCGGTCTGGTCGGTCATTCCGGCTCCGGCAAATCAACGCTGGTCAACCTGATCTGCCGCTTCTACGACGTTTCCGAAGGCCAGGTGTTGATCGACGGCGTCGACGTCCGCTCGGTGCCGGTCGCCGAATTCCGCCAGCACATTGGCCTCGTGTTGCAGGAACCCTTCCTGTTCTTCGGCACCATCGCCGACAACATCGCCTACGGCAAGCCGGGCGCGACGCGCCAGGAAATCATCGCCGCTGCCCGCGCCGCCCATGCCCACGAATTCATCCTGCGCCTGCCGCACGGCTACGACTCGCTGGTCGGCGAACGCGGCCAGGGCCTGTCCGGCGGCGAGCGCCAGCGTATCTCCATCGCGCGTGCCCTGTTGATTGACCCGCGCATCCTGATCCTCGATGAAGCGACCTCGGCGGTCGATACCGAAACCGAGAAGGAAATCCAGAAAGCGCTCGACAACCTCGTCAAGGGCCGCACCACCATCGCCATCGCCCACCGCCTGAGCACGCTGCGCAAGGCCGACCGGCTGGTTGTCATGGATCGTGGCCGGATCGTCGAAGTCGGCAACCACGACCAGTTGATGGCCGTTGAAGGCCATTACTTCAAGCTCTACATGGCCCAGGCCCGCAACGTCGATACCGAGCCAGAATTGCCGCGCTCGACCAGCCTGCCCAAAACTCACGCGGAATAAGCCCATGTCGAACGCCAATTTCCAACTGCAACGCGATTCCTACGGTCGACTGGTTTTAACGGCCGAAAATGGAGACGTCCACGAAGGCGTCACGCCGGTTCGGGCTTTCCCCATCGCCGCTCCCGACGAAGGCTTGTCGCTGGTCAATTACGAAGGCCATGAAGTCGCCTGGATCGACAGCCTCGCCGACCTGCCGCCAGCCATCGCCGACTTGATCGAGGCCGACCTGGCCAGTCGCGAGTTTGTCCCGGAAATCGAAGGCATCGACGCCGTGTCCAGCTTCGCCTGCCCAAGCACCTGGCGACTACGCACCAATCGCGGCCCGGCCGAGCTGATCCTCAAGGGCGAGGAAGACATCCGGCGTCTGAGCCAGACGCGTCTGCTCATCGCCGACGCCCACGGAATCCAGTTCCTGATCCGCGATCTGAACAAGCTGGACCGACACAGCCGCAAGCTTCTCGACCGCTTCCTGTAACGCTTTGTCCTGTTGAGTGACATTTTTAGACGGCGGTCAGCCGCAAGCGGACGAAAGCGTTAATAATGCTGAAATCAAACATTCATCACCGCAGGCCAACGGAGCCAGAGCCAAGAGCATGAAGAAAAAGGACATCATTTTCCGGGACACGATTTCACTGCGTGGCCCCAATATCTGGACCTACCCCCCGGTCATCGAGACCTGGATCGACATCGGCGAACTTGAAGACTATCCCTCGGACAAGATTCCCGGCCTTTACGAGCGCCTCAGCGCCTGGCTGCCGGGCCTCGTCGAGCATCGCTGCAACTACGGCGAACACGGCGGTTTCCTGCGCCGCCTCAAGGAAGGCACGTGGGCCGGCCACATCCTCGAGCACATCGTGCTCGAACTGATGACCCTGGCTGGCCTGCCCGACGGTTTCGGCCGTACCCGCGAAACCACGACGCGTGGCGTCTACAAGCTGGTCGTTTCCAACTTCCACGAAGAAGTGACGCGCATGTCGCTCGACGTCGGCCGCGAACTGCTGCTAGCTGCCATTGCCGACGAACCCTATGACCTCGACGAAGCCGTCCGCCTGCTCCGCCGCAAGGTTGACCGCAAATACCTCGGCCCATCGACCGCCGCCATTGTGCTGGCCGGCGAAAAGCGCGGCATTCCGCACATCCGCCTGCTCGACGACGGCAACCTCGTCCAGCTTGGTTACGGTGCCGCCATGCGCCGCATCTGGACGGCCGAAACCGACCAGACCAGCGCCATCGCCGAAACCATCTCGCGCGACAAGGATTTGACCAAGGAGCTAATCTCCTCGGTCGGCGTCCCTGTGCCGGAAGGCCGCGAAGTAGACAGTGCCGACGACGCCTGGGATGCCGCCGAAGACATCGGCGTGCCGGTCGTCGTCAAACCGACTGACGGCAACCACGGACGCGGCGTCTTCATCGACCTGACGACCAAGGAAGAAGTCGCCAAGGCCTACGCCATTGCTGTCGAAGAGGGCTCCGGCGTCCTCGTCGAGCGTTCCATTCAGGGCATCGAGCATCGTCTGCTGGTCGTCGGCGGCAAACTCGTCGCCGCCAACCGCAGCGACCTGATCACCGTGACCGGCGACGGCAAGTCGACCGTACTTGAACTGATCGACAACCAGGTCAACATCGACCCGCGGCGCGGCACGACCGAACTGCACCCGCTGTCGATCATCAAGGTCGACACCGCAGCCAGGATCGAACTCGAACGCCAGGGCCTCAGCGCCGACAGCGTTCCGGCCAGCGAGCGCGAAGTGCTGATCCAGCGCAACGCCAACCACGCCTTTGACTGCACCGACGAAGTCCACCCCGAAACCGCCCAGGTCGCCGCGCTGGCCGCCCGCGTCGTCGGCCTCGACATCGCCGGCATCGATCTGGTTTGCCAGGATGTCTCGAAGCCGCTGGCCGAACAGGGTGGCGCCATCGTCGAAGTCAATGCCGGCCCCAGCCTGCTCATGCATATCAAACCGGGCATCGGCAAGCCGCGCCCGGTTGGCCAGGCCATCGTCAACAACCTGTTCGCCGAAAACGAGAGCGGCCGCGTGCCACTGGTCGGTGTCACCGGCACCCACGGCAAGAATGCCGTCGCCAAGATGGTCGCTCACCTGATTTACCTCTCCGGCCAGCAAGGCGGCCTGGCCTGCAAGGACGGCATCTACCTCGGCCGCCGCCAGGTCCAGAAAACCAATGCTGCCAACTGGGAAGGCGGACGCCGCCTGCTGATGAACCGCTCAGTCCAGGCAGCGGTGATCGAAAACGGCTCCTCGGTCATTCTCGGCGAAGGCCTGCCCTACGACCGCTGCTCGGTCGGCATCGTCACCAACATCGTCTCGGATGAAGAAGACCTGTCGCGCTGGGATACCCAGCCGACCGGCGGCGAGTACTACACGACGCCGCGTTCGATCTACCGGACACAGGTTGATGTCGTGCTGCCCAGCGGCCACGCCGTGCTCAACGCCGAAGACGAACTGGTCGCCGACTTTGCCGAACTGTGCGATGGCGAGGTGATCTTCTTTGCCGTCGATCCGGCCAATCCGACGCTGGTCGCCCATCTGGCGGCCGGCAAGCGGGGCGTCACCGTCGCCGACAACCGCATCGTGCTGCGCTCGGGCGCTGATGAAACACGCCTCTGCCGACTGGTCGATGCACCGTATATCGGCAAGGCCAAGCAGCCGAAAAATATTGCCAACGTGCTGGCCGGCATCGCTGCCGGCTGGGCCATGGGGCTGAGCCAGGAAGTGATGACGACGGGTCTCAAGACCTTCGGCCTCGAACTGATCGACCCCGCCTCGCTGATACAGCAGCCCGCCAAAAAGTCGCAACCCAAGAAGCCGGCCACCGCCCGGAAATAACGAGGAATAAAGCGTCATGGACGTTTCCCGCATTCGCGCCCTGCGCGGCCCCAACCTGTGGAGCCGGCACACCGCCATTCAGGCCATCGTCACCTGTGAAGGTGCCGAGGTCGCCATTTCAGACCTGCCCAATTTCGAAGCCCGCCTGCGCGAACGCTTCCCGGAACTCGGCGACCTGATTCCCTCCGACCACCTCGACACCGTGTCGATGGCCCACGCCCTGGAATTCGCCGCCCTCGGCCTGCAAGCCCAGGCCGGTTGCCCGGTGACCTTCAGCCGCACGGCGCAGACGGTTGATCAAGGCGTCTATCAAGTCGTCGTCGAATACACCGAAGAGGATGTCGGCCGTCTGGCCTTCGAGCGAGCCGAGCAGCTTTGCCTCGCCGCCCTCAACGACACGCCCTTTGATCTGGACGGCGTCCTCAAGGAACTGCGCGACCTTGACGAAGACATCCGCCTCGGCCCGTCGACCGGCGCCATCGTTTCGGCGGCTCTGGCCCGCGGCATTCCGATCCGTCGCCTGACGCAGGGTAGCCTCGTCCAGTTCGGCTGGGGCAGCAAGCAGAAGCGCATCCAGGCAGCCGAAACCAGTATGACCAGCGCCATCGGCGAAGCCATCGCCCAGGACAAGGAACTGACCAAGAAACTGCTGCATGCCTCCGGCGTTGCCGTGCCGATCGGCCGCCCGGTCGAGGATGAAGACGACGCCTGGGTCGCCGCCCAGGAAATCGGCCTGCCGGTCGTCGTCAAGCCGCAGGACGGCAATCAGGGCAAGGGCATTTCGGTCAATCTGACCACCGAAGAGCAAGTCCGCCGCGCCTACCGCGTTGCCATCGAATTCCGCGACGACATCATGGTCGAGAAATTCCTTTCCGGCCACGACTGGCGCCTGCTGGTCATCGGCGACAAGCTGATCGCCGCCGCCCGCCGCGACCCGCCGCTGGTCATTGGCGACGGCACACATACCGTCCGCGAATTGGTCAATATCGTGAATAGCGACCCGCGTCGCTCGGATGGTCACGCCACCTCGCTGACCAAGATCCGTTTCGACGAAATCGCCCTCGCCCGCCTTGAAGAGCAAGGTTATACGGCTGACTCCGTTCCCGGCCGCGGCGTTCGCGTCGTCCTGCGGAATAACGCCAACCTGTCGACCGGCGGCACGGCCACCGATGTCACCGACGATGTCCATCCGGAACTCGCTGCCGCCGCCGTCGCCGCCGCCCAGACCGTCGGCCTCGACATCTGCGGCATCGACGTCGTCTGCGACACCATGCACAAGCCGCTCGAAGAACAAGGCGGCGGCATCGTCGAATGCAATGCTGCCCCCGGCCTGCGCATGCACCTCGACCCGTCCTTCGGCAAGGGCCGCGCTGTTGGCGAGGCGATTGTCGGGATGATGTTCCCGGATGGCGACAATGCCCGCATTCCGGTCGTCGCCATCGCTGGCACCAATGGCAAAACGACGACCAGCCGCCTGATCGGCCGCATTTTTGAAGCAAATGGCCTGCGTGTCGGCATGACCAGCACCGACGGCATCTACGTCGAAGGCCGCCGCATTGACACCGGCGACTGTTCCGGCCCGCGCAGCGCCCGCAATGTGCTGATGCACCCGGACGTCGACGCCGCAGTCTTCGAAACCGCCCGTGGCGGCGTGCTGCGCGAAGGCCTCGGCTTCGACATGTGCGACGTCGCCGTCATCACCAACATCGGCCTTGGCGATCACCTCGGCCTCAACTACATCACGACGGTCGACGAGTTGGCCGTGGTCAAGCGCGTCATCGTCGAAAACGTCGCGCCGAACGGCACTGCCGTGCTCAACGCGGCCGATCCTGTGGTCGCCTCGATGGCCCACCACTGCCACGGAGAGGTCATCTTCTTCGCTCGCGACCGCATGAACCCGGTGCTCGCCACGCACCGCGCCCAGGGCAAGCGCGTCGTCCATGTCGAGCGCGATGCCATCGTGTGCAGCGAAGGCCGCAAGAAACAGCGCTTCCCGTTGGCCAATATCCCGCTGACCCGCAACGGCACCATCGGCTTCCAGGTCGAGAACGCCATGGCCGCCATCGCCACCGGCTGGGCACTTGGCTATGCGTGGGAAGTCATCGAGCGCGCCCTGGCCAATTTCGTCAGCGACGCGGCGACCGCCCCCGGTCGCTTCAACGTCTTCGACTACAAGGGCGCCACCCTGATTGCCGACTACGGCCATAACCCGGACGCCATCCAGGCGCTGGTCGGCGCCATCAACAACATGCCGGCGGTACGCCGTTCGGTGGTGATCAGCGGTGCCGGCGACCGGCGCGACGACGATATCCGCCAGCAGACCGAAATCCTCGGCGATGCCTTCGACGACGTGATTCTTTACCAGGATGCCTGCCAGCGCGGCCGCCAAGACGGTGAAGTGATCGGCCTGTTGCGCGAAGGTCTGGCCAACGCCCGCCGCACCAAGCAGATCGACGCCATCACCGGCGAGTTCATCGCTATCGATACGGCGCTGGCCCGCCTGCAGCCGGGCGACCTCTGCCTGATCCTGATCGACCAGGTTGAAGAGGCGCTGGCGCATATCGCCCAGCGGATCGGCGAAACACACTGACCACCGTCAGGCGCCCGCCCCAGAAAGCCCGGCCAGTCCGGGCTTTCTGCATTCTGCGCGAGGCTTGCCGGCAATTGACCGTCAACGGCATTTCACATTGTCCGGACAAAATACCCGCTATCGCCTGAACGAGCCCCCTCGCATGAAATCCCGCCTTGCTCTCCTGCTCCTGCTCGCCAGCGCTATCGCCGGGGCTGCCGACAACAGTTTCGAGGCGCGCTGCGAAAAACTGGCGACGGAAGCAAATTTCACTGCCGTATTCGAGGACAAGCCGGTAAGCCGCGACGACAGCATCCGGATGGCTGACCTGAGGCGCTTTGCCAAGGCAGGCAGCAGCCTGAACCACAGCACGTTGGGGGTAACGCGAGCCGAACCGGCCACCAGCATGGCGCTTTCCGTACGAACCCTGAGCAACCGTGACGGCCGGGTGTGCGCCGTACCATCGCTGCAACTGAAACTGGGCCTGTCGAGTTTCGAGGTCCTGCTTGCCCGGGAACTCGGCACCAATCCTTGCCGGCGACGCATCGTCGAGGAACATGAGCAGGAGCACGTAACCGTCTGGCGTAACCATCTCAGGATCGGCGCCCGGCTAATGCCGGTTGCACTGCGCCAGTCACTCGGCCAGGTCGCTTATTTTTCCAGTATCGGCGAAGCCGAATCCGTGTTGCGCCAACGCGCCGACCAACAGCTCGCCAGCCTGCTGAGCAAGCTCAAGGACGGGATCAATGCCGCACATCAGCAGATCGACTCGACGGCGTCCTATCGCGATGCGGAAAACCGGATGCGGGCCTGTCCTTAGGTTGCTATTCTCAGCCCGGTCTTTTTGAGGATTCTGGTCGAGTAAAGAATGTCGTTTCCACGGCAGGCCTCGCCGAGCAAGCGGCGGATTTCGCCGGCCTTGGCCGAACACTCATCGCGCGAGGCGCCGTGCACCATGGCAAACAGGTTGTACGGCCAGGCTGGCAGGGCGCGCGGGCGGCGGTAGCAGTGGGTAACGAAATCGAGGGCACCGATGCGGGCACCGAGTTGGTCGACCTGCTCGTCGGCGACATCCCAGACGGTCATTCCATTGGCCGTCCAGCCGATGGCGTAGTGATTGGGGACGGCGCCGATGCGGCGGATGATGCCGGTTTCGAGCAAGGCTTTCAGCCTGTGCATCACTTCGTCGGCCGGCAGGCCAAGCTGTTCCGCGATGGCGTGATAGGGGCGCGGCACAAGCGGCAGGCCGCCTTGGGTGGCGACGATCAGCGAACGATCGATGTCGTCGATCACAACCGTGCCTCCAGCTTCATTTCAACAAAAAATTCGCGCTCTTTCGGGAAGGCATAGACCGCCAGGCCGGTGTCGCGCTCAATGCGGGCGATGGCTTCGGCGATGCCACCCTTCGTTTCGGTAGCCAGCACGAACCACATGTTGAGCGCGTGTTCGCGGCGGTAGTTGTGGGCAACCTGAGGCAAGGCGTTGACCAGTGCCGTGACTTCGTCGTAACGCTCCTCCGGCGCGGCCAAGGCGGCGAGCACGAAGGCGCCGCCCATTTCCTCGATCTGGAACATCGGGCCGAAGCGGGTCAGCACCTTGTCGGCGAGCAGTTGCTGCAGGCGTTGCAGCAATTCCTCTTCGCTGATGCCGATCTGTTCGGCGGCCTCGGCGTAGGGGCGTTCGCAGATCGGGAAGTCGCCTTGCAATTTTGCGAGAATTTTCCGGTCGACCGTGGAAAGCTCACGCATAGCGCGCGCCGTTCTGCTTGAAGCGGGTCAACGAGAACAGCACCTCGTGGGCAGCCGTTTCAAGGCCGTGGCGTTGGCGCAGGTCAGCGATGAGGGTCTCGACTTCGCCGCGTTCACGGCCATGGATCATGCAAAACAGGTTGTATGGCCAGTCGGGCAGGCGGCGCGGCCGGCGGTAGCACAGGGTCACCGCCTGCTCTTCGGCCAGCGCACGACCAATGTCGCCGACCTGCTCGTCGGGGATGTCATGAACCAGCATGGCGTTGGCCCGGAAGCCGAGTTCGTGATGGCGGACAACAACGCCGAAGCGTTTGATGGCGCCCTCTTCGAGCCAGCGGCGGATGCGGCCAAGGACTTCCGGTTCCGAGGCGCCGATGCGCTCGGCGATCAGGGCGAAGGGCCGGATGAATAGCGGCAGGCCTTCCTGCAACACCGAGACGAGGCGGCGCTCGGCTTCGTCGATGAGCGCCACCGGGTGGACCGGCTGGGCAGAGGCGACGCATTTCTGCTTGTCGCCGTTCAGGCAGAAACCGAGATCGATGTGGAATTCCTCCTCGAGCGGCAGGGCCAGCAGCGGATAGCCGGCTGCCTTTTCAATGGCCCCCAGGCTGGCTTGCAGACGCCCTTCGCTGGCGGCGGTGACGACGAACCACAGGTTGTAGCGATGCTCGCGTTCGTAGTTGTGATTGACCTCGGGGAAGCGGTTGACCACGGCAGCCACCGCTTCAAGCTTTTCCGGCGGCACGGCCATGGCGGCCAATGTCGAGGCGCCGATACGTTTCGGCGCGAAGACGGCGCCAACGCGCGAAATTTTGCCTTCGCGACGCAAGTTTTCGAGGCGGCCGAGAACAACTTTTTCAGCGACGCCGAGACGCGCCGCCAGTTCGGCAAACGGCGCCGGGACCAGCGGAAAATCGCGCTGGAAGTCGTTGAGCAACTGAAAGTCGAGGCTGCTTTTCATGGCCAAAGCGTTCATCAGAAACCAATGCGCACGGCGCGCGCGGTGAAGAAAATGCCGGACGGGCTTTCGGCCGGGATTTCGCCCAGTTTGGCGAAATTCTCGGTGTTGTAAATCAAAACCTTGTTGTCATCACGGGCCGAGAGCCAGACATTTTCGCCGCGCGGCGCGAATTCCATGTGCAGGATGCCCTTGCCCGGCTCGAAGGCATGCACCACCTTGCCGGCCAGGGTGTCGATGACGTCGACCTTGGCGTTGTCCGGGAAGGCGAAATTGACCCAGATCTGGCGGCCGTCCGGGCGAGCCATGACGAAGACCGGCTGGCCACGCACGGGGATGCGGCCGACTTCCTGCCAGGTGGAGACATCAACGACCAACACTTCGTGGCGGCCGATTGCTGGCAGATAGGCCTTGCCCTGCGCCACCGACCAACCGCGCAGGTGCGGCATCTTGAAGACGGGGAGTTTTTCCTGGCCACGGCCGTAGTTTTCGAGAATCTTCTTCGCCCCCTTTTCCGGCTGCCAGAGGTCGAGCAAGGCCACCCCGTCCTCACCGAACAGGCCGGCCAGGAAATAGTGGCCATCCGGCGTCACGAGACCGTCGTAGGGCTGGCTGCCGGCCGGGAAGCGCTGGGTGGTCGGCTGCCTGGGATTGCTGAAATCGGTGACGCGGATTTCACCGGCGTCAAACAGCGCGTAGGCAAACCTGTTGCCACCCGTATCGGCGAGGCCGACGACTTTGGAGAACTGGCCGGGCGCGAACTCGGCCGGCACTTCGGAGAGCAGTTCGAGCGTGTCGCTGTCGAAGGCCTTGATGCCGCCGGGCGTGTAATTCTGGGCGACGACGATCCGGCCATCCTGCGAGATTGAGCCGCCGATGGCGTTGCCGGACTGGATGATGCGTTTGACGATCTTCGCTTCGAGCAGATCGATCTTGGTCAGCCCGCCGTCGCGGCCGAAGATGAAGGCGTAGCGGCCGTCGCGCGAATAGACGGCGGAGGCATGCGAGAGGTCGCCAAGGCCGCCGATGCGCGCATACGGCTGGCGCGCCGTGGTGTTGACCAGCGTGATGTGGCCGCTGGCCCGTTCGATGATCAGCCCGAGATCGCCGGTACCGCGCAGTTGCGGGCCGGCGCAGGCGTTGAGGAGCAGGGCAAACAAGGCAATCAACAGCAGGCGCATGGCGTTCTCACTGGGGGAATGCGGTCATCAGTTTATCGACTATCCAGGCCGCTTCGGCTTCGGACAGGAAGGCTTTCCACGGCGGCATCGGGGTGCCCGGGCGGCCGTAGTAAATCGTCGCGGCGAGGCCTTCGGCCGGCTTGTCGCGCAGGGTTTCGGGCAGCAAGGCCGGACCGAGCCCGCCTTTGAGCGTCATGCCGTGGCAGGAGCCGCAATCCTGGCGAACGAGGTGCACCAGCTCTTTTTGGCGCGCCACATCGGGCTCGCCGGCGATTGCCACGGTCGACAGGAAAAAAAGGCCAAAAATGAAATTACTCGGCGACAAGAACGACACCTTCCATTTCGGGATGCGGCCCACAATGATAGGGGTAGCGACCCGGCTTATCGAACTGGCGCCGCCAGCTTTCACCGGGGAACATCCGTTCCGACTCCAGGCCACCTTCAGCCGGGAAAACGATCGAATGGCTGGTGCGTTTTTCGCGGTTGGTCCACCGCACGCTGTCACCGGCCTTGATGCTCACCTCGGCCGGCCGGTATTGGTAGCCCTCGATGCCTACCTCGACCACATCGCCGGCCAGCGCCGAAAAAGAAATGAGCGCCAGCACGAGCGGCGCCCTTTTCAGGCATGACCATCCGGCATGCAGCGAAAGTCCGGATGGCATGTCGCGTTACTGCTTGGCCGCCTTCACATCGCCATCGGCACCCAGACCAATGGTGTGGCCGAAGGAAACGTGATGGAAACGGCCGCCGGCGTTGTCGGCGTGGATGGCGATGCCGAACGGCACGGCCTTGCCCGGGGCCAGATTGACGCCGCCAGCCAGCTTGCGGGTGAAGGTCACCGTGGTCACGTCACCGGCCTTGGTCGCTTCGGCCGTCACCCCGGCCTTGCCGCCTTCCATGTTGCGCTTGTCGGTCACCGCGCCGTCGACGGCCTTGCCGCCACCGCCGCTCTTCCACTGCATCAAATCCATCGCTCCCGGCGTCGCGTATTTGGTCTTTGTATCGGCGGCACCCGGCATCGTCCGCGCATCCTTGTGACAGGCAGCCCAGCAACCGGCCTGATCAGCCAGCGGCACCTTGTCGTTCGGGAACATGACGCTGGCCTTCAACTCGTTGTCCTTGTCGGAATGGTCGAAACCACCGCCCGGCGCCTTGAAGCTCAGGCGGACGTAGAGATTCGTCGCATCGTAGGCGGCTTGCACGGTGACCGGGTAGCTCATCGCCTTCGGAGCGCCCTTCGGCTCCATTTCCTTGCTGGCCAGACGCTTGAGGTCGAGGCTCAGCTTGCCGTCTTCAATATGGCAACCAGCGCAGGTCTCGCCCTTTTTCAGGCCGGCCGCACCGCTGTGGTCGCCCTTACCCTGAACCCACTCGATCGGCGCCGCACCCGGGTGGAAAACGTGGATCGTGCTCTTGGCCGCCTTGTTCCAGTCCGGCGCCGCCATGGCTGCCGGCGAACCGAGTGCGACGAACGCGCCAAAGACGGCCAGGAAAACGAGATTCTTTTTCATCGTGCTTATCTCCACCAAAATAATTTGCTCACCGCGCAAGCCATGTCCCCTGCGCAAATTGCTGCTGTTTCATATGCTACGGGGGCTTGCGCCCCCGTAGCTTTGCCTCAAATCAAACAATCAACAGTCGATCAATAGATGTCGTGCTGCGTGTTGTAGACGTTGAACTTGCCGGTCGGCGTGATCATCTTCGGATCGGTGATCACCTTCTTCAGGGTCAGTGTCGCATCGTCATAGACAACGATGGCCGACTGGTCAGCCTTGCCGCCCCACAGGGAGATCCAGACTTCCTTGCCGTCGGCGCTGTATTCCGGATGCACGGCGCGCTTGGTGGCCTTGGTTTCCGGCAGGCCGGAATCCTTGGCAACGTTGATCACCTTGACCGGCTTGGACAGATCAGCCACGTCCCAGATGGCAACGGATTCAGCCAGCGTCTTGTCCGGATTCTGCGGCGAGTCAGCCCACAGGTGCTTGGACTTCGGATGGGTCTTGACGAACAGGTTGCCCGGCACGTGCTTCACTTCCTGAACGACCTTCCAGTTGTATTCCTTGAACTTGGCATCCGACTTCTTCTCCGACGGCGTGCTGATCAGGGTCAGGACATCGGCACCGAGGTGACCCGTCGTCCATACCGGACCAAACTTCGGATGGGTGAAGTTGGCGCCGCGACCCGGGTGCGGGATCTTGGCCGTATCGACCAGAGCGGCCAGCTTGCCGGTCTTGGTATCAACCGCAGCGATCTTGTTGGAGGCATTGGCTGCCACCAGGAAGTAACGCTTGGAAGCATCCCAGCCGCCATCATGCAGGAACTTGGCTGAACCGACCGTCGTCGTCTTCAGGTTCTCGATGTCAGAGTAATCGACCAGCAGAATCTGGCCGGTTTCCTTGATGTTGATAACCCATTCCGGCTTGATGAAGGAAGCGACGATGGAAGCGACGCGCGGCTCCGGATGGTATTCGCCATCGACCGTCATGCCACGGGTGGACACGACCTTGCGCGGCTTCAATGTGTCGCCATCCATGATCACGTACTGTGGCGGCCAGTAGGAGCCGGCCACGGCGTACTTGTCTTCAAAACCCTTGAACTTCGAGGTATCGACCGAGCGGGCATCGAAGCCGATCTTGACTTCAGCCACGACGGCGGGCTTTTCCATCCACAGGTCAATCAGCGACAAACGACCGTCGCGACCGATCACATAAACATAACGGCCGGAAGCCGACAGACGCGAAATGTGCACCGCGTAGCCGGTCTTCACGATGCTGCGGATCTCCTTGGTATCGCCGTCGATCAGGGCCACTTCGCCGGTGTCACGCAGGGTGACCGAGAACATGTTCTTGAGGTTGTACTTGTTCATCTGCTTGGTCGGGCGCTGATCGACCGGCACGATGACCTTCCATGAATCGAGCGTTTCCTTGAAGCTGTATTCCGGCGGGACATCCGGCTTGTTCTGGATGTACTTGGCCATCAGCGACAACTCTTCCTTGGTCAGGATGTCGTCAAAATTGACCATGCCGCCATCGGTACCGTAACCGATGATCTTTTCCAGGCGGTTCTGGCCAAGCTTGAGCGTGCCGCCTTCGGTCACGTTGCCATCCTTGTCCTTCTTCGACCAGTGCGGCTCCAGGTTCTTGCCGGTGGCGCCCTTGCGCAGCACACCGTGACAACCGGCGCAACGCTCGAAGTAAATCTTTTTGGCGGTTTCCTTCTCCGCAGCCGTCATCTCCGGGCCGACCTTGGCGGTTTCCTGAGCGAAGGCAGAACCCATGGCAACTGCCATGGCGCTAAGTACAAGCATCCCCACTACTGTTTTCTTCATCTTTCTATCTCCTGGATCGAAATAATTCGCGTCCATTTCCCCTCAACGCGATGCCCGCTAGGTTGAACCTCACCCCTTTCCGCATCCTTGATACTCATCAATCTTTTCGGGCAGATAAATCCATTACATTCAAACGGTTATAGTCATTTATAACTACATTATTAATACTTTAGGTGTATATCGATCATTCATTGACTTCCCGCTATTGGCAGGCGCCCTCTCCCGCATTAGGATGGCCGCCCAAAGGCAGGGATTACCCATGAACAAGTTGAACAAACTCGCAGCCGGAAAAGTCTGGCTGGTTGGCGCCGGCCCCGGCGATCCGGACTTGCTGACCATCAAGGCTGCGCGCCTGATTGCATCAGCTGACGCCCTCGTCTACGACCATCTGGTTGGTGACGGAATCATGGATCTGGCGCGCCCCGACGCCCGTCGCATCTACGCCGGCAAGGAAGCCTCGAAACACACGCTGCCGCAGGATTCGATCAACGAACTACTGGTCAAACTGGCTCAGGAAGGCCTGGCCGTCGTCCGCCTCAAGGGCGGTGATCCGTTCATCTTCGGCCGCGGCGGCGAAGAGCTCGAAACCCTCGTCGCCTCCGGCATTCCCTTCGAAGTCGTCCCCGGCGTTACCGCTGCGGCCGGCTGCGCCGCCTACTCTGGCTTCCCGCTGACCCATCGCGACCACGCCCAGTCGGTCACCTTCGTCACCGGCCACCTCAAGGACGGCACCGTCAATCTCGACTGGCCAGCGCTGGCCCGGCCTCGACAGACCGTCGTCTTCTACATGGGCATCGGCGCCGTCGCCGAAATCTGCCGGCAGATGATCAACCACGGATTGCCCTCGCTGACCCCGGCGGCGGTCATCCGCAATGGCACGCAGACCGACCAGCAGACGGTACTCGCCACATTGGGTACACTGCCCCACCGCATCGCCGAATCGGGTATCAAGCCACCGGCGCTGATCGTCGTCGGCAGCGTTGTCGGCCTGCACGAAAAACTCAACTGGTTCGAAAAACAATGAAACTGCTCTGGCTCATCCCCCTCCTCTTCGCCGCCTCGGCACACGCCTATACCGGGCAAGAGCTGCGCGGCGACTGTCAGGTGGCCGATGAGATGTACGCCGGGCAAAAATCCAGCGACCCCTTCCAGGCCATTCGCAGCGCCCGCTGCATCGCCTATGTCGCCGGCTTTGCCGACAGCTACGGCGTCAGCGACTATCTGGCCGAGCAGGTCGGCGTCAAACTCAACGCTTTCTGCCTGCCGAAAGATGCCGACCTGTCGATGCGCCTCGTTCGCGCCGTCGTTATCCACGTCGATCGCGTGCCGCTCAACACCACCGTCAGTCCGGCCACCCTGGTCGCCGGCGCACTGGCCAAAGCCTTCCCATGCAGCGATTCACTTGAACCAAAGAAGTGATTCGTGGATAATCCGCGCTCCGAATGCCCCGGTGGCGGAATCGGTAGACGCAGCGGATTCAAAATCCGCCGCCGAAAGGTGTGCCGGTTCGAGTCCGGCCCGGGGCACCAGGAAGATCATTCAAGCAGTCCAGGCAAGTCCATAGAACCCGCCCATGTGCGGGTTTTTTGTCGCCTTTCATTCCAGCACGGTCCAGAATGACCGACATGCTCTGAATGTTTAACTTGGCCCCTTCAGAGCGTCACATCCACCTGACCAAAGGGACCGGAAAATGAAAACTTTGATTGCTCTTGCCGCCCTGCTTCTCTCCGGTTGCGGCCTTGAAACCGCTGGAAGCGCGGCAACCGCGGGAAAGCTTCAAGCCGACCAGGCCAAGCAGGCAAAAGAGAACATGGACGCCATGAAAGCCAGCCTTGACACCGCGAATAAGGAAACCGAGGCGAGAAACAAGGCCTTGGAGGAAGCTGGAAAAAACTGAGCGTCACCACCGCCCGCTTCTGGCACGGGTCCTGCAAAGGAATCACGGTCACAGTAGACCGAGGTAACCATGTCCATCAGTTCAATCATGTCCAGCGGCCTGCAAAGTCTGCAAGCCGGCATCAACCGTACAACCATCGCCGGAAGCGGCCTGAACGTCGAAAACGATGATTTCGCCGGGAAGATGGTGGCCATGCGCCAAGGAGAAATCGAAGCCAAGGCAGCGGCAAACGTCATCAAGACCGGCGATCAGGTTCTCGGCACGATCATCGATATCCGGGGGTAGTGCGGCAACCGTTGCCGCCCCCCGGCAAAGCAGGCCGAAAACAATGCGGCCTGCTCCCAGGCTACGGGAGTTCAGTCACCGGTCATTTTCTTGATGACCTTATCGGTCACATCGATCCTGCTGCTGACGGATACGGCTTCTTGCAGGATCAAGTCCCAGTGCTCTGACTTGGCCAGATCGAAGATGGCTTTATTGGCTTTCTCAAGCACGGCCGAGGTCTCTTCGTTTTGCCGAAGCTTGAGGTCTTCCTGGAATTCCTGCTGTTTGCGCTGGAAACTGACCGAGATCTCGGCCAGCTCGGACTCCCTGGCGCGCCGCTGACTATCCGACAGCGAGGCGCCCTTCTCCACCAGCGCAGCCTGACGCGCCTTGAGATCGTTCTCGATGCGCAGCAAGTCCTGCCGACGCACCTCGAACTCTGCCTGCATTTTTTTGCTGGCCTTGATGGCCGCTGGCGCCTCCCGGAAAACCCGTTCCAGATTGACGTAGCCAATCTTCAGTTCATCGGCACAGGCCTTGTGAAAGATGGGCAAAACAACCAGACAGGACAGTAGCGCAAGCCGGAATCCCTTGAGCATGAAGCACCTCGATATTGAAAATTGGAACTAGTGTAGCAAGCCCGGCAGTATCCGACGAATTCCTGTCGGCGGTCCACGTTTGCACGGCGGCGATTGTGCAACGGACGGTGTTTGATGCCAGCCTTGATCCGGCGAATGGTAGAATCCGGGCCTATTTTATTGACCAACCGAAACGACTTTCGATTGGACAGCCTGCCCGTTGATTGGTGCGACGAAGCCCAGCCCGACAACGACCAAACGGCTTTCCCTGCGCAAGACCGTTCAAGTTTCCACCTGGATTCAGACCATGTCGTTGACCGTCGACGACTTCGACTTCCCGCTCCCCCCCGAACTGATCGCCCAGCACCCGGCCGCCCAACGTACCGGCAGCCGCCTGCTGCATGTCTGCGGCCAATGCCACGGTCAACCGGAAATTGACCGCAAATTTGAAAACCTGCCTGAGTTGCTGAAAGCCGGCGACCTGCTCGTTTTCAACGACACCCGCGTCATCAAGGCGCGGTTTTTCGGCTGCAAGGAAACCGGTGGGCAGGTCGAAATCATGCTCGAACGCATCGTCGATGCGACGCACGCCATCTGCCAGATTCGCGCCAGCAAGGCGCCGAAGCCGGGCAGCAAAATGCGCCTCGGTGACGCCTTCGAGGTTTGCATGACCGGCCGCGCCGGCACCGACGGCGATTTTTTCGCACTCGAACTGGTCGAACCCGGCGATTTCTGGGAACTGGCCGAACAACACGGCAAGCTGCCACTGCCGCCCTACATCGAGCACCCGGCCGAAGGCGCCGATGAAACGCGCTATCAGACGGTTTATGCCCGGGAACCGGGCGCCGTCGCCGCACCCACGGCCGGCCTGCATTTCGACGAGGCCATGCTGACCAAGCTCCGGGCCCAAGGCGTCAACACCGCCTTCCTGACCCTGCACGTCGGCGCCGGCACCTACCGGCCGATGCGCGTCGAGAAGATTGCCGACCACCGCATGCACAGCGAGCGCTTCGAGATTCCGCAAGCAACCGCCGAGGCCATCGCCGCCACCCGCGCTGCCGGCGGCCGGGTCATCGCCGTCGGCACGACCAGCCTGCGTGCCCTCGAATCGGCCGGTAACGATGATGGCACGGTGCGCGTCGGCGCGGCCGAAACGAGCATTTTCATCACCCCCGGCTACCGCTTCAAGGTCGTTGACCGACTGATCACCAATTTCCATCTGCCGAAATCGACGCTGCTCATGCTCGTTTCGGCCTTTGCCGGCTACGACAACATCCGCGCCGCCTACGCCCACGCCGTGGCCGAGCGCTACCGCTTCTTCAGCTATGGCGACGCCATGCTCCTCGAGAAATCCGATGCAATTTGAACTCCTCAAGACCGACGGCGCTGCCCGCCGTGGCACGTTGACGCTGGCCCACGGCCAGATCCAGACACCCGTTTTCATGCCGGTCGGCACCTATGGCACGGTCAAAGCGATGACGCCGCAATCGCTGCACGACATCGGTGCCCAGATCTGCCTCGGCAACACCTTCCACCTCTGGCTGCGGCCGGGGCTCGATGTCATCAAGGCACACAACGGCCTGCACGATTTCATGAACTGGCAGAAGCCGATCCTCACCGACTCCGGCGGCTTCCAGGTCTTCTCGCTCGGCGCCATGCGCAAGATCACCGAGGAAGGCGTCAAGTTCAGCTCGCCGCACGATGGCGCCAAGCTCTTTCTGACGCCCGAAATCTCGATGCAGATCCAGAAGGTGCTCAATTCCGACATCGTCATGATTTTCGACGAGTGCACGCCCTACCCGGCGACGCACGAAGAAGCGGCCAAGTCGATGCGCATGAGCATGCGCTGGGCGCAACGCAGTCGCGACGAGCACAACAAGCTGGAGAACAGCAACGCGCTGTTCGGTATCGTTCAGGGCGGCATGTACGAAGACCTGCGCGACGAGTCGCTGGCCGGGCTCGACGACATCGGCTTTGATGGCATGGCGATAGGCGGGCTGTCGGTTGGCGAACCGAAGGAAGACATGGTCCGTGTCCTCGCCCACGTCGCCCCCCGCCTGCCGGTGCACAAGCCGCGTTACCTGATGGGCGTCGGCACGCCGGAAGACCTCGTCCGTTCGGTCAAGGCCGGCATCGACATGTTCGACTGCGTGATGCCGACGCGCAATGCCCGCAACGGCCACCTGTTCACGCGCTTCGGCGACGTCAAGATCAAGAACGCCCGCTACAAACTCGATACCGGCCCGCTCGATCCAAGCTGCAGCTGCTACACCTGCACCCAATTCACCCGCAGCTACCTGCACCACCTCTTCCGCCACGGCGAAATCCTCGGCGGCATGCTCAACACCATCCACAACCTGCATTTCTATCAGGTCATCATGGCCGAAATGCGTGCCGCCATTGAGTCCGGCACGTTCACCGAGTGGTCGGACGAGTTTGTCCGCAAACGGTCATCCGGCGAGTGATAGAATCGCGCGTTCTGAATTTCTTAGTTATCCGGAGTTACCACAATGATTAGCTTTGCCCACGCCCAGACCGCTGCAGCCTCCGCCGACCCGACGGGTGGCCTGATGCAGATGCTGCCGATGATCCTGATGTTCGTCGTGCTGTGGTTCTTCATGATTCGTCCGCAAATGAAAAAGGCCAAGGAACACAAGGCGCTGCTCGCCGCGCTGGCCAAGGGTGACGAAGTCGTTACCCAGGGCGGCATCGTCGGCAAGGTGACCAAGGTCGGCGACAGCTACGTTTCCGTCGAAATCGCCACCGGCACCGAAGTCGTCGTGCAAAAGCCGTCGATCGGCCTGGTTCTGCCCAAGGGCACGCTGAAGTCGCTGTAATCACCCCAAAGGGCGGCTTCGTGTCGCCCTTTTTGCTTTGAAGCCGCCATGAATCGCTATCCACTCTGGAAGTACATCACCATCGCCGTCGCGCTGCTGCTGGGCTTCGTCTATACCCTGCCCAATTTCTTCGGCGAATCCCCGGCCGTGCAGTTGTCCAGCGCCAAGGTCACGATCAAGATCGACGCCAAGGCCCAGGCCCGTGTCGAGGAGGCCCTGAAGACCGCCGGCATCACGCACGATGGCATTCAGCTCGATAACGTTGGCGTCAAGGTCCGCCTCAAGGACACCGACACCCAGCTCAAGGCCAAGGATGTTCTCGAAAAGGCCTTCAACCCGAATGCTGGCGATCCGCAATACGTCGTTGCCCTGAACCTGCTGACCGCCTCGCCGCAGTGGCTGACCTCGCTGAACGCACTGCCGATGTACCTCGGCCTCGACCTGCGCGGTGGTGTGCATTTCCTGCTGCAAGTCGACATGAAGGGCGCGCTGACCAAGAAGCTCGACTCGACCTCGGCTGACCTGCGCACCGTGCTGCGTGACAAGAACCTGCGCCACAGCGGCGTAAACCGCGAAGGCGAGCGCATCGTCGTCAAGTTCCGCGACACTGAAACCCGCGACAAGGCCCGCTTCGCCATCGGCGACAGCCAGCCCGACCTGCTGGTCACCGAAGCCGGCGACGCCAGCGAACCCAGGCTGGTCGCCACGCTCAAGCCGGAAGCCCAGAACAAACTCGGCGAATTCGCCCTCAAGCAGAACATCACCACCCTGCACAACCGGATCAACGAACTCGGCGTCGCCGAGCCGATCATCCAGCAGCAGGGTCAGGACCGTATCGTCGTCCAGCTGCCCGGCGTGCAGGACACGGCCAAGGCCAAGGACATCCTTGGCCGCACGGCGACCCTCGAAATCCGCATGGTCGATGACTCGACCGGCGCGCTGGAAGCCGCCCTGGCCGGCAACCCGCCGTTCGGCACCGAGGTTTACACCGAACGTGGCGGCCAGCCGCTGCTCGTCAAGAAGCAGGTCGTCCTCACCGGCGACCGTCTGACCGACGCCCAGCCCGGCTTCGACAACCAGACCAACGAGGCTGCGGTTCACCTGACCCTCGACTCGGCCGGCGCCCGCATCTTCAAGGACGTCACGCGCGAGAACATCAACAAGCGCATGGCCATCCTGCTCATCGAAAAGGGCAAGGGCGAAGTCGTCACGGCGCCGGTCATCCGCAGCGAAATCGGCGGCGGACGGGTGCAGATTTCCGGCCGCATGAGCACCATGGAAGCCAACGACACGGCGCTGCTGCTGCGCGCCGGTTCGCTGGCCGCGCCGATGGACATCATCGAGGAACGGACCATCGGCCCGTCGCTCGGTGCCGAGAACATCAAGAAGGGTTTCCAGTCGACGATGTGGGGCTTCGCCGCCATCGCCGTCTTCATGATCCTTTACTACCAGATGTTCGGCGTCGTTTCGGTCATCGCCCTGGCCTCCAACCTGCTTTTCCTGGTCGCCATCCTGTCGCTGTTGCAGGCGACACTGACCCTGCCCGGTATCGCCGCCATCGCGCTGACGCTCGGTATGGCCATTGACGCCAACGTGCTGATCAATGAACGGGTGCGCGAGGAGCTGCGCAACGGCATGCCGCCGCAAGCCGCCATTTCGGAAGGCTACGAACGCGCCTTCGGGACCATTCTCGACTCCAACATCACGACGCTGATCGCCGGCCTCGCCCTGCTGATTTTCGGCTCCGGCCCGATCCGCGGCTTTGCCGTCGTCCATTGTCTGGGCATCCTGACCTCGATCTTCTCGTCGGTATTCGTCTCGCGCGGGCTGGTCAATCTGATCTACGGCCGCCAGAAAAAGCTGACCAAGGTCGCCATCGGTCAACTGTGGAAGCCAGCCGCTGCCACGGTCAACGGCAAAAAATAAGGAAAAACGAAAATGGAATTTTTCCGCATCCAGAAAGACATTCCGTTCATGCGCCATGCGCTGACGTTCAATGTCATCTCGCTCCTCACCTTCATCCTCGCCGTCGTTTTCCTGTTCACCAAGGGCCTGCACCTGTCGGTCGAATTCACTGGTGGCACGCTGATCGAAGTCAAATACGAGCAGTCTGCCGACCTTGAAAAGATCCGCGGCGCGCTGGGCAAGGCCGGTTTCTCGGACTACTCGGTGCAGAACTTCGGTTCCTCGCAGGACGTCATGATCCGCCTGCCGCTGAAGGGCGACCAGAACACCAACCAGATCGGCGACACCGTGATGGCAGCCTTGCAGGCCGACGCCCCGGGCGGCGCCAAGCAGCGTGTCGAATTCGTCGGCCCGCAGGTCGGCAAGGAACTGGCCGAGAACGGTGCCATGGCGCTACTGCTCGTCGTCATCGGCATCGTCATCTACCTCGCCTTCCGCTTCGAATGGCGCTTCTCGGTCTCCGCCATCATCGCCAACCTGCACGACGTGGTGATCATTCTCGGCTTCTTCGCCTTCTTCCAGTGGGAGTTCTCGCTGTCGGTGCTGGCTGCCGTCCTCGCCGTCCTCGGCTACTCGGTCAACGAGTCGGTCGTCGTCTTCGACCGGGTCCGCGAAACCTTCAAGAAGGTCCGCGGCCTGACCACGCCGCAAGTCCTCGACCACGCCATCACCAGCACCATCAGCCGGACGATCATCACCCACGGCAGCACCCAGCTCATGGTCCTCTCCATGCTGATCTTCGGCGGCGAAACCCTGCACTACTTCGCCATGGCCCTGACCATCGGCATCTGCTTCGGCATCTACTCCTCAGTCCTCGTCGCCAGCCCGCTGGTCATGTGGCTGGGCGTCTCCCGCGAGCAGTTCATCGTCAAACCCAAAGTCATCGAAGGCGCCAACGAAGACGGAGCCGTCGTTTAAGCGAATCCCACGGTCAACCGGAAAAAAGCCGCCAAATTGAAACTGGCGGCTTTTTCATTTTGGGCGCCCCGCCACTCAAGACAGCGCTAGCTTATTCAACGGGCCTCTGCACGCTGCCTCCAGATTGCTGTCCAGTTTTCTGCCCAGCAGCAGCGGTGATCAAAGCCGGGTTTCACGGTAACTATCGGGCGATGGTCTTGCGGAAATCTGTTGGCAAACCCTTGAACGATCTCTGGGGTAATGTTGATATCGTTCGCCCCAACCAAATGCCACTGAGCAATCTCGCGCAAAGCATCCACCTGATCGGCAGGATTGAGCGACCCTACCAGAGGGGTTATCCGGTGGTGTGTCGTCCATGCACGGTGATCCAGATTCCCCGCCACGGTTACCAACTGCTCGATATCGTTACGGCGGGCAGCAACCAACGTGGCAACAGCCCCTCCCCCTGAATACCCGACCAGAATCAGACGGCTGGCACCAAAACTCCGCTTCAGGATATCGATTGCTTCGGCTGTTGCCGCAATTACCTCGGGGGCAAAACGTTCCTCTGTCCAATACCGCCGTGAACATTTGGAAAGCTCGGCATCGATGTACTGACATGGTCTGCCGAGATAAGCGACATTTCCATCCTGATGCGCCAAGGCAAGTCTCAATGCGACTGGATCGCGCGGCGTTGGATCAAAGGAAGGCAGAGTCCTGTCTATCCACGCATACCCGTCGCCCTCAACGAAAATCGTAAGCGTTTTTCCGGGAGTCCGCACAGAGGGCATATAAGCCATCAAATCGAACTTTCCGGCTTCCAGCGAAATACTCCGCCAACCATGCAGGGCCGCCAGTTCATCGGCAAAACGACGGCGCTCCTCGAATGAAGGAACGGTCACACATGAGGACAGAAACAAACTGGCAATACACCAAAGGAGTTTCATCTCAGATCAATGTATCCACAATACCGTCGCAAGAAAAGAAAAAGGCCATCAGGCTCCCCTGATGGCCTTGCACGTATTCCGTGACGATCAGAATGCCCAGCGAGCCTTGACGGAAGCCGTCTGGTTCAGGAAACTTTCGCGATACTCGGCATCATAACGAGCGGTGATTTCCAGGCCTGACTTGGTTTTATAGACCCCGCCCATGCCGCCGCGAGCCAGCCACGGGCTTGGATCGATACCATAGGTCACGAAGGCCGCCGTAGGAGCACCAGCGAACGCCGAAGTAATTGCAGACTGCTTGTTGATCGTATCGTAGCCCACCCCCAAATTGCCGATCAGCGTTGTTTGGGCGTTGAGTTGATGAGCCACTTTTCCATCAACGCCAACGATCAGCGCATCAGTCTCCCGCCCGCTGACATTCAGGTTCAGCAAACCTGCACCTGTCTCGGAATAGGCCTTATCCTTTATCCACGTGTAATCAAGGCGAACAGACGGCGTCACGCTGGTCTCGGTGCTTAGCCGATAGGTGCGCCCGATACCGACACCGACGTTGGCGGTTTCACTGCTGAAATCAGAAGAAGCCAGCGAAGACGTGAAAGCGATCTGGCGACGGCCCTTATTTTCGTTCTGACCGATACCAACCTGGAAGTTGATTTCGGTGCGATCATCAACGCTGTAGCTACCGTAGCCGAGCAGATGATAGACATCGACCAGAGCACTCTGCGGCGCGATGCTGGATTGACCGTTAATATCGCTCTTGGCGTAAGCAAACGCCCCGCCGATACGCAGCGCCTTGGTCACCGCGCCATCAACGCCGATGGCCAGACCGAAGGTATTGGCCTTGTAGCCGGCAACTCCGTTGCGATCATTCTGGTCAGCCATCGAGCCAAACGGCTTCATCCAGAAATTCTTGTCACCGTCAAATGCATCACCGGTGGACATACCGGAATTACTGGACATTCTAGCCTGAACAATCCGACCAATATCGCGAAGGACATCTTGTGCAGCAACGACCGAACCACCCGTCAGAAGAGGCAGGGTCTGCGAGGCCGCACCCGAGATTTGCTGGTCGCCGGAAAGTCCGGCACCGGTGAACAGTGCCAGCAGAGCCGGCGTGTCATCAATGATGCGCGCGCCGCCGTAGGCCGGAGAATTGCCCAGTGCCGTCGAAGACCCCAACACACTGAGTGCGGCAGGCGGAGGCGCTCCACCAACGCCGACCGGCTCGCCATAGACATAAAAGCCGATGGGCAGGGTCACCGAGCCGCCAGCACCATATGTCGTCACGACCACATAGTAGTTGGTGGCCCCGGTGAGGCTCTGGGTCATCTTCGGACAAAGCCCCGCTAAACCACCGCATGTTCCCATCGTCACGCCGCCAGCACCCAAGCCGTCACTGTCGTCGTTCAGGGCAACCACATTAGTCGTCGGCGACGCCGGGTTATGGCTGCCGGAATAGAGAATCAGCACCGTATCGTTCGGTGCCGACGACATGCCGAAGGTGTAGGAGCCCGTGGCGGACGGCGTGAACAACTGGGATGCGTAGTTGAAGGTGTTGCCGGAACCAGCCAGGTCACCGGTCGAAGATAAGGTAGATGAGCCTACGCTAAACGTCCCAGTGCTGACCCCGGTAACGCCGGTGTTCAGGGTGAAGCTGGTGAGTGTGGACGCAGCAAAGGCGGGGGATATGGCGATGCATGCGCCCAGGCCGATGCCCGCCAGGACGCGGGCAAGGGGTTTGGTATTTGGAAAAGACAAGGAAGCAGGAGAGGGGAGTTTGTTCATGGCGAACTCAACTGAAATAGACCAAGTGATTCTATTCGTCTTTTCGTTACTTGTCCCAACGTCGGCAAATTTCTCAATATTGGCCCCTAAACTTGGGTTGGACCAACATCCGCTCTGGCCGAGAAACACAAATTGGCCATCCGGCAGTTTTCAGAGTGGTTCGGCCCGCTGAATAACCAAACAGCGAAGAGACTGATAGGCTCGTTGCAGCCCCAGCCTGAATCAATCACCAACTCGGCGTTTCCACCGCTGCCGGCGGGGGTGGCGGCTCGGGTAGCCAGGCGCCGCTGGCGCCATAGACGGCCAAACCAGCAATGGCCAGGGCCACTACCAAGGCGATGATGCCACCGCCGCTGGCCGGCTCGCCGGTCGCGCCTTCCTTCCAGCCGGTCAGCATCGGCTTGACCAGATTGTCTTTCTTGAAGTGGCCATGGAAGATGACGGCGCCGACATGGAGGACGACGAGGGCGATCAGGACATTCGAAAGCAGGTGGTGGATGCCGCTCAGGCGGTCGCTCAGCGATTTGTCGATCAGTTCGAACAAGGGGCCGACGAAGGCGATGTCATCGTTGGAAAACAGGCCGCTGGTGACTTGCACGGTCAACAGGAAAATCAGGCTGAAAACGGAAAGTCCGCCGAGCGGATTGTGGCCGAGGCCGCGCCATTCGCCTTTCAGGTAGACCTTGATCCTGGCCGGCGTCGGGAAGAACTGGGCGAAGCGAGCGTAGGTCGAACCGGCAAAGCCCCAGACGAGACGAAAGGCGATCAGGCCAACGATGGCCAGGCCGATCTTGCCGTGCACTTCGATCAGATTGCCGCCCAGTTGCCCGCTGACGACCGCTGCGATGACGGCCAGCACCAGTACCCAGTGAAACAGGCGGGTCGGCAGATCCCAGAGGCGAATTCGTTGCTTGTTCATGTCCTGACCTTTTGAAACCGGAAAAAAACAGGCACCCGCAGGTGCCCGTTATTGAGGGTATTGCCCTGATTATTTCTTGACCTTGAAGTCGTCATGGCAGCCCTTGCAGCTAGCGCCCAGCTTGCCGAATTGTTCCTTGGCGGCAGCGGCATCGCCGGTCGCCGCAACCTTGGCCATTTCGTTGGCTTCCTTGACGAAGGCACCGGCCACCTTGCCGACACCTTCCTTGTTGGTGAACAGTTCTGCCTTGACGCGGGTGTCTTCCCAGCCCTTGCCCTTGTCGCTACCCGGCACGTACAGCGCCCCCATGCCGGAATTAGCGATGGCCTGGATGGCGTTGGCGGCCTTGATCACTTCGTCCTTGTTGTAGGTGCCTTCAACATTGGCCTTGATGCGGCCCATGTTCCAGGCCATGAAGACGTAGCCGGACTGGCGGAACTTGATGGCGTCTTCAACCTTGACCTGAGCGGCGGCAGTACCTGCCAGGGTGACGGTCAGCAGGGCGAGCAAAAGTTTGGATTTCATTGGTTATTTTCCGTAAAGGAGTTGAACACAGAAACGTATACGCAGCCAGACCAGTAATTATTCCAAAGAACTTTCATCCCGGCCAAGAATCTTCATTTTAGGCAGTCTCAGCAAGGCCCTCTGTGACCTGAGTCACCAAGCTAGTCGCTAGACCATAAATACGTGTTTGACGCGCAGAGCCGGGGCGCCTTGCTCGATGGCGATGAGGCGGGCGATGTTCGGATGTTTGCCCGGATTTGCGCGTTCGTCTTCGGTGTGCTCGGCGAAGATTTCCATGCCCTTTTTCGCCGCTTCGACGTTGATCGAGCCATAGGTTTGCGCCAGATGGTTGTACACCGCCAGCGAACCCTGGCTACCCGCCTTGTTTTCGATGGCGGCGACGACATTGCCATCAGCGTCGAGCAGGTTGATGGCAGCCAGGTGTGAAATGCCCGGCAATTTCTTGAGGTTTTCGGCAAAAGACATGGATGACCTTTCGTGGATGCGGACGGGGAAGCCGCCCCCGCGCCGACTATTTCATTTTTCGACGTTTTTTTCCGGTTGACCGTGGCAATCGGGCGGCCGCCCTACTTCCACTCCCGTTTGGCTTTGACCAGACCGATGATCAGCCCGGTGGTAAACGTGACGGCCGGCACGATGAAGGCAATCGCCTTGATGCCGCGCTCGGCGCCAAAGTCAAAAAGCAGCCAGGCGGCGGGCAACAGGCCGAGGAACAGGCCGATCAGCCCGCCCCGGATGCCGCCGTTAATCACCTGGCGGTCAGTCGTCTTGCGCTCACCGGTGCAATGCGGACAGTAGATGGCGTCGGCCGGCACTTCCTGCCCGCATTTGGCGCACTGCATTTAGATGCGCTTGGCCAGTTCGGCGGCCTTGCCGGTGTAATCCCACGGCGTCAGCTTGAGCAATTCAGCCTTGGCCGCTTCCGGAATTTCCAGCGTCGAGACAAAAGCCTGCATGCCTTCACGCGAAACGCGGGTGCCGCGGGTCAGCTCCTTGAGCTTTTCGTAGGCGTTGGGCACGGCGTAGCGACGCATGACAGTCTGGATCGGCTCGGCGAGCAGTTCCCAGTTGGCGTCGAGGTCGGCCTGCATCACGTGGGCGTTCACTTCCAGCTTGTTCAGCCCCTTGAGCAGCGAATCGTAGGCGAGCAGCGTGTAGCCGAGGCCGACGCCCATGTTGCGGAGCACGGTGGAGTCGGTCAGGTCGCGCTGCCAGCGCGAGATTGGGAGCTTTTCGGCGAGGTGCTTGAGGACGGCGTTGGCCAGACCGAGGTTGCCTTCGGAATTCTCGAAGTCGATCGGATTGACCTTGTGCGGCATGGTCGACGAGCCGATTTCGCCGGCCTTGACCTTCTGCTTGAAGAAACCGAGCGAGATGTAGCCCCAGATGTCGCGGTCGAGGTCGATCAGGATGCTGTTGGCGCGGGCGAAGGCGTCGAACAGTTCGGCCAGCGCGTCGTGCGGCTCGATCTGGATGGTGTAGGGGTTGAACGTCAGGCCGAGCGATTCGACGAAACGCTTGGCGAAGCCTTCCCAGTCGTAGCCCGGGTAGGCAATCAGGTGGGCGTTGTAGTTGCCGACCGCGCCATTGATCTTGCCGAGCAGTTCGACGGCCGCGATGCGGGTACGGGCGCGCTCCAGGCGATAGGCGACGTTGGCCATTTCCTTGCCGAGCGTCGTCGGCGTTGCCGGCTGGCCGTGCGTGCGGCTCATCATCGGCACTTCGGCGTTGACGTGGGCCAGTTCCTTGAGGCGGGCGATGACCTTGTCGAGCGACGGCAGCATGGCCTGCTCGCGGGCGCCTTGGCACATCAGCGCGTGCGACAGGTTGTTGATGTCTTCGGAGGTGCAGGCGAAGTGGATGAATTCGCTGACCTTGGTCACCTCGGCGTTGCCCTTGGTGTTCTTCTTGATCCAGTATTCGAGCGCCTTGACGTCGTGGTTGGTGACGGCTTCCTCGGCTTTTACCTCGGCCGCCTGCTCAACCGTGAAGTTGGCAACCAGCGCGTCGAGTTCTGCCACGGTCGACGGCGAAAAAGCGGCAATTTCCGAAAAGTGCGGCTCGGCGGCCAGCGCCTTGAGCCATTCGATCTCGACCTTGAGACGCGCCTTGATCAAGCCGAATTCGGAAAAATGCTCGCGCAGGGCGTCAACCTTGCCGGCATAACGGCCGTCGAGCGGGGAAAGGGCAACCAGGGGATTGAAGGTCATGGAATCATCCTTTTCAGTAAGCCCGCCATTTTACCCGCCCGGCGAAGGCGTCGCCATACGCTATAATCGAACTCCCCAAATCAGAGAGCTCACGATGAAGCTGATCGGCTCCCATACCAGCCCGTTTGCACGAAAAGTGCGGATCGTGCTGGCCGAAAAAAAGATCGACTACGAATTCGTCATCGATTCACCGTGGACGGAAGACAGCAAGGTTCCCAACATCAACCCGCTCGGCAAGATTCCCGTGCTGGTGCTGGACGACCAGACGCCGCTGTTCGACTCCCGGGTCATTGTCGAATACATCGACAACGTCACGCCGAACAACAAGCTGTTTCCGGCGCCCAATCGCGAACGGACCGAGGTCAAGCGCTGGGAAGCCCTGGCTGACGGCGTTCTCGACGCGGCGGTAAGCGCCCTGCTCGAAGGCAAGCGCCCGAAAAAAGAGCAAAGCGCCAGCTGGATCACGCGCCAGCACGGCAAGGTCATGCGCAGTCTCGACTTCATGGCCAGGGAACTCGGTGAAAAGAGCTTCTGCATGGGTACCCACTTTTCGATGGCCGACATTGCCGTCGGCACCGCGCTCGGCTACCTGCGCTTCCGTTTCCCGGAAATCGACTGGCAGGAAAACCACCCGAATCTGGGCAAGCTCTACGACAAGCTGATGCTGCGCGCACCATTTGCGGATACCGTGCCGCACGACTGAGATGCCCTATCGGCCGGCAAAACGGGGGCACATGCGATCACCTTGGTCATTGGCCGATCAGTTTTCACAGGCCAATCGCCAAAGAGTTGAAACCTTGGCGCAAACCGAAGGTCGACTTCTGCATGAACTGATTTGCACGAGGAGTCCGGCCGTGAACTGCACCACAGATACCAGCCCGCTGCGCAGCATTACCCGTACCCTGACCGTTGCCCTCGGGCAGCGCGACCATCACACCCGCGCGCATTCCGACCGCGTCGTCCAGCTGGCGGCCGGCCTGGGTTATCACATCGGCCTGAGCGAAGATGAAATAGAGCTGCTGGCGCTTGGCGCCCAGTTTCACGACATCGGCAAAATCGGCATTCCTGACCGTGTTCTGCACAAACCGGCATCGTTCGAGGAAGACGAGTGGGCCTGCATGAAGCAGCACGCCGAAATCGGCGAACGCATCATTCTCGCCATTGATGGCGATAAAGCCTCGACCGTGGCCAAGACCGTCCGTCACCACCATGAGCATTTCGATGGCTCCGGCTACCCGGACCGACTCTCCGGAACCGACATTCCGTTGTACGCCCGCATCATTTCGCTGACCGACAGCTACGACGCGATGATCGACACCCGCGCCTACCAACGGGCCCGCTCGCACCGGGTGGTCATGGGCATCCTCGAGCAGGAAAGCGGCATCAAGCACGACCCCGACCTGCTCCACGCCTTCACGAACGCCATCGAAAATTCGTCCCTGCGCGGCAAGGACGATTGATTCCGCTCAGCGGATAACGCCGCCGCCCAGGCAAACCCGGCTCTCGTAAAGCACGACCGACTGCCCAGGGGTGAGTGCCCACTGCGGCTCGGCAAAGCGGATTTCGCAGCTTTCGCCATCGACGCGCTCGACCTCGCAAGGCTGATCCGCCGTCCGGTAACGTGGCTTGGCGGTATAAACCCAGTGCGTATGCGGCGCCCGGCCGGAAACCCAGCTCAGTTGCTCGGCGACCAGGTCATCCTTGAGCAGGGCCGGATGGTCATGCCCCTGGACGACGTACAACACGTTCTTTTCCATGTCCTTGCCGACCACGAACCAGGCGTCGTGATCACCGCCGCCGGGCTGGCCTTTTTCCTTCAGGCCGCCGATGTGCAGCCCCTTGCGCTGACCCATGGTGTGGTACATCAGCCCATCGTGCTCGCCGAGCACCTTGCCATCATCGAGGCGGCGGATTTCGCCTTTTTTTGGCGGCAAATAGCGCGACAGAAAATCCTTGAACGGCCGTTCGCCGATGAAGCAGATGCCGGTCGAGTCCTTCTTGGTCGCCACGTGCAGGCCCTCCGCCTCGGCGATCTTGCGCACCTCGCGCTTGTAGATGTCGGCCAGCGGAAACAGCGTTTTCGACAACTGCGCCTGATTCAGGCGATAGAGAAAATAACTCTGGTCCTTGGTCCCGTCCTCGGCCTTGAGCAACTGGTATTCGCCGTTGAATTCGCGCACACCGGCGTAGTGGCCGGTGGCGATCTTGTCGGCACCGAGCTGCATGGCGTGGTCGAGGAAGGCCTTGAACTTGATTTCGGAATTGCACAGGATGTCCGGATTCGGCGTCCGCCCGGCCTGGTATTCGCGCAGGAATTCGGCGAAGACGCGTTCGCGGTACTCGGCAGCAAAGTTAACCACCTCGACGTCGATGCCGATGCGGTCGGCAACGCTCATCACGTCGATCAGATCCTGGCGCGACGAACAGTATTCCTCGGTGTCGTCGTCTTCCCAGTTCTTCATGAACAAGCCGATCACCTTCCAGCCTTGCTGCTTGAGCAGCAAGGCCGCCACGGACGAATCAACGCCGCCGGACAATCCGACGACCACAGTTTTTTCAGACATCGGGCCCAGCCCCTTTCTTCCATTCACCCAGCGGCAAAACCACCGCTGGCTGCCCATTATCGACGAACCAGCTATCGACGGCGAAGCGTGGCGCTTCGCCCTCTGTTATTTCCTCGATCACCGCCGAGTAGTGCACGAAAAATACTGTGACGACGTCCCGCGCCACCGGGTCAAGAACCCGATGCCAGCGCAAATAGCCACGCGCTTCGAGCATCTTGAGCAGGCGCGTCGTCGAGGTCGAATGATCGATGCAGTCCATCTTGCCGGAGACATGCCCATCATCGTAATTGCCGGCGCGGTCGTTGTGGATGTCCGACTGCTCACCACCCCAGGCGTAGAGACGCCCGATCGCCTCGGATATCATTTTTCGCTCTTTTTCCGGGTTGACCGTGGCAAACAGCAGGCGCCGGACCTCGCCGAGCTGCCCCTCGGTGTAACGGATATCCGCCTGCACCAGGCAACCGTAGCCGTAGCAGATGCGCACCGTTTCATCGGCGGCAACCACCCCGGAGAGCGCCATCAACAAGGCGAGCAACCAACGACGCATCAGTCGTAATGAACCAGCAGATCAAGCGGATACTTCTTGCCGGCCAAGAGATCCTCGATGCATTTGAGGATAAGCGGACTGCGATGCCGGGCCTGGTTCGCCTTGACTTCGTCGAGCGTTAGCCAGCGCGCCGCGACGATGCCGTCGTCGAGCTGGCGACCCGCCTCGTAACCGCGTAATTCGCCGGCAAAGGCGAAGCGCAGGTAGGTCGTGTCTTCCTTGGCCGGATGCGTCCAGTTATAGATGCCGACCAGGTGCGTCGGCTTGAAGTGGTAAGCCGTTTCTTCGAGCGTCTCGCGGGCCACGGCATCGATCAGCGACTCGCCCTCTTCGAGATGGCCGGCCGGCTGGTTGAAGGCCAGTCCGGCCTCGGTTTCTTCCTCAACCAAAAGGAATTTGCCATCGCGCTGGACAACGGCGGCGACGGTAACGTGGGGTTTCCAGACCATGGCAAGGCTCTATCGGCAAAAGCGTTATTTTAACGTCTGATTTCGGCTAGAATTGTGGGCTTTTACAGGCGCAACACGGAGAATCGAACATGTCCATGTCGGATCGCGACGGCTTTATTTGGCAAGACGGAAAACTGGTGCCCTGGCGCGAAGCCACCACCCACGTCCTCACCCACTCGCTGCACTACGGCATGGGCGTATTTGAGGGCGTCCGTGCCTACAAGACCGAACGCGGCACGGCGATTTTCCGTCTCAAGGAGCACACCGAGCGCCTGTTCCGTTCGGCCCACATCTTCCAGATGAAGATGCCGTTCTCCGCCGAAGAGCTAAACGAAGCGCAGAAGGAAGTCATCCGCGCCAACAATCTCGAATCCGGTTACCTGCGTCCGCTCGCCTTCTACGGCTCGGAAAAGATGGGCGTTTCGCCCAAGGGTGCCAAGGTGCACGTCATCATCGCCGCCTGGCCTTGGGGTGCTTACCTCGGCGAAGAGGGCATGGAGCGCGGCATCCGCATCAAGACCTCGTCCTTCACCCGCCACCACGTGAATATCACCATGGTCCGCGCCAAGGCCTCTGGCAACTACATGAACTCGATCCTCGCCAACAACGAGGCGACGACCGACGGCTACGACGAAGCCCTGCTGCTTGATCCGGAAGGCTACGTCTGCGAAGGCGCTGGCGAAAACGTTTTCATCGTCAAGAACGGCAAGCTGTACACGCCGGACCTCACCGCCTGCCTCGAAGGCATCACGCGCGCCACCGTCATCCAGCTGGCCGGCGAAATGGGCGTTGAAGTCATCGAAAAACGCATCACCCGCGACGAAGTCTATTGCGCCGACGAAGCCTTCTTCACCGGCACCGCTGCCGAAGTGACGCCGATCCGCGAACTCGACAACCGCCAGATCGGTGCCGGCCATCGCGGCCCGATCACCAAGGCGCTGCAGGAAAAGTACTTCGACGTGGTCTATGGCCGCTCGGCTGCCCACGCCGACTGGCTGGCCACCGTCTAATCCAGGGAGAAAACGATGTCCGACAAAAAGACCATTGAAGTCACCGCCCACGACCTGCCGCTGCACTGCCCGACGCCCAGCGTCGCGCTGTGGAGCCAGCATCCGCGCGTATTCCTCGACGTCCTGAAGACCGGTGAAGCGACCTGCCCGTACTGCTCCACCAAGTACGTCTTCACGGGCGAAGCGCCCAAGGGTCACCACTGATCCCTGGCTGTCATTCCCGCCCAAGCGGGAATCCGGTTCACTCCGGGTCCCCGCCGGCGCGGGGACGACGAGCACCGCCCCCATGAAAGCCCTCATCGTCGCCCCCTCCTGGATTGGCGACACGATCATGGCGCAGCCGTTGTTTGCCCGCCTGCACGCCAAGCATCCCGGCCTCCAGCTCGACGCCATCGCCCCGCGCTGGGTGGCGCCCGTCCTGCAGCGCATGGCGGAAATCAGCGACGTCCTCGACAGCCCCTTCGGCCACGGCCAGCTGTCGCTCAAGCCGCGCTGGAAGCTGGCCCGCCTGCTCGCTGCCCGCGGCTATGACGCCGTCTACGTCCTGCCCAATTCGCTCAAGTCGGCGCTCGTCCCGTGGCTGGCCGGCATTCCGCAACGCGTCGGCTTCACCGGTGAATCGCGTTATGGCCTGATCAACGTCCGCCATACGCTCGACAAGGCCGCCCTGCCGCTCATGGTCGAACGCTTCGCCCAACTGGCCGAAGCCCCGGGCCAGCCGCTGGGCCATTTCATTTTTCGGCCAAAAATCCGGTCGACCGTGGAAGACCAGCAAAAAGCCCTGACCGAACTGGCCATCGAGCGCCCGGCCCGCGTCGTCGCCTTCTGCCCTGGCGCCGAGTACGGCCCGGCCAAACGCTGGCCGGCCGCCCACTTCGCCGCGCTAGCCAAAAAACTGGCCGAACAGGGCTGCGCCATCTGGCTCTTCGGCTCACCCAAGGACCACGCCGTCGCCGAGGAAATTTCGCAGCTCGCCCCGGACCTGTGCCGCAACCTGTGCGGCGCCACCTCGCTGGCCCAGGCCGTCGATCTGCTGGCCATGGCCGAACTGGTTGTCTGCAACGACTCCGGTTTGATGCACGTCGCCGCCGCGCTCGACCGTCCGATCGTCGCGCTCTACGGCTCCTCGTCGCCCGGCTTCACACCGCCGCTCTCCGACCGCGCCGACATCCTGAGCCTCAATCTCGAATGCAGCCCCTGCTTCAAACGCGACTGCCCGCTGGGCCACCTCGATTGCCTCAACAAACTGCTCCCCGAGCAGGTCTTTGCCGCCTGCCAGAAAAGGATGACGCGATGAGCGGGCCAACCGTTTATGCCCTGCCCGACGACGTCGAACGCGCCTTTTACGAAGCCATCGTCGACGGCGACGCCGACCGCATGATGCTGCTCTGGGCCGAAGACGACGAAACGCTGTGCGTCCATCCGACCGGCGTTCGCCTGCTCGGTCTGGTGCCGATCCGCGAAAGCTGGCGCAGCATCTTTGTCAATGCCCGCCTGCGCGTCCAGGCCGAACCCGTCGCCCACTGGAACGGCACGATCATCGCCGTCCATCACCTGACTGAAATCCTCTTCGTCGGCGACGACCCCAGCCCGCACGGCCCGCTCTACGTCACCCACGTGTACGTCCGCGGCCCGCATGGCTGGCGTCTGGCCAGCCGCCACGCCTCGGCGGCCGACGACGGCCATCAGGCAATGGCCGAGGCCGTGCCGCACACGCTGCATTGAGCCGCGCCGCCAAGCCCTACCATGCGCCGAGCTGGCTACCCGGCGGTCAGGCGCAAACCCTGTGGCCACTGCTCATCAAGCCACGCCCGCTCAAATTGCGCCGGGAACGCTGGGCAACCCCCGATGGCGACTTCATCGACGTCGATCACCTTGACGGCCCAGCAGACTCGCCGCTACTCGTCCTCTTCCACGGCCTCGAAGGCAGCGCCAACAGCCATTACGCCATCTCGACCGCCCGCGCCTGCAAAGCCGCCGGTTGGCGCCTCGCGTTGCCCCATTTTCGTGGCTGCTCGGGCGAACTGAACCACCGGCCGCGCGCCTACCATTCCGGCGACTCCGAAGAAATCGACTGGATCCTGCGCCGCCTGCACGCCGCCAACGGCAGCCAAAAGCTCCACGCCGCCGGCGTTTCGCTCGGCGGCAACGCCCTGCTCAAATGGGCTGGCGAACGTGGCAACGCGGCCAGCGAACTGGTTACCGGCGTCGCCGCCTTCTGCGCCCCGCTCGACCTCGCCGCCTGTGGCCACCATCTGGCCAACGGCTTCAACCGGATTTACACCCGCCACTTCCTGACCACCCTGAAAGCCATTTCGGCCAACCGCCTGCAACAGTTCCCCGGCCTCTTTGACGAAGCGCGCATGCGCCGGGCGATCAATCTCTATGAATTCGACGACGCCGTAACCGCCCCCATCCACGGCTTTGCCGGCGCCGACGACTACTGGCGGCGCGCCTCGGCCAAACCCTGGCTGAAATCCATTGCCGTGCCGACTCTCACGGTCAACCCGAAAAATGACCCGTTTTTGCCTTCCCGCTATTTGCCGACGGCCGCCGAAGTCAGCCCCTTCGTCCGCATTGAACAGCCCGAAAGCGGCGGCCATGTGGGATTTGTCACAGGCTCTTTTCCGGGAAATCTGGACTGGCTGCCGCAAAGGCTTTTACACTTCTTTCTTTTCGAAACGTCATAAATTAATGACATTCGGGCAATGCGGCGCCAATGCAAAGTTCCTGCAACGAGGCCGACGTATGATTCGCCCATTTCCCGCACAAACCTCCTGACAGGACAACCATGAGCCAGCTCCCTGCTGAAATTTTCAAGGCCTACGACATTCGTGGCATCGTCAATAAATCGCTGACTGCCGACGTCGTTCGCCAAGTGGGTCACGCGCTTGGTTCGCTGGCCGTCGAGCAAGGCCAGAAGGCCATTGCCGTTGGCCGCGACGGTCGTCTGTCCGGCCCCGAATTGGCTGGCGCATTGATGGACGGCATCTGCGCCGCCGGTTGCGATGCCATCGACGTCGGCTGCGTGCCGACCCCGGTCACCTACTTCGCCGCCTACGAACTGGGCGTTCACTCCTGCGTTTCGGTCACCGGCAGCCACAATCCGCCGGACTACAACGGCCTCAAGATGGTCATCGGCGGCAACACGCTGGCCCTCAATGCCATCCAGGACCTGAAAAAGCGCATCGAAGCCGGCGACCTCAAGCATGGCCAGGGCAAGCGCAGTTCGGCCGATGTACTCGGCGCCTACGTCGAAAAAATCGTCGGTGACGTCAAGCTGGCCCGCCCGATGAAGATCGTCATGGATTGCGGCAACGGCGTCGCCGGCGCGATCGCCCCGGAACTGTTCAAACGTCTCGGCTGCGAGATCGTGCCGCTGTTCTGCGAAGTCGATGGCAATTTCCCGAACCATCACCCAGACCCGTCCAAGCCGGAAAACCTGGCCGACGTGATCAAGGCCCTCAAGGAAACCGACGCAGAAATCGGCATCGCCTTCGACGGCGACGGCGACCGCCTCGGCGTCGTCACCAAGGATGGCGAAATCATTTTCCCGGACCGCCAACTCATGCTCTTCGCCGCCGACGTCCTGTCGCGCGTGCCCGGTGGCACGGTCATTTACGACGTCAAATGCACGCGCCTGCTCGCCCCCTGGATTCGCCAGCATGGCGGCGAGCCGCTGATGTGGAACACCGGCCACGCCCTGGTCAAAGCCAAGCTGCGCGAAACCGGTGCCCCCCTGGCCGGCGAAATGTCCGGCCACACCTTCTTCAAGGAACGCTGGTACGGCTTTGACGACGGCCTGTACACGGGAGCCCGCCTGCTCGAAATTCTCAGCAAGGCCGCCAACGCCAACCCGGTTCTCAAAGGCCTGCCGAATTCGCCATCGACTCCGGAACTCAACATCAAGATGGCCGAGGGCGAACCCTTCACGCTGATCGACAAACTGAAGGCCGACGGCAAGTTCAATGGTGCCCAGGAAACCATCACCATCGACGGCGTGCGCGTAGAATACGCAGATGGCTTCGGTCTGGCCCGCCCGTCGAACACGACACCGGTGGTGGTGCTGCGTTTTGAGGCCGATAACGCCGTCGCGCTCGAACGCATCCAGGCCGATTTCCGTCAGGCCCTCAATGCAGTCTGGCCGGGGATTCAACTACCGTTTTAAGGGAAATTCGTGAGCGAAAACGCCGCCGACCAGCTGTTTCTAGGGCGACAGCCCATCCTGGACCGCAATCAGCAGCTTTTCGCCTACGAACTGCTTTTTCGCAGCGGTAGCCGCAACTTCGCCGATGTCACCTGTGGCGTGCAGGCTACCGCCACGGTCATCGCCAATGCCTTCACCGAGCTTGGCGTCGAAGCGGCGCTGGGCAGTTGTCGCGGTTTCATCAACGTCGACGAAGCCTTCCTGTTCAGCGACCTGCTCGAGTTGCTGCCGCGCCACGCCGTTGTTCTCGAAATTCTCGAAACCGTGCCGCCGACGGCAGCCGTCATCGAACGCTGCATTGCCCTGAAAACCGCCGGCTTCACGCTGGCCCTCGATGACGTCATCCAGCTTGAGCCGGAATATGCCGAACTGCTGGCTCTGGTCGAAATCGTCAAGGTTGATATCCAGCCGCTGTCGCGCGTCCAGCTCATGCAACTGGTCATGAAACTGAAACCGATGGGCAAGCAGTTGCTGGCCGAAAAGGTCGACTCGCGCGAGCAGATGGAACAATGTCTGAAACTCGGCTTCACGCTGTTCCAGGGCTATTACTTCGCCAAGCCGACGATCATTTCCGGCAAGAAACTCGATCATTCGCAGATCTCGCTCATGAAACTGATGGGGCTGCTGCTCGGCGATGCGCCAACGTCGGAAATCGAAACGGCGCTAAAACCCGAACCCGGCCTGACCATCAACCTGCTGCGCATGACCAACTCGGTCGGCTCGGGCAGCAGCGAAAAAATCACCTCGCTCGGCCATGCCATCACTGTCCTTGGCCGTCGCCAGTTGCAGCGCTGGCTGCAACTGCTGGTTTTCTCGGCCGGCAACGCCAGCGTCACGAGCAATCCGTTGCTGCTCCTGTCCGCCACGCGCGGCCGGCTCATGGAACTGCTGGCCGCCGAATTGCAGCCGGGTGACATCGGCTTCGCCGACCAGGCCTTCATGGCCGGGATCATGTCGCTGATGCCGGCGCTGGTCGGCCAACCGATCGCCGACATCGTCGCCCCGCTCGGCCTCACCGCCAACGTGCGCGATGCCCTGTGCGAGGGCAGCGGCCCGCTCGGCGCCCTGCTCCGTCTGGCCGAAAGCAGCGAATCCGGCGATATTTCCCGGTTGACCGTGGCACTTCAAGACCTGCCGGGGCTCGGACCGAAAGCCCTGAACCGGACCCAGACACAGGCTCTGCAATGGGCCAACAGCATCGGTCAGGAAGCAACGGCGTAAGCAGCCCGCCGTTACAAAAAGGCGACAGCTCCCGCACAAAACGGGACAGGCACTCGTCTACAATCTTCCCATTTTCACGACGTGAGCGAGACCATGGACAGCACCCGGCAGAACCCTCAGTTTCGCCCAGGCACCCCGCCCGGCCCCCTGGCCAAGCTGGCGGCCTTTGTCCTGAGCGCGGCCTTCATGGTGCTGGCTTTCATGTTTTCGCTGGTTGCCCTGGCGGTCGTTGCCGTTCTCGGCGTGGCGCTGGGTGGCTGGCTGTGGTGGAAAACGAGGGCCATGCGCAAGCAGATGCAGCAAATGCGCGAAGCAGCCCAGCAGATGGGTGGCGAGCAACCCATGCGCAGCGATCAGGTAATCGAGGGCGAATTCATCCGCGAAGTACCTCCCGACCAACGCTTGCGTTGATCAGCGCAATTTGGGGTTGAGCGAGCCGCGGTTGTAATCCTTGTCGCCGGGCATAACCGTCCGGCCGATGCCAAAAACGCCACCCTGCGCTTCGGCCGGGCGGGCCTTGTTTTCGGGATACTCAGCGGCTACTTTCTTTGCCTCGGCCGCCATCGCAGCATCGACGTATTCCCAACGACCATTGGGGAAAAGACGCACCTTTTTCCCGTCGACCGTAGCCGCCTCAAGCGGCGTGCGATCAAGCTCGGTGGCGAAGCCCTGCCCCGCCGCCAGAACCAGCATCAGCACAAACGCCGCTTTCACAGCTTGCCCTCAACCCAGGCCGGCACCGAAGCCAGCGCAGCCGGCAGGTTTTCCGGCTGTGTGCCGCCGGCCTGCGCCATGTCCGGACGACCGCCGCCCTTGCCGCCGACCTGCTGGGCGACCATGTTAACCAGCTCGCCGGCCTTGACCTTGCCGGTCAGGTCGGCCGTCACGCCAGCAATCAGCGTCACCTTGCCATCGATGACCGAAGCCAGCACGATAGCGGCCGATTTCAGCTTGTCGCGCAGCTTGTCCATGGTTTCACGCAGCGTGTTGACGTCGGCGCCTTCGAGCGTTGCGGCCAGAACCTTGGCGCCCTTGACGTCGACTGCGTTGGCCAGCATGTCGTCGCCCTGCGCCGAGGCCAGTTTGCCCTTGAGGGCCGCCAGTTCGCGTTCGAGCTTCTTGACCTGATCAAGGACGGCCAGCACGCGGCCATGAACGTCCTTGGGCAACACCTTGAGCGTGCCGGCGACGCCGCCAAGCGCACTTTCCATGTCCTGCATGTAGGCCAGCGCGTTGTCACCGGTGACCGCTTCGACACGGCGCACGCCCGCCGCCACGCCACCTTCGGCCGTGATGCTGAACAAGCCGATGTCGCCGGTGCGCGAAACATGGGTGCCACCGCACAGTTCGCGCGACGAGCCGATGTCGAGGACGCGCACGTCGTCGCCGTATTTTTCGCCGAAAAGCATCATGGCGCCGAGCTTCTGGGCTTCGGCGATGGGCAGGACGCGGGTTTCGGTGGCCACATTGGCAAGGATCTCGGCATTGACGATGTTTTCGACCTTGCGGATTTCCTCGTCGGTCATCGGCTGGTTATGCACGAAGTCGAAACGGGTCTTGTCCGGATCGACCTGCGAACCCTTTTGTTGAACGTGGTCGCCGAGCACTTCGCGCAGCGCCTTGTGCAGCAGGTGGGTCGCCGAGTGGTTGCGCATGATGCGCTGGCGGGCCAGCACGTCGACCTTGGCGGCCACACCGTTGCCGACCGAGATGGTGCCGGTCTTGACGACGCCGTGGTGGCCGAAAACGGAGGCCTGGATTTTCTGCGTGTCTTCGACGGCGAAGATGCCATGCACCGACTGCAATGCGCCGCAGTCGCCGACCTGGCCGCCGGATTCGGCGTAGAACGGCGTGTCATCGAGGACAACGACGCCCATTTCGCCTTCATTGAGCTGGTTGACCGCAGCACCGTCCTTGTACAGGGCGAGCACATTGGCCTTGTATTCCAGTGCCGAATAGCCGTGGAAAGTCGTGGCCGGACCGTCGTATTCGAGGTTGGTCGCCATCTTGAACTTGCCGGCGGCGCGCGCCTGTTCCTTCTGGCGGGCCATGGCCGCATCAAAGGCGGCCGCATCGACAGTGATCTTGTGCTCGCGGCAGATGTCCTGCGTCAGGTCGAGCGGGAAGCCGTAGGTGTCGTGCAGCTTGAAGGCGGTGTCGCCGTTGAAGACGCCACCTTCGCCGAGCGCCTTGAGCTCACCTTCGAGGATGGCCATGCCGTGCTCGATGGTTTCGAAGAAGCGGTCTTCTTCCTGCTTGAGCGTGGCGATGATCTTGAACTGGTTCTGGCCCAGCTCGGGGTAAGCCATACCCATTTCGGCAACCAGATCCGGCACCATCTTGTGGAAAAAGGCGGCGCGGGCACCCAGCTTGTAGCCGTGGCGGATGGCGCGGCGGATAATGCGGCGCAGGACGTAGCCGCGGCCTTCATTGCCGGGGATAACGCCATCGGCGAGCAGGAAGGAGCAGGCGCGGATGTGGTCGGCCAGCACTTTCAACGACGGCGAATCCATGTCGGCGGCCGAGGTTTCGCGGGCAGCTGCCTTGAGCAGCGCCTGGAACAGGTCGATCTCGTAGTTGGCATGCACGCCCTGCAGCACGGCGGAGACGCGCTCGAGGCCCATGCCGGTATCGACCGAAGGCTTGGGCAGCGGATGCATGACGCCGGCCTCATCGCGGTTGAACTGCATGAAGACGTTGTTCCAGATTTCGATGAAACGGTCGCCGTCTTCGTCCGGCGATCCCGGGGGGCCGCCCCAGTGCTTTTCGCCGTGGTCGTAGAAAATTTCGGTGCATGGGCCGCAGGGGCCGGTATCGCCCATCATCCAGAAATTGTCGGAGGCATAACGGGCACCCTTGTTGTCGCCGATGCGAATGACGCGCTCGACCGGGACGCCGATTTCCCTGGTCCAGATGTCGTAGGCTTCGTCGTCCTCAGCGTAAACCGTGACGGTCAGCTTGTCCTTGGGCAGCTTGTAAACCTCGGTCAGCAGTTCCCAGGCGTACTTGATGGCATCGCGCTTGAAATAATCACCGAAGCTGAAATTGCCGAGCATTTCGAAGAAGGTGTGGTGACGCGCCGTGTAGCCGACGTTCTCGAGGTCGTTGTGCTTGCCGCCGGCGCGCACGCATTTCTGCGAAGTGGTCGCACGCGTGTAGGGGCGCTTGTCGAAACCGAGGAAGACGTCCTTGAACTGGTTCATCCCGGCGTTGGTGAACAACAGGGTCGGGTCCTCATGCGGCACCAGCGAACTGGAGGAAACAATCTGGTGGCCCTTGGAGGCGAAGAAGTCGAGGAACTGCTGGCGGATTTCGGCGCTTTTCATAAGCTGTCGGCCCTAAATGGCGTTGAATTCGGAATCCGTGATTTTAACGCAGGTGCGGCCGGAACTTGAGCCCCCGAAACAGGTTTCAAAACGGGTTTCAATTTTGGCCGTTTTTTCCGGTTGACCGTGGAAATGAAAAACCCGCCGGCCGGCGGGTTCTCGGAGAGGCGAAAACGGCTTAGCGGCGCCGCGGACGGTCGACGCGACCGTTGTGGTTGTAGTCGTGCTGACGGTCGTGTTTCTGGGCGTAGATGCGGCGGCTCTGGACTTCCTGCGCTTGATGCAGGCGGGCGCGCTCGCCACGCGTCACAACTCCGTCGGACTTGGCGCGATTTTCCATGTTATCGACATGCTGCTGGCCACGCTCCATGCGATTGGCTTCGCGCTCGGTCAGGCTGCCGGAAGCGACGCCCTGATCGATGCGCCGCTCCTGATTGGCCTGACGCTGATCGACACGCGGCGTGTTCGCCTGGGCAAAGGCAAGGGCCGGCAGAACAAGGGAAAGGACAGCGATGGTCTTGACGATTTTCATGTTATTTCTCCTGGTAGTTAGGGCGAACTCCCTGAACGCCATTAGAAGGTAAAACGGGGTAAAAATCAGCCGCCCAAATGCAAGCCTTTGTAAGCACTTGTTTCTGCCACAAACAGGTCCAGACGATCGGTAAAGAGCGCACTGACGCCGCGCTCGAGCAGGGATTTTGCGGCGTTTTCCGTGTTGACCGTGTAACACAGCACCGGAATGCCATTGGCCTGTGCTTCGGCCAGCACATCGTCACTCAAATGCCTGGCTGCACAATGCAGGGTGACGGCCTGCAGTCGGCGCACCGTTTCCAGCCAGTCAGCCGGCACTTGCTCGAAGAGCACGCCACGCGGAATCTGCGGCGCCAGATCGCGGGCAATTTCCAGCGCCTCCAGCGAAAACGAAGAGAATAACGGCTGCACCCAGGCTCCTTGCCAAAGCCCGGCACTCAGGCGCGCCACCGTTTCCGCCGTCTGGCGTTCGAATCCTGCCGCCGGCTTGATTTCAACATTGGCCAGCAGGCCATAGTCACGGCAGGCAGCAACCGCATCGGCATAGCGGGGGACGCGCTCGCCATCGCCGGCATCGAGCGCAAAGAGCTGCGCATCGGGCGTCTCGCTGACCGCCCCCCGGCCGTTCGTCGTCCGCTCCAGCGTTTCGTCGTGAATGAGCACGGGCGTGCCATCGCCGGACAACATGACATCAAACTCGACAGCCGAGAACCCCAGGCGCGCCGCCAGCCGGATACCGGCCAGCGTATTCTCCGGGGCCAGCGCGCCGCCACCGCGATGGGCAAACCAGCGCGGCAGCGGAAAACCCATCAGAAGGGTTGCGACTTCTTCAACAGCGGTTTGGCGCCAAGCAGCGAATTGCCCCGGCTGACCGAGGTATCGAGTGCCGCCTTGGCCGGCTTCTTGTCATCCCACACGGCTTCCATCTCTTCGTTGGTGATGATGCGCACCGCATCGATATTGGCGACACGCACGGCCGGCTTGCTGCCATTGCCGTTGAGCGAGGCGTAAGCGATTTCCAGCGTCTTGTCGCCATCCTGCAGCAACTTGCTGCGCGCTGCGGCGCGGGCAGCCGAGGTCATCGGCAGGCCACCGTAGACACGGACCATTTCAATCTGCATTTCCGGCGACAGCATGAAGCTGACAAATTTGGCAGCCTGCTTGTACTGCACCGGCGTCCGACCGGCGCCAACCCACAGCGAAGCTCCGTCGGCCAGCGACGACTGGCGACCGCCATAGACATCGTCGTGATACGGCAACGGCGCGACACCGAGCTCGACACCCTTGGCATCACGGAAATCGACATGTTCACGCGAATCGGTCGTGATCATCGCGCACTCGCCTTCGTGGAACTTGGCGCTGGCTTCATTGCGCCGACCAAACAACTTGAAATAATTGGCCTTGCTCCACGTCGCCATCATCGCTAGGTGCTTGACCTGCGGCAGGCCGTTGAAAGTCAGCTGCCCCTTGTCGGTAGCTGCCGGCACACCAGAGACCGCACTGACGTTATCGACATGCACCCAGACCGGCCACGACGAAGTGTAGGGGCAGGCGTAGCCGGCATCCTGCAGCTTGTCGAGCATGCCCTGCATTTCAAACCAGGTCTTCGGCGGCTGGTCCGGATTCAGCTTGGCCTTGCGGAAAGCGTTCTTGTTGTAGAACAGCACCGGGGTGGAATAAAGCACCGGCAAGGCAACCACTTTGCCCTTGGCATCGACCACGCCGGCCTTGAGGTCACCCGACAACTCGCCGAACTTCAACGGCTGGCCAGCCTTGGCCATCATGGCATGCAGGGGCACAAAGGCCTTTGGCTGGCTGAGAACATCGCTCATGTCATAGCGGCGCATCAGATTGAGCACCGCCGGCTTGTCGCCCTTTTCCAGACGCACCAGCTTCATCGTGCTGCCCGACTCCTTGTTGAAGCGATCGACAATCGCCTGCAAACGTTCCTCGCCAGCCACACCAAGATTGTGAGCCAGTTCGAACTCGGCGGAAACCGTCGGCGCAGCGACCGGTTTGGCTGCAGGCTTGGCCGGTTTGGCCTGGGCAACAGAAGAAGCCAGGGCCAGCGTGGCGGCGATGGTCAGGGGACGAATACAATACGACATGAATACTCCAGCAATTCTTAAAGACCTAAATTATAAAGCCGTGCGCCACGACACACGCCCCACACTTTTCGCAGATATGCGAAAATCCGCCGCATGATCAAGCGAATTTTTCTTATTGTCGCCGTTCTCGGACTCAGCGCCTGCGACCAGGTCAGCCAGAAGCTCGGTCTCGAAGATCCGGCCAAAAAAGAAGCCAAGGCCGAGCAGGAAGCCAAAGCCGTCGGCAGCGCCTGCCGCCAGTCCGGTCGCGCCATCGAGGACTGCTATTCGATCTACAGCTGGTTGCCCAAGGCCGGCATCTACACCGGCTGGCGCGAGATGGACGAATACATGCGCGAGAACAAGCTGGAAACGATAGCGCCGCAACTGCCTCCGCCGGAAGGCCCGGGAAGCAAGAAAAAGAAGAAAGCCCAGGAGGCGGCCAGCGAAAGCGAAACGAAGGCCGAGTCAAAAACAGAAGCAAAGACCGAAGCCAAGGCAGAATCCGAGCCAAAGGCCGAGAAACACTAGGTCTGGCAAGCACATCCTCGTCGAACACGACCGGAAGGCAGGCAACATGAAATTACCAGCATTTCTGGGCGGAATTCGCGGCAAGCTGATCGGCATCTTTGTCCTGATCAAGGTTGTTCCGCTCCTCTTGCTGGCTGGATTTGCCTGGTATGCCACCTCTCAGCTTGGCGAAGACGTTTCAATCAAGGCGGGCAGCATGGCCGACGCCATGCTGTCGACGATCAAAACAGTCGGCAAGACCGTTACCGACGACTCCATTCGCGCCCTCGACCAGCGCTCGCGCGAGGCCATTGAGGCGCTGACCACCGACGCCGCCAAGGAAATCGCCACTTTCCTGCATGACCGCGACAGCGACATCCGGCAGGCCTCCGGACTGGAACCCTCCGAGGCGGCATTCCGCCGTTTCCTGAGCGAACGGAGCCGGCCGATCTATCAACATGGGCCATGGAAGCTGGCCGACGATGGCCAATCGTGGGTACCCGAAACCCCGGTCGTCCGCGAAGCCAAGGTCACCCGCCCGGTACTGGCCGACAACGCCAGGGATTTCCACACCCGCCCGGCGGAATATTTTGGCGAGGCTGAGCAACGTCCGCTATTCGTCGAAATGACCTTTGTCGATCTCGACGGCAACGAGAAGATCAAGGTCACCACCGGCAAACTGACCGAAAAAAGCCTCAAGAACGTCGTCGACCGTAGCAATACCTTCGTCAAGGCGGAAACCTATTTTGCTGAACTGAAAAAACTGAAGGCTGGTGAAATCTACGTTTCCGACGTCATCGGCGCCTACGTTCCGACGCAGGCCATCGGCCCCTACCTGCCGGCCGCTCTGGAAAAAGCCGGGAAACCGTTCACGCCTGAAGAGTCGGCCTATGCCGGCACCGAAAACCCTGTCGGCAAGCGCTTCCGCGGCATTGTCCGCTGGGCCATGCCGGTGGTCAGGGGCGGCCGGACCGTCGGCTACGTCACGCTCGCTCTCGATCACGACCACATCCGCCAGTTCTCCGACCGCCTGATGCCAACCGACGAGCGCTACACGCCGATCGCCGACGCCATCAAGGGCAACTACGCCTTCATCTGGGATTACAAGAGCCGCTCGATTTCCCACCCGCGTGACTATTTCATCGTCGGCTACGACCCGCAGACCGGCCTGCCGGCCACGCCCTGGATGGATGCCGAGTTGTACGCCGAATGGCAGGCGAGCGGCAAGCCTTCCCATGAGTTCCTGACCGGCGTTCCCTCATTCCGCAACCAGAACCTGAAACTCAAACCGGCCAAGGAGCTGATCAAGGCCGGGACGGTCGGCCTCGACTGCCGCTACCTGAACTTCTCGCCGCAATGCGACGGCTGGAATGCGCTGACCGAACATGGCGGTTCGGGCTCCTTCGTCATCTTTTTCTCCGGTCTGTGGAAACTGACCACCGCCGCCGCCATCCCCTATTACACCGGCCAGTACGGCAAATCGCCACAGGGGTTCGGCCTTGTCACCATCGGCGCCAATGTTGATGATTTCCACAAGGCAGCGACCGATACGGCAGGCCGGATCAACCGACTTGTCGAAGAAAAGGATGCCAGCCTGACCATCCAGCGCGGCGAACTGCTCGACCATATCGCCGAGAGCCTGACCTCGACCGGTATCGGCCTGTGGACCTCGACCCTGCTCATGGTAGCCGTCGTCATCGGCATTGCCATCTGGATGGCCGGGCTCCTGACCCGACGCATTACGGCGATGATCTCGGGCATCCACGCCTTCCAGGAAGGCGACCTGAAACGCCGCCTGGACGCTGGCTCCTCCGACGAAATGGGCGAACTTTCCCGCTCCTTCAACCGGATGGCCGATTCGGTCGAAGAATCCTTCAATCGACTCGAAGAGGCGCGGGAGAAAGCCGAGGAAGCCAGCCGGCAAAAATCGGCTTTCCTGGCCACCATGTCGCACGAACTGCGCACCCCGCTCAACGGCATCCTCGGCTTTGCCGAGTTGCTCAAAGGCGAACTGGAAAACCCCGAACAACAAGGCTATGTCGAAATCATCGAACAGAGCGGCGGCCATCTGCTCAATCTGGTCAATGAAATTCTCGACCTCGCCAAGATTGAATCGGGTGAAATGCGTTTCAACAAGGTAGCCATTTCCCTCGCCGACGTCATTAGCGAAAGTGCTGCCGGCCATCAGGTAAGCGCTGAGGCAAAAGGCTTGCAGTTCGAACTCCAACTCACTGACGATCTGCCCGCCGAAATCACCACCGACCCGACCCGCCTGCGTCAGATCCTGAACAACTTGCTGAGCAATGCTGTCAAATTCACTGATAGCGGCCGGATCAGCTTCAGTATCAGCCGTGTCGGCCATGCAGTTGCCTTTGCCGTTCGCGATACGGGCCCCGGCATCCCGCTGGAAAGCCGCGAAACGATTTTCGAGAAGTTCAAGCAACTGGAAAACTTCCTGACCCGCGAACACGGGGGAACCGGACTAGGGCTGGCGCTCGTCCGGCAATTGGCAGAACATATGGGCGGGAAGGTCACGCTGGAATCTGAAGTCGGCGTCGGATCAACTTTCACGGTTTACCTGCCACTGGATATCAGTCATGACGGAACAACGTAACGCACTGGTCGTAGACGACCACCCCACCAACCGCCTGCTCGCCTCGGCCATACTCAAGAAGCTCGGCTGGATGGTCATGGAAGCGGAGAGCGGCAGTGCGGCACTGACGCTGGCCGCCAACCATCGATTCAGGCTCGTCCTGCTCGACATCAGCATGCCCGGTCTTTCCGGCGAAGACACCTGCGCCCAACTACGGGCGGCAGACGCAAGCCCGCCCTTGTACATCGTAGCCTACACCGCCCACGCCTTCCCTGAGGACCGGGAGCGCCTTCTCGCCGAAGGTTTCGACGATGTGCTGGTCAAACCCATCAGCCGTCAGCGCCTCGAAGAGTTGATTGCCGATCTTTGATCACCACCGCGTCTGGTCCTGACCGTTTTCCGGCCGGGCCTCAAGCTTCCGGGTGCTAAAGGGCTGGTAGGCGTATAATCCTGCCCCATGTCTGAAATCAATACCTTAGCTGGCGACAACGCCATCATCATCGCTGCCGACGCAGTGCCCGAAATCACCTTTGCCGACCTCGGCCTGGCGCCCGAACTCCTGCGCGCCGTGCTTGACGAGGGCTACACCAAGCCGACACCGATCCAGGCCCAGGCCATCCCGCTCGTCATCAGCGGCAAGGACATCATGGGCGGCGCCCAGACCGGCACCGGCAAGACTGCCGCCTTCACGCTGCCCATCCTGCAGCGCATCCTGCCCTTTGCCAGCAGCAGCCCGTCGCCGGCCAAGCACCCGGTCCGCGCCCTGATCCTCGCGCCAACCCGCGAACTGGCCATGCAGGTCTACGAGTCGGTCAAAACCTACAGCAAGCACACGCCGATCCGCTCCATGTGCGCTTTCGGCGGCGTCGATATCCGGCCGCAGATTGCCGAACTCAAAAAAGGCGTCGAAATCCTCGTCGCCACCCCAGGCCGCCTGCTCGATCACGTCGAAAACAAGAGTGTCAGCTTCAATTCCGTCCAGGCCCTGGTCCTCGACGAAGCTGACCGCATGCTTGACATGGGTTTCGTCCCGGACGTCACGCGCATCCTCAACATGCTGCCGGCCCAGCGCCAGAGCCTGCTGTTCTCGGCCACCTTCTCGGACGAGATCAAGAAGCTGGCCGACACCATGCTCAAGTCGCCGATCCTGATCGAGGTGGCTCGCCGCAATCAGGTCTCCGACACCATCACGCACCGCGTCCATCCGGTTTCCGAATACGGCAAGCGCGGCCTGCTGACCAAGTTGCTCAAGTCCGGCGAAATTCGCCAGTGCATCGTCTTCTGTCGCACCAAGCAAGGCTGCTCGCGCCTGACCCGCGAACTACAACGCGCCGGCATCAAGGCCGATGCCATTCATGGCGACAAGAGCCAGCTCGAACGCATCAAGGCGCTCGAAGCCTTCAAGGGCGGCGAAACCGACGCCCTCATCGCCACCGACGTCGCGGCGCGCGGCCTCGACGTTGATGACCTGCCCTACGTCATCAACTACGAACTGCCGCACACCCCGGAAGACTACGTGCACCGCATCGGCCGCACCGGCCGGGCCGGCAAGACCGGCAACGCCATTTCACTGGTCAGCGCCCGCGAAGTCGTCTATCTGGTCGATATCGAAAAGCTCATCAAGCGACCGATCGAACAGGTCGAAGTCGCCGGTTTCGAACCGGAACCGGAATACGAATACCCCCTGGGCAACAAGAAAAAACGCAGCGCCCCGGTCATCGCCCCGGTCGCCCAGCGTCCGGAACGAGGCGAACGTCCCGAGCGCGGTGAGCGCTCACCGCGCCCCGAGCGGGAACGGAGCGATCGCCAGGACCGCCGTCCGCCGCGCCGCAACCCGATGATCGCCGCCGACGGTTTCGACTTCAGCAAGCCCTACGAAGACAATTCGCCACGCGGCGATGTGCCGGATTCCGCCACGGCTGCAGCCAAGGTCGATCCGCACAAGCCGAAGCGGGTTGTTGCGGCGCTGTTGGGTGGGCTTGGGCGCAAGTAGGGGCCTGCCCTTTTCGAGCAAAACTTCGCCCTTTTTGGCGACTTCCAGTTGAATTGGCTTGGGTTTCCGCCTTGCTGGCGGGCATACTTTCTTCTTGCTTCGCCAAGAAGAAAGTAGCCAAAGAAGAAGGCGACCCTGGGTCGGTGCCGGCTGCGCCGGTTCCCTGCGCTACTCGGAAAGCCGAGCGGCTGCGGAACTCGGGGCGGCGCCCCTCAAACAGTCCTCGCCGACTGCCCCCGGCCTTCCTGCGTTGCTCGGCACCTCTCAAGGGGCCCGGTAAAACAATCCGGGCTTGAGCTTGGGTGCCTGAATGGCAGATTTCATTTTTAGGCTTTTTTCCCGGTTGACCGTGGGAATCTGTTTTTTGGGGCAAAACGCTTGAACGTGGACGCCTTTGGGGTCCCCATGAGAGGCGCTGAGCAACGCAGGCGGGCCGGGGGCCTTCGGCTTGCCATGTTTGAGCCGAAGGCGAGTTCTGGCAAGCCGCCCGGCCTGCCGAGTAGCGCAAGGAACCCGAAGGGCGCCGCCCCTGGGGTCGCCTTCCTTTTTGGCTACTTTTTCTTGGCGAAGCAAGAAAAAGTATGCCCGCCAGCAAGGCGGAAACCCAAGCCAATTAACCGGGGAAAGCCCCATTTCGCACATGCACAACGGCACAACGCGTAAATTCAGGCCCGCGCCACCGCCCCCTTGGCCGGCAACGCCTCAACCAGCTTGATGATCGCCAGCGACAGATTGTCGCCACCACCCTTGGCCCTCCTTCGGGCCATGTCGATCAGAATTTCGCAGGCTTGCCGAGCTGAATTCTGGGCGACCAGCGTGCCGAGTTCTTCGTCGTCGAAATAGCCCCAGAGACCATCCGAACAAAGCACGAAGGCATCGCCGGCAACAAGATCGACGGTTTCCGAAAGGGTTATTTTCGGTTCGTCCTGGCCGCCGAGCGAGGCCAGAAGCACATTACGATTGGGATGGGTCAGCGCCTGCTCGGCAGTGATTTTCCCGGTTGACAGGAGGTACTCGACGTAGGAGTGATCGACCGAACGGTCAACCGGCTTGTTGCCGCGAAAATGATAGATCCGGCTGTCTCCGCAGTGTCCCCAGGTGATTTTTCCCGGTTGCAGGAGCAGCATCACGGCAGTGCTGTGAGGGTCCATTTCATTCATGAAACGCGATGCCTTGATCATCGTGTGCGCTTCGCGCATGGCATTTTCGAGCATGCGCTGGGGACTCTCATCAACCGCTGAAAACTGCTCGAGATTTGTTTTGGCCGTATGCACAACCTGCTCGGCGGCGAGCGCGCCGCCGGTGTGGCCGCCCATGCCGTCGGCGACGACAGCCAGGGCGACGCCACGTTTCCGCGCGTGCGGAAGGATCGCCACGCGATCTTGTTGTTCCTTGCGATCCCCTTGGTGCTGCGCCGCGCAGGCGTCGAGTGCTATGGACATCCAATCCCCTTTTTGCGAGGAAGCTTATCACGGAAGGGTTGTGCGACTATTAACACTGTGTCCAGTCTTGCTTTTACTGCGGACATTCAGGCCTCTGTGGCGCAACCGAATCGTTCAAGAACGATATCGACAAACTCGGGCAAGGCCTCCTCGTTGAGCCCCAGCTCGGGCAGCACATCGCTCTTCACTCGCTCCCATTCCGGGCTGGCAATGCGCTGATCACGATAATAGATATCAACGGCGAGCTGGACGATAGCCACCATGCTGCGCGCGTCGTGCTGCCCCAGTTCGCCGATGGCGTGGTGAAAACGGATGGCATCGCAGATGAACTCCGGCAAGTGCCAGTGGCGGGCAATCAGGTAGCCAACGACGCAATGATCGGCATTGAACTTCCGGTCCTCTTCGGCCAGGTCGATCCAGATGCCCGGCGCACCGAGTTTCATCTCGGCGCAGTAGGTCGGAAAGCGCTGCATGAGCAGCGGGACGCCACAATCATGAAAAATTCCAGCCAGGTAAGCCTGATCGGGAAAAATATTGCAGACGGCAACCCGCTCGTCGGCAATCAGCATGGCCAGTTGGCCAACGGCATGCGAGCGGGCCCAGTAGGCCTCGTAAACGCGCCGATTTTTCTTGATCTCGCCAGCTCCGGACAGGGCAATGGCCTGGACCAGATTAAAAGTCTGGCGAACCCCGACGGCATGCAGGACGGCTTCGACTGAATCGAATGGCTGGTGCTGCCGGTAGGCCGAATTGCCGACGACCTTGAAAAGCATCGCCGTCAGCCCCGGATCCTTGTTGATGACGCGGGCCAGCAGCCGGACGTCGAGTTCGCTGCGGTTGATTAGCTGGCGCAGCTCTTCGAGCACCCGCGGCTGGGCGGGAATCTTGACGCCGTTCTCAAGCAGGCGTTTGATCCGGGCGGCATCTTCGGCGCCGAGCGACTGGGTGATTTCAAATACGGATGGTACGTCCTGGCTCATGCCATTGCCTCATCAATCAATTCAATCCAGTGCCGCACGGGCAGCGTACTGCCGGCCTGCAGGTGGGTCAGGCAGCCGATATTGGCCGTCGCCGCCAGCGCCGGGCCACCGGCATTGAGGGCGGCCAGCTTGTTGGCGCGCAGTTTGTTGGCCAGGTCGGGCTGCAGGACCGAATAGGTGCCGGCTGAACCGCAGCATAGATGGCTGTCGGCGACCAGTGTAAGTTCGTAGCCGGCCGCTTGCAGCAAGACCTCGATGCTGCCACGAATCTGCAAGCCGTGCTGCAGGGTGCACGGCGAATGGAAGGCCAGCTTGCCGCGCTTTTCCGGATGGCGCGCCAAAAAGGGCAGCAACGCGGCTTTTTCACCCGCCAGAATTTCCGAAGGATCGCGGCACAGCGCACTGATTTTTGCCGCTTTTTCGGCGTAGACCGTGTCATCGGCCAGGATATGAGCGTAGTCCCGGACCTGTACGCCACAGCCGGAGGCCGTGACGACGATGGCTTCGATGCCGGCTTCGATGTGCGGCCACCACGCGTCGATGTTGCGCCGCATGTCGTTCTTGGCCGTTTCGTGGTCATTCAGATGGAAGCGGACGGCGCCGCAGCAACCGGCCTTGGCTTCTTCAAACAATTCGATCCCCAGCTTGGCGAAAACGCGCGCCGTGGCGGCGTTGATGTTGGGGGCCAGCGCGGGCTGGACGCATCCGGCCAGCGCCAGCATGCGACGCGCGTGCCCTGCTTTCTTCGGCCACGGCGCACCGGCCGGCTGGGCAGGCGGCAGCTTGTCGGCCAGGCTTGTTGGCAACAAGGGCCGGACGGCGCGGCCAAGGGCGACTGCCGGGCCAAACAGCGCGGGGTTGGGCAATACGGTTCTCAACAGCGCGCGTGTCACGCGGTCGGCGAAACGGCGCGGCAGTTTTGCCTCGACCACGGCGCGCCCGACATCGAGCAGATGGCTGTATTTGACGCCCGACGGACAGGTCGTTTCGCATGAGCGGCAGGTCAGGCAGCGGTCGAGGTGGGTGCGCGTCTTTTCGGTGACTGGCTTACCTTCGAGCACCTGCTTGATCAGGTAGATACGGCCGCGCGGGCCGTCGAGTTCGTCGCCGAGCAACTGATAAGTCGGGCAGGTTGCCGTGCAGAAACCGCAATGCACGCACTTGCGCAGGATTTCCTCGGCAATCTGGCCGGCGTGGGTGGCGCGCAGTTCGGCGGTGATATTGGTATCCATCAGAACTCCGCGTACAGCCGACCGGGGTTGAGGATGCCCTGCGGGTCGAAGGCTTTTTTCAGGCGACGATGCAGGGCCAGCAAGGCTGGCGGCAACGTAGCGAAAGCGCCTTCCAGGCAGCGCAACGATTCCGGCGCGCGGTAGAGCACGGCGTGGCCACCGAGGCGGATCGCGGCGGCGCGGATCGCTTGGTGATCGCCATCGACCTCGCCGGCATACCAGCGCAGCGCTCCGCCCCACTCGATGGCGCGCAGGCCGTCGAGACCCGGGCACGGCGCGGTCGATGGCAAGGCGAGTCGCCACAATGGGCTGGCGGCGAAGGCAGGATGCGTTTGTTCACGTATCGAATTCCAATGTTTTTCCGGGTTGACCGTGGAAACCCCGCCGAGCTTTGCTGTGGCCGCTTCAACGGCTGCCCGCGGACCGGACAGGCGTAACCAGAGCTGGCCGTCGTGCCAGAAGGAAGCCGAAATGGGCAACGGCTGGCCGCCCCATTCGTTGAGCCGGCGAATGGCTTCGGTTGCATCGCATTCGAAGACCAGCGTCGTTTCGGCCACTGGCTTGGGCAGAACCTTGAGCGTGACTTCGGCGATGACGCCGAGCGTGCCGAGACTGCCGGCGATGAGGCGCGACACGTCGTAGCCGGCGACGTTTTTCATGACCTGGCCGCCGAAATTGAGCACCTGGCCGGTCCCATCGACCAGCTTGACGCCGAGCACGAAGTCGCGCACGGCACCGGCTTGTTGCCGACGCGGGCCGGACAGGCCGGCGGCGACGCAGCCGCCGACCGTGGCGCCAGCGAAATGGGGTGGTTCGAAGGCCAGCATCTGGCTCTTTTCGGCCAGCGTGGCCTCGATTTCGGCGAGTGGCGTGCCGCATTTTGCCGTGATGTACAGCTCGGTCGGCTCGTAGGCAACGATGCCGCGATGGGCCGAGACGTCGAGCACTTCGCCGGCCAGCAGACCACCGTAGAAGTCCTTGCTGCCGGCGCCGCGGATGCGTAGCGGTGCGCGCCCTGCGTCGGCGTTGCGGACGGCGGCGACGATATCGTCAAGCGAATGTGCAGTCAGCATCAGAAGCGCTCCAGCTCGGGAAATTTCACGTCGCCGTGATGGACGTGCATGCGGCCGTATTCGGCGCAGCGGTGCAGGCTGGGCACGGCCTTGCCGGGGTTGAGCAGGCCGCTTTCGTCGAAGGCGGCCTTGACGCGATGGAAGGCTTCGATTTCGGGCGTCGAATACTGGACGCACATCTGGTTGATTTTTTCGATGCCGACGCCGTGCTCGCCGGTGATCGAACCGCCCAGGGCGACCGAGAGTTCAAGGATTTCCGCGCCGAAGGCTTCGGCCCGTTCCCAGTCGCCGGGTTTCGAGGCGTCGTACATGATCAGCGGGTGCAGGTTGCCGTCGCCGGCGTGGAAGACGTTGGCGCAGCGCAGGCCGTATTTGGTTTCCATGGCGGCGATGGCCGACAGCATTTCGGCCAGCCGCTTGCGCGGAATGGTGCCGTCCATGCAGTAATAGTCCGGCGTGATGCGGCCGACGGCGGGAAACGCCGCCTTGCGCCCGGCCCAGAAACGCAGGCGTTCGGCTTCGGACTGCGAAACGCGAATGTCGCTGGCACCGGCGGCGTTCAAAACCTCGGTGACGCGGGCAATTTCCTCGGCGACTTCTTCCGGCGTGCCGTCCGACTCGCAGAGCAGGATGGCTTCGGCATTCATGTCATAGCCCGCCTTGACGAAGGGTTCGACGGCCGCCGTCGCCGCCTTGTCCATCATTTCCAGCCCGGCCGGGATGATGCCGGCGGCGATGATCGCGGCGACGGCATCGCCGGCCCGGGCGACATCGGCGAACGAGGCCATGACGACCTGGGCCAGTTCCGGCTTGGGCACGAGTTTGACGGTGACTTCGGTGACGACGCCGAGCATGCCTTCGGAACCGATCATCAGGGCAAGCAGGTCGTAGCCGGCGGCATCCGGTGCCTCGGAGCCGATCTCGAAGACCTCGCCTTCGATGCTGACGACGCGGATGCGCAGGACGTTATGAACAGTCAATCCGTATTTCAGGCAATGCACGCCGCCCGAGTTTTCGGCGACGTTGCCGCCCAGCGTGCAGGCGATCTGCGACGACGGGTCGGGCGCGTAATAGAGGCCGAAGGGCGCGGCGGCCTCCGAGACGGCGAGGTTGCGCACACCGGGCTGGACGACGGCGAGACGGGCGGCGCGGTCGACGCGCAGGATTTTGTTGAAACGGGCCAGCGACAGCACGATGCCGTGGGCGTGCGGCATGGCGCCGCCGGACAGCCCCGTGCCGGCACCGCGCGCGACGACCGGCACGCCAAGGCTGTGGCAGGTACGCAGGATGTCGATGACCTGGGCCTCGGTTTCCGGCAGGCAGACGGCGAGTGGCAGTTCGCGGTAGGCAGTGAGGCCGTCGCATTCGTAGGGGCGCAGATCCTCTTCACCGAGCAGCAGGCAGTGTGGAGGCAGGAAGAGGCGGAGCCGCCGTTCCAGCGTTGCCAGGTCAATGCAAATGTCGTTATTGCCGTTTTGCGCCATATTTGCCATTTTAGCCTATAAGAATGGCCCGAAAATCATTAACGTTGGTTCGCGTCGGGCCGGTGACCAGCAGGTCGCCGAGTAGGGAAAAGCAGGTCCACGCATCGTTGTTGGCCAGTCGGGCGCGCAGGTCGAGACCGGCGGTCTTGGCCCGGGCCAGCGTGCTCGGGTCGATGAAGGCGCCGGCATTGTCTTCGCTGCCATCAATGCCGTCGGTGTCGGCGGCCAGAGCATGGATGCCCGGCGCACCATCGAGGGCCAGGGCCAGGCTGAGCAGGAGTTCGGTGTTGCGCCCACCACGGCCGTTGCCTCGCATGGTCACCGTCGTTTCGCCACCGGAAAGCAGAACGCAGGGCGTTTTGGCCGGAAATCCGTGTTGACCGCAGGAACGCGCCATGCCGGCCAGGACCTTGCCGACTTCGCGTGCCTCGCCTTCGATGGCGTCGCCGAGGATGAGCGGCGTGATGCCGAGCCTTTGCGCCTCGGCGGCGGCCGCTTCGAGCATCTGGCGCGGGCTGGCGACCAGGCGGAATTCGCTGTTGGCCAGACGCGGGTCGCCTGGCTTGGGCGTTTCGAGTTCGCCGGACTCGAGGCGCTGGCGCAGGTCGGGCGGGAGGGCGATGGCGTAGAAATCGAGGACCTTGAGCGCATCGGCGCAGCTCGTCGGATCGCCGACGGTCGGGCCGGAGGCGATGACGGCCGGGTCGTCGCCGGGCACGTCGGAAATGGCCAGGGTCAGCACCGAGGCCGGCCAGGCGGCAGCGGCGAGGCGCCCGCCCTTGATGGCAGACAGGTGTTTGCGCACGCAGTTGATTTCGCCGATGCTCGCCCCCGAGCGAAGTAGCGCCGAGGTGAGCGCCCGCTTTTCGGCCAGCGTGACGCCAGGCGCCGGGGCGGCGAGCAAGGCCGAGCCGCCGCCCGAAATCAGGGCGAGAACGCGGTCTTCCACGGTCAACCGGGAAATTTGCTCAAAAATGGAAAGTGCTGCCGCCTCGCCGGCGGCGTCCGGCACCGGGTGTGCGGCTTCGATGATCTTGATCCGTTCACACGGCACGCCGTGGCCGTAGCGGGTGACGACCGTTCCTTCGAGCGGCCCCGACCAATGTTGCTCGACCGCCCGCGCCATGGCGGCCGAGGCCTTGCCGGCGCCAATGACGATGAGCCGGCCACCGTCGTCAGGGGGCAGATGCGGCGGCACACACGAGTCCGGATCGGCCGCGGCGATGGCGGCGTCGAACAGGCGGCGCAGGATGTCGCGCGGGGTCACTTGGTCATCCAGCCGAGACCCGCTTCGGTCGTCGTCAGCGGCTTGTATTCGCAGCCGACCCAGCCGGCGTAGCCGAGCCGGTCGAGTTGATCGAACAGGAACGGATAGTTGATTTCGCCGGTCCCCGGTTCATGGCGTCCCGGGTTGTCGGCGATCTGGACGTGGCCGATGCGCCCGATGTTGGCTTCGATGGTCCGCGCCAGATCGCCCTGGATGATCTGCGCGTGATAGAGGTCGAGTTGCAATTTGACGTTGGGGCGGCCGATGGCATCGAGCAGGCGCGGCGCCTTGTTCACGTCGTCCAGCCAGTAGCCCGGCATGTCGATGCGGCTGTTAATTGGCTCAATCATCACCGTCACGCCGACAGTGGCAAAACGATCGGCGGCGAATTGCAGGTTGGCGATGTACGTGGCTTCCAGTTCGGCCTCGCCAACACCATCGGGACGAAGCCCGGCCATGCAGTGCACCCGCTCGCAGTCGAGAACCATCGCGTAGTTGAGCGCCAGTTCGACACTGTCGGCGAATTCGCCCTGGCGGTGCGGCAAACAGGCCAGGCCACGCTCGCCGGCCGCCCAGTCGCCGGGCGGCAGATTGAACAGCACCTGCTCGACAGCGGCTGCCTTGAGCCATTCGGCGACATCATGCGCCGGCCACTCGTAGGGAAAAAGATATTCGACGCCGCGAAAACCGGCGCTTGCCGCCCGTTGAAAGCGCTTCCCGAACGGCACGTCGGCAAATAAAAAACTGAGATTGGCAGCGAACTGGGGCATAAGGGTGGCTGTCTGTAGTGCGGACCAAAAGTATAATCTGCACTGACTCTGGAGAAAGCACCGTGAACGACACTGAACAAGAACGCAAGGGCAACCGCCTGTCGAAGATCGTCACCCGCACCGGCGACGCCGGCACGACCGGCCTTGGCGATGGCAGCCGGACGACCAAGGACAGCCTGCGCATCGACGCCATCGGCGAAGTCGACGAGCTCAACTCGGGCCTCGGCGTACTGCTCTGCGAAGACATGCCGGAAGCCATGCGCGCCGCCCTGCTCGACGTCCAGAACGACCTTTTCGACCTCGGCGGCGAACTTTGCCTGCCCGGCATGGCCGTCATGAAGGATGCCCAGGTCGCCCGTCTCGAAGCGCAGGCCGAAGCCTTCAATGCCGACCTGCCAATGCTCAAGGAATTCATCCTGCCCGGCGGCACCCGCGCCGCCGCGCTCGCCCACCTGAGCCGCACCGTCTGCCGCCGCGCCGAGCGGGCCATGGTCCGCCTGCACGGCGCCGAACCGCTGTCCGAAGCCGCTCGCCGCTACATCAACCGTCTGTCCGACCTGCTCTTCATCCTCGGCCGCGCCCTCAACCGGGCCGGCGGCCGCGGCGATGTGCTCTGGCAAAAGGGCAAGAATGCCGTGTAATCCGTCCCGGCCGGCCATCGACGCCATTTCTGGTTAAACCGTGTACCGCGTCAAGACCACCTACCGCACCGGCACCGACCGCCCGATCATCGAGCACGGCCCCTGGCACGAATCGCGCAAGGTCGCCGAGCACTGGGCCGAACAACTGCGTGCCGCCGGTTACGCGGTCAGCATCGAGAGTCAGAAGATCCATGCCGGCGGCGGTGAAGATGACGACAACGCCGACCTCGCCGCAGCACTGGCCGGGATGGCCTGAGCGGGCGGCCTGCGCCGGACAGGCTTAACATCGGCAAAAAATCCAGCCCCCCGGAGACAAGCCCATGAATACGCCAGAATTCACCACCCTCGCCATCACGCTCGTCGACAACATCGCCGATGTCCGTCTCAACCGGCCGGACAAGTCGAATGCGATGAACGAGGCGATGTGGCAGGAAGTCCGTCTGGCTTTCGAATGGGTCGATGCCACGCCGGAGGCCCGCGTCGCGATTCTGAGCGGCGAAGGCAAGAACTTTTGCGCCGGGATCGACCTCGCCATGCTCGGCAGCATCCAGCAACAGACCGCTCACGCCGATGGCGCCCGTAGCCGCGAAATGCTGCGTCGGCTGATCCTCGATTTGCAGGACTGCCTGAGCAGCATCGAACGTTGCCGCAAGCCGGTGCTCGCCGCTATCCAGGGCGCCTGCGTGGGCGGTGCGCTCGATCTCGTGACTTGTTGCGACATGCGCTACGCGGCGCCGGATGCGGTTTTTTCGATCAAGGAAATCGATCTCGGCATGGTCGCCGATGTCGGCACGCTGCAACGCCTGCCGCGCCTGATCGGCGAAGGGATGGCGCGCGAACTGGCGTACACCGGCCGCAGTGTGGATGCCGACGAAGCGGAGAAACTCGGCCTGATCAATTTCAAATTTGGCGATTTTTCCCGGTTGACCGTGGGCGTCCGCGAAATCGCCCAAACCATTGCCGCCAAGTCGCCGCTGGCTGTTCGCGGGACCAAGGACGTGCTCAATTTCAGCCGTGACCACTCGGTGGCCGACGGCCTCAATTACGTCGCCGGCTGGAACGCGGCGATGCTGCTTTCGGCCGACCTCGGCGAGAGCATCGCCGCCCAGCGCGAGAAGCGTCGGCCGGATTTCACCGACTGAGCCGGAAACAGGCGAACCAAAGACAGGAAGGCCCGACCGGCTTGCGCCAATCGGGCCAGAATGCACCGCTCAGGAAAAGTCAGTCCAGGCCGGAGCTTTGCCGCTTGATGCCTGTTCCCAGCTTGATCGGCCGGCCTATTCGGCCGCTTCAGCCACCCGCCGGGCGCGCACGGCGGCGGCCAGCTGATCGAGCACCTTGACGCTGTCTTCCCAGTTGATGCAGGCGTCGGTGACGCTCTGGCCGTAGGTCAGCGGTTTGTCCGGGACGATGTCCTGGCGGCCTTCGACGAGGTGCGATTCGACCATGACGCCGACGATGCGGTCTTCGCCGGCGGTCAGTTGGGCAGCGACGCTGTCGCTGACTTCCATTTGCAGCTTGAATTGCTTGCGGCTGTTGCCGTGCGAGAAATCGACCATGAGCCGGGCGGCGAGGCCGGCCTTGGCGATTTCGGTGCATGCCGCATCGACGCTGGCGGCGTCGTAATTCGGCTCCTTGCCGCCGCGCAGGATGACGTGGCAGTCCTCATTGCCGGTCGTCGACACGATGGCGGTGTGGCCGGACTTGGTCACCGACAGGAAATGGTGCGGTGAATTGGCCGAGCGAATGGCGTCGACGGCGATGCGCATGTTGCCGTCAGTACCGTTCTTGAAACCGACCGGGCAGGACAGGCCGGAAGCCAGCTCACGATGCACCTGCGACTCGGTGGTGCGGGCGCCAATGGCGCCCCAGGCGATGAGGTCGGCGGTGTATTGCGGCGTGATGGTGTCGAGGAATTCGGTGGCACAGGGCAGGTCGAGCTCGTTGATTTCGAGCAGGATGCGCCGGGCCAGACGCAGACCTTCGTTGATGCGGAAGGTGTTGTCGAGGCGCGGATCGTTGATCAGACCCTTCCAGCCCACCGTCGTGCGCGGCTTTTCGAAATAGACGCGCATGACGACGATGAGGTCTTCGGCGTATTTCTCGGCTTCCTTGGCCAGCTTTTTGGCGTAATCGATGGCCAGGTCGTGATCATGGATCGAGCACGGTCCGATGACGACGAGCAGGCGGTCGTCGGCGCCATGCAGGACGCGGTGAATGGCCTGGCGGGCGGCATAGGTCGTCTGGGCGGCGCGGGTGGACACCGGGTATTCGCGGAAAACGTGGGCCGGCGGCACCAGTTCCTTGATTTCCTTGATGCGCAGGTCGTCGGTGTTGGGTTTGCTCGTTTGCGTGCTGTGCTGCGTCATGGCCAGTCTCATTCAGAAATGCTGAAAACCCAGCATTCTACCGGATGGCCATGGAAGATTTCGCGCTGCCCGCCTTGGAACGAGCGGCAACCCAGCCTGATCTGATTACTTCGGCAGCCTTTCGTAAAGACCGACAACGCCCTCCATCTCTTCAAGGATGCGTTCGCTGGTCGTCGCCACGGCCAGCTGCGCCCGCTTGTCACCGCCGGTTTTTTGATTGAGGGCGCTCTCGAAGAATATCCACTGTTGCCTGACGAGGCCGAGGCTATCGTTTATCAGAACAGAGTTGGCAGGAGCCCCGCCCAGCTCCTGCAGTGCCTCGCTGAAATCCTTACGCGCCTTGCCCAGATTGGTGGCGCCACTGCTGTCGGCAATGCCCCACGAAGCGGCCTGGTAATACTTGGCCATCCGCTGCGACAACATGCGCTGGCGCCCCGAGACGTTGACCAAGCGGCCGGCGTTCGAACCTGATTTCTTTTCCAGCTGGACGGTGGCCTGATGCGCCAGCTCCAGCACCTCTTCGGAAATGGCCAGCACTTTTCGCCCGTTTTCCGGCGATGGCGTCGCCCCGACCAGCACATCCTTGTAGGCCAGCCAGGACTTTTCGAGCTTGAGGTAGGTTTCCTTGATCTCCGGTGTCGGCGCGTAGTTCTTCAACTCGACGTGCTGCCGGTCGAAGACGGCAATGGAACCATCGAGAATCTTCCTGCTGCGGTCGACGTCGATTTGTTGCCCAATCTGGAAATAGGCCTTGGCCATGCGCTGCGACAGCATCCGCTGGCGGCCGGCCTTGTTGATCGCCGAATTGATGTCGCTGATCTGCGCCTGCGCCTCATTGCCGGCCAGGCTAAGGAAAAATGCGAGCAATGCTGACAACACGGTCTTCACGAGGCCTCCCGGGATGGCTTTTTCGAGCCAAGAGGATAGCCGCGGCGTTTACCGCAGGACCATGATACGAATCAACAATGTCACACGACGGTAAATTCGTCGCTCAGGGCATCTGCGTCAGGTAGTTGGCTATGGCCGTGATGTCTTCGTTCTTGAGCGTTGCTGTGGCAATCGACATCAACTGGTTGTTGCGCACGCCGGTCATGTCGCGATAGCGGGTGATCGAGCTTTTCAGGTACGGCACTTTCTGACCGGCCAGACGGGGGTACAACTCGTTGCCACGAGCCTGCTCGCCATGGCAACGAATGCACAGCTTGCTGAACAGCTCCTTGCCGCGCGGGACCTGGCTATTATCGGCGACGGATGGTGGCACCTTGATGCTGGCGTAGTAGTGGGCAACCTGAACGCGCTCCTCGTCCTTGAGCACCTTGATCAGGCCTTGCATGAACTGATCCTTGCGCTCGCCGGCGCCGAACTTGCGAATCTGTTCGAGCAGGTAGGCCGGGTTCTGGCCGGCCAGATTCGGGACATCCGGCGTCTTGCTGATGCCGTCTTCACCGTGGCAATTGGCGCAGAAAAAAGTGGCCTTCTTGCCGGCATCGATCGCCGCCCGCAAGGCGACCGGATCGGCGCCGAGAGACTTCAGGCGGTCCTGTGCAGCACTTCCCGGAGCAGCGGACTGAGCGAACACCGAAGCAGACAGCAAGCAGCCTGCGAAAAAAAGCAACGCGCGCATCAAAATACCCCCACAAAATGTGCCGGTATTATGCCGTTCCACCCACCGTCAGTCCATCGATACGCAAGGTTGGCTGTCCGACACCGACCGGAACGCTCTGTCCATCCTTGCCGCAGGTGCCGACACCGGGGTCGAGTTTGAGGTCGTTGCCGATCATCGAAACGCGGGTCAGTGCGTCCGGGCCGTTGCCGATCAGCGTCGCGCCCTTGATCGGGCGGGTCACCTTGCCGTCTTCGATGAGGTAGGCCTCGCTCATCGAAAAGACAAACTTGCCGCTCGTTATATCGACCTGACCACCGCCAAAATTGGCGGCGTAGATGCCCTTCTTGACCGATTTGATGATTTCCGCCGGATCGTGCTTGCCGGCCAGCATCATGGTGTTGGTCATGCGCGGGATGGGCAGGTGGGCGAAGGATTCGCGCCGGCCGTTGCCGGTCGGGGCGACGCCCATCAGGCGGGCGTTCAGGCTGTCCTGCAGATAGCCCTTGAGAATGCCATCCTCGATCAGCACGGTGCGCTGGGTCGTGTTGCCTTCGTCGTCGATGTTGAGCGAACCGCGCCGGTCGGCAATCGTGCCGTCGTCGATGACGGTGACGCCCTCGGCGGCAACGCGCTGGCCAACCCGGCCGGAAAAGGCCGAACTGCCCTTGCGGTTGAAGTCGCCTTCGAGGCCGTGGCCGACGGCTTCGTGCAACAGGATGCCGGGCCAGCCGGCGCCGAGCACGACAGTCATCTGGCCGGCCGGGGCCGGATCGGCATGGAGATTGGTAACGGCCTGATGGACCGCCTCCTTGGCGTAGCGCTGGAGGATTTCGTCGTCGAAATAGCCGAAATCGAAACGGCCGCCGCCGCCAGACGAGCCCTGCTCGCGCTTGCCGTTTTCTTCGATGATGACCGAGATCGAGCAACGCACGAGCGGCCGGATGTCGGCGGCCAGACGGCCGTCGGAACCGGCGACGAGGACCACTTCGTACTCGCCGGCAAGCGACGCCATGACCTGCAGGACACGCGGATCAAGCGCCCGGGCAAAACCTTCGAGACGTTCGAGCAACTTGACCTTGGCTTCTGCCGGCAGCGACGCAATCGGGTCGTGCGGCACGTACAGCGACCTTGCCACGGTCGACCGGGAAAATTGGCCAAATTTGGAATCCTGCCCGGCTGCGGCAATCGCCCGCACGGCGTTGGCGGCATCGCCGAGTGCTTGCGAGCTGATGTCGTCGGAGTAGGCAAAGGCCGTTTTTTCGCCCGAGATGGCGCGCACGCCGACGCCCTGGTCGATGTTGAAGCTGCCCGACTTGACGATGCCTTCATCGAGGCTCCACGCCTCGGAGCGCGAGTACTGGAAATAGAGATCGGCGTAATCGACCTGGTGCGTCAGGATCTGGCCGAAGGTTCGCGACAGGTCGCCTTCGCTGAGCGAGAAGGGGGCCAGCAGCAGGGATTCGGCTTGGGCCAACGCGCTGTTTTGAGTCATGGATACTTCCTTAAAGTTTGCGGTGTGCGAGCGCCGGCAGGCTCTCGCGAATTTCGGCAATGCGCTGGTGATCGAGGTCGGCGATGACGACGCCCGGCCCCTTCAATTTGCGGTCGAGAATCTCGCCCCACGGGTCGATGATCATGCTGTTGCCGTGCGTCATGCGGCCATTTTCATGGCGCCCGCCCTGTCCGACAGCGAGAAGATAACACTGGTTCTCGATGGCCCGGGCCCGGAGCAAAATTTCCCAGTGCGCCTTGCCCGTCGTTTCGGTGAAGGCGGCCGGCACGAGAATCAGATCGACCGGCGCCAGGGCCCGGTACAACTCGGGAAAGCGGAGGTCGTAGCAGATCGACAGGGCGACCTTGCCGAACGGCGTGTCGACGGCGACCGGCGTATCGCCCGGTTCGATGAAGCTGGCCTCGTCGTAGGACTCATCACCCTTTTTGAAACCGAACAGGTGGATCTTGTCGTAACGCGCGACACATTCGCCGGCCGGGTTGAAGACCAGGCTGGCATTACGCATCTTGTCCGGACGGCTGACGGTCAACGGGAGGGACCCGGCAAAAAGCCAGATACCGTGGCGCTGCGCCGTTTCAGCTAGCCAGGACTGGATGGCCCCGGCGCCAAAATCCTCGCGCGCCCGCACCCGGTCGGCATCGGCGGCGCCGATGATGGGAAAATATTCAGGCAAGACGACGAGCTGGGCACCCTGCCCGACCGCGTCGTCGATGAGCCGGCCGGCGGTGGCCAGATTGTCGGCAACGCGCGGTCCGGAAATCATCTGCACGGCTGCGATACGGCAATTCTGCTTGCTCAAGGCTTGCTCTCCATGGGTTTGCTGGCGTCTTCCGGCTCGGGTTTTACTTCCTGCACCGACTCGCCCGCCTTGTCGACGAGCGGGTCGGCCCAGGTGCCGGTCACATGATAGCGGTAGCTGAACAGCCGGTTGAGCGGTTTTTGCAACACGGTATTGGCCAGCAGCGCCGCTGCCCCGATGGCCGGATTGACCAGTGCTGCGGCGCCGACGGCAGCCAGCCCGCCGAGTTCCGGCCGGACGACCACCTGCAGGTCCTGCGTTTCCGCCTTGAGATCGGTTTCGCCCCGCATTTCGACCTGCGCCGCCGGCCCGGAGATGCGTAGCGGCTCGACGGTGCGCATGATGCCTTTGCGGATCGACAGCTTGCTCTCGATGCTGTCAAAAGCCAGTCCGTCGCTGAAGATGTCGCGAAAATCGAGAGTCAGGCGGCGCGGCAGGGATTGCAGCGAAATCAGCCCAAGCAGTTTGCCGACTCCCGGTTCGAGCTTGTTGAACTGGCCTTTTTCCGCCTCGACAGCCAGTTGACCGGTCAGCGACGGGTAGTGAATGCCGGTCAGCGGCCCGTTCCATTGCAGGTCGCCGGTCAGTTTTGCCTTGCCGCGGCGCACGGTGTCGCCGTAGCCAAGACGGTCGACCAGCTTGCCGATATCCTTCGCCGTCAGCTCGAAATCGAGCCGCGTCTGCGGGCGAACACCCTGCGTCCACACCCCTTTGCCCTTGAGAGCGCCATCCGGGTTCTCGAGGTTCAAGGTATCGAGGTGCCAGGCCCCCTTGTCGTTGCGTGCCTTGAGTTCGAGCCGGCCCAGTGCCTTCTCGCCGAGGTGGAAATCATCGACCGACAGGCTCATCCCGGGCAGGGTATTGATCAGCGACGACGCATCATCGGTCGCCTCGGTGGCCGGACGCACGATGAGTCGCTTGAAATTGCCCTCGACCCAGCCCTCGCCGGAACTCCTCCAGAACACCTCGCCGACCGCCTCCCGGGTATTCAGACCGATCTGCCAGCCGCTGTCGCGCGGCCGCAGGCTGACATCAACCTGGTTGTAATCGCGCTCGAACAGACGCAACAGCGGCGTTTTGAGCGTCACTACATTGAGCGCCAGACCGCCATTGTCGGCGCCGCCGGTCGCCCCCTCGGGCAGGAAATTCTTCCACGCATCGGCATCGATGCGCGGCGTCGCCACGCGCACGGCCAGCCCCTTTTCCGGCAGGCGCGGCTCGACATCACCAACGGCAAAAACGCCCCGCTCCCAGCTCTCACCCTTTCGGATAATCAAGCCCTGGGCAACCTTGCCGAGCGTGATCCGGTATTGCTCGCGCTGGGCGTCCGGCGCCGTCCGCTCGATGCGTAGCGGAAGTGGCATCGTGGCGTTCTTGTTCAGGGGTTCGGGCAGCGGCGAACTGATGCCAAGCAGGTCCGATTCGACCACCACGTCGGCATTGCGCCGGCGAATGCTGATATCCGCCTTCCAGGCGGCATTGCCGCTCAGATGGTTGATCAACGGCCAGCCGAAATACTTGCTGACCTCGCCGATCGCGGCGGTGCCGGTCGCCACCACGCCAACCTTGCCCTCGGCGCTCTTGACCTGGACCTTGAGCGGCCCGCCAAAAACCTGGCCGGCGATGTCCTTCGCCGCAACGGTATTTTCGGTGATCAACAGGCGCCCATTGACCTGCGTCAGCATCGGCAAGCCGGCCAGTGGCTGCAACTGGTTATTCTGGAAACGATAGTCACCGCGCACCTTGGTATCGAGCGCATGGCGCAACGGAATATCCAGCTCGAGATTCAGGCTGCCGTTACCGACCGCCTTCATGCCGTCGGTGAAGCGATCGATCTGCTCGGCCACCGGGCTTTGTTCGATGAAGCGGAAGAACTCGCTGGTTGGCCCCAGTGCCGTGCCACGGACCAGCAACATCTCTTCGTGCGATTCGAAATCCGGAATATCAACCTTGACGTCGGCCAGCGAGGCACCAAGGATGCGGCCCTTGCTGGCCTTGATCCGCATGCCGGTATCGAAGCTCATGTCCGCATCGATGTCGTCGATGACCGGCCAGCCGTCAGCGTAATCGACCTTGGCGCCGGTCGCCTTGGCGGTGACGATGAACTTGCCGCCCTTGCCGTCGCGGAACGGGAAATCCTTGAGATTGCCCTTGAGGATGAGCTTGCCGTCATAGCCACGGCCGCCGACGATGCCGCGCCGGATCCAGTTGCGGGCACCGGCATTGACGGCATGCGGCATGTAGCGCCAGACAGCCGTCCCTTCGCCGCGCTCGACGCTGGCCGTCAGATCGATTTCGCCCGGCCCTTCGCCGGTGTAGCGATACGTCCCCTGGGCCGAACCGGCGGCATCGGGGCCGGCGAATTCGAGTTTTTCGAGCTTGATGTCGGTCCCTTGCGCCGAGTTTTTCCAGTTCGCCTTGACTTTCAGCGTATCGAGCACGATGTTCGGTTCGGGAAAAATGGCCGGCAGGGACAGGCTGGACACACCGGAATCCAGCTTCAGATCACCGCCTTTTTCGGTCAGGTCGATGGTCCCGGAAACGCCCCCGGCGCCGGGGAAAATGCCGTCCGCCTCGATGCCCATCTCACGGAAGCCGGCCTTCAGACTGTAGCGCTTGAGCGTGTCGCCGGCCAACGACCAGCTCGCCTTCAATTCGGCAATCTGGCCCTGTGGCCGATGGCGGATCAGCAAGTCCCGGCTCTGCGCATCGAGCGGCAAATAGGAAGCCAGACGGCCGAGCACGGCCAGATCGAGAAAACTGGCGCTGGCATTGCCGTTGACCGCAGCACTGGCCGCGTCCTGGCGCCAATCAACCTTGAAGTCGGTCGGCGCGATGCGAATGCCATCCTGCGTCTGCAGTTCGACCTGATGACCGGAAACCGCCCACTCATCAGTCTTGTAACGCCCTTCGAGACGGCCACGCATGCTGGCAAGATCAAGCTCGGGCAGCTTGCGGCCAAGGCGGATGCGCAATTCCTCGAGGGCCACGTCAGCTGTCAATTTGCCGGCACCTTCGTCAAGATCGCCCCAGATGCGCAGGGCGCCCCGGCCCTGTGGCAGATTGACCGGGTAATCGACCCAAGCCCGCCAGCCGGCCAGATCGGCGTAATCGAGTTCGACAAAAATCTGTCCGGACAAATGCTCGAGCGCCTCGCCGAGGTCGCCCTTCACCTCGCCACGGATATCGACGCGGGAGGCCAGTTCATCGGGCGGAGCGGCAGAGATACCGAAGCGATGGCGGCGCCCGCTGTTATCGAGGGCGAATTGCAGGTCTTCGAGGACCAGCGGCGGCGCCTTGCGCAGCCGGTCGTCCCAGACAATCGTTGCATCGCGGATGCGGATGCGCTTCTGTTCGAGCACCCATTCGGCAAAGGCCGGATCGCTCTCGCCTTCGGCATCGACGCCGGCCACCGTGATCTTGCCGTTGATGTCGCGCCGGACGTGCAGGACCGGGCCATCGAACGCCAGCAGGGCCAAGGTCGGCCGCAGGCGCCACAGGGTCTGCCAGGACAGCACGCCTTCGACCCGGGTCAGAGAGAAAGCCGGGGCGCCCTGACGGTCGGCAATCACCACGTCATTAAGCACCAGATCCGGATTCAGCCCCCGCCAGCGTGCCTCGATCCGGCCAATACTGACCGGCTGCCCGACGGCGCGTGTTGCCGCCTGCTCTATCTCGAGCTGGTAGTCGCCAATCCTGGGCAACACCGCGTAGCGCAAGGCCAGCACCAGGACGGCAAAAGCCAGCCAGGCGGCGAACAGCCCCCAGCCCAGGACGCGGATGCTGCGCCCGGCAAGCAGCGGCCACAGCCAGTGCAGCCGGTGATACAGCGCCACGCGCACATCGGGCGAAATCACTTGGGTTTTGTGGTGGAGCGGCTCACTCACGCGTCAAACCGCTTTGCCAGAGGGGGGAATAGATCACTACAATCGAATACTGGATAAAAACGACATTCTACCTTTTCGGCCCTGCTGCCGATGGACCATCATGGACACCAACCTAGATCCCCGCTGGCAAGTGGCTATACACCACAGCCGCTATCTCGCAAACTTGCTGCAGGCGCACCCGGAACTGATTCCCGAACTGCTCGCCACCTGGCAACAGCCGCTCACCGAAGCCATGCTGCAGGCGCCGCTGCAACGGGAGTTTGCCGATGACGATGCGGTTCGCTCCGCCCTGCGCCGCCTGCGCCAACGCACCATGGCCCATCTGGTTTTGCGCGATCTGGGCGGCCTGGCGCCGCTGGCTGAAATCGTCGAGTGCATGACATTGCTGGCCGACGTAACGACCAACTTCGCGCTTGAGTACTATCACCGCCAGCTCGTTGCCACTTACGGCGAACCACTCGACAAGGCCGGTCAGCCGCAGCGCCTGCTGATCATCGGCATGGGCAAGCTGGGCGGGCGCGAGCTGAACGTGTCGTCCGATGTCGATTACATTTTCGTTTACCCCGAAGACGGCGACACGGCCGGCCCGAAAAGCATCGAGAACTTCGATTTTTTCACCCGCCTCGGCAAACGCATCATCGGCGCGCTCGGCGATTTGACGGCCGACGGCCAGGTTTTCCGCGTCGACATGCGCCTGCGGCCGAATGGCGACTCCGGCCCGCTGGTCTGTTCGCTCGACGCCCTGGAGAACTATTTCATCACCCAGGGTCGCGAATGGGAGCGTTACGCCTGGATCAAGGGCCGCACCATGAATGCCGGCGAAAATCTGCAACCAGCGTGGGTTACCGCCATGCAGAAAATCGCCCGGCCCTTCGTCTTCCGCAAATATCTCGATTTTGGTGCCATCAACGCGATGCGCGACCTGCACGCCCAGATCAGCCGCGAAGTGGCACGCAAGGACATGGCCGACCACGTCAAGCTCGGCCCCGGCGGCATCCGCGAGATCGAGTTCATGGCCCAGGTGTTCCAGCTCATCCGCGGCGGCCGCGATTCGGCGCTGCAGATCCGGCCGACCCTTTCCGTTCTGAAGTTGCTCGTCGACCGCAAATTGATCCCGACCGAAACCGAGCAGGAATTGCGCGAAGCCTACGTTTTCCTGCGCCGCCTTGAGCACCGGCTGCAATACGTCGAGGACAAGCAGACGCACATGCTGCCGATCGACGCCGAAAATCGGCAAAACATCGCTGTCAGCATGGACTTTCCCGACTGGCCGGCCATGCTGGCCGTGCTCGATGGTCACCGCGAAAAGGTCAGCCAGCACTTCGGCGCCATTTTCTCCGACCCGGAAGCCGGCGAGCACCCGTTGACCGGCCTGTGGCAAGGCCAGCTCGACGAGGACACAGCCATCGAAGCCTTCGGCAATCTCGGCTACCGCCAGCCGAAGGAGGCCATCGCGCGGCTGGCCGAACTGCGCGCCGCCAGCCGCTACCTGCAACTGCCGGCGACCAACCGGGCCCGTCTCGACGCCGTCGGCCCGCGCCTGATCGAGGCGGCCAGCGCGACCCCCGCCCCCGATACGACGCTGGCCCGCGGCCTGAGTTTCCTCGAAGGCATTGCCCGCCGCGGCTCCTACCTCGCCCTGCTTCAGCAATACCCGATGGCCCTGCGCCGCGTTGCCGACATGATGTGCGCCTCGAACTGGGCGGCCGATTACCTGAACCGCCACCCGCTGCTTCTCGACGAACTGCTCGACCCGCGCCTCTACGAGATCGCCACCGACTGGACCGGTTTCCGCGAAATCCTGCGCGACAATCTGGCCCAGCATGCCGACGACACCGAACGCGAGATGGACATCCTGCGCGAAATGCACCACGGTCAGGTTTTCCGGCTGCTGGCCCAGGATCTGGCCGGCCTGCAGACCATCGAGCGCCTTTCCGACCACCTGACCGAACTGGCCGACACCATCGTCCAGGAAACGCTGCCGCTGGTCTGGTCCAAGATCAAAAATCGCCACTGCGAAACACCGAAATTTGCCGTCATCGGCTACGGCAAGATGGGCGGCAAGGAACTCGGCTACGCCTCAGACCTCGACCTCGTTTACCTCTATGACGACGACGACCAGGATGCCCCGGAAAACTACGCCCGCCTTGGCCAGCGCCTGAATTCCTGGCTGTCCAGCCAGACGCCGGCCGGCATCCTGTTCGAAACCGACCTCCGCCTGCGTCCGAATGGCGACTCCGGCCTGCTTGCCGTTTCCGTCGACTCCTTCCGCGAATACGAACTCAAGAACGCCTGGACCTGGGAACACCAGGCCCTGACCCGGGCCCGCTTCTGCGCTGGCGATCCGGCCGTCGGCAAGCGTTTCGAGGAAATCCGCTGTGAAATCCTGCGCCTGCCGCGCGACCTGGCCAAGCTCCGGGAGGAAGTCGTCGCCATGCGGCAAAAGATGGTCGATGCGCATGGCACGAAAAGCGAAACCGAGTTCGGCCTCAAGCACGACGAAGGCGGCATTATCGACGTCGAATTCATCGTCCAGTACCTGATCCTCGGTTATTCGCACCAGCACGCCAGCCTGACCGGCAATCTGGGCAACATCGCCTTGCTGCGCATGGCCGGCGAACTCGGCCTGATTGACCCGCAGCAAGGGGAAGCGGCTGGCAACGCCTACCGCGAATACCGCCGGCTGCAGCACGCCAAGCGGCTGTCGGCCTTTCCCAAGGCGCCAATTCCGCGCGAGGAGGTGGAACAGCATATCGCCGCCGTCCGCCAGTTGTGGGCGGCGGTTTTTGCTGGCTGAGGGGCGCCATGACCATGTCAATTTTGGCCATTTTTTGCGGTTGACCGTAGCACGCCCGGTTGACCGTGGCCACGCGCAGCCGCCATGAAAAAAGGCCGCACACGGCGGCCTTGATCGGAGCGAAAGTCGCTTACTTCTTCAGCGAATCGCGAATCTCGCGCAGCAGCACGACGTCCTCCGGGGTCACCGGGGCTTCGGGCGCGGCCGCCGGCTCTTCTTTGCGCATGCGGTTCATCTGCTTGACCATCATGAAGATGATGAAGGCCAAAATGACGAAGTTGACCAGGATGGTCAGGAAGGAGCCGTAGGCAAAGACGGCCACGCCTGCCTTCTTGAGGTCGGCCAGCGTGGCCAGATTGTTCGGGTTGTCGCCGAGAACGACGAACAGGTTGGAGAAATCGAGCTTGCCGACGAGGCGGCTGACCAGCGGCATGATCAGGTCGCCGACGATGGAATCGACAATCTTGCCGAAGGCGCCGCCGATGATGACGCCGACCGCCAGATCCATCGCGTTGCCCTTGACGGCGAATTCCTTGAATTCCTGGACCATTCCCATATTTCTCTCCTTGGATACGTTTTGTATCGGCGGATTATTCGCTTTGTGGCGCGAGCAGGTCAAGCATTTTTCATAATTTCAGGTTTCATTACAAAGCTTTACAGAACCGCGCGGCAACGGCCTTCGGCACGCTTTTCTGCTGGGCAAAAAAGACGCGCGGATCCGATGAGCGCGCCTACGAAAGCACGTTCATTTGCAGGAGATAGATGCCCGCGCCGGCGAAATAGCCGACCAGAGCCAAGCCGCTGATCTTCTTGACGTACCAGAAGAAGTGGATCTTCTCGAGCCCCATCGCGGCCACGCCGGCCGCCGAGCCGATGATCAGGATGGAGCCGCCCGTACCCGCGCAATAGGCCATGAATTGCCAGAGGAAATGGTCAGGCGGGAAGGTCGTCAGGCTGTACATACCCATGGAGGCCGCAACCAAGGGCACGTTGTCGACGATGGCACTAACGATGCCGATGATCAGAACGATGACATCTTGCCTTCCGACGGTCTGGTCCAGCCACGTAGCCAGCGAGGTCAGGATATGCGTATGTTCCAGGGTGGCGACTGAAAGCAGAATGCCGATGAAAAACACCAGCGAACTCAAGTCGATCTTGCTCAGGGCGTGGGCCAGAGTGAAATGGACCTTGAATTCGTCTTCCTTGTGCCGATGGACCAGATCGCCGACCAGCCAGAGGAGCCCCAGACCGAACAGGATGCCCATGAATGGCGGCAGGTGGGTAATCGTCTTGAAGGCGGGAACGGCCACCAGAATGCCGAGCCCCATGAAGAACATCAGGTTGCGTTCAAACTCCGTGGTGCGTACGCCATGCTCATCATCGACAATTTCTGGACTCGCTACCTCGCGGCCGCGTAACACGTAGGCGGTTATTCCCATCGGCACGATCATGCTGACCAAGGCCGGCAAGAGCACCGCCTTCATAATCGCCAGCGAGGTAATCTGGCCGCCGATCCACAGCATCGTCGTCGTCACGTCGCCGATCGGTGACCAGGCGCCCCCCGAATTGGCGGCGATAACGATGATCCCGGCAAAGAAAAGGCGGTCCTCATGCTTGGCCAGCAGCTTGCGCATGAGCGAGATCATCACGATGGTCGTCGTCAGATTGTCGAGAATCGCACTCAGGAAGAAGGTGACGAAGCCGACCAGCCACATCAGGGACGACAATTTGGTCGTCCTGATCCGTTTGGTGATCACCTCGAAGCCGTTATGCGCGTCAACGACCTCAACGATGGTCATCGCCCCCATCAGGAAAAACACGATCTGCGCCGTACCAGTCAGCGACTCGCCCAATTGCTCCGTCAGTAGATGCGTATCGCCCAGCGAGAGCGCGTACACAGTCCACAACAAGCCAGCACCGATCAGGGCTGAGGCCGATTTATTGACTTTGAGCGGGTGTTCCAACGCGATGGCGGCGTAGGCGATGACGAAAATGACGACGATGGTGGCTAGCATGCAAAACCTCAGCGGGATTGAACTCTGGCGTGACTCAATTAGCCCGCCCCGGTCAAATTGGGCTAGTAAGTTAGCGCAACTGACGACTAAAATAAATTCGATTTATTTCATTAAACAATAAGCTTTTCTCGATGAATTAACCACACAGTGAACCACAAGCATCTGTTTTATTTCTGGAAGGTAGCCAAGGCCGGCAGCATTGCCCGGGCCGCCGAGGCTATCAACGTCACGCCGCAAACCTTGAGCGGTCAGATCGGGCTGCTGGAAAGCAACCTGGGGACCGAGCTGTTTGCCCGCCAGGGGCGCTCCATCGTCCTGACCGAGGCCGGCAAAATGGCCCTCGAGTACGCCGACGAGCTTTTCGCCCTGAGTGCCGAACTGGAAGTGATGATCAAGCATCATCCGAAGGGGCGACCATCCGAGTTCCGCGTCGGCGTTTCCGATGCGGTACCGAAATCCCTCGCCTGTACCTTGCTCCAGCCTGCCATCCATGGCGAACAGTCGACACGCATCGTTTGCCGCGAATGGCAGCTGGACCGTTTGCTGGCCCAGCTGGCGGTGCATGAACTCGACATGGTCATTTCGGACGCCCCGGTGCCACCGGGCTTCAGTGTTCGGGCCTATAACCATCGCCTGCTCGATTCCGGAATTTCCTTTTTGGCGACCAAACGTCTGATCGCTGAAACGCCCCCCGAGTTTCCCGCCTGCCTCAACGAACTGCCCCTGCTTTTACCGGGGGAGGATTCAACAGTCAGAACGAATCTTCTGCCCTGGCTGGAAAGAGAGCGCATCCAGGCACGGGTCGTCGGTGTGTTCGATGACACCGCCTTGATGGCGGCATTTGGCAAGGCTGGCATTGGCGCTTTTCCGGTTCCCACCATTGCGGAAGGCGAATTTCTCACCTCCGGTGAACTGGCCGTTATCGGGCGGACCACCGATGTTCAGGTCAGCTACTTCGCCATTTCGGTCGAACGGCGCCTGACCCATCCAAGCGTCCTGGCGGTAACCCAGTCAGCCCAGCGCATCGGTTTGCCTGTCGGCGAATAGCTCCGTGGTGAATAGCATTCCCGTCACGAATATGGGTAAAAAAGAAACCCACCGAAGTGGGTTGAAAAATGGTCTTGTCTGGACCGTGCAGCAATCTCTTTGGGAGTCACTCTCCGTTCGAGAAGCCTGACCAGAGTACCCTCAGACGAATTAACGGTATGTCACGAACAGATCAAGAAACGGTAAACATCCGGGTATTTTTCAAATGCCCCGCCTTGGCCTGTCCCCATTTTCGCCAAGCGACTAATAAGGCCGCATCCAGGACTCGGCGCTTTGATTGCGCCGCAAATCGGCCAGGGTCTCGATCCCCGAATCTTCTGCATAGGCCAGCAGCGCCTGCAGCAGCTGAGCCATGGCAAAGACATCGTAAATCGCATCGTGCTCACGCCTCCCGCCGGTTTTCATCTTCTCTTGCCAACGGCTCAACGACGTGGCGGCAACGCCCTCGCCACCGATGACCCCCGCCACCGCTGACAAATCCAGCCACGTCCCGACCGGGGGAGGCAACTGGAAGCGATCAGCCGCAAGCGCCAGCATATGCTGGATGAAATTCGGGTTGATGGTCACCACAACACGGCTTGCCATCAGATCCAGACAAGCCTGATAGCCAGCGACAATTTCGGGGGCGCAACGCCCTGCTTCAGTGGCCGGGTCAGGGAAGCGGACGTAACGCAATTCGGCTGGCCGAAAAGCCCCGTCGACCAGAGGGAGGAATGCCAGACCAACTACCGAATCCTGAGTGGCGTCGGTACCGGTCAGATCGACGTCAAGCAGCACAAATTCCAGTTCGGCCAGCAACTGCTCGTCCGGGGATTCGGCCGATGGGCTTTGGCCAATTTTTTGCCGGATCCAGGATGCAATGCTCATCGCTTGTAATCCAGTTTCAGTCGCTCCTGCAGCGAAGCGGCCTGGCGAAATGATTCGCGAAGAATGCGCTGCTGCAGTTCATCAAGCGCGTAGGGATCCAGACTGTTCGCCGCCTCGCCATCGGCAAGCGATGCGAGTTGACGCTGCAAACGCAGGGTTTGGACATGGTGGAATGCGGCGATGTCGCCCTGTATGGCACTGACCGAACGCTTGATGCGCTGACCAACCAGGGCCAGTCGCTGTTCGGTATTGACCGCCTTCACGCCACAATGCAGCGCATAAATCCGGGCGATATCGACGAACAGGCGCGTGCCTTGCGTTTTTACGTCTATTTTCCCGTTGACCGTGGCAAAGCGGCTCAAGCGCCCAAGTGGCGGGGCGACCTCGAGGGCATTGATAGCCAGCAGATGAATGAAAATGCTGTTGCCCTTGACCTCGGCGAGCAGATGATCGCGCATTTCTTCGGCGAGCTGCATTTCCCCGAAGATCGGCCGGAAGTCGAAAAAGATGGTCGAGTTGAGGATCGCCGTCGGTGTCGTGGCATGGATCCACGACGAGAAGCGCGCCTTCCATTCGCCGAGGCTCAGGCACCACTCCGGATTCCCGGCCATGATATTGCCCTTGCAGCGCTCGAAACCACAGTGATGGAGGGCATCGTTCATCTCCCGGCCCAGCTCGAGAAAGCGCTCCCGAATTGCAGCCACATCAGCCCCGACTGGTGGCAGAAAAACCAGGCCGTTATCCTGATCGGTAACAAAGCCCTGTTCCTCGCGCCCTTCCGACCCGAAGGCCAGCCAGCAAAAGGGGGCGGGCGGCGGATGGCGGACTGTCAGCAACTCAAGCAAACGCTTGGCAATGCGATCGTTGATCGAGGATGTCAGGCGCAGAAACTGGCTGACATCCATGCCCTGGCTGAAGACGCGCTCACCGAACTCACGGGCAGCAGCAGCCAGCGTGACCAACTCATCAACGCTGCCTGCCTCGTTAATCGGCGTGAAAACATGCGAAACACCTTGTTGCTGGGCATGGAACAAGTCCCGCTCGGAAACGACACCCGCTATCAGGCCTTCCGAGTTCTTGAGTAACAGGTGGCGATATTTACCCTGAGCCATTTCGACGGCTGCACCAAAGACCGAGATAGCGTCGTCAACCTCCACCGGATTGCTCGTCATGATCTCGGAAATCGGGGTTGTATCGGGTAATCGCCGGGCAATGCCGCGCCGCACCAGGTCGGTTGCCGTGACAATGCCCTCGACGGCCTGCGGCGTGCCAACCAGAACCGAACCAATGCCCTGCTCACTCATCAAGCCGGCAACATCATGCATTGAGCAATCGGGTGGCACGCAGGTCACTTGCGTCGCGCCGATTGACCGCGCAGGCAGCGCCAATGCCTGATCGGCAACCTGTCGGCTATGCACCAACTCGACCATCAAGCGTTGCATCGCTTGCTGTTCGGCCTGCAAGGCCTCGGCCAGCCAACGCAGAAACGGTAGTTCGCCAAGCCACTCGTCGATCGCCAGCCCCTCTATCCGCCAGAGAAAGCAATCTTCTTCCGCGATGTAGGCATAACCGCCATCGCTGCCATCGAGAATCGATTCGACCGGGAAGATGCCGCCCACGCTCAACAGCGGCACTGCTTGGCGGATCGAACCGCCGCTCCGGGCAACACTTCCCTGCCGAATGATCCAGAACGAACGTTCCCGCAAAGCGATCCCCGGATGAAAAATCCGGCTGCCCTGCCGTTGAAAAACAACGCTGCTGTTGGACAGGAGCAATGCAAGACGGCTGCGCTCCATTCGACCAAACGGTGGAAGCGAGGCAAGCGCGTCGAGTTCGCTTGCCAGGATAGGCTCAATGTTTGAATTCACGATTCATCTGCGCTCGATTTGGCGGACCGGAACGAGGCCCAAAGTTGATTGGCAATCAGACCCCCCTAGCCTTGTCCTTAGCCATGGAACCCTTCTCATACTACCCAATATCGCTAATAACGTTCAATTATCGGAACCAATCTATTCATTTCAAATAAATCCAACTATTTGTCAATAAAACAAGCAACAACTGAGCTTGTTACTGTGTACAAATCAATCCAAAAAATAACATTAATTTCCATCAAACCAATGATTTGTATTGTTTAGGTAAACGTTAGATCAACAAACGATCAAGGCTTCAAAATTGGGGCGATTGCTGACAACTTTTGTCAGCAATCTGTAAGTTTCAACCTAAAAACTGGCCCGGTGGCTCAAACAAGTGTTTAACCGAGTCAACAATAAATTCTTTGGAGGAGTTAACTATGGATGACGTCAGCAAAGGCTATTGGTCTGCCACGCTGGGGTTGCTGGGAAAAATCCTGGCAATCTGGTTCCTGGTCTCATTCGGTGCCGGCATTTTGTTTGTCGACGCGCTGAACGGGATCAAGTTGGGTGGATACCCGCTGGGCTTCTGGTTCGCCCATCAGGGTTCGATCTACGTTTTCATTGCCCTGATTTTTTACTACGCCAAGGCAATGGGCGACATTGACCGTCGATTCGACGTTCACGAAGACTAAGGGGCGACCACATGGATCTGCAAACAACGATTTACCTGTTTGTCGGTGCGAGCTTCGCGCTCTACATCGGCATCGCCATCTGGGCACGCGCCGGTAGCACCAGCGAGTTCTACGCCGCAGGTGGTTCCGTCCCCCCCGTGATGAACGGGATGGCAACGGCTGCTGACTGGATGTCGGCAGCCTCCTTCATCTCCATGGCCGGCCTGATCGCCAACATGGGTTATGGCGGCGGCCTGTTCCTGATGGGCTGGACCGGTGGCTACGTTCTGCTGGCGATGCTGCTGGCCCCGTACCTGCGCAAGTTCGGCAAATTCACCGTGCCACAATTCATCGGCGACCGCTTCTACTCGAAGTCGGCCTCGACGATTGCGGTGGTCTGCCTGCTGACCGCTTCGCTGACCTACATCATTGGTCAGATGACCGGCGTTGGTGTCGCCTTCTCCCGTTTCCTGGGCGTTTCCAGCGACACCGGCATCTACATCGGCATGGCCATCGTGTTCGCCTACGCCGTGTTTGGCGGCATGAAGGGCATCACCTATACGCAAGTTGCACAATACTGCGTACTGATCGCTGCCTATATCATTCCGGCCATCTTCATCTCGCTAAGCCTGACCGGCAACCCGATCCCGCAACTCGGCCTGGGTTCCACCATGTCCGGATCCGACATGTCCCTGCTGGCCAAGCTCGACCAGGTGGTTGTCGATCTCGGCTTTGGCAAGTACACGACAACGACAGCCGGCAGCACGCTGAACATGTTCGTCTACACGATGTCGCTGATGATTGGTACGGCCGGTCTGCCGCACGTCATCATGCGATTCTTCACGGTACCGACGGTGGCTGCTGCACGTAGCTCGGCTGGTTGGGCTTTGGTTTTCATCGCCTTGCTGTACACCACCGCGCCGGCCGTTGCCGCAATGGCCAAGCTGAACCTGCATGCCACGGTTAACACCGCTGTTATCAAGGGCGGCGATCTGTACGCACCGGAAGCCAGCATCAAGGCTGACGAGCGTCCGGACTGGATGAAGCGCTGGGAAAAGACCGGTCTGCTGAAGTTCGAAGACAAGAATGGCGACGGCCGTATCCAGTACTACAACGACAAGACCAAGAACGCCGATGCCAAGGGCAAGGCAGAAGCTGCTGGCTGGAAGGGCAACGAGCTGACGGTTAACGCCGACATCATCGTGCTGGCCAATCCGGAAATCGCCTTGCTGCCGAACTGGGTTATCGCTCTGGTCGCTGCTGGTGGTCTGGCTGCTGCTCTGTCTACCGCTGCCGGCTTGCTGATGGCGATCTCTGCTGCCGTGTCGCATGACCTGGTCAAGGGCGTTTTTGCTCCGAACATCAGCGAAAAGAATGAACTGCTGGCTGGCAAGATCTCGATGGCCGTGGCCGTCGTCGTCGCCGGTTACCTTGGCCTGAACCCCCCTGGCTTCGCGGCCGGTACGGTGGCCCTGGCCTTCGGTATTGCGGCTTCGTCGTTGTTCCCGGCCATCATGATGGGTATCTTCTCGAAGAAGATGAACAAGGAAGGCGCCATGGCCGGCATGCTGGCAGGTCTCTTCGTCACCCTGTTCTACGTGTTTGCTCACAAGGGTATCTTCTTCATCAAGGGTACTGATTTCGTCGAGATGATCGGTGGCGCCAACAGCTTCTTCGGCATCACGCCGGAAGCCTTCGGGGCGATCGGTGCGCTGGTCAACTTCATCGTTGCCTTCGCTGTCGACAAGGTCACCAAGGAACCGCCTGAGCATATCCAGCACATGGTTGAGTCCGTGCGTATTCCGCGCGGCTCGAAGCTGGTGGATGGTGCTCACTAAGCGTTCTCTGGCGTATGATTCCTGCCGCTGACCGACAACGGTCGCGGCAGTCTGCAAACCCCGCCGGCTGCGCTGGTGGGGTTTTTATTTGTCGAGTCGCATTTCCTGCCTTCGTACAAGGCAGCAGGAGTAGTTGATGGTATTTGATGTCAGCGTTGCATTGACCTGGATTCTCTTCCTGGCCCTGTTCCCCATTGCCTTTTACTGGTTTCGTCGCGCCTGGCGCATCCTGGTCAAACACGATTTCTCTGAAGTCGCCCTCAAGCGCGGCGAGTCGCCGGCCAATCCGGAGAAATTTGCGCCCTATGCCGCAGCAATCAATTTCATCGCCGGCATCATCATCGTGTTCGTCATCATTGGCATCCTTAGCGGCAGCCTGGAATACGAGACCTGGAGCGCCATTGCCGGTTCGACGCTGTGGATGAAATTCATTTTTGACTTCATTTTGAGCCGTCAGGCGCATCCGATCATCATCGGGCGCAAAAAGGGCAGCCCGGCATCAGGCAAGTGATTTTCCCCGCACTAAATTTATTTCAGGAGTTCGGCAAAAAATGGCAAGTCGCCTGTTGATCGTTGAGGATGACCGGGATCTGGCCGGGAATCTGATCGACTTTCTCGAAATTCAAGGCTACGTCACCGACTATGCCGCCGACGGCCATGCTGCGCTGAACCTGCTGACCGGCAACGAGTACGATCTGGTGCTACTCGACATGATGCTGCCCGGCATCGACGGCCTGACCATCTGCAGCCGGATTCGTCAGCAACTCCGGAGCAAGGTACCGGTCGTCATGCTGACGGCCAAGGATGAGGTCGACACCAAGATTGCCGCCTTCGATATCGGTGCCGATGACTACGTCGTCAAGCCTGCCTCGCTGCGTGAAATCGAGGCGCGGATTCGCGCCCTTATCCGCCGTTCCGGGCGCGAAAGCGACAGCGATCTGCTGGTCATTGGCGATCTGCGCATGGATGTGGGCACCATGAAGATCGAGCGGGCCGGTCAGGCCATCGTTCTTCCGCCGGTGCCGACCAAGATACTGATGCTGTTGATGCGCCGCTCGCCCAATGTCGTTCATCGTCTGGCCATCCATCGTGAAATCTGGGGCGACGAACCGGGTGACAATCATGCCCTCATCGTTCATATGCACACCTTGCGCAATGCCGTCGACAAACCCTTCGAGCGGCAACTCATCCATACCGTAAGGGGTTTCGGCTATCGTATCGCCCATGAACAATCAGCCCTATGACAGCCTGCGCCGAAAGCTGGTCCTTCCCTTTGTCCTGCTAGGTTTCTCGGTCAGCGCACTGCTTAGTCTGGTCACTTTTGGCCTGGTTGCCGAGCTTGAAGAAAATGCCATCGTGCGCATTCTGCAAGTCGAGATGGAAAACTTCCGCAATCGGAAAGCACAAAATCCGCTCGCACTGCCGCCATCGACGTCTGTTCTGAGCGGATATTTCCTGCCCGTCGAAGCGTTTCCCCTGGTTACCCCGGTCAAGCCGGGAAATGATCGAATCGAGCGCTTCCTCAAGGACAGCCAGGAATACTCCGTCCTCATCACCCATATTGACGACAAACCTTACGCGCTGTTCTTCGATCGAAGCTATGTCGCCACCAACCTCGGGCGTCTTGCCCTCTTCCTGCTGGTCGGCACAACGCTGATGAGTCTGCTCTCCTGGTTGCTTGGCGACCATCTGGCGGGAAAGGTCGTACGGCCGATCGGCAAGTTGCTGAACGAAATTTCCGAAAAGACGGCAAGCGCCAACCCGCTGGCCAATGCGCCGCTCAGCTTCGCGGTGGCGGACTACCCACCCGATGAAATAGGCCGACTGGTCCAGGCACTGGACCGTTTTTCCCTGCGTCTCCACGGTTTTCTTCAACGTGAAAGCTATTTTGCCGGCGATGTCAGCCACGAACTGCGCACGCCTGTCGCCGTGATACGCGGCGCAGCCGAAGTGCTGATCGAAAACCCCGACCTCCCCGAGCCGCTCCGCCAGCGCCTGGGCACGATCCATCGCCAAACCGTGCGCATGGGGCAAATGCTCGAAGCGATGTTGCTCCTCGCCACCGAAGGGGGTGAGGCTGGCGACCCTGCCTGCGCCATGGCCGAGGTCGTCGCTGATGCCATTGCCGATGCCAACCCGGCCCTGGCCGGACGGCCAGTCGAAATCACCTTCGAGGCGGCGGAACGTCCGATCCTGCCAGTCGAACGCTCGCTGGCCTATGTGCTGGTCAGCAATCTGCTGCGCAATGCCTGTGCCTACACCCGCGAGGGCAGCATCGCGGTTTATCTCGACAGCCAACGCCTGGAAATAACGGACAGCGGCATCGGCATCGCCGAGGAGCGTTTTCCATCGCTCTTCCAGCGACACGCCAAGGGGGAAGACAGCACCGGGCACGGCCTTGGCCTATCCATTGTGGCGCGCATCAGCCAACAGCTCGGCTGGAAAATCGACATTCAAAGCCGCCCCGGCGAAGGGACAAAAGTTTGCGTCGACTTCGCTACTGACGGAGAAGTCTAGGCCGGCACATCACCGGCCAGTTTTCAATTTTGGGCATTTTTTCCGGTTGACCGTGGGAATCTGCGTGGCCCCATCAAATGCTCAAGCCGCCCTCATAAAAAAGCTTTAGCGAGCCTTTCAGCCGCCGCCTTCAGCGTACTTTCCTGTTTGGCGAAACAGAAGCGGACAACGCGATCATCGCGCCCGTCGGCATAAAACACCGAGACCGGAATGACCGCAACACCGACTTCGCGCGTCATCCATTCGGCAAATTCCCGGTCGGGCAAATCCGAAATGCGGTCGTAGCGCGCCAGCTGGAAATAGGTGCCGCGACAAGGCAGCAATTCGAATGGCGTGGCAGCCAGCAATTCGCGGAAAAAGTCGCGTTTTTCCTGATAGAAGGCAGCCAGCCGGAGATGGCGGTCGGCGTCCTGCATGTATTCGGCGAGCCCCAGTTGCGAGGGCGTATGGACGGTGAACACGTTGAACTGGTGGACCTTGCGGAACTCGGCCATGAGCGCCGCCGGGCCGACGACGTAGCCGATTTTCCAGCCGGTGATGTGGTAGGTCTTGCCGAAGCTCGAGACGACGATGCTGCGCGCCGCCAGTTCGGGATGGGCGCACAGGCTGGCGTGCGGCTCGCCATCGAACAAAATATGCTCGTAGACCTCGTCGGAAAGCACGACGATGTTGGTGCCGGCGATCAATTTTGCGAGTTTTTCCCGGTCGACCGTGGAAAGCAGGCTGCCAGTCGGGTTGTGCGGCGAATTGACGATGATCATCCGCGTCTTCGGCGTGACAAGTTGCGCCACCTGATCCCAGTCCGGCGCATAGTCGGGAAAGCTCAGCTGAGCGTAGACCGCCGTGCCACCGACTGTTTCGATGGCCGGCACGTAGGAATCGTAAACCGGCTCGAAGACGATCACCTCGTCGCCCGGCCGCACGAAGGCGGCGATGGTCGTGAAGATCGCCTGCGTCGCCCCAGCGGTCACCGTGACTTCCGACTCGACGTCGTAGCGCACGCCATAGAGCGCCGCCACCTTGTCGACGATGGCCTGGCGCAACTCCGGCATGCCGGCCATCGGCGCGTACTGGTTGCGCCCGGCCAGCATGTGACGATGCACGGCGTCGAACAGCGCCGGCTCGGCCTGAAAATCGGGGAAACCCTGCGACAGGTTGACCGCCCCGCATTCGGCGGCGAGGCGCGACATGACGGTGAAAATGGTCGTCCCCATATCCGGGAAGCGAGAGTCGATACGGATAGGTGTTTGCATGATATTTCGGGTAGTTCTGGATCGCTTCACTATGCCACAATGCGGCTCCATGAACATCGACGGCATCCCCACCCACACCCTGCGCGCCCATCCTGAACAGCGCGCCATCGACATCATCGACCAGACCCGGCTGCCGCATGCGCTGCACTGGGTGCGCGTCACGACGCTGGATGAGGCGGCACACGCCATCCGCGCCATGCAGGTGCGCGGTGCGCCGCTGATCGGCGCCACGGCGGCCTACGGTCTGGCCATTGCGCTGGGCGAGGGTGCTGACGATGATTCCCTGCAAAAAGCCATCGACATCCTGTGGGCGACCCGGCCGACTGCCGTCAACCTGCACTGGGCACTGACCCGCATGAGCCGGCACCTGATGCCCTTGCCGGCGGCCACTCGCCACCAGGCGGCATGGCAGGAAGCCGCCGCCATCGCGGCGGAAGACATCGCGCAGAATCTGGCCATCGGCCAGCATGGGCTCGGCCTCTTGCGCCAGATCGCCCGTCGCCACGGCTCGGCCCTGAACGTCATGACGCACTGCAACGCCGGCTGGCTGGCCACGGTCGACTGGGGCACCGCGCTGTCGCCGGTCTATGTCGCCTACGACGCCGGACTGCCGGTGCATGTCTGGGTGTCGGAAACCCGGCCGCGCAATCAGGGCCTGCTCACCGCCTGGGAACTGGCCCAGCATGGCGTGCCGCACACGCTGATCGCCGACAACGCTGCCGGCATCCTGATGCGCGAGGGCAAGGTCGATGCCGTCATCGTCGGCGCCGACCGCATTGCGGCCAATGGCGATGTCGCCAACAAGGTCGGCACCTATCTCAAAGCGCTGGCCTGTGCCGACAACGGCATTCCGTTCTACGTCGCGGCGCCCCGTTCGACGATCGATTTTGATCTGCCGGAAGGCCGCTTCATCGACATCGAAGAGCGCCATGGCGACGAGTTCCGCCTTGTCCATGGCCTCGATGCCCGGGGCGTACCATCGGCCCTGCACCAGTTGCCGGAGCACGAGGCGGTGGCCAACCCGGCTTTCGACGTCACCCCGGCCCGCCTGGTTACCGCCATCATCACCGAGCGCGGCGTCTGCCCGGCCAGCCGCGACGGCCTGCTGGCGCTCTACCCGGAGGAAAACCATGGCTGACCTGCGCAGCGAACTGATCGCTGCCGCCCGCGCCATGCAGCCGGCCGGCCTCAACCGCAGCACCGCCGGCAATGTCAGCGTGCGCAGCGGCGACGGCTTCTACATCACGCCGACCGGCATGGCCTACGCCAGCTTGATCGAAGACGACATCCCGCTCATGGCGCTCGATGGCTCGCACGTCGGCCGCCGCAAGCCGTCGTCCGAATGGCGCTTTCACCGCGACCTCTATGCCAGTCGCCCCGAAGTCGGCGCCGTGCTGCATGCCCACTCGCCGTTTGCCGTCAGCCTGGCCTGCCTCCGCCTCGACATTCCGCCCTTTCACTACATGATCGCCCGCTTTGGTGGGGACACCATACGCTGCGCCGAATATTCCATTTTTGGCTCGGAATCCCTGTCGACCGTGGCAATGGCCGCCATGGCCGGACGTAGGGCCTGCCTGCTGGCCAACCACGGCATGCTCGTTGCCGGGCGCGATCTCGATGAAGCTTTGGCGCTGGCCATCGAACTGGAAGAACTTTGCGAGCAATACTGGCGGGCCTGCCAACTCGGTCAGCCGGTGCTGCTGTCGGCCGAGGAAATGGCTGCCGTGCTGGAAAAATTTTCGAGCTACGGCCAACAATGAGCGACGCCAACCACGACCTGACGCGCTGGGCGCACAACCATAGCTATTCGGCGGGCAACGCGGCGGCCGAACGCGGCACCCGCCTGGTCATGTGGATCACCATCGCCACCATGCTGCTCGAGATCGCTGCCGGCTGGTGGTTCAACTCGATGGCGGTGCTTGCCGACGGCTGGCACATGAGCTCGCACGCCCTGGCCATCGGCCTTTCCGCCTTTGCCTACGGTGCTGCCCGCAAGTACGCCGCCGACCCGAGCTTCGCCTTCGGCACCTGGAAAATCGAGGTACTGGCCAGCTATACGAGCGCCATCTTCCTGCTCGGTGTCGCCGCCGCGATGATTCTCGGTTCGCTTGAACGGCTGTGGTCGCCGCAGGAAATCCACTACCCGGAGGCGATGGCCGTCGCCATCCTCGGCCTGGTCATCAACCTGATCTGCGCGCTGATTCTCGGCAAGGCCCACGACCACGGGCACGACCATGGCCACCACCATGAACACGGCCACGATCATCACCACGACCTGAATTTGAAAGCGGCCTACATCCACGTCGTCACCGATGCCGCCACCTCGGTGCTCGCCATCGCCGCGCTGGCCGGCGGCTGGCTCTATGGCTGGGCCTGGCTCGATCCGGCGACCGGCATCGTCGGCGCCGTTCTCGTTGCGCTATGGGCGAAGAACCTGATCGTGCAGAGCGGCCGCGTACTGCTTGACCGCGAAATGGATCACCCGGTGGTCGCCGAAATCCGTGACGTCATCGCCCAGCTACCGGCCGCTGGCCAGACCGAGCTCACCGACCTCCACGTCTGGCGCGTCGGCACTGGCGCCTACGCCTGCGCCCTGAGCCTGCTCACCCACGACGAAACACTGACCCCCCTGCAGATCCGCGATGCGCTCGCCGTGCATGAAGAAATCGCCCATGCCACGGTCGAAATTCACCGCTGCGACCTCTGCTAGGTCCTCAGCTTTTAGCGGAAATCACTTGGCCAGCAATTCGTGCCGCTCGCGCTCGACCCGGGCGATGTAGCGCTGGATACGGTTTTCCTCGACCGTCGGCATATTCTCGAAGTGCAGGCCGACCCGCCATTGCTGCTGGCCGGTTCGTCCGACCTGCGGCGTAACGTGGCAAACCGTCGCACTGAAGAACAACTCGTGCTCGTCTTCGGGCAGGGCAAAATGGCAATTCTCCAGCCGTACCCCGGGAGCCAACCCGTCGGGCAGACTCAAGGCCGTCATGCCGAGGCCGGCCACCGAGATGTCATGTGCCGGCAGGTTGAGCAACCGCCCGCCAGCCTGCCGGCCGAAGAACTGCAGCGGCTTGCTGCGCGGCGTTTCGATCCGGAAGGTATCCCGCCGCTGCAGGCGGACAACATACTTGGGCAAGGCGACAGCAAATGCCTTGCTGCCTTCAAAAACCGTTTCCGTCGCCCGCCCGGTGCTGAATTGCACATGGATGCCGCCGGGGCGGCCGGAAAACACATTGCGGTTGCTCTGCAAAAGATGCCGGTTCACCTCGGCGCTGCCGCTGCAATCGAAAATCAGCCGGTCACCAGCCGGCTCGGCGTCGAGCAGGGTGGTCAGCATCATCTCCTCGCCGCCGAACGAAACCGTGAATTGATCCTTGTTCCGGGCAAAACCGACGAGTAAAAAGGCGATCGGCAGCGTACCGGTGACGTGAAAGCGCTCTTCGATCTCGGCTTCGGAAAGTTGGGCGATCTGACTCATGCCAGCTCCAGCACGCGCAGCAGCGAAGACGTATCATTCCGCCCCCAGCCCTGCGCCATCAGCGCATTGAGCTGCTGCGCCACAACGGCCGTCAGCGGCACGGGCACCCCGCTCTGGCGCGCCGCTTCAAGGACCAGCCCGAAGTCCTTGTGATGCAGGCGGGCGTCGATGCCGGCCGAAAAATCACGGCGGACCATCCGCTCGCCCATCACATCGAGCACGCGCGAGGCGGCCGAGCCACCGGCCAGCGCCTGCCTGACCTTGCCACAATCGACGCCGGCACCGGTGGCCAGGCGCATCGCCTCGGCTGCTGCCTGGATAGCGGCGACCATGATCATCTGGTTGCACGCCTTGGCGACCTGGCCGGCGCCATTCGGACCGATATGGACGATGCGCTTGCCCAGACAATCGAGCAACGGCCGCACCCGGTCGAGCACGGCTGCATCACCACCGGCCATGATGGCCAGCGTTGCGTCAATGGCGCCCTGCTCACCGCCGGAAACCGGGGCGTCGATAAAATGAATGCCTTTTTCGGCCAGCTTGCCGGCGATCTGCCGCGCTGCATCGGGCGCAATGGTCGAGCAATCGACCAGCACCGAACCAGGCGCCATGCCTTCAATCAGGCCATCATTGCCGAGCGCCACGCCCTCGACGTCAGGGCTCGATGTGATCACCGTAAACACCACCTCGCAGCAGCGCCCCAATTCGGCCGGTGTCGAACAGACCCGGGCCGACAGATCACCGATGCTTTCCGGGCGGCGCGCCCAGACGGCCAACTCGTGGCCGGCGCGCTGCAAGTGCATGGCCATCGGACGCCCCATGGCGCCGAGACCGATGAATCCTGTTTTCATTCCTGCCCCGACAAGCGCTCGAGCAATTTGAGCACGGCGATCGAATCCTCTTCGCCCATGCCGGAACCGACCATGGCATTGAACATCTGCGCTGTTGCGGCCGAGCCGGGCAGACAGAGGCCGAGTTCGTGCGCCGTCTGCATGACAATGTTCAAATCCTTTTCGTGCATCCAGCTCTTGAAACCCGGCTTGAAATTGCGGTCGAGCATGCGCTGGCCGTGATTTTCGAGAATTTTCGAGTAGGCAAAGCCACCGAGCAGCGCCTCGCGCACCTTGCCACGGTCAACGCCGTTTTTTGCCGCAAATGCAAATGCTTCGGCGACGGCCAGGACGCCCATCCCGGTGACGATCTGGTTGGCCGCCTTGGTGACCTGCCCGGCGCCGCTGGCGCCGACGTGCACGATGTTCTTGCCCATGCATTCGAAAGCCGGCTTTGCCTTGGCGAACGCTGCTTCGGAACCGCCGGCCATGATCGACAAGGTGCCGGCTATGGCGCCGACTTCACCCCCGGAGACCGGCGCATCGACAAAGTCCACACCAGCTGCGGCCAGATCTTCGCCAATCTTGCGTGCAGCGGCCGGGGCGATGGTACTCATGTCGACAGCGACCAGGCCGGGCTGGCCGGCGCTGGCCACGCCGCACATGACGTCGGCAACATCCGGCGCATCGGCCACCATCGAAATGACCAGTTCGTTGCCGCGGGCGGCGTCAGCCGGGCTGGCGGCACCCTTGGCCCCGGCCTCGAGCAGCGGTTGCATCGATTCGGCGCGGCGCGCCCAGACGGTGACGGCATGGCCACCCTTGATAAGATTGAGCGCCATCGGGCGCCCCATGATGCCAAGGCCGACAAATCCGATTTTCATACTGAACTCCGTCGCGAGAAGGCTAGATTTTAGCCGTCAACACCGCCCGCTCAAACAGTCTCAGGCAGACAGCGCGGCGTATTCCTCACAGCGACCGAAGCCAACCACCTCGGCAGCCGACACCGGCTGGTAAAAATGGAATCCCTGAACACGCTCGCATTCGAGCGTGCGGAGAAATTCCGCCTGGGCAAAACTTTCGACACCCTCGGCTACCAGTTGCAGGCCGAGCGAACGGCCGAGCATGACGATGGAGGTGACCAGCGAGGCGGCGTGCGTGTCGGTATCGACATCAGCCAGGAAGGAACGATCGATCTTCAGCCGGTCAAGCGGGAAGCGACGCAGGTAGGACAGCGAGGAATAACCGGTACCGAAGTCGTCGATGGCCAGCCGGACCCCCATGGCCTTGAGCTGGGCCAGCGTCTGGATGGCGGCATCGACGCCATGCATGACAGTGCTTTCGGTAATTTCCAGCTCCAGGCGCTCAGCCGGCAGGCCGGTTTCGGCCAGCACGCCTTGCACGGTCTGGACGAAATCGGGCTGGCGGAACTGATGCGCCGAAATATTGACCGCCATTTCACCCATGTCGATACCGGCGTCGAGCCAGCTCCGCACCTGGCGGCAGGCAGTCAACAGTACCCAGTGCCCGAGCGGCAGGATCAGGCCACACTCTTCGGCCACCGGAATGAACTCGGCCGGGGCAATCATGCCACGCAGCGGGTGACACCAGCGGACCAGCGCCTCGACGCCAACGACCTTGCCGCTCAGCAGATCGATCTGCGGCTGATAGTGCAGCACCAGCTGATTCTCGGCGAGGGCCCGCCACAACTCGCTTTCCAGATGCAGGCGCTTGTTGGCGGCGGCGTTCATCGACTCGGCGAAGAACTGGTAATTGTTTCGCCCGGCCGCTTTGGCCGCGTACATCGCTGCATCGGCATTGCGGATCAGCGTCAGGCCGTCCCGGCCGTCTTGCGGATAAAGGCTGATGCCGATCGACGGCGTACTGTGCAACTGATGACCGTCGATGTCACAAGGCTGGCCGATGGCGCTGACCAGACGATCAATCAACCGGACCACGGCAGCACTGTTGTCGAGCTGATCGAAGACAACGACAAACTCGTCTCCACCCAGACGGAACAGGCGTTTCGTGCGGTCCATTTCGGCCGTCAGCCGGCGGGCGATTTCAGCCAGCAAGCGATCTCCGGCGTGGTGGCCCAACGAATCGTTAACCGTCTTGAAATTGTCCAGATCGATGATGAGCAGCGCCAGATGGTTGATACCGGGCACCGCGCTGTCGAGCAGGTGGCCAAGGTGACCGTCGAGGGCCAGACGGTTCGGCAGGTTGGTCAATTGGTCGTGATGAGCCAGATACTCGAAGCGTTCGGCCTGGGCCTTGGCTTCGCTGATGTCGGCAAAGGTGGCGACAAAATGCGTAGCCTGCCCTGACTCATCGCGAATCGCCGTGATGCGCATCTGCTTGGGATAGATCGCGCCATCCTTGCGCCGGTCCCAGATCTCGCCTTCCCAGAGGCCGTTCTCGGCGACGAAATCCCAGATACTGCGATGAAAGTTCAGCCCCTGGTGACCCGAGCTGAGCATGGTCGGGGTCAAACCGAGAACCTCTGTTGCGGCGTATCCGGTCATCCGCTCAAAAGCTGCGTTGACCGACAGTATCCGCTGCGCCCCATCGGTCAGGATCATGGCTTCGGAAGCGTGGTCAATGATGCGCCGCTGCAGGGCGAGCTGGCGGCTGGCCTGATCGCGGATGCCGAACAACAGACGGCACCCTTCGATGATCAACACGGCGGCGACAAGCCCGATCGTCAATAACACAAAGCCCCATGCCGGCGCCCCCATCCCGAGGCTACGAGCGGAGTCGCCAGTCGGGTCAGCGGCAAGTTGTCGGTCGATCGACCACCAATCCAGACCAAGGGAGCACCAGGTCAGGACAATCGCCCCAAGGGCGAACAATACGAGTTTACGGCCAGCGAAAGCCGGATTCTGCACCACAGGGTAAGTAAGCCTTTAGTTATATAAAGGCAGTTTAACCCAATAAAAACAATGTTTCACGAAGTTTTTCTAAAGCCGATTCACATAAAAATCAGCCTTCATATCCAGGGCAATCTTGCCCTGGCTTAACCCCTGATCTGAAAGTGGATTTACCGCAATTTACCTAGCTGCCGCAAGATCCGTTGCTGCGCTTGACGCCCATTTTGGCGAGCAGTTTTTCCGGCGGGCAAAAGCCGGTGAAGCCGCTTTGCAGCAAGTTGAAACCGACAAAGGCGGTAAAGGCGAGGAACCACTTCGAGACGAAGATCGGGCTGCCGTCGAAGCCCAGGGCCAGGGAAAGAAGGATGAAAAAACCCGCCATGATGCGGATGATGCGTTCGATGGTCATGCTTGATGCTCCTTGCGGAATGCCGAGAAATAGAGAACGGGAATAACGACCAGGGTGAGCAGCGTGGACACCATGATGCCGAAGATCAGGGCGAGGGCCAGGCCGTTGAAGATCGGGTCGTCGAGAATGAACATGGCGCCGAGCATGGCGGCCAGGGCGGTCAGGGCAATCGGCTTGGCGCGCACCGCGGCCGACTGGATGACGGCCTCGCGGAACGGCATGCCGGTCGCCACTTGCAGCTTGATGAAATCGACGAGCAGGATGGAGTTGCGGACGATGATGCCGGCCAGAGCGATCATGCCGATCATCGAGGTTGCCGTGAATTGCGAGCCGAACAGTGCGTGACCGGGCATGACGCCGATGATGGTCAGCGGGATCGGGGCCATGATGATGAGCGGCACGAGATAGCTGCCGAAGTGGGCGACGACCAGCAGGTAGATCAGGATCAGGCCGACGCCGTAGGCGATGCCCATGTCGCGGAAGGTTTCATAGGTCACCTTCCACTCGCCATCCCATTTGACGCTGTAGCCGGCGTAAGGATCGTTCGGCTGGCGGATGAACCATTCGCCGAGCGTGCCGCCTTCCTTGAGCTCCATGCCGTTGATCTTGCTGCGGATGTCGAACATGCCGTAAAGCGGCGAATCGAGCTTGCCGCCCATGTCGCCGACGACGTAGACGACCGGCAGCAGATCCTTGTGGTAGATGGCCTTTTCGCGGGCTGCGTCACGCACTTCGACCAGCTCCGAAACCGGCACCAACTGGCCGTCACGTGAGCGGACACGCAGCTTGAGGAGCGCATCGAGGCTCGATTGCTTCTCGGCCGGCAGGGTCACACGCACCGGGATTTCGAACTTCGATTCGGTGTTGTGCGCTGGCGTCACATCCTGCCCGGCCAGACCCATGCTGACGACTTCGACGATGTCGCTCTGCGCCACGCCGAGTTGCGCCGCCTTGCTCTGCAGCACGTGCAGGATGACCTTGCGCGAATCGGCTTCGATGTAGTCGTCGACCGCGACGATGTCCTTGGTTTCCTCGAAAACCTTGCGCACCTGCTTGCCGACGCTCATCTGGCCCTTCATGTCCGGGCCGTAGATTTCGGCCAGGATGGGCGACATGACCGGCGGCCCCGGCGGCACTTCGACGACCTTGGCAACGCCGCCGTTGAACTTGCCGATGGCCTCGATGCGATCGCGTAGCGAAGCGGCGATTTCGTGGCTCTGGCGCGAACGGTTGTGCTTGTCAGCCAGATTGACCTGGATGTCGCCCTTTTCCGGCAAGGCGCGCAGGTAGTACTGACGGACCAGACCGTTGAAATTGATCGGGCTGGCCGTGCCGGCATAGGCTTGATAGTTGGTGACGTCCTTTTCGAGCGCCAGTTCGGCGCCGATTTCATGCAGCACGCGCGCCGTTTCCTCGACCGGCGTACCGACCGGCATGTCGAGGATGACCTGGAATTCGCTCTTGTTGTCGAAGGGCAGCATCTTGAGGACGACGAGCTGGAAGTAAGCCAGTGAGACCGAGCCGAGAATGAGCAGGACGACGGCAATGGCCAGCTTGACGCGCATCGCGCCGCCCTTGACCGGGTCGAGGAAAGGCGTCAGCAGTTTGCGGAAGGTGCTGTCGAGTTTTGCATCGAGCTTCGACGGCTGATGTTCACCGTGGGCGTTGCCATGCGACTTCATCATTCTTGCCGCCAGCCAGGGCGTGACGACAAAGGCGACGGCCAGCGAAATGGCCATGCCCATCGACGAATTGATCGGGATCGGGCTCATGTACGGCCCCATCAGGCCGGTCACGAATGCCATCGGGAGCAGCGCGGCAATGACGGTCAGGGTGGCGAGGATGGTCGGACCGCCAACTTCATCGACGGCCGGCGGGATGATTTCGAGCAGGCTTTTTTCCGGGTACAAGCCTTGCCAGCGGTGGATGTTCTCGACAACGACAATCGCGTCATCGACCAGGATGCCGATCGAGAAAATCAGCGCGAACAGCGAGACGCGGTTAAGCGTGAAACCCCAGGCCCAGGAGGCGAACAGCGTTGCAGCAAGGGTTAATGTGACGGCGACACCGACGATGACCGCCTCGCGTTTGCCGAGTGCGAAGAAGACGAGCAGGACGACGAAGGCCGTCGCAAAAATCAGCTTGCCGATCAGCTTCTGCGCCTTTTCGGTCGCCGTTTCGCCGTAGTTGCGCGTCACAGTGACCTCGACGCCATCCGGAATGACGGTGTTTTTCAGGTCATTTATCCGGTTGACCGCAGCAGTCGCCACATCGGCCGCATTGACGCCCGGCTGCTTGGAAATCTGCATCGTGACAGCGGGAAATTCGCCACTCTGGTCGCCGAACCATGCGTAGCGCTTCGGCTGATCCGGGCCATCTTCGACGGTTGCCACGTCGCTCATGTAAACCGGCTTGCGCTCGCTGGCTTCGCCGCGCACGGCGACGACCAGTTGCTTAACATCGGCGGCGGATTCGAGGTAGGTGCCGGTCTGGACCAGCACTTCGCGATTGCCGGAGGTCAGGTTGCCGGATGATTGCAGGGCGTTCGAGACTTTGAGCGCGCCGGCGATGTCCTGCGGCGTGATGCCGAAGGCATTCATCCGCTCGGCATCCATCAGCACACGAATGGCGTGGTCGGGGCCGCCGATGGTCGAGATGTCGCGCGTTCCCTTGATGCGCTTGAGTTCGATCTCGACGGCACGAGCGACCTGCTGGAGGTCGAAGGCGGAACGGTTCGGGTCCTTGGTCCAGAAAGTCAGCGCAACGATTGGCACATCGTCGATGCCGCGCGGCTTGATGACCGGCGCCATGACGCCAAGGTTAGCCGGCAGCCAGTCGCTGTTCGAATGCACGGTGTCGTAGAGACGGAGCACCGCGTCGTTGTATTTGACGCCAACGTCGAACTGCACGGTGATGATGGCCATGCCGGGGCGCGAGGCCGAGTACACGTGCTCGACGCCATGCAGGCGCGACAGCACCTGTTCGCCGGGACGAGCTACCAGATTTTCAACATCCTTGGCCGAGGCGCCGGGGAAGGCGATCATGACGTCGGCCATGGTCACGTCGATCTGCGGCTCTTCCTCGCGCGGCGTGACGAGGGTGGCGAAAAGGCCCATCAGGAAGGCGACCAGCGCCAGCAGCGGCGTCATCCGCGAATTCTGGAAGGCGGCGGCAATGCGCCCGGAAATACCCAAGCCCGCGCCGAGCGTAGTCTTCTCGCTGCTCATGACTTAATTAGCCGATTTCAGCTGAATACCAGCCTTGACCGGGTCGGTGACGACCTTGTCGCCGGCCGACAAGCCGGCCAGCACCTCGATCTCGCCCTGCCCGACGGCGTCGCCGAGACGCAACTGACGCAGCGACAGGCGATTGTCGGCCGTCTGCACATAAACCGCGGCCACTTCGCCACGACGCAGCACGGCACTGGCCGGCACGGTCAGCTTTTCCGACTGGCCGGTGATGAAATGCACACGCGCGAACATGCCCGGCGTCGCTTCCGGCACATCGGGCAATGTCACACGGACCTGCGAAACGTGCGTCGCGGCATCGGCCGTCGGCAGGACCTGAACCTTGACGGCATCGACCCACTTGCCCAGCTCGGGGAATTCGACGCGGGCGGTTTTGACATCGCGCATCGCCTTCAGGCGGTATTGCGGAATGCTCGCCGTGACGCGCAGCGTGCCCGGCTGGTAGATCGTGAACAGCGGCTTGCCGGGCGTTGCCATGTCGCCCATTTCGGCATGGCGGCGAGCGATGATGCCGGTCATTGGCGCGACGATGGTGGCGTGGCTTTGGCCCGCCCCGGCGGCAGCGCGGTTGGCAGCAGCGGCATCGAGATCGGCTTTGGCTTTGTCGAGCGCGGCGGCGCTCATGAATTTCTGGGAGACGAGGCTTTTGGTCCGGTCGTAACTGACTTTGGCATTGGCGTATTGCGCCTCGGCAGCGCGCGCCGCTTCGGCTGACTCGCGGCCGTCGATACGCATCAGGACATCGCCTTTTTTGACCGACTGGCCGGCGTCGACCTTGACCTCAAGGACGCGGCCTGCGATCTGGGCACCGACCGTCGCCTGCTGCACGGCCTCGACCAGCGATTCGGCCGGAAAGGCCAGATCGACGGCGTGCGGCTTGACCGTGATGACGGGCAAGGGTTCAGCCGCGAATGCCACGGTCAACCCGAAAAAAAGGCTAAAAACGAAAGGACGGAGAATGTTTGCGTTCATAAATATAAGCATACGCTAATTTATAGAGGTGGCACAAGCCATGCGCTTCTGATTCATTGATTTTATTGTGTTTTGTCCAAACCTACTGCGTAGATCATGAGGCCTACCAGATATTCCGGCAACGCGTTTCCTTGATCCACCAGCATGATGCTGCCCCCAGGATGGCGCAGACGGTCACCACCAGCACCCCGTGGCGCCAGGTTTCGACATCGTAGACACGAGCACCGCTGACCATTTCGCCCGTCCAGCCGAGGTCCATGACCCAGCCAACGAAGGGCTGCAAGAGCGCTGCTGTCATGAAGCCGCCCATGTTGGCGACGCTGGTCGACATGCCGGAGAGCAGCGGCGGATTGACTTCCTTGGCACAAGCCCAGGTCAGGCTGAAGCCGGCTGTGGTCAGGCCGAGCAAGGCGAAAAGCGCATATGAAACCGCGACCGGCATGCTGACGCAGGACAACAGGATCAGCCAGATCGCGCCATACAGATGCGAGGTCACGATGAGCACCGGCTTGCGCCGGCCCAGACGGTCGGACAGGCTGCCCAGCAACAGGCAGCCGACAGCAAAGCCGCCGAACCATAGCGACAGATGCGTGGTGGCGACCGATCGCGCCAGGCCGTGCACCTGCATGAGGTAAGGCGTCGCCCACAATCCGGCGAAGGTAAAAAAGGCGCCGCACATGCCGGTATTGACCAGCAGCGGCGGCCAGGTGTCACGGTTGCGAATCACCGAAAGCAGGCCGGAGATCACCACCGTCCGGTCGAAGCGCGGCTTCGGCGCAACATTGCCGCCTTCCGGCGCATCGCGGACGATCAGCCAGCACAGCACGCCAAGCACCACCGAGACGAAGCCAACACCGATGAACACACCGCGCCAGCCGGTCGCCTGCGCCACCGCCGAGAGCGGCGCGCCGGCTAGTACCGAACCAAGATTACCGATCAGCATGCAGATGCCGACCATGGTGGCGAAGCGGCTCTCCTCGAACCACACAGCGATCAACTTGAGCATGGCGATGAAAGTCACCGACACGCCCAGCCCGATCAGCGTCCGCCCGACCAGTGCCAGCTCGAGCGTTGGCGCCATGCCGAAGAGGAAACTGCCAGCGCCGCCAATCACCCCGCCCAAGGCCAGGATCCGGCGCGGTCCCAGGGTATCGGCAAGGATGCCAGTCGGCACCTGCATCAGCGTATAAACGTAAAAGTAAGTGGCCGCCAGGACACCGAGCGAGGCCGCCGATGTATCGAAAGCGGCGGCCAGATCCGGCGCAATGCCGGCCGGGGCAAAACGCTGGAAGAAAGACAGAATGTAGGCCACCGCGACGACGCCGAGGGCTATCCAGCGGCGGCGCATCTGCTCGTCGGTCAGTGCTTTCATTCTGTCTCGCTTCTCGTCATCCGGCGCCAGCGCTTACTTCTGGGCGAGAACCCACTTGGCCAGGGTCGCCGCTTCGGCATCGGTCACATTGTTCGCCGGCATCGGCACCTGGCCCCATTCGCCCTTGCTGCCCGCCTTGATCTTCGCCGTCAGCGCGGCCTCTGCACCCTTTTCAGCGGCTCGCTTGGCAGCGATATCCTTGTACGCCGGGCCGACAATTTTCTTGTCGATGGCGTGGCAGGTCATGCAGTTCTTGGCCTTGGCCAGTTCCGGCGATGCCTGTGCCGTGCCGGCAAGCAACAGGAAGGCGCCGGCAATCATGATGGTTTTTTGCATGTTTATTTCCCCCGAAAAATTGCGGCCGACGGAAATACCCGCCGAGAAACCGCCTAACCAAAAAATCTCTTCAAGACGCCATTTCGATCAACAAGGTCTCGATTTCGGTGCGCCCGACCGGGCTGGCCATGGCAATCAGCATGAAGCCGGGCTTGAGCAGAAAGTCATTGTCCGGATTGAACTGCCAACTGCCGTTGCGCTCGCGCACGGCGAGAAAGACGTAATTGGCGCTACGCAACTGCAGCACGCCGAGCGGCTTGGGAATGAATCCGGCCGGCACCGGCACCTCTTCGACGCGCAGGTTCTTCTCCGACTTGAGCATTTCGTCGAGGAAGGAAACCACATGCGGCCGGATCATCGCCGACGCGATGCGCATGCCGCCCGTAAAGTCAGGCGAGACGATGGCATCGGCCCCGGCCTTGCGCATCTTTTCGATGTTGCGTGTTTCGGTACAGCGCGCCACGACGCGCAACTCGGGCTTCAACTGCTTGGCCGTGATGACGATCATCAGGTTGCGCGAATCGTCGCCGGTCACCGCGAACAACCCCTTGGCATCTTCCAGGTCGGCGGCGATCAGCACGTCGTCGTCGCTGGCATCGCCGTTCAGGTAGAGAAAGCCGATGTTCTTTTCCTTGTACTCTTCCAGCTTGTGCAGGTCTTCGTCGATGCCGACGAAGTGCCGGTTGGTTGCTGCCAGTTCGTGCGCAATGTTGCGTCCGACCCGGCCGAAGCCGCACAAAATGTAGTGTCCCTTGAGTTTCCTGATCGTTTTTTCCATGCGTTTTCTCCGCAGGGTTCCATTAAGGTCGGTTTCGAGCAGCGCCACGGTGACGACCGAAAACAGCAGCGACAGATTGCCGGCGCCAAGAATGCCGATCACCACCGTCAAGATCCGTGCCGGCTGGTTGCTCGCCATGTCGATGATTTCGCCGAAGCCGATGGTGGCAACGGTGATGAAGGTCATGTAGAAGCAGTCGAACCACGAATATTTGCCCTCGGTCAGGACCATGTAGCCGATGCTGCCGAACAAATGCACGGCAAACAGCATGCCGAGCGCGACATAGAGCAGCCGGACGATATAGCCGGTCTGCAGGGTCCTGATCGGGGACGCGCTCGAGTTGCCGTTCATTCAGTCAGCGGCACCGATTGGGTCATGAAAATGACGGCTTTGCCGCCGTCCATATTGACGTGCAGTGACTCGACCAGCGGTGGGTTGACCGGCTGCTCGGCATCCCATTTGATGATGAAATTGGCGCCCGAGCCACCGGAAGCGTCGTTAAGTTCAACAAACAGCTCAAGCGTGCCGAGCGGCGGCACAACGGTCGGCGCAGGCACGCGCTCACCGAGCAATTTGCCGCCGGTATCGAAATACCTGGCCGACAGCACCCGGATCGAGCGCTTGATGTCGGTATTGCGAATGCTGACCAGGGCCGACAGCAAGACGTTGGATGCCTTGCCACTCTTGCCCAGATTGCCGTAGAGCATGTGCGAGTAGATCGGCAGGTAAAGCGTTTGCCCCTTGACCAAGGGCCTGGCCTCCTGGGCGAATGCCACGGTCGACGGCAAAAAACTGCCAAAAACAAAGGCGCACAACAAGCTTCGCCAGAATTTTCGATATCGCATCTCTTTCCCCCGTTCTGCGGCCCCTGGCATTGATGCCACTTATCCCGATTCTGCCACAAGCCTTGCCCGGCGGGGCGGCGGGAAAACCGGGGGCTTAGCGCTGTGCGGCGGCGAGCAGGGAACGCAGTTGGCCGGCCAGCGAGGTCCAGTCAATCGGCTTGGCGATGTGGCGGGCCCCCAGTTGGCGCGCCCGCTCGAAAAATTCGGGATCACTGCGCCCGGTCAGCAGAACGACGGGGAATCCGCTGCCATGCGTCTGGCGGATGGCAGCGCACACCGCGAAGCCATCGAGGCCGGGCATTTCGACATCGAGCAGGGCAAGGTCGAAGGTAGAGGTTTGAAACTTGGCCAGCGCATCGTCGCCGCTATCGGCCAGCGTCAACACAAAGTCGCTGCTGGCCAACGCTGCCTGCATCAACAAACGGGTTGTCGGATCGTCATCCGCCGCGAGCACCCGCCAGGGCGTGGCGCTCATGCCTCAGGCCTGGCCAGAAGCCCTCTCAGGGCGGCTTCGACGCGCAGCCATTCGGCGCGAACGCCGTCCACCCGGGTTAGCAGTTGTCGCATATTCCCGTCCCGGCCGAATTGCTCGATCTCGCTGCACCGCCTGGCCAGGCCGTTGGCGCCGACGTTGAAACTGCTCGACTTGAGGGCGTGGGCGGCGCTTGCCAGCAAGCTGGCATCGCCTTCCGCCAGGCCCCGGTCGAAGTTCACCCATTCGCGCTCCGCTGCTTTCAGATAGGCTGTCAGCACCTGCCCAACCAGCGCCTCCGCACCGTCCGGAGACAGGGCGCGAATTTTCTCGAGGGCCTCCGGATCAAGCGCTGCACCATCGCTGCGCTCCTGCCCGGGGCGGGCCGCATCATTGACGACAACCGGCGGCTTTCGCCGCTCAGCGGGCAACCACTGCGCCAGCATCTGCAACAGGGCCTCGCCGGTATAAGGCTTGGCCAGATAGTCGTCCATCCCCGCTGCCACACAGCGCTCACGGTCGCCCTTCATGGCATTGGCGGTCAGCGCGATGACCGGCAGATGCTGGCCGCCGAGCGCTTCGCGTTCGCGCAGTACCGAGGTCGCGGCGAAACCATCGAGAATCGGCATCTGGCAATCCATCAGGACCAGATCGACCGTCTCGGTAGCCAGCAGGTCGAGCGCCTGCTGCCCATCCCCCGCGGTGACGACCTCCAGTCCCAGTCTTTCCAGCTGAGCCCGCGCCACAATCAGATTGCTTTCGTTGTCTTCGGCGAGCAGTACCTTGCCCCGCAACTTCTGGCTGGCCGGTAACGCTTTCGGGCGTTCGCTGCGCTCCGGGCGGCCGAGAGCGGCGTCGACCGCACGCAGAAAATCTGCCTGGCGCAAGGGCTTGGCCAGGCAAGCCGCGACCTCCATCCCGGCCTGCGCCAATTGCTGAGGCATGTCGGGTGCTGCCGAGAAAACGATGACCCGGCTCGCCAACAGCCGCGAATCCGCACGCAGGGCGCGCACCAGGTCAATTCCTGACATTTCGGCCATTTCCATATCGACCAGAAACAATGCATACGGCTCGCCCTTGGCCATGGCGGCGCCGGCCATGGCCAGCGCCTGCAGACCGGAACCGGCCGTATCCGCCCTCAGCCGGTGACTGTTCAGCTGGGCCAGCAGAATGTCGCAATGCGCCGGGGTGTCGTCGACGATCAGCAAGCGCCGGCCAGCGACGACGGCTGGCGCGTGAACCGGCTTTTGCTCCGGCAACTTGCCGAGCGGCATGGCCAGCTCTACCGAAAAACTTGCCCCCTGCCCCGGCTGACTCTCGACGCTGATAGTGCCGCCCATCATGTCGACCAGACGCTGGCAGATGGCCAGCCCCAAACCCGTGCCGCCGTACTGCCGGGTAGTCGAGCCATCCGCCTGGGCAAAGTGCTCGAAAATTCGCTGCTGGGCATCGAGCGGAATGCCGATCCCGGTGTCTCGCACGGTCAACCGGAATTTAAGGCCAAATTCGGAATGTTCGAGTACGCGCAAACGCAGGAAAACCTCACCGCTCGCCGTGAATTTGATGGCATTACCCAGCAGGTTAACAACGATCTGCCGCAAACGCAGCGCATCGCCACGGACCACCAGGCTCTCGTCCGGCGGTAGATCGGCCAGTAGCTCCAGACCTTTCTTGCCGGCCTGCTGCGAAAACAGTTCGAGCGACTCCTCGAGCAAGTGACGCAAATCGAAATCGACCACATCGAGTTCCAGCTTGCCCGACTCGATTTTCGAAAAATCGAGAATGTCGTTGATGATCCCGAGCAGGTGTTTTCCCGAGCGCTCGACCGCCTCGACAAACTGGCGCTGGGTCGGCGCCAGTTCAGTATTGAGCAGCAGCTCTGTCATGCCCAGCACACCATTCATCGGCGTCCGTATTTCATGGCTCATCGTCGCCAGAAACTCACTCTTGGCCAGGCTGCCGGCCTCGGCCGCCTCCTTGGCAAGCCGCAGTTCACGCGTCCGCTGCTCGACAATCTGCTCGAGATTGCCCAGGTGCGTCGACAACCAGTGATCGCGCTCACGAATCTGTTCGACCATCTGGTTGAAGCCATTGGCCAGCTGGGCTATTTCCGTCACCCCGCTGTCGGCAGCACGAATATCGAGCCGGCCGACCGATACCTCCGCCATGCGTAGCGTCAGGTCCTGCAAGGGCTCAATCAACTTTTCCACGTGCCGCGCCTGTAAACGCAAGGCGACGGCCAGAGCGACTGCCGTTTCAAACAATATCAAACCAAGATAAATCAGCAACTGTTGATAAACGCTGCTCAAATCGATGCTCAGCCTCAACCAGCCAAAAGGCTGGTCTGGCGTGCCGGCCGGGGCCAGAAAATCGATCCGGCTCCAGGAAAACCGATGCCCGGCCACCGGGTTACTCAAGGGCATCGGCCTGGCGTCTTCAGCCCCGTACCTGTCGTAGGCAACAAACACGGAATGATCCTGCCGGTACAACGCAGCCGAATGGAGAAAAGGCATGCTGCGCAGAAGGGCAAACCTTTCGTTGAATGCCTCGCGCTCCCCTCCGGCCAATGCCGGACTCAAGCTCTCGTTGAGCAATTCGAGGCGAGCGTAGCCTTCGGCAACATGCCCGCGCATTGCCATCCAGCCAGCGGTGCACAAGATGAATATGCTGACGAAGGCAATCGCCAGAAGCAGCACATAAAAATTGATGCTGGCCAGTCGGGCACGAATGGAAACGGTCGGCATCAGGTTCATCACCCCCGCCCCTCCGGCACCAACTTTGACGATTTCAGGGCCTCCGCCGCCGAAAGCCAGGTTTGCCGAAATGATGCCCGCAAGGCCTGACGCAAGCTTTCCTGAACGGATGTCGCCTGCCCGGCCTGGCATTTCAACAACTGATCCTCGAGAGCAGCAGCAGCCTCCACCAGCGCCGTCGCGCCGACATTTGCCGCCGCGCTGCGCAACGCGTGCACCTTCTTTTGCTCCTGGGCGTGGTCGCCGGCACTCTCCCGCCACGCCAGTTCCCAGTCGGCGAAATGCTCAACGAACAGGCCGACCGCCTGCCACCAGAGCATGGGCTGATCGAGCATGCGCGCGACAGCTGCAGCCACATCAAAACCATCCAGGGTACGGGGAACAGACATCCAGTGCGGCACGATATAAATCCGTCGGAGAGGTCAGAAACAGAGGGCAATTGTCACCCGAGACGCTGGCTCAATGTTAAAAATTAGTAAAACAAAGCCTTTGTTTTGCAATGGATTACAATCCCCGCTTTATCGTGTAACCGAAACGAATAACCATGCGTCAGACTGCGCTCATCGTTGAAGACGACCCGGGAACTCGCCACGTATTGAGTACAACACTGGCCACCGCCGGCATCGACTGCATTTTTGCGGAAACCGGCGCCGCCATGTGGCGACGTCTTGACGAAAAGCCCGACGTCATCATTCTTGATTTAAGCCTGCCCGACGCCGATGGCCTCGAACTGCTCCGCCAGCTTCGCCAGCACTCCGAAATTCCGGTTCTTATCCATTCGACCCGCTCCGACGAAATCGAGCGCATTATCGGCATCGAAATCGGTGCCGACGACTTTCTGCCCAAGCCCTGCAATATGCGTGAATTGCTGGCCCGCACCCGCGGCCTGCTACGCCGGAGCCAGCGCGCCACCACTGGCCGTGGCGAGATGCGCCGCCTGCACTTCGGCGACTGGATACTGGATACCGCCTCGCGCGAACTGACCCGAACCGGTGGCCAGCCGACGCCGCTTGGCGTGTCGGGCTTTGCACTGCTCGCCGCCTTCCTTGAGCACCCCTTCGAGCCGCTCTCACGCGAACAACTATCGCGCGTCCTCAAGCGCGAATATGTGCCCTACGACCGGATCATCGACGTCCATGTCAGCCAGATCCGGCGAATTCTCGGCAAACAGGCCGATGGCAGCAGCTTTATCAAGACACTGCGCTCGCAAGGCTACGTTTTCATCGCCGAGGTCGAGGCGCTGAACTAAACGCCCCTGCCCCCACAACGCCAAAGGCCATGCACTCGCATGGCCTTTGTCTTTTCAAGCTGGCCGACTCAGCCGGCCGTGCCGGGCCGGCCTTACTTCACCAGCCCCTTGCAGCCGCCAACGGTATTGCCGTTGCACGGAATCGACGTCTCGCGATTGATCAGCCACTTGCCGTTCACCTTGATCATCTCCAGGGTCTTCTGCGTCGTGTCGTTGTAGCCCTTCGACTGATAAATCTGGCGGAATTCGGCAAAGGCGCGGTCGTTGCCGTCCATCCGAACTTTCATGTCCTGGATATCAACATTGATGTCGCCACGAGCCGAAATGCGACCTCGGCGCAGTTGCGCCCAGTCTTCGCGGGTCAGGCCACCGTCCGGGGTGAAGGTCGGGGCATAGAAGGCGCTGTAGGCGGCGTAGTCGCGGGCCGACCAGGCGGCTGCCCAGGATTTGACCTGATTCTGGATGCCGGCTTCGGGGCCGGGGGCGACCGGGGCGGCGACGAGCGGGGCGCGGCTGGCGTTGAGGGCGGCGGCTTTGGCGTTGAGGGCATCGCGATCGGGCAGGCCGAGGGCGATGGGGTCGTTCGGGCAGAGTTGGCTGGGGTCGACGTCGGCCAGTTCGTCTTTGTCCGGGGTGGCGGCATCGAGACGTTGCAGGCCGAGCTGTTCGAGCAGCGTGCCCATGCCGGCATAGGTGCGCAGGTAGGAGAGGGTCAGGTCGGTGTCGGCGTTGACGTTGGCACGGCGGGCGGCGAGGAGTTCGTTTTCGGTATCGAGAAGGTCGAGCAGGGTGCGCTGGCCGACGTTGAACTGGTCGCGGTAGGCGTCACGGGTTTTTTCGAGAAGGGCGACCTGGCGGGCGTTGAAGGTGGCTTGTTCCTTGAGGCGCTGGACGTCGTTGTAGGCGATGAGGAGGGTTTGCCGGGTGTCGCGGCAGGCTTTTTCGCGGAGGTCGAAGGCGAGGTTTTTCTTTTCGATGGTCTGCTTTTCGCGGGCACGGTCGGAGCCGCCGTTGAAGAGGTTCCAGCTGACGACGAGTTCGGCGACGTTGTGGTGGCGATCGCCGGTGTCGCCGAGGTAGTTGCGGGTGTTGTCGGTGCGGGCGCGGAAGTCGAGTTTGGGGGAGTAGGCGGCGCGCCGGTTGTTGATTTCGTATTGGCTGGCTTCGATGTTTTCGGTGGCGGCGAGCAGCGCGGGGTTTTTGCGGTGCAGGGTGTCGAGGGCGATTTTGGCCTGGGTCGGGATGGCGTTGTTGAGTTCGCTTGGCGGGGTGATGGCGTCGGCGGGTTGGGCGCCGATGAGGCGCTGGTAGCGGGCGCTGACGTCGTGGAGGTTGGCGCTTTCGGTGATCAGGTTGATTTCAGCGAGGGCCAGACGGCTGCCGGCTTGTTCGAAGTCGACGCGGCGGCCGACGCCGCTTTGGGTGCGCCGTTCGATCTGGTCGTAGGTGGCTTTGTGCTGGATGTAGTTGTCTTTGGCGAGGTCGACGAGGTGGCGGTAGCGCAGGACGTCGAGGTAGGCGCGGCCGGCTTCGAGGGCGGTGTTCTCGGAGGCGTCGAGGAGTTCGTAGTAGCGGACGAGGCGGGCTTTGTCGAGGCGGCGGACTTCGTTGCGGGTGGCGAAGCCGTCGAAGAGCATCTGGTTGAGACTGAGCATGACGCCGCTGCGGGTGTAGTCGCGGTCAGCGGCCGAGGGCTGGCGCAGGCTTTCGCGGCCGGCGCCGGCGGTGAGGTCGACGCGCGGGAAGTAGCCGCCGCGGGCAACGCCGATTTCCTCGTCAGCGGCGCGGTAGGCGTGCCATTTGGCGGTGACTTCCGGGCTGTTGAGAACGGCCCGTTGGGCGACTTCTTTCAGGGTGGCAGGGGTGGCAATGGCGCTCGGGATCGACTCTGCCGCATTTACCAGAAGAGGAAATGCGACGGTTACCAGCAAGGAAAGGAGTTTTTTCATTTTCATGGGGGATAATCAGCAAGGTTTTGGCCGGATTATAGAGATTCGCCATTTGTCGAATGTGAAATAACCGACGTTTCCAACCCAATAATTCAACGACTTGACGCGTCCATTGCGTAACAACACTGCGCTGCTCCGCTGGCTGGCCACAATTGTCGCCATAGGCATGCTCTCTCTGAGCAGCCTGCCTTTGGCGCTGGGCGTGGACTTTGACCAGCTGCAGCAGGTATTGCTCAGCCGCTTTGGTGCTGACCGCGTCCCGTTGCTGACCGATTGGCAGCGCATGCTCGGCGAAGAGCGCAAGGCGCCGGAAACAGACAAGTTGCAGCGCGTCAATGACTTCATCAATCGGCGCATTGCCTTCGACGACGACATGTCGGTGTGGGGCCAGAACGACTACTGGGCAACGCCGACCGAAACAATTGGCCAGGGGCGTGGTGATTGCGAGGATTTCTCCATTGCCAAGTATTACTCGTTGATCGATCTCGGCATACCGATCAACAAACTTCGTCTGGTCTACGTCAAGGCAGCACAGACGGGGCCGGCGGGAACCTTCCTGCAGGCGCACATGGTGCTGGCTTATTACGCCACACCGACCGCGGACCCGCTCGTCCTCGACAACCTGAATCCCCAGATCCTGCCCGCCTCCCGGCGCAGTGATCTTTCACCCATTTTCAGTTTCAACAGCGCGGGGCTGTGGCAGGGCACCGGCAACAACGCCAGCAAGAGCAATCTGTCACGCTGGCAGGATTTGCTGGCCCGGGCGCGCGCTGAAGGCTTCCAGTGAGGTAATCGACATGTCCTTGTTCCGACAACTCTGGCTCGCGGTCATCGCCAGCACCGTTATCGCTTTTGCCGGCAGCTTCATCGTCAGCACGCTGACGGCTCGCCATTATCTGGAACGCCAACTGGCCATCAAGAACAATGACAACGCCGCCACATTGGCGCTGGCCATGTCGCAACTGGACAAGGATCCGGTCACGGTTGAACTCCAGGTCGCGGCTGTATTCGACAGCGGTCAGTATGCGACCGTGCGGCTGATCGATCCGAACGGCAAGACGATGATTGAAAAAACCAGCCCGCAGGATGCCGGAAACGTACCCGACTGGTTCATTCGAATATTTCCGATTGACTCACAGCCAGGGCAGGCACAAGTTTCTTCGGGCTGGAGCCAGTTCGGCACGATCGAGCTGGTCAGCCACAGCCATTTTGCCTACACCGAGCTATGGGGTGGCGCCCTCAAACTGCTCGGCTGGTTCGCCATCGGCGGCGGCCTGATGGGCCTCCTTGGCATGCAGTTCCTGCGCCGTATCCGCCGCCCCCTCGACGCCGTGGTCGGGCAGGCGCAAGCCATCAGCGAAAGGCGCTTCACAACAATCCAGGAACCTGCGACGCCCGAGCTGAAAAGCCTGGCCAGCGCGATGAATACGATGGTCGATCGCCTCAAGGCGATGTTCGCCGAGGAGGCGGCCCGTCTTGAACAGGTGCGCCGCGAAGCGAACCAGGACAGCCTGACCGGCTTGGCCAACCGCGCCTTTTTCATGAACCAACTGGCTGCTGCACTGAGCGACGACGACGCTGCTGCTTCCGGCTCGCTGGTCTTGCTGCGCCTGGCCGATCTGGCCGGCATCAACAAGCGGGCCGGTCGGGAAATGGCCGATGAACTGCTGCGTCGACTCGGCAGCACGCTGAACGGACTGGCTGCAGAAAAGCCCAATGCCGCCGCCGCCCGCCTCAACGGTGCCGATTTTGCGCTACTCCTGCCGGGCGTTCAGGATCCCGCGCCGTATGCCGAGATACTGCTTCACGCACTAAACGACCTGACGGCAGCCGGCCTGATCGACGGCGAACGCATTGGTCACATTGCCAGCGGTGTCTATCTGCATGGCCAGACGATTGGCAGCCTGCTCTCCCGCGTTGACGCCGCGCTGGCATCAGCCGAGGGCCAGAGCGGGCTGGCTTGGTGCCGTGCCGAGAGCGATTGCGATCAACATGCCACGTCCAACGCCGACTGGAAGAAACTGCTAGAAGGCGCCATCCAGACCCAACGCCTGCGCCTGATCGATTTTCCGGTGGCTGGCAACGCCGGGCAATTGCTTCACTTTGAATGCCCGCTGCGCCTGCAAACCACCGAGGACGGCGAATGGCTGACCGCCGGCAGCTTCATGCCGATGGCCTCGCGGCTATCGATGACCACAGAACTCGACCTGGCTGCTGCCCGCCTGGCGCTGGAGCGCATTGCCGCCGGCGCACCGGCCGTTGCGGTCAACCTGTCTGGCGAGTCGATTCTGGATGCCTCGTTCCGTGCCAGGTTGTTCGCCCAAATCGCCGCCCGCAAGGATCTGGCCCCCCGTCTCTGGCTGGAAGTATCGGAAATCGGCGCCTTCCAGCACTTCGATGAATTCCACGCTTTCTGTGACGCACTGCGCCCCCTCGGCTGCCGCCTCGGCATCGAGCACTTTGGCCGCCAGTTCAGCGAAATCGGCCGCCTGCACGGCATCGGCCTCGATTATCTGAAGGTCGACGGCAGCTTCATCCGCGCCATCGATACCCAGACAGGCAACCAGGCCTTCATCAAGGGCCTGTGCAGCATCGCGCATAATATTGGTTTGACCGTCATCGCCGAAGGCGTGCAGACCGCCGAGGAACTGGCCATCCTGCCCGAACTGGGCTTCGATGGCGCAACCGGCCCCGCCGTCCCGAGGAATTGAACGATGAGCACCGAAATCGAACTCAAGCTTCAACTCAGCCCGAAAGCAGCACGCAAACTGGCGGACCATCCGCTGCTCGCCAACATCCAGCCGCAGAAACTGCATTTGCTGAACACCTATTTCGACACCCCGACACTGGAGCTTCACGCCCGGCGTGTTGCCATGCGCTTTCGCAAAAAGGGCTGGCAATGGCTGTGCACCGTCAAATCAGCCGAACCGGCGAGCGGCGGACTGGCCATGCGCAGCGAATGGGAAGCGCCTGCCACGCCGGGCATATTCGACTTCAGCCATGTTGACGCCGCCGATTTCCGCGACTATCTCGAGCAGCGCGTCAATCAGTTCGAACCCATTTTCACCACCGATTTTCGCCGTCAGGTCTGGAACGTGCCATTCGGCGAATCGCTGATCGAACTGGCCATCGACCGCGGCCAGATCGAAAGCCGTGGTCAGCGGACGCCAATCTGTGAAATTGAACTCGAACTGCTCTCAGGCAAGGTCGATGACATCTTCAACCTGACCCGTCAGCTTCAAAAAGACCTTGATCTGTTCCCCGCCATCGCCAGTAAGGCTGAACGTGGCTACGCCCTGTTTCTCAATGAGCCGCTGCGGCCATTCAAAAGCAAACCGGTGCCGATCAACGAGCAGCAGACCCCCATCGAGGCCTTTCGCAGCATCGCGCTGAGCTGCCTGGAGCACTTCCAGCGCAACGAAAAGGGGCTGTTGCTGGGCAGTGAAGCAGAATTCATCCACCAGGCCCGCGTTGCACTGCGCCGCCTGCGCTCAGCGATCAAGGTCTTTGCTCCGGTGCTGCCACCCGAATTTGTCGCCGCCTACGGCCAAACCTGGAAAACGCTGGCCAGCGCCTTGGGCGAGACGCGCAACTGGGACGTTTTCCTCGAAGAAACCCTGCCCCCCATCGCCGAAGCCTTTCCGGAAAACAGCGACATCAAGCGCCTGCGCAAAGCAGCGCAACGCCGCGCCAGCAGCGCCCGAAAATCCGTCATCGGCCTGCTTGCGGTCAAGGAATACCCGCGCCTCCTGCTCGAATTCACCGCTGCCGTTTACACGCTTAGCGACACGCTACCGATGCCGATCAAGGATTTCGCCCAACAGCAAATCCGCAGCCACGCCCGGAAAGCCCGCCGCATGGCCAGCCGGCATGCCGAACTGACCCCGGAGGAACGCCACAAAATGCGCATCGCCTTCAAAAAGCTGCGCTACACGCTGGAGTTCTTCGCCCCGCTACTGCCACAGAGAAGGCTACGTCCCTATCTGGCTGCACTTTCACAACTGCAGGACGAACTCGGCCTGATCAACGACCACATCACCGCCAACACGCTGATCGCCGAAGCCCTTGATGGGCGCGCGGCAGGCCCGATTCACGGCTGGATATCGGGCCGGCACGCGCTGCTGGTCAGTGAATTGCCTGAAGTGCTGCAAACCTGGCTGGCGCAAAGGGCACCGAGAGGCTGACCTATCTCCAGGCTTCAAGGTTTTTGATTTTGGCCTTTTTTCCCGGTTGACCGTAGCAAATTGATTTTTCAGCAACCAAACCCAAACCCGACCTAAATTCGACCATTACACCAGAATCGCGGCCCACCACCGCCACCGCAATATTCCCCCGCCCCCACAAGATCGGGGTAACTCATGACCGCCGCGGCAATCAGCAACACGTTAGCTCCCCCCCAAACCAGCAACGGAACCCAGCGCGGCACGTGCCTCCTCTCGCCCTGAAAACGGGGGAGGCAGTGAGCCGAACACCAGCCGACCGTGATCGCCAGCCACAATTGTGGATAGGGCATCACAAGAACACCATCGACCATACTTTGGACGATGGACGACAACACGGCAAACAGCAGCGCCCATCTGAGTTCTGCCCCCGCCTTGCCATCGCTGGATCGGACTTCGCCAAATGCCTTGGCCAGCCAGACCGTCACGACAGCCATGATCATGAAAAACACGGGTAGCCCCCACTCGCTGGCGATCTGCAGCATGGCCTGGTGCGGATGGTTAGCGACCGGATTCTTCAACGAAGCAAAATGCATTGGCCCAATGCCCAACCAGGGAAACTCGACAACTTTGGTCCAGGCATCTTTCCAGAGAATCTCCCTTAACGACAAACCAAACACCTGCTCACCGGCAAAGCGATAATCTGCAGCCTGACCCGTCACCCAGGTAATCGTGTGCAAGACAAGCCAAGCAAGCACGAAGCCAGCAACCATCACTAGCAACATACGCTTCGCAGCATCCCTACCGCCCCCCTTCAAGCCCAAGAACACGATGGAAACCGCCAACCAAGCCGCTATCGTTCCCCGGGTGCCCGCCACGAATACCATCCCCGCCACAGAGACCATCAGGAACATATCCACACCGCGTGGATAACGAACACTTGCTCCCTCGGGAAGAAACAGCCTGGCCGCCAACAACGGCGCCACGATGGTCAGAAACTGCCCCTGGAAACGCATGTTTGAAAAACCGTTGAGCAAGCTCCAGGGAGTGAAGTAAAGGTCCGCATGAGCCATCGCGGCGATAAATGAGACATAAAACTGGAGAACCATTCCCGCCAACAAAAGACGCAAGAAAGCGCCCAAAAACAGATCCGCCCTATCTTCAAACTCGCGCACGAGGCAAAAAATAAAAATGCCTATGCCGGCACTACCCACCAGCAAGGCAACTTCAGATGCAGCCCACAAAGGATGCAAGGCCAAGGAGGCAGATAATGTACCAAGCACCAGAACGCCCACGGCAGGCCATAACCAGAGAGGATTTGCAAAAAAAACTCTGGAAGGCCGAAGCAACAAAATTCCGGAAAATGCCAGCACAGAGATAGCGATCTGCCCCAGCCGCTGCTGGTCATGCCAAGTGAAATCTGGATGAGGCACCCAGATCATCAGACCCAACAGGATTGCGACGCCCCCTGTGGTAAGCAATGTCAGATGGTGGTGCAACCCAAGGGAACGGCTATGCATACAGTATTTTCATCCCTCAAACAAAATCACAAGTCACCACAAGCACTACGGGAGCCGCGCCTGCCACAAACAAGAAAAGCGCCTTGAAGCGCTTTTCTTATGAAACCTCATTCAGCCACACTCAGGTCGGCCAAACGCCCTTCCTGTTGCATTACGAGTTCGTACATTTACCAGTAGATGCTGCACACTGAGGATTTTTCCTCTTCGTATCGTTGCCTTTTGTCGGCGTAACGTAGGCCAAGGGGTCGTTATTATTGTAAGCCGTCACAGTCATACTGGCACCCGACGTACAGGCAGAAGGCACAAACGCGGGAATGGTTGAGACATTCGGGTCAACAGCGAGGGCGGCGGCCGCACTGACGTAAGCGGTGGCTTCTTTCAAGCAGGCGCCGTTAGCTGCATTTTGAGTATAGTCACGATACGCCGGCAGCGCAACGGCAGCCAAGATACCGATAATGGCGACAACAATCATCAGTTCGATCAGGGTGAAACCCTTTTGAACGCTCTTCATTTGAATCTCCTTTTAATGCCAAGGCGGGAAAGTCGCTGAGTTACTCTCAACAGTTTCTGTGCCAGGTGCTAGAAAAGCCGTATGGATACCATCCGAATTTTCACAAAGCCATTGTCATTCATGGCTTTGGCACTTTTTGTAGGCAACCGCAAAAAAGCAGATGGCATCAACAAACCAAAGAATATGACAATTTACGTCTCCCCAGAGGGGCAGAATGTGACGGAAATAGGGAGTCGCGCCTGCCTCAAAAGAAAAGCGCCTTGCGGCGCCTTCTTTTGGAACTTCATTCAGCCATTCTCAAGTCGGCCAAATGCCCTTCCTCTTGCATTACGAGTTCGTACATTTACCAGTAGATGCCGCACACTGAGGATTTTTCCTCTTCGCATCGTTGCCTTTTGTCGGCGTTACGTAAGCCAAGGGGTCGTTATTATTGTAAGCCGTCACAGTCATACTGGCACCCGACGTACAGGCAGAAGGCACAAACGCGGGAATGGTTGTGACATTCGGGTCAGCAGCAAGGCCGGCAGTCGCACCCACGTAAGCGGTGGCTTCTTTCAAGCAGGCGCCGTTAGCTGCATTCTGCGTATAGTCACGATACGCCGGCAGCGCAACGGCAGCCAGAATACCAATAATGGCGACAACGATCATCAGTTCGATCAGGGTGAAACCTTTTTGAACGTTCTTCATTTGAATCTCCTTTTAGTGACAAGGCGGGAAAGCCGCTGAGTTACCTATAACAGTTTCCGTGCCAGGTTTTGGAAAAACGGGATGAATGGCACACTGATTTTCGTAAATCCCTTGTCATTCATGGCTTTGGCGACTTTTCTTGCCCACTGTAAAAAAACGTAGCATCCAGACGCATAGAAAGACATGCCAATTTGCGTCACCCTGAGTGGACGCAATGCGGCAGGCATAGCGATTTCAGGCCGTGGAATATGGCAAATACAACACCGGCCTAGTAGCGCAGCGAAGATTCAGCAGTCGACCTGATGGGTTTTCAGGAAGGCGCTGGCGTATCGGCGGTACACCTCGCTGCCAATAAAGACTTCGTGAAGCGCGGGGTCGATATGGCCGTTGTGGCTGAATCGCTCGAGGATGGTCAGGGCTTCAGAGAGTCTCATACCCTCCTTGTAGGGCCGGTCCTTGGCGGTAAGCGCTTCGAAGATGTCGGCAATGCCCATAATCCTTGCCTGCCAGCTCATGTTTTCTCGCTTGAGGCCTTTGGGGTAGCCTTTGCCGTCCATCCGTTCGTGGTGGCCACCGGCGTATTCGGGGACGTTTTTGAGGTGTCGCGGCCACGGTAATTGTTCGAGCATCTTGATGGTGGCGACGATGTGGTGGTTGATGATGTCGCGCTCGGCGCGAGTCAGCGTACCGGAACGGATGGTCAGGTTCTCGAGTTCGTCGTCGCTGAGGAATGGGACTTCCTCGCCGTCGGCGTTGCGCCAGCGATATTCGGTGGCGATTCGCCGGACCTGCGCGATGTCTTCGTCGGCCATCTTTTCGCAGCCGATATTGGCGCGATGCAGGATTCCACGGTCAACCGGAATTTTTTGGCAAAATTCAAAACAGATTCGCTCGGCCTCGGCCGGTGCCATGCCTTCGGCGATGCTTTTCCATTTACGGATCTCGGCATCGCGCCTGACGACCTCAAAACGCGTGTCGATGAGATGGATGCGGTCGTAAATGGTTTGCAGTTTGGTCGCCTTGTCCACGATGTGCACCGGCGTCGTGACCTTACCGCAATCATGGAGCAGTGCGGCGATGCGCAGTTCGTAGCGATCCTTGTCGGTCAGTTTGAAATCGGCGAGGGGGCCCGTGGTGGTGGCGTCGGCGGCCTCGGCGAGCATCATGGTCAGTTCCGGCACGCGCTGACAGTGGCCGCCGGTGTAGGGCGACTTTTCGTCGATGGCCAGATTGATGAGCTTGACGAAGGACTCAAAAAGCGCTTCGAGTTGCTCAACGAGTTGCCGGTTGCTGAGCGCGATGGCGGCCTGGGAGGCAAGCGATTCGGCGAGGCGCTGGTCGGCCTGGGAGAATTCGCTGACCGTCCCTTCGGTCGGGCTGAGGGCATTGATCAGTTGCAGCACGCCGATGATCTCGCCCTCGTGATCCTTCATCGGCACGGTAAGGAAAGACTGCGAGCGATAGCCGGTGCGCGCGTCGAACTGGCGCGTACCGGAAAAATCGAATCCTTCGGCGCTGTAGGCGTCGGCGATATTGACTGTCTTGCCCGTTATCGCTGCGTAGGCGGCGACCATGCAGTCGTTGGCAGAGCCATCGTGGCGATAGAGCGGCAAGTCGGGAAACTTGCCCGAGGTGGGCTGATCGCTGGAGCCACCAAAGGCCAGGTTGAGCGAATTGGTGCGGACGATTTCGAAATGCAAGTGGCGCTTGTCGTCCGACAGCAGATAGAGCGTGCCGCCATCGGCCCGGGTGATCTGCTTGGCGGCGAGGACAATTTTTTCGAGCAGCAGCTTGATGTTGTGCTCGCTGGACAGCGATGCACCGATATCGTTGAGCTGTTCCAGGCGGCGAAACAGGTCGTCCGAGGTTTCCATGAAAGGGCGTCTCAGTCAGAACTCGAAAATCTGGTTGTTTTGCAGCATGCCGGGAGAAAACGCCTGAAGACAGCGGTTGATTTCCTCCATGGTCGCCTCGACCTGCCCTGGTTTCAGATGCGAAATGTGAATCTGGCAGGGGCGCGTCAATTTGTTCAGTTCCGCCGCCAGCACGTCCGGCCAATAGTGCTTGGACATCTCTGCCAGGCGCGACTCACGGTTGGGGAAGGCGCACTCGATGATCAGATGACGCAGGTTGGGAATGACATTCACGGCCTGCCAGAACGCTTCGCACGGCCCGGTATCGCCAGAAAACACCAGACTGGCGGCACCGGAATCGAGGCAATAGCCAACAGCCGGCACGGTGTGATTGGCCGGCAAAGCCGAAACATGGCGCCCGGCCAGCGAAACTGTCTCTGCCAATTTGATGCTGCGATAGCGCATGAAGGGCTGCTCGGCCGAGGGAACTTCGGAAAAGTCAGGCCAGATCGCCCAGTTGAAAATATGCTTGTGCAGGCTGTCGAGCACCGCCTCGGTGCCGTACACGGTAAGCGGCTTGCCGCGGCGATCAGCCACGGTATCGATCATCATTGGTAGCGCAGCAATGTGATCGAGATGGGCATGCGTCAGGAAAACGTGATCGATGGCCGCCAGTTCCGCTATCGACAATTCGCCGACGCCAGTACCGGCATCGATCAGGATGTCGTGGTCAACGAGAAACGACGTGGTTCTCTGGTGTCTGCCACCGATGCCACCACTGCAGCCGAGTACGCGGAGCTTCATGCTTGTTGGGCCTGCCGATAAGTTGGGCCGCCCCTCGGGTCACCCGGGTGCTGGCCGACTCGGATTGTAACCCTGCACCCCGTGGGCAGCCCAGCCAGCAGGCCAAAAAACAACCGTTTTCAGCCCTTCAGGAAGAATTCCATCTTGATGCCGGCAATCTCGATGACATCGTGGTCACCCAGCGGAACGGCCTGCGCATCGAGCGCCTTGCCATTGACGATGGGGAACTGCCGCCCTTCGACATGGGTGATGAAATAACCGTGCGGCCGCTTGGCGATCACCGCCACCTGCAAACCGGGCTTGCCCAGGGTGGTCAGCGTCTTGGTCAGATCAAGTTCCTTGCCGGCATTCGGGCCGTTGAGGAGCTGTATGGCGGCGGACATACCCGGCACCGGTGCCTTGGGTTGGGAGGCCATGCCGATACTCGACCGGGTCATGGTGTCCGTTGGCGCCAGTTGCAGTTCAGAAGGCAATTTAAGAGAACCCGAACGGATCGCCGCGTTCTTTTCGAAATCGCTGGCGGCGGCACCAGCCTGCAGATCGGCCATGTACTTCAGTTTGTACTTGCCGAGTTCGATGATGTCGTTGTTGCGCAGGAAGTGCTTCTTGATCGGCTGGCCATTGACCAGCGTTCCGTTGGTGCTGTTCAGGTCTTCAAGAAAGGAATCGGCGAGAATGGTGACGACCACGGCGTGCTCGCCCGAGATCGCCAGATTGTCGATCTGGATATCGTTCTGCGGCTTGCGACCAATGGTCAGGCGCTCCTGATTGAGCTGAATTTCCTTGAGCACCAGACCATCCATCGAGAGGATCAGTTTTGCCATCTTGCCTTCCCCAAATCACTGCAAACGGGTCAGTAGCCGCTGCCACCAACCCTTGGGCGATGCGAAATCGCCGACAACCTTGATCAAAATGACCGACACATTATCCCGTCCACCGTTGGCATTGGTCATATGCACCAGATGATCCGCCGCCAAAGCGAGATTGCTACCCAGCGTTTGCAGCGTCACCGCAATATCGTGATCCTCGATCATGTCGTTCAGGCCATCGGAGCAAAGCAACACGATGTCACCTGACCGTACGTCGTAATCGTGGACTTCAACCTCGACCTCGGGATCGACCCCGAGCGCTCTGGTCACCAGATTCCGGTTTTCCGCATAGCGCGCCTGTTCAGCAGTGATAATGCCATTATCAAGCTGTTCCTGTAAGAGGGAATGGTCGCGCGTCAACTGCTCGAAATTGTCGCCACGCAGACGATACAGGCGCGAATCGCCAACGTGGGCGACACACATCCGATTGTCGTAGAACCACGCCAGAACCAGCGTCGTGCCCATGCCGGTGTACTGGGAGCAACTTTGGGCCGCATTGAAGATGGCCAGATTGGCCGCCTTCACTTCATTGACGATATGCTCTTCGACGAGGGCTGCGTCATGCAGTCCCTTGTCAAGAACGGCAGGGGAATTGATGACGCCCGCCATGTCCTCGGCCAGTCGGGTCGTTGCCAGGCCACTGGCCACCTCGCCAGCGTTATAACCGCCCATGCCATCGGCCAGGATGGCCACGCCGAGTCCGGCATCGGCGTAGATGGCATCTTCGTTATGCGAACGGATCATGCCCGGATCGGTGCGCATCACGATTTCCAGGGCGTCCGCCAGTTTCATCGCGGAAACCCTGGCAACAGACATGCACGGCGCGGCGAATTTTCAGCGAAAGGCATCAGCGGAACAGCTCGCGTCCCGCGATACATATCAGCTGAATTCCACGCTACCCCGAACATTTTTCCTCCGCCGATGGCTGTGCCACCGTAAAACAGGAGGCACAAAACCGTGCCATTCTTACCTGCCGTTGCGTTTCGGTCAAACCTCATTCCATGGGCATTTGACGGCCAAGCCCGCTGGCCTCGGCAGCCGCCAGCACGCGCAACGCCACGGCCAGATCCTGGATGGCCATTCCCTGCGACTCAAACAGCGTAATCTGCTCTGCCGACGCCCGCCCGGCATGGCGCCCGACGATCACTTCACCGAGCTCGACCAGTTGGCGCGAGTGCAGGCGCCCCTTCTCCAGCAAGGGGAGCAAGTCGCCGGCCTCGGCCAGGGCCGTGGGCACGGCATCAACGGTGACCAGATCGCAGCGCCGGATCGCCGCTTCCGACAACTCTTGTCGAATCAGTGAATTGGACCCGGCAGCGTTGATGTGCACGCCGTGCTCCAGCCAGGCCGCATCGAACAGCGGCAGCGCCGCCGTCGTCACTGTCCCGATGATATCGCTGCCGCGCACGGTTTCTTCGGCACTGTCGGCCGGCTCGACGGCAACACCTGTCGTTTCGCTCATGCGCCGGCAGAAATCCTGCAGTTTGTCGGCCTTGCGGCTGAATACCTTGACGCGCTCCAGCGGCAAGGCGGCACAGATTGCCCGAACATGGCCCTCAGCCTGCCAGCCTGCGCCGAATACGCCAGCCACGCTGGCGTCGGGCCGGGCCAGCCAGCGTGCCGCGACGCCGCTCGCTGCCCCTGTGCGGATCATGCCCAGATAGTCGGCCTCGATGACCGCCTTGAGCCGCCCGGTCGCGGCATCAAACAGATGGACCAGAAAACGGTTGCCGCTCTTGTTGCTGGTATAGGCCTTGTAGCCGATCACGCCCTGCGCCGGGAGGGCCCCCTGCAGAATATGCAGCACTGTCTGCGGCAGACGGCTGCGTGCCCGCGGGGTATCGATGGCTAGGCCATTGGCCAGGTCGCGATGCGCCGACTCGACGGCTTCGAGCGCCATTTCCACGGTCAACAGGTTTTTTACGTCATTTTCCGAAAGAAACAAGGCCACGATTTTCCCCTAAACGATGGTGACGTCCTGCCGGGCGAGAATCCGTTTTTCCAGCCAGCGGCCGACGATAACAACCAGTAGCGCGCCGACGATTCCGGCCACCTTGGCCGACCAATCCGGCAACTGCGGCAGAACAGCCGTGACGCCGGGATCGGAAAAAATCATTTGCCCGGCAACGTAGCCGAGCAAAGCAGCGCCAAACAGGACGATGGACGGATAACGCTCCATCCAGTGCAGGATCAGTTGGCTCGACCAGACGATCAGCGGGATGCTGACCGCCAGCCCGAAAAGCAGCAGCGCCAGACTGCCGTGGGCGGCGCCGGCAACGGCAATCACGTTGTCCAGGCTCATCACGAAATCGGCGACGACGATGGTTTTCACCGCCCCCCAAAGATTCGCCGAAGACTCGATATCATGCCCCTCCTCATCCTCCGGCAGCATGAGCTTGACGGCAATCCATACCAGCAGCAGGCCACCAACGAGCTTGAGCCACGGCAGGTTCATGACCAGCGCGGCAAACACAGTCAGCACGACGCGCAAGCTGACGGCGCCGGCAACACCCCAGAAAATTCCGGTGCGGCGCTGTTCGGGGGAAAGATTGCGGCAGGCCAGCGCAATGACCACGGCGTTGTCGCCGGAGAGCACGATATCGATCAGGATGATCTGGCCGACGGCAACCCAAAAAACGGCAGAAGTTAAATCAAGTTCCATAAAAACCAGGCGAAAAAAAGGCGGACACGCGGCCCGCCTTTTTGGTTGAGCTAGGCTCGAATTTTACAGCAAGGCCTTGAGCAGCTTGGCCATTTCGGACGGGTTGCGCGTCACGGTGAAACCACAGGCTTCCATGATTTCCAGCTTGGCATCAGCCGTGTCTGCACCGCCGGAGATCAACGCACCAGCGTGACCCATGCGCTTGCCGGCCGGGGCGGTGACACCAGCGATGAAGCCAACGATCGGCTTCTTCATGTTTTCCTTGCACCACATGGCGGCTTCGGCTTCGTCGGGACCACCGATTTCGCCGATCATGATGACCGCGTCGGTTTCCGGATCGTCGTTGAAAGCCTTCATGACGTCGATGTGCTTCAGACCGTTGATCGGGTCACCACCGATACCGACGGCAGACGATTGGCCGAGACCGATTTCGGTCAGCTGGCCAACGGCTTCGTAGGTCAGGGTGCCGGAACGGGAAACGACGCCGATGCGACCCTTGCGGTGGATGTGACCCGGCATGATGCCGATCTTCACTTCGTCCGGGGTGATCAGGCCAGGGCAGTTCGGGCCGAGCAGCAGGGTCTTCTTGCCGCCGGCAGCTTCCTTGGCCTTCATCTTGTTGCGCAGGATGAGCATGTCGCGAACAGGGATGCCTTCGGTGATACAGATGGCCAGATCGAGGTCGGCTTCAACGGCTTCCCAGATCGCAGCGGCAGCACCCGGGGGCGGCACGTAGATGACGGAAACGGTGGCGCCGGTTTCGGCCGCAGCTTCCTTGACGGAACCGAAGATAGGAATATTGAAGATGCTTTCGCCAGCCTTCTTCGGGTTCACGCCGGCAACGAAACATTCCTTGCCGTTTGCGTATTCCTGGCACTTTTCCGTATGGAACTGGCCGGTCTTGCCGGTGATGCCCTGGGTGATGATGCGGGTGTTCTTATTGATGAAAATGGACATTCAATAGCTCCTTACTTGACCGCAGCAACGATCTTGGTGGCGGCTTCGGCCATGGAATCGGCAGAAATGATCGGCAGACCGGAATCCTTGAGGATCTTCTTGCCCAAATCTTCGTTGGTGCCCTTCATGCGCACAACGAGCGGCACGCTCAGGTGGGTCAGCTTGGCTGCAGCAACAACACCTTCGGCAATCGTGTCGCACTTCATGATGCCGCCGAAGATGTTGACCAGGATGCCCTTGACCTTCGGGTTCTTGAGCATGATCTTGAAGGCTTCAGTCACCTTCTCGGTCGTGGCGCCACCGCCGACGTCGAGGAAGTTGGCCGGCTCGGCGCCGAACAGCTTGATGGTGTCCATGGTGGCCATGGCCAGACCGGCACCGTTCACCAGGCAGCCGATGTTGCCGTCGAGCGAGATATAGGCCAGATCAAACTGGGAGGCTTCGACTTCGTCCGGATCTTCTTCGTCCAGGTCGCGCATGGCGACGATTTCCGGCTGACGATACAGCGCATTGGAGTCGAAGTTGAACTTGGCGTCGATGGCCTTGACGGTGCCGTCACCTTCGTGGATCAGCGGATTGATTTCAGCCAGCGAAGCATCCGTTTCCATGTAGCAGGTGTAGAGCTTCTTGAGCGTGTCGATACACTGCGGAATCGAGGCTTCCTGCATGCCCATACCCTTGGCCAGGAACATGCCCTGCTCGTCGGTCAGGCCGACCAGCGGGTTGACGAAAACCTTGACGATCTTTTCCGGGGTTTTGTGGGCAACTTCTTCGATATCCATGCCGCCTTCGTAGGAGGCCATGATGGCGACGGACTGCGTGGCGCGATCAGTCAGCGCGGCAACGTAGTACTCGTGCTGGATGTCAGCACCTTCTTCGATCAGCAGGTGACGAACCTTCTGGCCTTCCGGACCGGTCTGGTGCGTGATCAGCTGCATGCCGAGAATCTGGCCGGCGTACTCGCGCACTTTTTCCAGCGAAGTTGCGACCTTGACGCCACCGCCCTTGCCACGGCCACCGGCGTGAATCTGGGCTTTGACGACCCAGACCTTGCCGCCCAGGGTTTCAGCTGCCTTGACTGCGTCTTCGACGGTCGTGCAGTGAATCCCGCGCGGAACCGTAACGCCGAATTTTTTCAGGAGTTGTTTGCCCTGATATTCGTGAATTTTCATGCGCTTTCCTTGCGTTTAGTTGAGTTGCGAGCAATGAGCAGTGGCCGAAACTTCCCCCGACCCCACCCGGTTATACCGGCTTGAACTCAAAATCTTACCACATAGCCCCAAAAACTTTGCAGGCCGAAATTCATAATTACGGCATTGATTCCGTAGCCACAACCACCTTGCGCAACAAGGGCAGCAGCATCGCTGCAGCGAGTAGCAGACTGAGCGCGGCACCCAGCCAGAAACCGGCGACGCCAAGGGGCGTTGCCCCTCGGTAACAGAGCCAGGCGCCACCGAGCAGACCGATGCCCCAGAAGCAGAAAATCTGCACCAGCATCGGCACGAAAGTCACCCGGTAGGCCCGCAAAACGTGGCCGGCTATGGTCTGCAGCGCGTCGAAGAACTGATAGATGGCGACATAGATGATCAGGCTCATGGCCACGGCGCGCACGGCAGGATCATCGGTATAAGCGGCGACCAGCGGCTTGGCGGTGAGCCAGAGCAAAAATCCGACAACGGAAGACGAGGCGCCGGCCAGGATCAGCCCGGCGCGGATGGTCGCCCGTGCCCGCGCCGCGTCGTGCGCGCCCACCGCCTGACCGACGGCGGCCATGGTAGCGATGCCGAGCGACAGCGGCATCATGTAGATCAGGGCCGACAGGTTGGCAACGATGCGATGGCCAGCGACCACTGTCGCCCCGAGCGAGGCGACGAACAGGGCGATCAGTGTGAACGAGGTGATTTCGACCAGGTTGGACAAACCCATCGGGACGCCTATGCGCAGCAGGTCGCGCCAGGTGGCCCAGTGCGGCGCTTGCCAGTTGGAGAATGGCCGATAACGCCGGCCGAGTGGCCCGAAGGCGAGATAGGCGGCGGCGCTGACACAGGCCAGCCAGCCGATCAGGATATTGGACAATGCACAACCGGCGACGCCGAGTGGTGCGCCGAGCCAGCCTTGCAGGGCGAAGCCCCAAGCCAGCAAGGCGTGCAAGGCCAGGCTCAACAGGCCGATGCCCATGAGCACCCGCGGTTTGCCCAGCGCATTGCAGAAAGCCCAGAACGTCCGGTAGAACAAGGAAGCCGGCAAGCCCCAGGCGAGCAGGGTGAGATATTGACGAACCTTGGCGTCAACCGCCGCATCCATGTCGGCCATGCCAAGCACGGCGCCGGGATGGGTCAGGAACAGAATGCCCGGCACGGCAAGCAGCATGGCCAGCCAGAAACCTTGCTGGAGAACGCCGGCCACTTCGTCATCGCGCCCGGCGCCGTGCAGATGGGCGACGACCGGCGACACCGCTTGCAGAATGCCGACCAGCGCAAAAACGACCGAAACGTGGATGCCGCCGCCAATCGCCACGGCGGCCAGATCGAGCGAGCTGACATGGCCAAGCACGGCGGTGTCGACCACCATCATGCCGATGGAGGACAACTGGGCGATCAGGATGGGGAGGGCGTGGCCAATCAGGCCACGCGCGGCGGCACGAAACATGGGGCAGGATTGTCGCATAACGCGGCCAACCGGCCCCGCCTGCAGGTTTCCACGGTCAACCGGGCTTGCTACGGTCTACCGTAAAAAAGGGCCAAAATTAAAATCGGGCGTAGTTGATCTGCCTCAACCGCCCTCCCCGGCTGCCGCTTCAGAATTTGCGGTTCCGGAGGGAGAGAACAATGAGCCTGGGCCTGCACGCCATAGAGAACGCCAGCCGCGACGAAATCGTCGCCCTGCAAACCGAGCGCCTGAAGTGGACGCTGAACCACGTTTACCACAACGTACCGTATTACAAAGCCAAGTTCGACGCGGCCGGCGTCCATCCGGACGACCTGAAATCGCTGGCCGATCTTGCCAAGTTTCCGTTTACCACCAAGCAGGATCTGCGCGACAACTACCCGTACAACATGTTCGCCGTGCCGCGCGAGAAGGTAGCGCGCATTCACGCCTCAAGTGGCACGACCGGCAAGCCGACCGTCGTCGGCTACACGCAGAACGACATCGCCACCTGGGCCGACCTGATCGCCCGTTCGATCTACGCATCGGGTGGCCGGCCCGGCGACATCGTCCATGTCGCCTACGGCTACGGCCTGTTCACCGGCGGTCTGGGTGCCCATTACGGTGCCGAGAAGCTGGGCTGTACAGTGATTCCGATGTCCGGCGGGCAGACCGAAAAGCAGGTCCAGCTGATCTGCGACTTCAAGCCGAACATCATCATGGTCACGCCGTCGTACATGCTCAACATCGCCGACGAATTCCGTCGTCAGGGCATCGACCCGCGCAGCACCGCGTTGCGCATCGGCATCCACGGGGCCGAGCCGTGGACCGACGCGATGCGCGGCGAGATCGAGAACGCCTTCGACATCGACGCCATCGACATCTATGGCCTGTCGGAAGTGATCGGCCCGGGCGTCGCCAACGAATGCGCCGAAAGCAAGGATGGTCCGGTCATCTGGGAAGACCATTTCTACCCGGAAATCATCGACCCGATCACCGGCGAAGTGCTGCCCGAAGGCAGCCAGGGCGAACTGGTGTTCACCTCGCTGACCAAGGAAGCGATGCCGGTCATCCGCTACCGGACGCGCGACCTGACCCGTCTGCTCGCCCCGACCTCGCGCTCGATGCGCCGGATCGGCAAGATCACCGGCCGCTCGGACGACATGCTGATCATCCGCGGCGTCAATGTCTTCCCGTCGCAGATCGAGGAGCTGATCCTCAAGCAGCCGAAACTGTCGCCGCATTACGTCATCGAAGTCAGCCGCGACGGCCACCTCGATTCGATGAAGGTCAATGTCGAGCTGAAGCGCGAGTTCCAGTTTGCCAGCGGGCCGGAAAAGGAATTCGTGGCGCACGACCTGCAGCACCACATCAAGTCCTACATCGGCATTTCGGCCAAGATCGACATCGTCGAAGAAGGCGGTGTCGAGCGTTCGATCGGCAAGGCCAGACGGGTTATCGACAAACGGCCGAAGTAAGGACGACCACCGAATCCCCGCCAGGGCGGGGACTCATGCCTCAAACGATCCGGGCGCGCAACGTGCCGACCCCATCGACGCCGCCTTCCAGCACGTCACCGCGCACCAGCGGACCAACCCCGGCCGGCGTTCCCGTATAGATCAGGTCGCCGGCTTCCAGGCGAACCAGCGTCGACAGGTTGGCAATGATTTCGGCGACCTTCCACATCATGGCCGACAAATCGCCCTCCTGGCGCACCTGGCCATTTACCGTCAGCCAGATGCGGCCGGTGGCGGGATGCCCGCTGAGCGCTGCCGGGCAAATCGCCCCGGCTACCGCCGACTGGTCGAAACCCTTGCTCATGTCCCACGGATGGCTCTTTTCCTTGGCCTTCGCCTGCATGTCGCGGCGCGTCAGATCGAGGCCGACGGCGTAGCCGAAAATCAGGCCATTTGCCGCGTCGACCGCAACATTCGCCCCGCCCGCGCCGAGGGCGACGACCATTTCGACTTCGTGATGGAGGTTGTTGGTCAGTTGTGGATAGGCGACGCTGATTTCGCCCTCGCCACCAAGCACCGCGTCGCCCGGCTTGGTAAAGAAAAACGGCGGCTCGCGCCCCTCGGCCTGATCGATCGCCCCCATCTCGCGCGCGTGGTCGGCATAGTTGCGGCCGACGCAAAATATCCGGCGGACTGGAAAGCGCTGCTCACTCCCGGCAATCGGCAAGGTGGCGAATGGATGCGGCGGGAAGGCGAGGTTCATGGGAAAGCTCCACGGTCGGTGATCAGGGCTGAAAGTGTGCAACATTTCACCCGCCCCCGGCCAGCCCGGTGATAAAGTTTCGCCACCCGAAAACCAATTGACATAGAACGCCGGATGATCGTTTCACGACTGCTGCGCCACGGACTGCTTAGCATGGCAATTATCTCGGGCGCGGCGAGCGCCGTCGGACTCGGCGAAATCAACCTTCATTCGCGCATCGGCGAGGCTCTACGCGCCGACATCCCGATCATCTCCGGCGGCGAATCCCTTGATGCCGCCTGCTTCACCCTCGGCCCCGTTCCCGGCGCCGATTTTCCTGTCGTCACCGGCGCCCGGACACGCCTCGTGCGCATTGGCCAGGATTACCGACTGATCCTCACCGGCGGCAAGGCCATCGACGAGCCGATCGTCGTCATCAGCCTGCGCGCCGGCTGCGGTCTGGATGTGCAACGCGAATATGTGCTGCTGCCGGCTCCGCCAGCCTCGGTCGGCGACAGCGAGCCGCCGGTCGAGGTTGCGGCCCCTTTGCCACGCGAAGTCCGGCCCCGTCGCGCCCGGGCCGAACGTTTCAGCGACAACGCAACGACCGACAGCGCGTCGCCAGACCAGTCCGCCACCCAGCCTCGCCGGGAACGTGCCGCAGCGAAACCCAAGAAACCGCTGCCGCGCGACACGCTGGCCGGCATGGCCAGCAGCAAGGACCGGATTGTCCTCGGCGCCGCTCTCGACGATCTGCCGCCACCGAGCGCCGGCGATCCACTTGCCCCCGTCAATGAGCTCGACGAACGCCTGCTCAAGATGGAGACGACGCTGCATCTGCTCAATCAGGAAGTGGACAAACTGAATACCGCCGTGGCCCTGAGCGCCGAATCGCGTGCCGTGCGGGAAAAATTGCAGGACATGCAGGCACAACAGGCAACGCCCGGCATCCTGCCCAGTGTCGAGGCCGCCACGCCGCAAGCTCCGCCCCGTAGCACAGCCAGCCGCGACGGCTGGCTCGAACTGCTGATCGGCCTTCTGCTCGGCGGCAGTGTCTCAGCCGGCGTCGCCCATCTGGTCAGCCGCCGGCACGACAAAGCACGCAGCTTCAATCCCGTTCCGCCGCGCATCGCCAAACCACGCCGGCCGGCAGCGGCTTGACCGGGTAGAAGCCAGGGTGAGCCGGTCGCGCTTTCTCGTCCAACGCCGCCAGCCGTCATTGCCACGGTCAACCAGAATTTTTGGCCAAATTTGAAATCGGGTTTTGCCGCATTTCCGGCAAAACCCGAAACCGCCTAGACCGGGTTATCCACATCAACGAATTCGCAGCTGATGCCAAACTGTTGAGCCAGATGCCCGGCCAGCGCCTGCACCCCATAACGCTCGGTGGCATGATGCCCAGCCGCCAGATAGGCCACGCCGCTCTCGCGGGCCAGATGGACGGTTTGTTCCGAAATTTCGCCGGACATGAAGGCATCGACACCCAGCGCGATGGCCTGCTCGAAATACCCCTGCGCTCCACCTGAGCACCAGCCGATCCGCCGAATAGTTCGTGCGCCATCGCCGATGACCATCGGCTCACGCCCGAGACCTGCCGCCACTTTCACCGCCAGCGTAGTCAAGTCGCAAGGCTCGGCCAGCGTTCCCAGCCAGGCGATATCCTGCTCGCCAAAACGACCATCCGGGATCCAGCCGAGCCGGCTCGCCAACTGGGCGTTATTGCCGAGCTCCGGGTGGGCATCAAGCGGCAAGTGGTAAGCCAGCAGGTTAATGTCATTGGCAAGCAACGTCGCCAGGCGCTTGCGCCGGATACCGGTGACCCGGCCATCCTCGCCTTTCCAGAAATATCCGTGGTGCACCACAATGGCATCGGCATCGCGCTCAACCGCAGCATCGAGCAGCGCCTGGCTGGCCGTGACGCCGCTCACAATACGGCTGATCTCGGATCTGCCTTCCACTTGCAGGCCGTTTGGGCAATAATCCCGGAACTTTCCGGGCATCAACAGCCCGTCCAGATACTCCAACAATTCTTCACGTTTCATCGAGACAATTTCCATGCAGAGGTTGTGGCTGATTTTTGCACAAACGGTCACCGTTGCGCTGGCCATTCTGTTCGTCGTCACCACGCTCAAACCGGAGTGGTTGCCACAGCGCCAAGCGGTCCTGGCAGTGCAGGAAGCGCCGACCAGCAGTGACGACGACAAAGTTGCGCCGACCGGCTCGTATCGCGAAGCTGCTCGCGCCGCGCTGCCTTCTGTTGTCCACATCTACACGACCCAGGAAATCAAACAGCAACGTCACCCGCTGTTCGACGACCCGATTTTTCGCCACTTTTTCGGCGAGCGCCCGGAAGGTCAGCCGCAGCGCAACTCCGGCCTCGGCTCCGGTGTCATCGTCAGCCCAAATGGCTACATCCTGACCAATTACCACGTCATCGACGGCGCCGACGACATCCAGGTCGCGCTCAACGACAGCAAAACCTACAAGGCCAAGATCGTCGGCAGCGACCCGGAATCCGATCTTGCCATCCTGCAGATCAAGGCCGACAAATTGCCGGCCATCACCTTCGGCCAGCTCGACAACCTGCGCGTCGGCGATGTCGTGCTCGCCATCGGCAATCCCTTTGGCGTCGGCCAGACGGTGACCATGGGCATCGTCTCCGCCCTCGGCCGCTCACATCTCGGCATCAACACCTTCGAGAACTTCATCCAGACCGACGCCGCGATCAATCCCGGCAACTCCGGTGGGGCGCTGATTGACGTCAACGGCAACCTGGTCGGCATCAACTCCGCCATCTACTCGCGCACCGGCGGCTCGCTCGGCATCGGCTTCGCCATCCCGGTCTCCAGCGCCCGCAGCATCATGGAGCAGATCATCCGGACCGGCGCCGTGACGCGTGGCTGGATCGGCGTCGAAGCCCAGGAAATCACCCCCGAACTGGCCGAGTCCTTCGGCCTGCCCGACAACGAAGGCGCCCTGATCGCTGGCGTCGTGCGCGGCAGCCCGGCCGACACAGCCGGCATCCGCCCGGGCGACGTCCTGCTCTCGGTTGGCGGCAAGGCGGTCAAGGATCCGCAGGTCATGCTCGACCTGATTGCCGCCCTGACCCCGGACGACCGCTCGCCATTCCGCCTGCGCCGCGACAAGACCATCGTTGAAGTCCAGGTCAAGATCGGCAAACGCCCGGCCATGCGCGCCGAAAAAGAGTAAGCCATGTGCCAGCTGCTCGGGAAGAGCCACGCCATCCAATGCCCAGGAAGGAGTGTGTAATATTTGCCAACTCTTGGGCATGAACTGCAATGTGCCGACCGACATCTGCTTTTCATTCAGCGGATTTCAGGCCCGGGGCGGCGCCACTGATGTTCATTCGGACGGCTGGGGCATCGCCTTTTTTGAAGGCAAGGGTACCCGGCTCTTCCTCGACCCGCAGCCGTCGAGCACCTCGCCGGTGGCCGAACTGGTCCGCCACTACCCGATTCGTTCGAAGAACGTCATTGCCCACATTCGCAAAGCAACACAGGGGGCCATCGGTCTCGAAAACACCCATCCTTTCATGCGCGAACTGTGGGGCCGTTACTGGATTTTCGCCCACAACGGCAACCTCTTCGATTTCATGCCGCAACTCGATGGCAGCTTCGTTCCGGTCGGCCTGACCGACAGCGAACGCGCCTTCTGCTGGTTACTGCAGGAGTTGCGCCGTCGCTTCGGCAACCATGTGCCTGAGCGCAGCGCGCTGTTTGATGCCGTGCATGAGCTGACGCTGAAAATTGCCCAACATGGCGAATTCAACTTCCTGCTCTCGAATGGCGACTGTCTGTTCGCCCATGCCTCGACCAAATTGAGCCACATCGTGCGCAAGGCGCCGTTTGCCCAGGCGCACTTGAAGGATCAAGACATCACTGTCGATTTCAGCGATGTCACCTCGCCGGATGACCGCGTCGCCGTCATCGCGACATTGCCGCTGACTGACAACGAGGCGTGGACCGACATGCCGCCGGGGACGTTGTGGTGGTTCGAGGAAGGGGCGCCGGTCAAGACCTTGCCGACGCGACCGGGGCCGGTTAAGAAGGCCTGATCATTCCTTGGACAGGTTGCGGAACTCTTCTTCCGCCTGATCCATTTCTGATTCCATTTTTGCCGCATTTTCCGGGTTGACCGTGGGAGTCGCCTCCACCGGTGCCGGACGCGACACCAACCGCGAAGCCAGGATGCCCAACTCGTAAAGCAGGCACATCGGGATGGCCAGAGCCAACTGGGAAACGACATCGGGCGGCGTCACCACGGCGGCCACCACGAAGGCGCCGACGATGAAGTAGGAGCGCCACTCCTTTAGCTTTTCGACGGTCACGACGTTGAGTTTGACCAGCATGACGAGCGCCACCGGCACCTCGAAGGCCAGGCCGAAAGCCAGGAACATGGTCATTACGAAGGACAGGTAGGCTTCGATATCAGGCGCCGGGGTGATGCTTTTCGGCGCGAAACTGGCAATAAAACTGAACACCTGCCCGAACACAAAGAAGTAACAGAAGGCCATGCCGGAGACGAACAGGAAGGTGCTCGAAACAATCAGCGGGATGCCCAGACGCTTTTCATGGGCATACAGGCCCGGCGCCACGAAGGACCAGACCTGATAAAGAATGAACGGCAAGGCCAGCACGAAGGCGACCATGGCCGTCACCTTGAGCGGCACCATGAACGGCGTGATGACGCCGATGGCGACCATCTTGGTACCTTCCGGCAAGGCCTTGGTCAGCGGCGCGGCCAGGATATCGTAGATTTCCCCCGGCCCCGGATAGATGCACAGGACCCCAAGGACGACGGCAATGGCGATCAGGCTGCGCATCAAACGATCACGCAGCTCAACCAGATGGGAGATGAAGGAGTCTTCCTGAGGTTCGCTCATGCCGCCGGCTTGCCAATAGAGTCAGCGACCGGCAGGGTTTCCGTCAGCGAGGCAGCGGTCGACTGCAATTCGGCCACGGCCTCCTGTGCCGGCGCCTCGATCGCGCTGCGCGCAGTTTCATATTCGTTGCGCACCGAGCTCTCCAGTTCACGGGCCGAATCGGAAACCTGCGACTGCAGTTTCCTCAACTCGTCGAGTTGAACCTCGCGGCTGATGTCCGACTTCACATCGTTGACATAGCGCTGGGCGCGGCCGAGCAGGTGCCCGAGCGTGCGCGCCACCTTGGGCAGGCGCTCGGGGCCGATGACGATCAGCGCCACAATGCCGATCACCATCAATTCGGAAAAGCCGATATCGAACATGATTTGAAAGTCGTCTCAAGGAACGGGAGAAATCCCGTCCGGAAGATCAGGACTTGGTCTTTTCCTTGACTTCAACGTCGATGGTCTGACCACCCACTTGCTGGGTCGGCTGCGCTGCGTCGGCCGGCTTGTCGCCCGCCGTCGCGTCCTTCATGCCGTCCTTGAAACCCTTGACGGCACCGCCGAGATCCTGCCCGACGTTACGCAATTTCTTGGTACCGAAAATAAGCATGACGATGACCAGAACGATCAACCAGTGCCAAATGGAAAAACTGCCCATGATGTGTCTCCTAGATGCGTTTAAGCATGGGGCCGACCGGCTCCGGTCCGCCCACGATATGCGCGTGCAGGTGCGGCACTTCCTGCTGCCCCACACGTCCTGTGTTGATGATCACCCGAAAACCGTCCGGGCTGCCTTGCGCAACTGCAATTTCGTTGGTCTTGGCCAGAATCTTCCCGAGCACGGCCGTATCGTCGTCGCTCACCGTCGCCAACGACGTAATGTGCCTCTTCGGGATTACGAGCACATGAACCGGACGCGCCGGATTGATGTCATTGAAGGCGAGGATGTCCTCGTCTTCATAGACCTTCTGCGCCGGAATCTTGCCGTCGACAATCTTGCAGAAAATGCAATCGCTCACTTGTTGCCCCGAGCCGCCTTTTCGTCGATACCGGAAATGCCTTCGCGGCGGCGCATTTCCTGCGAAACGTCTTCGATGCTCAAGCCGTAGAAGGCAAGCAGGACAAGCACGTGATAAATGACGTCAGTTGATTCCCAGACGATATTCAGGCGCTTGCCATCCTTGGCGGCCATGATCAGCTCTGCCGTTTCCTCGCCGATCTTTTTCAGAATCGAATCCGGACCTTCCGAAAAGAGCTTGGCGGTGTAGGACTTTTCCGGATCGGCGTGCCGACGGGAAGCCAGCGTCTCAGAGAGACGGTGCAGCATGTCATGGGTGCTCATTTGTAGATTTCCTTCGGGTCTTTCAGAACCGGATCAGCGGGAACCCAGCGGTCCCCGTTCAATTCATTGAAAAAACAGCTTTCGCGGCCAGTATGACAGGCAATCCCGCCGACTTGTTCAATGCTCAACAGCAAGACGTCGCCGTCGCAATCGGTACGAATGGAGCGGATTTTCTGGAAATGCCCCGACTCCTCGCCCTTGCGCCACAGACGCTTTCTCGAGCGCGACCAGTATACCGCGTTGCCGCACTGAAGCGTTTCCTGCAACGACTCACGGTTCATCCAAGCGAACATCACGACGCGCCCGTTTTCATCCTGGGCGATGGCCGGGATCATGCCGTCGGCGTCCCACTTCAACGCCTCCAGCCAGTTCAGGGAATTATCGAGGTCGCTCACAACCGCACTTCGATGCCACGTGCAGCCATGTACTCCTTGGCCTGGCGCACGGTGTATTCGCCAAAATGGAAGATCGAGGCGGCCAGCACCGCATCGGCACGGCCTTCGCTGACACCATCGGCCAGATGCTGCAGGTTGCCGACACCGCCCGAGGCGATGACCGGAATACTCACTGCATCCGACACGGCACGGGTCAGCGCCAGGTCAAAACCGTTCTTGGTGCCATCGCGGTCCATGCTGGTCAGCAGGATTTCGCCAGCGCCCAGCGCCGCCACTCTTTTGGCCCATTCAATCGCATCAAGGCCCGTATCGTTGCGGCCGCCATGCGTAAAGACATGCCACTGGCCGGGCGCAACCTGCTTGGCGTCGATGGCGACAACAATGCACTGCGAGCCAACCTTGCTCGAGGCGTCGAAAACGAGATCAGGATTCTGCACCGCCGCCGTGTTCATCGACACCTTGTCGGCACCAGCATTGAGCAGACGACGCACGTCCTCAACCTTGCGCACACCGCCGCCAACAGTCAGCGGAATGAAGACCTGCTCGGCACAGGCTTCGACGATGTGCAGAATGATGTCACGTTGATCACTGGACGCCGTGATATCGAGAAAAGTCACCTCGTCAGCGCCCTGCTCGTTGTAGCGGCGGGCGATCTCGATCGGATCGCCGGCATCGCGCAGGCCGACGAAATTGGTGCCCTTGACGACGCGGCCAGCCGTGACGTCAAGGCAAGGGATGATGCGTTTGGCCAGCATCAGGCGCGCGCTTTGGCCATCAGATCGTCGGCCATGTCCTGCGCCGCCTTGAAGTCGAGCGAACCGTCGTAAACAGCGCGGCCGGCAATGGTGCCGACGACGCCTTCGCCTTCGACGGCGCACAGGGCCCGGATATCGTCAAAGCCGGTCAGACCGCCGGAAGCAATGACCGGAATGGTCAGCGCCTGGGCCAGACGGACAGTGGCTTCGATGTTGAGACCAGAGAGCATGCCGTCACGGCCGATGTCGGTGTAGATGATCGACTCGACACCGTAGTCTTCGTATTTCTTGGCCAGATCGACGACATCGTGGCCGGTCAGCTTGGACCAGCCATCGGTCGCCACCTTACCGTCCTTGGCGTCGAGGCCGACGATGATGTGGCCGGGGAAGGCGACGCAGGCGTCGTGCAGGAAGCCGGGATTCTTGACCGCCGCCGTGCCGATGATGACGTAGGACAAGCCACCGTCGATACAGGCTTCGATGGTGTCGAGGTCGCGGATGCCGCCGCCGAGCTGGACGGGAATCTCGTCGCCGACTTCGGCCAGGATGGCCTTGATCGCCGCCGCATTCTTTGGCTTGCCGGCAAAGGCGCCATTCAGGTCGACCAGATGCAGGCGACGGGCGCCTTGAGCAAGCCAGTGACGCGCCTGTTCGGCCGGACTATCGGAAAAAACAGTGACCTGTTCCATCAGGCCCTGCTTGAGACGGACGCATTGGCCGTCCTTGAGATCAATCGCGGGAATAATCAGCATGGGATTCTAGGAGATTAAATTCGACAGATGCGAATCAGGGGTGCCACTCGACGAAGTTTTTCAGGAGTTGCAGGCCGTCACGAGCACTTTTCTCGGGGTGGAACTGAACCGCGAAGATATTATCCCGCCCCACCGCACAGGTAAAGGGGACGCCATATTCACAACTCCCCGTGACCAGCGCCGGATCGGCCGGTTCGACAAAATAGCTGTGCACGAAATAGAAGCGCGCGCCGTCGGCGATGCCATTCCATAGCGCATGCGGTTTCTGGCGCACCTCGTTCCAGCCCATGTGCGGGACTTTGAGGCGCTCGCCAGTCGGCAGATACATCTTTTCATCCGGGAACCGTTTGACGTTGCCGGGAAAAACGCCGAGCGCCGGGACGTCGCCCTCATCGCTGTGTTCGAAGAGCATCTGCTCGCCGACGCAGATGCCGAGAAAAGGTTTGTCCTTGGCCGCCGCCAGCACAGCGGCACGCAAACCGCGCGCATCGAGTTCGTTCATGCAGTCAGGCATGGCGCCCTGACCGGGAAAGACGACACGTTCAGCCGCCGCAACGACAGCCGGATCGGCCGTCACGACGACCGTCTTGCCGCCGGAGACGTGCTCGAGCGCCTTCGACACGGAACGCAGGTTGCCCATCCCGTAGTCGATGACGGCAATTGCGCCGTTGCCCCTGCTGCCAGCGCTCACAGCGAGCCCTTGGTCGACGGCATGGTACCGGCCATGCGCGGATCGGGCGTCACGGCCATGCGCAGGGCGCGGCCGAAGGCCTTGAATATGGTCTCGGCCTGATGGTGGGCATTCTTGCCACGCAGGTTGTCGATGTGCAGCGTCACACCGGCATGGTTGACCAGGCCATGGAAGAATTCGCTGACCAGATCGACATCGAAAGCGCCGATGACGGCGCGCGAAAACTCGACATTGAGTTCCAGCCCCGGACGACCGGAGAGGTCGATGACAACACGCGACAGCGCTTCATCAAGCGGTACGTAGCTGTGGCCGTAGCGGGTCAGGCCCTTCTTGTCACCCCAGGCCTTGGCCAGCGCCTGACCGAAGGTGATACCGATGTCTTCGACCGTGTGGTGGGCGTCGATATGCAAGTCGCCTACCGCCTCGATATCGAGGTCGATCAGGCCATGGCGGGCGATCTGGTCGAGCATGTGGTCGAGAAAGGGGACGCCGGTGGCAAATTTGCCCTGGCCGGTGCCATCGAGGTTGAGACGCACGGTGATCTGCGTCTCCAGCGTATTGCGAGTAATTTCGGCTTGCCGCATGGTTGAAGGCTGCAAAAGGCTTTTATCGGAGGGCCATGATACCATTTCAGCCTACTTTTACGCCTTCCGTGAAAACCCCATGAGTCGCTTCTGGAGCCAGGTCGTCCGCGACCTCACCCCCTACGTCCCGGGCGAGCAGCCCAAGATCGCCAACCTGATCAAGCTCAACACCAACGAGAACCCGTTCCCGCCCTCGCCCAAGGTGCTGGCGGCAATCCAGACCGAGCTTGGCGACGACGCAGCGCGCCTGCGCCTTTACCCGGACCCGAATGCCGATCTGCTCAAGGCAGCGATTGCCAAGCGGCATGCCATCACGTCGCAACAGGTCTTCATCGGCAACGGTTCGGACGAAGTGCTGGCCCATGTTTTCATGGCGCTGCTCAAGCACGAGGCGCCGATCCTGTTCCCGGACATCACCTACAGCTTCTACCCGGTGTATTGCGGGCTGTACGGCATCGATTACCGCACCGTGCCGCTGGCCGAGGACTTTTCGATCAATCCGGGCGATTACTACGGTCAACCGGAAAAATTGGCCAAAAATGAAATCGGCGGCATCATCTTTCCGAATCCGAACGCACCGACCGGCCGCCTGCTCGGGCTAGCCGCCATCGAGCAGATTCTCCAGGCCAATCCGGATGTCGTCGTCGTGGTCGATGAAGCCTATGTCGACTTCGGTGGCGAGACGGCGATCCCGCTGGTTGATCGCTACGACAACCTGCTGGTCGTCCACACGCTGTCCAAATCGCGTTCGCTGGCCGGCCTGCGCGTCGGATTCGCGGTCGGCCATCCGGCGCTGATCGAGGCGCTCGAACGCGTCAAGAACAGCTTCAACTCCTATCCGCTGGACCGCCTGGCCATCGTCGGCGCCGTCGCCGCCATGGAAGACGAGGCGTACTTCGAGCAATGCTGCCGCGCCGTGATCGCCACCCGCGACACGCTGACCGCCGACCTGCGCAGCCTCGGTTTCGAAGTGCTGCCCTCCGCGGCCAACTTCATCTTCGCCCGCCACCCGCAGCGCGACGCAGCCGAATTGGCCAAGGCCCTGCGCGACAAGAGCATCATCGTCCGCCATTTCAAGCTGCCGCGCGTCGACCAGTTCCTGCGCATCACCGTCGGCACAGATGCCGAATGCCAGGCGCTGACCCAAACGCTGCAAGACATTCTGGCTTAGGAAGGGGCAACCCGATGCAAGGTATCGATTTCGACGAAGCCATCCGCCTGCACAACACCTGGCGCCGACAATTCATGAACGCCTTCGCCCGCGGCAGCTACGCCGACATGCCGCTGTCCGACCATCAGGGCTGCATGTTCGGCTATGCCATCGCCGCTGCCGACGATGCCTCGCGGGCATTGCCGCAATTCCAGGCGCTGATCAAGGCGCACACGCGCTTCCACGCGCTAGCCAGTGAAATTCAGGAACTGAGCAGCAACGGCATGGCGGAAGACGCCGACCTCATGCTCCCCGAACTGTCCGACGCATCGCATCGCCTGGCCAACCTGTTCGATGAACTGCGCGCCCTGCAGCGCGATAAACGCGGCTAGACCAGGCCGAGCAAACCGAGCCCGGCGCCAACGCCGATAAACCACAGCGGATGCAGCTTGGTCCGCAGGTTGGCCACCACAGTCGCCGCCACCAGCAGCCAGGTCGTCCAGCCGAAAGCCGCCGCCTGCGCAATCAACGTCGCTCCGGAAAAGATCAACCCGACCGCCAGCGGTGCCACACCGAGGCTGACGGCCTTTTGCCAGCGTTTGCCGGCGAAGCTTTCCCAGCGGTCGATCAGCAAGTAAATCAGCACGCTCATCGGCAAACACATGGCCACCGTCGACGCCAGCGCGCCGAGCAGGCCGCCGATCTCCCAGCCGATCAGCGTCACGACCAGCACATTCGGCCCGGGCGCCGCCTGGGCGATGGCATAAAGATGCGTGAAGGTCTGGTCGTCCAGCCAGTGGTGGTTTTCGACGACGACGCGATGCATTTCCGGCAGCAGCGCCGTCGCGCCACCGAAAGCGACCAAGGAGATCAGCGCGAATTCGAGGAAGAGCTCGACGACGATCATTTTCGCCCCAGCTTCCAGTAAGCGACGCCACCGGAAAGAACCAGTCCGGCGACCATCACGATGGGCATCGGCCAGCGCAGGCCGGCAATGGCGGCAACAGTCAGCACCGTGAAGGGCAGGAAAAACGGCTTGTCCTTGATCGCCGAACCCATCCGCCAGGCCATGGCGAACAGCAGGCCGCAACCGACAGCGGCGATGCCGCGCAGCATCGACTGGGCCAGCGGCAGGCTGCCATAGCGGTCGTAGAGCAGCGCCAGGAGCAGGACGATGGCGAACGGCCCGGCAAGCAGGCCGACCGGCGCGATGATGGCGCCGGACAGGCCGCAGTAGCGTTTACCGACGACGACCGCCAGATTGACTACATTCGGCCCCGGTAAAAACTGGCAGAGGCCGAGCTGGGCATTGAACTCCTCAGCCGTCATCCATTGGCGCTCCTCGACCAGCATGCGTCGCGCAAAAGGCAAGACGCCGCCAAAGCCGGATATGCCGACCGACGAAAAACCCAAAAAAAGCGCCCGGATATCCGGGTGGCTTGGCTTTTCAGTGCGCTGTTGCGTACCTTCCACGGTCAACCGGAAATTTCGCTCAATTTTCGAGCCGGAATTCGGCCGATTTGGCGTGCGCCGGCAGACCTTCGCCGTGTGCCAGCGTCGAAGCGATACGGCCCAGCGTCTGCGCCCCGGCCCGCGACACCTTGATCAGGCTGGTCCGCTTCTGGAAGTCATAGACGCCCAGCGGCGAAGAGAAACGCGCGCTGCCGGAAGTCGGCAACACATGGTTCGGGCCGGCACAGTAGTCACCGAGCGACTCTGAGGTGTAATGACCAATGAAGATGGCGCCGGCGTGGTGAATCTTGCTGACCCACGGATCGGGATCGGCCAACGACAGCTCGAGGTGTTCCGGCGCCACGCGATTGGCGATGGCGATCGCTTCTTCGAGGTCGCGCACAAGGATGAACGCACCGCGATTGGTCAGCGAGGTTTCGATCACTTCACGGCGCGGCATGGTCGGCAGCAACTTTTCGATGCTGGCCTGAACCTTTTCGATATAGCCCGCATCGGTACAGATCAGGATCGACTGCGCCAATTCGTCGTGCTCGGCCTGCGAGAACAGGTCCATCGCCACCCAGTCCGGATTGCCGGAACCATCCGAAACGACCAGAATTTCCGACGGGCCGGCAATCATGTCGATGCCGACGATGCCGAATACCCGACGCTTGGCACAGGCGACATAGGCGTTGCCGGGGCCGACAATCTTGTCCACTTGCGGAATGCTCGCCGTACCGTATGCCAGTGCGCCAACCGCCTGCGCACCGCCGATGGTGAACACGCGGTCAACGCCGGCCAGACACGCCGCTGCGAGAACCAGCTGGTTGCGCTCGCCGCCCGGCGTCGGGACGACCATGATCAGTTCCTTGACGCCAGCCACCTTGGCCGGAATCGCATTCATCAGCACCGAAGACGGATAGGCCGCCTTGCCACCCGGCACGTAGAGACCGACGCGATCGAGCGGCGTGATCATCTGACCGAGCATGGTGCCGCGCATTTCTTCCGACTCTTCGGTGTAGGACCAGCCTTCCAGCCGCTGCTTCTCGTGATAGACACGAACGCGCTGCGCAGCTGCCTCCAGCGCCTGGCGCTGTTCGGCCGGCAGGCTGTCGAGCGCCTTCTGCATCTCGGCCTTCGACAACTCCAGATCAGCCATGCCACCGACCGACAACCGGTCAAACTTGTTGCTGTACTCGACGACGGCGGCATCGCCGCGCGCCTTCACATCGGCCAGGATGCCGATGACCGTGCGTTCGATGCCCTCATCCTGCGCCGCCTCGAAAGCGAGCAGCGCATCCATTTTTGCCTTGAAATCGGCGTCGACAGTGGAAAGACGTTTGATTGCGACCATAAGCTTTATTTCTCCACCGCCCGGGCAAAGGCGTCGATGATCGGTTGCAGGGTGTCGCGCTTGACCTTGAGCGAGGCCTGGTTGACCACCAGCCGGCTCGAAATATCGACAATATGTTCCACCGCGACCAGCTTGTTGGCCTTCAACGTGCCACCTGTCGACACCAGATCGACGATGGCATCGGCCAAACCAGCCAGCGGCGCCAGCTCCATCGACCCGTACAGCTTGATCAGGTCGATATGGACGCCCTTGCTGGCGAAATGTTCGCGCGCGATCTTGGTGTATTTGCTCGCCACCTTCAGGCGATTACCCTGACGCACAGCCTTGGCGTAGTCGAAGCCTTCCGGCACGGCGACCATCATCCGGCACTTGGCAATCTTCAGATCCAGCGGCGCGTAAAGACCTTCACCGCCATGTTCGATCAGCACGTCCTTGCCGGTCACACCGAGGTCGGCGGCGCCGTACTGGACATAGGTTGGCACATCGGAGGCGCGAACGATGACGACCCGCACATCCGGGTTGTTCGTATCAATGATCAGCTTGCGGGAGGTTTCGGGGTTTTCGCTCGGCACGATACCGGCTGCTGCAAGCAGCGGCAGGGTTTCGTCGAAAATGCGGCCCTTGGAGAGTGCAATGGTGATGCCGGTCACGGTATATCTCGTGGCAAAAGAATGATTTTACCGCAAAGCCGCAAAACGGCCGGCCACAAAAGCAAAAAGCCCGGCAAGCCGGGCTTTCTTTGAGTCAGGCGACTCCGCGAGCTTATTCAGCCGGGCGGATGTTTGCAGCCTGCTTGCCCTTCGGGCCGTTCACGACATCGAAGGTCACTTTCTGGTTTTCGGCCAGGGTCTTGAAACCGTTGCCTTGAATTGCAGAGAAGTGAGCGAAGAGGTCTTCACCACCTTCGGACGGGGAGATGAAACCAAAACCCTTGGAGTCGTTGAACCACTTAACGGTACCGTTTGCCATTTGATAGCTTCCTAAAATAAAAATACGGGCTTGCGCCACAAAAACACGAGAACCAAGACCGAGGAGAGCTGACAAACCGTGGTACGGCGCAGGAACAAAACACTGCCTGGAAATCCCGAGGCTCGGAGTATGGGCCAGCATTTGGAATACGCCAAGCCTTTTTTGCAATTTTCTGCAGGCATGCGCAGAAAAACACAAATTTCAGCGACGCCCCGAGGCTCGGTTAACGAACGCGCCGGACCGAAGCGCCAAGCTTGGCGAGCTTCTCTTCGATACGTTCGTAGCCGCGATCCAGGTGGTAAATCCGGTCGATAACTGTCTCGCCCTGGGCGACAAGGCCGGCAATAACCAGCGACGCCGAAGCGCGCAGGTCGGTTGCCATGACGGTGGCGCCCTCCAGGCGTTCGACGCCACGCACGATGGCATTATTGCCTTCGATCTGGATGTTGGCACCGAGACGCATCAGTTCGTTCACGTGCATGAAACGGTTTTCGAAGATGGTCTCGCGTATCGTCGCCACACCGTCGGCGATGCAGTTGATAGCCATGAACTGCGCCTGCATGTCGGTCGGAAAGGCTGGATACGGCGCCGTGCGCAAGCTCACCGCCTTGAGACGCTTGGGCGCAACGAGACGAATCGCATCGCGTTCGACGGTAATTTCGCAGCCGGCGTCCATGAGCTTGTCGACGACCGTATCGAGATAGGCTGCCGAAGTCTTGAGCAGGCGGATATCGCCGCCCGTCGCGGCGGCGGCACACAGGTAGGTACCGGTTTCGATGCGATCCGGCATGATGGCATGCGTTGCGCCGTGCAGCTTGTCGACGCCCTGAATGCGAATGACGTCGGTGCCGGCGCCGGAAATACGGGCGCCCATCGATACCAGGCAGTTGGCCAGATCGACCACTTCCGGCTCGCGCGCGGCATTTTCAATGATCGTTTCGCCGTCGGCCAGACAGGCCGCCATCATGAGGTTTTCGGTGCCGGTCACGGTAACCATGTCGGTACAGATGCGGGCACCCTTGAGGCGGGTCGCCTTGGCATGGACGTAGCCCTGCTCGACCTTGACCTCGGCGCCCATCGCCTGCAGACCCTTGATGTGCTGATCAACCGGCCGTGCGCCAATGGCGCAGCCGCCGGGCAATGAAACGCGAGCCTCGCCGCAGCGCGCCACCAGCGGGCCGAGGACGAGAATCGAGGCACGCATGGTCTTGACCATTTCGTAGGAGGCGACCGCATTGCTCAGGCCACCGCCGTTTAGCTCCATGCCATCAACGCCATCCATCGTCACGCCGACGCCCATGTCGCCGAGCAGGCGCAGCATCGTCGAGATATCGTTCAGATGCGGGACATTGGTCAGATGCAAGGGGTCGGAGGTAAGCAACGAGGCGCAGAGAATCGGCAGCGCGGCATTCTTGGCACCGGACATCGCCACTTCACCGGAGAGCACCTTGCCCCCTTCAATCAACAACTTATCCACGCTGGGCACTCCATTCTTCCGGGGTCAATGTTTTGAAGGAGAGGGCATGCAACTCGCCAGAGTCGAACTTTTCCTTCAGTATTGTGTTCACATGCTGCTGGCGCTGCACACGGTTTTTGCCGGCAAACTCATTACTCACCACGGTCGCCATGAAATGCTGGCCGTCGCCATCGAGTTCGAGGTGTTCGCAGGTCATGCCGGCGAGAATCAGTTGCTTGATTTGTTCAGGGTGCATCATGTTCAGCCTCTCAGCTTCCAGCCCTGCTTCAAAAGGCGCAGAGTCAGCATGGACACGGCAGCGAAGCAGGCAACGACGACCGCCAGACTGATTTCCGGCGCCACGTCAGAGACGCCGAAAAAGCCATAACGGAAGCCGTCGATCATGTAAAAAACGGGATTGTAATGCGACAGCCCCTGCCAGAATGGGGGCAGTGTGTAAATCGAGTAGAAAACCCCGGACAACATGGTCAGCGGCATGATCAGGAAATTCTGGAAAGCCGCCAACTGGTCGAACTTCTCGGACCAGATGCCGGCAATCATGCCGAGCGCCGCGAACAAACCACCGCCAAATAGCGCAAAGACCAGCGTCCACCACGGCGCAACGACCTTCAATTCGGCAAACCATACAGTCGCCAGCAACACGCCGACACCGACCAGCAAGCCACGCGCCACAGCCGCCAGGACATAGGCCGCGAAGAAGGCGCTATACGGAATCGGCGGCAGCAGAACAAACACTATCGAGCCGGTAATCTTCGCCTGGATCAGGCTTGATGACGAGTTGGCAAAGGCGTTTTGCAACACCTGCATCATGACCAGACCGGGCACCAGGAAGCTGATGTAACGCACCCCGTGCACCTGCACATGTTCGTCGAGCACGTGGCCGAAAATCAGCAGATAGAGCAAGGCTGTCAGCACCGGCGCGGCAACGGTCTGGAAACTGACTTTCCAGAAGCGCAGGAACTCTTTTTCGAACAGGGTCAGAAAACCGATCATTGCTGCATGGTCCGCACAAAAACCTGCTCCAGCGAAGCGCCGGGATAGGCCGCCATGAGGTTGGCCGTAGTATCCAGGGCAATCACCCGCCCCTGTTTCATGAGCGCAATGCGGTTGCACAGCGCTTCGGCCTCTTCGAGGTAATGCGTCGTCAGAATGATCGTATGGCCTTCGCCATTGAGGCGGCGAATGAACTGCCACAAGCCCTGACGCAATTCGACGTCGACACCGGCAGTCGGCTCGTCAAGGACGATAACCGGCGGCTTGTGCACCAAAGCCTGCGCCACCAGCACGCGCCGTTTCATACCGCCCGATAAGCGGCGCATATTGACATTGGCTTTACTCGTCAGATCGAGGTGTTCCAGGATTTCGTCGATCCAGTCATCGTTCTTGCGGATGCCGAAATAGCCGGATTGGATACGTAGCGTTTCGCGGACATTGAAGAAGGGGTCGAAAACCAGTTCCTGAGGGACGACACCGAGCAAGCGACGCGCCTGGCGAAAATCACTGATAACGTCGTGCCCCATCACCTTGATCGTCCCGGAATCCGGACGAATCAGCCCGGCCAGCGAGGAAATCAGCGTCGTTTTGCCGGCGCCATTCGGCCCGAGCAAGCCGAAGAATTCACCCTGTTCAATATCAAGCGACACTCCGGCCAGCGCTTGCAGCGAGCCGAAATGCTTGACGACGTCAACGATGGAAACGGCAGGAATCATGAAACGCCCCCTCAGGCGAGGGGCAGCAGTTCGGTTACGCCGTACAGCCCGGCCAGCGAAACAACGCCATTTGGAATATTGGCAAATTTTACGGTTGACCGTGCAAGACCGGCCGCGCGCAACCAGCCGAGCATCACGGCAAGCGCAGACGAATCGGCCTCGGTTACTTCCGAGAAGTCAAAGACCTGCTCACCGGGCTGCAAAGCAGAACGGCCTGCTTCGAGCAGGCCGCGCGCATTGGCCATCACCAGTGGCACCTTGATGACAAGGCGCCCCGCTTCACGTTCGATCATTTCTTGGAATTCGCTTCCAGAGATTTGTTCTTGGCCGCCACAGAAGCGATCAGGCCATCAATGCCACCGTTGCGCACTTCCTGAGCAAACTGATCACGATAGTTGGTCACCAGGCTGATACCAGCCACCACCACGTCGTAGACCTTCCAGCCCGACTCCAGTTTCTCCAGGCTGTAATCAAGCTGCACCGGCTTGCTGCCGGGCTGCAGGACCTCGGTCCTGACCAACACGTCAGTATCTGCCGGCGCCATTTTGATCGGTTTATAGACCACTTTCTGATTTTTATAACCAGTCAAGGCGTTGGCGTAGGTGCGAACCAGCAGCGTCTTGAACTCTGCGGTCAATTGCTGCTGCTGCTGCGGACTGGCCTTGCGCCATTCCTTGCCGAGCGCCAGCGCGGTCATGTGAGAGAAATTGAAGTGAGGCAACACCTTCTTGTCGACCAATTCGATGACCTTGTGGGTATCGCCGTTCTGGATATCCTTATCCTTGCGAATGATCTCCAGCACATCATCGGTGACGCGCTGAACCAAAGCATCCGGTGCCTCCTGAGCATAGGCAGCGCTGACCACGAATCCGGCAAAAAACAAGGCAAATAGCTTTTTCATTATTTATTAGGTGAGTTTATTAATCATCCAGCCGCGGCGGGCGACCGTCAAAAATCTGGTTACGGCGGCGCTGCAAATATGCGTCGCGAATATAAGCATATTTATCCAGAGCGGCTTCTTCGACGACCTTGTCGGACGGCAACAAACTGGCGCGGACGTCGACAAAACGCAACGCCGCCATGCTGTTGCGCACCGACACCGGGCGCACATACATTACTGGATCAGCATAGGTACCAACAGCAAAACCGACCGTGTCGCGCACATTGCGCGGGCCAATAATTGGCCAGAACAGATATCCGCCACCGTCCACGCCCCAAACCGCCAGGGTCTGACCAAAATCCTCATCATGCCGTTCCAAGCCTAATTCGCTGGCGACATCGAACATGCCGAAAATACCGACCGTCGAATTAATCAGCAGGCGCCCCAAGTCAATACCCGCATCGCCAAACTTCCCCTGCAGGGCACTATTGACGCCGACCCACAAATCACCGGCATTGCCAAAAAAATTGCCGACACTGGCCTTGACCGGCAGCGGGACCACATTGTCATATGCCTGAGCAACCGGCTTGGCGGCATATTTGTCGATGACCTCGTTGACCGCAAACATCGGGCGATTGAATGCCTCGTAGGGGTCACGCGGATTTTCTTCGGCCAGCGCCCCCGAACAAGTCAACGCGACGACGAGAGCCCCGAGGGCCGAGCGGCACGCCCCACGAATTCCCGATGCGTAAAAATAGTCCATCATTTCTTGTCCTGTCCGTCCGCTGCCTTGCTGAATAGAAACTGGCTGATCAATTTTTCGAGCACAACTGCTGATTGCGTCTTGGCAATCGTATCACCGGCCGCCAACATCTTTTCATCGCCACCGGCATCAAACCCGACGTACTGCTCGCCAAGCAACCCCGCCGTATTGATCGACGCAAAGGTGTCTTTCGGAAAGTGGTAGCGCCCGTCAATCGTCATGCTGACCACCGCTTCGTAGGTCGCTGAATCGAACTGGATATCGACGATCCGCCCAACCACTACCCCGGCACTTTTTACCGGACCACGTACCTTCAGGCCGCCAATATTATCAAACTTGGCCTTCAAAACGTATGATTCTGACAAATGTGATGACGACAGGTTCCCTACCTTGAGCGACAGAAACAGCAGGGCCGCCAGGCCGATTGCCACAAAAAAACCGACCCACAGGTCGAGAACGGTACGGTTCATCAAGCTCCCCGGAACATGAACGAGGTTAGGACAAAATCCAGCGCCAAAACGGTCAGCACTGAAGTCACCACGGTGCGCGTAATGGCGCGCGAAACACCCTCGGCTGTTGGCACCGAGTCATAACCTTCAAAAACGGCAATCAGGGAAACAGCAATCCCGAAGACAAAACTCTTCACCACACCATTCCATATGTCATAGCGAAAATCGACACTGGCCTGCATCTGCGACCAGTAGGAACCGTCATCGACGCCAATGACGACGACGCCAATCAACCATCCGCCAAGGACACCCATGGCCGAAAATATCGCAGCCAGCAGCGGCATCGAGATAACACCGCCCCAGAAACGCGGCGCAACAACACGGGCGATCGGATTGACCGCCATCATGTCCATCGCTTTCAGTTGTTCGGTTGCCTTCATCAGGCCGATTTCTGCAGTCACCGACGACCCCGCCCGCGAAGCAAAAAAGATGGCGGCCAGAACCGGCCCCAATTCACGGGTCAACGAAAGGGCAACCAGCGTCCCCAACGCCTCGGTGGAGCCGAACCGCTGGAGGATTTCATATCCTTGAAGACCGAGCACCAGACCGACAAACAGCCCTGAAACCATGATGATCAGCAGCGACAGGACGCCGCTGAAATATATTTCGCGCAGGGTCAGTGGCAGGCGACGGAAAGAAGATCCCGAATGCATCAGCACAGCCCACATGAATCGCGCCGCAAAGCCAAGTCGCCAAATGCGATCAACCGTCGCGTGACCCAGCTGCCGAATGATGGAAACCGGGTCAAGCATGTGCAGCCACACCCAGAAATTCGTCGCGCACCGAGAGGGCTGGATAGTCAAAATGGACCGGGCCGTCCGGCGCAGCGTGAACGAACTGATGAACAAATGGGTCGGTTGAGGCACGGATCTCGTCCGGCGTTCCTTCGGCGACCACCCGCCCGCCATTCATGAAGTAGATGTAGTCGACGATCAGCAGGGATTCCTGAATATCGTGGGTGACCATGATCGAAGTTGCCCCCAGCGCATCGTTCAACTTGCGGATCAACTGACCAATGACGCCTAGCGCAATCGGGTCGAGCCCTGTAAAAGGCTCGTCGTACATCACCAGCATCGGGTCAAGCGCCAAGGCACGGGCCAGCGCCACCCGCCGGGCCATGCCGCCGGACAACGCTCCTGGCATCAATTTGTGCGCGCCACGCAAACCGACCGCCTCGAGTTTCATCAGCACCAGATCACGGATCATTTCATCCGACATATCCGTGTGTTCGCGCATTGGGAAAGCGACATTCTCGAATACCGTCATGTCGGTAAACAAGGCTCCAAACTGAAAAAGCATGCCCATCCGCCGGCGCAAACGATACAACTCCGCTTCCGACATTCCGCACACCTGATGCTTTTCCAGGCGAACGCGCCCGCCGGTCGGCCGCAACTGGCCGCCGATGCAGCGCAGCAGCGTCGTTTTGCCACAACCGGACCCGCCCATGATGGCCACGACTTTGCCGCGCGGAATCTTCATGTTGATTCCCTGCAGGACCGGCTGACCATCGTAGGCAAATTGGAGTTCTTCGATATCGACTAGGATGTCGTCGGACAAAGCATATTCCTTGGAAAAAGTCGGTCGATTTTAGCAGAAAGCCCCACCGTCGCCGGGAAACGACAAGGCTATAATCCAACAAATTTCATATGGAATGTTGTGCTCTTGCCATCAGCCAAGCCACTCTTGTTGATCGTCGACGATGATTCGCTCATCAGCGAATCGCTGAGTTTCGCCTTCGCGCAGGAATATGACGTTCTCACCAGTCATTCCAGAGGGCATGCCCTGACCCTGCTTCGGCAACTCCGGCAACCGCCTCAGCTTGCCTTGGTCGATCTTGGCCTTCCCCCTCTCCCGCACCGTCCCGACGAGGGATTTGCGTTGATCGGCGACCTGCTGGCCTTATCCCCGGACATGAAGATCATCGTTCTTTCAGGCCAGAGCGACGAGAGCAACGCCCGCCATGCGCGCACGCTGGGCGCGGTCGATTTTGTCGCCAAGCCATGCGACCCCAGTCGCCTGACTGAGCTATTCCGGCAAGCCCTGCGTTTTGGCAACGAATCCCAGACCACGCAGGCCGGCGGACTGATCGGCGAAAGTCTGCCCATGCAGCGACTCCGCCTGCAACTCAGCCAATACGCCAATCTCGCCTACCCCGTACTCATCGAAGGCGAGTCGGGCAGCGGCAAGGACATTGTCGCCAGTCACTACCTGCACCGCCTGACCGACCGCCAGGACAAGCCCTTTCTCGCCCTGAACTGCGCAGCCATTTCGCCAACACTGCTTGAGCCGACACTTTTTGGCTACGCCAAGGGCGCCTTTACCGGAGCCACCAATGCCAAGTCTGGCTATTTCGAAGATGCCGACAGCGGAACCCTCTTTCTCGACGAAATTGGTGAACTGCCACTAGACCTCCAACCCAAACTGCTGCGCGTACTCGAAAACGGCGAATACCAGCGCGTCGGCGAAACACAAACCCGGGTTTCCACGGCACGTATCGTTGCAGCCACCAACCGCGACTTGCGTCAGGAAATGCGAGCGGGGAGATTTCGGGCGGACCTTTTTCACCGTCTTTCGGTGTTCACCGTAACCGTGCCGCCATTGCGGGAAACAGGACTGGACCGGCTACTCCTGCTTGAGCATTTTCGCAAGAGCTGCGCCGCAAGCGTTCGTACCGAACCTTTTCAGCTTGCCGCTCCAGCGCAATCGCTCTGGCTCGACTACAGCTTCCCGGGCAATGTCCGCGAACTGCGCAACGTCGCCATTCGGCTTAGCGCTCGCTACCCGGGACAGATCGTCAGCGCCGAGCAGTTACGCGCCGAATTTGACCATTTCGACACACCGGAGCCAACAACCGGCACCACCATGCTTATTGCCGGCGACCTCGAAGAGGTCAAGCAGGCGGCGCGTCGACACCTCGAAAAAGCGTCGCAGCTCAACCTGGACGCAACACTCGAACTGTGGCAACGCGGCTATATCGAAGCGGCCATTGAACTGAGCGCCGGCAACATGAGCGAAGCCGCCCGCCGCCTCGGCATCAACCGCACGACGCTCTACAATCGCATGGAAAGCTGGACCCGCCGATGAGCCTTTATCTCGACCATTTCGGTCTGCGCGAGCCACCGTTTCGCATTACGCCGCACACCGATTTTTTCTTTACCGGGGCCAACCGGGGCCCTACGCTCGACGCTCTGATCTACGCCATTACTCAGGACGAAGGCATCGTCAAGGTCACTGGCGAAGTCGGCAGCGGCAAGACCATGCTCTGCCGGATGCTGCTCGAGCGCTTGCCCGAAAACGTCGAAACACTCTACCTGGCAAATCCATCGCTCTCCCGGCAGGAAATTCTCGGCGCCATCGCCGATGAACTCGGCATTCCGACCGACGGCAAGGCTACCCACTCGCTGACCCGCGCCTTGCAGGACGCCCTGATCGCGCGCTACGCCGAGGGCAAACGCGTGGTATTGCTGATCGACGAAGCGCATGCGATGCCGGCCGAGTCGCTCGAAGAAATCCGCCTGCTGTCCAACCTCGAGTCCAAAGCCGCGAAACTCCTGCAGATCGCACTCTTCGCCCAGCCCGAACTGGACGAGCGCCTCGCCGCTACCGACATGCGCCAGTTGCGCGAGCGCATCACCCAGCACTTCAACCTGACGCCACTCAAACAGGACGACGTTGCCGCCTACATCGAGTTTCGCCTGCGCGCCGCCGGCTATCACGGCCCCAATCCATTCACGGCAGACGCCGTAACAACGATAGCCAAGGTCTCGGAGGGGCTGTCGCGACGCATCAATATTCTTGCCGACAAAGCCCTGCTTGCCGCCTATTCGAGCGGCGCCCATCAAGTTGGCGGCAACGAGATCAAGCTCGCGGCACAGGACGCACGCTTTTCACCGCTGAAACCCAAAGCCCCCTTCAACCCGAAGCCGCTGCTTTGGGGGGCTGCAGGCGCCAGTGTCGTCGCCCTGCTCGCCGCCCTCCTCGTTGGAGCGCCGCCCAGCGCGTTCAGGGAGACCGACGCCGGCAACTCACCGGCCTCAGGCGAGGCCCCGCAAGCTGTTCAGACAGCCCAGCCCGGCAAGCGCCAGCAACCTGCTCCGTTACACCCTGAAACACAAAGCCAGCCGGCCAGTTCGGACAAAATCCGCTTTGCCCCCCTGACCCGCCAGCATTTTGGGCAGTACGACCAGTGGATTGCAGACGCCCCCAGCAATCATTACTTCATTCAATTACTGGCCACTGACGCCACTCAAACGGGCCAGATTGAGGGCTTCCTCGCCCGGGCAAATGCCGCGCTTGACCCATCGCAAATTCGGGCCTACCGCTCCGGTCTTTCCGGGCGAGATCGTGTCGGGGTGATTTTTGGCGATTACGCAAGCCGAGAAGAAGCGGTTGCAGCCATGCAGAGCCTGCCGGAGTCGATCAAGGCAGCGCAGCCATTTCCAAGGCAGGTCAGCAAATTACGTTAGCCGATCAGCATGCGCCAACCCGTGTTACCACGCCAATTTACGTGCTAGCATCATAGCGATATACCGTGACCCGTGACCACCCCGCTCAGACAAGGCAAAACCCGATGAAAATCGGTTTCATCAGCGTAACGCTCGTTTCTTTCCTGCTGGCCGCCTGTGCGGCGCCAACCCCGCGCGAGCCGCTGAAGGGGCACCTGAATACAGCAAGCACGGCACCAACGGCATCCGCCAACATACCTGCCCCGGTCCAGCAAACACTGGCCCTGCCCACGCCGCGCACAACCCGCAAGGCAGAAACCTACAGCGTTGTCGTCAATAACGTTCCGGTTCGCGAGCTGCTCTTTGCCCTGGCCCGCGACGCCAAGACTAATGTCGACATTCACCCCGGGATCACCGGCACTGTTACCCTGAATGCCATTGACCAGACCTTGCCGCAACTGCTGACCCGGATTTCGAAACAGGTCGACATGCGCTTCGAACTGGATGGCCCGAACCTCGCAGTCATGCCCGATTCTCCGTTCCTGAAACATTACAAGGTCGATTACGTGAATATGGCGCGTAATGTCACAGGCACGGTCTCGACCAACACCCAGATTGCTACCGGAACGACCGGCAGCACGGGCAACAGCAGCGCACCGGCCACCGGCGGGGGCGGAAACATTTCCAACACGCGCATTGAAAACAGCTCCCGCAATCAATTCTGGGAGTCGCTGGAAAAGAACATCAAGGACATCCTGCGCGAGACAGACAAGGTCTTCCCGGAAGGATCGAGCGAAACAGTCATTGAAAAATCCTCCGCGCAAGCCTCGACTGGCGCCGCCGCTCTGCCCCAGAGTGTTGGGCAACGAGCCGCCCAGTCTATCGCCAATGCCCTGCAGGCAAACCCCAATCCGAATTCGGCCAGCCAGGCGACCGGCACCTCCATTGAACGCCGCAGCACTTTCCGGGAGGCGGCCTCAGTCATCATGAACGCCGAAAGCGGCGTCATTACGGTGCGCGCGACACAACGCCAGCATGATCGGATTCAGGAGTTTGTGGATCGGGTCGTCAATTCGGCGCAGCGACAAGTACTGATCGAAGCGACCATCGTTGAAGTGACGCTGAAAGATGGTTACCAGCAGGGCATTAACTGGACGCAATTGGCAGGTGCTGGCTCACTCAACTTCATTGGAGATGTCCTCACGAAGAACGCCTACAACCTCAGCTATGACAGGGGTGGCAATCCGGATGCACTGATCACGATGCTCAACACATTCGGGACAACCAAAGTACTTTCCAGCCCCCGAGTCTCAGTCATGAACAACCAGACAGCGCTGTTGAAGGTTGTGGAAAACTATGTCTACTTCAGCGTTAAGGCTGACACAACAACAACTGCCAATGTCGGCACCACCACGGTCTACACGACGACGCCACAGTCCGTTTCAGTCGGCCTCGTGGTCAGCGTTACCCCACAAATCAGCGATGGCAATGCGGTGACTCTTAATGTACGCCCGACGATCACCACCGTCGCCCGTGAAGTCCCGGACCCCAATCCTGATCTGAAGAAAAACAATATCAGCAACCTGGTCCCGGTCATCCGCACCCGTGAAATCGAATCGGTGATGCGCGTTGCCAGCGGCAACATCGCCATTCTTGGCGGACTGATGGAAGACAAGATCGACTACCAGACTCAGCGCGTCCCGCTGCTCGGGCAAATCCCGCTGGCCGGTGAACTGGTGAATAACCGGAACAACGCAGCCCAGAAGACTGAACTGGTCATTTTCCTCCGTCCCGTGGTCATCAAGGACGCCAGCCTCGACGGTGACTACGCGGCCTTGCGCGACCACCTGCCCGGACAGAATTTTTTCGCTCAGCCGAATGAAGCGCAGCCCTTCAATATCACTCCGAGCCGCTGAGGCCGACGCATGAGCCTGCTGATGGATGCCCTGCGACGGGCGGAAAACGCCAAGCAGGAATCTGCCCGCAACCCCCAAGGGGGAATGCTGCCTACAGCCAGCGACATGCTCAGTCTTGAACCGATTGCACAGGAACCGGCAAAGGCTTCGCCCAATCCATTGCCGGACCTTGCCTCGCATCTCGCTGCTGTCGATGCCGAGCTGGCCAAGTCGGCACTCCCCGAACCTCGACCGGCCGCCGTTGAACCCCGCGCCACCCCGCAAGCCAGGCCGGCCGAGGCGCGTGAATCCGTTCGCAATGCCTTTGCCGCCAAACAGCTCCCGACTGCGCCATCGCGACTTCCGCTCTGGCTGGCTCTGGGCACACTGGGCATTGCCGGCATCGCCATCGGAGGCTATGTCTGGTATCAAATGAATTCAATGAACCGTGGATCGCTGGCGGCCAGCACATCGGCTGGCATGACGCCAGCCCAGCCATCGCCCCCCCGGGCCGCCCCGGCAGCTCAGACCGCCCCACCTTTGGATTTAGCCCCTTTTTCCCGGTCGACCGTGGAAACGGCTCCCGAACCGGCCGCGCCCCCGCTTTTCCCGCGCCGGGAAGCGCGCCCGGCACCGATGTTGGCGCCCGATGGCGACGACTCCCCCCCGATTCGCCTGACGCGTACCCAACCGGAACCTGACGCCAACCTGGCGCGCGGCCACGCCAGCCTGCAACGCGGCGATACCGAACTGTCACGCCGGGAGTTCGAGCAGGCGCTGCAACGCGACCCGAACAACACCGACGCCCTGCTCGCCCTCGCCGCCATCGCCCAGCGCCAGGGGCGCGCCACGGACGCTGAGGCCTTGCGCCAGCGGGCTCTGGTGGCCAATCCGAGCGATCCGGCAACCCAAGCCGCCGTCCTGAACACCCCTTCGGCCGATGCTGACCCGTACACGGCCGAAAGCCGTTTGAAATCGTTGCTCTCCAGCCAGCCGGAATCAGCGCCGCTCAATTTCGCGCTCGGCAATCTGTATTCTCGCCACGGTCGCTGGGCCGAGGCACAGCAGGTGTATTTCAACGCTGTGGCGGCCGAAAGCGACAATCCGGACTACCTGTTCAATCTGGCCGTCAGCCTTGATCACCTGCGCCAACCGCGCCTCGCCGCCCAGCACTATCGGCTGGCACTGGAAGCATCGGCGAAACGCCCGGCGGGCTTCTCCCGCGACAATGTCCAGAAGCGGCTGGGCGAGTTGCAACCATAACGCCCATGAGCACCTCCGCCCTCCAGCACCGCCCGCTCGGCCAGATTCTGATTTCCGAAGGCATCCTTTCGGAAGACCAGCTGCGCATCGCCCTGCTCGAGCAGATGAAACAGAACCAGCCGATCGGCAAGTTGCTGGTTTCGCTGGGCTTCGTCACCGAAGCCACGCTGCGCCAGGCGCTGTCCGAAAACCTCGGCAAACAGAGCATCGACCTTTCGCACGCTGTCGTCGACCCGCAGGCGCTCAAGCTGGTACCGCGCGAACTGGCCAAACGCCACCACCTGCTGCCGCTCGACTACGACATCCCGAACCGCCGCCTGACGCTGGCCATTTCGGACATCAACGACATCGTTGGTCTCGACCGTGTCCGCGGTCAACTGGAAGAAGGCTCCGAAATTGAAACACTGCTCGGCGGCGAATCGGAAATCGACCACGCCATCGACCAGTATTACGGCCATGAACTGTCGATTGACGGCATCCTGCACGAGATCGAAACCGGCGAAATCGACTGGCAGAGCCTGTCCACCACCGACGACGAGTACAGCCAGCCGGTCGTTCGCCTGATCGACTCGATCCTGACCGACGCGGTCAAGCGCGAGGCCTCGGACATCCACTTCGAACCCGAAGCCAATTTCCTGCGTATCCGCTATCGGATCGACGGCATGCTGCGCCAGATTCGCGCCCTGCATAAGTCCTACTGGCCGGCGATGACGGTGCGCATCAAGGTGCTGTCCGGCATGAACATTGCCGAAATGCGGGCGCCGCAGGATGGCCGGATCAGCCTCACCGTTTCCGGCCGGCCCATCGATTTTCGCGTCGCCAGCCAGCCAACCATCCACGGCGAAAACATCGTCCTGCGCATTCTCGACCGGCAAAAAGGCATCGTCCCGCTGGAAGGGCTAGGCCTGGCCGAGGAACATCTGCACCAGCTCAAGCTGATGATTTCACGACCCGAAGGCATCATCCTCGTTACCGGCCCGACCGGCAGCGGCAAGACGACGACGCTCTACTCGGTGCTCAACCATATCAACTCCGAGGGCATTCACATTATGACCCTCGAAGACCCGGTCGAATACCCGATGGCGATGGTCCGCCAGACCTCGGTCTCGGAAACCGCCAAGCTCGATTTCGCCAACGGCATCCGTTCGATGATGCGCCAGGACCCCGACGTCATCTTGGTCGGCGAGGTACGCGATGCCGAGACGGCCGAAATGGCCTTCCGCGCCGCCATGACCGGTCATCAGGTGTACACCACCCTGCATACCAATTCGGCCATCGGCGCCGTGCCGCGTCTGCTCGACATCGGTGTCCTGCCTGACGTGATGGCTGGCAATATCATCGGCATCATCGCCCAGCGCCTGATTCGCCGCCTGTGCGATCACTGCAAATCACCGTATCACGCCGAACCGCATGAGATCCGCCTGCTTGGCAGCCTTGGCGAAGGCCCCCGGCCGGTGCTGTTCCGCGCCACCGGTTGCGAATTGTGCGATTTCCAGGGTTACCGCGGCCGCATCGCGATCATGGAGCTGCTGCGCATCGACGCCGGCATCGACGAACTGATCGCCCGCCGCGCGACTACCCACGAGATCCGCTCGCGGGCGCTGCTGCAAGGCTTCACCACGCTGGCCGACGACGGCATGCAGCGCGTCCTGAACGGCACGACCTCGCTTGAGGAACTGGCCCGCGTTGTCGACCTGACTGATCGGATGTAGCCGTGCTGTTTGACTACAAGGCCGTCAGTGTCGAAGGTCGGATGACCTACGGACGACTCGATGCGATCAATCTGGTCGACCTCGAAATGCGCCTCAAGCGCATGAATCTCGACCTGATCACCGGCTCGCCAATCAAGCATCGCGCCCTGTTCGGCGGGCAGCGCGTACCGCGGCCGGAGCTGATCAATTTCTGCTTCCACCTCGAACACCTGACCCGGGCCGGTGTCCCCATCCTCGAAGGGCTGACCGATCTGCGCGACTCGGTAGACCACCCCCGCTTCCGCGAAGTGATGGCCGGGCTGATCGAAAGCATCGAAGGCGGGCAGACCTTGTCGCAGGCCATGAACGCCCATCCGGAAATCTTCAGCCAGGTGTTCTGCAACCTGATCCGCGCCGGCGAGGCCAGCGGCCAGCTGCCCGACGTGCTGGCCAGCCTGGCCGAATCGCTGAAATGGGAAGACGAGCTGGCCTCGCATACGAAAAAGCTGCTGATGTACCCGGCCTTCGTGGCGACCATCGTGCTCTCCGCCACCTTCTTCCTGATGATCTACATGGTCCCGCAGCTCAAGCTGTTTGTGAAGAACATGGGCCAGGTGCTGCCGCCGCACACCAAACTGCTGTTTTTCATCTCCGACCTGCTGGTCGGCTACTGGTACATTTTCCTGGCGCTGCCGGTCATTGCCGTGATTGCCTTGCAGGCCGTGCTGCGCAGCAACCCGCTGGCGCGCGTCCGCCTGGATGGGATCAAGCTGAGCCTGCCGGTCATCGGTCCGATCCTGAAAAAGATCATCCTCTCCCGTTTCGCCAATACCTTTGCCATGCTCTACGCCTCCGGCATTCCGGTACTTGAGTCGATCCGAACCACCCAGGCTGTGGTCGGCAACCATGTCGTGCGCAAGGCGCTCGAGCGCGTCGAGCAATCGATCCGCGAAGGCCAGAACGTGGCCAGCGCCTTCCGCGATGTCGGCATGTTTCCGCCGCTCGTCGTGCGCATGCTGCGCATCGGCGAAAGCACCGGCGGACTGGACAAGGCGCTACTCAACGTCAGCTACTTTTACAACCGCGACGTCAAGGAATCGGTCGGCAAGGCACAGGCGCTGATCGAGCCGATGCTGACCCTTTTCATGGGCGCCCTGCTCGGCTGGATTATGCTGTCGGTCATCGGCCCCATTTACGACGTCATCAGCAAGATCAAAACGTGAGCTGCCGCCTCCTCTATCTCAACACCCATCGCCTGTCGGCCCACGCCTGGCAGCAGGGCAGCCTGCGCGCCGAGGGGGTGTTCGACAGCGACGAGGACGGCCTGCGGCAATTTGCCGAATACCTCCAGGAACACAGCAGCAGCCAGTTCTCGCTTCTGGCCAATGTCGCGGAGGAAGGCCACGCCCTGGAAACCATCCCCTTCCTGCAGGGCGGTGACCGGCAAACACTGATCACCCGCAAGATCGGCCAGCATTTTCTCGGCACGCCGCTCGCCGCAGCCATTTCGCTGGGCTACGAGAAAAGCCAGCGCAAGAACGAAAAACTGCTCCTTTCGGCCCTCACCAATCCGGCCCATTTCGAGCCTTGGTTGCGCCGGATCAGCGACGCCGAGGTGCCCTTGGCCGGCATTTACACGGTGGCCCAACTGGGCGGCCAGCTTCTCAAGAAGCTGGGGCAGGAGAGCGGCCGCTGCCTGCTGCTCACCGTGCAGGATCACTCGATCCGCGAGACCTATCTGGTCGACGGCCATGCCCATTTTTCGCGCATGGCCCCGCTCACCGACAGCAGCATTGCCGGCATCGCCAGTGCCCTGGCGGCCGAATCGGGCAAGCTGCATCAGTACCTGATCGGCCAGCGCCTGATCGGCCGCGACGAGAGCCTGCCGGCATTCATCGTCGCCCACCCGGCGACTATCCCGGCCATCGAAAAGGCCTGCCCGGAACAAAGCCCGCTGAGTTTCAGATTGATTGACAGCCATGTCGCCGCCGGCAAGCTCAAATTGCGCACGCTGCCCGCCGACAATCGCAGCGACCAGCTTTTCCTCCATCTGCTGGCGACGGCCCCGCCCGCCCAGCAATTTGCCGGTGAGGCGCATCGCCACCATTTCCGTCTGGCGCAAATTCGCCATGGCCTGATCGCTGCCGGCCTGGTCGCCTTGCTTGGCGGCGTCCTTTTTGCCGCCAAGGAAACCTACGAGGCCAGCAACCTGCGCGCCGAAGCCAGCGCGCTGATCGCCAACGAAACCGATCTCAACCGGCGCTATCAGGAAATTTCGGCCACCTTCCCGCAACTGGATGTCGACCACGAGACACTACGCCGACTGACCAACCGCTATGGCGATCTGGTCCGCCAGCAGCGCCTGCCGGCCGCAAGCTACCACATGGTGAGCCGGGTTCTTGATCGCATGCCGGCTATCACGCTCGAAGGCATCGACTGGAAAAATGGCCAAAATTTCCGGTTGACCGTGGCAAACCAGGTTAACGAGCCGGAGATCACCACCGTCCGGGGCTCCATCCACCTTGAACGGGCGACGACCCGGCAAACCCTGGCCGTCTTCGATCAATTTGTCGACGCGCTGCGCGCCGATCCCGCCAATACCGTCAACGTGCAGCAGCGGCCCTTCGACATTGAATCGGGACGCGCCCTGCGCGGCGGCGACGGGTTGGACGAAGAAGCCCAGCCCCGGCAATTTGCCGTCGAAATCGTCCGGAAAGTCGCGCCATGAAACTGACCGGCCGCGATCTCCCGAAACTCTGGCTGCCGTTGCTTGCTGCGCTCGCCATGTTCCTCGTCGCCGGCCTGCTCGTCTGGGGCAGCCAGCTCGACGCCGGCAAGGCCGAGCAAGAGCGCAGTGTCGCCACCGCCGCCAAGAATCAGATCGAGCAACGCCTGCGCCAGGTCCGCACCGAAGAGCAGGAAATCAGGGAGCGAACCCAACTCCTGCAGCAACTGCAGAACTCCGGCATCACCGGCGATGAAAAACGGCTCGACTGGATGGAAATGCTCCGCGAAACACAGCGCGAGCTACGCATCCCGGGCATGAGCTACGAATTCGGCGCCCAGACCAGCCTCGACAAGGGCGAGGACGCCACCTACGCCTGGTTCAGCAGTCCCCTGCTCTTGAAACTCCGCCTCCTGCACGAAGAAGACCTGCTGAATTTCCTGGCCCGCGTCGAGAAAAATGCCAGAGCGCTGGTCATCGTCCGCAGCTGCAAGCTGGTACCGCTGCCCAGCCAGGCAAATGGCCGAGAAGTCATGGCCCAGCTCAGCGCCGAATGCGACATGCAGTGGCTGACCGCTCGCCCGGCGAGTGGAAAAAAATGAGTCAGGCCCGCCTGATCCTCCTTCTCATTTTGGCCCAGGCCACCATACCCGGGTTTGCCGAAGAAGCGCCGCTCGGCCGCCTCTTCCTTGACCCACAACAACGGGCCAGACTCGACGCGCAGCGCCAGCACAACCCCGGCTTCCAGCCCAATGCCGGCGACACTGAAGCCAGCCAGACCATCAACGGCGAGGTCCGCAGCAGCAATGGCCGGCGCACCCGCTGGATCAACGGCGAAGCCGACTGGGAAGGCACCACCCCGCCCCCGCGCGTGCCGGTCGGCGACACCTTCAACCCGGCAACCGGTGAGCGCGAAAGCGTGATCGGCAGCGGCCGCATCGACATAAAACGCGGCAACCGCAGCAAATGAAACACCACGCCCTACCCTCCGCGCAGAGGGGCGTTGCACTCCTCGCCCTGCTTGTCATGCTCCTGCTGGCCGGAGGTTATGTTTTCTATCGCAGCAGCAATCTCGGTGGCCACCAGAACCAGGAGCGTGACGCCGTCCTGCAGCGCCTAGCCCAAGCCAAGGAAGCCGTGATCGCCTATGCGGTAAACGATGCCACACGTCCCGGCAGACTGCTCTGCCCAGATCAGATCGGCGATGGGAATTCACCAAAATTTACCCAAGACGATTGCCCAAGCTATGGCGGCTGGCTCCCCTGGTCAACGCTGAACCTAACTGAAAACTCGGATGCCCAGGGCGGGAAGTTCCGCTATTTCCTCTCACCGGCCTTTGGCGGTCAAAGCGCCAACGTCATCCTCAACAGCGAAACGGCAACCACGCTTCGCCTGGATGTTCCAGTCGGAAACAGCAGCAACGACATTGCCGCAGTCATCATCGCCACCCGCGGCGCGCCGGATGCTCGCAACACCGATGGCGACGACTATTTCTTCAACCACGACCGCAGCAACGAACTCAGCCAGCCCGACGACAACGATATCGTCATTGCAATCACCCGCCAGGAGCTGATGGCCGCCGTCGAACAACGCATCGCCAACGAGCTCCGCACCTGCCTCGACCAGCATTCAAACAGCGCTGACAACGTGCAAAAAACCTACCCGTGGCCGGCTCCACTCTCCAACAGCATTTTCAAGGGTGTCGAAGACAGCCTGTTCGGCATGGTCCCCGACACGCAGCCCGGCAATCCGGACGTCGCACTCAAGGATGCAATTGCCAAGCTGACGCTTTCCAAAAATAGCCTGATTTTCCCGTCGACCGTGGCAGAGGCGACCACGCAGGCCGCCAACCTGCAACAACTGCAGCAGGTAGCGGCGTATGCCCGCCTGCTCCTCGACCGCCTGTACACAGTCGCCCTTGCCCTGAATATCAGCGCCGTTGACGCCAGCCTGCAATTCAATGCTCTGGACAATACCCTGGCCAACGCGACCGTGAACAAAACCACCTTTACCCCACTTGCCGGAACGCTGCCGGGTGCCATCGCCAGCGCATTGCCCGGCCTCGCGACGTTTCAGGAAGCCTTGGGCAACAGCGGCTTCGACATTTTCCTGACTGAACTGCAAGCGCAAAACGCTGACTTGGCCGCGGCCTTGGGCCTCGCCAGCGCCGCACCGACTGCAAGCAACCTGAATAAAGTGCTCACCACGGTCAACGAACTCAATAACCGCCTGTTGAATTTCGCCTCCACCCCAAACCCCGACATCGAGGCCAGAATCAACACCGCGTTTACTGCTTCCAGCGCCGCAGCCCTTAGTCTCAACGCCGCAAAAAAAACTCTCGATCCGTCAGCAATCGCTCAGGCCATGGTCTCCACACAGGCCCTTTACAACGGCAACCAAAGTCTTGCCACGACAATACTTTCAATCCAGGACGTTGCTTTCCGTTCCGAAGACATCACCTCGCAGCAAGAAATGTTGGCCGCCAGCGACACTGCAGCCACCCGCGCGCAGCTGAGCACGGTATTGAACACCGCCAAAACGCTGGTCAATTCGCTCAATGCCGGCACAACGCTCATGTCCACCTCCCGTGCCACCAGCCTGGTTGCGCTCGACAATGCGCTCAGTGCCACAGCGAGCGTGGACAGCACAGCCACCGCGATCCAGGCCAGCGCCACCCAGGCAACACTGGCGCTCAACAAACTGGCGCAAACGCTCAATGACAATGCCGCCTTCGAATCCCTGAAAACGCTGGGCCAGTCACTGACCAGCGCCACCCTCCAGGCGCCGGCCAACGTTACCGCCGCCCGGGCGCTGCGCACTCCCGTCAAGGCAGTCATCTACTGGAGCGACACCGCCGCCTACCACGCCGACAAGATTGCCACCCAGGCCCGCCGCGGCATCATCAACGGCGTGCCCACCCAGGAAGACAGCGACAGCTCTGCCTACACCGCCGCCAGCCGCCTGCTCAACAGCCTCGATGGCGAAACCGGCAGCATGGCACGACTGGAAAAATACCTTGCCAACCCCAGCGACAGCCTCCTCGCCGATGCCAATAGCGCACTCGCCACCACCCAGGGGCTGCTTAATGCCGCCCTAACGGCGGCCCAGCAGCTCGACACCACCTTGAACAGCAGCATGGCCGCTGCCACCGTTCCCGCACTCTGGTATGGCAAGGCATGCGACTTACTTGCCCCCGCTACAGGAAGCAGTAAAAAGTGGTGGGTTGCCAATGCATGGAAATACCTTTTTTTCTACCAGATCAGCAACCATGTCCGTCCGGCCGAAGGCGACCTAACCATCCTTAACGACCCGCTTGTAAACGGTGCCAGACCGAAGTACCGCGTAGTTGCCATTGCCGCGGGTAAAAGAGGATGGAGCAATGCGTCTGCACCTTGCGATTGGAAATTTCAGGATCGCGCTGCAACACCAAAATCAACAGCAAATTATCTGGAAAACGGTAACAACGATCCATCACGGGATGGCGATGCGAACGACCCAATCAAAATCAAGAAGACCTTTATCTCCGGACCAATCAAAATAATGAACGAGTCCGAACTTGAAGCACTCCGGGCGACATGCCAGCCCCCAATTAACTATCCACCCTCTACAAAATTTCCAATAACCACATTCAATGATCGGCTTGCCTATTAACCCCTCACACAAGTCGAATCAACGTGGCTTTTCGCTCGTCGAACTGGCTATCGTGCTGGTCATTGTCGCCCTTCTCTCTGGAGGTCTCGTGCTCGGCCTTTCTGGCCAGCGTGAGCAGATACTGAACAAGGAAGCCCAAGAACAACTGGCCCAGATTCGAGACTCGCTGCTAGGCTTCGCAATGTCAGCCGGACGTTTGCCTTGCCCTGCCAATCCGGCACTAACCATACAAAATGGCGGCGGAAATGAGGCACTTATTTGCGCGCCGGCCGACTGCAGCGGGGACAAGACGTGCGCGCTTGAGCATGGCGTCGTTCCATGGCAAACACTAGGCTTGAAAGAAACCGACCCATGGGGGAACCGTTTTACTTACTTTGCCGGTAGAGAATATTCAAACCCATTACTCCAGAGCGAAATGGATCAAGGGATGCGAACCCGTTTCACACTGGACACCAACGGTCGGGCAAATATTCAGGATGGTGCCGGCAATAACATCGCTTCGGCAATTCCAGCAGTTATTGTCAGTCACGGTACCCGCAGTACCGGTGCCTATCAGCCGACTGGTGCGCAATTACCCGGAGCCGCTGGCGACGAAGCAGAAAATGCCGACGCCGATCTGACCTTCATCGCCCACACCCCCACCGACAGTTTCGACGATCTCGTCACCTGGATCATCCCCACCGTGCTCAAGTCGCGCATGGTTGCCGTCGGAAAACTCCCGTAGGTCTCACTCAAGCAAGCCGTTCAGCATATTGACCGGGGGCAGGCCGACTGCCAAACTGAACCTCTCGGACATTCCTGTCTCCATCAAAGCGCCTCCGTGAATCGCCAACCATTTCTTGTTGCCCTGCGCACCGGCGGCGTTCGCCCCGAAGACGATGCTGAGACACGCCTGAAAAAGTCGTTGCTGGTTTTTGCCACCGGCCTGGTGTGCACCGGCTCGATGCTCTGGCTGTTCCTGTATGGTCAGATGGGGCCGCAGTTTTCAGCGAATGCTCCCTTCGTTTTCCAATTGCTGCTGGTCGGTAACCTGCTTTACTACTTTCGCAGCGGCAATTTCGATCTATTTCGCTATTCGCAACTGGCCCTCTTCCTGTTCGCACCGTTTGCCGTGCAATGGAGTATCGGCAACTTCATCACGGCCAGCGGCACCAGCCTGTGGGGGTTGCTCGCCCCGATCGGGGCTGTCCTGTTTTTCGGCGTTCGCGAATCGCTCGCTTGGTTCATCGCCTACATTTTCCTGACGGCACTATCCGGCTTTTTTGACTATTTTCTGGCAGATAGCCTGGCCAGCAATGCCCCCAGGATATCGATACGAACCAGCGTCTTTTTCTTCGCGCTGAATTTTGCCGCCATCTCCAGCATCGTCTACCTGCTGTTGCGCTACGCAGTTCAGGAAAAAGCCAAGACGCAAGCCAGCCTTGAAGAAACGCATCGACTGCTGCAGGACGAGCAGGAGCGTTCCGAGCGACTGCTACTCAACATCCTGCCCGGCCCAATCGCCGAACGGCTGAAACGCGACAGCCAGGCCATCGCCGACGGCTTTGCCGACGTCACGATCATGTTCGTCGATATCGTCAATTTCACTCGGATCGCCGAAGGGCTGACGCCACAGCAGGTTTTCGCCATGCTCAACCGGATTTTCTCGTCTTTCGACGAATTGGCCGAGCAATATGGCATGGAGAAAATCAAGACCATTGGCGATGCTTACATGGTTGCCGGCGGCCTCAACAACGAGCAGACCAACTACACCCGATCCATCGCCGAACTGGCAGTCGCCATGCGCGACCTGCTGCATCGCGACTTCACGGTAAACGACATGCATCTCGACGTTCGTATCGGCATCGGCACCGGGCCGGTCGTTGCCGGTGTCGTCGGCAAGAAGAAGTTCATCTACGACCTGTGGGGCGACACCGTCAATCTGGCCAGTCGGATCACCAGCGAAGGCACTCCGGGGATGATCCATGTTGATGCAACTACCCACCTGCGCCTGGCCCAGCATTTTTCTTTCGATGACCCACAGACGCTCTATCTCAAGGGCAAAGGCAATACCGTCGTTTATCGCCTGAACGGCTTACGGGCGCAACAACCTATCGGCGGATCGACAGGGTGAATGCCACGCACCCCGGTCGATTTTCAGCCAGGACCAGTGAATAACCCACCCCGTCAGCCTGCCGGGCTGCATGATACAAACCGATTCCCAGACCGTCTTCGGATTTAACCGGCTCTTTTAACAAGACGCCGGTCACAGTGGGGTCAATAGGCTGACCATCATCCGAGACTGTCAGGCTGCCATCAGCAAAAAGTACGCTGATCCTCAGACCCGGTTGGCGCAAACGTTTGGCCAGCGCGTTCTGCAACAGGTTTTCTGCCACGCTGTCGAACAGCGGGCCGGGCAAGAACTGACCGGCAGTGGCTTCGCCCTGCCAATCGACCTCCAAATGTCCGTTGCGCTCCTTAAACTGGCGCCACCATTCGTTGGCGCCAACCATCTCCAGACGCTCGATTTGCGGTGACTGCAGTTTATCCAGCGTCGCTTTCAAGCGGTCTGCAATTTGCGGTAGCTGTCGGCCGAGCAAAGCCGCCACCTCGGCCGGATCACCTGGCTGATTCGCCGCATAGCAAAGCACTTGCAGAGACTGGAGCAGATTCTTCACGTCATGCGTCACCCGCGCGCCGGTTTCATAAATGGCCTGAACATAACCCATGCGCTGCAACCGGTGCGTCTGCAACTTGACCAGGTAAAACTCGACAGCAAGGCGGAGCAGCCACTCGACATGCCAACGCATGGCTGGTGAAGGCGAGTGATGAAAATGGACCGACAGCGTCAGTTCGTTCGCTTGGCTAGTGTGGGCATATGGGCTCTGCTCGCCGGACTGTCCGGCCCGCTCTCCGGCTCGCCAGGAAACACCGACAATCCACGGAATACCTTGCAAACGCAGCATCACCGCATCGAGAAACAGCGCCGGATCGGTATATCGCTCACTCTCCTCCGAAAGTTGAACGAGCCACTGCTCAAGCGGCATACCAAGCGACAACATATAACGTGAAATCGCCGAACCGATGCCGGAAAAACCGCCACGCGGGTTCCATGCCCAAGCCACGACCAGCAACGCCCCGGCAACAGCCAGCGAAGTCTTGAACAAGGCTTCGACATAGCCAGCCCCGCCAACCAGCATGTAAGCCAGTGCCCCCAGCACAAAAACGGCGAGGACAAGAAAAACCATGACCCCATAGAACAGATCAAAGGCTTCGCCAGATTTACGCTGCGGCGCCCGGGCCGGAAAAACAAGCAGAAAGGGGAGAAATATCGGCATGAAACGGGCAAGTGATCCGCGCAAAACCGGATCGATGGCTACCGCCGGCGAAATTTCCGGTATCGCACCCAGGACAGTGATACCGACCAGATATCCGAAAGCCAGAAGATAGCCTGAGCGCTCGCCAGATCTTTCGGTCCCCAGCACTCGCCCACCAATGGCTGCCGCGAGCGCTCCGCACCAGATCAATAACAGCCACGGACCGAGCAAGAGCGTAGATCCCAGAACCACGCCGAGCAACACGATCCCTTGCCGCAATTCGATCCGGCGCTCGCCGGCGACAAAGGGCTGCCAAATCAGGAAAAGGCCGAGAGCAACCACCCATAGCAAACGAACAGCAGGAATCTTCCACCCGCCAAACGCCAGTGCGTGAAGCATCAACAAATGGGTTGCCAGCAGAAAATGCGGCCAAGCGGCCAGGCGGCTGGCAATTTGGCCGACGATCCCGGTGTTCATATTTCAGACAACCTGTCCATATCTCGACACTTATTACCCAGCCATTTGTAAAGAGTTGCCAAATATACGCCAAAACGCATAGGCACGAAATTTGCGAATGATTAACCAGAATTCAATTGGAGAATGCCATGAAATACCAACAAAAAGGCTTTACCCTCGTCGAAATTGCCATTGTTCTTGTCATTATCGGGCTACTGCTGGGCGGTGTGCTGAAGGGGCAGGAGTTGATCAACAGCGCAAAAGTTAAAAACTTTGCGACGGACTTCCGAAACATTCCTCTGTTTATTTATGGCTATCAGGATAAATACAAAGCGCTGCCCGGAGATGATTCCGCTGCAAGCACCCACGTCACCGGCGCCACGACGGCAACCTGTAGCAATTGCCTCGGGAATGGCGTAATAAATGGCGCATGGAACACCACAACAGCCACTGATGAAAGCTTCCTGTTCTGGCAGCATGTTCGACTTGCCGGCCTTGCTGCAGGCCCGACCGTTACATCCGCTGCTGACTACATTCCGAAAAATGCTGATGGCGGCATAATCGGCATCACCAGCGCAGTCAGTACGCCGATTACCGGATTACGCGGATCGTACATCGTATGTTCGCAAGGCATTCTGGGAAAATTTGCCAAACAACTGGACATCACCATGGATGATGGCAATACAGCTACTGGCTCAATGCAGACAATGGCCACTCAAACCGCAAATCAAACCACTGCAGTGAGTCCGGTTCCCAACACCGGTACCACCGGATTAATTGACGACGCAACCTCTTATACGGTTTGCATGGGATTGTAAGCGTCCAAAATACAACGCAAATGTGGCCCGCCCCGGCGGGCTTTTTCATTTCTGCAGCAGGCGCTCCTCCGCTGCAGTGACTGCTTCAGGGAGGCCAAGGACGACAACCACATCCCCTTCTTCCAGGCGTGTTTCCGGGGCTGGCTCCAGAGCACGAATACCGCGCCGGCGGATGGCGCTGACTTCACAATCAAGTTCGTCAAGATTCAGCGCATCCAGGGTCTGCCCAATGCCAGCGGCGCCTGAAACCAGTAGCACAGAGTGAAGGCGCGGGTGATGTTCATCGTCGTCGTCATGATCACGGTCAGATATGCCCCGATAAAAACCGCGCAACAGGCTGTAGCGCTGGGAGCGTGTTTGACGAATACGCTTGAGCACCCGGTTGACCGGGACCCCAACCAGCACCAGGGCATGTGAAGCAAGCATCAGACTGGCCTCCAGCACTTCCGGGACAACCTCCGCCGCCCCCGCCCTGGTCAGACGGTCCATATCACGCTCATCGAAGGTGCGGACGACCACCGGCAGGTCAGGACGCGACTCCTGAACGTGATGCAGGACCTTCTCGGCCAACTGGGTGTCGCTGACGGTGACGATCACCACGCTGGCCCGCATCAGGCCGGCAGCCATCAAGGCTTCTTTCCTGCCGACGTCGCCATAAACGACGTTTTCCCCGCCAGCCGCTGCCTCCCGGACACGGTCCGGATCGAGGTCGAGGGCGACATAGGCGATGCTTTCCTGGTTCAAAAAACGGGCTAGGTACTGCCCGCTCCGGCCGAAACCGCAGAGGATCACGTGTTTTTCGGCACCCATGGACTGAGCGGCGATCCTGGTCAATTGCATCGAGCGCATCATCCATTCGCTGGCGACGAAGCGCACGACGATCCGCTCGCTGTACTGGACGATGAACGGCGCGATCAGCATGGAGAGGACGAGCACGGTCAACGCGACCTGCTGGATTTCCCGGGGCATGTTGATGATTTCGCCAAGCAGCACGAAGCCGAATTCACCACCCGCGCACAGCCACAAGCCGGAGCGGATGGCATTGCCCGGCGAAGAGCCCAGTCGCCATGAGAGCAGGCCGACAACCAGCGACTTGATCAGCAACAAGGCAAGCAGCGCCAGCAAGACCTGCCACCACAGCCCGACCAGAATATGCAGATCGAGTTTGACGCCGATGGTAACGAAGAAGAGTCCCATCAGCACATCGCGGAAGGGTTTGATGTCTTCTTCCACCTGCATTTTGTATTCGGTTTCCGAAATCAGCATGCCGGCGACGAAAGCGCCAAGCGCCAGCGACAGCCCCGCTAGTTCGGTGATTGTGGCGAGACTCAGCGTAATCAGCAGCACGTTGAGAACGAACACTTCGGAAGACTTGGCCCGTGCGACAAAATGGAACCATTTGCGCATCAGTTTCTGGCCGAAGACAAGAATGACGGCCAGCACCACGACAGCCTTGAACAATGCCACCGCCAACAGCATGGCCAGTTTTTCCGGCGGCTGGGTCAGCGAGGGAATGATGACCAGCAGGGGGACCACGGCGAGGTCCTGGAAGAGCAGGACGCCCATGATCTCCCGCCCGTGTGCCGAATCCAGCTGCTGGCGTTCGACCAGCAGCTTGGTCAGAACGGCTGTCGAAGACATGGCGAATACGCCGCCGAGGGCGATGCCCAGTTGCCAGCTGACGCCGAAAAGCATGATCAGCCCGGCAATCAGGGTCATGCTCAGAATCACCTGCAGCATGCCCAGGCCGAAAACGATGCGCTTCATCGCATACAGCTTGGGCAGCGAAAATTCGAGACCGATGGAGAACATCAGAAAAACGACGCCAAATTCGGCGAGATGCTCGGCCCGATAGACGTCGTTCATCAGGTTCAGCGCATGCGGGCCGATGACGCTGCCGACGAACAGGTAGCCGAGCACCGGCGGCAAATTGAAACGACGGAAGATGACCACGGCCAGAACCGAGGCACCGAGCAGGAGGAGGACGAGGGAGAGTGCGCTCAAGGTCGTTGCGTGAAGTCGGGTATACTTCGGCCATCATAACCTCAGCAAGCCCATGAACCCAAGCCAATCTACCGCCCGCTTCTCCCCGGAACGCGCTCTGGAACTGGGTCGTCAGACCCTGAGCATCGAGGCTGCTGCGGTCGACGCTCTGAAAAGCCGAATAAACGGCGACTTTGCCCGAGCCGTCGAGCTGATCCTGAACAGCCATGGCCGCCTGATCGTCAGCGGCATGGGCAAATCAGGCCACATCGCCCGCAAGATCGCCGCCACCATGGCCAGCACCGGCACCCCCGCTTATTTCGTTCATCCGGCCGAAGCCAGCCACGGCGATCTCGGCATGATCACCCGCGACGACGTCCTGCTCGCCCTGTCCAATTCCGGCGAGTCCGGTGAACTTCTGAGCATCCTGCCCGCACTCAAGCGGCAGGGTGCCAAGATCATCTCGATGACCGGCGCCCCGACTTCAACCCTGGCCCGCGAAGCAGACATTCACCTCGACGCCGGCGTTGCCCAGGAAGCCTGCCCGCACAACCTCGCCCCGACGGCCAGCACGACGGCAGCCCTGGCGCTGGGCGATGCGCTGGCTGTTGCCTTGCTCGACGCCCGCGGCTTCGGGCCGGACGATTTCGCCCGCTCGCACCCCGGCGGCTCGCTCGGTCGTCGCCTGCTCACCCACGTCCGCGACGTCATGCGCGCCGATGACCGGGTACCGGCTGTCGCGCCCAACACACCGATCACCGATGCCATCATCGCCATGTCGCGGGGCGGCTTGGGGCTGGTGGCAATCATCGATCCCGCCAACGTCGTGCTCGGCATCTTCACCGACGGCGACCTGCGTCGTTCTTTTGAAAAACGCGTCGACCTGCAGCAAGGCGACATCGCGTCGGTCATGTACGCGGCACCGCGCACCATCGGTCCTGACCGCCTTGCCGTCGAGGCAGTCGAAATGATGGAGCGCCTGCGCATCAATGCCCTGCTCGTCGTCGATGCCGACAATCACCTGATCGGTGCACTGAACATGCACGATCTCTTCACCGCCAAGGTCATCTGATGGACATCAACACCCGCGCCGCCAACATCAAGCTCGTCGCCTTCGACATCGACGGCGTGATGACGGACGGCGGCCTGCATTACACCGATGACGGCCATGAACTGAAGACCTTCAACGTCCAGGATGGCCTTGGCGTCGTGCTGCTGCGCCGCGCCGGCATCAAGGTGGCGATCATCACCGGGCGGACATCGAACGTCGTCAACTGCCGCGCCAAGGACCTCGGCGTCGAGCATGTCTTCCATGGCGTCGGCGACAAGGGTGCCGTTTCCGGCCAATTGCTCGAACAACTGGGGCTGCAATGGTCGGAACTCGCCTTCATGGGCGATGACCTGATCGACCTGCCGGCGATGACCCGCTGCGGCCTGGCCATCGCCCCGGCCAATGCCCGCCCCGTCGTCAAGGAACGGGCCCACATGGTGACCGAAGCGAGCGGCGGCAAAGGCGCCGTCCGTGAGGCCATCGAATTCCTTCTCGCCGCCCAGGGCAAGCTCGACGCGGCCTTCGCCCCCTACCTCAACGCATAATGAAGCACTGGCCCAGCCAACTCTTTCCGGTCATCGTTCTGCTCATTCTGGCCGGGCTCAGTTTTTGGCTGCAAAGTACCGTTGACCGTGGCGAAACGAACAATGACGGCAAATTCCGCCATGATCCGGACGCCATGGCCGAGAACTTCACCGTCCGTCGTTTCGACCAGAGCGGCCAGATAAAATACCGTCTCACGGCGCCGTATCTCGTGCATTACCCGGACGACGACACCTCCGAACTGAAGTCGCCGACGCTGATCAGCTATCGTCCGGAAGGCGCAGCTGTCACGGTCACCGGCGATCACGCCAAAGTCACCGCCAAGGGCGAAACCATCTTTCTCTGGAACAATGTCAGCGTCACCCGTGCCGCGACGCCGGGCCGCCTGGAAATGGTTGCCCGCATGCCCGACCTGACTGCCCAGCCCGACGCCGGCATCGCCTTTACCGGCAGCCCGGTGGAAATAACCCAGGGGCAATCCTGGGTCAAGGGCGTCGGCATCCATATTGACAACAACACCTCAACCCTCGTCCTGCAATCACAGGTTCGCGGGCTATACATCCGACCCGGGGCCGCGCCATGACCATTCGACTTGCCACGCTCACCCTCTGCCTTCTGCTCAGCCTGCCGGCCCTTGCCGAACGGGCTGACCGCAACAAGCCGATGCTGCTTGAGGCCAACCGCGTCTCGATCGACGATGCGAAAAAGATCCAGATTCTCGAAGGTGATGTCCTGATCACCAAGGGCACGATGACGCTGAAAGCCGACCGCGTAGTGATCAAGGAAGACCAGTACGGCTTCCAGAAGGGCACCGCTTTCGGCGGCAAGAACGGGCTCGCCCGCTTCCGCCAGAAGCGCGACGGCAAGGAGGAATACGTCGAAGGCGAGGGCGAGCGCATCGAGTACAACACCAACAGCGAAGTCGTCGAGCTGTTCCACCGCGCCTGGGTCAAGAGTGGCGAGGACCAGGTACGTGGCGACTACATCTGGTACGACGCGGTCAGCGAAAAATATCTGGTAACCGCCGGCGAAACCCGCGACCCGAAGGCCCCACCCGGACGTGTTCGCGTCGTCATCCAGCCGAAGGGCAAGGACAGCGACGCCAAACCGGCGGCCCGTGGGGAAAGCCTGGAACTCAAGGGCGCCGGCAACCTCGGGTCGCAAAACGCACAATAGCAGTGCATCGGCGGACAGGTACCAGCGTAAACCCCTGCGTTTACTGAGTTGGAGACAGCAACCAAGCCCATGATTTTCATGGGCTTATTTGCTTTTGTGCGGTGCACAAAATTAATGTTGACAATACAACAATCATACCTATAATAAAGGTCATGGTGCAGTGCAACATCGCTTCATGGGATCGCGCTGCAACGGTTTAAGACTGTTCTGCATAACCTTTTAATTCTGGAGATACCCCATGACTTTCAACTTCACCACCCCTGAGCAATTTGCTTCTGCCAACAAGGCAACCGTTGATTCCCTGCTGTCGCTGGCCAACACCGCTCTGGCCTCTGCCGAGCGCATCGCTGCCCTGAACCTGAACACCGCCCGTTCGCTGGTTGAAGATTCCGTTTCCGGCGCCAAGGCCCTGATGGGTGCCAAGGACGTCCAGGAAGCCCTGTCGATCCAGGCTTCGCTGGCCCAGCCGAATGTCGAGAAGGCTGTTGCCTACTCCCGTTCCGTGTATGAAATTTCGGCCCAGACCCAGGAAGAACTTTCCAAGATGGTCGAAGGCCAGTTCGGTGACTTCCAGAAGACCGTTGCCGGCCTGCTCGACAAGGCTGCCAAGTCTGCCCCGGCTGGTTCTGACGTTGCCGTTGCTGCCGTCAAGTCGGCCATCGCTGCCGCTACCTCCGCTTTCGACAACATGAACAAGGCTGCCAAGCAGGTTGCCGAGATCACCGAAGCCAACGTCGCTGCCGCCACCAACGCCACTGTCAAGGCTGTCGGCGCTGCCTCTTCCAAGGCCAAGAAGTAATCTGCCTGTCACCCCTGCTTCGGCGGGGGTTTTCGTTTCGTCCGCAGCACACAACCAAACTGGAGATGACAATGAGCAACCCGAATTTCGAACAACTGACCGCCGCCCAAAAAGCCAACGCCGAAGTCATGACGACCCTGCTGCGCACCGCCTTTGACGGTGTCGAGCGTCTGACCGCCCTGAACATGGCCGCTTCCCGCGAGTTCTTCAACAACACCATGGCCGGTACCCAGCAACTGCTGAGCGCCAAGGATGCCAACGCTGTCGCCAAGCTCAACACCGAACTGGCCCAGCCGAACGCCGCCAAGTGGATGGACTACTCGCGTAGCGTCTACGAACTGGTCGCCGAAATGCAGAAGGAAGTCACTTCGGTCATGGAATCCCAGTACGGCAGCTTCACCAAGAACATCAACAGCGCCGTCGAAAAGGCCAAGACCTCCGCACCGGTCGGTGGTGACGTGTTCGCCGCCACCATGCAGTCGATGCTGAATGCCTCGACCAAGGCTTTCGACAATATGACCGGCATGGCCAAGCAACTGTCCGACATCGCCGAAGCCAACATGGCTGCCGCCGGCAAGGCTGCTGCTCCGGCCAAGACCAGCGCGACTGCTGCTGCTCGCAAGTCTGCTGCCAAGTAATTCCGGCGCCCTGCGCTGACGAAAAAGCCCGCGAAATTCGCGGGCTTTTTTACGCCTGTCGTTCGCGGGATTTCAATTTTGGCCGTTTTTCCCGGTTGACCGTGGCAACCGGGAAAAACCAATCAGGGCCGCCAGACCCAGTTGATTCCCCGGCTTTCGACTTCGACACGGATTTCTTCCATCGCCTTGTCGACCAGTTCCGGCGAACCTTCGACGCCCAGTTCCAGATGCCTGCGCTCCTTGCCGACCAGAGAGGGTAGCGAGAACAGGCGGAGCGTCGGGTAATCCTTGACGATGCGCTCCATGAGATCGAGTAGCGCGCTTTCGTAGGCCGTCGGGCCGGTCAGCAGGAAAGCCTTTTCGACCATGCCCTCGACTGCCTTGAACTGATCCCGATGGAACGTATCGAGCGCCCACTCGATCATCGGGTGCGCCATCTGCGGAAAGCCCGGCACGAAATAGTGATCGTTGGTCATGAAGCCAGGGATGCGGTTGAATGGGTTGGGGATGATCTGCACGCCGGCCGGGAAGGTGACAAGCAGCTTGCGCTGGTCGGTGATTTCTTCGCCGGCGAAACGGACTTTCAACTCCTCAAAGCCCTCGGGATGCAGTTCCAGCCCGACGCCGAGCGCCGCCGCTACCGCTTGCCGCGTGTGGTCGTCGGGCGTATTGCCGATGCCGCCGCAGGAAAACACCGCGTCGCCGGCGGCCATCGTGCGCTTGAAGGTGGCGGCGAGACGTTCCCAGTCGTCACCGAGGTATTCGACCCAGCTCAGGCGCAGGCCACGCGCACCGAGCAGTTCGGCGATTTTGGCGAAATGCTTGTCCTGCCGTTTTCCCGACAGGATTTCGTCGCCAATGATGACGGCGCCAAAGGTGCGGCTCATACACGTTCTCCTTCGATGGTGACAATCGCCCCGCCGCGCGAGCGGCGCAGCGCTTCCAGCCCGTAATGAACAAATGACAGCGCGGCCAGCGCCGGCACCAGCAGGCCGACGAGCGGAATGTGGGCGAGCAGCGCCATGGTCAGGCCGAGCATGAACAGCGGCGTTTTCTGGCCGCTGCGGACTGCCTGCCACTCACTTGTCGTGGCGTGCATGGACAGCGCATCGTAGGCAAACGTCCGGCGATTCAGCCAGCCCATGAGCAGCAACGGAACAAGCAGCGAAAAGCCGGGAATCAGCCAGAGCGGAATGGTGATCAGCCAGCCGACAATGAACAAAATCGAGGCCAGAACGCTGTTGACCGCAGCAGCGACAAAACTGTCTTTGCCCATCGCCGCGACATCTCGGTACTCGGTCTCGGAAAGGTGCTTGAGCATTAGCGGCATGATGACGATGGCCGCCAGCAGCGAGGCCGTCAGGTAGGCGACGGCGAAGATCGCCATCCAGCCGCCGAGATAGGCCAGGATATGCGCCACCCAGACCAGGCCCCAGCCGACGAGCAAAGTCATCGGCGGGTAGTCCATCATCTGCTGCACCATCCAGCCCAGCCCCCAAACGGCGAGGGCAATGGTCAGCAACAGCGAGAACAGCGCCGGGGTCAGGACATAGAGCCAGACCTTGCCGCTTTTGAGATTGGCGAAGGTTCGCGCCAACGCGAGCATGACGTCACCCATTCTTGATTCCTTCCCATTGTTTTTGCAGGCGCTTGCTCGACACCGGCACCGGCGTCCGCAGCTCCTGCGCGTAGAGGCCGACGCGCAATTCCTCGAGCAGCCAGCGGAATTGTTCGACCTGCGGGTCGAGCGTACCGAGCTTGGCGAGCTGGATGGCACGGCGTTCGTAGTTGGTCCACAGCGGCGCGTATTCAACCATCAGTTGTGCGTCGCGCCCCGGGTTGGCCTTGAGCTTGTCGAGGCGCACCACGACAGCCTTGAAATAACGCGGGTAGTGCTGCAGGCGCTCGAAGGGCGTGTCGATCAGGAAGTTTTTGCCCATCAGTCGCTTCAGTTGCGCCTCGATGTCGGCCACCGCCGCGGCGTGGGCCTTGAAGGCCGGCAGTTTCTTGATCACGGCCTGCCATTCAGTGAGTACCGTGCCGACCAGCCGGCAGACTTCCTGCATGATCAGCCCGAGCCGCGCCTTGCTGTCGCCGCACCGGCTCTTGAAGGCGGTCGGCGTCGTCGGCAGCGGCTCGGTCAGGCAGGCGCGCTCAAAAGTCAGGGCGACGATCTGGTTCTTGAGGTCGTCGGCGCTGCCCAGCGCCATGTACTGCATGGCCATCTGGCTCAGGCCGGGAATGTTCTTGTCGAAATACTTCACCTGATCGCGGAATTGCAGCATGAACAGGCGGAGCAGGCCGGCGCGATGGGCGGCGGCGGCTTCTTCAGCAGAATCGAAGACCTTGAGGCTGACGCTCTCGCCGTCGTCGGTCAGGCCCGGGTAGCCGAGCACGGTCTGGCCGGCGACCGGCACTTCCATGAGCTCGGGCAACTCGCCGAAAGTCCAGTCGGTCAGCTTGGTGAACTCGGACGGCGTTTCGTGCAATTCGGCGAACTCGTCCTTGGCCTGCTTGCCCCATTCGGCGCGCAGGGCGACCAGGCTGCGGTTCATGTCAAGCTGCCGGCCATGCTCGTCGATCAGCTTGTAGTTCATCGAGAAGTGGGCGGGCAGCGCATCGGGACGGAAGGAGTCGGGCGTCACGGCCCAGCCGCGCGCATTGAGGCCGCGCGCTTCGAGGATGTAGTCGATGAGCGGCGTAATCAGGCCCTGGTTCATCTTCTTTTCATTGCCAGCCATGGCCGCGATGAACTCTTCGACAAATTCGGGCACCGGCACCACTTTCGCCCGGATCTTCTGTGGCAGCGTCTTGATGAGCTGGACGAGCTTTTCCTTGAGCAGCCCGGGCACCAGCCATTCCATGCGCAACACGGGAATCTGGTTCAGTTGCGCCAGCGGCAAGGTCAGCGTCACACCGTCGCGCGGCGAACCTGGCTCGAAGTGGTAGCTCAGCGTGTAATCGACGCCGCCGACCTTGAGGTGATGCGGGAAAGCCTCGGTCGTCACACCGGCCGCCGAGTGACGCATGAGGTCGTCTTTCGACAAGTAGAGCAGCTTCGGGGTCTCGCGCTCGGCTTCCTTGCGCCAGTGATCGAAGGTCGCGCCGTTGTGGATGCCCTCGGGGATGATCGAGTCGTAGAAGGCGAAAATCAGCTCGTCATCGACCAGCACGTCCTGCCGGCGCTGCTTGTGTTCGAGGTGTTCGATCTCGCGGATCAGCTTCTGGTTGTGCAGGAAGAAGGGCCAGCGCTTGGCAAACGCCTCGTCGATTTCCTCGCTGACCAGGCCTTGGCGGATGAAAATTTCGCGCGATTCGGCCGGCACCATCGGGCCGTAATGGATGCGCCGTTTGGGGTTGATGACCACGCCGTAAAGCGTCGTCCGCTCCCAGCCCGAAACCTGCATCGACTTCTTTTCCCAGTGGGCGTCGAAGTACTGGCGCTTGATCAGGTGAGCGCCCACTTTCTCCAGCCAGTCCGGTTCGATGCGGGCGACGCAGCGGCCGAAGAGGCGCGTCGTTTCGGTGATCTCGGCGGCCATGATCCACTTGCCGGCCTTTTTCTGCAGCGGCGACGACGGGTGGATCAGGTAACGGATGCCACGGGCACCGAGGTAGAAGCCGGACTCATCGGCCTTGCAGCCGAGATTGCCGAGCAGGCCAGAGAGCAGCGCCTGGTGGATGGCATCGTAGGTGCCGGGCAACTCGCTTTCCTTCCAGCCCAGTTCCGTCACCATGGCGTGCAACTGGCCGTGCACCTCGCGCCACTCGCGCATGCGCAGGTAGGAGAGGAAATGGGCGTGGCAGTTGTCGATCAACTGCTTGTTCGATTTCTTGTGTTCGACGGCGTTCTGGAACCAGTTCCAGAGCTTCCACCAGCTGAGGAATTCGGACTTTTCGTCGGCGAACAGCTTGTGTTTTTCGTCGGCGGCCTGCTGCCTATCCTGCGGCCGTTCGCGCGGGTCCTGTGCCGACAGGCCGGCGGCGATGACCATGACTTCCTTCAGGCAACCGAGATCGCGTGCGGCAACCAGCATGCGGCCGATGCGCGGGTCGAGCGGCAGTTTGGCCAGCGACGCCCCGATTGGCGTCAGCACATTGTCGTCGTCGAGCGCGCCGAGTTCCTGCAGCAGCGCGTAGCCGTCGGCGATGGCCTTGGCTGGCGGCGGTTCGATGAAAGGGAAGCTCTCGACGTCGGTCAGGCGCAGCGACTTCATGCGCAGAATGACGCCGGCCAGGCTGGAACGCAGGATTTCCGGATCGGTAAATGGCGGCCGCGCGTTGAAATCGAGTTCGTCGTACAAGCGGATGCAAACACCCGCCGCCACCCGGCCGCAACGTCCGGCCCGCTGGCGCGCCGCGGCCTGCGAGACCTTTTCGATCTGCAACTGCTCGACCTTGTTGCGGTAGGAATAGCGTTTGACGCGTGCCAGCCCGGTATCGATGACGTAGCGGATGCCCGGCACGGTTAGCGAGGTTTCGGCCACGTTGGTCGCCAGCACGATGCGCCGCTGGCCGCCCGAAGGCTTGAAGATGCGGTCCTGGTCGCCAGCCGACAGGCGCGAGAAGAGTGGCAGGATTTCCGGGGCGTGGGCGCTCGACAAACCCGGCCGGGCCAACGCGTGCTTGCGCAGGGCTTCGGCCGCTTCGCGGATTTCCCGCTCGCCGGGCAGGAAGACGAGGATGTCGCCGCTGCCCAGCCGCGCCACTTCGTCGGCGGCATCGACGATGGCGTCGTAGAGATCGCGCTCGTCGTCCTTCTTTTCCAGATCCTCGACCGGCCGGTAACGCACCTCGACCGGGTAGAGCCGGCCGGAAACCTCGATCACCGGCGCGGGTTTGCCATGCAGGCTGAAATGCTGCGAGAAGCGCTCGGCATCGATGGTCGCCGAGGTGATGATGACTTTGAGGTCCGGCCGCTTGACCAGCAACTGCTTGAGGTAGCCGAGCAGGAAATCGATGTTGAGGCTGCGCTCGTGCGCCTCGTCGATAATGATCGCCTCGTAGGCGTTGAGGTAGGGGTCGGACTGCGACTCGGCGAGCAGGATGCCGTCGGTCATGAGCTTGACCCAGCTCTCGGGGCTGGAGCGATCCTGAAAGCGAATCTTGACGCCGACGCCGGCCCCGACCTGGGTCTTCAACTCCTGTGCCAGCCGCGTCGCCACCGAACGGGCGGCCAGCCTCCGCGGCTGGGTGTGGCCAATCAGGCCACGGGCGCCGAGCCCGAGATCGAGACAAATCTTCGGCAACTGCGTCGTCTTGCCCGAACCAGTTTCGCCGCAGACGATGACGACCTGATTTTTTGCGATCAACTCGGCGATATCGCCTCGCCGCTCATTTACCGGCAGGTCGCTCTGAAACTCCGGCTTCGGCAAGCGGGCCCGGCGCTCGGCCACTGCCGCGCGCGAACGCTCTAGCAGTGCGGCCAGATCGGCTTGCAGTTTTTCGCGTTTATTTCCGGTTGACCGCAGCAATTCCCGCTGCATGCCGCGCAGGCGCTTCTGATCGCTGCTCAGGCAAAGGTTTTCGGCGGGTTCGGCAGGGCGGGCGGTTTTCTCTTGTTTCATTCATCGGAACAGCAAAGCGGGGCACTGATTTTACCGCGCCAATGCGACGCCTCACCGACTGGACGAAAATTGCCGGATGCCGCTTCCCGCATCACCGTCAGGCAATCTGGTTTGCCACGGTCAACCGGAAATTTTGCCCAAATTTGAAATACCCGGAGCACGCCCCAAAAAGCAAAACGCCGCCCCGAAGAGCGGCGTCTGGCGTAACAGTAGGGCGATTACTTCTTGACACCCATCCACTGGGCGCTCTTGCCGTCACTGGTCTTTTCGCAGACGACCTTGACGCCGGAAATCGTGGTCACGGTACCGATGGCTTCAAATTTGCCCGAATCACCGTTGTAGCACTGCGGGGCGGCCTTCGGCGCCGGTGCCGGGGCGGCAGCAGCAGCGGCCGGGGCGGGAGCGGGAGCCGGCGGGGGAGACTGGGTGGCGCAAGCGGTCAGGGTAAGGGCAACAGCAGCAGCAATAAGCAGGGAACGCATGAAAATCTCCTGAAGGTGGTTAGGCGGTAACGGGGACATTGTCTTACGCCAATGTTTCAGTTTCGTTTCACTCCCGGCGACACCGCCCTGCCGCCACCCGGTTTATACTTTCCGCATATCCTCTTTCGACAACACCATGGCCATCATCCGCTGCAACAAATGCACCCTGCTCGCCGAGCAGCCGGACAATCTCGCCGGGCAGAGCATTGCCTGCCCCAAATGCGGCACCCCGGCTCCGGTCTATTCGACCCTGTTTTTCATCGAAAAACTGCTTGATAAATATTTCGATGCCCAGCGCGAGATCATTCGCCTGAAGGTGCCGGCCGAACCGGCCAAGGCCGTTGTCGCAGAGGCAGAACCGGCGAACCCGGCGGAGCCCAACATCGACCTGGCCAACACCGACTTTCTGGCCACTGAAATGCAGCACGGTCCAATCTACGATTGGTTCCAGAAAAAGCAGATCAAGGTCCAGGCCAATATGCGCGGCGTCGATACCAGCGGCTTTTTCGACGAAGTGGCCGAAGCCATCGGCAGCAACTTCGATGTCCTCAAGGACGTCCTCGAACGCATCCGCTGGTCGCAACAAAAAGAGCACGCGAGCACGACCATCCACCTCGAAAAGAGGTCGCCGGCTGATGCCAAGGCCATCTCGGCCTTCTGCCAGCAGCTTTACGATTTTTCCTTCGTCGCCAAATGCTTCCACAACAAGCCGGAAAACAATGTCCGGCTGATTCTGCAAACGGCCCCGACCATTCGCAATTTTTTCAATGGCGAATGGCTGGAATGGCATGCGCTGATGATTTCCCTGCGCTACGCCAAGGAGCGCCAGCGCCGTTTTTCCTGCGCGCGCGGGCTGAATCTCTTGCTCAGCAATGGCGACCCTTACGAGATCGACGTTTTCATGCTCATCGATGGCAAGCTGCCGATCTGCATCGAGTGCAAGAGCGGCGAATTCCGCCAGAACATCGACCGCTATCTGGCGCTGCGCAAACGCCTTGGCCTTGAAGCCAAGCAATTCGTGATGTGCATTACCGGCCTGAGCGATGAAAACGCCAAGGCCTTTTCCGCCATGTACGACCTGACTTTCGTCAACGAACGCAGTCTGGCCGGGCATCTCGGCCGGCTTTTCTGAGCATCCAACCGCCAATTCGCCTGCGTTCGATACTTGAATCGGAACTGTTTTTGAAAGAAGCAACCTAAGTCCAGTACCCGAACCGAAGATTCGGGCAAATATCAGAACAATTTGGCCGCAATTCCGGGCTGCAATGTTTTCTCGAAAGGAAACACAGTCATGCCAACGATGGGTCAAGAAGCGGTCGACAGAATCCGCCGGGATCATGAGCACATGCTGCACCTGATCGATCGCATCCGATCCGAGTGCACCGAGCGCGGCAAAGTCGACAATTGCAACGATTGTGGCGCCAACCGCAAAGGTGTCTGCCACGGCAACATCGAACAAATGATCCGTTCCTTCGTCGAGACCACACTCAAACACAACCTGATCGAATTGATGTTCATGGAAGATCGGGTGCCATCGGCACATCGCCTTGCCCACAATCAGGCGCACATGGACATTGCCCAACAACTGAAGGCAATTCGTGTCGTCTTTTCAGAAGATGGAAACTGCGTGCTGGCCATTGAGGGCATCGACCATATCCACGACACCCTGCTAGCCCACTTCAAGGACTACGACCAGCAACTGGAGGCCTATCTCATCGAGGCCGCCCTGGCACCTCAGCCCTAGGCCAAACAAACCGGCGATGTATTACGGAGAACGCTTCAACGCCTGGACCCACCTCCTCGGCGCCCTGCTCGCCCTGACCGGGGCAATCTGGTTGATCGTCGCCGCCGCGCTCAGCGGCGATGCCGTGAAGACCGCCAGCGTCGTCGTTTATGGTGTCACGCTGGTCATGCTCTACAGCATCTCGACCATCTACCACAGCGTGCGCGGGCCGTTCAAACGCATCCTGCGCAAGCTCGACCATCTGTCGATCTATCTCCTGATTGCCGGCAGCTACACGCCTTTCTGCCTGATCAGCCTGCGCGGCCCATGGGGCTGGTGGCTGTTCGGCATCGTGTGGACGCTGGCCGTTGTCGGCATGCTGCAGGAAATCAAGCCGCGCTCGGAAGCGCGCATCATGTCGCTGATCATTTACGGCGTCATGGGCTGGATCGTGCTGGTCGCCATCAAGCCGCTGCTGGCCAGCCTCGGGCTGGCCGGCTTCCTCTGGCTGGCGGCCGGCGGCGTGTTCTACACCGTCGGCATCATCTTCTTTGCCTTCGACGAGCGCTTCCGCCACTGGCATGGCATCTGGCACCTCTTCGTCATCGCCGGCAGCCTGATGCATTTCATCGCAATACTGTTCTACGTGGTCTGAATCGGTCAAAATGCCATTGGCCTTTTGACCGACGGAATTCACCATGCGCCAGCTCTCTGCCTCGCTCCTTGCCATCTGCGCCACCGTTGCCCATGCGGCAGGCAACCCGACGCTGGGCGATATCGCCTACGGCACCGATCCGGACCAACGCTACGACCTCTACCGGCCGACAACCAGCGACAACGCGCCAGTCATCCTGATGGTCCATGGCGGCGGCTGGCGGTACGGCGACAAGGACATGAGTCGCGTCGTCAACAACAAGGTCGACCGCTGGCTGCCGCGCGGCATCGCCTTCGTTTCGATCAATTACCGCATGCAGCCCAAGGCGCCGCCGCTGGAACAGGCCCGCGACGTGGCGCGGGCGCTGGCCGATGTCCAGCGAAATTCGCAAAAACTGGGCGTCGACCGCAGCAACATCATCCTGATGGGCCATTCGGCCGGCGCCCACCTGATCGCCCTGCTCGGTGCCCGGCCGGAACTGCTGGCCGAGGCTGGTGCCCAGACACCGCGCGGCTTCATTCTGCTCGACAGTGGAGCGCTCGATGTGCCGGCGATCATGAATGCCAAGCACTTCCGCTTGTACGACCGGGCTTTCGGCAACAACCCGGCCGACTGGAGAGCCGCTTCTCCGATTCATCATCTGCAGCAGGCGACGTCACCGATGCTGGCCGTCTGCTCCAGCCGCCGCGATGACGCCTGTCCGCAGGCGCGCGCTTTCGTCGCCCAAGCGCAGCAAGTGGGAACTCAGGCCGAAGTCCTGGCGCTCGACAAAACGCATGGTGAAATCAATAGCGAACTCGGCGAAGCAACGGATTACACCGCCGCCGTCGAACGTTTTGTTGGCCGGCTATCGCCACAGCTGGCCGAACGGCTGCGCTAGCCTGGCGGCGGTCGTCGCACACCGACGACCGCGCTCGGCTCAAATGCCCTGATTCAGGAGCGGCGTTCCTGCGGATTCCACGAAAACAGCGAGCGCACCGCATTATTCAGCCGGGCCATGGCCGGCTCGATGGATACAGCCACGGGCGCCGTGCTTGTCTGCGGGTTCCAGGCGAACAAAGGGCGGAGCGTTTCACCGAGAGCGCGAGCCCCAGCCAGGGCACTGCCTGTCGCCAGCTTGAGCAGCAACGCCAAACGCTCGGCGAACAGACCGTTCAGACGACGAATTTCTGCAGCACGAAGCTCGCGCGCTTGACGTTCAATGGTCGGGATATCGATGGGGGTCATGATTCACTCCTTATTTGTTGCAATGCAACATTGCACAAATCGAAGTCTAATTGCCGTCAATTCGAATAACAATGATGCTTATTGGCAAAACATTTGTGAATTTTCATCCATAATAAAACCATGGATCGCGCCGCCGAGATGACCGCTTTTGTTCGCACCGTGGAAACCGGCGGATTCACCGCTGCGGCACGGGAAATGGGCCTGACCCCGTCGGCGTTGTCCAAACTGGTCACTCGCCTCGAAGACCGTCTCGGCGCCCGCCTGCTCACCCGCACCACCCGCCGTCTGCAGCTGACTGTCGAGGGCGAGGCATTCTTCAACCGGGCCCGGCCGATCCTGACAGCGATGGACGAAGCCGAGGCCGAAGTGGCCGAAGCCGGCACCCATCCGCGCGGCCTGTTGCGCCTGCATTGCGGCTCGGCCTTCGGCATGCACCAGCTGACACCGGCGATCCCGCGCTTTCTCGAAACGCACGGCGACATCGAACTCGAAGTCACCATCAACGATGTCCCGCCCGCCCCGGCCGATGACCATTTCGACCTGACCATCCGGATCGGCGCGCTCGACGACTCCTCCAGCGTAGCGCGCCGCATCTGCAACCTCGAACGCGTCATCTGCGCCGCCCCGAGTTACCTCGAACGCTTCGGCACGCCGCGCACGCCGGACGATCTGCAACAGCACAACTGCCTGTGGATCACCACCCTGCCCGCCTTGCGCCGCTGGCCCTTCGATACAAATGACGGCATCCGGGTCGTCCATATCGGCGGCAACGTCGTCGCCAACAATGCCGAAACGGTGCTGCAACTGGCCGTCGCCGGCGTCGGCATCACCCGCCTGACCGATGTCATCGTCGGCCAGGCCATCCGCCGCGGCGCCCTCGTTCCGATTCTCACCGACTGGCACCACGTCGAACCGGTACCGCTCTTCGTCACCTACCCCAGCGGCCGCCACCTCGCTCCCAAGGTCCGGGCGATGGTGGACTTTCTCGTTGAAGAATTCGGACGCACGCCCTGGCGGGCGTAGGCATCCCGGCTCGTATCCAGCCGCAAGGCGCCAACTGGGGGTCTTTTTCGGGTTCCACGGTCAACCGGAAAAAACACCCAAACTTCAAAAAGGCAGCCAGCACATTGCGTTCCCGGCAACTCCCCCTCTCCGATCCAAATGGACTATTGCACGGAACAACCAAACGCGAAAAAATGCCAACATCAATGTCTATGCATTCTGGCTCAGGCCACCCTACTGTTCCCAAGGATTCCAATGAACTCCATCAAAAAAGCAATCTGCATTGCAGCGATTGCCGCCAGCGCAGGCGCTCAAGCCAGCGGCACTTTCGAAGCAGAGTCCAACGACACGATCGACACAGCACAAAACCTCGGCTCGCTCGTTAGCGGATCTGAAACCAATGTCTTTGGCCTCCGCTTCGACCTCCTTGAAGGCGGTAGCTCTGTCGATTACTACAAGTTCTCGACTGCCAGCACCCTGAGCCTCACCTTTTCAGTCGCCACAAAATTGGGCCCCGCAGGCGGGAACGACCCCATGGTCGGCCTGTTCAGCAGCAGCGGTACGCTGATCGACATGAACGACGACATAGACAGCTTCAACCTTAACTATGACTCGCTTCTGACACGTAGCGTCTCCGCTGGAACCTACTACGTTGCCGTCACTGGCTACAATGAAGATGTGGATAACGACTTTTCCGGCGCCGGCGACAAAAACTGGTCTTACGTTCTCTCCATCTCGGCAGCCCCCGTTCCGGAACCGGAGTCCTATGCCATGTTCCTGGCCGGCCTGGGCGTCATCGGCACGGTTGCTCGACGCCGCAAGGCTGGCTGACCAGCCCAAGTCTGGCACAAACAAAAGCCGGGTACATCCCGGCTTTTGTTTGTGCGGCTTTGACCGAACACTCCGTAACCATCAGGACCAGATACGCGTCGCACCGACCGTCAGCAAACCGAGGTAGGTTGCCGTCAGCGACCCGGCCAGATGCACCGAGGCAAGGCCGATGGCCCAGGCTGGCTGACCGGCCAGCAGGCGCTCGATTACTTCGGCCGAGAAGGTCGAAAACGTGGTCAGGCCACCGAGAAAGCCTGTAATCGCAAACAGCTTCCAGGCCAGCGGAAAATGGGTATTGAGATGAAAGATGCCGACCGCCACCCCGACCAGGTAGCCGCCAATCATGTTGGCCGCCAGAGTGCCGAGCGGCAAGGCGACGAACAACGGATTGAGCGCCAGACCGAGAAACCAGCGCGACCAGGCGCCAAGGGCTGCACCGCAGCCGACAGCCAGAAAGTTGAGCGCGGAAAGGTTGTGCAATGCAGACATACGGTGAATTTTAGCGGTTTATGGGCCCCTACCGTTAAAATGGCGTGATTGAAAACAGAGGTTTTACCGTGAGCAGCCCCAACCAGCCCGCCAGCACCCCGGCCCCCACCGCCAATTTCATCAAGAACATCGTCGAAGCCGACCTAGCCGCGGGCAAACATGCCCAACGCCGCTGGGCCGGGCATCCCGGCACGGCTGCCGATCACGCTGCGGCACCGCTCGATCCGGCCAAACTGCGCACCCGCTTCCCGCCTGAGCCGAACGGCTACCTGCACTTTGGCCACGCCAAATCCATCCTGCTCAATTTCGGCCTCGCCGAGCAATACGGCGGCCGCTGCCACCTGCGTTTCGACGATACCAACCCGGAGAAGGAAGACCAGGAATACGTTGATTCCATCATCGATGCCGTCAAATGGCTCGGCTGCTCGTGGGAGAAGGAAGGCGAAACCAATCTCTATTACGCCTCCAACTACTTCGACTGGATGCTGCAATGCGCCGAAGCGCTGATCAGCGCTGGCCACGCCTATGTCGATAGCCAGAGTGCCGACGAAATGCGCGCCAACCGCGGCACGCTGACCCAGCCCGGCAAGAACTCGCCTTTCCGCGACCGTTCCGTCGCCGAGAACATGGACCTGTTCAAGCGCATGCAGGCCGGCGAATTCGCCGATGGCGCCCACATCCTGCGCGCCAAGATCGACATGGCCGCACCCAACATCAACCTGCGCGACCCGGCCATCTACCGCATCCGCCACGCCACGCACCACAACACCGGCGACAAGTACTGCGTCTATCCGATGTACACCTTCGCCCATCCGATCGAGGATGCGCTGGAAAACATCACCCATTCGATCTGTACGCTGGAATTCGAAGACCAGCGCCCGTTCTACGACTGGCTGCTCGAACGTCTGGCCGAAGCTGGTCTGCTCCAGCGTCCGCTACCGCAGCAAATCGAGTTCTCGCGCCTCAACCTGACTTACGTGGTTTTGAGCAAACGCAAGCTCATCCAGCTTGTCGATGAAAAGCACGTCAGCGGCTGGGACGATCCGCGCATGCCGACCCTCGTTGGCGCCCGTCGTCGTGGCTACTCGGCTGAGGGCTTCCGCCTGTTCATGGAGCGCGTTGGCGTCACCAAGAACGACTCGCTAATCGACTACGTGCTGTTCGAAGATGCCATGCGCGAAGTCATGAACGAGTCCGACCAGCGCCGCATTGCCGTGCTCGACCCGGTCAAGCTGATCATTGACAACTACCCGGCAGGGCAGGTCGAGGAGTGCCACGCACCGAATCACCCGTTGCACCCGGAACTCGGCCAGCGCACCGTGCCTTTCAGCCGCGAATTGTGGATCGAGGGCGAGGATTTCATGGAAGTCCCGAGCAAGGGCTTCCGCCGCCTGTTCCCCGGCAACATGGCGCGCCTCAAGTACGGCTACGTCGTCGAATGCACAGGCTGCGACAAGGATGAAAACGGGAAAATCATCGCGGTCCACTGCAATTATTTGCCCGAAACCAAATCCGGCACACCGGGCGCCGACAGCGTCAAGGTCAAGGGCAATCTGCACTGGGTCTCTGCCGCCCAGTCCTACGCCGCCGAAATCCGCCTCTACGAGCGCCTGTTCAAGGTAGCCGCCCCCGGCGCCCGGCGCGAAGGCGATGCGCCAGACCTCGAGCGGGATTTCCTCGACGACCTGAACACCGACTCCTGCCAGACGATCACCGCCCAGCTCGAAGCCTGCCTGAAGGAGGCCAAGCCGGAGGAGCGCTTCCAGTTCGAGCGCCACGGCTACTTCGTCGCCGACCGCGTCGATTCGAAACCGGGAGCCCCGGTCTTCAACCGGGCCGTCACGCTCAAGGATTCGTGGGGCAAGGCGAGCTAAGGCCATGGCAGGCGGATGGGGGTGCCCGCACGAGGTCAATGATCGTTGCCTCAAGATCAATAACCTGTCGTGCGATCCCGGCATGAAGGGTTGCGAGCTTTACGGGCGCTACCGCTTCGCCGACGAGAGCAAGAACACGCGTTATTGGGAGAAAAAGGAGCGTGCCGACCAGCCGAAGGCCGCCCCCGACCAGCCTGCCAAAGACGGTCAGCCGGACTGAGCCATGCCCCGTGACGTCGAACAACTCGGCCAGGTTTTCACGCCACCCAATGTGGTGGCCTTCATGCTCGACCTGTGCACGAACAACGGGCGGATGCTGGAACCGTCGGCCGGTGACGGCGCCTTCTTTAATGAATTGAAGGCCCGCCAGTCCGATTGCGTCGGTCTCGAAGTCGACCCGCGCGTCGCCCCCGAAGGCGCGCAGGTCTGTGACTTTTTCGCCTACCCGCTCAGCGAGCAGTTCGACAGCATCATCGGCAACCCTCCCTATGTCCGTTTTCAGGATGTCACGGTCAACACGAAAAAACGCCTGAAATCGGAATTGTTCGATGCGCGCAGCAACCTGTTCCTGTTCTTCATCGAAAAGTGCATCCGCCACCTCAAGCCGGGCGGCGAGCTGGTTTTTATCGTGCCGCGCGAATTCATCAAGCTGACTGCCGCCCGCAAGCTCAATCGCTGGCTGTTCGAGCAGGGCAGCATCACCCATTTCTACGAAACCGGCGACGTTCGCGTTTTCGACGCAGCCACTCCCAATTGCGCCATCTTCCGCTTCGAAAAAGGCCGCAAGGATCGCCGCATGGCGGATGGCCGGCGCTTTGTCGAGGCCGATGGCCAGCTCATGTTCCTGCGCGACGACCACAGCGTGCGTTTTGCCGACGTGTTTTCGGTCAAGGTCGGCGCCGTCTCCGGGGCGGACCACATCTACACGCACACCAAGGGCAACATGGAATTCGTCTTCTCGAAAACCGTGGAAACCGGCGAAACACGCCGCATGCTCTACGGCATCAAGCATCCGCATCTCGACAAGCACAAGGATGAACTGCTCGCCCGCCGCGTCAAAACCTTCGACGAGCGCAACTGGTGGCAATGGGGCCGCGCCTTCCCGGTCAGCGAGCTGCCGCGCATCTACGTCAATGGCCGGACGCGCAAGCCGGAACCTTTCTTCCTGCACGACTGCCACAGCTTCGACGGCGCCATCCTCGCCCTGTTCCCCAGGAACACGCGCATCGCCCGCCGCGACCTGATCGAATGCACGATGATGCTCAACAAGGAAGTCGACTGGCAGCAACTCGGCTTCGTCTGCGACGGCCGCTTCCTGTTCACCCAGCGCAGCCTGCAGAATTGCCTGCTACCGGAAAAATTCTCCCGTTATTTACCGTCTGATAAGCACAAGGACGTCGCATGACCTTCATCAAGCAACTGGCCGCCGCCTGGCAAAAAAACAACTCGCTGCTCTGCGTCGGCCTCGACCCCGATCCGGCCAAGTTCCCGGCCCACCTCAAAGGGCGCGACGACGCCATCTTCGAATTCTGCGCCGCCATCGTCGACGCCACGGCCGACCTCATCTGCTCCTTCAAGCCGCAGATCGCCTACTTCGCCGCCCGCCGGGCCGAAGACCAGCTCGAAGCACTGATCGCCCACATCCACGAGAAACATCCCGGCATCCCGGTCATTCTCGACTCCAAGCGCGGCGACATCGGCTCGACCGCCGAGCAATACGCCGTCGAAGCCTTCGAGCGCTACAAGGCCGACGCCGTCACGGTCAATCCCTACATGGGCCGCGATTCGGTCGATCCCTACCTGGCCTACCCGGACAAGGGCGTCATCCTGCTCTGCCGCACCTCCAACCCAGGCGGTTCCGACCTGCAATTTCTCGATGTCGGTGGTGAAAAACTCTACGAACGCGTCGCCCGCCTGGCCTCGCACGAGTGGAACACCTCCGGCCAGGTCAGCCTCGTCGTCGGCGCCACCTTCCCGGCCGAAATCGCCCGCGTCCGCGCCATCGTCGGCGACGTGCCGCTGCTCGTCCCCGGCATCGGCGCCCAGGGCGGCGACATCGAAGCCACCGTCAAGGCTGGCCGCACGGCCAATGGCACCGGCTTGATGATCAATTCGTCGCGCGCCATTCTCTACGCCGGCAAGGACGAACAGTTCGCCGCAACCGCCCGCCAGGTGGCGCTCGAAACTCGCAACGCCATCAATCAATACCGTTAAGGAATAACCGCCATGCGCATGGACGACCAACGCGAAAGCGACAACCTCGAAGACCGCCGCGGCAGCGGCATGGGCGGCGGTGGTGGCCTGCGTCTGGGTGGTGGCCGCATGGGTCTAGGCACCATCGCCATCGCCCTGGTCGCCAGCTATTTTCTTGGCGTCAATCCGCTGACCGTGCTCAACATGTTGAGCGGCGGCGGCCTGCCGGCCATCGAACAAAGCGCCCCGGCCGCGCATCGCCCGCCGGCCGACGACCAGATGGCCAAATTCGTCTCCAAGGTGCTGGCCTCGACCGAAGACACCTGGAACGAGGTCTTCCGCGCCAACGGCCGTCAGTATCAGGAACCCAAGCTCGTGCTGTTCACCGGCGCCACGCCGACCGCCTGCGGCACCGGCCAGTCGGCCATGGGCCCGTTCTACTGCCCGGGCGACCAGAAGGTTTACATCGATCTCGCCTTCTACCGTGACCTCAAGGATCGCTTCAAGGCCCCCGGCGAATTCGCCCAGGCCTACGTCATCGCCCACGAAGTCGGCCATCACGTACAACACCTGCTCGGCATTGCCGACAAGGTACACCAGACCAAGCAGCGCGTCAGTGAGCGCGAGGGCAATGCCCTCTCCGTGCGCATGGAACTGCAGGCCGACTGCCTGGCCGGCGTCTGGGGCAAGCGTACCGACACCATGAAAAACGTGCTCGAACCGGGTGATCTCGAAGCGGCGCTGACCGCCGCTTCAGCCATCGGCGACGACCGTTTGCAGCAGCAATCGCAGGGCCGCATTGTGCCGGAAAGTTTCACGCACGGCAGTTCCGAGCAGCGCGTCCGCTGGTTCCGGAAAGGCTTTGAAACCGGCGACATGAACCAGTGCAACACTTTCAAAACCGACCGCCTGTAAGCCGGGCTTCCGCTTGACCGAGACGACTCCCGCCCAAAAAGCGGCGCCACGCTGGCGTCGTTGGGCGCTTGAAGCGCTCATTTTCGTCGTCCTGTTTGCCACCTTCCAGGCCTGGCAGATGCGCAACACCCCGCACGGCCCGGCGCCGCAGTTTGTCGGACAGCAGATCGATGGCCAACCTTTTGATCTGACGATCTGGCGCCAGCAGCATCCCGGCAAAGCGCTCTTGATCTACTTCTGGGCCGACTGGTGTGGCGTCTGCAAAGCCAACGCAGGCACCATCAGCAGCATCAATGCTGACTGGCCGCTTGTCACCATCGCCATGCAGTCCGGCACCGCAGAAAAAGTCGCCGAAACCGTGCGCCAGCGCGAATACCCCTGGCCGACCATCGCCGATCCCGAATCCGAAATTTTCCGGCAATACGGCTTTCAGGGCGTCCCCGCTTTCGTCATCGTCGGCCCCGACGGCAACATCAGCAGCACCGCAATGGGCTACACCAGCGAAATCGGGCTGCGCCTGCGTTTGTGGTGGGCCAGCCAGAGCAACACATGAAAATTACCTGCTTTGCCCTCGCCCTGCTGTTGAGCTATGCCGCCAGCGCTATCGCCCTGCCCAAACATTCGCCGGTCCCGGGCGGTGTCGCCGTCATCGATCTCGGCCCGACCAGCCTGACGACCCCGACCGCCCGCTGGGGCGAACAGCCGATCGCCGTCGTCCGCGACAACGGGCGCTGGTTCGCCCTGCTCGGCATCCCGCTCGACACCCTGCCCGGCGATTTCGAAATTAGCGTTTTTTTCGGGTTGACCGTAGCAACCAGGCAAATCAGCGTTCAGATCAGGAATTACCCGGAACAACGCCTGACCATCAAGGACAAGCGCAAGGTCGAGCCCAACCCGGACGATCTGGCCAGAATCGAGCGCGAACAAAAAATCACCGAGGCCATCAAGCGCCACTTTTCCGGCATGCCACCCGCCACCGATTTCGCCCTGCCGGCCAAGGGCCCGCTCTCATCACGCTTCGGCCTGCGCCGCGTCTTCAACGGCCTGCCGCGCAACCCGCACGCCGGCCTAGATGTCGCCGTCGGCACCGGCGCACCGGTCACCGCCCCGGCTGACGGCGTCGTCGCCAATGTCGGCGACTACTTTTTCAACGGCAATACCGTTTTCATCGACCACGGCCAGGGACTCATCACGGCCTACATGCACCTTTCGCGCACCGATGTACGCGCCGGCCAGGCAGTAAAAAAAGGCGAAACCATCGGCGCGGCCGGCGCCACCGGCCGGGTCACCGGCCCCCACCTGCACTGGGCCGTGATCCTCAACAACACCCCGGTCAATCCGGAACTATTCCTCACCCGGCCGTAAACGCAAACAGGCGGCCGAAACCGCCTGCGCACTGGCCAGAACCACTTAAATCTTGGGCTTGGCCGGGGTACTCATCTGTTTTTCATCTTTCGCCTTGTCACCACACGCCAGTACAGAAACGCTGGTGAGCGCGAACACGGTAGCCAGCAGAGCGGAAATCAGTTTGGTCATCATGGGTTCCTTTCAAAAAGTTGCAGATGTTTGATCAATTTGGCCAGACATGGTTCATTACACAACGTGCAAGAACAGATCATTCACCTCCACACTGCCGCCCCGGCCAAACCGCCTGAAGGCCAGGCCTGCAATGGCTGCGGCGTATGCTGCGCGCTGGAAACCTGCCCGGCCGCCCGCCTGCGCTTTCTGCAAATGAAGGGGCCGTGCCCGGCACTACAGTGGTCAGATGCAGAACAACGCTATCACTGCGGCCTGCTCTTCAATCCGCGAACTTATCTCGGCCTGCTACCCGCAAGCGCCGAACCCGTCGTCCAACGACTGCTCGCCCGCTGGATCGCGGCCGGCAAAGGCTGTGACTGCAGCGCCGACGTTCAGCCCTGAACTGCTGCGGTCAACGCCATTTCCACGCGATATTTCGGATTGGAAAGCCTGGCCTGCACGCAGGCACGGGTCGGCGCGTGGCCTTCCGGCAGCCAGGCGTCCCACACCATATTCATCGCATCGTAATCGGCCATGTCGGCCAGATAGATCGTGACCATCAACAAATGCGACTTGTCGCTGCCGGCCTGAGCAAGCAGCCGTTCCACACTGGCCAGGAGGTTTTCGGTCTGCGCCGTAACGTCGGCATCGAGGTTGGACGGGACCTCGACGAGATAAACGGTACCCGCATGAACAACGCTGTCGGAATAGCGGCGAGTCGTGCCGTGGCGTTGAATCGACATTTTCAATCCCTGAAAAAGTGAAGCCCATGCTGTTCAGGCACGGGCTTCGTTTACTGCGACCCCGGCTCTTTTGGCTGGGGCATTCGGCTATTCGCCGTTACGGAGTACTACACGGTAATCTCAAGAAAACTTCTATTGAAACCTGCCATAGAATCTCCAGCAGCGTAGCGGGTACTACCACTTCATGCCGGGCTTGCTACAAACCACAACACGAACCCAGCTTATCACTCCCCGGAAAAAAAGCTAGCGAGTTAACGCCTGAAAATCACATTTCCGCCGGGAGGCACTTTCGACAAAGGGACGTAACCGACCGCGCCAGGCGTCACCAGAACATAAGCGACAACAGCGTCGACATCCGGCAACACCAACGGCGGCGCACCTTTGCCGACATATCGGCGCACCAGCCAATAACCGGTGTACTGCTCTTCACTCTGCCCCATGATCGTAGCCAAAAATCTTTCGCGCAATGGGTGTCCGGCCGGGTAATTGACCGGGGTTGCCAGCTGCTCGCCAATCGACACCACTCGCCCGGTATACAAACGTTGGAGAATCGATGGTTCTGTTTTCGGGACCCCACCATAGCCGATGAAGACGAGCGCCTCCTCAGCCAATCCTATTGTTGGCAAGCACGCGATCAAGAGGAGAAAAAGAATACGGCGCATCAAGCCGCTCAAAAGGTGAAATTGTAGGAAAGCGAAAAGACGTTGATAGTCTGGTGTGAGCTATTGCCGCCCGAAGGTGCATCGACCAGGGTGGATGCGACACCAGTGTTCGCCTGAGACCATTCAGCCTTGAGCAGGGCGCTCGGCGTTAGCCGATAGGTTGTTCCGAGAGCCACCGTCGACTGATCGTAAGGGATGATGATGTCGGCAAAAAATTTCTGGGACGCCACGTAGGGAGCCGGCACAACATTGCCGTTAATCGCCTGATACTTGGCAAGCGCCGAATCTGACGACTTGGCTTTGGCGAAATAGACGTAGGGAGTCCAGGAACCGAACCGCTTGGACAGCGAGAGGTAGGCCCCCCAGCGATTCAGCCCCTCGCTCGAACTGTCGATCTTGATCCGGGCGTACTCGCCACTCAACTTGATATCTGCCGGCAAAAGGATGCTGGCTCCGACGGTAAACAACGGAATGATGACTTTTTCGTCGCCACCGGTTCCAAACCGATAAACACCGCCTACATTGACGATCGGCATCCCGATCTTCGTACCGTCCCTCGATGCCTCCACACGATGGGCTCCAATACGAAAAGTATTGTCCAGACTCCGCGCCATCAGGACAAAGCCAGTACTTTTTATATTATAAGTGTAGAACCAGCTTCCGGGCGATGGCTGTTCAGGCGTCATTTCTCGCCCGTAATATCGCCAATTAGTCTCAACCTTGCCGGCATATACCTCAGCAATCCAGTCCATGCTCTCGCCAAACCAGGTCTTGCTGACCCCCAACCCGACAAGGTCGGTCAGCGGCGAAATCGAGTACACCTCCTGCGGCAGGCGAGCAAAATCAAAAGTGGCTCCAACGTCATTATTTTCTGTGTTGAGCATCAATGGCAGGCGAATCTTGCCAGCTCGAATCAGCCAGTCATCGCTCGGACGCCATGAGACGAAAGCCCAAGCCAGCGAAGCCTGCCAGTCACTGTCGCTGTGGTCGGAAGGGCCCAGCTTTGCCTGAATCGTTGCGCTCCACTGAGGCGACAATCGGGCGTCGAGCTGGCCACCAAGAATAGTGTCTCGCTTGAACGTTCCGTGATTATCGATAAAGCGCTGATATTTGTAGGGCTTATCGGAAACCGCCCACCCAACGGTACCAAAGCCGGACCAAGTGAAATCCACCGCCTGCGCAGGCAAGGCCAGCGCAGCCAGAATGGGAGCAACCCCAATAATCGGAAGTTTTAGAGGCATATCAATAATTCTTGTTGTCTCGGCCAATTTACTCGTCGGCCAGTTTAATGGCGATTTCGGCGAAAGCGCCTTCCAGTACCATAAATGCGTCGATCAGCAGTGGATCAAAATGCTTGGCGCGGCCCTCTCGCAGGACATCAACCGCTTCGGCATGGTCAAAAGCACGTTTATAGGGACGGCGGGAGCGCAGCGCATCATAGACATCGGCTACCGCCATCAGTCTGGCCGGTAGCGGAATGGCTTCGCCAATCAACTGGTCAGGGTAGCCGCAACCGTCCCAGCGCTCATGGTGGCTGCGGGCGATCTGGGCGGCGTACAGCAACATCAGGTTCTCTTCGCCAAGTTCACGCAACGAGCGTAGCAACATTCCCTCGCCTTTGACCGAATGGGTCTTCATGATCTCGAACTCCTCTGGCGTATGCCTACCCGGCTTGAGAAGGATATGGTCAGGAATTGCGATCTTGCCAATATCGTGCAGCGGCGCCGCTTTGGCGATCTGGTCGATATGCTCAGCGGTCAGGAATTCGCGATCGCGCTCCTGCTTGCTCAGGTATTCGGCCAATAAGCGAACGTAATCCTGGGTTCGACGAATATGGTTGCCAGTACATTCGTCGCGGAACTCAGCCAGCGAAACCATGACGCGAATCGAAGCCTCCTGGAGACGCAGGACTTCATTGACACGTCGCTCCACTTCGCTTTGCAACCAGGCGCTTTTGTCTTCAAGGAAGGTTTGCCAGGTCCGTATTTGCAGATGGGTCCGCACTCGCGCCAGCACAACTGATGGCGCAATCGGCTTGCGGATGAAGTCGACCGCCCCCATGGCCAGGCCGTATTCCTCGTCGTCCGCCCCGGCCTTGGCGGTCAGAAAAATAACCGGAACCCCTGCCGTCACAGGGTCAGCTTTCAGGCGCTTGCAGACTTCATATCCGTCCATATCCGGCATCATGATGTCGAGAAGGATCAGATCCGGTCGCGCACTTGCCGCCAGCTCCAACCCCTTAGCCCCGCCGTTGGCCAGCTTGACCCGGTAGTGGGTACGCAGCAACTGGTTGAGCAGGCTGAGATTGGCCGGCGTGTCGTCAATCACCAGTATGGTTGCACTATTCCTCATCACTGCCCGCCCCCGCCATGATTGGTGCTGCCGAGAATGAGCAGCGCCTCATCGAAATCCCATTGCCCGATAGCGTGGTCAATGGCTGCCACCTGCCGCGGCGAGTACAGTCCGACCAAACGCCCCTTGTTCATGCGCCAAACCTCTTCGGCCTCGCCATCGCCTTCGCCGAGTTGTTCGCGCAACAAGGCCAGCACGACTTCAATCGGTCGTTCGTCGGCAGCGGCTGCCGAATCCGACGAAGTGGCTGGCATACGCTCAATCCCGGCCAACAAGGGCTGCAACTGCGCATCGACTTCGGCTATTTCCCCGAATGGCTCGACAACGCCCCCCTTGATGACATTTTCAAGATCATACAGCGCCGACTGTAAACGGCCCATGGCGAAAGTACCGGCCAGCCCCTTGAGCGAATGGACCTGACGTTGCGCAGCCTCAAGATCACCACTCGCCAGCATCGCATCGAGCCTGTCGGACCAACCATGGCAATCTTCAGCAAAGCGACGCAGGGTTCGGGCCAAAAATGGCAACCGGCCCTCAAAGCGGCGCAGAAGCACCGCCGATTCAATTTGTGGAACAGCCGCCAGGGCGGCGACAAAGTCCCGATCGGTACCACCCGCTTCAGCGGGAGGCAGGACATGGCCGATCAATCCCCGCCAATAGGGCTGCACCATGGCCAATAGCTCCTCCGGCTCGAAGGGTTTGGCAATGTAGCCATTGACCCCTTTGGCCAATCCGTCTTTCATGCCTTGCCCGGCAACGTGGGCGGTCATCGCGATAATTGGCAGATCCTGGAAACGCTCTTCCTCGCGCAGGCGACGGGTTGCCTCCCGACCATCCATGACAGGCATTTCGAGGTCCATCAAGACTACCGCGTAGTGCTCCGCCCCCTCCGCTGACAACAAGTCAAGCGCGATCCGTCCATTGGCCGCGACATCGACGCTCGCCCCCCAGCCCCGGAGAATTTCCCCGGCCACCTGCTGATTCAGTTCGTTATCCTCAACCAACAGTATCGACATTCCCTGCAAACATCCCGGATGAGGGATCAGATGCTCCACCCTGGCCACCGGCTCCATCTTCACTCCAGAGCCACAGACACGGCGCAGAACATTTGGCAACAGCGGCTTCTGGACCACATCAGAGACACCCGTATGATCAACCTCCTGGCGCAACAGCGAAGCATCCGCCACCGATACCACGAGAGTCCGGACCGGCAGCGAAATACCTCTCGAGTGAAGTGCTTCTATCAGCTCGGCACCAGACATGTCGGGCATCAGCCAGTCGAGCAACAGCAAGTCGTAAGCTGCTCCATCATTTCCAGCCCTCGTCAGCCGCGCCAAGGCATCCAGCCCGCCAGGCGACTGATCGACCCTGGCGCAGCCCATCGCCAACAACATGGCGGCCATGCTTTCCCGGGCCGGCGCGTAGTCGTCAACGACCAGCGCCCGCTGGCATTCGATCGGCGGCTCCGCATCGCTGCCAGCCTCAACCAAAGGCTCCAGTGGCAACTGCATGGCAAAATGAAACACTGAGCCACGGTCAAGCTGACTTTCAACCCTGATTTCGCTGCCCATTGCAGCCAGCAGCCGTTTGGAAATAGCCAGCCCCAAGCCCGAACCGCCGTAGCGCCTGGTCGTCGAACCATCGGCCTGGGAAAACTCCTGGAAAAGACGACCGATCTGCTCCGCCGTCATCCCGATACCCGTGTCTTCGACGCGGCAGACAATGGTCGATGTCAATTTGTCGCTCGACCGCTCGCTGACCACGAGGCGAACATGACCGGTTTCAGTGAATTTGACTGCATTCGACAACAGGTTGATCAATACCTGCCCAAGCCGCAACGGGTCCCCCACCAGGTGATGAAGATTCGGAGTTGGCTGAAAATCGAGGAGCAGCTCGATATGCTTCCCCTCGGCCCGTTGCTGCACCATGAACAGGGCATTCTGGACAACCAGTTCGAGATCGAAGGGAACTGCCTCCAGCGCCACCTTGCCGGCCTCGATTTTTGAGAAGTCGAGAACGTCATTCAATATTCCGAGCAACGAACGGGCCGCAGTATGAATTTTGGACACATAGTCGTGTTGCCGGGGCGGCAATCCGGACTTGAGGGCCAGATAGGCCATGCCGAGAATCGCGTTCATCGGCGTCCGGATTTCGTGACTCATGTTGGCCAGAAAAATTGATTTCGCTTCGGCCGCCACTTCGGCCCGCGCCCGCGCCTGGCGCAAGGAACGCTGGACCAGTTCGCGCTGTGCGATATCGGCCTCGATGGCCGCTGCCATGCTGTCAATCGTCACGGCCAAGGCCTGAACCTCCTCGACCCCCTTCAGATCGCCGACCCGCTCACTGAATGATTTTTCAGCCAATGCCGTTGCCGTCCGATGCAAGGCCGTCAGCGGCGCCAGCAGATGCTTTTTCAGGTAGTTGTAGCTGATCACCATCACGACGCCGGCAGCAAGCAGGAGGAGCAGCGCTGCGACAATCCAGCGCAACAGGTGCTCGCCGGCCCGCGCCAGATTTTTGGTCGTGCGCTCGTCTACCTGGCCGGTAAGTTCATCGACTGCGATGGCCAGTTCGGCCCGAAGTTTCAAATAGCGCGCCTCATGCAGCAAGGCATTGGCGAAGTCCCGCTGTGGTTCGGCCTCCGAGACAAATTCGCGTTTTACCGGATCATACAAACCCTGCGTCGCGGCAAAAGCGATCTGTTCGACCTGCTTCATCTGATCTGAAATCTGGAAAATCCGGCGGAGGACAGACACCTCGCCCGCGTCGAAACCGAGCATGCTGGTCCTTTCGGCGAGAGCAACCCCGGGACCGGGAGGAGGTGTCGTGTAAGCGAGCGTTCCACCGATGACCTGTTCCCAGAAGGTTTCCGGCACCGAGTCCGGCGCCCGCTTCGTGCCTTCACGGATCGCCAGGATGTCGTAGTAATAAATGAGGTAGCGCGGGTTGGCCGTACTGACGTAAGAACTGACCAGACGGCTGAGCAAATCAACCTCATGGCGGACCGAGCCCATGAGCGCCATGGAGTCCTGGCGATGCCTTGCCGCCACTTGCGAATCTTCGTACGCCGACAGGGCGCCCAGCGTGGCGCCGGCAATCAGGACGAGCACCCCGGCAAGCGCGATCAATACGCTGAAAAAGGCTTTCCGCAGATTCATTTAACCAAAAGCACCACGACACCCCTTCGCAATATCGAAGCAAGGGCAACGGCGACCAACCCTTGAACGCAGGCCCCGCCAACATTTTGTCCCTTTTGCATCATATTCCAGTTTGCATATATTTGGGCACTCCGATTCCTTTGTCTGCATCCATCGATTGGACAAACCCCGGCTATCGTTCAGAATAGCCATATTCCCCCCACCCCTAAGGTCCATGGACAATCTGATCAAGGACACCGCAACGCTGGAGCTCTTCTGCTGGCTTGAGCCAGGGTCGGAGCTGCCGGGCTGGGACATTTTAAAGGGCAGCCCCTTCGGCGGCACACTGGCCTCCCCCGAAGGCGGTGCGCCGACGCCTGGCGACCAGTTGCTGTCGGTGCAGAACTACTTTGCCGAATACCACCTGGAGTATTACCGGCAACGTCGCTACAACCATTTTCCAAGCCGCCTGCATGCCCTGCTCCAGTTCGCCACGCGGACCGATGCGACGACCTTCCGCCTCAAGCACCCGCAAAAGGTCTTCGGCAAGAACCTCGCCTGTTCGCGGACCAAGGGGGCTTATATTTGCTCCTTCCACGACGCCAGCTGGCTCGACTACCTGCGCCTGCCGCACAGCCTGTCGCTCAGCGCGCTCGACGAAGTGGCCGATCATTACTGGTCGGGCCGCACGGTCGAAGAAATCGGCCTGACTTTCATGAATGAGCCTTGGCAGGAGCCGCCGGTCATCGAGGCGCTCTACCAGGGCGCGCTTGAGCCGGTCTGGGGCCATGAACAATCCGGGTGGTTACCCGGCTTTCGCTAGGAAATTAGCATGCGTCGCGTTGCCATCATCCTTGCCGTCATCGTCATCATCGGCCTTGGCCTGTTCTTTTTCACCCGTCCCAAGCCGATCCCCGTCATCCTCACGGAAGTGGCCGTCGGCAAGGTCGAGGCGACGCTGGCCAACACCCGGGCTGGCACCGTCGAGGCCTGCCAGCGCACCAAGCTGTCCACCATCATCGGTGGCCGCATCGAATACCTCGGCGTCAAGGAAGGCGACAAGGTCAAGAAAGGCCAGTTGCTGCTCAAGCTGTGGAACGACGACCAACAGGCCAATGCGGCGCTGGCCCAGGCGCAGATCACCTTGAGCGCCAAACGCGGCGAGGAAGCCTGCATTGCTGCGGTCAACGCCGAAAAAGAGGCAAAAAGACAATCCGAGCTGCGCGCCAAAGGCTTCGTCTCGACGAGCAAGGAAGAAGCGGCGCGCACCGAAGCCGAAGTCCGCCGCGCCGCCTGCACCACAGCCAAGGCTGACGTTGCCCAGGCCGAAGCCAAGTTCAGGGCAACCCGCGTCGAGCAGGGCCGTGTCGCGCTCTATGCACCGTTCGACGGCATTGTCGCGAAGATCGTCGGCGAACTCGGCGAATACTCGACGCCGTCGCCGCCGGGCGTACCGACGCCGCCGGCCATCGACCTGATCGACGACTCCTGCCTCTACGTCAAGGCGCCGATGGACGAGGTCGACGCGCCGAAGATTCAGGTCGGCCAGCCGGTGCGCATCACGCTCGATGCACTGCCCGGCAAAATGCTACCCGGCAAGGTGCGGCGCGTCGCCCCCTACGTGTCGGCCGTCGAAAAGCAGGCGCGTACCGTCGACATCGAAGTCGATTTCGAAAAGCCTGCCGAGGCCGGCAAGCTGCTCGTCGGCTACAGTGCCGACGTCGAAATCATCCTCTCCGGCCGCGACAATGTCCTGCGCATCCCGACCGCCGCCATTCAGGAAGGCGGCAAGGTGCTGCTCTTCAACGCCGACAGCGGCAAGCTCGAAGAGCGCCTGATCAAAGCCGGGCTGTCCAACTGGGAATACACCGAGGTGCTGGAAGGCCTGAGCGCTGGCGAGCGCATCGTCACTTCGCTCGACAAGGAAGGCGTCAAGGCGGGCGCCAAGGTCACGCCCGACGAAAAAGCCAAGGCGAAGTAGGCGCATGGCGCTGATCGAACTCTCCGGCATCGAACGTCGCTTCCTGCTCGGCGACACCACGGTTCACGCCCTGGCCGGGCTGAATCTGCAGATCAATGCGGGCGAATATGTGGCCGTGATGGGGCCTTCCGGTTCCGGCAAATCGACGCTGCTCAATCTGCTCGGCCTGCTCGACCGCCCCAACGAAGGCACCTACAAGCTCGAAGGCCGCGACGTGACGACGCTGTCACCCGACGAGCAGGCCACCGTGCGCAGCACGCGCATCGGCTTCGTCTTCCAGAGTTTCCACCTCGTGCCGCGCCTGACGGCGGCCGAAAACATCGCGCTGCCGATGACGCTGGCCGGCATTCCGCTGGCCGAGCGCAACAAGCGTGTTGCCCAGGCGCTCAAGGATTTCGGCCTCGACCAACGTGCCGACCACAAGCCCGACCAGCTTTCCGGCGGCCAGCGCCAGCGCGTCGCCATCGCCCGCGCCACCATCATGCAGCCGGCGCTGATTCTCGCCGACGAGCCCACTGGCAACCTCGACCGCCATACCGGCGACGAGGTGGTCAATCTGCTCGAAGCGCTCAATGCCACGGGCGTCACGCTGATCGTCGTCACCCACGACCAGGGCATGGGCGCTCGTGCCCGGCGCCAGCTGGTCATGGAGGACGGCCGGTTGAAGTCGGATTCGCGGCAGACGCCCATTTCAAATTTGGCAGAAATTTCCGGTTGACCGTGGGAATGAGCGCCAAGACAACCTCATGCGCCTGACCGACACCCTCCGCTTCGCCCGCGACGCCGCCACCGGCTACCCGATGCGTACGACGCTCTCGGTTCTGGCCATGTCGATTGGCGTCGCCGCAGTGGTCATTCTGACCGCCCTCGGTGACGGCGCCAGACGCTACGTCGTCGGCCAGTTTTCCTCGCTCGGCACCAACCTGATCATCGTGCTGCCCGGCCGTTCGGGCACCGGCGGCTTCAACCCGGCCAACGCCATCACCAGCACGCCGCGCGACCTGACCATCGACGACGCCGGCAGTCTGCGTCGCCTGCCCGGCTCCCGGCGCGTCGCCCCGCTTGCCGTTGGCACATCGGAAATCAACTACGGCGGCAAGCTGCGCGAGGTCATGGTCGCCGGCTCGACGGCCGAATTCATCCCCATCCGCAATTTCGAGCTGGCCCAGGGGCAAGGCCTGCCGGAAGAAGACTGGAATCGCGGCTCGTCGGTCGCTGTCATCGGCGCCAAGATCCGCGAGGAAATGTTCGGCAGCAATCCGGCCATCGGCCAGCTTGTCCGCGTCGGCGACCGCCGGCTGCGCGTCGTCGGCGTCCTCAAATCGACCGGCCAGGGGCTGGGCATGAATACTGACGAATTGGTCATCGTACCGGTTTCGCTGGCCCAGGCCATGTTCAATTCCAACACGCTGTTCCGCATCATGATCGAGGCCAACAGCCGCGATGCCATCCCGGGCACCAAAGAGCAGGTGATGGAAACCCTCAAACAGCGCCACCGCGGCGAAGAGGACGTCACCGTCATCACCCAGGATGCCGTGCTGGCCACCTTCGACAAGCTGCTCGGGGCGCTGACCCTGGCCGTCGCCGGAATCGCCGCGATCAGCCTGGCCGTCGCCGGCATTCTGGTCATGAACGTGATGCTCGTCGCCGTCACCCAGCGCACCGGCGAAATAGGCCTGCTCAAGGCGCTCGGTGCGACCGCCCGAACCATCCGCCTCGCTTTTCTTGCCGAAGCGGCCATGCTCTCGGCTGTCGGCGCCCTGGTCGGCTACCTGCTCGGCCAACTCGGCGCCTTTGCGCTGCGCCAGTTCTTCCCGGTCTTCCCGGCCTATCCGCCCGACTGGGCGGTCATCGCCGGCCTGACGACAGCACTCGCCACCGGCCTGATCTTCGGCGTCATGCCCGCTCGCCGCGCCGCCCGGCTCGATCCGGTGCAAGCCTTGATGAAGCATTAGCCATGCTTGCCACCGACGCCCTCCAACTCGCCGTCCGCGCCATTACGGCCCAGCGCCTGCGCAGCTTCCTGACCCTGCTCGGCATCGCCGTCGGCATCGCAGCGGTTATTTTGCTCACCTCGATCGGCGAAGGCATTCACCGTTTCGTCCTCGGCGAATTCACCCAGTTCGGCACCAACGTCATCACCATTGCTCCGGGCAAGACCAAGACCGGCGGCTCACCGTCCGGCCTGCCGTCGAGCGCCCGGCCGCTGTCGCTCGACGACGCCAAGTCGCTCGAACGCCTGCCGCACATCGTCGCCGTGACGCCCAATGTGCGCGGCAATGCCGAAGTCGAAGGCAACGGCCGGACGCGACGGACGTTGATCTACGGCGTCAATTCCAAATTACCGCAAATTTTCCGGTCGACCGTGCAAAGCGGCCAGTTCCTGCCGGCCGACGATGAAGGCAGCGCCCGCGCCTTCGTCGTGCTTGGCTCGAAGCTCAAAACCGAGTTGTTCGGCAGCGAAAACCCGCTCGGCCAGCGCCTGCGCGTCGGCGGCCTGCATTTCCGGATCATCGGCGTGCTGGCACCGAAGGGGCAGTTCCTCGGCATCGACCTCGACGACACCGCCTTCGTCCCGACCGCCCGCGCCCAGGAGTTGTTCAACCGCGAAGGCGTCGATGAAATCAACATCGCAGCCGAAGAAGGCATCCCCTCGGCTCTCGTCGCCAGCCGCGTCAAAACACACCTGATCGACCGCCACGGCCGCGAGGATTTCACCATCGTGACGCAAGAAGAGATGCTCAAAACGCTGTCCAACATCCTCAACGTGCTGACCATGGCCGTCGGCGCCCTGGGCGGCATCTCGCTGCTGGTCGGCGGCGTCGGCATCGTCACCATCATGACCATCGCTGTCACCGAGCGCACCGGCGAAATCGGCCTGCTCGTCGCCCTCGGCGCGCCCCGGCGGACCATCCTCGCCCTCTTTCTCGGCGAAGCCGTGGCGCTATCGGCGCTCGGTGGGCTGTTCGGGCTGGCGCTCGGTTTCGGCCTGGCCCAGCTGATTCACCTCGCCCTGCCCGCCTTGCCGGTGCACACGCCGATTACCTTTGTCCTGCTCGCCGAAGGCATCGCCATCGCCATCGGCCTCGCTGCCGGCGTCCTGCCCGCACGGAACGCCGCCCGCCTCGACCCGGTCGAAGCCCTGCGTACCGAGTAAGCCCCACCATACGCTAACGTATGTTAGAGTTCCGTTTCCAATTTTGATAACCGCACGAGGAGTTCGCATGGCCTATCACATCGACCAGTTGCAACCAGGCATGTCTGCCAGCACGTCCAAAACCGTCACCGAAACCGACATCATCCTGTTTGCCGGTATCTCCACCGATGTCAATCCGGCCCACCTCGACGAGGAATACTGCCGCGGCACGATGTTCGGCACCCGCATCGCCCACGGCATGCTGTCGGCCGGCTTCATTTCCGCCACCCTGGCCAACAAGCTGCCCGGACCCGGCACCATTTACCTGTCGCAGACCCTGAAGTTCAAGGCGCCGGTCAAGCCGGGCGACACCGTCACCGCCACCGTCACCGTGCGCGAAGTCAATCTCGAGAAGAACCGCGTCATTCTCGACACCGTGTGCACCGTTGGCGGCAAGACCGTCATCGACGGCGAATGCGTCATGATGCCGCCGGTTCGCGCCAAGGAAGTCGGCGGCACGGCCTGATTTCAGCCAACCCCGAATAAAAAACGCCGGCCTGGTGAAAAACCGGCCGGCGTTTTTGTTTTTCAGGCTTCCCGGCGACTTGCCATGGTCAACCGGGCTTGCTACGGAACGAAAAAAATAGCAAAAATCAAAACGCCTCGTCAGCCCGCAAGAACCGCCACTGACCAATTTCCAGCTCACCGAGCTTGACCCGGCCAATGCGCACCCGCTTCAGCCCGATAACGCGCAAGCCGACCAGTTCGCACATCCGGCGAATCTGACGCTTCTTGCCTTCCTTCAGGATGAAGTGCAGCTGGTCCTCGTTGAGCTGCTTGACTCGCGCCGGCTTGAGCGCCTGACCGTCGAGTTCCAGACCGTGGTTGAGCAGATCCAGGCCGCCCTTGATCATCTCGCCGGCAACGCGCACCAGATATTCCTTTTCGACCTGGCTGTCGTCGCCGATCAGCTTCTTGGCAACACGGCCATCCTGCGTCAAGACCAGCAAACCGGTCGAGTCGATGTCGAGCCGACCGGACGGCGCCAGACTGCGCAGCATCCACGGCTTGAACTCCGGGTCGCCCGACTGCTTCACCTGATTCTCCGGCGTAATCAGCGTAATCGCCGGCGTAAAGCCCGGTTCCGGCTGACCGGAAACATAACCGACCGGCTTGTTGAGCAACACCGTCACCTGCTTGGCCTGATCGAACTTCGCCTCTTTCGAGATCGCCACCTGAGCATTCGGATCGATGCGCGAACCGAGTTCGCTGACCCGCTCGCCATCGACAAACACCCAGCCACGCTCGATCCACAGATCCGCCTCACGGCGCGAACACATGCCGCGCTCCGACATCACCTTGGAAAGACGCACACCTTCCGGCGGCGGACCTTGGCGGACGACCGGCGGGCGAACCACCGGCGCTGGCTTGGCCGCCCGCTCGGGACGATCGGCCTTGACACTCCACTCAGCCGGGGCGGCCGGCTCAACCGGCGCCGCCTTCGGTACCGACGGCTTGCGCAGCGAAGAACCACCACGCAGCGGCTTTTTGTTGATCGCCCGTGGCGAAGGCGTCGCCGAGCGACGAACGCCCAGCGTGCCCTCCGGCAAGGCCGGCACTTCTTCGCTTACTTCTACCGGCGCCCCAACGCGCTCGGCCCGCACCGAAGCAGCCTCGAACGATTTCGTTTTTGGCCGTTTTTCCGGGTTGACCGTGGCATCGCGTTGAAACGCCTTTTTCGGCTCAGCTTCAGCCGCCGGGGCATCCGGCTTGCGCCATTTTGCCCACGGGTCGTCAGCAGCGGCGTCGTTCGACGGCCGCTTGGGACGGGAATCCCTGTCGGAACCGCTCATCTCAGACCGAGGAGTTCAACCTCGAAAACCAGCGTTGCATTCGGCGGAATAACGCCGCCAGCGCCGCGTGCGCCGTAGCCGAGTTGCGGCGGAATGGTCAGCTTGCGCGTGCCGCCGATCTTCATGCCCTGGACGCCTTCGTCCCAGCCGCCGATGACCTGACGCATGCCGAGCGAAAATTCGAACGGGTCGTTGCGATCCTTGCTCGAATCGAACTTGCTGCCATTGGTCAGCCAGCCCGTGTAATGCACGATGACCTGCTGGCCGGCCTTGGCCTCGGCGCCTTCGCCGACAACGGTATCTTCATAGACCAGCCCGGAGGCGGTGGTGATTTCAGCCATGGGAACTCCTTTTTTCAAAGACCGGCAGTTTACCACACCCCCTCGACAAGGCTTTGACTTCTCAACGAATTTCCGTATAATGCGCGGTTCTTTGTAGCACCCTTTAGATTTATTTTCGGAGTCCAACCCATGTATGCGGTCATAAAAACCGGCGGTAAGCAGTATCGCGTTACCAATGGTCTAAAACTTAAAGTAGAACAGATACCGGCAGACGTTGGCGCAGAAGTTACTCTCGACCAGGTCCTCATGGCAGGCGAAGGCGAGTCGGTAAAGATCGGCGCTCCCTTCCTTGCTGGCGCCACCGTCAAGGCCACCGTGATTTCCCACGGCCGCCACGACAAGGTCAAGATCTTCAAGATGCGTCGTCGTAAGCACTACCAGAAGCATCAAGGCCATCGTCAGAACTACACCGAATTGCGCATCGACGCGATTGCGGCCTAAGTTCAAGGAGCTAATAAATGGCACACAAGAAAGCAGGCGGTAGTTCACGTAACGGCCGCGACTCACAAGCCCAACGACTGGGCGTCAAGCGCTACGGCGGTCAATTCATCCTGGCTGGCAACATCATCGTTCGCCAGCGCGGCACTGAATTCCACCCGGGCGACAACGTCGGTTGCGGCAAGGATCACACCCTGTTCGCACTGAAGGACGGCGTGGTTCAATTCTCCGTCAAGGGCTTGAAAAAGCGCCGCGTGGTAACCATCGTTCCGGCCGCCGAATAAATCGGCCAAGCGGAAGCAAAAGCCCCGTCCGCTGGATGGGGCTTTTTAGTTTATAGAGGCGGAAAAAATGAAGTTCATCGACGAAGCGAAAATCTACGTCAAGGCTGGCGACGGCGGTAACGGCGCGGCCACTTTCCGCCGCGAAAAATACATCCCGATGGGTGGCCCGAACGGCGGCGATGGCGGCCGTGGCGGCAGCATCTACGTGGTGGCCGACTGCAACATCAACACACTGGTCGACTACCGCTACACCCGCAAATTCATCGGCAAGCGCGGTGAAAACGGCGGCGGCGCCGACTGCTACGGCGCCGGCGGCGACGACATCATCCTGCGCATGCCGGTCGGCACGGTCATTTCCGACCTCAACACCGGCGAAATCCTGGCCGACCTCGACGTGAACGAGAAAAAAGTTCTGATCGCCAAAGGCGGCAAGGGCGGCCTCGGCAACATCCACTTCAAGTCATCGACCAACCGCGCCCCGCGCCAGAAAACCAATGGCGACCAGGGCGAAGAACACGAACTGACGCTCGAACTCCGCGTCCTCGCCGACGTCGGTCTGCTCGGCCTGCCCAACGCCGGCAAGAGCACCCTGATCCGCGCCGTCTCCTCGGCCCGCCCGAAGGTTGCTGACTATCCGTTCACGACACTGCACCCCAACCTCGGCGTCGTTCGCGTCGACGCCGAAAAGAGCTTCGTCATGGCCGACGTTCCCGGCCTCATCGAAGGCGCCGCCGACGGCGCCGGCCTCGGCATCCGCTTCCTCAAGCATCTGCAGCGCACGCGTATTCTGCTGCACCTCGTCGACATCGCGCCGATCGACCCCGACTCCGACCCTGTGCGCGACGCCAAGGCCATCGTCGGCGAACTGATCAAGCACGATCCCGCGCTGGCCGACAAACCGCGCTGGCTGGTCCTCAACAAGCTCGACCTGATCCCCGAAGAGGACCGCGAAAAGACCGTCAAGGACTTCCTCAAAGCCTACAAGAAGGCCACCAAATACGACGGCCCGGTTTTCCCGATCACCGCCATCAGCGGGGAAGGCACCAAGCCTTTGATTTATGCCATCCACGAAGCGCTGGAGCAGATGGCCCGCCCGGAAATTCCTGACGACGACGAAGACGCTGAAGACAACGCCACGGAAGAATGATGAGCAAGACCCGCCTCGCCAACGCCAAACGGCTCGTCGTCAAAGTCGGCTCGGCGCTCGTCACCAACAACGGCGCCGGTCTCGACCTCGCCGCCATTGAAGACTGGGCCCGGCAAATCGCCGTACTGCGCGCGCAAGGCAAGGAAGTCATCATGGTTTCCTCCGGCGCAGTCGCCTGTGGCGTGCAGCGCCTGGGCTGGGGCCGGCGCCCGAAGACCGTGCATGAGAAGCAGGCCGCCGCAGCCGTCGGCCAGGCCGGCCTAGTCGAAGCCTATGAGGCCGCCTTCAACAAGCACGGCCTGCACACCGCGCAGATCCTGCTTACCCACGACGACCTCGCCGACCGCAAGCGTTACCTCAACGCCCGCTCGACGATGACCACGCTGCTTGAACTCGGCGTCGTGCCGATCATCAACGAGAACGATACCGTCGTCACCGACGAGATCAAATTCGGCGACAACGACACGCTCGGCGCCCTGGTCGCCAACCTGATCGAAGCCGACGCCCTGATCATCCTGACCGACCAGATCGGCCTATTCACTGCCGACCCGCGCAAGGACCCGAGCGCCACGCTGATCAGCGAAGCCACGGCCGGCGACGAGTCGCTTGAAGCTATGGCTGGCGGCGCCGGCACACGCGTCGGCACCGGCGGCATGATCACCAAGGTTATCGCTGCAAAACGCGCCGCTCGAAGCGGCGCCCACACCGCCATCGCCAGCGGCCGCGAGATCGACCCGATCATCCGCTTGGCGGCAGGCGAGCCCGTCGGCACCCTGCTTGTCTCGCAAACCCAGCCGCTCGCCGCCCGCAAGCAATGGCTGGCCGACCACCTGCAACTTGCCGGCCGCCTGCTGCTCGACGACGGCGCGGTCAACGCCCTGAAAGCCGGGAAAAGCCTGTTGCCGATTGGCGTCATCGCCGCCGAAGGCGAATTCGAACGTGGCTCAGCAGTCGCCTGCATCAGCCCGAATGGCAGCGAAATCGCGCGCGGCCTGTGCAACTACGGCAGCGGCGAAGCCCGCCTCATTACGCGAAAATCAACGGTGGAAATCGAAGCGATCCTCGGCTATGTGGACGAACCGGAATTCATCCACCGCGACAATCTGATCCTGCTCGCCTAACGGATCTATCAAAAGCAAAACGGGCGCCAAGGCGCCCGTTTTGCTTACCAGGAAACGGCAATCAGAAACGATAGGAAACACCTACACCGGCCGTGATTGGGCTCAGATTCAGCGTTCCAAGTTTGGTGGCTCCAATATTCACATCAGTTTCCATCTGGATGTATTTGACGTCGACGTTGAGGCCCCAGTTCTTATTGAACATGTAATCGAAACCTACCTGGCCAGCCAGACCAACACTCGACTTTTCAACTGAAGCACCCAGTGCAATGTTGTCACGGCTCATGAAAATTGTGTAGTTCACACCTAGTCCAACATACGGCTTGAAGGCGCCGAGGTCGGTAAAGTGATACTGAACGAGCAGTGACGGCGGCAAGGCTTTGATCTTGCCAATCTGGGCGCCATTGGCGGTGATATCAACCGTTTGCGGATAGGTCAGAACCAGCTCGGCTGCAATATTCTTGGTGAAGAAATAGCTCAGATCCAATTCAGGAATCCAGCGGCTATCCGCTTCAATCGCGCCAACACCACGGGTATCAAGGCCATCCTTCTGACCGTTGTCGAAGAGCACGTCGACGGCACGCACGCGAACCATGAACGAGCCATCCTGAGCCTGTGCAACAGCAGACGAAAGAACGCCAGCAGCAATCAGAGCAGCAACCAGAATCTTCTTAGCCATTTATTACTCCCTATCATCGTCATGAAAAAGGGGCATGCTATTACCATCAGAACTAGACATTTTGACCTAGGTCAAAAACCTTACCAGTACTGAGGTTATATCGAATAACAAACAACTAATTTTGTTCGCAAACCAAAAAAAACGGGAGCCGAAGCTCCCGTTCTTGTTTCTAACTGGATTAAACCAGATTAGAACATGTGACGCAGACCAACAGCGTAGGTGTTGCTGTCGGAAACGTACGGATTTGCGGGAACGGCAAGCGGGTTGCGGTTGGTGTCGTTTTCTACGCGCTTGGCAACCAGACCGGCATAGGCGGTGGTGCGCTTGGACAGAGCGTAGGTAGCAGCAAGAGTGCTGACCTTGACGTTGTCTTCGGCAACAGTAGAGCCAACTTTCAGTGCAGCGTATTCAGCGATAACAGCAACCTTGGCACCAATCGGAGCGGACAGGGAAACAGCCCACTTCTTGTCCTTGCCAACGGCAGCCGTGGTATCAGCCTTCTGCTGCTGGTAAAGAGCTTGCAGCTTGACAACACCGAAGTCGTAACCGGCACGGAGGCCCCATTCCTTGATGTTGTCGTCAGTCGTGTTGGTTTGCGACTGGACATACTTGGTGTAGATCGCACCAGCGGTGATCGGGCCGTTGGCGTAGCTGACGGACAGCAGGTTGGCAGTGTTGTCGGTGTTGGCGGTGCTGACAGCATATTCGGTCGCCAACGGCGCGCGAGCATGGTTGTACGCAACGGTCACGCCACCGAAGGCCGGCGAGATGTAAGCAACAGCGTTATTGGCGCGGGAAGCAGAGGTGATCAGCGTGCCGCCGCCAGCGTTGTAGGCTGCGCCTAGACCGGTAGAGCCACCCAGGGCAGTAGCAGCGACCGAGAAATCAAGACCCGTGGTCTGCAGACGACCAGCAACAGCCGTACCGAAACCGCCGGTCAGGCCGACGAACTGCTGACGGCCATTGGTACCACCGGAGACAGTGCCGATACCTTGGTTGTCATCAATAGCCAGACCGTATTCCAGAACGAACAAAGCCTTCAGGCCGTTGCCCAGATCTTCAACACCCTTAAAACCGATACGGGAGGTGGAGAGCAGGCCGGAGTTGACCTTGAAAGCGGTCTGGGCAGAGGTGCTGCCCAGATAGGTCGTGCCGGAGATGCTGGCATCAGCAACACCGTAGATGGTGACGTTGGTTTGTGCGAAAGCAGCGGTAGAAGCCAGGCCAGCGATAGCCAGAGCGATCAGTTTCTTTTGCATCAGAAAATCTCCTTAGTGGTTAGTTTTTAATCCAGCAGTAAAACCGAATTAAGCTTTACCTCTCGGATCGAGAAGTTGGCATCGATTGTCGCAAAGAGCGAAACGCCCTAGCAACCGGTGATTGGCATGTTGGGAGGCTTCTCTAAAGTTATGTTGTTTTGACGCAACAGCAAAACACGCAAAAACGAATACCTCGCCTTGTGTCAGCGCTCAAGCCCGTTGCAAAAAGTAACGCCGATACGCTCGATATGATCGAGCAATGCCTGGTTGTCGATTTCTTGGCGCACGAGCAGGTCTATTTTCCAGGGCAAAAGAAGATCGTCGAGCCTGTTTTCAAGCTCCAGGCGGCGACGCATGCTGAGAGCCGGAGCATCCAGGCAAAGGTCAATGTCAGACCCCGGGCGATAATTACCTTTGGCGCGCGAACCGAAAATTGTAGTCCGGTCAATTTCCGGGTAATCGCTCAAGACGGTAATAATTCGGTCGCAGGCGGCCTGCGGCAATCCGAATGCCGTATCGCCAGCTTTCGCAACGAGCATCACCTTGCCTCGATTTGTCGCATGCGCAGCTCAAAGGCTACGAGAAGGCGGTGGTACTGCCCGATGACTGCATTGACAATGGTTTCGGCAACCGATTGGTTGTAGGTATGCGATGACTGGTTTCGGCTTTTGATCATTGCCATCCACCCCTCTCCGTCGTCCAACAGCCCCTTGGCATAGGCTTCCCGGGTTGCATCACGTGACCCGGTAATGGCTGCGTTGCCTTGCCAGTAGAAATAATCCTTCATGACGTTCCAGGCTAACTCGTGAGTGAATTCGAAGGCCTGAATCAGACCTTGTTGTTCAAGCGGGGTCAATGGCCTCTGCGCAGCCAACTCAACCGCCTCCGACAGACGGCCAAGGGCTTGTGAATAGTTATTGAGGCGCTGCTGCCAGCGAATGTCTTGGTCCGACGAAGCCATGGCACATATCCAAATGAAGGAGCAAGTTGATTCTAGCTTGAACCCACACCCGGGATGCTGCAATTCAGGCGAACAGGCGCTTCAGTTCGACACCCGGCTCCGGCGCCCGCATGAAGGCTTCGCCAACAAGGAAGGCTTCGACTTTGCTTTTGCGCATCAGGGCGACGTCTTCCGGGGCGAGGATGCCGCTTTCGGTGACGACGATCTTGTCGGCGGGGATGCGCGACAGCAGGCCGAGCGTGGTTTGCAGAGTGACTTCGAAGGTGCGCAGGTTGCGGTTGTTGATGCCGAGGAGTGGGGTTTTTAGTTGCAGGGCGGCGTCGAGCTCTTCGCCGTTATGCACCTCGACCAGCACGGCCATGCCGTAGGCGTGGGCCTGCGCTTCGAGGGCTTGCATTTCGGGCAGCGTCAGCGCGGCGGCGATGAGCAGGATGGCGTCGGCGCCCATGGCGCGGGCTTCGGCGACCTGATAGGCGTCGACCATGAAGTCCTTGCGCAGCACTGGCAAGTTACAGGCGGCGCGGGCGGCTTGTAGGTATTCGGGGCAGCCCTGGAAGTATTGGCGGTCGGTGAGCACCGACAGGCAGGCGGCACCGTGCTGTTCGTAGCTGCGGGCGATATCGGCCGGTTGAAAGTCGGGGCGGATGACGCCTTTGGACGGGCTGGCTTTTTTGATTTCGGCGATTATTCCCGGTTGACCGTGGGAAATCTTGTTGCGGATGGCGCCAACGAAATCGCGCGGCGCGGGCTGGGCTGCGGCCTCTGCCTCAACGACGGCGAGCGGTTTGACGGCCAGCGCGGCAGCAATTTCTTCGCGCTTGGTGGCGATGATTTTGTTGAGGATGTCGCTCATGCGAGTTTCTTCGTGGCGGCAACGAACTGTTCGAGCTTGGCCCGGGCAGCGCCGGAGGCGAGCATTTCAAACGCCTGGTCGACGCCATCGGCCAGGGTTTCGGCCTGACCGGACACGTAGATGCTGGCGCCGGCGTTGACGGCGACGATGTCGCGGGCGGCGCCGGGCTTGTTGTCGAGGGTGGCGAGCAGGACGGCTTTCGATTCCTCGATATTGGCGACTTGCAGCACTTTCGGGTCATGCACCGGCAGGTTGAACTGTTCGGGATGGATTTCGTATTCGCTGACGCGGCCGTCCTTCAGTTCGCCGACTAGCGTCTGGCCGGAGATGGAGATTTCGTCCAAGCCTTCGCGACCGAAGACGGTCAGCGCCCGGGTGCTGCCCAGGCGCTGCAGGACGCGGACCTGGATACCAACGAGATCGGGGTGAAATACGCCCATGACCTGCTGCGGCGCGTTGGCCGGGTTGGTCAGCGGGCCGAGAATGTTGAAGATGGTGCGCACACCGAGTTCGCGACGGACCGGGGCGGCGTGTTTCATGGCGCTGTGGTGATTGGGCGCAAACATGAAGCCGATGCCGGTTTCGGCGATGCACTGGGCGACTTGCTCGGGTTTCAGGTTGAGATTGACGCCAAGCGCTTCGAGCACGTCGGCGCTGCCGGAGGAGCTGGAAACCGAGCGACCGCCGTGCTTGGCGACCTGCGCGCCGGCCGCGGCAGCGACGAACATGGCGGTGGTCGAGATATTGAAGGTGTGGGCACCATCGCCACCGGTGCCGCAGGTGTCGACCAGTCGGCTGGTGTCGGCAATGTCGACCTTGGTCGACAGCTCGCGCATGACCGTCGCGGCCGCGGCGATTTCGCCGATGGTTTCCTTCTTGACGCGCAGGCCGGTGATGATGGCGGCGATCATGACCGGCGTGACTTCGCCGCCCATGATCTGCTGCATCAGGGAGACCATTTCGTCGTGGAAAATTTCGCGGTGTTCGATGACACGCTGGAGGGCGGCTTGCGGGGTCATTGCTTGAATTCGTCCAGAAAGTTCTTGAGCAGGTCGTGACCGCGTTCGGTCAGGATGGATTCGGGGTGGAACTGCACGCCTTCGACGGCCAGCGTCTTGTGGCGGACGCCCATGATTTCGCCGTCGTCGGTCCACGCGGTGATGTCGAGGCAATCGGGCAGCGATTCGCGTTCGATGGCCAGCGAGTGGTAGCGCGTGCAGGTCAGCGGATTCGGTAGCCCCTTGAAGACGCCGACATCCTTGTGATGCACAGGTGAAACCTTGCCATGCATCAACTGCTTGGCGTGCACGATCTTGCCACCGAAGGCTTCACCGATGGACTGGTGACCGAGGCAGACGCCGAGCAGCGGGATCTTGCCGGAAAACTCGCGGATCGCCGCCAGCGAAATGCCGGCCTGGGCCGGGGCGCAGGGGCCGGGCGAGATCACCAGATATTCGGGCTTGAGGCGGGCTATTTCGTCGACCGTGATGGCATCGTTGCGGTAAACCTTGACGTCCTGACCCAACTCACCGAAGTACTGGACGATGTTGTAGGTGAAGCTGTCGTAATTGTCGATCATCAGCAGCATGCTGTTGATTCCTTGCCTGTTTCGTAAGCCTTGGATTCTACCGCCCCGCCCCGCCCCCGGCTAGCAAACGAGGGGAGATTCGGCGCCCCCGAGCGACTTTCAAGTTAAAATGCGCGCTTATTTAGCCACTTGCCGCCGGATTCATTCATGAGCGAAGTCATCGCCACCGTTGCCACCGCAGTTGCCAGCATCCCCCCGCACAGCCTTTCCATCGTCGTCCCGTTCTACAACGAGGAAGACAACATCGCGCCACTGGTCAAGCGCGTGCATGAGGCGCTGGTCGGATACGACCATCCGTGGGAGCTGGTGCTGGTCGATGACGGCAGCAGCGATGCGACGGTGGATCGCGCCGTGCAGTGTTCGCGCGAATATGGCCCGCACGTTCGCGTTGTTGAGCTGACTCGCAATTTCAAGCAGACGGCGGCCATGCAGGCGGGCATCGACGCGGCGCGTGGCGATGTGATCGTGACCATGGACGGCGATCTGCAGAACGATCCGATCGACATTCCGCGCATGGTTGCCCGGCTGATCAACGAAGACCTTGACCTCGTCGCCGGCTGGCGGCAGAACCGTCAGGACGGCCTGTTCCTGCGCAAGATTCCGTCGAAGATCGCCAACAAGCTGATCGCCCGGATGACCGGCGTGCATCTGCGCGACTATGGTTGCAGCCTCAAGGCTTTCCGCGGCAGCGTGATCAAGAGCGTGCGCCTGTATGGCGAAATGCACCGCTTCATCCCGGCCTGGCTGGCTACCGTCACGACGCCGCGCCGCATCGCGCAGGAGCCGACGACGCACCATGCGCGCACGGCCGGCGTTTCGAAGTACGGCATTTCGCGCACCTTCCGGGTCATTCTTGATCTCATCGCGGTCTATTTCTTCATGCGCTTCCGCGCCCGCCCGGGTCACTTTTTCGGCGGCATCGGGCTTGGCCTGACTGCGCTGTCCGGGCTGATCATGACCTGGCTGGCCTGGGTCAAGTTCGGCCTCGGCGAGAACATCGGCGGCCGTCCGCTGCTCATCGTCGGCATCGGCACGTTGATCGCCGGCATTCACTTCATCACGACCGGCGTGCTGTCCGAACTATTGGCGCGCATCTACTTCGAATCCGGCACCATCCGCTCCTACTCGGCGCGCCCGGAACGCGATCTGGCGGCTGACGAAGGCTGGCACAAGTCGGCGTGAGCCTTTCCACGGTCAACCGGAATAACAGCGTAAAACTGCTGTTTGGCCTGACGGCCGCCCTGCTCGCCTGGCGCTTCTGGCTACTGCCCCATCTGGGCATCACACTCTACGTCGATGAAGCGCAATACTGGACCTGGGCGCAACACCTCGATTGGGGCTATTTTTCCAAGCCGCCCGGCGTCGCGGCGCTGATCTGGCTGTCCACCGCGCTGTTCGGCGACGGGCTGGTCGGCGTCAAGGCGCTGTCCATGCTCTGCTATCCGCTGGCCGCCGCGGCGTGTTGGGCGATTGCCCGCCGGCTCTACGACGAGCGCGTTGCCTTCTGGTCGGCCGTTGCAGTCTTAACCCTGCCGATTTTTTCCTGGCTCGGCCTGTTTGTTTCGACCGATGCCCTGCTCACGCTGTTCTGGGCGCTGGCGCTGTGGGCTTTCCTGCGGGCTCTGGACAGCGATTCGTGGGGCGACTGGCTGCTGCTCGGCGTGGTTTGCGGCCTCGGCCTGCTCTCCAAATACACGATGGCGGCCTGGCTCGGCGCTGCCTTCCTGTTCCTGCTGGCTTTTCATCGGCCGCGACTGGCGTCGGCCAAGCCCTGGCTGGCGGTTGCGCTGGCACTGGCGATCCTGGCGCCGAACATCGTCTGGAATGTCACCCACGATTTCCCGACCCTCAAGCACACCGCCGACATCACCTTGAACCGCGCCGCCGGCGGCGGGCTGGCCTCGCTCGGCGAATTTTGGGCTGCTCAGTGGATCGCCTTCGGCCCGGTGCTCGGCAGCGTTTTCCTGCTGCTCCTCGTCCGCGTCCGCGAAAGCTGGCGCGACGACCGGACCCGGCTCCTGCTCTGGTTTGCGCTGCCGCTGTGGATCGTCGTTTCGGCGCAGGCCATGAAAAGCAGCGCCAACGCCAACTGGGCAGCACCGGCCTTCGCACCGGCTGTCATCGCCGCCGTGGCCTGGCTGCTGCAACGCGAGAAGAAAAAGCTGCTGATTGTCGGGCTGGCCATCAACCTGCTGATCGTCGGGCTGGTTTATCACTGGCCGCAGGTGATTGCCACGGTCAACCCGGAAAAACAGGCAAAATTGAATCCGTTCAAGCGGGCCATGGGTTGGGATGAACTGGGCCGGCAACTGAAACCAATTCTGCAAGCCCACCCGGACAGCGTGCTGGTCGCCGACAACCGCACCCTGCTCGCCCACATGCTGTACGAGCTGCGCGACCTCAAGCCGGCCGCCGCCAGCTGGAACCCTTCCGGCATCGCCAGCGACCATTACAAACTGACGACCGATCTGCGCCCCTACGTCGGCAAGGATGCGCTCCTGATCACCGACACGGCGCCGGGCGCCGACTTCGCCCCCCGCTTCGCCCGTATTGAAAAACTCGCCACGCTGAAGGCGCCGCTCGACACCACGACCAGCCGCGACATGGATGTTTACCTGCTGCATGACTTCAAGGGTTATTGAGCTTCGCGTCGCCGGCGTCGTGTTTGCGCTGCTGGCGGCGCTCTTCGTCGGGTTTCCGGAGATCGACCTGGCCGCCAGCCGGGTTTTCTATCAGGACGGCAAATGGGCTTTTTCCGGCGGCAACTGGCCGCTGTTCGAACTGCTCTACCGCGGCACACCGCGTGTCGGACAGGCGCTGCTCGTCATCCTCGCCAGCGGTCTGCTGCTGAGCAATTTCAAGCGCCAGCGCTGGCTGCATGCACGGCGGACGACCCTCGGCTTCCTGCTCGCCGCCGCACTGCTCGGGCCAGTGCTGCTCGTCGATGCCACGCTCAAGGATGGCTGGCACCGGGCTCGCCCGGCGACGGTGGCTGAATTCAACGGCCCGTTCAAATTCACCCCGGCCTTCGTGCCGACCAACCAGTGCCCGAAGAACTGCTCCTTCGTCAGCGGCCATGTCGCCACCGCGGCCTTCGTCATGGCATTCGGTTGGCTGGCCGCCCCGGCCGTGCGCCGCCGCTGGCTGCTCGCCAGTCTGGCCACCGCCACGCTGCTCGCCGTGGTGCGCATGACCGCCGGCGGACATTTCCTGTCCGATACGATTTTCGCGTGGTTCGCGACCTATTTCAGCCTGTGGCTGACGGAATGGGCGTTCCGGCGGCTGAAATGGCTACCGCCGAGCGATAAATGAGCATTTCCACGGTCAACCGGAAATAACGCCCAAAACCAAAAACCGCCGAACCCGGCGGTTTTTGGTTTTTGGGGTTGCGCCCGATCGATCAACCCGAGTATCGAGCCCTCGGAAAACCGAACGCCCGCCCGGCCAAAACCTCGGGAATCCGGCACTTCCGCCTCGCCTCCCCAAAAAAACCATTAAAAATCAGTACCCGGCGGATCAGTGGCTGCTGGCATGACGCGTGCAAACACAAGGCAATGGACGGCACACCAGCCGGACCAACTACAACATCGCACCGGAGAGACAACATGACCCAACAACCAACCCATCGCCTCGAACACGACCTGCTCGGTGACCGCGAAGTCCCGGCCGGCGCCTATTACGGCGTGCACACCCTGCGCGCCCTGGAAAACTTCGACATCACGGGCATTTCCATCGCCGTCTATCCCGACCTCATTCGCGCCCTCGCCCAGATCAAGAAGGCCGCTGCCCAGGCCAACCGCCAGCTCGGCCTGCTTGACGCCAAACGCGCCGACGCCATCGCCGCTGCCTGCCGCGAAGTCATCGACGGCCAGTGGCACGAGCAGTTCGTCGTCGACGTTATCCAGGGCGGCGCCGGCACCTCGACCAACATGAACGCCAACGAGGTGATCGCCAACCGGGCACTCGAAATCCTTGGCCACGCGCGCGGCGAGTACCAGTACCTGCACCCGAACGAGCACGTGAACATGAGCCAGTCGACCAACGACGTCTATCCGACCGCGCTCAAGCTCGCCACCTACGTCGGCATCTTCCGCCTGGTCGAGGCCATGGCCTACCTGCGCCGCGCCTTCGAGCGCAAGGCCGAAGAATTCGCCGACGTGCTCAAGATGGGCCGCACCCAGTTGCAGGATGCCGTGCCGATGACCCTCGGCCAGGAGTTCTCGACCTACGCCGTCATGCTCGGCGAGGACGAGGAGCGCCTGCGCGAAGCCGCCCTGCTCATCCGCGAAATGAACCTCGGCGCCACCGCCATCGGCACCGGTATCAACGCCCATCCGGACTACGCCGCCATCGTCTGCCGCAAGCTGGTGGAAATCAGCGGAATTCCGGTGTTGACCGCACCGAACCTGATCGAGGCGACGCAGGACTGCGGCAGCTTCGTGCAGTTGTCTGGCGTTTTGAAGCGCGTTGCCGTGAAACTGTCGAAAGTCTGCAACGACCTGCGCCTGCTCTCCTCCGGGCCGCGCGCCGGCTTTGGCGAAATCAACCTGCCGCCGCGCCAGGCCGGCTCGTCGATCATGCCGGGCAAGGTCAATCCGGTCATCCCGGAAGTGGTCAACCAGATCGCCTTCGAAGTGATCGGCAACGACACCACCGTCACCTTCGCGGCCGAAGCCGGCCAGCTGCAGCTCAACGCCTTCGAGCCGATCATCGCCCACAGCCTGTTCAAGAGCGTCCTGCACCTCGGCAAGGGCTGCAAGACGCTGGCTGACTACTGTGTCGACGGCATCACCGCCAACCGCGACGCACTGCGCGCCAGCGTCGAGCGCTCGATCGGCATCGTCACCGCACTGAACCCGTACATCGGCTACGCCAACGCCACCGAAATCGCCGCCGAAGCCCACCTGAGCGGCCGTGGCGTCGCCGAGATCGTCCTCGAACGCAAGCTCATGAGCCCCGAGCAACTGGCCGACGTCCTGCGCCCTGAAGTCCTGACCAAGCCGCAAATGATCCTGCCGCGGGCGGCATAAGAACCTGTTCTCGATCTTCGGATAGTCACAAACCCGAGCTGCAGTTTTGATTGAAAAGTCCGCAAACCCCTCCCGGCCTCCCCTTGTCAGGGGAGGAGCAAACCAAATCGTGCGCGATCAAGCTCCCTCCCCTGACAAGGGGAGGGCTGGGGAGGGGTTTGGATGACCGACAAAAGATCGCAAACCACTTCCAAGCAAGCCTTTCATTCAATGCACACAACAAGGAAACCATCATGAAAATGAACCGGTTAACCACCCTGATCATGATCGCCATGGTGCTCGGCGTCATTGTCGGCTACGCCTGCAACACCATGGCCGGCGGCCCGGCCGCCGCCAAGGAAATCGCCGGCTATTTCGGCATCCTGACCGACATCTTCCTGCGCCTGATCAAGATGATCATCGCCCCGCTGGTCTTTGCCACCCTGGTCGTCGGCCTGGCTGGCATGGGTGATTCGAAGACGGTCGGCCGGATCGGCGCCAAGGCGCTCGGCTGGTTCGTCGCCGCCTCGCTGTGCTCGCTGGCGCTCGGCCTGGTCTTCGCCAATCTGCTGCAACCCGGCGCCGATCTCGGTGTGCCGTTGCCCGAGCTGGGTGCCGCCGTCGGCCTGAAAACCAGCGCGCTGAACCTCAAGGATTTCATCACCCACGTCTTCCCGAAGAATTTCTTCGAGGCGATGGCCGCCAATGAAATCCTGCAGATCCTCGTCTTCGCCGTCTTCTTCGGCCTGGCGCTCGGCCACCTGCACAACCAGGCAGCGCGCAGCCTGGTGAACACGATGGAAGAAGTCGTGCACGTCATGCTCAAGGTCACCGACTACGTCATGCGCTTCGCCCCGATCGGCGTTTTTGGCGCCGTCGCCGGCATCATCACGACGCAGGGCTTGGGCATGCTGGTCGTCTTCGGCAAGCTGCTGGCCAGCTTCTACATCGCCCTCGCCGTACTGTGGCTGGTGCTCATCGCGGCCGGTTACTTCGTGCTTGGCAAGGAAGTCTTCCGCCTGATCAAGCTGGTGCGCAGCCCGATGCTGCTCGGCTTCTCGACGGCCAGCAGCGAATCGGCCTACCCCAAGCTGATGGAGCAGCTCGAGAAATTCGGCGTCAAGGACCGCATCACCGGCTTCGTCCTGCCGCTCGGTTACTCCTTCAACCTCGACGGCTCGATGCTCTACTGCGCCTTTGCCGCGCTGTTCATCGGCCAGGCCTACGGCATCGACCTGAGTCTGGGGACGCAGATCACCATGCTGCTGGTCCTCATGATCTCGAGCAAGGGCGTTGCCGGTGTGCCGCGTTCATCGCTGGTCGTCGTGGCCGCCGTGCTGCCGATGTTCGGCCTCCCCGAGGCCGGCCTGCTGCTCATCCTCGGCATCGACCACTTCCTCGACATGGGGCGCACGGCGACCAACGTACTCGGCAACGCCATCGCCACCGCCGTCGTCGCCAAGTGGGAACAGGCCATCGACCCGGTCGACGAATCCCTCGCCGATGTCGATGATGCGCTGCCGGCAGCCGGCGAAGATGCCGTGCCAGTCACCGCCTGACCATCCCTCCTCTGAGGTTCGGCCGCCCTCGCGCCGAACCTTTTTTGACGACCCGGCGCCCCCGCGCCGGGTCATTTTTTTGAGTTCGCCATGACTATCGACTGGTTCATCCTCGCTCCCGCCGCCTTCTTCGCCGGCATGGTCGACGCCGTGGTCGGCGGCGGCGGTCTGATCCAGATTCCGGTGCTGCTCTCCGCCTTCCCGCAGACCGGCATCCCGACGCTGTTCGGCACCAACAAGGTATCGAGCATCGCCGGCACCGGCGCCTCGCTGTGGCGCTACGCCCGCGCCGTGCGCATTCCCTGGCGACTGGTGCTGCCCGCCACGGCCGCCGCGCTGCTCGGCGCCTGGCTGGGTGCCGCCGTGGTCGCCTGGATTCCGCGCGAAGCGATGCGGCCGCTGGTCGTCGTCATGATGCTGACCGTTGCCATCTACACCTTCCTGCGCAAGAACCTGGGGCAGGAGGAAACCCACGAGCCGCGTCCCGGCGACCTTTGGCGCGGCGCCCTGTTCGGGCTGGTCATCGGCTTCTACGACGGCTTCTTCGGGCCGGGCACCGGCAGCTTCCTGATTTTCGGCTTCGTCCGCGTCTTCGGCATGGATTTCATCCGCGCCTCGGCCAGCGCCAAGGTCGTCAATTTCGCCACCAACGTTTCAGCCATCGGCTTCTTCGCCAGCCACGGCCCCATCCTGTGGGCAGTCGGCCTGACCATGGCGGCCTGCAACCTGGCCGGCGCCTACGTCGGCACCCACCTCGCGCTGAAACACGGCGCCGGCTTCATCCGCAAGGCTTTCCTCGGCGTCGTCGGCGTGCTGATCGTCAAGCAGTTGGTTGAAATCTTCTGAGTGGCTGCCCACGGTCTTTCTGAAACCTGGAAGCCGTTTTAATTGAAAAGGCCGAAACCCCTCCCGGCCTCCCCTTATCAGGGGAGGAGCACACCAAAACCGCGCGCGATCAAGCTCCCTCCCCTGACAAGGGGAGGGCTGGGGAGGGGTTTGCATCACAAACACCAGGTCGCAGGCCGGCCTACCCCATCGAAAAACCGATGCCCCGCGTCGGCCAAGCCTCGACATTCCGTCAAAAACACCGGGCACCACAAAACCATTCCCAAACAAATCAATCACATAAAAACAAATAGCATCACCTGAATATCTGGCATGGCCCGTGCTGATTAACAAGCACGAAACCAACCCCGGGTTTCTTCAATGCACAAGGAGATTCAATGAACCGCTTCCTCGCCCGCTGCGCGCTGATCGCCGTAGCCTTCTGTCAGGCGCTGCCCGCCTTCGCCGACAAGCCCAATGTCGTCATCCTCGCTACCGGCGGCACCATCGCCGGGGCCGGGGCCGATATTGCCAAGAGCGCCACCTACCAAGCCGCGAAGGTACCGGTCGATAAATTGATCGCCGGCATTCCGACCCTCGCCGACGTCGCCCAAGTACGTGGCGAACAGGTCTTCCAGATCGCTTCCGAAAGTTTCACCAACGAGCACCTCGTCACCCTCGGCAAGCGCGTCGCCGCACTGGCCAAGCAGGGCGACGTCGATGGCATCGTCGTCACCCACGGCACCGACACCCTCGAAGAAACCGCCTACTTCCTGAACCTCGTCGTCCATACCGACAAGCCCATCGTCGTTGTCGGTTCGATGCGTCCGGGCACGGCCATGTCGGCTGACGGCATGCTCAACCTGTCGAACGCGGTGAGCGTCGCCGCCAGCCAGGATGCGCGCGGCAAGGGCGTGCTGGTGACGATGAACGACGAGTTGAACAGCGGTCGCGACGTCTCCAAGATGATCAACATCAAGACCGAAGCCTTCAAGAGCCCGTGGGGCGCGCTCGGCATGGTCGTCGAGGGCAAGAACTACTGGTTCCGCCTGCCGGCCAAGCGTCACACGGTCAACTCCGAATTCGACATCGAAAAGATCAGCGCCCTGACCCCGGTTGAAATCGCCTACGGCCATGGCAACGTCAGCGACACCGCCTATCGCGCGCTGGCTGACAAGGGTGCCAAGGCCATCATCCACGCCGGCACCGGCAACGGTTCGGTCGCCGCCCGCGTCGTCCCGGCCCTGCGCGAACTGCGCGCCAAGGGCGTGCAGATCATCCGCTCCTCGCACGTCAATGCCGGCGGTTTCGTGCTGCGCAATGCCGAACAGCCGGACGACCAGTACGACTGGGTCGTGGCGCATGACCTCAACCCGCAGAAGGCCCGCATCCTGGCCGCCGTCGCCATGACCAAGACCAGCGACAGCAAGGAACTCCAGCGCATTTTCTGGGAATACTGAGCCAGCGCAGTTTGATTAGCTGAACCACCGGCGGGCCCAACGGCCCGCCAGCCCCCCGTATCAGACAAGACACTGATGCCGCATCGCCAATGCCGGCAGGGACCCACTTTTTCTCGAATCAAGGAACGCACCATGAAAAAACTCGTACTCGCCATGACCGCCGCCGGCCTCTGCTCGGCCTTCGCCCCCGCCCAGGCCGGCGAACTGGACGACATGAAGGCCGCCATGCAAAAAATGCAGGAGCGCATCGCCCAGCTTGAAGCCCAGGCCAAGGAAGCCCCGCGCGCCGCGCCGGAGAGCAAGGCGCCGGTCCTCTCCAACTCCTCGCTCGGTGCCAACGCCAACGTCACGGTCTACGGCAAGATCGACCTGTTCACCGAATACAACAGCGGTGGCGGCAAGGGCGACCGGCTGTCGCTCGAATCCGGCGGTCTCAACGGCACCCGCCTCGGCGTCAAGGGTGGCGCCGACATCACGGAAGGCGTCCGTGGCGTCTTCCAACTGGAAAGCGGCATCTTCCTCAACAAGGGCACGCTGGCCCAGGGCGGGCGCCTGCTCGGTCGCCAGGCTTACGCCGGCATCGAAGGCAAATACGGGCGCCTGACCGCCGGCCGCCAGTACTCGCCGGTCTACAACGCCATCATCAATTACGACGCCTACGAGCAGGGTTACGGCTCGCCGACCACCGACGGCAACGTCAGCACCGGCGCCACCCGCTTCGACAACTCGCTGGTCTATGCCACGCCGAAATTCAAGGGTCTGAGCGCCAATGTCATGCTGGCGCTCGGCGGCGAAACCGGCAAGTCGTCGGACGCCATGGCCCTCGCCGTCAATTACGAAAACGGTCCCTTCGACATGAGCGTCGCCTACCAGGACGACGACCATGCCAGCAGCGCGACGACGCACACCGAAAACGCCTTCATCGGCGTCGGCTACCAGATCATGAAAACCAAGCTGCTGGCCGGCTACGGCCATGCCGTCACGACGCCGGACGGTGGCCTCAAGACGACGCGCAATGAATGGATGGTCGGCAGCCGCACAGCCGTCACCGGCACCGGCAAACTGCTGCTCTCCTACGGCGAAGGCAAGACAGAGAACAGCAACCCGGACAACAAGGGAAGCGTCGCCACCATCGGCTGGCTAGAAAGCATCGGCGCCCAATCCGCCGTCTACGGCATCTTCTCCGCCCACAAGAACAGCGCCGGCTCGGCCCTGGTCCCGATGGGCACCAGCTCAGCCGCCAACTACACGGTCAATCCGGGCGATTCGGCTTACGGGCTGGCGTTGGGTTATCAGTACTGGTTCTAAGCGGGAGCCCCGGGCGGCTATTGCCGTTCCGGGGTGTCGGTTGTGGAATCGGGGACAGCCCACTGTTTACAGATAGCACCTGCGCTTTGAAAACCGTGGTCTGTCCCCGATTATTCGCTGATGTCGCCACCGCCGCTTTCATCATGGCTTTCGACTGGCTGGGCGCACAGCCCCCCCCCCGTTGCCGCTGGCTACTGGCCAGCCTGGTTCTTGCCGGATACTTTGCGGTGATCAGAATAACGGCTGGCGGACACTTCCTGTCCGACACCATCTTCGCGTGGTTTGCGACCTATTTCTGCCGGTCGCTGACGGAATGGATTTTCCGAAAGCTCGGCTGGATACACCCCCCATCCGAATAGCGCCATCAGCGCCAAAGTCAAGCAAAGATGCGGACTGGCTCGGCGAGCCAAGAACTGTCGGTTCGCTTTACAGATACCAAATTGGCAAAACATGATAACGACATTACTAATTACAACAAGAAACTGTATCAGAACAATTTTATTGAAAAAAGACGATATATATTTTATGTGGCACGGCCTATGCTTAAGGCAACACACATCAGTAAAAAGTCGTTTTCAAGGTGGATATCATGAAGAAACTATTGTTTTGTGCGCTCGCGCTGGCAGTTCCATTCGCATCCCAAGCTGGGCCGTTAGTTGACCTCTCGACGGTGGGTTATGCTACCTACGGCAACGTTAACTCCTACTCAATGCCTTTGGCCGGAATCGATATCAAATCAGGCCCAGGCCAGATTATGGACTCCGTCGTCATTTATACAGGGTCCAACGGGCAAGGCGTAACAACCAACGTAGCAGGTTTTGATGACACATACGGCGTGCCAAACGGCTCGTCACCCACCTACGCCAGCATCGCTGGTGCGGTGAATGTCACCGATCCGGGCAACAAGGCCGGTATAGCCAACAACAACGCCAATACTTGGGATGCCAACCTGTTCGCCCTGAAAGGTTTCCTCAACGGAGGCTCCGCACTGTTTCTGTTCAATAACAACGACACCGCGGCTGACCAAAACCTGGCAATCTGGGCAAAGCTCTGGCTGACGAACCCCAACGGCTCCTTGGTGAATCGCAATCTCTATCTGAGCAATACCGGTGCAGCCTATGGCGCAGGCGGAGTAATCCTCGGAGATGCCACGACCTACAACCCCGGTGATGTACTGCCAACCACAGGATTTGCGAGCACCGATTATGTGCTGTCCGGCGGCGTGGTAAATGGTGTTAGCCATAATCTTGGCGCCGATCATGTCGCCTACGCAGCCGACGTCCCCCTGCTGAACCAATGGCTGGATGACCTGTTTGCCAACACAAGCGATGACCTACTCAAGGCATACACCCTGCACCTTGATCTGAAATTGGGATGTATTTCCGAGACAGCATGGGGTGGCACCTGCAACGACGTCAAGATCGACAACGGCTTTGAACAGCTGTTCCTCGTCTCAAACGAAAGAACGTCGCAGGTTCCTGAACCAACAGTCCCGGCCCTGCTCGGACTCGCGCTCGCCTCTCTCGCACTGGCTCGCCGGCACGCTGCAAAGCCCGTGTAACCAAGCTAAATACATGGAAGGATGAGGGCTTTCCAGTGCTCTGCTGTCTATAAAGAAAGCCGCCATCCATCTGGCGGCTTTCTTGTTTTCTGCGGCGATTTCAGTCAGGCCATGAGTTCGCAGTAGACAAGTTGCTCACGCAGGGGCTTCCACCTGGCTCATGTGTTTTCAGTGCTGCAAAATCTTGGTATGGAACTGTTGCGCGCGCTCCGAACGCGAGTTGGCGAAAAACGCCTCCCTGCTGTCGTCCTCGACGATCCCCCCGTGGTCCATGAATATAACGCAGTGCGCGACACGCTTGGCGAAGCCTATTTCGGGAAAATAAGGGACAGACCACGGTTTATAGAAGCCAAGCACTTCCGATCTTTACCTGGTTTTACCCTCTGCGCCGTCAGCATTGCACTGCTTCAAGCCGATAACAGGTTTACCAAACCAAACGGCATGAGGCCTTGAAATGACATCGATTGCTAGTGTTCCGAGTACAACCGGCATCTCCGCTTCCACCAGCTCGGGTAGTGGAAACAGCGCGCAGATTGCGGCGCTTGAAAAACAGTTGCAGGCTTTGCAGAAGCAGTTGAAGACTGCGCAGAAGGATACGTCCGGCGACAGCGCGGAAAAGATCAAGCTGTTGCAGGCGCAAATCGCTCAAATACAGGCGCAGATTGCGCAACTCAGGGCTCAGGAAAAACAGGCCGCTCAGGCGAGCAGCACAACGGCCGCACAACCTGCGGCCAAGGCGGAAAGCGGCACGTTTGGGGTTAATGTGGATGAGTTTGTTTAGGGTGAGCTACGGTTTTGACTGACGAGACCGAAACCCCTCCCGGCCTCCCCTTGTCAGGGGAGGGGCAGGTCAAATCGCGCCGGATCTGGCGATCCCCGCTGTTCGGGAAGTGGGATGCCACGGTCAACCGGAAAAAAAGGCCAAAATTGAACTTTTTGGCGGCGACTGTTCGATGGCCGCCGATCAGATCAACCCGTATTTTTTGAGCTTGTCGTGCAGCGTCGTGCGGGCGATTTTGAGGGCTTCGCTGGTGCGGGCGATGTTGCCTTCCTGGCGGGTGAATTCGTCGGCGACGAGGCCGCGTTCGTAGTTTTCGACGGCTTCGGTCAGCGATTGGGCGGCGCCGCTGGCGGAGGCCATGGCGTCGCGGCCGATGCCCAGCGCGTGGCAGTCGGCGGCGTTGCGCAGTTCGCGGATGTTACCCGGCCAGTCTTGCGCCATGAGGCGACGCAGGTATTCGGAGGTCAGTGGTGGCGGCGGGCGGTTGTAGCGTTTGGCGGCGTGGAGCAGGAATTCGTCGTAGAGCGCCGGGATGTCTTCGCGCCGTTCGCGCAGCGGGGGCAGTTCGATGCGCACGACGTTGAGGCGGTAGTAGAGATCGGCGCGGAATTTTCCGTGGTCGGAAAGCTGCTTGAGGTCTTCCTTGCTGGCGGCGACGACGCGGCAGGAAACGGGGATTTGCTGGTTCGAGCCGAGGCGTTCGATGACCCTTTCCTGTAGCACGCGGAGCAGCTTGATCTGCATGTTGACCGGCATCGATTCGACTTCGTCGAGGAAGAGCGTGCCGCCGCTGGCGTACTCGATCTTGCCGATGCGCCGTTTCTGGGCGCCGGTGAAGGCGCCCGGCTCGTGGCCGAAGAGTTCGCTGTCGAGCAGGTTGTCGGACATGCCGCCGCAATTGAGCGCGACGTAATTCTGCTGGCCGGGGTGGCTGAGGTCATGCAGGCAGCGGGCGACCATTTCCTTGCCGGTGCCGGTTTCGCCGAAGATCAGCACGTCGACGGCCGCTCCGGCGACGTCGAGGATCAACTGGCGGACCTTGGCCATTTGCGGTGAACGGCCGATCAGGCGGGATTCAAGGTTGTCGCGATGATCGAGGCGACGACGCAGGGCGTCGACTTCGAGGACCAGTTCGCGTTTTTCCAGCGCGCGGCGCACGACGTCGACCAGATCGCTGGTCGAGAACGGTTTCTGCATGAAGTCGTAGGCGCCGCTGCGCATGGCTTCGACGGCCAGGGTGACGTCGCCGTGGCCGGTGATGATGATGACCGGCAGATCGGCGTCGAGCTCGACGACCCAGCGCAGCAGGGCCATGCCGTCGATGCCGGGCAGGCGCATGTCGGTGACGACGATGCCCGGATAGCCGGCACGCAGGCGGCGCTGCGCCTCTTCGGCCGAGTCCACGGCGTCGACGGTGATGCCGGCCAGTTGCATGGCCTGCTCGCAACCGAGGCGGACATTGGGATCGTCTTCGACGAGCAGGACGGACAGTTCGGGCTTCATGACAACCCCTTTTCAGGCGTGGTGGTGGCCGACGGCACGGCCGGCAGCAGGATGACGAAACGGGCGCCGCCGCCGGGCGCCGGACCGGCCAGCAGGTCGCCGCCAAAATCGCGCAGGATGTCGCGCGAAATGGTCAGGCCAAGGCCGAGGCCTTCGCCCGGCTGCTTGGTGGTGAAGAACGGCTCGAACAGATGTTCGAGGGCTTCTTCGGTAAAGCCGAATCCGCTGTCGCAGACAGCCAGGGCAAGCTGGCCGGAACTGGCGCGTTCGGCGCTGAAGCTCAGGCGGCGTTCCGGCTCGTCGGCCATGGCGTCGATGGCGTTGCCGATCAGATTGACCAGCACCTGTTGCAGGCGGTTCTGGTCGCACCAGGCGATTTCCGATTTTGGGCCAAAATTCCGGTTGACCGTGACATTGAGCTTTTTCAGCCGGGCGTCGAACAGGAACAGGGCAGCATCGACCGCCTGTGCCACATCAACCGCCACCGACACGGCCGGCGACTTGCGGGCGAAGGTCTTGAGCGGCGTGATGATGCCGCCGGCCTGTTCAGCCAGTTGGCCGACGATGCCGAGATTCTTTTCGGCGGTGGCGAGGTCGCCGCGATGCATGAACTCAACGGCGTTGGCCGACAGCGTGCGGATGGCGCCGAGCGGTTGCGACAGCTCGTGGGTGATGCCGGTCGCCATCTGGCCGAGCACGGCGAGCTTGGCGGCCTGGACCAGTTCGTCCTGGGCGGCACGCAGGGTCTGCTCGGCGCGCTGGCGCTCGGCGACTTCGCGCTGTAGGCCGGTGACGGCTTCGGAGAGGTCGGCGGTGCGCGCCTCGACCTTGCGCTCGAGTTCCTGATTGGCCTGTTCGAGCATGGCGCGGGCTTCCTCGCGACCGCGTGCGAGACGCCGGCGCTGACTCAGGAAGGCCAGCCAGAGCAGGAAACAGCCGATGGCCGCGGCGGCCAGCGCAGCGTGGGTCGAGGCCTGGACGGAGACCGGGCGCAGGTCGGAGAAGACGACGATGCGCCAGGCCGTTCCCGGCAGGTGGCGGCTCAGGGCGAGGTAGGACTTGGCGCCTTGCAGCGGGCCGGGGTCGGGCTTGAGCTGGCGTGACAGACGAACCACGGTGCCCTCCTGCGCCGCCTCGATGGCGATGTCGAGCGAGGCGGCGCCGAGCGGCTGGCCGGCGAACTGCTCCTGGCTGATGCGCGCCAGCACTGCCGGGCTTTGCGGCTGCAGCGTGGCGTAGCGCCACTCGGGCGGCGAGGCGAGGAGCACGATGCCGTTGGCGTCGACGATCAGGGCCGGCGCCTCCTGGCCGAGCCAGCGCCGCTCGAGTTCATGCAGACTGGATTTGACGACGGCGACGCCGATCACCCTCCAGTCCTGTTGTTCGTCGCGGATGGGTAGCGCAAAGAAATAGCCCGGCTCCTTGCGCACGTTGTCGACGGCGTAGTGCCGGCCCGGCGTGCCGGCGACGGCGCCGCGAAACAGCGGCATGTAGGAGAGATCGGCGCCGAGCAGGTTGTCGGAAAAGATCCAGTCGCTCGAAGCGACGACCCGTCCGCTGGTGTCGAGCACGAAAATGGCCGGCCCGCCGAGATGGTCGTTGAGTTTTTGCAGGAAGCGGTTGGCCGGGGGCTGCAACACGTCCTGCCGGTCGGCCGGGGCGCGCAGCAGGGCGAGGACGTCGGGATTCAGCTCGACGGCGCTGGGAATCGAGGCGTGCCGCGTCACTTCGCTGTCGATGGCGGCAGCCAGAATGTCGAGCTGGTGACTGGCCTCGTCACGCATCTGGCTGAAGCCCTGCTTCTCGGAAACCCGGTAGGCGAGGAGCGCGGTGACCAGGATCAGGATCATCACCGCGGCCATCCCAAGGACGCGATGCGGCTTGGTCAGGGAGATCGGGATGGGCTGGCGGGCGTCGGGCATGGTCAGATTAGGGTTGAGTGCTTCATTGTAAGTTGCCCGCCCACCGCCGCAGTCGACCGCGGCGCAACCGCTGGTCGATGGATCAATGGTGCAGGATCTTGGCGAGGAAGTGCTGGGCCCGTTCCGAACGCGGATTGGCAAAGAAGGTTTCCTTGCTGTCGTCCTCGACGATGGCGCCCTGATCCATGAAGATGACGCGGTTGGCGACGCGCTTGGCAAAGCCCATTTCGTGCGTCACGCACATCATGGTCATGCCCTCCTGGGCCAATTCGGTCATGACGTCGAGCACTTCGTTGACCATTTCCGGGTCGAGGGCCGAGGTCGGCTCGTCGAACAGCATGCAGATCGGGTCCATGGCCAGTGCCCGGGCGATCGCCACGCGCTGCTGCTGGCCGCCGGACAGCTGGCCGGGGAACTTGTCGGCCTGCGCCTTGAGACCGACCCGGTCGAGCAGCTTGAGGCCCTTGTCCATCGCCTCATCCTGGCTGCGCTTCAAGACTTTGACCTGGGCGATGGCGAGGTTCTGGGTGATGCTCATGTGCGGGAACAGTTCGAAGTTCTGGAAGACCATGCCGACCTGGGCGCGCAGCTTGGACAGGTTGGTCTTCGGGTCGCCGACCGAGATGCCGTTGACGACGATCTCGCCGGACTGGAAGGGCTCGAGGCCATTGACGCACTTGATCAGCGTCGATTTGCCCGAACCGGACGGGCCGCAGACGACGATGACCTCGCCCTTGCTGACCGAGGTGGTGCAGTCCTTGAGCACCTGGAAGCTGCCGTAATGCTTGCTGACGTTGGCAATCTTGATCATGGGATTCTCCTGGCGGCGGCCATCAGGCCGGGTGATATTTTTTCTGGAGGCGCTTCACGATCTGCGAAGCGGAGAAGCAGATGACGAAATAGACGGCACCGGCAAAGAGCAGCAGTTCGACCAGCCGACCGTCGCGGTCGCCGACCTTGTAGGCGGCGCCGAAGAAATCGGCCAGAGCCGAGACATAAACCAGCGAGGTGTCCTGGAAGAGGATGATGGCTTGCGTTAGGAGCAGCGGCACCATGTTGCGGAAGGCCTGTGGCAAGACAACAAGGCGCATGGCCTGGGCGTAGTTCATGCCGAGCGCCGAAGCGGCGGCAATCTGGCCCTTCGGCACGCTCTGGATGCCGGCCCGGATGATTTCCGAGTAGTAGGCTGCTTCGAACAGGGCAAAACCGGCCATGGCCGAAGACAAACGCAAGTCCGTCCCCTTCGGAATGTTGAACAGCTGCCCGACAAACTCCGGCACGATCAGGAAGAACCAGAGCAGCACCATGACCAGCGGCACAGCGCGGAACAGGTTGACATAGCCGGCGGCGAACCACGACAGCGGCTTGACCGACGACAACCGCATCATGGCCAGCAGGGTGCCCCAGACGATGCCGATGACCACCGCCTGGGCGGTGATGACCAGCGAAATCTTCATGCCGTCCCAGAGAAAGGGCAAGGCGCCGGGGATGGAGGACCAGTCGAATTCGTACGTCATTATTTGCCTCCGATGTAGCCGGGCACGGCGATGCGCTTTTCAAACTTGTGCATCAGGGTCATCACGGTGACGTTGATGATGATGTAGGACAGCGTCACGGCAATGAAGGACTCGTAGGGCTGCGCCGTGTAATCGACCAGCTGGCGGCCCTGGGCTGCAAGTTCAAGGAGGCCGATGGTCGAGCAGACGGCGGAGTTCTTGAAGATGTTGAGGAATTCCGAGGTCAGCGGCGGCACGACCAGGCGGAAGGCCATCGGCAGCATCACGAAACGGTAGGTCTGCGGCAAGGTCAGGCCGAGGGCCAGGCCGGCATTCTTCTGCCCCTTGGGCAGCGAGTTGATGCCGGCGCGCACCTGCTCGGCAACGCGGGCACTGGTAAACAGGCCGAGGCAGACCATCGAAGCAAGGAACTGCTGGAACACCGGGTCGGACTGCTTGTAGGCATTGCCAATACTGGCCGGCAACAGTTCGGGCAGCACGAAATACCAGATGAACAACTGCACCAGCAGCGGCACGTTGCGGAACAGCTCGACGTACGCGGTGGCGATGCCGGCCAGCGTCTTGTTCGGCACCGTGCGCAGCACGCCGACCAGAGCGCCGAGCAGCAAGGCCAGGACCCAGGCGCTCAGGGACAGCGCGATGGTCATTTTGAAGCCGGTGAACATCCAGCCCAGATAGGTGTCGTCGCCGCTCGCGCTCGGCTGCAGGAAGACGCCCCAGTTCCATTGATAACCCATGATGGACTCCTCAAGGATATTTTTGTTGCCCCTCTCCGCTGGCGGGAGAGGGGCCGGGGAGGCTTATTCGAAAGCCTTGTCGTTCGGTGCCTTGAAGGCAGCCTTCATTTCGTCCGACAGCGGCATGTTGAGGTTCAGGCCCTTGGGCGGAATCGGGTTGAGGAACCACTTGGTGTAGATCTTCTCGGCGTCGCCCGAGGTCAGGGCCTTGGTCAGCGCGGCGTCAACCACCTTCTTGAAGGCCGGATCGTCCTTGCGCAGCATGCAGCCGTAGGCCTCCTTCGACTGGGCGGCACCGGTGACGATCCAGTCGCCCGGCTTGCGGGCCTTGGCCATTTCGCCGTAGAGCAGCGCGTCGTCCATCATGAAGGCGACGGCGCGGCCGGTTTCGAGGGTCAAGAAGGCTTCGCCGTGATCCTTGGCGGAGATGACCTTCATGCCCATATTCTTGTCTTCGTTCATCTTGCGGATCAGGCGCTCGGAGGTGGTGCCGGCGGTGGTCACCACGTTCTTGCCGGCGAGATCGGCGAAGTCCTTGATGCCGGAATCCTTCTTGGTCATCAGGCGGGTGCCGATGACGAAAATGGTCGTCGAAAAGCCGACCTGTTTCTGACGCTCGAGGTTGTTGGTCGTCGAGCCGCATTCGATGTCGACCGTGCCGTTCTGGATCAGCGTGATGCGGTTGGCCGAGGTGACCGGCATCAGGCGAGTATCGATCTTGGCCAGCTTCAGTTCGCTCTTGATGCCGTCGACGACCTTGAGCATCAGTTCATGCGAGTAGCCGATGACCTGCTGCTTGTCGTCGTAATAGGAAAACGGAATCGACGATTCGCGATGACCCAGCGTGATGCTGCCGGTTTCCTTGATCTTCTTCAGGGTGGCGGACTCCTGGGCCTGGGCCGGCAGGGCGGCGGCGGTGCTCAGGGCGGTAGCGAGTGCGGCAGCAAGGGCAAATCGGTTCATGTTGTCTCCTGATGTGGAAGAAGCCGTTGCCCGGCTCCGGTGGCGTTTACTACGCAGCTAGCGTGCCAGAAAAACGAGGGGCACACAAAATCACAAAAGTCTGATTTATAACGTATTTTTTCACAATAGACGCACCTTGATATCGGAATTCCGACACCCGTCGGGAACAGCCATCGGAATTCCGACATCTCGATCGTATCCTGCGTTGACACAAAAAAGCCGCCCATGTTCAGGCGGCTCTTCTGGCGTGGCTGACAGCGACGATCAATCGACCCGCGTATCGAGTCCCTGCTCGGCCAGTTCGGCGGCGCGCAGGACAGCGCGGGCCTTGTTCTGGGTCTCGACCCACTCCGAATGCGGATCTGAATCGGCAACGATGCCGGCGCCGGCCTGGACGTAGAGCTGCTTGTTCTTGACGACGGCCGTGCGGATGGCGATGGCAATGTCCATGTCGCCATGGAAGCCGAGGTAGCCAACGGCCCCGGCGTAGATGCCGCGCTTGACCGGTTCCAGCTCGTCGATGATTTCCATGGCCCGCACCTTCGGGGCACCAGAGACGGTGCCGGCCGGGAAGGTGGCGCGCAGCACGTCGAGTGCGTCGAGCCCCGGCTGCAGGCGGCCTTCGACGTTGGAGACGATGTGCATGACGTGCGAGTAGCGCTCGACGATCATGTTTTCGGTCAGTTTGACCGTGCCGACCTTGGCGACGCGACCGCAGTCGTTGCGGCCGAGGTCGAGCAATTGCGTGTGCTCGGCGCGTTCCTTTTCGTCGGCAAGCAGTTCGGCGGCCAGGGCTGCATCCTCTTCCGGCGAGGCGCCACGTTTGCGCGTGCCGGCAATCGGCCGCACGGTGACGCGGTCGCCCTCGAGGCGGACGAGAATTTCGGGCGAGGCGCCGACGACATGGAAGTCTTCGAAATCGAAGTAGAACATGTAGGGCGACGGATTGAGGCTGCGCAGCGTGCGGTAAAGCGCCAGCGGGCTGGCGCCGAACGGCTTGGTCATGCGCTGCGAGAGGACGACCTGCATGACGTCGCCTTCGGTGATGTAGTCCTTGGCCTTGAGCACGGCTTTCTTGAACGCCGCTTCGCCGAAAACCGAAACGGCCGGCTCGGAATGCACCGGCTTTTCGCTCGGGATGACGACCGGCGTGCGCAGCTTGGCGAGCAGTTCCATGAGCCGCGCCCGCGCTTTCTGGTAGGCGCTCGGGAAGCCCGGTTCGGCGAAGGCGACCAGCGTGAGCTTGCCGGACAGGTTGTCCACGACGGCGATTTCTTCGGAGAGCAGCAGGCCGATGTCCGGTGTACCGATGTCGTCCGGCTTGTTGGTGCGGGTCAGCTTGGTTTCGACGTAGCGGATGGTGTCGTAACCGAAGCAGCCGACCAGACCACCGCAAAAACGCGGCAGGCCGGCCTGTGGCGCGGCGCGGAAGCGCTGCATGAACTTGCCGATGAATTCGAGCGGGTTGGTGTCGTCCTCGCGCTCGGCCACCCGGTTGCCGGTCAGCACCATGACCTGATGGCCGGTGACGACGATCCGCGTCTGGGCGGCGAGGCCGATGATCGAGTAGCGGCCGAAACGCTCGCCGCCCTGCACTGATTCGAGCAGGTAGGTGTAGGGCGCGTTGGCCAGCTTGAGGTAGATCGACAGTGGCGTGTCGAGGTCGGCAAACGTTTCCAGGGTAACGGGAATACGGTTGTAGCCTTGCGCGGCGAGCGCGTTGAATTCGGTTTCAGTCATGGGGGAGCCTCGAAAATGACAGGGTGTTGCGGTCTGGAGCGGTGCGCCGCAAGGGCGCGCGAAAGGAGATCAGGGGCGCCAGCGACGCCAACCTTGCCATTCGTTCCAGATTCGCAGAGTCGTCATTTGTGTTTGAGGTCTTGAAATGTGAGGGCTTGCCGGTAGGCGACAAGCAAATCGGATACTAGCGCATCGCATTCGGCACTGTCCACCGGCTCGCCTTCGTTGTAGCCATAGGGCACGGCGTAGGCGAGACAACCTGCGGCATGGGCGGCGTGGATGTCGTGTTTGGAGTCACCGATATGCAGATTGCGATCCGGGCGCACGTTGAACAGACGGCAGGCGTGCAGGATGGGCTCGGGGTGCGGCTTTTTGTGGGCGGTCGTATCGCCGGAGACAACCACGTCAAAATAGTTGACGAGGCCCATCCGCTCAAGCAGCACCTCGGTGAACATGCCGGGCTTGTTGGTGACGACGCCCATCTTGAGGCCACTGGCTTTCCAGGCATCCAGTCCTTCGAGAACGCCTTCGTAAATTTGGCAAAATTTCCCGTTGACCGTGGAATAGTGGCGTTTGAAGGATTCGATGGCGGCATGGAGTTGCTCGTCCGTCGGCGGATGCTCATGGGTCAGACAGCGCTCGACGAGAACGGCCATACCCTTGCCGACAAAGCTGTGCACTTCGGCCTGCGTGCGCGGCGGGGCGCCGACTTCATCGAGCATCAGGCGACAGGCTTCGGCCAGATCGGCAACGGTGTCGAGCAGCGTGCCGTCGAGGTCAAAAGTTACAGATTCGAAGTGCATCAGACTTTCCCCAGTTCAGCGCGCAAGGCGCCAATGATTGAATCGTAGCGATGCGGGTCGCTGTCCTTGCCGGCACCATAAACTGCGGAACCGGCGACGAAGGCATCGACACCGGCGCGGGCGATTTCGGCGATGTTGGCGGTGTTCACGCCGCCGTCAATTTCGAGGCGGATGCGCCGACCGGTTTCCTTTTCATACGCATCGAGTTTGGCCCGCGCCTGCCTGGCCTTGGCCAGCGTGCCGGGAATGAATTTCTGGCCGCCGAAGCCGGGGTTGACGCTCATCAGCAGGATGACGTCGATCTTGTCGAGGACGTAATCCATGTAATCGAGCGGCGTTGCCGGGTTGAAAACCAGCCCGCCCTGACAGCCGGCATCGCGGATCAGCGACAGGCTGCGATCAACGTGATCGGAGGCTTCCGGATGGAAAGTGATGATATTGGCCCCGGCTTTGGCAAAATCGGGGATGATGCGATCTACCGGCTTGACCATCAGATGCACGTCGATCGGCGCCGTGGTGCACGGGCGAATCGCCTCGCACACCAGCGGACCAATGGTCAGGTTGGGAACATAATGGTTGTCCATCACGTCGAAGTGAATCCAGTCGGCGCCCGAGGCAATGACGTTGGCTACCTCTTCGCCCAATTTGGCGAAATTGGCTGACAGAATGCTCGGTGCGATGACGTAATCTTTGGCTGACATGATGTTTCCCTGAACAAAAACAGATAGACGAAATTATCCCATGCCCGACACCGACAAGTACCAAATCGAAATTCACCCCATGCCGCAGTACATCCCGGAGCAGTCCGACCCGGAAAATGACCGCTACATCTTCGCCTACACGATCACCATCAAGAACGTCGGCAGCGTGGCGGCCCAGCTCGTTTCGCGGCACTGGATCATCACCGACGGCAACAACGAAGTGCAGGAAGTGCGCGGCCTCGGCGTCGTCGGCAAGCAGCCGCTGCTGCAACCTGGCGAAAGCTTTCAATACACCAGCGGCTCATCGCTGACGACGGCCATCGGCACGATGAAAGGCACTTACCAGATGGTGGCCGAGGACGGCACGCATTTCGAAGCCGTGATTCCCGAGTTCGTCCTGGCCAGCCCACGCGCCCTGCATTGAGCCTCAAGCACAGCTACACACTGATCGCCCCGTTCTACGACGCGGCGATTGCCCGGGCCACGCATGCCGCCCGGGCGCGCAGCCTGTCGGCTCTGCCGAAGGAAGCCGGAAAGGTTCTGCTGGCCGGCGTCGGCACCGGGCTGGATCTGCCGCACCTGCCGCCGCAACACCACTACGTCGGCCTCGACCTGAATCAGGCCATGCTGCGCCGCGCCCTGCCCCGGACCGGCCACGTCGATTTCGTGCCGATTCAGGGCGATGCCCAGCGACTGCCGTTTGCCGATGCCTCGTTCGACTGCGCCGTGCTGCACCTGATTCTGGCTGTCGTACCGCAACCGGCCCATTGTTTTGCGGAGATCGAGCGGGTACTGAAACCCGGCGGACAGGTACTCGTTTTCGACAAGTTCTTGCGGCGTGGGCAACCGGCCATTCTGCGCCGGCTGATCAACCCGCTGGTGCGCCGGGTGGCGACCCGTCTCGATGTGGTTTTTGAAGAATTACTCAGCGAAACCTCCAGCCTGATGCTGGAGCACGACCAGTCAGCCCTGGCTGGCGGCTGGTTCCGGATGATCAGGCTCAGGAAATTCTGACGGCGGCGGCCCGGGCGGCAGCTCCGGTTCGTCCTTACCCAGCGCATCCTCAATCCAGGCCAGTGTCAGGGTGTAGGTGACGGCCAGCACGACCGGGCCAACGAAAATGCCGATCAGCCCGAAACTCAGCATGCCGCCGATAACACCGGCGAAGATCAGCAGCAGTGGCAAATCGGCGCCGCGCCGGATGAGCATCGGGCGCAGGAAGTTGTCGAGATTGCCGACAATCAGGCTCCAGATCAGCAAACCCGTCGCCCAGCCCGTATCGCCGGTCCAGTACATCCAGCCGGCGGCCGGCAGCAGAACCAGCAAGGGCCCAACCTGGGCAATGCACAGCATGAGCATGACGGCCGAGAGCAGCGAGGCGAACGGCACGCCAGCGACGGCCAGCCCGATACCGCCGAGCACGGTCTGCACGATGGCCGTGACGCCAACCCCGAGCGCCACGCCACGAATCGCCTGACCGGCCAGAATGATCGAATTTTCGCCACGCTCGCCGGCCAGTCGGCGGCCAAAACGCCGCGCCATGCGCGCCCCGGTTTCTCCGCTGGAATAGAGAATGGCGGCAATCGTCACGACCAGCAGAAACTGGATCAGCATGCCACCGACACCACCGACCTGAGCGAGTACCCACTTTCCCGTATCAGCTGCATAGGGCGTCACCTTGGCGACAATGCCCGTCGTTCCCGCCGCATCCAGTTGAGCCCAGGCCGCTGCCACGCGCTCACCGACCAGGGGCAGCGATTTGACCCAGGCCGGCGGCGGCGGAAGGCCGTCAGCAGCAAACGACTTGCCGGCTGCGGTCAACTGCGCAGAATGCTCAAGAATGGTATCGACTGCCATCCACAATGGCAGCACGAGCAAGAGCAACATGGCCACCGACATGATCGCCACTGCCGCCCCCCGCCGATTGCCCAGCCGCGCTTCCAGCGACTTGAACAGCGGCCAAGTGGCGACGACGATCATTACCGCCCAGACGGTCGCCGCCAGGAATGGCAGCAACACCCAGACCGACAGGCCGATCAGCCCGAGGATGCAGAGAATGGCCAGCGTATTGCGGGCCAGGTCGCGGCGGATTTCGGTCATTTTATGGATTCCGGATAAGGAATCAGCTGCGGTAATCGGCGTTGATCTTCACGTAATCGTAGGAGAAATCGCAGGTGTAGACACTGGCCCGCGCTGCGCCGCGACCGAGATCAACGCGCACCGTGATCTCAGCCTGCGCCATGACGCGAGCACCGTCTTCTTCCTTGTAGGCAACTGCACGCCCCCCCTTTTCGGCAACCAGAACATCGTCCAGCCAGACCTTGACGCCATCGACGTCAAGGTCGGTGATGCCGGCATAGCCGACGGCAGCGAGAATGCGCCCGAGATTAGGGTCGGAGGCAAAAAAGGCCGTCTTGACCAGCGGCGAATGGCCAATGGCATAACCCACCTTGCGGCACTCTTCGACATCCTTGCCGCCTTGCACTGCAACGGTGATGAACTTGGTAGCGCCTTCGCCGTCACGAACGATGGCCTGGGCCAGTTCGACCGAGACGGCAACGATCGCCGCCTTGACCTCAGCCCAGCCGGCATCGGTTTCAGCGGCAAAGCCGGCACCCGACTGGCCGGTGGCGATCATCACGTAGGAGTCGTTGGTCGAGGTGTCGCCATCGACAGTGATGCAGTTGAACGAGGCATCGGCCGCTTCCTTGACCAGCTTGTCGAGCAGCGGCTGGGCGATGCCGGCATCGGTGGCGAGGAAGCCAAGCATGGTCGCCATGTTCGGCCTGATCATGCCGGCGCCCTTGGAGACTCCCGAAATTGTCACTTTTTTCCCGTTGACCGTGACAATCCGCGAAGCGGCCTTGGCAACAGTGTCGGTGGTCATGATGCCGTGGGCAGCGGCATGCCAGTTGTCGGCCTTGAGATCGGCGAACACCGCGGGCAGGCCGGCCTTGATGCGGTCAACCGGCAATAGCTCGAGAATAACGCCGGTCGAGAAGGGCAGCACCTGCCCGGCAGAAATACCCAGCAACTCGGCGACGGCTTCGCAGGTTTCCTGCGCCGCCTGACGCCCCGGCTCGCCGGTCCCGGCGTTGGCGATGCCGGTATTGACGACCAGCGCACGGATTTCATTGCCAGCCGCCAGATGCTTGCGGCAAATCTGCACCGGTGCCGCGCAAAAACGGTTTTGCGTAAATACGCCGGCGACGGTACAGCCAGCATCGAGCGCCACCAAGGTCAGGTCGCGGCGGTTTTTCTTGCGGATTTCAGCCTCGGCAACACCGAGACGAACCCCGGCGACCGGGAAAAGTTGATCGGCGGCGGGGGTGGCGTAATTGACAGGCATTCTCATGGCTCCAAAAGCATTTTTCACATAAATTGAGTTAAATGCTAATTAAGTGTTTGATTTTGTTTAATAGTGCTTTTGGTAAAATTTCACAAAGTACGATTTTTGGTCTAAAATTTCACACAACTACACATAGAAAGTTGACTCATTATGCCACTACCAAGAGGTATACAAGAAGTTCGTCGTAAAAACCTAGATGGTACTGAAATCGTAAAATTTAGGGTTCAAATAAAGAGAAAAGACTTTAAACAAGATAGGCTCTTTAATGAATTAGACGAGGCAATAGAGTTTTTAAATGCTAGTAAATCAATGACGGGCAAAATTCAAATTAATTTGTTAGAAAAGCAAAAACAACAAGAATTTGAAATAATAAAAGACTATATGACAGCACCGCCATTGATAACTTACATTGCTGAATACTTAAAGGTGTACGTTAAACCTAAATACTCAAATTTAGATGTTAATACCCCAGAGGGTAAAATGAGATTTAGAAACTACACGACAATAAAATCATCGTTTAAATCTATTGAAAATACAATAATAAATGAAAGGTCTGACGAGCAGTACAACCTTTCTAAACTAATTTTTATCAATAATAGTGGCAAAAAACCATTTGGCAGTTTTAAACCTATTCAAATAACTGAATTTGAAATAAACGAATACATAAAAGCAAGATTGTCAAATGGCTTAAAGCCAATTTCAATTCAGCGTGAAATTTCGCACATTAGCAATCTTTTCAAAAAACTAAAACATTTAGACCCATCTTTAAAATCAATTTTAAACCCAACAATTGAGTACGATAGGGATTTACTTAGACAAAATGGCAATTTAGTTCAAAAGAAATCATTTAGGCTAACAGATGAAGACAAGAAAATACTTTTTGATAAACTTGATAACTACGAAAATAAAGAATTAGGGCAAATAGTTAGATTAATGCTACTTACAGCATTGAGAAGAACAGAAGCCGTATTGCTTAAATTTAGCCAAATAAATGAAAATTACATACATCTACATCAAACTAAATCAAACAGACCTAGAATTGTATTTTTAACCCCAGAAGCGAAAGAATTAATTAAATCATTTAAAAAACGTGATGATGATGATAGAGTTTTTACTTATGATGTAATAGGTTTTGATGGCTCGTATAAGAAACTTTTAAGCCGTATAGGTTTACAGAAAATTTCAAGCCACGCCCTACGTAAAGAAGCCATTAGTTCATTTATAGAAAAAATTGGTTCACAAAATAGTTTACTAATTGCTGAATTTTTAGGCATAAGTTCAATAAGACGATTAGAAGAAAAGATAAATAATGAATTACCTTTAAACCCTACCTTAAATACTCAAAATGATGTTTTAAAGGCAGTAGGCCATACAAATTCAAACATAACCGCAAATCACTACTTCTCATTAAAAAAATGAGTTTTCAACTTGTTTTTTACTAGTATGATTAAAAGCAATGTTTAAAGGGGTTTTGAAAGAATTAAATTTTTTCATTTTCAAAATGAAGTGCCCTGGTATTCTAATTATTCTTTTGTGGTAAAATGAATTTTTTACAACTCATTGATAGGTTTTGATATGAATGACAAACTTAAAGATATTCAAGCAAAAATTAAAGCACTTGAAGAAGAAGAGCAAAAACTTATTAATGAAGAAAAACAAACAATCATTAATAGATTAAAAGATGAAATAAATACTTATCACATCTCGGCAGAAGAATTAGGCTTTGAAACTAAATCAAAAAAGAAAGCCAAGCCAAAAGATAAAGTGATTAAATACAGAAATGGTGATTTAACTTGGTCGGGTGGTCGTGGCATAAAACCCAAATGGGTACAAGAAATAATCAAAAATGATGGTGAACAAGGTTTAGAAAAATTTAAAGTCATAGAGAGTTAAAAACATTTATTGTATTAAAAGAGCCCCAAAAGGGGCTTTTTTTACAACCAATTTTTTAAAGATGTTTTTTTAATCGGTGTAAACTCTTCTTTTAAACCATCATTTAAAGCCTTACTTCTTTTCTTCTTGCTATTTAGAATTACTAATTTATTGTTTTCTTCTCGTAAAATATTTAATTCAGAAATATTGTCTTTATAGCATTCATAAAACGATTTATAAAATTTTCTTTGTTTATCAATCTCTTTTCTTTCAAGTAAAAGATAATTAATTTTTTGCTTATCACTCAAAATTATATATTCTTCATTATCAAATTTTTTAAATTCTGATACTGGGGGCTTAATTCTATTGTTTTCTAATAGTCCTTTATTGAATGTATATTGGCTAGTGTGAACATCTCCACTAAATTCTTTACCCCTTTGTAAACCTAAATGACTACAAGATTCAGCAAAGGTAGTTTGCCAATTTCTAGCATTCTCCCTGGTATAAATTTCTTTACAAGATAATCTTTTATCTTTTGTCATTGGCACTACTAAACAATGAAAATGAGGTGTTTTTTCATCAAGATGTAAATTTATATTTACTATGTTTTCTTCGCCAAATTCTTTTTTAAACCATTCAATAACAACTTTTTCAAACTCCTTTAATCTATCAGAGTCCATAGTTAAAAATATATTTTCTAATTCTGCTTGGTTTTCTTTCATAGTTAAATTATTAAAATTCTTTTTATCTAGGTCAGTATAAAAAAATTCAGAACTAGCACTAACTATAAACTCCATCATCACAACGGCATCTTTTCTAATTACTTTTTTACTATCTTTTCTTTTTTCTAAAATTTCATTCATTTTTTTTCTAACATCTGACGAGCCAAATGAAATTCTATTTAATTTTGTTTTACTAAAATTTATATGCTCGGTCTTTTCGGTACTTTCATATTTTCTTAAATTATGGTTCACAACTCTACCAACATCATTGATTTTTACTTTTTCACATCTTAAAACTACATAAGCCATTTTTATTCTCCTTGTTTTTGTTTTTGATTTTTGCCCCCTGCAAGGGCTTACACTTTGGCACAAAGTCTAGTAAGTCATACTTTAAATATAAAATCAAAAACCCAGAAGTCAATAATAGATAAATAAAAACCAAAAAGACAAAAACAAAAAACCCCATAAAGGGGCATTTTTTTGTGAGTAAATTATTTCAAGTTAAATAGATTACTATGATAATTTAAGAATGCTTTTACATCATTTGCATAATAAATATCAATCTTTTCATCAGCATTAAAATGCTTTAAATCAAATTCATTGTAATTTGTGATGTATTTATTTAAAACAATACCAATTGCTTTAATACCATCTTGAGATAAATTCATTTTTCTAGGGCTTGGTTTAAAATCTTTAAGAATTTCACTAAAATGCTTTTTAACACTTCTCATACCAAACTCTAATGTTAAATTTACATCATCAGTCAACTCTATCATTTGCCTTAAAGGTGCTTTAACTCTTCTTTTATGCTTTGTTTTAATGCCCTTTTCTTTTCTTATCTTAATTAAACAATCATTTATATACTCAGTCGACAATTTTTCACCTTTCTTTGTTTTAATACCTTCATCAAAACAAATTTCAGCAATTTTTTCATAGGCAGAGCCTTGTCCTTGGTTTTTCATCATCATAATTAATTTTTGGCATTCATCAAAATTCTCACGAATAAAATTCATTGATGAAACTCTATTGCCATTTAATTTTTGTGTGTAAGCAAAATTTTCTATTTTGTCTTTAAAACTCATAATTTTTCTCCTTTATTTTTATTATTGTTTTAATATAAATATCAGGTTTTTTTACAAAGTCAATATATTTAGTATTTATTTATCTATTTCTAATATGGTCTTTAATACCACTTCATACTATCTTTAATAAGTATACTTCGTAATGCCTTTCATATATTGCTGAAACAACTTAATCACTACTATTTGTAAATTACAATATATAAACAACATTCAATTAAAATTCATTCTTTTTGGTTAAATTTAGACTATTAAATTTTATCAAACTACCATATATGACAAGTAAGCCCTTTTTGAATGATTTCAAGCACATTACGCAACCTAATTTCATTAGGTTTTTCGTAAGTTTATCAGCACTTCGTTTAATTAGTGTTTATAAGGCTTAACAAGATATTGACTTATTAAAAACGGTATTTATTGAAATATATAATAGTTCATATATGGTAGTTTGATTAAAAACCATACAAAAAAGTCTTTTTTTGCCATCGGCAATAAGTGGCTACTGCCTCTTGAATTTATGGTTTTGGTTTTTTAAGATTTGTCTTTTTTCTTTTTCAAGCACATAAATTTTTAATTAAATTTATGACCTAATTGTTTAGACTTCGCTTAAAACAAATAGGTACTTTTAAAAATCAGTAAAGAAAAAAGCCAGCACAATGACTGGCTTAAAAATTAATTTTAATAATTAAATTTATGGTTTTGTAAATGGCATCATTTCGTGAACTTTCTTGTCTAATTCTTCGCCAGCATAAAACTTGCTTAATTCTTTATATTTTTGATTTCTAATTTCTTTATATGCTTCGCTATCAGTAGCCTTTAATAAATCGCCTTTAACTAAATATTGAGGGTTTAAGAATAAAGACCCTTTTTTGCCATCAATGAAAATACCAGCATCTTTTAATTTCTTAAAACTTCTACTAACTTGCTGTTGTTTTATACTTAAATCATCAGCAATATTTTGTTGGGTTAAATTTATCACATTACCATAAGATACATATTCAATTACTTGAAACAACACTAGAACATCATTCATTGATAATTTATATTTAATAAAACTATCTTTTAGACTTGAATGAAAAGCCATTATAAAACCTTCTTTTGTATTTGCTTTTTTGCGACCTTTGAAAACATTCATGTTTTCGCCATCTTTCATACCATCAACTAAATCACTCAAAGCATTTTTAATTTCTTTTTTATTATTTTCATTTATTTTCATTTCTTTTTTCTCCTTTTGTTTTTTGTTGTATTTTACAACTAATATATTGTATTTTTATTTAATGTCAATATTATTTCTTTATTTATTCTTATTTATTTAATTAATTATATATATATTAATATTTAGTACAAGATAGAAGATACAGAGGGGGTAAAACATCATATATTTCAAGAAGCCCTATTTATAGAGTTCTTCAGCGATTTGTTTTAAAAGTCAAACAACAAATTTGATGTAAAGCCACAACAAATTTGTTGTAAAGCCACATCAAATTTGTTGTTTTATTCAAAATTAAATAGATAATTTAATATCTTTTTGAATATAAATTTATGTTAAATCAGTTGCAACTTACAACTAATTTGTTGCCAAGTGGCAACTGATTTGTTGCTTTATTAAATTCTTCAATAGAAATTAGGTTTTAATGTATCAAATAAGATACCAGTTGGTATCAAATACGATACCAACTAGCAAAATTCAAAAACATCGTTTTTAAGCGATTTAAAGCATTATTCTTGATAGATTGATACAAACCCCTACCTAGATACAAAAAAAGCCCCTATGGGGCTTTAAATGATGTTTTTTCGCATTGTTCTATATGTGGCAGTAGTTCAATGTCTTCGCCATCATCATTTTAAGAAAGCATTCGCTTTCTAGGGCTTGTTGCTTTCAGCAATTCAGCACTCCGTAAGACTTCTACCCAAAATAATTTCACATAAATTTCACAAGTTCTTGTGTGAAATTTTACGAAAACCTTTACAATTAGGTAGTTAGCAAGGTGTCGCTACTTTGTGGCTCCAAAAGCATCAAGGCACCTCGCGGGTGCCTTGGGGGGAATCAGCAAAAATCAGGACAGTTTTCCGTGGCAGTGCTTGTATTTCTTGCCCGAACCGCAGGGGCAGGGATCGTTGCGCCCAACCTTCGGCCCGCTATCAGCCGGCTGTTGTGGCGGCGCCTCGGCGCCCTCACCGAGCACCTCGTCGAAACCGGCGTGTTGATACTGGACGTTCTGCACATCGGCGTGCGGCGCGGTTTCCTCGACATCTTCCGGCGTACGGATCTGCACGGTGAAGACGATGCGGGTGACCTCCTTGCGCACGAGATCGAGCAGGCCTTCGAACAACTCGAAGGCTTCGCGCTTGTACTCCTGTTTCGGGTTCTTCTGGGCATAGCCGCGCAGATGGATACCCTGACGCAGATGATCAAGCGCCGCCAGATGCTCGCGCCAGTGGCTGTCGAGGCTCTGCAACATGACATTACGCTCGAACTGCTGGAAGTTGGTCGCGCCGACCAGTTCCACCTTGGCCCGATAAGCTTCGTCGGCCTCCTTGGTGATGCGGGCCAGAATTTCCTCGTCGGACAAGGTTGGTTCATCCTTGAACCACTGGGCAACCGGCGCATTGATCTGCAGTTCGGTGGACAGGGCGCGCTCAAGGCCTTCCATGTCCCACTGCTCCTCAACCGATTCGGCCGGCACATAGGTGCGGAAGACATCGGCGATCACGCTCTGGCGCATGGCGGTGATGGTTTCGGAAATATCGTCCGTTTCCAGCAGCTCGTTGCGCTGCTGGTAGATCACCTTGCGCTGGTCGTTGGAGACATCATCGTATTCGAGCAATTGCTTGCGGATATCGAAGTTGCGCGCTTCGACCTTGCGCTGCGCGGATTCCAGCGAGCGGGTAACGAGCGGATGCTCGATCGCTTCGCCTTCCGGCATTTTCAGCTTGTCCATGATGGCGCGCAGACGCTCGCCGGCAAAGATGCGCAAAAGCGGGTCGTCGAGCGACAGATAGAAGCGCGAAGAACCGGCGTCACCCTGACGACCGGCCCGGCCGCGCAACTGGTTGTCGATACGACGCGACTCGTGACGCTCGGAGCCGATGATGTGCAGACCGCCGGAGGCCAGCACGGCATTGTGCACCTCCTGCCACTCGGCCTTCATCGCAGCAGCCTTCTGTTCGCGTTCGGCAACCGGCAACGACTCGTCATCGCGAATGGCGGCGAGTTGCTTCTCGATATTGCCGCCGAGCACGATGTCGGTACCGCGACCAGCCATGTTGGTGGCGATGGTGACCATCCCCGGTCGACCGGCCTGAACGACGATTTCCGCTTCGCGGGCATGTTGCTTGGCGTTCAGGACCTGATGCGGCAGCTTTTCCTTGTCGAGGAGGCCGGAGAGCAGTTCCGAAGCCTCGATCGAGGTCGTACCGACCAGCACCGGCTGGCCACGCTTCGCGCAATCCTTGATGTCGGCAATGATCGCCGCGTGTTTCTCGTCGGCCGTCTTGTAGACCAGATCGTTCATGTCCTTGCGGACCATCGGCCGATGGGTCGGAATGACCACCGTTTCCAGACCGTAGATCTGGTGAAATTCGTAAGCTTCGGTATCAGCCGTGCCGGTCATGCCGGACAGCTTGTTGTACATCCGGAAGTAGTTCTGGAAGGTGATCGAAGCCAGCGTCTGGTTCTCAGCCTGGATTTTCACGCCCTCCTTGGCTTCGACGGCCTGATGCAAGCCATCGGACCAGCGGCGCCCCGTCATCAGGCGACCGGTAAATTCGTCGACGATGACCACTTCGTCATTCTGCACGACGTAATGCTGATCCTTGTGGAACAGCGTCATGCCACGCAGCGCGGCATTGAGGTGATGCATCAGCGTGATATTGGCGGCGTCGTAAAGGCTGCTACCTTCCTTGAGCAGGCCGTGCTCGGCCAGCAACTGTTCGGCGTGCTCGTAACCAGTCTCCGAGAGGTGAACCTGATGGCCCTTCTCGTCGACCCAGTAATCACCGGCGTCAGCTTCTTCCATCGCCCGCGTCAGGTTGGGAACGACGTCCTTCATGCGCAGATAAAGATCGGTGTGGTCTTCGGCCTGGCCGGAAATGATCAGCGGCGTACGGGCCTCGTCGATCAGGATCGAGTCAACCTCGTCGACGATGGCGAAGTTCAGCGTGCGCTGCACGCGTTCGCCGGCCGTATAGACCATGTTGTCGCGCAGGTAATCAAAGCCGAATTCGTTGTTGGTGCCGTAGGTGATGTCAGCAGCATAGGCGGCCTGCTTGGCCTCGTGATCCATCTGCGACAGGTTCACGCCAACGGTCAGACCGAGGAAACGGTGCAGACGACCCATCCAGTCCGAGTCGCGGGTGGCCAGGTAGTCGTTGACCGTGATGACATGGACGCCCTTGCCGGAAATGGCATTGAGGTAGGCCGGCAGCGTGCCGACCAGCGTCTTGCCTTCACCGGTCCGCATTTCGGCAATCTTGCCGTCATGCAGCACCATGCCGCCGATCATCTGGACATCAAAATGACGCATGCCGAGAGCGCGGACGCCGGCTTCGCGGACCACTGCAAAAGCCTCGGGCAGTAACGCGTCAAGCGATTCGCCGTTGGCGTGGCGCTGACGGAACTCTTCCGTCTTGGCTCGCAAGGCGTCGTCGCTGAGCGCCTGCATAGCCGGCTCAAGAGCATTGATGCGCTTGACTGCCTGGGAATATTGTTTGATCAGCCGGTCATTGCGGCTGCCGAAAATCTTTTTGAGTAGGCCGGATATCATCGCGATGGAATAGGGTTTGCGCAGTGCGGCAAAGCGACGATTCTAACACGCCCCCATGACCCGATGATGACGACCTAAATCAAGAGGATTCGTGACAACCTAGCGGCGCTTGACCTGCGCGTACTCATGGCCCTGCTTGAGAAAATGCGCCGGATTCTGGGCTACGCCGAGCATGCGCACTTCAAAATGCAGATGCGGCCCGGTCGAACGGCCGGTAGTACCAACAGCGCCAATCTGGCTACCACGCTTGATCAGACTGCCAACCTGAACATCCATACGCGAAAGATGAGCATAACGAGACGTCAGCCCCTCACCATGATCGACTTCGATCAGATTGCCGTATTCGGGATGATAAGCCGCCGACAGGACGACGCCGTCAGCCGCAACAACCACCGGCGTGCCTGTCTCGGCAGAGAAATCCATGCCTTCGTGCATCGAACGCAGACCGGCTATCGGATCGTTGCGCTGCCCGAACGGCGACCCCAGGGCAGCGTCCTTGACTGGCAAGATCGTCGGCAAAAGGCGATCCTTGACCCGCTTTTCGAGCAGACTGAACTCGAGAAAAGCCAGATCGTCACTCCTCTGCTCGACTTCACCAGCCAGTCGATCGATCTCACGCTGGAGCTCAATGGCCGACAGCGGCGCTGCAATATACGGCCCGCCCTGACCAGGCTTGGCCACCTCCGTCACTGGCGGACGCTTGATGCCGACCAGCCCGGACATGCGCTCGCCCAAGGTATCGAGCTGCATGACCTTGCCCTGCAACTCACCCAGCTTGGTCGCCATCAACTGTAAATTGTTATTGAGGTGATCCCGCGTCTTCTTTGCCTCCTGTTGCTGCAAGGACAGCATGAGGTCTTCGACCAGCGGCAGACGCAGATGCACCGACAACCACGAGAACAGTGCCGAGGTCGAAAACACCAGCACCACGAAGACGAACAACGTCGCCAGCAGATGGCGAGGCATAATGGTGATTGTTCTTGCCGCCTTCAGGTGGCGTGAAACCAGAATAATCTGCATGGAACCTCCAATGTACAAAGGGCCTGAGCACTATCTCGACAAGGACGCCGCCGTCGGCAGGGTCATGGCCCACGCCCGTTTGCTACTCAAGCTCTCGCGTCGCTTTGAAGCGGTCGCCCCGGCAGGGCTGCGCCACTCGGCTCACGTTGCCAATTACAAGTTGGGGACAATCATTATCCACGCCGACAATGGCGCAGTCGCTGCCAAGATTCGCCAGCTAAGTCAGCGACTGAGCAACGAGTTATCGAAAGGAGGGGCGGAGTGTAACGGCATCGAGGTAAAAGTACAACCCCGCCAAATTCCTTCCCAATCAACGAGTTCCACTCAAAAGCCGCTATCTGACAAGGCAATCGGCATGCTGCAGGAAACCACAGACAAGCTGCCGGAAGGGCCGCTCAGGAGTGCTCTGGACAATCTGGTGAAGCGCGCCGCTAGAGTGGAATGATCGCCAGGCGCTCGATGAACATGAGCGCAAAAACAAGCAGCGCAAAGACAATGCCGTACTTGGAAAGCCGCCAACTCAGGGTGAGGTAGTAGCGGTTGCCGGTGAGGGTATAGATCAGCAAACCGGCGCCGATCGCTACCACCAGAATTGCTGCCAGCAGACGCAGCAGCCACATCGCTATTCCTTGGCCGGGGCGCTCAAGCCGCGGCTTGAGCGAGCCAGCGGGTCACGCCACTCGGGGCGTGCTCGGCTTCTTCGAAGGTAGCGATTTCCCAGCAGTCCTGCTGTTCAAGCAGGGCACGAGCCAGCTGGTTGTTCATCGCGTGGCCACCCTTATGCGACGAATAGGCAGCGAGCAGCGGATGACCGAGCAGATAGAGATCGCCGATGGCATCGAGAATCTTGTGTTTGACGAACTCGTCGCCGTAGCGCAGTCCGTCCTGATTGAGGACGCGGAATTCGTCGAGAACGATGGCGTTCTCCAGACCACCACCAAGAGCCAGGCCGTTTTCACGCAGGTATTCGACTTCCTGCATGAAGCCAAATGTGCGGGCGCGCGAGACTTCGCGGGTATAAGACTGCTCGGCGAAATCGATTTCAGCCTTCTGGGCTGATTTATCGATGGCCGGATGGTTGAAAACAATGGAAAACGTCAGACGATAACCGTCGTAAGGCTCGAAACGCGCCCACTTGTCGCCATCGCGAACTTCAATGGGTTTGGTGACGCGAATGAACTTCTTGGCAGCGTTCTGCTCCTCGATGCCAGCGGACTGGATCAGGAAAACGAACGGTGCAGCCGAACCGTCGAGGATGGGCACTTCGGGCGCATCCAGATCGACCCAGGCATTATCGATGCCGAGGCCGGCGAGGGCTGACATCAGGTGTTCGATGGTACCAACCTTGACCCCGTCCTTTTCGAGACAGGAGCACATGCGCGTATCGCCGACCATGAAAGCCTTGGCGGGGATATCGAGCGGCTCGGGGAGGTCCACGCGACGGAAGACGATACCGGTGTCCGGGGCTGCCGGGCGCAGGGTCATGTTGACCTTGACACCGCCGTGCAGGCCGACGCCGGAGGCGCGAATGACTGTCTTCAACGTGCGTTGCTTGAGCATGCTAAGTGCTTGAATGATTGGGGAAGGTGACGGATTGTAACACAAGCCGTCACCACCCTTTTTCAGAGAGAGTTTTTGTTACATCAATCCGCCTGCTTGCGCAGGAAAGCCGGAATGTCGTAACGATCGACACCGCTGTTGGCCAGCGCCTCGACGGTCACGTTGCGCTTGCGGACGACAGCCGGGACATCAGCCATCTGGTTGTAGTCGATGGCCGGGCCATTGGAGAAAGCGACGGCATCGCTGGTGCCGGTAGCCTGCACGAGAACCGGCTGGGTGAACACTTCCGGCTGGCGAACACGGGCGGCGGCAACCTGGCCAAGGCCGGTGGCGACGACGGTGACGCGCAGGGCATCGCCCATCAGTTCGTCATAGACTGCGCCGAAAATGATGTGGGCGTCTTCGGCCGCAAAAGCCTTGACGGTGTTCATCACTTCGTTGACTTCCTTCATCTTGAGGCCGCCCTTGGCTGCCGTGATGTTGACCAGCACGCCCCGGGCGCCGGACAGGTTGATGCCTTCGAGCAGCGGCGAGGCAACGGCCTGCTCGGCGGCGATGCGGGCGCGATCGACGCCAGCGGCTGCGGAGGAGCCCATCATGGCGCGGCCCATTTCGCCCATGACGGTGCGGACGTCTTCGAAGTCGACGTTGACCAGACCCGGGTAGGTAATGATTTCGGCGATACCGCCAACGGCATTTTTCAGCACATCGTCAGCAGCGCGGAAGCAATCGTCGACATCGGCGTCGTCGCCCATGACTTCCATGAGCTTGTCGTTGAGGATGACGATCAGCGAATCGACATGCTTGGAGAATTCAGCGATGCCGGCTTCGGCCGACTTCATGCGCTTGTTGCCTTCGAAGCTGAACGGCTTGGTGACCACGCCGACGGTCAGGATGCCCATTTCGCGGGCGATTTCGGCGACGACCGGGGCGGCGCCAGTACCCGTGCCACCGCCCATGCCGGCGGTGATGAAGGCCATGTGCGCACCTTCCAGCGAAGCGCGAATTTCTTCGCGGTGCGCATCGGCAGCTGCCTGACCGGCTTCCGGCTTGGCACCGGCACCGAGACCGGTCTTGCCGAGCGACAGCTTGCTCGATGCAGCATTGCGGCTCAGGGCCTGGGCATCGGTGTTGGCGGCGATGAATTCAACGCCGCTGACGCCTTCGCGAATCATGTGCTCAATGGCGTTGCCACCCGCACCACCTACGCCGAATACCTTGATGATCGTACCGGCTTCTTCGTCTTTCTCGATGATCTCAAACATGACTACCTCCTCTGAAAAATCGTTTCAACAACAAATCAAAAATTCTTGGCAAACCACGACTTCATGCCGTCAAAGACGTCCTTGAAGCCCTGCTTTTCCTGGATCTTCTGGCCGCGCTTGCGCTGCGCCTGGGCTTCGAGCAGCAGACCGAAAGCTGTCGAGAAGCGAGGGCTCTGCACGACGTCGGCCAGGCTGCCGGTATATTTCGGGTTGCCGAGGCGAACCGGCATGTGGAAGATTTCTTCGCCCAGCTCGACCATGCCCGGCATGACACTGGCGCCACCGGTCAGGACGATGCCGGAAGACAGGACCTCCTCGAAACCGGCCCGACGCAGCTCGTTCTGGATCAGCTCATAGAGCTCTTCAACACGCGGCTGGATAACGTCGGCCAGAGCGCGGCGGCTCAGCTTGCGGCTGGGGCGGTCATCGACACCGGCAACTTCCATGTTCTCGGCAGCATCAGCCAGTTGGGACAGGGCGCAGCCGTACTTGCACTTGATATCTTCGGCTTCGCGGGTCGGCGTGCGCAGGGCCATGGCGATGTCGTTGGTGACCTGATCGCCGGCGATGGGAATGACCGAGGTGTGACGGATGGCGCCCTGCGTCCACACGGCGATGTCGGTCGTGCCGCCACCGATGTCGATGAGGCAGACGCCAAGATCCTTTTCATCCTCGGAGAGCACGGCGTAGCTCGAGGCCAGCGGTTGCAGCACAAGGTCATTCACCTCCAGACCACAGCGGCGCACGCACTTGACGATGTTCTGGGCCGCCGAGACGGCACCGGTCACGATATGCGTCTTCACTTCGAGACGCATGCCGCTCATGCCGATCGGCTCGCGGATACCGTCCTGGCCGTCGATGACGAATTCCTGGGTGAGGATGTGGAGGATTTCCTGATCCGCCGGGATGGGCATCGCCTTGGCCGTTTCGATAACGCGCTCGACGTCGGTCTGGGTAACTTCCTTGTCCTTGATCGCCACCATGCCGTTTGAGTTGAAGCTCTTGATGTGGCTGCCGGCAATACCCGTGTAAACGTTGGTCACCTTGCAGTCGGCCATCAACTCGACTTCCTGAACGACTCGGCTGATGGTGTGCACGGTGTCCTCGATGTTCACCACGACGCCCTTCTTGAGGCCGCGCGAATCCTGCGAGCCCATGCCGATCACGTTGAGACGGCCTTCCTGGTTGATCTCGGCGACCAGCGCGACGATCTTCGACGTCCCGATGTCCAGACCGACGACCAGATCCTTGTTGTCCCTGCTCATATGCTTACTTTCCCTTCCCCTCGCCCGCCACTCGCATGGCGAAACCATTCGGATACCGCAAATCCACGACCGCCGGCCGGACCGCCTGTCTGGCGACCGTTTCCGGATAAATTTCCAAAAAGCGCTGCAGGCGTACACCGACCGGCGCCTTCGGCTGCTCCCGTCCGATGTCCACCAACATGCCGTTCTGCAACTTGAGCTGCCAGGCGAGGCGCGGCGACAGCGTGACCTGCACCGGCTTTTCGCCGACTGTCGCAAAGGAGCCGACAAACTCGCTGTAATGCTTCAAAACATCCTGCGCCGTACCCAGCGGCCCGAAGAGCAAGGGCAGCCCGCTCGCCTCGGCGTCCGGCAGCGCGGCGGCAAAAACCTCGCCGTAGCTGTTGACCAGTTCGCTGCGCCCCTCGCCCCAGCGTGCTACCGGCTTGTGTTCCTCGATCCTGATTTCCAGACGATCGGGCCACTGGCGACGCACATCGACCTTGCGCACCCAGGGCAGCCTCTCGAGAGAACCGCGCACCTGTTCCAGATTCAGGCTGAAGAAATTGCCTTTCAGCGACCCCGGCAAAACCTGCTCCACCTCTCCCCGCTTCGTGTGCGGCAGCGGCTCGGCAAACACCACATGCTTGACCGGCAGCGACGGCACGCGCACCAGCCAGACCGCGCCGGCAGCCAGCAACGCTGCGGCAGCGACCAGCATGAGCAGGTCGGCGATGGCGTTGAGCAGGTGCGGTTTGTTCCACATTCATTGGCTCAGTCGTTGGTGGCGAGTTCGAGGACACGGCGGACCAGCGTCGGGTAATCCATGCCATTGACGCGGGCGGCCATCGGCACCAGCGAATGGTCGGTCATGCCGGGCGCGGTATTCACTTCGAGGAAGTAATGCTTGCCGTCCTCGTCCATCAGGAAATCGACGCGGCCCCAGCCGCGGCCGCCGAGGACACGAAAGGCTTCAAGCGCGCCCTTGCGGATTTCCATTTCCTTGGCTTCCGGCAGGCCGCACGGGCACAGATACTTGGTGTCGTCGCGGTTGTACTTGGCTTCGTAGTCGTACCACTCGGTGGCCGGCTCGATCTTGATGATCGGCATGGCTTCGTCGCCGATGATGCCGACCGTGTATTCGCCGCCCATGACACCCTTTTCGGCGATGACCAGCGGGTCGTGGCGGGCGGCTTCTGCGTAGGCGGCCTTGAGCGCGCCGCGCTGCTTGACCTTGGTCACGCCAATCGACGAGCCTTCGCGGGCCGGCTTGACGAAGAGCGGCAGGCCGAGTTCTTCCTCGATATCGCCGAAATCAGAATCAGCCGTGAGCAGGGCGTATTCGGGAATGGCCAGGCCGGCTGCCTGCCACATCAGCTTGGTGCGGAACTTGTCCATGGCCAGCGCCGAGGCGAGTACGCCGGAGCCGGTGTAGGGAATGTGCATGACTTCCAGCGCGCCCTGGATCGTGCCGTCTTCGCCGTGGCGGCCGTGCAGCGCGATGAAGGCGCGGTCGTAGCCCTTGAGCGCGTCGAGCGGCTGCGAGGCCGGGTCGAAGGCGTGGGCGTCGATGCCCTGCCCTTGCAGCGCGGCGAGTACGCGCGAACCGCTGTTCAACGAAACTTCGCGCTCAGCGGAGGTACCACCAAAGAGGACGGCGACTTTGCCGAAATCAGACATGCTTTGCTCCAGACTGCATTTCAATTTTGGGCATTTTTTCGGGTTGACCGTGGAAGTTCATACCTGACCTGCCACTTTCCCGGGAACGGCGCCAATCGAGCCGGCGCCCATGCACAGCACCACGTCGCCATCGCGGGCGACATCCATGATCGTTTGCGGCATGGCCGCGATGTCTTCAACGAAAACCGGCTCGACCTTGCCGCCGACACGCAGGGCGCGGGCCAGCGAACGGCCGTCGGCAGCGACGATGGGCGCTTCGCCGGCGGCGTAGATTTCAGCCAGCAACAGCGCATCGACCGTGCTCAGCACCTTGACGAAATCCTCGAAGCAATCGCGTGTCCGCGTGTAGCGGTGCGGCTGGAAAGCCAGCACGAGACGGCGACCAGGGAAGGCGCCACGGGCGGCGGCCAGCGTCGCGGCCATTTCGACCGGGTGATGGCCGTAGTCGTCGACCAGGGTAAAGCTGCCACCAGCCGGCAAGGCGACTTCGCCGTAACGCTGGAAGCGACGGCCGACGCCCTTGAACTCGGCCAGCGCCTTGACGATGGCGGCGTCGGAAACCTGCACTTCGGTGGCCACGGCAATGGCTGCCAGGGCGTTGAGCACGTTGTGCAGGCCCGGCGTGTTGAGCGTGATGTCGAGGCGCGTCGTCGTACCATTGACGCGAACGCAGGTAAAACGCATCTGTCCGTCGGCGGCGACGACATTCTCGGCGTAGAAATTGTTCTCCGGCGACAGGCCGTAGGTGATGATCTGCTTCGGCACGCGCGGCATGATGTCGCGCACATTGGCATCGTCACCGCAAAGCACTGCCACGCCGTAGAAAGGCAGGCGATTGAGAAACTCGACGAAGGCCGACTTCAGACGCTCGAAGTCATGGCCGTAGGTTTCCATGTGGTCGGCGTCGATATTGGTGACGACCGAAATGACCGGCGACAGGAAGAGGAAGGAGGCATCCGACTCGTCGGCCTCGGCGACGAGGAAGTCGCCGCTGCCAAGGCGGGCATTGGCCCCGGCCGCATTGAGGCGACCGCCGATGACGAAGGTCGGATCAATGCCGCCCTCGGCCAGGATGCTGGCGACCAGGCTGGTGGTGGTGGTCTTGCCATGGGTGCCGGCGATGGCGATGCCGTGCTTGAGACGCATCAGTTCGGCCAGCATCTGGGCGCGCGGCACGACCGGAATCTTTTTCTCGCGGGCGGCGACGACTTCCGGGTTGTCGGCCTTGACAGCAGTCGAAGTGACGACAGCATCGGCCCCGGCGATGTTTTCGGCGGCGTGGCCGATCATGACCTTGATGCCTTCGCCTTCCAGACGACGCGTCGTGGCGCTGGCCGCGATGTCCGAGCCACTGACCGTGTAGTCGAGATTGGCCAGCACTTCGGCAATGCCGCTCATGCCCGAACCGCCGACGCCGACGAAGTGGATGTGTTTGACTTTATGTTTCATTTATTTCGCGCTCTCTGCACAAATAGTCGCCACTTCTTCGGTGGCATCGGGCTTGGCCAGACTGCGGGCCTTTTCAGCCATTTCCAGCAGTTGACCGCGGGAATAGTTGCGGATCAGCGCAATCGACTCGGGCGTCAGTTCGGTTTGCGGCAACAGGAAGGCGCCGCCGACATTGACCAGGAACTTGGCGTTGCCGGTCTGGTGGTCATCGACCGCATGCGGGAAAGGCACCAGGATGCTGGCCACGCCGGTCGCTGCCAGTTCGGCCACGGTCAGCGCGCCGGCCCGGCAGATGACCAGATCGGCCCATTCATAGGCGCCGGCCATGTCTTCGATGAAGGAAACGCAATGGGCCTGGACGCCGACTGCAGCGTAATTGGCCTTGAGCGCCTCGATATGCTTTTCGCCGGCCTGATGGACAATCTGCGGCTGCTCGGATTCGGCGAGCAGAGCCATGCCCTTGGGCACCATCTCGTTGAGCGCCTGGGCGCCGAGGCTGCCGCCGATAACGAGAACGCGCAAGGCGCCGGTGCGCTCGGCAAAGCGCTCGGCCGGCGGGGCGATCTTGGCGATTTCCGGACGTACCGGGTTGCCGGCCCAGACACCCTTTTTCAGGACATCCGGGAAGCCGGTCACGATGCGGTCGGCGACACCGGCCAGCACGCGGTTGGCCAGCCCGGCGACGGAATTCTGTTCATGAATGACTAGCGGCTTGCCGAGCAGGGAAGCCATCATGCCGCCCGGGAAGGTGATGTAGCCGCCCATGCCGAGCACGACATCGGGCTGCACCTGGCGAATGGCCTGGCGCGCCTGCCAAAATCCCTTGAGCAGATTGAGTGGCAGCAACAGTTTGCGCAGAACACCCTTGCCGCGCAGGGCGGCAAACTTGAGATTGACCATCTCGAAGCCGTGCTGCGGCACGAGTTTGGCTTCCATCCCGTCCGGATTACCCAGCCAGACAACCCGCCAGCCGGCATCGCGCATCTTGTGGGCGACAGCCAACGCCGGGAAGATGTGGCCACCAGTGCCGCCGGCCATGATCATGATGGTCTTGCTCATAGCTTGCCACCTCTCATGAGCTGCCGATTCTCCCAGTCGACACGCAGAAGGATCGCCAAGGCCACGCAGTTGGCGAAAACGCCCGAACCGCCGAAGCTCATGAGCGGCAGGGTCAGGCCCTTGGTCGGCAGCAGCCCCATGTTGACGCCCATGTTGATGAAGGACTGGACGCCGAACCAGATGCCCATGCCCATGGCGACGAGTGCCGGGTAGAGGCGGTCGAGCTGGACGCACTGGCGGCCGATGGCGAAAGCACGCTGAACGAGCAGCGCGAACAGAGCAATGATCGCGACGACGCCGAAGAAGCCCAGCTCTTCGGCGATCACGGCGAGCAGGAAGTCGGTGTGGGCTTCCGGCAGGTAGAACAGTTTTTCGACGCTGGCACCGAGGCCGACGCCGAACAGTTCGCCGCGGCCAAAGGCAATCAGCGAATGCGACAGCTGGTAGCCCCGGCCATAGGCGTCGGCCCACGGGTCCATGAAGCCGAACACCCGGTCGCGCCGGTAGGGTGAGACGATGATCATGATCGCGAAAGCGATGAGCAGGCCGACAATCAGCAGCGCGAACAGCCGCGCCTTGAGGCCGCCGAGGAAGAGGATGCCCATGGCGATCGAGATGATCACCACGAAGGCGCCGAAGTCCGGCTCCTTGAGCAGCAGCATGCCGACGATGGCCATGGCGCCGAACATCGGCAGGAAGGCCTGCTTGAGGTCATGCATGACGTTGATCTTGCGTACCGTATAGTCGGCGGCATAGAGCACGGCAAACAGCTTCATCAGCTCGGACGGCTGCAGGTTGGCGAAGCCGAGCGACAGCCAGCGGCGGGCACCATTGACGTCGCGGCCGATGCCGGGGATCAGCACCAGCGCCAGCAGGGCGACGCCGATCATGAACAGGTAGGGCGCATTTTTCTGCCACAGCGACAGCGGCACCTGGAAAGTGACGGCGGCGGCAACCAGGCCGATGCACAGGAAGACGCCGTGGCGCACCAGGTAGTAGGCCGGCTGATGGCCGGTGAAACGGCCGCCTTCGGCGATGGCAATCGAGGCCGAATAGACCATGACCAAGCCGGAAAAGAGCAGGATCAAGACGCTCCACAGCAAGGCGTAGTCGATCTCGGCGACTTGCCGACGCGGCGAGTCGAGGGCGCCGATCATCATGACGACAACCCCTTGACCGCATCAATGAAGGCCTGGGCGCGATGGGCGTAATTCTTGTACATGTCGAGGCTGGCACAGGCTGGCGAGAGCAGGACGCAATCGCCGGCTTGAGTGTGGCCAGCAAGCCAGCGAACAGCAGCTTCCATGTCGCCCAGGATGCGGGTCGGCACGCCGCTACCTTCGAGGGCCATGCCGATAGCGGCGGCATCGCGGCCGATCAGGGCGACGGCACGGCCGTGTTTCTTGAGCGCGGGCTTCAATGGCGAGAAATCCTGACCTTTGCCGTCGCCGCCGAGGACGATGGCGACCTTGCGGCCCATGCCTTCGATGGCAGCGAGCGTCGCGCCGACGTTGGTGCCCTTGGAATCGTCAACGTAGAGCACGCCGTCGATTTCAGCGACGGTTTCGACGCGATGCGGCAATCCGGCGAACGACTTGAGCGGTTCGATCAGGCCGGCCGGGGCGACGCCAATGGCTTCGCACAGGGCCAGCGCGGCCATGATGTTGGCGGCATTGTGCAGGCCGGACAGTTTGAGGTCGGCCAGCGCCACGAGCTTTTCCTTGCCGCGATGGATTGCCCCATCGGCAAACCCGTAATCGACGCCGCGCGGCGCGGCGTTCAGGCCGAAGGTCACCATCGTCCGGCCGCAACGGCCGTTGGCCATCGACCAGTCGTCGTCACGGTTGAGGACCATGACGCCCTTGCCCTGGAAGACGCGCGACTTGGCAGCGGCGTAGTTGGCCAGGCTGCCGTCGTAGCGGTCGAGGTGATCTTCCGAGACGTTGAGCACCGTGGCGGCGGCGGCGTTCAGATGATGCGTCGTTTCGAGCTGGAAGCTCGACAGTTCAACGACCCAGACCTGCGGCAAAGAACCGGCATCCTGCGCATCCATCAAGGCATCGAGGGCTGACGGCGAGATGTTGCCGCAGGCGATGGCCGGCACGCCGGCGCCGTTGAGCAGATGGGCGGTCAGCGCCGTCGTGGTGGTCTTGCCGTTGCTGCCGGTGATGGCGATGATCTTCGAGCCCGGTACCTGCTCGCGCACGCCGGCGGCGAACAATTCGATTTCTGACACAATTTTCCGGTCGACCATGGCAATCACCGGCGTCGCCTTGGCGACGCCTGGCGACAGGGCGACGAGGTCGGCGCTGGCAAACGGTGCTTCGGTAAACGGTCCGGCAATCAGCTCGGCGCCCGGCGCGACGCGCTGCAGGGCATCGATGTTCGGTGGGTTGTCGCGCGAATCGGCGACACGGACCAACGCGCCCTGACGATGCAGCCACTTGGCCATCGCCAGTCCGGACTCACCGAGTCCGACAACCAGAACGCGTTTGCCCTTGAGTTCCATCAGCGCAACTTCAACGAAGACAGCCCGACCAGCACGAGCATGATGGTGATGATCCAGAAGCGGACGACGACCTGCGTCTCCTTCCAGCCCGATTGTTCGAAGTGGTGGTGCAGCGGCGCCATGCGCAGGATGCGGCGGCCCTCGCCGAACTTTTTCTTGGTGTATTTGAAGTAGCTGACCTGCAGCATGACCGACAAGGTTTCGACGACGAAGACGCCGCCCATGATGAGCAGCACGATTTCCTGGCGCAGGATGACGGCGACGGTACCGAGTGCGGCGCCAAGCGACAGCGCGCCAACGTCGCCCATGAAGACTTCGGCCGGATAGGCGTTGAACCACAAAAACCCGAGCCCGGCCCCGGCGATGGCGCCGAGCAGGATGCACAGCTCGCCCGCCCCCGGCACGTAGGGGATGAGCAGGTATTTGGAGAGCCCTGCGTGACCGGTGACGTAGGCGAAGATGGCGAAGGCGCCGGCGATCATGACGGTCGGCATGATCGCCAGGCCGTCGAGGCCATCAGTCAGATTGACCGCGTTGCTGGTGCCGACGATGACGAAGTAGGTCAGCGTGATGAAACCGACGATGCCGAGCGGATAGGCGATGGTCTTGAAGAAGGGCACGATCAGTTCGGTCTGGGCGCCGGAGGTTGCCGAAAATGCCAGGAAGAGCGCAGCGCCCAGACCAAGGACGGATTGCCAAAGGTACTTCCAGCCGGCCGACAGTCCCTTCGGGTCGCGATAGACCACCTTCTTCCAGTCGTCGTACCAGCCGACGATGCCGAAGCCGAGGGTGACAATCAGCACCGTCCACACGTACTTGTTGCTCAGGTCGCCCCACAACAGCGTCGTGATGCCGATCGAGATCAGGATCAGGACGCCGCCCATGGTCGGCGTGCCGGATTTGACCAGGTGGGTTTGCGGCCCGTCGTTGCGCACCGCCTGGCCGATCTTCTTGGCGGCCAGCCAGCGGATGACGCCGGGGCCGGCGGCAAACGAGATGAGCAACGCAGTCATCGTCGCCAGCACGGTACGCAGCGTGATGTAGTTGAAGACGTTGAAGAAACGAACGTCCTGGGCGAGCCATTGGGCAAGAGCCAGCAGCATCAGTTTTTCTCCTCGGCGGCGGCCGGCGCGGCCAGCGCATCGACCACACGTTCCATTTTCATAAAGCGCGAGCCCTTGACCAGCACCGTGGTTTCCGGGCCCAGTTCCTTGTCGACCGCAGCAATGAGCTTTTCGATGTTGCAGAAATGCCGGGCGCCTTCGCCGAAGTTGCGGACAGCCAGTTGCGAGGCATCGCCCAGCGCAAACAGGCGGTCGATGCCCTGGCTCTTGGCGTAGCCGCCGATCTCGTCGTGGTACTGGCCGCTGGCTTCGCCGATTTCGCCCATGTCGCCGAGCACGAACAGCTTGCGGCCAACGGTGGCGGCGAGCACATCGATGCCGGCACGGACCGAATCCGGATTGGCGTTGTAGGTATCGTCGAGCAGTTCGGCGCCCTTGTTGCCGGCCCGCCGCTGCAGGCGGCCCTTCACCCCCGAAAAGGCATCCAGACCTGCGGCCACGGCGGCCATCGGCACGCCGGCCGCGAGGCAGGCCGCGGCAGCGGCGACGGCATTGCGGGCGTTGTGACGGCCGGGGATATGCAGCGTGATCGCCGCGTCGCCTTCGGCGGCCGTCAGCTCGATGGCGATTTCCAGACCATGCTGATGAACCACACCGCGCACATCGGCGGCATGGTCGATGCCAAAAGTACGCACGGCATGCGGGCCGGCCATGCCGCGCCAGAATTCGGCATAACTGTCGTCGGCATTGATCACGGCGACGCCATTCGGTCGCAGACCGCCAAAGATGCTGCCCTTTTCGCGCGCCACTTCGTCCATGTCGCCCATGCCTTCGAGGTGGGCGCGCTGGGCGTTGGTGACAATGGCCACGGTTGGCGCACCAATCGGCGCCAGGTAGGCAATTTCACCGGGGTGATTCATGCCCATTTCGATAACGGCAGCCCGATGCGAGAGGCGCAGGCCAAGCAGGGTCAGCGGCAGGCCGATGTCGTTGTTGAGGTTGCCGCGCGTAGACAGCACAGCGGCACCGAATTCGGCCTTGAGAATGGCGGCGATCATTTCCTTGGTCGTCGTCTTGCCGTTCGAGCCGGTGACGGCGATGACCGGCAGCGTGAATTGAGCGCGCCAGGCAGCGGCAAAACGGCCGAGGGCGAGACGGGTGTCATCGACGACGACCGCGGAAACGCCAGCCGGCACCTTGCTTTCATTGGAGACGAGCAGGGCAACGGCACCGGCCGCCACGGCCTGATCGAGAAAATCATGGGCGTCGAAACGTTCGCCGCTCAGGGCGATGAACAGCTGGCCTTCGGCGACAGTACGGGTGTCGGAAGACACGCCGGTGACGTCGACATCGCGACCGATCAAACGGCCATGGGTCGCCTCGGCGACTTGTGAGAGCAGCCACTTCATGCCGCTACCTCCTTCGATTGGGGACGGCGCAAGGCCAGCGCTGCAGCGGCCTGTTCGACATCGGAAAAGTGATGGCGGACGCCGGAAACTTCCTGGTAGGTTTCATGACCCTTGCCGGCGAGCAGGACGACGTCGCTGGCCTCGGCTTCAAGGATGGCGCGCTGGATGGCGACAGCGCGGTCGGCCTCCACTGCGGACTGCTTCATGCCGGCGACGATGCCGGCAATGATGGCCAACGGCTGCTCGCTGCGCGGATTGTCGCTGGTGACCAGCACGCGGTCGGCCAGGCGCTCGGCCACTTCACCCATCAGCGGGCGCTTGCCGGGATCGCGGTCACCGCCGCAACCGAAAACGACGGACAGCTTGCCGCCGCGCGATGTCGCCACGGGACGCAGGGCAGCCAGGGCATTTTCCAGGGCATCCGGCGTATGCGAATAATCGATGACCACCAGCGGCTCGCCATTGCCGCCGACGCGTTCCATGCGGCCCGGCGGTGGCGTCAGTTCGGACAGGCGACGCGCCACTTCGGAGGCCTGCACGCCGGCGTCGTGCAGCACGGCAGCGATGGCGAGCAGGTTGGAGATGTTGTAGCGACCGACCAGAACGGTTTCGACGGTGGCCCGGCCATTCGGCAGGACCAGGCTGAAGCGCTGGCCGAACGGGGTGTCGACCAGGTTTTCGGCACGCACCAGCGCCGGAAAATCGCGCCGCTGTTCGCCGATGGCGTAGCCGAGGATGCGCATGGCCGTCGTTTCGCGCGATAGCAGGCGGCCGAATTCGTCGTCCAGATTGACGATTGCCGTGCGCAGGCGCGGCCAGTGGAAGAGCTTTTTCTTGGCCTCGGCGTAGGCATCCATCGTGCCGTGGTAGTCGAGGTGATCGCGCGTCATGTTGGTAAACACGGCGACATCGACGCGGGCGCCATTCATCCGCCCCTCTTCGATGCCGATCGAGCTGGCTTCGAGCGCGCAGGCCGCCGCACCATCGGCCCGGAAACGGGCCAGATAGCGCATCAGGGTTGTCGCCTCGGGCGTCGTGAAACCGGTTTCGGTCAGCGCCTCGGGGAAGCCGGCGCCGAGCGTGCCGATGATGGCACAGGGTTTCGGGTAGGCATGGGCCAGGCACTGGCTGATCGTCGTCTTGCCGTTGGTGCCGGTGATGGCGATCAGCGACAGCCCCTCGCTCGGGTGACCATAGACGGCGTGGGCGAGCGGGCCGGCCAGCGGACGCAAGGCATCGACCGACAGGTTTGCCACGGTCAACGGGAAATTTTGCTCAAAATTGAAATCGCCGCCCGGCTGCCAGAACACGGCGACGGCACCGCGCGCCAGCGCATCGGCGATGTAGCGGCGACCATCGGCCAGATCGCCCGGATAGGCCAGGAACAGATCGCCCGGCTGGACCTGACGGCTGTCGTCGGCAACACCGGTCGGCACGACGCCCATCGCTTCGAGGCGGTCGAGAAGTTCGCGCGGCGTGCTCACAATTTGCCCTTTCCGCTCGAAGCATCGGCCACCTGGATCGGCGCATCCGGCGGCACGCCAAGCGTACGCAGCGCCCCGCCGACGATCTGCGAGAAAGCCGGGCCGGCCACGTCGCCACCGTAATGGGCGCCCCCGGTCGGCTCGTCGATCATCACCGCGACGACCAGACGCGGATCGCTGATCGGCGCGATGCCGACGAAGGAAGCGACATATTTGCGGGCATAAACACCGCCCTCGATCTTGTAGGCCGTTCCTGTCTTGCCACCGACCCGATAGCCGGCGACGCGCGCCTTGGGTGCCGTGCCTTCGGGCTGGACGGCCATTTCGAGCATGATCCGCAACTCCTTCATGGTCTGCGGCGAAAAGACGCGGACGCCATGCGGTGGCGCGTCGTCGATCTTGGTCAGCGACAACGGCATCAGCTCGCCGTCATGGGCAAAGACCGTGTAGGAGCGGGCCAGCTGGACCAGGCTGACAGCAATGCCGTGGCCGTAAGACATCGTCGCCTGCTCGATCGGCCGCCAGTTCTTCCACGGCCGCAGGCGACCATTGACCTCGCCCGGAAAACCGAGGTTCGGCATCTGGCCGAAGCCGACGCTATCAAACATGTCCCACATTTCCTTGGGCGAAAAGCCGAGCGCGATCTTGGTGGTCCCGACATTCGACGATTTCTGGATGACCTGGGCCACCGTCAGCGCACCGTGCGGGTGGGCATCGGAAATGGTTGCACTGCCGATGGTCAGACGACCGGGCGCGCAGTTGATCACCGTATCGAAGCGAACCTTGCCCTTTTCGAGTGCCAGTGCCGCCGTAAACGGCTTCATCACCGACCCCGGCTCGAAAGTGTCGGTAATCGCGCGATTGCGCAATTGCGCCCCGGACAGGCGCTCTCGATTATTCGGGTTATAGGTCGGCCAATTGGCCAGAGCCAGAATTTCGCCAGTCCGCGCATCGATGACGATGGCGCCGCCAGCCTTGGCGTTGTTGGCCTCGACCGCTGCCTTGAGCTGACTGAAGGCGAGGTACTGAATCTTCGAATCGAGCGCCAGGCGGACATCCTTGCCATCCTGTGGCGGCTTGGTCGCGCCGACATCCTCGACGATATTACCGCGCCGGTCACGAATCACGGTACGGCTACCGGGGCGGCCAAGCAGGCTGTTCTGGAAAGCCAGTTCGACGCCTTCCAGACCCTTGTCGTCCACGCCGGTAAAACCGACGATGTGGGCCGTCATGTCGCCGGTCGGGTAAAAGCGGCGGTATTCCTTTTCCTGATGCACGCCGGGAAATTTCTGGGCGCCAATGCGATCGGCGGTCTCCGGCGAGACCTGACGCTTGACGAAGGTAAAGGTCTTTTCCGAAGCAATCTTGCCGTCGAGCTCGCGCACATTCATGTCGAGCATGCCGGCCAACTGGCGCTTCTGTTCGCCATTCATCGTCCGCGCATCGGCCGGAATGGCCCAGATCGTCTTCATCGGCGTCGATACGGCCAGCATGTCGCCATTGCGGTCGACGATCTTGCCGCGCGAGGCGGAAATCTCGATGTCGCGCAGATAGCGCGAATCACCCTTCTGCTGAAGGAAGTCGTTATTGATGACTTGCAGATAGAAGCCGCGGACCACCAGCGACAGGAAGGCGACCATCAGCAGCAGGCCAACAGTACGCGAACGCCAGCCCTGCAAGGCCAGTTGCAACACCGGGCTTTCGGTAAAACGATGACCGCGTTGCGGGCGACGACGCACAACCATCAGCGCGCCCCCTTGTTGGTAACCGTGGAATCCGGCGTCACCATGTGCAGACGATCACGGGCAATCTTCTCGATACGCGGATGATTCGCCCACGTAGACATTTCCAGCTGCAACTGACCATATTCGACATCCAGCTGACGCGCCCGCTCCTGCTCCGCTTCGAGCGCCTGGAACAGCTTGCGCGCCCGGTGCTGGGAGGTAACGACGCCCAACGCGCAAAAGACGACGATCATGAGAAGGATCACATTGAACCGCAGCATTACAGCTTCTCGGCTACCCGCATCACGGCACTGCGCGCCCGCGGATTGGCGGCAATTTCCGCAGAGGAAGGCTTCACTGGCTTGCCAAGCAGGCGTAGCTTCGGCTTCGGCAACTGGTCCGCACGCAGCGGCAAGCCTTTCGGCAAATCATCGGCAACCGACTCGTTGCGCATGAAGTTCTTGACGATGCGGTCTTCCAGCGAGTGAAAACAGATCACCACCAGCCGGCCACCCGGCTTCAGCAAGCCGAGCGCCTGCGGCAATGCTATCTCCAGCTGGCGGAGTTCTTGATTGATATGAATCCGTAAAGCTTGAAAGCTGCGCGTCGCCGGGTCCTGCCCTGGCTCACGGGTGCGCACGGTCTCGCGTACGAGGGCCGCGAACTGACCTGTTGTGACAATAGGTTGTTCGACCCGAGCAGCCACAACCTTCTTTGCAATCTGGAAAGCAAACCGTTCTTCGCCATAATTTCTAATGACCTCCGTGATGTCTCTTATCTCGGCCCGCGCCAGCCACTCGGCCGCCGTCTCGCCCTGCGTCGTATCCATACGCATGTCGAGCGGCGCGTCGTAGCGAAAGCTGAAGCCGCGCTCCCCGTCGTCGATTTGCGGCGACGACACCCCTACATCAAACAAAACCCCATCAACACCACTTACACCAGCCTCGTCCGCCGCCTCGGCCAGTTCGCCGAAAGCACGGTGCACGAGCAAAAACCGGGAATCATCAATGGCCGCCCCCGCCGCAATAGCCTGCGGGTCACGGTCAACAGCCACGAGGCGGCCTTTTTCATTCAGCTCGGAAAGAATTCGGCGGCTATGGCCGCCACGCCCGAAGGTGGCATCAACGTAGATACCGTCGGGCTTGATCGCCAGCGCATCCACCGCCTCCTCGAGCAGTACCGTCACATGGGCGGCACTGCGGGTCACAGGACAAGATCCCCGAAGCCCGGCGGCAGATCGCCGGACAACGCTTCAGCAGCCAGATCGTTCTGCTGCCTCCAGCCGGCCTCGCTCCAGATCTCGAAATGCGTCCCCATACCAACCAGATAGACAGTCTTCTCGAACTTGGCGTACTCACGCAGCTCCGGCGCCACCAGAATGCGGCCGGCCGAATCCAGCTCCTCGGTGCGGGCATTACCCACCAGCACGCGCTTGATCGATGCCGAACGCGGATCAAGGCTCGACGCCCTGAGTATCTGCTCGCGGATCGGCTGCCAGGCCGGCGACGGGTAAAGCAGCAAGCAGCGATGTGGATGCGCCGTCAGAACCAGCGCACCCTCACTGGCGGCGAGCAGGGACTCACGGTGCCTTGCCGGTATGGCAAGCCGTCCCTTCGCATCCAGATTTAGTGCTGCCGCGCCCTCGAACATCCCTCGCCTCGCTCCCCGTTTACCCACTTTTCAACACGTTTTCCCACTTTAGAACAACAACACTGCTCAGTCAAGCGAGAAATTGGGATTTTTTCTTACACAACAAGGACTTACGGAAGTTTGCCGAGACGGATTTTGAAAAAAATTATCCTTAAAAATCAATGCAAGAACATTGACAGTTAAAGTGACTTATCAGGAGTTGAGGCAAATCAAAAACATTCCGGGCGGCGCATGCCGACGTGGTAAAAAGTGGAATGTGCGCGGCGAAGAAACTACCGATCCGGCACTAGGCCGGCCGCTGGCGAATCAGGCGGAAAAAACCGAAATCCGGTTTCGACCTTCGTGCTTGGCGCGATAGAGCGCCTGATCGGCACAGCGAGTCAGATCATCAGGCGTCTTGCCATGTTCGGGGTAGGAAGCCACCCCAAGGGAAATGGTAAAAGTAATGTGGAAGTTGCCGAGGGCGATGGACAACTCCTCAATCGCTTTCCGCCAGGCCTCAGCACGCTGCATGGCGGTTTCCAGTGGCATGTTGGGCAACAGAATGAGAAACTCTTCGCCGCCATAGCGACAAGCCACGTCCTCCGTCCGGATATCGGCCAGCAAGGTCGTTGCCAGCATACGCAAGGCCTCGTCACCCACCTGATGCCCGTAGGTGTCGTTGACCCGCTTGAAATAGTCGATATCAAGCATGACCAGCGACAGCGGATTTCCCTCCCGGCGCGCCCGGGAAACTTCGCGTTCCAGCGTTTCATCAAGGTAACGCCGGTTGTACAGCCCGGTCAGGCTGTCACGTACCGCCAGTTCCTGGAGCGCCACCTGCAAGCGACCGATTTCCTCGATCCGCGCATGCAACTGCCGATTCGTTTCCCGCAACGCCAGCTCCGCCGCCTTGCGTTCGCTGACATTGCGCGTTATCCCGAGAATCGTATGCGCGACACCATCGGCATCCAGCAGATAGCTCGACACCACTTCCGTCGAAATAACCTCGCCATCCTTGCAAACCTGCTCCAACTCGGCGACGACAACATTCGCCGTTTTGTCACCGGCGGCGATTCGGCGCAGGCGCTGGTCGATATCCCGAGCCAGTCGTGAGGCCGACTCCGGGGTCAGGCGGGCATCTATCGACTGACCGACTACCTCCTCGGGCAGATAGCCACTCATGTCGGTTATCGAGGGACTAACGTAGGTATAACGCCGCGACCGAATATCGAGTGTCCATATGACGTCATGGCTATTTTCGGCCAACATGCGATAGCGAGCCTCGCTCTCCGCCAACTTGCCGGCAATCGCTTCTTCCTCGTTTTCCGCACGGAGCAAACGAATCAGAACCAGCGACAGGGACAAAAAAAGCAACAGTGCCGACACAGCGGCAACCCACAGCATCTGGTGCCATTCAGCCAGATAATCGTCGACCGCCAGACCACCTTCAACATACAGGGGATAGTCTGCAATGCGCTGAAATGCGTAAACACGCTCCACTCCGTCAAGCATCGCCGGCAAACGCATCGTGCCTAGCTTTTCTCCGGACTCGATTCGTCGGTACAGTGGATTACTCTCCGGCGCCAGGTTCACCTGACCGGGAACGACTGGCCGCTGCAAAATCTGCCGACCATCGTCGGCCCGCCAAATGCCAACAACCCCCTTTCCACCAACATTGATCGTCTCGAATATTTTCGCCAGAACATCGAGATCAAGTGGAGCCGCCACCAACCCGAGCAAATCGCCCTGCGCGTCGCGCACCGGCTGGATAACGAACAGGTACGAACGACCGGACAACTTGTCCACAACCACTTCAGAAAAATACAGGGCATTGCCGGATAGCTCTGCCGGCACGCCGAAATAGCCCCGATCAATCCCCCCATGGGAATGTACCGCGAAGCCGGAAGCGTAGAGGAGATTGCCCGACGCATCCATGACCCGGAAACCGCTCACCTCAGGAAATTGCCCGGAAAATAGCTCCAGTTCATTTACCACGGTTTCCCGAAAACGCCCAACGGCAACAGTCCTGAATGCATCCCGGGGCAGCGAAGCAGCCAGGTGCTCCAGGTTGCCCTGAAGGCGGCGCATCGTCGCCGCCAGGCGCGCCTCGAGCAAAGAGGTAACGCCAAGAGCCGCGGAGGGCGCTTTCCGCTCCGCTTCGCGCCGCCCTTCGTTCAGCAAAAAAGCCAGCAACAGGGCGACACCGAGCCAGGTGAACACAAAAAACATCACCAACCGAACACGCGGTCCGAACGCGCGGCCAATCATTTGTCCGGAGGAAGTTATACCCATTCGGGAATCATGCCTTCCGAATACGCCAATCACAATAGGCGCCGAAAGGGCGCCCGAATCTCAACGCCCTCCGGCTACTTTGTCTGACTGAGCTTCTGCTCGATTCTGGCCAGCGGTATTGCCCCGGGAACCCGCTCGCCATCAGCAAAGAACATGGTCGGCGTGCCGGTAATATTCAACTTGCGGCCAAATTCCTGATTTTTGGTGACCGCAGCGGTATCGCAATCTTCACGACCTGCAGGCGCCTTGCCGTCAACCATCCAGTCGTTCCATGCTTTGGCACGGTCGCCGGAACACCAGATTTGCTTGGACTTGCGTACAGAATCCTCGGAGAGGATCGGCAACAGAAATGTATAGATGGTGACGTTATCGAGCTTCAGCAATTCCTTGGCAAGGCGTTTGCAATAGCCACAGTTGGGGTCCTCGAAGGTTGCCAATACGCGCTTGCCGTCCCCGCGCACTTGCTTGATGGCGCGATCAAGCGGCAAATCGCTGAACTTGATTGCCGTCAGCTTTTTCATGCGTTCGTCGGTGACGTTTTTCATCGTTTTTGCGTCGATCAACTGACCACTGACCACGATGGCCGACATTTTTTCATCGGTATAGAAAATATTGCCGTCGGCGTAGACTTCATACAGCCCCATGTAACCGGACTTGGTAACGCTCTCCACCTTGGTGCCGAGTTTGGCTTCCATCATCTTCCGGATATCCGCCTCATCGGCCGCAACATTCAGACTGAACACCATCGCCAAGGCCATCGGCAGCAATTTTTTCAACATGCAATTCTCCTAAAGGGCGCCGAGAGCATACCGCACCAAGGCATTTTTTATTAACGGCAGGCCATTGGCCAGATTCAGCCCAAGATTGCGCAACGGACGCAAGCCTGGCGGCGACTCCTTGAACAAACGACGCAAACTATCCGTCGTTGTCTGCATCAACACGGTTTCCTCGCGCCGAGCCCGCTGATAACGTTGCAGGAAGCGCTCCTGACCAATATCGTGCCACGGTTGTGTTGCGGCCAGTTGACTGGCAAGCGTCATGGCGTCCTGAAAACCAAGATTAATGCCGTGACCGGACAGAGGATGAATACCATGCGCCGCATCACCAACCAGAGCCAGCCGTGGCGCGACAGTTTGCGGAACGCGCATCAAGCGCAAGGGAAAAGCCACCGGCGCCGTGAGCAGGTCGAGCTTGCCCAGCACCCGCCCACCGGCTTCGGCAACTCTCTCGCAAAGCAGTTCAGGAGGCAGCGAACCGAGTTCATCTGCATGCTCGTCAGGGGTCGACCACACGATCGAAATGCGGTTCTCCGGCAACGGAAGGTAGGCCAGCACGCCATCATCACGAAACCACTGAAATGCCGTGTTGTTGTGCCGTTTTTCAGTGGAGAAATTGGCGACAAGGCCTTTTTCGCCGTATGGCGTGTTAACGGCATCAAGCCCGGCAGTCTGCCGCACCCAGGAATCACGACCATCCGCCCCAACCAGGAGACGGGCCGACAGCACGGTACCATCGGACAAATGAAGGACAGCGGCGTCGTGGCGTAACTCCAGGCCATCCGGCCGGGCCGGACAAAAGAGCGTCAGGTTGCCTTGGCGTTTGGCGGCCTCCCAGAACTCGCACGCCATCTGCGACGATTCGAGAATCCAGCCCAATTCAGAAACGCCCGTCTCAAACGCGGAAAAATCCAACCGCCCAGCACCATCGCCATGGATTTGCATGGCACGGATCGGCGCCATTCTTGACGCATCCAGGTGGCGCCATGCCCCGATTGATTCAAGGAACGAGACGTTGGCCGGACTGATGGCGTAAATACGCGAATCCCAGCCATCGGGAAGATGCGGGGGATTGTTTTCGACGAGGGCGATACGCAAGCGCGTGTCGCGCAAGGCCAACGCCAGGCTGGCGCCGGCCAGCCCTCCGCCAACGATGATCAGATCAAACTGCTGCATGACGGCGATTATGCCGCTTCAGAAGAATGAAACAAGCAGATCAGGCGGGAGTGCCACCGCCACCGCCTGTTTGCGGCTTGTTCTGGCGCGGTCGGCGATTATTGTTGGTACGCGGGCGATGTTTCTTTTGTTGTTGACCAACACCGCCACCGGTGCCGGCATTGCCGCCCGGCTTGCCATGCTGCATGTTGCCGCGGCCGGGATTGCCGCCAAGCGGCTCATTTCCGGAAACACGGTTACCCGGAGCTAGCTGAATTTCCAGCTCGATGATTTCGTCCCACTGCTCGTCGGTTCGATCACGCTCGGGGATCGAAAGGAGGTCACGCAAGCGGCGACGCGTATCAGGCGGCGGGGCTACCGTAACGGGAGCTTCGGGGGGATTTTCTGGATTCGGATTGTTCATTGCAACTTAAAAAAAGCGGAGCCCGTCGAAGACGACCCCCGCATTCCATAACACTGGATTACTTCTTTTTGGCAGCCGCGGTCTTCTTGGCTGCGACCGAGGCCTTGAAAGCCGTACCAGCAGTAAATTTCGGAACCGTGGTAGCGGGAATTTTCAGCGTAGCGCCGGTTTTGGGATTCTTGCCGGTGCGCGCTGCGCGCTTGGCGGACTTGAAAGTGCCGAAGCCGACGAGTGTAACAGACTCCCCCTTGGTCACGGTCTTTACCACCGCGCCGATGATGGCCGACAGCGCCTTGTCGGCAGCGGCCTTGGTTATACCAGCTTCTTTTGCAGCAACTTCGACCAGCTCGGATTTATTCATCTAAGTGCCTCCTAGTTACCTATCAATGTTTAAGAAAACTGGCCGTCGGAACGGCAGCACGACAAAAGTAGCATACCTTTTTGAATAAGTGTTGCCCTGAGAGCGCCTATTTGCAGGCGATTGCGTGAATATTTGTAATTTTCATACGCATGGACGCCCTTTCAGGCAAAAAACAACAAACCCGGCGCTCGGCCGGGTTTGCCTTGATGCCATCAGCAAAGGGATTATTTGGCTGCGGGCTTCTCTTCTTCCTTGGCTGCATCAGCCGGTTTTTCACCGTGCGTGATGGCCACTGCACCGTCGTTTTGCTTGCCAATATGCTGGTCGATTGCCGGCAACTGGTGAGCAATACCCTTGTGGCAGTCGATACAGGTCTTACCTTCGGTGAAGGCTTGCGGATGCTGCTTGGCAGCCCGGTTGCCCTGCTCGGTGTAATCCATGTAGTCGTAACGATGGCAGTTGCGGCACTCCTGCGAGTCGTTCGCCTTCATGCGCTTCCATTCGTTCTGGGCAAGCTGGGCGCGCTTGGCATTGAATTTCTCAGGCGTATCGATCGTTCCGAGAATCTTGTGCAGCACTTCGTTGGAAGCCTGGATCTTGCGGATCATCTTCGGGCCCCATTCCTTTGGCACGTGACAATCAGGACAGGTGGCGCGGACCCCGGTGCGGTTCGTGTAGTGCACCGTGTTCTGGTACTCGCGGAAGACGTTTTCCTCCATCTCGTGGCAGGAGATACAGAACGACTCCTTGTTGGTCGCCTCGAGAGCCCAGTTGAAGCCTCCCCAGAAAACGATACCGGCGGCAAACAGGCCAAATACGGTGACCAGCCCGATGCGCTTGACCCATGCGGGCGTGAATTTATCCAGACTCATCATTCCCCCTTCTTGGCTGCCGGTTTATAGGTATTGGCGACGAGTGGCTTGGCGTCGAATTGTGGTACGTGGCACTGCATGCAGAAATAACGACGTGGCGAAATGTTGGATTGCTTCTTGTCTTCGCGGTCGAGATAGTGCGACTTGGCCACCTTGGTGGCGCCGGTTTCCTCGGCCCGCTCCTTCGAATGGCAATCCATGCACTTGTTGAAGTTCTGGGTGATGTTGTAACCCTTGATGCCGTGCGGGATCAGCGGCGGCTGTTTCTGGAAATTACGAGGAATCACGGCCTGCTCCTTTTCGGGCCGGAACATATCGACCTTGGCACTCCCCTCGATCGACTCGATGCCGATCTCATTCACTCGCAATTCCTGCGCGCTGACGCCGCCAACTCCCCCCAGGAGCATGCCGGCGGCCAAGGCCAGAGCAGTGATCAATCTCATATTCATTACCTCCGATGAGCGAGTGGAGACGACGCTCCATTCGCTTTTTGGCTCATTTTTCGGGTTGACCGTGGAATCAACCGTTTTTTCTCCGGGAAATCAATCAGGCCCGGGTGACCTTGACGGCGCACTTCTTGTAGTCCGTTTCTTTTGAAATCGGGCAGGTCGCATCCAGCGTCAACTTGTTTACCAGGCGACCGGCGTCGAAGAACGGGATGAAGACCAGGCCACGCGGCGGTTTGTTGCGGCCGCGCGTCTCGATGCGCAATTGGATTTCTCCGCGCCGCGACGCCACCTTGACTTCCATACCGCGCTGCAAGCCACGTGCCTTGGCGTCATCCGGGTGCATGAAGACGACCGCATCGGGGAACGCCTTGTACAGCTCAGGAACGCGGCGGGTCATCGTGCCGGTGTGCCAATGTTCGAGCACACGGCCGGTAGACAGCCACATGTCGAATTCCTTGTCCGGCGATTCGGCGGGCGGCTGGTAAGGCAGCGCAAAAATGACCGCCTTGCCGTCCTTGTGACCGTAGAACTTAACGCCCTCGCCCTTCTTGACGTACGGGTCATAACCTTCGCGGAAGCGCCACAGCGTTTCCTTGCCGCCGACGACCGGCCAACGCAGGCCGCGGGCCTGGTGGTAGGTATCGAAGGGGGCCAGATCGTGGCCGTGACCGCGACCAAAAGCGGCGTATTCCTCGAACAGCCCCTTCTGGATATAGAAACCGAGCAACTTCGAGTCTTCATTGTCGAAGCCGGCAGCAATTTCACTCAGCTTGTACTTGTTCACCACACCATTGGCGTAGAGCACGTCGAACAATGTCTTGCCCTTGAGCTTTGGTGCCTTGGCGACCAGCTCGGCCGGCCAGACTTCCTCGACCTTGAACCGCTTGGAAAACTCCATCAACTGCCAGACGTCGGAACGAGCCTCGCCCGGCGCCTTGACCTGCTGCCGCCAGAACTGGGTGCGCCGTTCGGCGTTGCCGTAGGCGCCTTCCTTCTCGACCCACATGGCGGTCGGCAGGATTAGGTCGGCCGCCATCGCCGAGACCGTCGGATACGGGTCGGAGACGACGATGAAGTTCTCCGGCCGGCGCCAGCCCGGATAAAGCTCTTCGTTGATGTTCGGCCCGGCCTGCATGTTGTTGTTGCACTGCTGCCAATAGAAATTGACCTTGCCGTCCTTGAGGGCGCGCGCCATGGCCACGGCATGCAGGCCAACCTTGTCGGGGATCGTGCCTTCCGGCAGTTGCCACAGCTCTTCGGTGTGCTTGCGATGCTCCGGATTGGTGACGACCATGTCGGCCGGCAGGCGATGCGAGAAGGTACCGACTTCGCGTGCCGTGCCACAAGCAGAGGGCTGACCGGTCAGCGAGAACGGGCTGTTGCCCGGCTCGGATATCTTGCCGGTCAGCAGATGGATGTTGTAAACGAGGTTATTAGCCCAGGTACCACGGGTGTGCTGGTTGAAGCCCATGGTCCAGAAGGAAACGATCTTGACCTTGGGATCGGCATACAGCTCAGCCAGGGCCTTGAGATCCTTCTCGGCGACGCCGGACAGCTTGGAAACTTTCTCGGCGGTGTATTCGGAAACGAATTTCTTGAACTCATCAAAGGTGATCGGATCGGACTTGCCGGTATCGCCCTTCGGTTTGCCATCAGCGCCAGGGTAACCGTTGCTCGTCGCATCCTTTTCCAGGGCGTGGGTCGGCCGCAGGCCGTAGCCGATGTCGGTGGCGCTCTTCTTGAAATTGATGTTCTTGTCGACGAAAGCCTGATTCACCTTGCCGGTCTGGATGATGTAGTTGGCGATGTAATTGAGGATCGCCAAGTCCGTCTGCGGCTTGAAGATCATCGGGATGTCGGCCAGCTCGTAGGAGCGGTGCTCGAAGGTCGACAGCACGGCAACCTTGACGCCCTTGTTCGACAACTTGCGGTCGGTGATGCGCGTCCACAGGATCGGATGCATCTCGGCCATGTTCGAACCCCACAGCACGAAGGCGTCGGCATGCTCGATGTCGTCATAGCAGCCCATCGGCTCGTCAATGCCGAAAGTGCGCATGAAGCCGGCAACGGCCGAAGCCATGCAATGGCGGGCATTGGGGTCGAGGTTATTGGTGCGGAAACCAGCCTTCATGAGCTTGGCGGCGGCGTAGCCTTCCCACACCGTCCACTGACCCGAGCCGAACATGGCCAGGCCGTTCGGCCCCTTGGCCTTGAGCGTCGCCTTGGCCTTTTCTTCCATGATGTCGAAGGCCTGCTTCCAGGAGATCGGCGCGAAGTCGCCGTTCTTGTCGTACTTGCCATCCTTCATGCGCAGCAATGGCGTCTTCAGACGATCGGCGCCATACATGATCTTCGACAGGAAATAGCCCTTGATGCAGTTCAGGCCACGGTTGACCGGCGCATCCGGGTCGCCTTGGGTAGCCACCACGCGTCCGTCCTGGGTCCCGACCAGCACCCCGCAACCCGTGCCACAGAAACGGCATGCCGCCTTGTCCCAACGAATCTCGTCCTTGCCCTGGGCCACGGCCGAACCGGGCGCGGACAAACCTGCCGCTGACATGGCCGCCGCAGCTGCGTTGGCCTTGATGAAATCGCGTCGATTGAGCTTCACGCCTGTACCTCCTCGGTATCTACTGGTTCGTCGTCGCTGTATTGATAGACCATGGCCACCGATGCGACGCCGGGCACACCATGCAGGGCTACATATTTATCTGCAGCCGAATTCGTGTCGTCATCCTCCAGAGTGACGACCACCTTTCCCTCCGGGCTCCGGGCATGAATATCCACCCCGGGCATCAGGAGCAGTGCTTCGCATGCCTCGTAAAGGCGTTCCGGAGCAATGTACAAAATGGCGCTGGAAATGTTCATCCGGCCGACCTCCTCAAGCTTCGGCAGCCCAATGCCGCCACAGAAAGCACTGTTCCCGATACAGCCGAGTATTTAATTGATGTGCATCAATTTCATTCAGTCGGAGGGTCGCGACTAGTTCCAATGGCGGGCGCAAACTAGTACTTTTTAGCTAATCGCCAACCTGCCGACAAGAATAGCCGCCACCTATCGCCAATATTTGATCAATCAATTGGCCCGATCAACCTAGCGCCCCTAATATGGCGTTGTGTTCAATTTCCAACACCCACTCAGGAGAAAACAATGTCGCTTATCAACACCCAGGTTCAACCGTTCAAGGCCCAAGCTTTCCACAACGGCAAGTTCATCGAAGTCACCGAAGCCAGCCTCAAGGGCAAATGGTCTGTCGTGATCTTCATGCCGGCCGCCTTCACCTTCAACTGCCCGACCGAAATCGAAGATGCCGCCAACAACTACGCCGAATTCCAGAAGGCCGGCGCCGAGGTGTACATCGTCACCACCGACACCCATTTTTCGCACAAGGTCTGGCACGAAACCTCGCCGGCCGTCAGCAAGGCCCAGTTCCCGCTGGTCGGCGACCCGACTCACCAACTGACCCGCGCCTTCGACGTGCATATCGATGAAGAAGGCCTGGCCCTGCGCGGCACCTTCGTCATCAATCCGGATGGCGTCATCAAGACCGTCGAAATCCACTCCAACGAAATCGCCCGTGACGTCTCCGAAACGCTGCGCAAGCTGAAGGCCGCCCAATACACCGCCGCCCATCCGGGTGAAGTCTGCCCGGCCAAGTGGAAGGAAGGCGAAAAGACGCTGGCTCCGTCGCTGGACCTGGTTGGCAAGATCTAAGTAGTTAGCAGCAAACAGGGTCGAGCGGCAAACGCCGCTCGATCATTTGGATTTCAGCGAAATTTTCCGGTTGACCGTGGAATTTCAGTGAAATTCAGCTCAGGGAGAACAACATGCTAGACAGCAACATCAAGGCCCAACTCACGGCCTATCTCGAAAAACTGCAACGCCCGATCGAACTCGTCGCCTCGCTCGACGATAGTGCCAAGGCCCAGGAAATGCGCGACCTGCTGGTCGATATCGCCGAACTCTCGGCCAAGGTCAGCCTGCGTGAAGACGGCACCGCTGCCTTGCGCCCATCCTTCGCCATCGGCCTGCCCGGCGAAACGCCGCGCATTACCTTTGCCGGCATCCCGATGGGCCACGAATTCACCTCGCTCGTCCTCGCCCTGCTGCAGACCGGCGGCCATCCGCCCAAGGTCGAACAATCCGTCATTGACCAGATCAAGGCCCTGCCCGGCACCTTCAATTTCGAGACCTTCATCTCGCTGTCCTGCCACAACTGCCCGGACGTCGTGCAGGCGCTCAACCTGATGGCCGTCCTCAACCCCGGCGTGACGAGCACGATGATCGACGGCGCCATGTTCCAGGACGTGGTCAATGCCCGCCAGATCATGGCCGTACCGACCACTTACCTCAACGGTGCCGAATTCGGCGCCGGCCGCATGCTCATCGAGGAAATCCTCGCCAAGGTCGACACCGGCGCCGCCGCTCGCGCCGCCGAGGCGCTCGGCCAGAAGGAAGCCTTCGACGTCCTCGTCGTCGGCGGCGGGCCGGCCGGTGCTGCGGCAGCCGTCTACGCTGCCCGCAAAGGTATCCGCACCGGCATCCTGGCCGAGCGTTTCGGCGGTCAGGTCATGGACACGCTAGGCATCGAAAACTTCATCTCGGTCAGCCATACCGAAGGACCGAAGCTGGTCGCAGCGCTGGAACAACACGTCAAGGACTATGAAGTCGACATCATGACCCTGCAACGCGCCGCCAAACTCGTGCCGGCCAGCGAAGCCGGCGGCTTGGTCGAAATCCAGCTCGAAAACGGCGCCTCGCTCAAATCAAAATCCGTCATCCTCGCCACCGGCGCCCGCTGGCGCGAAATGAACGTACCCGGCGAGCAGGAATACAAGGCCAAGGGCGTCTGCTTCTGCCCGCACTGCGACGGCCCGCTGTTCAAGGGCAAGCGCGTTGCCGTCATCGGCGGCGGCAACTCCGGCGTCGAAGCCGCCATCGATCTGGCCGGCATCGTTGCCCACGTCACGCTGCTCGAATTCGCCGACACCCTCCGCGCCGACGCCGTTCTGCAGAAAAAGCTCTACAGCCTGCCCAACGTCACCGTCATCAAGTCAGCGCAAACGACCGAAGTCACCGGTGACGGCCAGAAGGTCAACGGCATCACCTACAAGGACCGCGTTACGGAAGAGATCAAGCACGTCGAACTCGAAGGCATCTTCGTCCAGATCGGCCTGCTGCCCAACACCGACTGGCTCAAGGGCTCGCTCAACCTGAGCCGCTTCGGCGAAATCGAAATCGACGCGAAGGGCCAGACCTCGCTTCCCGGCGTCTTCGCCGCCGGCGACTGTACGACCGTGCCCTACAAGCAGATCATCATCGCCATGGGCGCCGGCGCCACCGCCTCGCTCAGCGCCTTCGATCACCTGATCCGCAGCTCGGCACCGGCCTGATCGATTTGATCGACTAGCCAGCCCGGAACCAATGCACCGCCCCGGTGCATTGGTTCTTTCATCTCGTCGACAATCCAACAAACGTCGGCAGACAGCTAAACCAGCACGCGCGGATTCGCCACACCGCCGGAAAGACTGGCATAGCGAGAAGGCAGATCGCCCGGCAGGCAATAGCCGAACAAAAGCTCCTCGGCATCGAGCAACGAAGGCCCCGTCGACAGCACATACTCCGAAACGCCGGCAAATGCGGCCAAACGCATCCAGAACATCGCCTCTTCGGTCAACGCTGGGTTGGCATTAAATGAGTTCGGGAATTCATTCATGACGCACCTCGCTTTTCAGAAAAACGAAACCACGAGGTAGTACTAGCAATATTTGGCCCAGATTGCGGGGCCAAAAAAGAAAAACCCGCTGACGAATCAGCGGGTTTTGGCATTTCTGGTGGTGATGGGCAGAATCGAACTGCCGACCTATGGGTTATGAATCCATCGCTCTAACCGACTGAGCTACATCACCACGCTTGAGGGCGCGGATTATAGTTTGCGGGGGCTTGGCCGGTCAACCGAATTTCCGGTCGGTTATAATGGCGAACTTTTGTGCCGCAGGATGACCTAAGCGGCACCCACTGATTTGTAAAGTGTTACCCATGCCCAAGAAATTATTCATCCGCACCTTCGGGTGCCAGATGAATGAGTACGATTCGGACAAAATGGCCGACGTGCTCAATGCCTCCGAGCCGATTGTCCGAACCGACAACGTTGAAGAAGCCGACATCATCCTGTTCAACACCTGCTCGGTGCGCGAGAAGGCGCAGGAGAAGGTTTTCCACGACCTCGGCCGGGTTCGTCACCTGAAGAAGCTAAATCCCGATCTGGTGATCGGCGTTGGCGGCTGCGTGGCGAGCCAGGAGGGCGATGCGATTGTCGCCCGGGCGCCGTACGTCGATATCGTCTTTGGGCCACAGACCCTGCATCGCCTGCCCCAGCTGATGGCCGAGCGCAAGACCAAGGGCAAGGCGGCGGTCGATATTTCCTTCCCGGAAATCGAGAAGTTCGATTCGATGCCGCCGGCCGAAGTGAAGGGTGCTTCAGCCTTCGTCTCGATCATGGAAGGCTGCTCGAAGTTCTGCACCTTCTGCATCGTGCCCTACACCCGCGGCGGCGAGGTGTCGCGGCCGTTCGACGACGTGCTGACCGAAGTGGCCGGACTGGCCGCCAATGGCGTCGGCGAAGTGACGCTGCTTGGCCAGAATGTGAATGCCTATCGCGGCGACATGGCCGAGACCGACGAAAAGGCCGATCTGGCAATGTTGATCGAGTACATCGCCGAAGTGCCGGGCATCGAGCGCATCCGTTACACGACCTCACATCCGCGCGAGATGACGCAGCGCCTGTTCGATACCTACGCCAACGTTCCGAAACTCGTATCGCACCTGCACCTGCCCGTGCAAGCCGGCTCGGACCGTGTACTGGCGGCCATGAAGCGCGGCTACACGACGCTCGAATACAAATCGATCATCCGCAAGCTGCGCGCGGCGCGGCCGGACATTTCGCTGTCGTCGGACTTCATCGTTGGCTTCCCAGGCGAAACGGACGAGGATTTCGAGAAGACGATGAAGCTGATCGACGAAGTCGGCTTCGATAGTTCGTTCTCCTTTGTGTACAGCCCGCGCCCGGGCACCCCGGCGCTCGAACTCGACGATGCCACGCCAGCCGAGGTCAAGTCGGCTCGCCTGCTGCGTTTGCAGAAGCGCATCGACGAACAGGCCCAGGCGATCAGCCAGACGATGGTTGGCAGCATCCAGCGCGTGCTGGTCGAAGGCACGTCGAAGAAGGACGTGCATGAACTGGCCGGGCGTACCGACAACAACCGCATCGTCAATTTCGCCGGCAATCCGCGGCTGATCAACACCTTCGTCGATGTCCGCATCACGTCGTCACTGTCGCACACGCTGCGAGGCGAAATTGTCATCCGAGAAGACTAAACCGGCGGTGCGGGCCAAGCCCGCACCCAAGACCAAGCCTGTGGAACTCGCCCTGGCGCCGGTCGACAACGTCCTGCTCGCCAACCTGTGCGGCCCGCTCGACGAAAACATCCGGCAGATCGAAACCGCTTTCGATGTCGTCATCCGTCGGCGCAACGAACGGTTTTCCGTTTTTGGCGAAAAATCCCGGTTGACCGTGGAAGCGCTGCAGCATTTCTACGGCATGGCCCGTCAGGCGCTGACCGTCGATGAAATCCAGCTCGGCCTGATCGAACTGCTCAACGCCCCGGTGCGCCGGGTGTCGCGCCGCGCCGAAGGCCCGGTCGACGGCCCGCAACTGATCACCCGCAAGACCGAACTGCACGGCCGCACGCCGCGCCAGGTCGAGTACCTCAAGCATATTCAGGAACACGACATCACCTTCGGCATCGGTCCGGCCGGCACGGGCAAGACCTATCTTGCCGTCGCCTCGGCCGTCGATGCCTTCGAGCGCGATCTGGTCGAACGCATCATCCTGACCCGCCCGGCGGTCGAAGCCGGCGAGCGCCTCGGCTTCCTGCCCGGCGACCTGACGCAGAAGATCGACCCGTATCTCAGGCCGCTGTACGACGCGCTCTACGACCTGATGGGCGCCGACCGCGTCAGCAAGCTCTACGAAAAGCGCGCCATCGAGATCGCGCCGCTTGCCTTCATGCGCGGCCGCACGCTCAACCACGCCTTCATCATCCTCGACGAAGCGCAGAACACGACGCCGGAGCAGATGAAGATGTTCCTGACCCGCATCGGCATCGGCGCCAAGGCGGTGGTGACCGGCGACATCACCCAGATCGACTTGCCCAAGGGCCACAAGAGCGGCCTCAACGAAGCCATCAGCATCCTCAAGGGCGTGCGCGGTCTGGCTTTTACCCATTTCAAGAAGGAAGACGTGGTGCGCCACCCGCTGGTCGCCCGCATCGTCGAAGCCTATGAATCCAACACCAAGCAAACGCCTTAACCTGTCGGTGCAATATGCCTGTAATCGTGAGGGCCTACCCTTGCGTGCAGATTTCGTTAAATGGGCGCGTGCCGCGCTGGTCGGCGGCGGCGAAGTGACGATCCGCCTGGTCGACGCCGACGAAGGCCGGACGCTGAACAACGAGTACCGCGGCAAGGACTACGCAACCAATGTGCTGTCCTTTCCGTACGATACGGAGCCGGTGGTGACGGGCGACCTGGTCATCTGCCCGAGCGTCGTCACCCGCGAGGCAACCGAGCAGAACAAGCCGCTGGCCGCGCATTACGCGCACCTGACGGTGCATGGTATGCTGCATTTACAGGGCTGGGATCACGAAAACGACGATGATGCCCAAGCCATGGAAGACGAAGAAAGGGAGATTCTCGCCGCCATGGGTTATCCAGACCCGTATGCGGTTTAAACATTATGGACAGTGACAGTAAACCGAGTTTCATTGAACGACTGACTTCCCTGCTGCTGCGCGAACCTGAAGACCGCGAACAGCTGCTAGAAATCCTGCACGGCGCCTACGAGCGCAACCTGATGGACGCCGATGCGCTGACTATCATCGAAGGCGCGCTCGCCGCCTCCGACACCCGCGTGACCGATGTGATGATTCCCCGGGCCCAGATGGATGTCATCGACATCGACGACCCGCTGAGCGAAATCGTTCCCGTCGTCATCGAAGCCGCCCACTCGCGCTTTCCGGTGGTCGATGGCGATCGAGACAAGGTGCTCGGCGTGCTGCTCGCCAAGGACCTGCTGCGCGTCCAGATTGAACCCGAATTCAACCTGCGCGACTGGCTGCGTCCGGCCGTCTTCATCCCCGAATCGAAGCGCCTCAACGTGTTGCTCCGCGAATTCCGCGTCTCGCGCAATCACATGGCCATCGTCGTCAATGAATACGGCGGCGTCGCCGGCCTGGTCACCATCGAAGACGTGCTCGAACAGATCGTCGGCGACATCGAGGACGAATACGACTTCGACGAAACCCACGACAACATCCGCCTCGACACCTCCGGCCGCTACCGCGTCAAGGCGCGCACCGAGATCGAAGACTTCAACGAAGCCTTCAAGACCACCTTCTCCGACGAGGAATTCGACACCGTCGGCGGCTTGGTCCTGCGCCATCTCGGCCGCGTGCCGAAGCGCAACGAAGTGATGGACATCGACGGCGTCCGCTTCCAGGTGCTGCGCGCCGACAGCCGCCGCCTCTACACCCTGCTGGTGACACCGGCACCCAAGCCACTTGCCGGTGCTCAAGACATTACTGGCTAGAAACCGGGCTGCGCGCTATCTGATCGCCGCGACCACAGGCGTCGTCGGTGTCGGTTGCTTCGCGCCGTTCGGCCTGTTCTGGCTGGCGCCGCTTGTCTGGCTCGGTTTCTTCTGGCTGCTGCGTGCGGCCGAAAGTCCGCGTCAGGGCCTGCTCACTGGTCTCGCCTTCGGGATGGGCTTTTTCCTGACCGGCGTGTCGTGGGTCTTTGTCAGCCTTTCGGTGTTCGGCGGCATGCCGTGGTGGCTGGCCGGGCCGGCCGCCTTTCTGTTCTGCACCGTGATGGCGCTCTTTCCGATGGTCGCCGGCTATGTCTTCAAGCGCTGGCAACCGGCAGCGTTCTGGCGGCAGGCACTGCTCTTCGCCGCGCTGATTGCTGCGGTCGACTGGCTCAAAGGCTGGATTTTCACCGGGTTCCCGTGGCTTACCGTCGGTTACTCGCAGGCGGCGCCCAGTCCGCTGGCCGGCTTCGCGCCGCTGCTCGGCGTGCATGGTTTGTCACTACTCGTCGCGCTGAGTGGCGCCCTGCTCGTCCACTGGCGAGTCGGCGCCCCCTTTGCCGCATTGCTCGCCATGGGCGGCTTCGGCCTGCAGCAGGTGGCATGGACGACGCCAGTCGGCAAGCCGATCAGCGTCGCGCTGGTCCAGGGCAACGTGCCGCAGGAAATGAAATTCCGGCCGGAAGCCTTTTTCCGTACCCTCGACCTATACCGTGAACTGATCCGCGAAAACCCGGCACAACTGACCGTCCTGCCGGAAACGGCCATCCCTGTTTTCATCGACCAGATTCCGGGCGAATTCCTTGATGAACTCAAAACGCTGGCCAGGCGCCAGAGCGGTGACATCATTTTCGGCACGCTGACCGGCGTTGGCGAGAATTACTTCAACAGCGCCGTCAGTGTCGGCAACTCACCGCTGCAGGTTTACAGCAAGAACCACCTGGTCCCCTTCGGCGAGTTCATCCCGGCCGGCTTCGCGTGGTTCATGGCCTACGCCAACATCCCGATGTCGTCGTTCACCCGCGGCCCGGAAATCCAGACGCCGCTGGCCGTGGCCGGCCAGCACGTGGCGGCCAACATCTGCTACGAAGACGTCTTCGGCGAGGAAATCATCCGCGCCCTGCCGCAGGCCGGCATTCTGGCCAATCTATCGAATACCGCGTGGTTCGGTCATTCGCTGGCCCAGCCGCAGCATTTGCAGATATCCCAGATGCGCGCCGCCGAAACCGGCCGCCCGATGCTGCGCGCCACCAATACCGGGATGACCGCCATCATCGACGCCCAGGGCCGGGTCAGCACCACCCTGCCCGCCTTCACGACAGGCGTGCTGCACGGCGATGTGCGCGCCTACCAAGGCCTGACGCCCTATGCCCGCCTCGGAAACTGGCTGGCGCTGGGCTTGATGGTAGCTCTAGGCCTTGTTGGCCTATCGAAACGGCGTCGGCGAACTGGCTGACGCTCGCCATTTGCAGACAATTTCTGCAGGTCATTCAACGACCGAAATACCTTTCGGCGGCCACTGAACCTCAATACCCGAACAGGGGCGCAGGCCGGCTTACGGCGTGGCGACGAGGACTTTCGAAAAATATTCGATGGTCTTGTTGAGCCCATTCTCCAAAGAGGTTCCACTCTGCCAGCCAAGAATATCTTTTGCCAATGAAACGTCGGGCTGGCGCTGTCTCGGATCATCAACCGGTAGGGGCTTGAAGATGATTTCCGCCTTCCCACCGGTCAACCGGATGATTTCCTGAGCCAGTCCGATCATGCTGTATTCGTCCGCGTTGCCGAGGTTCACCGGGCCAGTGAATTCGTCCGGCGTATTCATCGCCCGTACCATTCCTTCGATAAGATCGTCGACATAGCAAAAAGAGCGAGTTTGGCTGCCATCTCCGTAAATTGTGATGGGCTGTCCGGTCAGCGCCTGGACGATAAAGTTGCTGACCACGCGACCATCGTCAGGAAGCATGCGGGGGCCATAAGTATTGAAGATTCGGACAACCTTGATTCGGGTTCGATGCTGGCGGTAGTAATCAAAGAACAAGGTTTCGGCACACCGTTTTCCTTCGTCATAGCAACTGCGCGGACCGATGGGATTGACCTTACCCCAATAACTTTCCGGTTGAGGGTGGATTTCGGGATCACCATAGACCTCGCTGGTCGAAGCTTGGAGAATTTTGGCGCCAAGTCGCTTGGCCAGACCCAACATGTTTATCGCGCCGTGCACGCTGGTTTTCGTTGTTTGCACCGGGTCGTGCTGGTAATGCACCGGCGAGGCCGGACAGGCCAAGTTGTAGATATGGTCGACCTCAACGTACAAGGGAAACGTCACGTCATGACGCAGCACCTCGAATCGCGGGTTGTTCAGCAGATGGCTGACATTGGCGCGCCGCCCGGTAAAAAAATTGTCGACACATATAACCTCGTGGCCGTCATCGAGCAGACGCTCGCAGAGATGTGAGCCGAGAAAGCCGGCCCCGCCGGTGACCAATGACCTGATTCTACTCACGCTATCCGTCCTCAATTAAAATTAGGCACCGAACTTGTCGGCGATTTTTTGAACCAGTGCATCCCAGTCGTGGAGACTGGCCTGTTGCTGCCTGGACTCAATATCAACAGGTCTGTTCCGATCTTCCTGCATTGCCTCTTCAAGGGCAATTACCCACTGCTGGGGACTTTCCGCAATCCGGACGACATGATCAAGCTCAAGCACTGAATCAATCGGTGAAGACACCACCGGCCGACCGGTAGCCAAATACTCATTGAGTTTTAACGGATAGATATTGTTGGTGTAATCACAAACGTCGTAACACATCATACAGACGTCCATCGCCTGCATGTATGCGGGCAATTCGTGCAATTGGCGATTTCCCAAAATATGAACATTGGGTCGCTCAGCAAGCAGATCAAGAATGTTGGCCTTGTTTCCGAGATAGCCGATAGGCCCGACCAGGACGAATGACCATTCGGGCTTCTCGACGGAGAGTTGCAGCAATAGACCCAAGTCGAGTTGCGACTTGACCACGCCGACATAGCCCATGCGCGGCCGCGGAATAGACGCCATGTCTTCAGGTTCGGGCGCTGGCGACTGGTAGGCAGCAAAATCAACACCATTTGGCACATGCATGGTATTTGGGTTGATGCCGCCTTTTTTCTCCAGCAGTTTTCGCGAGTGGATCACGACCAGGTCAACGCTTTCGATCAGCGCGACTTCGTTGGGATCGTTCGGCTGGTCATTCACCGAAAAACTATATTCGTCGTCAATGTGATAGCAGGTCAAGTCGGCCTGGATTGCGTCGAGCGCAAAAGCAAACTCCGGGCGCCATAGATAGAGAACAATGCGGTCGCAGCCGCGTTTCTCGAGTATCCGGCGCGCCCGCGCCACCCTCCGGGACCGAATCCAGTCAGCCAGCATCTTCGGGCGGTAAAGTTCCGGCAGCCATCGCCCGGGATCAAACAGGGTGACACCAAATACCTCTGGCTGGATCGACTGGATCGTTTTCTCCTTGGCTGAGCCGGGAAACCAATACTGGCGCCAGCCCGCTGCTGGCTCGACCCAAACCACTTCGAAATGCCGCGCCAAGCGCCCAACCACATGATGGCGCGGCATCCATATTCCGTTCCACTTATCGGGAACCAATGCGACAACCCCTGTTTTCCCCTTGAAATTCTTGCCTGAATCAACTTTCGTAGGCATTTGTAAACCTCGACAAAACAAAATTCATACAAGAATAGCCTATTGGCGATGAGGATTTGAAAGCAGCCTTGGCAGAATGTACTTAATTGCAATGAATCGGTGACAATTGTCAGACTTGGAAACCCTGTCCGGAAAAAGAGAAAAAAAGAAAGCGCTGGATTTTCAAAACCAGGCCATTTTTACGTTTCACTTCGTAATCCCGGTTGACCATGGAAGCGGCATTGCCGGGCTCTGTCGTGTAAACATTCAACGAAAAGATTCCCTCTATAATTGGGCGCTGAATCCCCGCTCGCTTGCGATTTTCCACTTTCTTCCCATCCCTTCACCACAGGCTGAATGAGCATGCAATTTCTTGAAAATATGCCGCTGGGCAAATTTCTGCGCGTCATATCCTTGATGGTCTTTGTGGTGCTGCTGATTGTCGGCGGTGTGGGCATCGCCGCCCTGCAAAAAGTCTCGTCAGCGGCCACGTTAATGGGACAGGGCAAGGATGTCGTGGCCGACATTCTGCCGCCGCCGCTCTATGTCATCGAAGCCCAGTTGGTGGCCTACGACATTGCCAGCGCGGCGGTCGATCAGCGCCCGAAACTGATCGAAAAAATCCGTCAGCTGAAGAAGGATTACGATGATCGCAACAAATACTGGACCGAGAGCGACCTCGATGCCGGCGTAAAACAGAAGTTGCTCGGCGAGCAGCGTAGTCAGGCCGACCAGTTCTGGGCCGAACTCGACAACAAGTTCCTGCCGGCCGTCGCCGCGCAGGACACGGTAGCGCTCGAAGTTTCGCTCAGGCAGATGCGCCAACACTACGAAGCGCACCGGACAGGCGTCGAGGAGACGGTCGGCGTGGCCGGCCAGTTTGCCGAAGCGTCAATGAAGCAGCTGATGGACACCAGCCAGACCAATAGCGTCGTCGCCATCATCGCCAGTATTTTGGGCTGCGCTCTGGTCATGTTCGGCATGAAATCGCTGGCGACATCGCTCCATCGGCGAATCGGCGGCGAACCGGCCGAAGCGGTCGCGGTGGCCAACCGCATCGCCCGCGGCGATCTGGGCGGCACCGTCGTCGTTCAGCCGGGCGACACCGCCAGCATGCTGGCCGCCATGAAACAGATGCAGGACAGCCTGGACGGTCTCGTCGATGAAATCCGGCAAATGGTCCATGCGGCGGAAAAGGGCAATCTCGGCAAGCGGATCAAACTGGACGACAAACAGGGCTTCGGCAAGGAAATCGCCGCCGCCCTCAACCAACTGATGGTCGTCACCGACACCAGCCTGCAGGACGTTTCGCGCGTCGCCTCGGCGCTGGCCGCCGGTGATCTTTCGCAAAAAGTGGATGCGGTATATCCCGGCGCCTTCGGGCAGACGGCGAGCGCCGTCAATGCCACGGTGAGTGCACTGGTGCAGGTAGTCGACGAAGTCCGCTCGATTGTCGATGCAGCGGCGCAGGGAGATTTCGCCCAGCAAATCGATACGACGCGCAAGCAGGGCTACGCCAAGACCCTGATCGACCTGCTCAACAGCCTGAGCAGGACAGCCGAACAGGCGCTTTCCGACATTTCTTGGGTGTCGCAAGCGCTGGCCGAGGGCGACCTGACGCACAAGATCGACAAGCATTACCCGGGGCTGTTTGGCGAAACGGCCGAAGGCCTCAACGCCACCGTAGCCAACCTGCAGGAGCTGATCGGCAACGTCGTCGGCGCCGTCGATGCGATCTCGACCGCCGCCAAGGAAATTTCCGCCGGCAACAGCGACCTCTCGGTGCGCACCGAGGAACAAGCCTCCAGCCTCGAAGAAACGGCGGCGAGCATCGAGGAATTCACCGCCACCGCCCAGCAAAACACCGACAGCGCCAAACAGGCCAACCGCCTTGGCCAGTCCGCTTCGGAAATCGCCCAGCGAGGGGGCGAAATCGTCAATGCTTCGGCCGCCACCATGCTCGAAATCCGCGACAGTTCGCGCAAAATCGGCGACATCATCAGCGTCATCGAAGGCATCGCCTTCCAGACCAATATCCTCGCCCTCAACGCTGCCGTCGAAGCCGCCCGCGCCGGCGAACAGGGCAAGGGCTTTGCCGTCGTCGCCACCGAAGTCCGCGCCCTGTCTCATCGCACGGCACAGGCTGCCAAGGAGATTTCCGCCCTGATCCGCGAGTCGGCCAGCAAGGTCGAACACGGCACCAGCCAGGCTGAAAAGGCCGGCCAGAGCATGAGCGAAATCATGGCCGCCATCTCCAGCCTGTCCACCATCGTCGCCGGCATCAGCGCCGCCTCGGTCGAACAGACCATCGGCATCGAGCAGGTCAACAAGGCCGTCGCCCAGATGGACGAAGTGACCCAGCAAAATGCCGCCCTGGTCGAAGAAGCCGCAGCCGCCGCCGAGTCGCTGGAAGAACAGGCGGAACAACTGAAGCGGCAGGTTTCGAGTTTCAAGCTGGGCAAGATTGCCCGCGCCCTGCCCGCGCCAAACAAGTCAAAAGCAGCGCCAACGCCCAGCCGCCCCGAACTGCACCCGCCCGGCAAGCAGGACGCGGAGTGGTCGATGCTCTGAACCTCCACGCCACCAACTAAAAAGCCCGGAAGCGGATCGCTTTCGGGCTTTATTGCGTCAAGACACGAGGCCGGCAGATTTCAATTTTGATCGTTTTTTCCGGTTGACCGTGGGATTACCCCACGATCATGGATTCACCTTTTTCAGTCGCGGTGATCAATCCACCAGGTCAGCCCCTGAACGTTGAGTTCGATGTCAGTCGCCAGGATGTCGAGGATGGTCGCTTCCGGCAGCGTGCAGCCGTGGGTGCGCAGTTCGGACAGCAGGTAGGCGGTGAGTTCCTGTTTGGTCGCGGCTTGGCGGGTTTCGCCATCGTTGGCGTGGGCTTCGGCGATGGCGACGTGGGCGTCGAGACGGCGGTGCAGGTTGGCTGCCTGGGCCGGCAGGTCAGTGACTTGCGCGTAGTGGGTCAGGTACATGGCTTGCGGACCGTAGCTCATCAGGCGGTCGATGGAGGCGCGCATTTCCGCTACGTCGAACTGGGTCGGGCTGGTCGTCGGCTGGATGAACTGGCGGCCGTCGACGTCGAATTCGCGATACGAAAGCCCGAACATGTCGCCGGTGAAGATGGCCTTGGCTTTCTGGTCGACGATGCAGATGTGGTGCTTGGCGTGGCCCGGAGTGTCGATCATGAGCAGTTCGCGGCCGCCAAGTTGAATGGTCAAGCCTTCTTGGGCGTCGATGATGCGCTCGGCGGGTATGGGCAGGATGTCGCCGTAGACCGTATCGACGTATTCCTTGCCGTAGACGGCGGTGACACCGGCCACCAGCTTGGACGGCTCGGCCATGTGGCGCGAACCGCGCGGGTGGACCACGAGTTTGGCGTTCGGGAATTCGCGCATGAGCGAGCCGGCACCGCCGGCGTGGTCGAGGTGGATGTGGGTGAGGATGACGTAATCGACGGCATCGCGGCCGAGGCCGACCTTGGACAGCGCTTCCAGCACATTGGGCAGCGAGTCGTTGCTGCCGGTGTCGATGAAGGCGACGCGGCCGTCGTCGACGATCATGTGGATGGCGGCCAGGATCGGGCGCACGTAGCCGGCGTCGAAGGCGATGATGCCGTTGCCGTAGTCTCTCCAGTCGAACATTTCCATACTCCTGCGTATTGATGGCGGCGATTATACTGGCGGCCTGACGATTTCAAAGAGTGAGCCGATGACGCATTTCGTGGCCGACGATGGCGAGAAGATTCACGTCAGGATTTCCGGCGAGGGTTCGCCGCTGATCCTGCTCCATGGCTGGACGTCAAGCAGCCAGGAATGGTTCCCCTTCATGGCCGAGCTCAATGCCCGGCACCGCGTTTTTCGCTGGGATGCGCGCGGCCACGGCGGCCATGCGCTGACCCACCCCGGCTCGGCGACGGTCGAACGCATGGCGCGCGATCTGCGCAACCTGATCGACCATTACGGCCTGCACGATGCCACGGCCGTCGGCCATTCGATGGGCGCCCTGACCCTCTGGCAATACCTGCGCGACCACGGCACGCACTGCCTCGGCAAGCTCTGCTTCATTGACCAGTCGCCCAAGCTGCTGACGGCCAACGACTGGGAACACGGTATTTACGGCGATTTTGGCGTTGACCGCAACAACGAGCTGGTCTCATGGCTGCGCGACGATTTTGCCGAGGGTGTGCTGAAATTGACGGCGCACGGCCTCAACAAGCGGGCCGAGGAGAAGTACCTGCAGAACGCCTCGGGCTGGCAACGCTCGCGCGCTGCGCTGCAGGCCCAGAACCCGGAGCCGCTGATCAATTGCTGGCTGAGCCTGACCGCCGCCGATTATCGCGACGTGCTGGCCAATATCCCGCTACCGACCTTGCTGGTCTATGGCGGCGAAAGCAATTTCTACCACGCATCGACCGCGCACTACGTCGCCGACAACATCCCGAACGCCGTGCTGCGCATTTACGAAGGTACTGATCATTCGCCGCACCAGTGGCAACGCGAGCGCTTTGTCCGGGAACTGGTCGACTTTATCAACGACGCCCCGCCGGCCACCGATCTCTAAGCTGAGGCTTACCGGCCAGCGCCGGAAACAACAGCCCGGACCGGCGCCTTCGCTTTAGCCGGCCTTGCTGGCCGATGCCACGGCAGCCTGGGTTGTGCGGCTGGCCCGCAGATGCTGGACGGCCTGTTCGAGGCGCTGCTTTTCGGCCAGAACCTTGGTCGCGTAGCGCCGCTCCGGATCGCTTATCGCCCCGGCAAATTGCTGCAGACCGTTTTCCAGTCCGCCGTTGCGGCTAATCGATTCCTTGAGCACCCGAGCGCCGACCTGAACATTGATCACCGGGTTGAGGAAGGCGGCCTGGTCGGCGTCTTCCGGCAACTTGTCCTGATGGAAACGCGGCATCACCTGCATGAGGCCCTTGGCGCCAACGACGCTTTCGGAGAACGGGTTGAAGCGCGACTCGATGCCGATGACGGCGATGATGAGCAGCGGATCGAGATGCAGTTGCCGGCCGGCCGCCTGGGCCGTGGCAAAAATGGGCTCGAGGGCATCCGGCGCCACGCGATAGCGATGGGAGACGTACTCCATCGCACCACGCATGCGGGCACTGAGCGCTTCGCCAGCAGGATCGATATCGTCGACCGCCAGTTCGTCATCAAGCGCCACTTCCTCGCTCGCCGGCAGCAGGAACTTCAAGCCGCCGAGCATGGTGGGGTTGCCACTTTGGACGCCGACCAGGACAAGAACGAAAAATACGCCGGCCAGCATCAGGAACTTCTGAAACATTGAAGACGCGAGCGCCGACAGGCGAAGCATCGATGAGGGGAAAACTGTTGAGGTAAACATGCGACCTCCTTCACTGTTGCCACTGCCAAAAAGCATCTTCGACAGCGAACGGTTACAGGGGGTACGACACCGGCCATGCGCCCGCAAAAGGGAGCGCTGGAGACCGCAGCCAGACTACTGGATTGCCACGAAAACCGGTGCTGCACCGCAGCATTGATCCCAGTGTATTGATTTATATGGTTATTGTCAATCCGGCGCGATTCACATGGAGCACTCAGTGTTGCATCGCCGCAACAAACGCACGTAAAACGGCACCCTGGCGCCCCGGAAAAAACAGGCCGAAATACGACATTTCAATTTTGGCCGTTTTTTCCGGTCGACCGTGGAATCGCCACGGAATCGTCTAGCCAGCCTTGATCTGCCCGGCGAAAACCTGGCGCAACTTGAGCGCCTTGGGCGCCACCACGGCCATGCAATATCCCTGGTAAGGATTACGCCGAAAATACTGGTGGTGATACCCCTCGGCCACGAAGAAAGTCGACGCCGGCGTCACCTCGGTAACGATGGGCGAGTCCCAGATGCCATCACTGTTGAGGCGGCTGATCATGGCTTCGGCAACGGCCTGCTGGCCGGCATCATGGAAGAAGATGGCCGAACGGTATTGGGTGCCGGCGTCGTGGCCCTGGCGGTTCAGGGTGGTCGGATCGTGAATCGTGAAGAAGGCCGTGAGCAGCGTCTCGAAATCGATTTTCGCCGGATCGAACTCGATCTGGACGACTTCGGCGTGACCGCTGTCGCCGCGACACACGGCTTCGTAGCTCGGGTGCGGGTCGTGCCCGCCCATGTAGCCGGGCAGCACCGAAATCACCCCATCCAGTTGCTCAAAAGCTGCCTCGGTACACCAGAAACACCCCCCGCCCAGCGTCGCTTTTTGCGACATCGTCGTTTCCGCCATTTTCATTCCCGCTTTCCATTCAGATACCCTGAAGACAGTATGCCGCAGGCTTCGTTCCGCGCCATCCATGGCAAAAGCAAGTAAAATCGTGCGTCTCAGAACATCACCGATTGCATCCGATGAGCACGACCAAGAAACCGACCTTCCAGGAAATCATCCTGCGTTTGCAGCAATACTGGAGCGACAAGGGCTGCGCCCTGCTCCAGCCCTACGACATGGAAGTCGGCGCCGGCACCAGCCACACCGCCACCTTCCTGCGCGCCATTGGCCCGGAGCCGTGGAAAGCCGCCTACGTGCAGCCGTCGCGCCGTCCGAAGGACGGTCGCTACGGCGAGAACCCGAACCGCATGCAGCACTACTACCAGTTCCAGGTCGTGCTCAAGCCGGCCCCGGACAACATCCTCGAGCTCTACCTCGGCTCGCTCGAAGCCCTCGGTTTCGACCTCAAGAAAAACGACGTGCGTTTCGTCGAAGACGACTGGGAAAACCCGACGCTCGGCGCCTGGGGCCTGGGTTGGGAAGTCTGGATGAACGGTATGGAAGTGACGCAATTCACCTACTTCCAGCAGGTCGGCGGCATCGACTGCAAGCCGATCACCGGCGAAATCACCTACGGCATCGAACGCCTGGCGATGTACCTGCAAGGCGTCGAAAACGTCTTCGACCTGACGTGGACGGAAGGCCTGACCTACGGCGACGTCTATCACCAGAACGAAGTCGAGCAGTCGGCCTATAACTTCGAACACAGCAACGTCGACTTCCTGTTCCACGCCTTCGGCAAGCACGAAGAAACCGCTGTCCACCTGATGGGCAACCAGCTCGCCCTGCCGGCCTACGAGCAGGTTCTCAAAGCCGCCCACACCTTCAACCTGCTCGACGCCCGCGGCGCCATTTCGGTGACCGAGCGCGCCGCCTACATCGGCCGCATCCGCAACCTGGCCCGCGCCGTGGCCCAGGCCTACCTCGACTCCCGCGCCCGCCTCGGCTTCCCGATGGCGCCCAAGGAATGGGCCGCCGAAGTGCTGGTCAAGCTGGAAGAACAGAACGCAAAGAAAGCTGCCTGATATGTCGTCGAAAAACCTGCTCGTTGAACTGTTTGTTGAAGAACTGCCGCCCAAGGCGCTCAAGAAGCTGGGCGAAGTGTTTGCCGCCACGCTGGCCGCAGCACTGCAAAAGGATGGCCTGGCTACCGAGAGGGCCACTGTCACCGCCTACGCCTCGCCGCGCCGTCTGGCCGCCCACGTCACCGAAGTCGCTGCCGTTGCTGCCGACAAGCCGGTCGTCCAGAAACTCATGCCGGTCGCCGTTGGCCTCGATGCCGCCGGCAACGCCACGCCGGCCCTGCTCAAGAAGCTCGCCGGATTGGGAATAGATGCGGGCGCCGCCGCTTCCTGCGTGACGAATCTGCGCCGCGAAAACGACGGCAAGGCCGACATCCTGTTTTACGACAGCCTGGCCAAGGGCGCCACGCTGGCCGAAGGCCTGCAAAAGGCACTTGAAGCCGCCCTCGCCGCCCTGCCCATTCCCAAGGTCATGACCTACCAGTTGCAGGACGGCTGGAGCAGCGTCAATTTCGTCCGCCCGGCGCATGGCCTCGTCGCCCTGCACGGCAGCGACGTCGTGCCGCTGGCCATTCTCGGCCTCAACTCGGGTCGTGAAACGCACGGTCACCGTTTTGAAGCGGCCGTCGATCCGGTCGTCTTCGCCCATGCCGACGAATACGCCGGCAAGCTGGCGACCGACGGCGCCGTCATCGCCTCCTTCGCCGAGCGCCGCGCCGAAATCGCCCGGCAACTTGCCGCCGCTGCCGCCAGGGCCGGGGCAAATGGCGCTGCTCCGCTACGGCCAATCGACGACGACGCCCTGCTCGACGAAGTCACCGCACTGGTCGAACGCCCGAACGTGCTGGTCGGCCAGTTCGAGGAGGAATTCCTCGCCGTGCCGCAGGAATGCCTGATTCTCACGATGAAGGCCAACCAGAAATACTTCCCGCTGCTCGACGCGGCCGGCAAGCTGACCAACAAATTCCTCGTCGTCAGCAACATCAGCCCGGAAGATGCATCGGCCGTGATCGGCGGCAACGAGCGCGTCGTGCGTCCACGGTTAGCGGACGCCAAGTTCTTCTTCGACCAGGATCGCAAGAAGTCGCTGGAAAGCCGCGTCATCGGCCTGTCCAAGGTCGTTTATCACAACAAGCTGGGCACCCAGGGCGAGCGCATGCAGCGCGTTGCCGCGATTGCCCGGGCCATCGGCCAAGAGCTGGGCGGTGAAGCGCTGGCCCTGCATGCCGAACAGGCTGCGGTGCTGGCCAAGGCCGACCTGCTGACCGACATGGTCGGCGAATTCCCCGAACTGCAGGGCATCATGGGCCGCTACTACGCCCAGCACGACGGCCTCAACGCCGAAGTCGCCGATGCCATCGAAGACCACTACAAGCCGCGCTTCGCCGGCGACAGCCTGCCGCGCGGCCATGTCGGCACGGTCGTCGCGCTGGCCGACAAGCTCGAAACGCTGGTCGGCATGTTCGGCATCGGCCAGATCCCGACCGGCGACCGCGACCCGTTCGCGCTGCGTCGCCACGCGCTGGGCACCATCCGCATGCTGGCCGAAGGCAATTTGGATTTACCGCTGAATTCCCTGTTGACCGTGGCAGGCAGCGCCTTTGCATCGGTCGACGGTTTCAAGAGTGCCGAAGCCGAACTGGCCGACTTCATCTACGACCGCCTGGCCGGCAGCCTGCGCGAGCAGGGCTACACGGCACAGGAAGTCGATGCCGTGGTCAGCCAGCGGCCGCAGCGCCTTGGCGACATCCCCAAGCGCCTGGCCGCCGTCCGTGCCTTCGCCGCGTTGCCCGAAGCTGCCGCGCTGGCCGCCGCCAACAAGCGGGTCAGCAACATCCTCAAGAAGGTCGAAAACCCGGTCGAGCCAACCGTCGATAACGCCCTGCTCAAGGAAGCGCCCGAAATCGCCCTGCACGATGCGCTCGTCGATGTCGTGCCGCAGGCCGACGCCGCCTTCGTCACCGGCGACTATGCCGAATCCCTGCTGGCGCTGGCCGCCCTGCGCGCCCCGGTCGATGCCTTCTTCGACGGCGTCATGGTCAATGCCGACGATCCGGCCCTGCGCGCCAATCGTCTCGGCCTGCTCGCCAAGCTCCATGTGGCGATGAACAAGGTCGCCGACATTTCCAAGCTGTCTGCCTGAGAACGGGAAGAACGCCATGCCGACCAAGCTCGTCATCCTCGACCGCGACGGGGTCATCAACTTCGACTCGGCCCAGTTCATCAAGACGCCGGCCGAATGGAAGCCGATCCCGGGCAGCCTGGAAGCGATCGCCCGCCTCACCCAGTGCGGCTACCGGGTGGTCGTGGCGACCAACCAGTCGGGTGTCGGCCGCGGTTTGTTCGACATGGAAACGCTGAACCTGATCCATAGCAAGATGCACAAGGCAGTCGTCTCTCTGGGTGGGCGCATCGACGCCATTTTCTATTGTCCGCATGCGGCCGATTCGAAATGTGACTGCCGCAAGCCGAAACCCGGCATGTTCAAGCGCATTTCCGAGACACTCAATGTCGACCTCAAGGGTGTCCCGGCCATCGGCGATTCGCTGCGCGATCTGCAGGCTTGCGCTGCCGCCGGCTGTCAGCCGATGCTGGTGATGACCGGCAAGGGCGAGAAAACCAAGGCCGACAACGAATTGCCGGAAGGCACGCTGGAGTACAAGGACCTGTCGGCGGCAGTCGACGCCATCCTCAAGGAAACCACGCCATGAGGGCGGTGCGCTCGACGCTGTTCATGGCCTACGCCGTCGTCTGGTCGATCCTCACGGCGCCGCTCGTCGTCATCGCCGCCCTCGCCTTGCGCGGGCTGTGGGGCTATCGCTTCGGCAAGCTGTGGCGCCTCGGCATCCAGTTCGGGGTCGAAAACATCCTCGGCATCCGGCCCAAGGTCATCGGCCTTGAAAACATGCCGAAGGAGCCTTGCGTCATCCTCGCCAAGCACCAGTCAGCCTGGGAAACGATGACCCTCCAGGATCTTGTGCCGGCCGGCGCCTACTGCGTCTTTGTGCTCAAGAAGGAACTGCTGCGCGTCCCGCTGATCGGCTGGGGTCTGGGTGCCATGAAGATGATTTCGATCGACCGCGCCGCCGGCAAGGACGCCCTCGACCAGGTTGTCGTCCAGGGCCGCGAGCGCCTCAAACAGGGCTTTTACGTCATCCTCTTCCCGGAAGGCACGCGCGTTGCGCCGGGCCAGAAAAAACGCTACAAGCCGGGCGGCGCCTACCTCGCCACCCGTGTCGGCTGCAAGGTCGTGCCGGTTGCCCATGACGCCGGCGAACTGTGGCCGCGCCAGGCTTTTCTGAAAACACCGGGCACCGTCACGATGAGCATCGGTCCGGCTTTCGACGCCACCGGCATGACCGAAGCCGAAGTCAATCAGCGGGCTGAAGCCTGGATCGAAGACGAGATGCACCGCATCTCGCCGCATCGCTATTCGGATGCCTCGCATAACGCCACCTGAGCCGGCGCGCCATATCGTCATCGCCGGCCAGGCCGTCGCCTACCAGCTGCGGCGCAGCCAGCGCCGAACCATCGGTCTGGCCATCGACCACCGCGGCCTGCGCGTCGGCGCCCCGACCCGGGCGCGCATCGGCGACATCGAAAACCTGATCCACGAGCACGGCCAATGGGTGCTCGACAAACTGGCCGCCTGGCGTGATCGGCCGGCCGCCAGCAAGCTGGAGATCACCGATGGCACCGTGGTTTTTGCCCTCGGCGAGCCGTTGACCGTAGCCTTCACCGAAGTCGGCCGCAGTCGCTGGCAGTTCGGCCCCGGCACGCTTTACCTGCGCCCCGACGCCACCCACACCGCCAGCGACCTGCTGGAAAAAGCCCTGCGCGAGAAAGCCCGCACGGTGTTTGCCGAACGCCTGGCCATCCATGCGCCACGCCTCGGCGTCGGCGAGCCACCGCTGCGCCTGTCGTCGGCCCGCACGCGCTGGGGCAGTTGCAGCCACCACGGCGGCATTGCGCTGAACTGGCGGCTGGTGCTCATGCCGCTGGCCATCGTCGATTACGTCGTCTGCCACGAACTGGCCCATCTCAAGGAAATGAACCACAGCCCGCGCTTCTGGTCTGTAGTTGAGCAACTTTGCCCCGACTGGAAGGCGCACCGGCTCGAACTGCGCCAGCTGGCCCGGCAAATCCCCCACTTTTAAGGAAAAACATGCGCATTCTGCACACCATGATTCGCGTCGGCGATCTCGACAAATCGATCGCCTTCTACACCGAAATCCTCGGCATGCAATTGCTCCGCCGCACCGACTACCCGGAAGGCCGCTTCACGCTGGCCTTTGTCGGCTATGGCGATGAAGCCAGCGAAGCGGTCCTCGAACTGACCCACAACTGGGACACCCCGAGCTATGAACTCGGCAACGGCTACGGCCACATCGCCCTGGCCGTGCCCGATGCTGCCGCCGCCTGTGCGGCAATCAAGGCGCGCGGCGGCAAGGTTGTGCGCGAAGCCGGGCCGATGAAGCATGGCTCGACGATCATTGCTTTTGTCGAAGATCCGGATGGCTACAAGGTTGAGTTGATCCAGTCAAAATAGAATTCAATGCGGTTCGCGGCAAAAAGCCGATTTGGGGAACGAATTGGGTTCCAACAGCTCCTAAACCAGCACACACCGAACGGAGCGCGACATTTTGGCCTGCGATGAAGAACGAATAGTCAGCTATCAACGCGCCGTACGCAGCATGCGAGAAGGCGACTTCGCGATCGAGTTCCCTACCGAGCCGAAAGATGCCGTAGGTATCCTTGGCGAAGAATTGCAAAGACTTGCCGAGCATCTTGAATGGCATTTTGATCACGCGCGAAAACTGCAGGAAGTCACCGACTCGGTCATTGGCGGCTTATTCCTTGACGATGTCCTGAAAAGAATTTTTGATGCCTTCCGGGCTGTCATTCCATATAACCGGCTCGGCTGCGCCCTGATCAACGAAGACCAATTGTCCGTTTCAACCTATTGGTCATGTGCGGATTATCCGGAGACTCATCTGCCGAACGGGTTCACGGCCAAACTTGCCGGGAGCAGCCTGAGCAACATCGTGCATACCGGGCAACCGCGAATTTTGAATGACCTGACCGAATATCTCTCGGAGAACCCAAATTCCCATTCGACGCGCCTGATGGTCGCCGAAGGCATTCGCTCCAGTCTGACCTGCCCCTTGATCAGTCAAGGAAAACCCATTGGATTTATTTTCTTCTCGAGCCTTGAGCCTGGCACCTACAAGGACCTGCATCAGGGAATTTTCCGGCGGATTGCCACCCAACTATCGACACTGATTGAAAAGAGTCGGCTCTATCAGGAAATTGTCGACATTAACCAGCGCCTGGCGATTACGCAGCAGGAGTTGCAGGACTTGGCGACGCGCGATCAGCTTACGGGCATCTACAACCGCAGAGGCATTCTCGAATTGGTCGACGCCGCCGTCGCCAAGGCAAAGCGGGAAAACCGCCGCATGGCCTTGATCATGGTTGACATCGATTACTTCAAGAGAATCAATGATTCGGGTGGCCACATCGCCGGAGACGAGGTGCTCCGGGAGGTTGCCTCAAGAATGACCAACAGCGTCCGCGAATACAACCATGTCGGCCGATTGGGTGGTGAGGAGTTCCTTGTCTTGCTTGATGAAGCAGACTGCGATCACGCACACGATATAGCTGAACGACTGCGCAGCGCTATCGACATGAAACCGATCAATTGCGATGGCACGACGTACTCAGTCACAGTCAGTGCTGGCGTCGCCCAGGTTGTCGATACGGAAAAACTGGTCGATGTCCAACATCTGATACTGACGGCTGATGAGGCGCTTTACGAATCAAAACGCAACGGGCGCAATAGAGTTACCTGTCGCCAGGCGATGGCCTAGGGCGTATCCACGACGAGCGGTTAGCCGCGCAAGCAATTGCCGGTGGGAACGCCCGGCGTCGGCGCTTTTTTGACGCTTCAGCCTGCGGCAGCATTGCTTCGCGCCAGCCGTCCCGCCCCCACACACATCCAGCCGCCTCCAACCGGGGCATTCTGGTTCAAGATTCGATTTTGGCCATTTTTCCCGGTTGACCATAGCGCTCCGGCCGGCAAACCAAATTGCGCATTGTTCGTTCTTCAGGCTCGATTTGACATCGCTTCGCGCGCGACGCTTTCGAAGGTTTCGACGACGCCGGCCCAGCTGCGCGGCAGCATCGTCTGGCGGGCGGCTTCGGCCATTTCGCCGAGGCGCTCGGCTTCGTCGAGCATCCACAGCGCGCCTTCGACGTAGCCGCGCTCGTCGCCGGGCGAGGCGACCATGCCGTTTTTCTGCTGGGCGATCAGTTCGGCGGCAGCAGCGCTGCGATAGGCGATAACCGGCAGGCCGCTGGCCATCGCCTCGGCGACGACGTTGCCGTAGGTTTCGGTCAGGCTGGGGAAGAGAAAGAGGTCGGCGCTGGCGTAGTGGGCGGCGAGGTCTTCGCCGATGCGCATGCCGGCGAAATGATGATCCGGATGATCGGCGGCCAGTTGTTTGGCCGATGGGCCATCGCCGACCCAGACCATCTTGGCCTTGGGATGCCAGACCTGGATGGCGGCAAAGGTCTTTTTGACCAGGGCCAGATTCTTCTCGGCCGCCACCCGGCCAACGTAGAGGCAGGCCGGCCCGTCTCCCTCGACGCCCCAGGTCTGGCGTAAGGCCTTGCTGCGCCGGGCCGGATCGTACAACTGCGTATCGACGCCACGGCCGACGACGCGTACCCCGGTCAGCCCTTCGCCAGCCAGATCGGCGGCCAGCGCCGCCGTCGGCACCATGGTCGCCAGCGTTCGCCGGTGCAGGGTGCGCAGGTAGGCGGCGACGGCCGGGCGCATCCAGCCCATGCCGTAATGCACGCTGTAGCGGTCGAAATTGGTGTGAAAGCCGGAGGTGACCGGGATGCCCATCTTGCGGGCGACGCTGACGGCCGACCAGCCGAGCGGCCCTTCGGTCACCACATGGACCAGATCGGGCCGCTGCTGGCGCCATTGTCGGGCCAGCCGACGCCCGGCCGGCAGGCCGAAGCGCAGGCCGGGATAACCGGGCAACGGAAAGCCGGGCAAAGCCAGTTCATGCTCACTGCCGGCATCGCCCTTGCCCTGGCGTGGCCGGATGACGCTGACCCGGTGACCGCGTTCGCGCAAGCCGCCAACCAGCCGGCCAACGGTCATTGCGACGCCATTGACCTCGGGCGGGAAGGTTTCGGTGACGAAGGCAATGACCAGCGACATCAGGCGATCTCCATGAGCACGCAAGCCCAAACGAACATGACGAGGATCAGCGAAACGAGCACCGCGGCGCTGCCGATATCCTTGGCGCGTTTGGCCAGGCGATGGTTTTCCAGGCTGACGCGGTCGACTACGGCTTCAATGGCCGAATTGAGCAACTCGACGACCAGGACGAGCAGCACGCTGGCGATCATCAAGCCGCGGCCCATCCACGGCACCGGCAGCAGAAAAGCCGCCGGGATGAGCAAGGCGGCGAGCATGACTTCCTGGCGGAAGGCGTCTTCGCACAGGTAGGCGGCCTTGAGACCGGCCAGCGAATAGGTCAGGGCATTCCATACCCGGCGCAGTCCGGTCTTGCCCTTGAAGGGCGATTCGTTGGCCGGATCGAGGCCGAGTTCGTTCGACGAGGGTTCCTGCATGAAATCTCCGCGAAAGCGCTCACGTTAATCAGGTAGCGCTAAGCTTTGATGACAGGCCAGGTCATCGCTCTGTCACAATTCGCCCCTAGGCTCGTCCGGATATGCCTAAGCGCCCACTTTTCGCCCTGCTCATCCTGCTCGCCATCGGGCCGGCTGCCCATGCTGCCCGCCCGATGATCACCGACGACGCCCGGCTGACCGATGCCGGCGCCTGTCAGGTCGAATCCTGGGTGCACCTGCACGGCAGCCAGCACGAGTTCTGGGCCTTGCCGGCCTGCAACCCGGGCGGCAATTTCGAACTGACTTTCGGCGGCGCGCTGGCCTATGCCGACGGCCATCAGGAAAGCGGTGCCATGGTCATTCAGGGCAAGACCCTGCTCAAGCCGCTGGAAACCAATGGTTACGGCATCGGTTTAGCCGCTGGTTACGCCACGCAACCGGGCAGCGCACACACCGGCAACCCGTATTTCTACGTGCCGGTCAGCTTTTCGCTGGCCGACGACCGGGTGGTCATCCACACTAACCTCGGCTACACCCGCGAACGCGAAAATCAGGAAAATCGGCTAACCTGGGGTCTCGGCAGCGAAATCGAGATAACACCAAGAAGTTACCTGATCGCCGAAAGCTATGGCCAGGACAAGGGCAACCCTTTTTTCCAGATGGGCGTCCGCTACTGGATCGTCCCCGGCCACCTCCAGATCGACACCACCTACGGCAGCCGGTTTGGCGCCATCATCGACCAACACTGGTTCTCCATCGGTCTTCGCCTGATCTCGCCGACCTTGTTCTAGGTCAAGCCCGGGGTAACTGTAATATTTTCGACATGAAACAGAAGCCAGCCTATGCTAAAAGGCCTAGTCTCGTTCATCCGGAAATGTAACCATGGTTTTCTTCGAGCTGTTTACGCACAACCCCACCATCATCAAGGTCGCCCCGGGCGCCGCCCTGTTTTCCGAGAATGAGGATGGCCAGATGATGTACGTCCTGACCGCAGGCAAGGCCGAAGTCATCGTCAACAACCGGGTCGTTGAAAACCTCGAGCACGGCAGCATCGTTGGCGAGATGGGCCTCGTTTCACCCGGGCCGCGCTCGGCCAGCGTGGTCGCCGTGACTGAATGCGAATTCGTCGAAGTCGACGAAAAGCGCTTCCAGTTTCTCGTTCAGCAAACACCGTTTTTCGCCACCCAGGTCATGCGCGTCATGGCTGAACGCCTGCGCAAGGTCAATCAGCTGGTGGCGCCGCTCGAAGACATCTGAGCGCCGGGCGCCAGCCGGTGTTCGCCGCACCAGCCGTGCGGCCCGACAACCGGATGGCGCCAGTGATGCGCTTCGCGCGGCGAGCTGTCGCCGGCGAAGACCGGGGGGTAGCGGTGACACAGGCCGGTGAGCGCATCACTCGGCCGGAAGTAGAAGCAGCGGACGCAGCAGGCGTCGGAATGATCGTTCATCGGGCCGGTGATCAGATTGCCACGGTCAACCGGAATTTCTGGCCAATTTTGCAATTGGTCAGCTCTCCGTAAAGGCGTGCCAGCCGCTCGGCCATGGCCACATCGGTCCATTCCTGCGCGTAAATCGGCGCCTCATCGTTGAGATGGCGCCATGCCTCGGGGTGTTTGAGGAACTGGCCAAGCACTTCACCGAAAGCGCGCGGGTCGTTCGGCGGCGAAAAGGCCCCGCGGGCCGGGGCCAGGATGTCGGTCGTTCCCATTTCGGACAGCGCGATGACCGGGACACCGGCCGCCATCGCTTCGAGCAGGACCAGCCCCTGCGTTTCGGTGCGCGAGGCGAAAACGAAAACATTGGCTGCCGCATAGCAATCGGGCAGCGCCTGCTGACGGTCGAGGTAGCCGATGAACTGGACGGCATCCTGCACGCCCAGCGCCGTGGTCTGCGCCTTGAGGTCGGCCATTGCCGGGCCTTCGCCGGCGATGACGAGCAGCGCGTCGGGGCGAATCTGGCGGACCTGGACAAGGGCTTCGAGGAGGAAGCCGATATTCTTTTCATGGGCGACGCGGCCGACGAACAAGGCCATCGGCCGCGCTTCGGCTATGCCGAATTTCTGGCGAAAGCGCTTTCCATTGCCGCCGGCGAATTGCGCCATCGGGATACCGGTCGGCAGAACATGCATCGGCGAGGTGACGCCATAGCTTTCAAGCCGCTGACGCATGGCCGTCGATGGCACGATCACCGCATCGAGCTGGTTGCATTGCCGGCGTGACAAGGCCCGCGCCTGACCGCGCAACCAGCTCGGCGGAATCGGCTTGGCGTAGTGCTGCAAATATTCTTCGAACAACGTGTGATAAGTCGCCACCACCGGCAGGCCGAGTTTGCGCCCGGCCTTGAGGCCGGCGTAGTGGGCGATGAACGGGGTCTGGACGTGGATCAGGTCGCAGTCCTGCGCCGCATCGAGCACCGCCCGGTGCATCGCGCGCCAGCCGACCAACCGGTCTTCGCGGTCGCCCGGCACCGGTCGGCCGGCGACGCGCACGATGCCCGGCTCGTCAATCTCGTTGCCATAGCGCGGAACGACCAGTTTGACCTCGACGCCCTGCCCTGCGAGCGTGCGGCGGAAAGTCTCGATGGAAGTCGAGACGCCATTGACGCGGGGGAAATACACGTCGGAAACCATCAAAACACGCATCTCAGGCCTCTACAGTTTCGACAACGGATTGGACAACCGGGGCGGCCAGCATGGGCACCGGCTTTTGTTCGCCCCAGGTGACCAGTTCGAGCCGGCCGTCGAAGTGTTCGACGATGGCCGTGCAGGAATCGACCCAGTCGCCGCAATTCACGTAAGTCAGGCCGTCGATCTCGCGGATCGTCGCCCAGTGGATGTGGCCGCAGATGACGCCGTCCAGGCCGCGCTCCTTGGCGTGATGGATGGCCGATTCTTCGAAATCGAAAATGAAGGTCAGCGCCGTCTTGACCTTGCGCTTGGCGTAGCCGGCCAGCGACCAGTAGCCGGAAATGCCGAGCTTGCGCCGCCCCCACGAGAGCAGGCTGTTGATACGGACGAGCATTTCGTAAGCCTTGTCGCCGAGCACGGCGACCCAGCGATGATGACGCGTTACCTGGTCGAACTGGTCGCCGTGGATGAGCAGAAAACGGCGGCCATCCACGGTTTCGTGGACCAGTTCGTCGATGACCTCGACCTCGCCGAAAACGATGCCGCAGTAATCGCGCAGCACTTCGTCGTGGTTGCCCGGGATGAAGACGACGCGGTCGCCATGCCGGGCCCGGCGCAGCAGTTTCTGGACGACGGTGTTCTGGGCCTGCGACCAGTTGATGCTGCGGCTCATCGCCCAGAAATCGACGATGTCGCCGATCAGGAAAGTCTGTTCAGCCGGATGTTCGCGCAGAAAATCGAGGAGTCTGTCCGCCTGGCACGCCCGCGTGCCAAGGTGGATATCGGAGAGAAAAACGCTTCTGACCTTGGGCATGGCCGCACGATACGGCCGCCCCGTGACCCCGAAATTACTGCTTCGTTAAGCTTTTGTTGCAGCCGCGACGCCTCCTGGAGAGATGGGGCGCAACCGACGGGAAATCACCGCCCGTCACCGACCATTTCATTTTTGGGCGTTTTTCCCGGTTGACCGTGGTAATTGCCGGCAACGCCCATTCACCGCGCTTGGCTTGGCAACCTGCCGCAATACTTCCCGAGAATTGGCTATTTCGGACGGACGAGAGCCGCCGCCGGTTGTGTCGGCATGGACAATTCTAGCGCCACCTTGAGTGGCTCTTCGCCCATCGTCCGGACCAGAGCCTCGCGTTCCAGCACGGCGTCCGTTTGCTTGGCAGCGGCGGCCCGACTGAGCCAGACGTAGGCGCGAGCCGAATCCTGCGCCACCCCGACACCATCGCGATAAAACCGCCCCAGTTCAAGCATGGCATCGGGATGTCCCGTTGCCGCGGCCAATTGCACCCATTTGGCCGCCTGCCCGACATCTTTCGGGCGATTGTTGCCGGTCGCCAGGTCTCGTCCGATCTGCAGCATCGCACCAGCATCGCCGTTGTCGGCCGCCTCCTGCTGTTTTTGGGCGCGCGTTGCCGGGTTGTCGCTGGCCTCTGCAGCCACGCCACCAGTCAGCAGCCGATTCGGCGCACCGGCCGTACTTTCCTCCGGGAGCGCCGTTGCGGTCAGCGCGACAGGCGCAGGCTTCGGCTTGTCGACGTTTTCCAGCCAAAAATCGACGACTACGAAAATCCCGAAGCACAGCATCAAGCCGGCCGTGCTGTTGATCAGTATCCGCTCCAGAGAAGCGCTGTTGCGGGCCAGGAAGCGATGCGCGCAATCATTGCAGCGATAGGGACGAAACCCCGACGAGCCCAGCTTTTCGGTCTTCGAATGCCACCTTGAATGTCGACAGTCGGTGCCATTGCACACCGGACACTTAAGTCCGGCCCCGACAAGGCGCGCGATATCGACGTATTTCAGAATGGACGTTGGCATGATTTTCGGTTCACGCTATCTGTATGGAATTGCTGTAGACCAGGCAACGGACTGCGGGTTTCCTGAATTCAAAAGCCATAAGAAGGCGTGAACCATGCCCCCGAGCATCGCGTTCTGATGGATTTCGAAAGAGAAAACGGACAGTACAAACTATTGGCGTATTTTGCAAACAGCATACCGGCAACGACCGCTTTGGCGCGCGAAGATCGCCCTCGCCAAATCCTGAATCAGGCTGCGCGGTCTTCTGCGACAAGCCCTTCGAGCGGCCGGTTCGCCGCCTGCCAGCCGCCGCGCAGCAGGGGCTGCAGATAGAACAGGACGAAGCCGCCCAGCCCCCACAAACAGGCGACGATGCGCCACGGTCGGGTATCCGGGTAGCCCTGGCCGTCGAAGGGTAGCGTTGCCACGGCGATGACGGCGATGGCAATCAATATCCAGTGGGCGCGAATGCCCAGGCCCCAGCGAAAATGTCGGGTCAGGCGCAGGCCCAGCCAGCCGCCGGCCAGGCCGATCATCCCGCCGGCCAGCACATCGACCGGCCAGTGGGCGCCGACGGCAATTCGCGAAAACGCGGCCAGGGCGGCGATGACGACGATGGGCAAAGCGCGCCACCAGCCGAGCAGAGCCAGCCAGGCGACAACAAAGGAAAAGGCCGAAACGGCATGGCCGGACGGGAAGCTGTGTGCCGTCAGGCGGGCGCCGATGATGGTGATCTGGCTGGCATCGAGTACTGCCGCCGGCCGCGGCAGGTCGAACCAGACCTTCAAGCCACGGCTCATCGCCCCGGCGAGCAGCGCCCCGACGACCAGCGCCCAGAAAACACGCGGGTAGCGGAGGCAGAAAGGCAGCATCAGGGCGAGCTGGACACGGCCGTCGCCGAGCGTTGTCAGGCTTTCCCACAGCCAGGGCGGCAAGAAAATCTGGCTGGCCGCCTGGGCGGGAATGAAGCCGACGTACCAGTCGCCGGTCTGGCCGACGGCGACCAACCCGAGCGCGAAGAGCAGGCACAGGCCAAGGATGGAAGCGTCGAAAACCGGGTTGCGGGCGTGCAGCGTTTGATCGTTCATTCCTTGTCCTCACGCTCAACACGGGCCAGCGTGACGAAGCTGCGCTGATAGACGTCGCGCAGGGTCAGCCCCGGGGCGAGCAGCGCCAGGACCTCATGCTTGCGGTCGGTACGCGTAAACACCAGCTGGCCGAGTTCGGGCACGCGGGTCGGCGTCGCGGCCTGGCGATAGACGCTGAAGCTCGGCATGATGATGCGCCAGGCGACGACATTGGTTTCGCCACTTTGCTTGACCAGCATGGCCGCTTCGCGCACCGGTCCTTGCGTCACTTCGATGGCGCGCGGGGCGATGACGAGGGCGACTGTGGCGGCCTGCAGCAGACCGGCAAGAACCAGGCCCTGCCAGACCGGCAGGCGGCGCCAGAAAGCCAGGCCGATGACGGCAACGGCAAGCAGCGGCAACAACCAGCGCGCTTCGTCGGCGAAGGCGATGGTCAGGCCATCGAGCAGGAATTTCTCGAACGGCCGACTGGCCTTGCCGGCGGCGAAGGCGAGCACTTCCGGCAGAACGGCGAGGAGCAGCGCGAAGAGGATCATCGGCACGAAGGCCAGCCAGCGCCGCTCGAAATCGAGCCGATGGCGGGCAAGCAGGATGAACACCGGCGTGCAGCCGTAGAGCAGGTAATGCGGCAACTGCGTGCCGGAGAACGAGAAGAAGGCGAAGACGACGATGAACCAGATGATCAGGAAGCGTTCGAACAACGCATCGCTGTCGCTCTGGCCCAGCGCGCCGGCCAGCTTGCCGGCGATGGCGAAGAGCCAGCCGGTGAACGGCAGCAGGATGAAGGGCAGCACCGCGAAGTAGTACCACCAGCGCCCGCCGTGGCCTTCGAAGGTGTCGGCGTAGCGGTTGATGTTGTGCTTGAGGTAAAAGCCGCGGAAGAAGGCATCGCCCTGATCGAGATAGACCGCGACGTGCCAGGGAACGACGATGGCCAGGAAAAGCAGCCAGCCCGGCCAGAAAAAGACGGCTTTGAGCCAGTCGCGCCAGGCGCCGGCCGAGACGAAAAACAAGGCGCTGATGAGCAGCGGGAAGAAGACGGCGACCGGCCCCTTGGCCAGGAAACCAAGGCCGAGCGCGGCATAGACAGCGAACAGCAGGCGCCGCGTTTTGGCTGCCGGCTTGCCGTCCCGACAGGCGACGAAATAGTCGTAGATGCCGAACATGGCCAGCGCGATGAGCAGGTTGAGCAGCGCATCGGCAATCGCTGCCTTGGCGATGAAGCCGACGACCAGCGTCAAGGCCATGACCAGCGAGGCGATCTGCGCCGTCATCTGGTTGCCGTGGCGCAGGCAGAAACGAAATAGCGCGAACACCCAGAGCACGGCAAAAATGATCGACGGCAGGCGGAAGCCGATTTCGCTGACACCGAGCACGGCGACCGAGGCGGCCTGCGCCCAGTAAATCAGGATCGGTTTGTCGTGGCGCGGCGCGTCGTTGAGAGTCGGCGAGACCAGATTGCCGCGCGCCATCATTTCGCGCGTTGCTTCCGAGAAGGCGCCCTCATCGACATCGGTCAGCGGCAGGCTCCAGGCATTCAGGAAAAAGGCCAGGAGGAGCGCCAGCAACAGGCTGAACGGCGACAGCAGAAAACGTTCGACGGAGAGCGGGAGGGATCGGAATTGCATCGCGGCATTATAAGGCAGCGACAGGCGCCAACCAGCCGCGGGAAGACATCCGGCTTGACGCTTCCACGGTCGACGCCTAAATTCGGCCAAAATCCAAATCTGCCAATCCGAGGAAACCCCATGCAAATCGGCACCCCGCTCTCCCCTTCCGCCACTCGCGTCATGCTGCTCGGTGCCGGCGAACTCGGCAAGGAAGTGATCATCGCGCTGCAGCGCCTGGGCGTTGAAGTGATCGCTGTCGACCGCTACGAGAACGCCCCCGGCCATCAGGTCGCCCATCGCGCCCACGTCATTTCGATGACCGATGGCGCCGCGCTGCGCCGGCTCGTCGAACTGGAAAAACCGCATTTGATCGTGCCGGAAATCGAGGCCATCGCCACCGACATGCTGGTCGAGATAGAGGCTGCCGGGCTGGCCGAGGTGATCCCGACGGCGCGCGCCGCCAGGCTCACGATGAACCGCGAAGGCATCCGCCGGCTGGCCGCCGACGAACTAGGCCTGCCGACATCTCCCTACAAATTTGCCGATTCGCTGACCGAACTGCAGGCTGCTATCGATGGCGGTATTGGCTACCCGTGCATTGTCAAACCAACCATGTCGTCGTCCGGCAAGGGCCAGTCGTTGCTGCGCGGCCCGGACGATGTGCAGAAGGCCTGGGACTACGCGGCAAGCGGCGGCCGGGTCAATCAGGGTCGCGTCATCGTCGAGGGTTTTGTCGACTTCGATTACGAAATCACCCTGCTTACCGTCCGTGCCCGCAACGCGGCCGGCGCAGTGGTGACTCACTTCTGCGAGCCGATCGGCCACATCCAGGTCGCTGGCGATTACGTCGAATCGTGGCAACCGCAGGCGATGACCCCGACTGCGCTCAAGCGTTCGCAGGAAATCGCCGCCGCCGTCACCGGCAACCTCGGCGGCCGCGGCCTGTTCGGCGTCGAACTGTTCGTCAAGGGCGACATGGTGTGGTTCTCCGAAGTCAGCCCGCGGCCGCACGATACCGGGCTGGTCACCCTGTGCTCGCAACGTTTTTCGGAATTCGAACTGCACGCCCGCGCCATCCTTGGCCTGCCAGTCGACACCGCGCTGCGCGAGCCGGGTGCCTCGGCGGTCATTTACGGCGGCATCGACGAATCGGGCATTGCCTTCACTGGGCTGGAAGAGGCGCTGGCCGTGCCGCGCACCGACCTGCGCCTGTTCGGCAAGCCGGAAGCCTTCAAGAAACGCCGCATGGGCGTCGTCGTGGCCAATGGCGAAACCACCGATGAGGCCCGGGGCAACGCCAAGCTGGCGGCCGGCAAGGTGCGGCCGATCAAGGGCTGAAAAAAGAGGCGGCGACACACTTCCACGGTCAACCGGAAATTCTGACCAAAATCAAAAGGAAACCGTGAAGTAAGTCACGCCCCCCCTGTCGCACTGTTGACACACGTCAACTGAAACACCCCAAAACTGCTATTTACTCCTGACATTGCAAAAATGTCAGGAGAACAGTCATGCCGATTATCTGGGACAAAAAACTCGAAACCGGGATTGAAGTCATCGATGCCCAGCACCAGCGCATCGTCGAGTACATCAACGATCTCGAAATTGCGAAGATGAAGCTCGACAAGAAGATGGTGAACGAGATCATCGAGCAGTTGATCGATTACACGCAGTCGCATTTCGGCTTCGAGGAAGAAATGCTCGAAGAGGCCGGCTACAAGTTTCTGAAGCCGCACAAGAAAGTCCATGAACTGTTCATTCGTCGCGTGACCGATATCACCATGCGCGCCGCCAAGGGCGAGGATATCGTCGATGAACTGCACATGATGCTGTCGAAATGGCTGATCAACCACATTTCCAACGAAGACCGCGACTACGCCGATGCAGTAAAGCAGATGACCGGGGTCGATCACGCGACAGCAGCCGTTGCGACCATCGAAAAACAACCCAGCCCTGGTTTCCTGAGCGGACTGCTTGGCCGCTTTTTCCGCTAACGCTGCAGCTTAAGAGACCCCGGGGGCTGTTCAGATTCCAGCCACCCGACGAAGGTGCTGGCCCGATGAAGCAGGCGAATGAGCATGCCGCTTTGCCGCCTGTGAATGAGTCACGGCATCCAGCACCTTTTGGGTCCAGTGTTCGTCGCCAGGATGAACAACGACGACCCTGAATCCGTGCGTCTCGCCCTCCATCTGCACACCTTCGGAATCATCTACGTGCAGGTCTATGCCGAAGGCCGGTGGAAACTTCGATGGCGAGTTCGAGAACCCGTGAACCGCCAGGCCGCGACGATGCCGGGCATTGTTGACGACGCCGTCCACCCGGATGCCGTGGAGCAATAGCCAGCGCCGAATGTAGAACGGCGAACGATCCGAAGACGTGTAGATCCAGATACTGCACCCGCGGCGACGCAATTCCCGGATCAGCGCCCGCGTCCCGACACGCAGCGGCTCACCCAGCCATCGATGGATGGCCGCCGGCACCCGGCTTTTTTCGGCAACTGCATGGCCATGGTGACAGGCCAGGGTATCGTCAATATCAAACGATATGCGTGTGCGCGGCTGCCGGCGGGCGCTTGCTGAAACCAATCCAGTCCGGCTGTTCATGGCTTGCTGTGCCCAGAAGCCGGCGCCCCGGCATTCGGGTCGATCCTCGCGCGTTCCGCGGGCGACACGTCGACAAGCACGGCGCGTCTATTTTCAATCAAAAACATGCCACGCGAGCGCCTGGACTGCTCCTCGAGAAATGCGGCGTATTTTTTCTTGATCTTGGGCAGCTCAAATAGCGCCATAACGCCATGCTTGGCCGAATTTCGTATTACCGACGAAGGGTTGAAGAAGGCTTCAGCGTTATCCACGGTCAAAACAAAAGGGGAGAGGCCCTCCCGTAGCAGCAGATAACTGGCGATGATCGATCCGCTACGGTGATTACCTTCGATGAATAGCTGCGGCTTGCTGAGAATCCGCACGTAGACACCGGCCGCCCGCTTCCATGGCGATTCGTCACGATGTTTGCCGTACCAGTCAAACAAGTCCTTGATGCCGCCCTCTTCGTTGTTGAAGAAGTGCTTTTCGGTGGCCTCCAGATGTCCGGCAAACTCCAGGCGCGCCACGGGATCACAACCGCATAGAACCGAGGCATTGATTTCGAGCATCAGATCAACGTGCTGCAGGTCAAACAGATCGATCCCTCGCGTCACGTAGTCATCAATCAGTGCATACGCTTCGAGAATGTTCTCCAGAACCTCATCGCTGAACGGATCACGCGGTTCGACCAAGCAATCGTTGAGCCGGGAAAAATGCCTCTGCACCTCAGTCAGAGAGCTTCTGATCGCTGACAAATTCAGATGGCGAGGCGCGGGCAATGGAATTCCATGCAATAAGAAAACGTCGATGTTAAACGAAGAAACGCCGTGTTTGACACGACGTTTCTTCGGGGTTCAGGCGGGAAAGCTGATTACTGCACGCGGTTCAGCGCCACCCTGCTGCGCTCGGCGACATCGACGGGAAGACGAATGAATCCGAGGTCGTTGCTGAAGCGCTGGCCCTCGGACAGGCCCCACTTCACAAAGCGCTTCAGCGCTTCCTGTTTTGCCGGATTGCCCGATTTCTCCTTGAGCAATAGCCAGCTGAAAGTCACGATAGGGTAGGAGTCAGCGCCATCCGGATCAGGAATGAAGACTCGCAAATTAGCCGGTATGCGGTTCAGGTTGGCAGCCAGCGTTGCTTCACCGACCGAGTCGCTCGGCACGACAAAACGCCCTTCCTTGTTCTCCAGCTGCGCCGTCGGCATGCCGAGCTGCTTGGCGAAACTGTATTCCACATAGCCAATCGAGCCTACACTCAATTTGACGCGCGAGGCCACACCTTCGTTGCCGCGCACCATCATCGTGTTGTTCGGCCAGCTGACAACTTTGCCGGTACCGGGGCCACGGTCCCGCCAGAGCGGACTGACCGCGCTCAGATGATTGGTCAGCGCAAAAGTCGTACCGCTGCTGTCCTGGCGTGCTACCAGAATGATTTCCCGATCCGGCAAGTTGAGGCCGGGGTTCGTCGCCTGAATGCGAGCGTCGTTCCAGCGCGGAATCTTGCCCATGAGCAACGCGACATAGGTGTCGCGATTCAGCTTCAGCGGACCGTTGAGACCGGGCAGATTGTAGGCCAGCACAATCATCCCGGCGGTAGCTGGCACCAACACGGCACCGTGCTTGGCCAAGGCGATCTGGTCATCAGTCATGGCAGCATCACTGGCCCCGAAATCGACGCCGTCGTCTAGGAAGCGTTTGATCCCCTCGCCGCTGCCGACAACCTTGTAGTCGATCACGGTAGCCGGCTCGACATTGCGGTACTCAGCAATCCACTTCTTGTACAACGGCGCCGGGAAGGTTGCCCCCGCCCCCTGCAGGACAGACCCCTTTCCCTCACCTGGCTTGACGCCCTGCGCGAAGGCGACGGGGACGACCATGACGGCCGCCAGCATTGATCCGAGGATCGCGGTTCTTAGCTTCATGCGGAGTCTCCTGACAATTGACTAGCTGAAATTGCCGCTGATGTAGTCGTTGGTCAGCTTCTCGCGCGGGCTATTGAAAATTTGATCGGTAGGACCCATTTCAACGAGGTAACCGGTGCGGGTCCCCTGGGAAATATCGACCGAGAAGAACGCTGTGGTATCCGCCACCCGCGTTGCCTGGTGCATGTTGTGCGTGACCAGGGCGATGGTGTAATCCTTCTTGAGCTCGACCATGAGTTCTTCGACGCGCCGGGTAGCGATTGGGTCAAGCGCCGAACATGGCTCGTCCATCAGCAGCACTTCCGGTTCGGTGGCAATGGCGCGGGCGATGCAAAGACGCTGTTGCTGGCCGCCTGACAGGGCCAGGCCACTGACCTTGAGCTTGTCCTTGACCTCATCCCACAAGGCGGCGCCCTGCAAGGCATGCTTGACGCGGTCGCCAACATCACCTTTGTATCGGTTAAGGCGCAGGCCGAACGCGACATTGTCGAAGATGCTCATCGAAAATGGGTTGGGCTGCTGAAAAACCATACCGATGTAACGGCGGACGACGACCGGGTCGACACCCTTGCCATAAACATCCTGGCCGAGAAAATGGACGTGTCCGTCAAAGCGGAAACCGACCACCAGATCATTCATCCGGTTCAGGCTGCGCAATACCGTACTCTTGCCGCAGCCTGAGGGGCCGATAAAGCCGGTGATCTTGTTTTTTTCAATCGGCACATGGCTGTCGCGCACAGCCATGAAATCGCCGTAGAAAATCTTGTCCAGTTTGCAGTCCATGACAATGGAGGAGGCTGCTGTAGCCGGGCTGGTCTGTTGCATCATTGCAGTCATGATTCAGTCCTTCTCAATTTCAGATCTTGGTTTTGCCGACAAGACGGCTAACGATATTGACGACCAGCACGATCAAAACCAGCACCAGGGAAGCAGCCCAGGCAAGTTCAAGCTGGTTGTCGAACGGCATCCCCGAGAAGTTGTAGATCAATACCGCGAGCGAGGCCGTCGGACTCATTGCATTGATGTGGCCCCCGTCGTAAATCCAGTAATTGCTGAACAGCGCAGTGAACAACAAGGGGGCTGTTTCTCCGGCAGCGCGGGCGACGGCTAGCATGACCCCGGTCAGGATCGCCGGCATTGCGGTCGGCAAGACAACGTGCCAGATCACCTGCGAGTTGGTACACCCCATGCCATGGGCTGCGTCCTTCATGATCTTGGGCACCATCTTCATGGCCTCCTCAGCCGTCAGCACGACGATCGGCAGCATCAACACCGCCAGCGCAATGCCGCCGGCTGGTGCCGAATAAGAGCCCGTCGTCAGAACAACCATGGCGTAGGCGAAGACACCCGCCAGAATCGATGGCAGGCCAGTCAGCGTCTTGGCGGCAAAACGGGCGGAATTGGCCAATTTGCTCTGCGGGCCCAGTTCGGCCAGGAAGATTGCCGCCAGAATGCCGACCGGAATCGCGATCAAGGCGGCAATGCCAACCATGACAAAGGTACCCACCAGTGCATTGCCGAAGCCGCCGCCCATCTCGAATCCGGCAGGCGGGAGTTCGGTAAACACCTCCATGCTTAGTCTTGCGCCACCGCGCGTGATCAGCATGTAGAGCACCGAGAACAGCGGCACACTGGCCAGCATTGCACTGACCCAGGTGATTGTGGTTAGCAGGATGCTGCGCAGAGCGCGAGTTTCAAACTTGCGCTGCAGACTTGGTACGGCAGACAGCGATGAACTCAAATCAGTCATTATTTGCTCCCGCGCTGTGAGTAGGCCATGATCAGCGAGCCGGCAACATTGACGGCCAGCGTGATCAGCATCAGGACAAGGGCTGCATACATCAGCACCTCGATTTCATTCGGCCCGGCTTCCGGAAAGTTCAGTGCGAGCAACGCAGCCAGCGTGTTTGCCGGCGAGAACAGCGAGAGCGAAATCTGGTTCGAGTTGCCGACCAGCATGGCGAGCGCCATGGTTTCACCCAATGCGCGCCCCAGACCGAGCACGAGCGCGCCAAAGATTCCGGTAGCAGCTGCCGGAATGATGACCTGCAGGATGGCCTCCCAGTGGGTGGCGCCCATTCCGTAAGCGGCCTGTTTGGTCTTGAGCGGGACCGAACGCAGCGCATCCTGCGAAACGGCGGCGATGGTCGGCAGGATCATAATGGCGAGCACCAATGCCGCGGGCAGCAAGCCGGGGCCGCTCAGCGTCGAGCCGAAGAAGGGAATCCAGCCCAGCGATTGGCTAAGCCAGTCAGTCAGCGGGCGAATCGCCGGAATCACCACGTAGATCCCCCACAGGCCATAGACCACGCTGGGGATGGCGGCGAGCAATTCGACGATGGTGCGAAAAACCGCTGCAACACGGGGAGGCAGAAAATCCTGCGTCAGGAAGATGGCCATGGTGACGCCAAAGAAGCCGCCGATCAGCAGGGCCATCAGGGCGCTATAGAGCGTTCCCCAGATCGCCGGCAGAATGCCGAATTTCTGCTGATTCACGTCCCAGACCGTACCGGTAATGAAATCCAGACCGTACTTCTGAATGCCAGGTACCGCTTTGCTGCCGATCTCGAAAACCAGCGCAGCGACCAGGGCCAGAATCACGACGACGCCAAGACGGGCCAGCGCGCGGAAAGTGCGATCAATCAGAAACTCTGTCGATGAGGGTGGCTGACAAACCGAATCCGCCTGAACGGGTACGACAAATGGTTTACTCATTGGGGGTCCAATATCTGTCATTGGCGCGGGGAAACAAGCCCCCGGCGTTTTATCGTCACTGACCGTGCGGGATGAATGGTTCACCCCGCGCGGCGCAGCGCGTTGTTACTTGATGTTGGCAGCAGCCTTGCGAACCTGCTCGACGACAACCTGCGGCAACGGGATGTAGCCCATCGCGGCAGCCATCTTCTGGCCATCGGTCAGGCCGTACTCGATCATGTCGCGCATGGCCTTGGCCTTGTTGGCATCGCCATTATTCTTGCGGAAAATCATCCAGGTGTAGGAAGTAACCGGATAGGACTTGGCACCATCCGGATCGGACAGCCAGGCAACCATGTCTTCCGGCAACTTGACCGAAGCCAGCGTCTCACCGCCATTGCCCGGGGAAACATACTGACCTGCCTTGTTCTGGAGCAGGGCGAAATCGACCTTGGCCAGCTTGGCAAAGCTGTATTCAATGTAGCCGATGGCGCCCGGGGTCTGGCGCACGGTGGCGGTTACGCCATCATTCTTCGGCGAAGCAACAAACTTGTCAGTAGCCGGCCAATTGACCGTGTTGCCTTCGCCGAGGGTCTTCTTGAATTCCGGATTGATCGCCGACAGGTGCATGGTGAACACGGCGGTGGTGCCGCTGGAATCGGCACGACGGACGACGGTGATCGGCAGATCAGGCAAGGCGACGCCTGGGTTGGCAGCGACGATCTTGGGGTCGTTCCACTTAGTAATTTTGCCGAGGAAAATATTCGAATACACATCGCGCGGAAGCTTGAGATCTTTCGGCTTACCCGGCAGATTGTAGGCGAGCACGATCTCGCCAGCCGTCATCGGCAGAAGTTGCACGCCCTCGGCAACCTTGGCGATATCTTCCTTTTTCATTGCAGAGTCGCTGGCCGCGAAATCAACCGTCTTGTTCAGAAAGTCCTGGACTCCAGCACCGCTCCCCTTGGACTGGTAATCGACAGTGACGGCCGTATTTTTCTTGCTGTAATCCTTGAACCAGGTGAGATAGAGCGGCGCCGGGAAGCTCGCGCCGGATCCGGTCAGGCGAAGTTTTTCCTGGGCCAATGCAGATGAGGTCGCACAGAGCGTCAGGCCGGCGGCGAGAGCAGCGGAAATCATGAGGCGTTTCATCGATTGGACTCCTTGGGTAAATTGATGGTCGATAATAAGAAGATCGTGTTACAGCGCGATGAACGCATTGGCATAGATGGGGGGCCCAATGGCGGGCCTGTGCGCTTGGCCGGCCGACAGGCACTGATCAGGGAGAGAAGCGGGTATCCCGACGCCGTGAAAAGGCGTACCAACCGGCAAAAGAGGTGAAGGCCGCCACGATGCCGGCGATCAGCCAGAACCCGTAGGCGCTTTCGGCGAAGGGAATCCCTCCGACATTCATGCCGAGCAAACCGGCAATGATGTTGATGGGCAACGCCATGACAGTCACCATGGTGAGAAGAAAAAGACTGCGATTCGTCTGCTCGGTGGTGTGTGCCGCGATTTCCTCCTGCAGCAGCTTGATTCTCTCCTGGAGTGCAGCAAGATCGCTGAGGACGGCCGAGAATTCCTCGGTAGCAGCCCGCAGTTCCTGAGCATCCTCCTCATCAAACCAGGAGGGCGGACGGTTCAGCAAACGGAACAGCGCGCCCGGCTCCGGCGCCAGCAGGCGTCGCAAGCGTACGAAAACCCGTCGCAAGGAGCCGAGCGTGCTGCGCTTTGTGTCGACCTGCCCGGCAAGCAACTTGTCTTCGATCAGATCAACTTCGGCCGTCGCATTGCGCGCAATTTGTTGCAGGACATCGGCCTGCCCGCGCAACAGTTGGGCCAACAGGGCCACCGGCGAGGCAATTAACGCCCCGCCCTTGATTGACATTTGAAGCCGGTCAACGCTGCGCAAAGGGTGCAGGCGCGCGCTGACAACGACCCTGTCGCTGACGCACATCCACAAAGTGGCCGTCTGCGTCGCATCGTAGGAGAACTCATAGATGAGGTCGTTGATCACCGCGATCAGGCAATCATCGTCCTGCTCGATCCGGGTTGAGGCCGGTCCTTCCCGCATGGTTTCGAAATAATGCGCAGGCAAGGAGAGGTGATCGACCAGCCACTTTTCCGAGTTGACGTTGGTCAGACTGAAATGGAGCCAGACAAACTCTGGGCCGCTCTCGCCTTGGTGGGCAACCAGCCATTTTGCGGCAGCAGCCGAGTCAATGGGTTGCCCGCTCGCCCCCGGCCCGAAAGCATAACCGCAGATCAGGCCGGCAGAATCCGAACCGTATGAAAGATCTGCCCGGAGAAGGGCCGGCTTGGCCGCCCCTTCGTCCGCTATCGCGCTCATCTAACGACGACTCAATAGACAGCCGGCACAAACATTTCTGCAGGCACCGGATTGCGCAGGTAATCCGGGTTATGCACACGCTCGGGAAGGACGACTTCGTCTCGCTCAATCTCGGCGTAGGGAACCTGACTCAGCAGATGGTGAATGCAGTTCAGCCTGGCCTTTTTCTTGTCCACCGCTTCGATGATCCACCATGGCGCCTCCGGAATATGCGTGCGCTCAAGCATCGTTTCCTTGGCCTTGGTGTAATCCTCCCAGCGGCGGCGGGACTCCATGTCCATGGGGCTCAGTTTCCATTGCTTGAGAGGATCGTGGATGCGCATCTTGAAGCGCAGCTCCTGCTCGTCGTCGGTAATCGAGAACCAGTATTTGAGCAGGATGATGCCGGATCGCAGCAGCATCTTCTCGAACTCGGGAACGGTTCGGAAGAATTCCTCGTACTCATCCTCATCACAAAAACCCATTACCTTCTCGACCCCAGCCCGGTTGTACCAGCTGCGATCGAAAAGAACCATCTCGCCTGCAGCGGGCAGATGGGAGACATAACGCTGGAAATACCACTGCGTGCGCTCCCGTTCGCTTGGAGCCGGCAGGGCTGCGACGCGGCAGACACGTGGATTCAGACGCTGGGTGATGCGCTTGATGACGCCACCCTTGCCGGCGGCATCACGGCCTTCGAACAGGACGACGACTTTAAGTTTTTTGTGGACCACCCAGTCCTGGAGCTTGACCAGTTCGCCCTGCAGGCGGAACAGCTCCTTGAAGTAAAAATGCCGCTCCAGATCTGCGGAGGTGCTGGCTGCCGTAGTCGCCTCGGCAATCAACTCATTCATGCGATCGTCGTCGATTTCCATTTCCAGTTCTTCATCAAAACTGTCCAGCATTTCGGCATGCACCCGTCGTTCGTAATCGCTCAGCGCTACGGTCTTGTCTGCGTTCATGAAATCTCCAGTTGGGCGCGTGATCAAAGCATCAAGAGATTCATTGGCCACCGTCGGCCAAGCCTAGCTTCCTGAATGTCTCAAGCTGTCGTGACACTTTAGTCGCCGCAAGTGACAGTAACGTTACCCGGGCGCCCGACACTTTTCCCACGGGCGCAACAGACCGAACGAAAAGGATTAGACCCTGGCCAGGCGAGTTGCCGGGAACTTCGCAGCAAAGCGGCTGCCAATGCCTGGCGCGCTTTTGATATCAAGCTGAGCCTGATGGCGATTGAGCGAGTGCTTGACGATGGCCAGCCCAAGCCCGGTACCACCGGCATCGCGCGAGCGGCCGCGGTCGACGCGGTAGAAACGCTCGGTCAGACGCGGAATGTGTTTGGCCTCGATACCGATCCCGGTGTCTTCGACAGAGAACTCCGCCCCCTGCGGGGTGACTTTCCATTCGATGCGCACAGTGCCGCCGGCCGGCGTATAGCGCACAGCGTTGGCGACAAGGTTGCCGAAGGCGCTGACCAGTTCCGGTTCCGAACCACGCAGGTCGCACTGTCCGTCGGTTTCGGCCACGATAGTGTGCCGACCGCCTGACAGCGCCTCGCCATCGCGACGCAGCTTGTCGATGAGGTTGCTCATATCGACCAGATCATTGTTGGGCGGCGGTGCCGACTCGATGGAAGACAGGGTCAGCAAGTCCTGGACGATGGACTCCATGCGCTTTGACTGTTCGGCCATCATGTCCAGATAGCGACGCTGGTCGTCGCGGTCGAGTTCTATTTCCTGCAGCGTTTCAAGGAAGCCGGCGAGGACGGTGAGCGGCGTACGTAGTTCGTGTGAGACGTTGGCCACGAAATCACGACGCATGCGGTCGAGACGGTCACTCTGGGTGACATCCTTGATCTGCATGAGGCGCCGATTCCCTGCATAGGGAACCACATGGATCGACAGGACACGATCCGCTCCACGATCCGAACGCAGGGTCAGCGGCCGCTCAAAATCACAGCCCTCCAGGTAGGCGACGAACTCCGGCTGGCGCACCAGATTGATGATGGGCTGCCCGCGATCGGTTTCCGAGACGAGACCAAGTTGATCTTCCGCCGTTGTGTTGCAGTAGATGATCTGATGATTCAGATCGAGCGAGACAACACCATCGGTCAGCGCCTGAAGCGCGGCAAAAAGACGCTCGATCTGGTCATCGCGATCAGAGATCTGGGTACGCAGGTCTTTTTCATGCCGATAAAGACGACCAAAAATACCATCCCAAGCCCCCTCGCCTTCCAGGCTGGGATCAACGATGGGACGCTGTGACCAACGATCCAGTCGGGCGAAGTTGCGAAAGTTGAAGAGCATCTGCAGGCCGAGCCCGGCGCAGAAGACGGCCCAACCGGCCCACGGCACGACAAAGTAGCCAACCGGGATGGCAATGCCTGCAGCCAAAAGGATCAGTACGAGGGCGTTGACGATTTGCGACGGCACGTCGCTCAGGCTCCCCGGAAGCGGTAGCCCGTTCCGCGCACCGTTTCGACGCGTTCGTGGTTGCCGGAACCTTCCAGCGCAGCGCGCAAACGGCGAATATGGACATCGACCGTGCGCTCTTCGATGAAGACGTGGTCGCCCCAGACTTCATCAAGCAACTGGGCACGGGTGTAGACACGTTCGGCGTGGGTCATGAAGAAGAAGAGCAGGCGGAACTCGGTCGGCCCGAGTTCGATCGGCTGGCCGCTGGCCAACACGCGATGGGTCGCCGGATTGAGCGCCAGGCTGCCGATCTCGACCGCTTCGCCGGCCAGGTGCGGGGCCCGCCGACGCAGCACGGCGCGGACGCGAGCGACCATTTCCTTGGGTGAGAAAGGCTTGGTGATGTAGTCGTCGGCGCCGGCTTCGAGGCCTTGCACCTTGTCTTCTTCGTGGACGCGGGCGGTCAACATGATGACCGGCAGTTCGCGGGTCCGCTCATCGGCCCGGATTTTCTTGGCCAGCGCCACGCCGGACTGCCCGGGCAGCATCCAGTCGAGAATGACCAGATCGGGCAGCGCAGCACGGATGGCCGACTCAGCCTCCTCGGCGCTACCGGCACGGACGACAAGAAAGCCGGCGTGCTTGAGGTTGATGGTGACGAGTTCCTGGATGGCCGGCTCGTCTTCGACAACCAGGATGGTCGGAGTCACTGCGCCTTCTCCTTGGTGTGGCGGATGTCACGGCCTTCGACGATAAACACGACCTGTTCCGAGATATTTTTGGCGTGGTCACCGATGCGTTCGATGGCCCTTGCGATCGAGATGATGTCGATGGAAGTGGTAATGGTGCGCGGGTCTTCCATCATGTGCGTAATGAGCTGACGGATGATCGACTTGAATTCAGCATCGACGTCGGTATCTGCCCTGATGACATTGGCCGCCTGTGGCGTGTCGAGGCGGGCAAAGGCGTCGAGTGCCTGGCGCACCATGATCAGCGCAGCTTCGGCCAGATGGCGGACGCCAACACCGTATTGCCCGGGCAAATGGCCGTTTTCATAGATGCGGCGGACGCCCTTGGCGATCTTCTTGGCCTCGTCGCCGGCCCGCTCAAGATCGGTGACGATCTTGCTGATGCCGAGGATCAGGCGCAGGTCAGAGGCGGTCGGCTGGCGCTTGGCGATGACGTGGGCGCAGTCGTCATCGATAGCCTTTTCGAGTTCATTGACCTTGCGGTCGGTTTCGACGATGGTCTTGACGCTGGAGATTTCGCCCGTGGAGTATGCGTCGATGGCAGCGGAAACCTGGGTTTCGACCAGACCACCCATCTGCAGTACATGTGTGCGCAGGCGGCTGAGTTCGTCGTCGAACTGGCTGGAAAGGTGTTGGCTTTCGTTCATTTCATATCCCCTGATTAACCCATGCGGCCGGTGATGTAATCTTCAGTGCGCTTGTCTTGCGGCTTGATGAAGATTTCGTCGGTCTTGCCGAATTCGATCAGCTCGCCCAGGTACATGTAGGCGGTGTAGTCCGAAACACGGGCAGCCTGTTGCATGTTGTGGGTAACGATCAGGATGGTGACGCGCTTCTTGAGTTCGTGCACCAGTTCTTCGATGGCGCCGGTGGCGATCGGGTCAAGCGCCGAGGTTGGCTCGTCGAAAAGCAGCAGTTCGGGGTCGGTAGCCAGGGCGCGGGCAATGCACAGGCGTTGCTGCTGGCCGCCGGAAAGGTTGGGCGCCATGTCCTGCAGGCGGTCCTTGACTTCATCCCAGATTGCCGCGCCGCGCAGGGCGTGTTCGACCTTGTCGTCGAGCACACGACGATTGTTCTCGCCACGGACGCGCAGGCCATAGGCGACGTTTTCGTAGATGGTCTTGGGGAACGGATTCGGCTTCTGGAAAACCATGCCGACACGCATGCGGACTTCGATCGGATCGACATCCGGCGAGAGCAGGTTGGTGTTGTCCGGGAAGAAGCGGATTTCGCCTTCGTAACGGTTGCCCGGATAAAGGTCGTGCATGCGGTTGAAACTGCGCAGATAGGTCGATTTTCCGCAACCGGAAGGACCGATCAGGGCGGTAACCTTCTTGTCGTAGATCGGCATGTTGATGCCTTTGAGCGCCTTGGCTTCACCGTAGAAAAAGTTCAGGTTGCGAGCTTCGGCCTTGAGGGTCGGGGTGTCATGAATCTGCATCGGAGACTCCATTTCGGATTTCATTTTTGGGCGATTTTTCCGGTTGACCGTGGAATCACCACTTGATGTTTTTACGCATTTTGTAGCGAAGATAAATTGCAATACCGTTCATGGTCAGCACCATGGCCATCAGCACGAAGCCGGCGGCGGCAGCATTCACTTCGAAGGCCGGATCCGGGCGCGAGGTCCAGTTGAAGATCTGGATCGGCATCACAGTGAAGGGCGACATCACCCAGTCGAACAACCCGGCATTCACGCCGGCGCTGATCTCGGTGTAAGGCACCGGCGGCAGGAAGGCGATGAAAGTCAGGGCGCCGATGGTGATGATCGGTGCCGTTTCGCCGATGGCGCGGGCGAGACCGATGATGACGCCGGTCAGGATGCCGGGCATGGCGTAGGGGACGATGTGGTAGCGGCAGGTCTGCCAGCGCGTTGCACCGACCGCCATCGAACCTTCGCGGATCATCGCCGGAATGGCGCGGATCGCTTCGCGAGTCGACACGATGATGATCGGCAGGATCAACAGTGCCAGCGTCAGGCCGGCCGACAGGATGCTTTGCCCGAATCCGAAGGTATAGACGAAGATGCCGAGGGCGAGCAGGCCATAAACAATCGACGGCACCGCGGCCAGATTGGTAATGTTGATCTCGATGATCTCGGTGATCCAGTTGCGCTTGGCGTATTCCTCGAGATAGACGCCGGCTGCCACGCCGATCGGCACAGCAGCCAGGGCAGTGACCAGCATGACCAGCAGCGAGCCGACCCAGGCCGAAAGGATACCGGCCTGCGTGGCGCGCCGCGAGGCGAAGTTGAAGAAGAAATCAAGCGTAAAACGCTCAGAACCCTTTGCCACCATGTCGGAAATCAGCAGCACGATGACGAGCAACGCGACGGCCAGACAGAAGATGCCGAGCACCTTGAAGATGGTGTCCTTGAGCTTGCCCCTGGCGATCAGGGCGCGGATTTGTTCCGTTGTCAGGATAGTCGATGACATTAGTAGTTCTCCCGATATCGGCGGCGCAGCCACTGGCCGAGGATATTGAACATCAGGGTGATCAGGATCAGCGTCAGGCCGGCGGCGAAGATGGTCTGGTAGCCGATCGAGCCGTGCGGCAGATCGCCGAGGGCAACCTGGACGATGAAGGAGGTGATGGTTGCGGCCGGCTCCATCGGATTCCAGGTCAGGTTCGGCTGCATGCCGGCGGCAACGGCGAGAATCATCGTTTCACCGACAGCGCGCGAAATAGCCAAGATGTAGGAAGCGGCCAGACCGGAGAAAGCTGCCGGCACGACGACGTGCAGGGCGGTATGCAGACGGGTCGAACCCAGCGCATAGGAGCCTTCGCGCAGGCTCATCGGCACGGCGCGCATGGCATCCTCGGACAACGAGGCGATGTAGGGCACGATCATGATGCCCATGACCAGACCGGCAGAGAGCAGCGAGAAACCGGGCAGTGACGGGATCAGCTTCTGCAGCATCGGAGTCACGATGAGCAGCGCAAAGTAGCCGAAAACGATGGTCGGGATACCACCAAGCAGTTCGAGAATCGGCTTGGCGATTTCACGAACGTTGCCATGGGCGAACTCGGACAGGTAGATGGCGATGATCGTCCCCATCGGTATCGCTACGACGAGCGCGACAAGCGAGGAAACGAGGGTGCCGGAAATAAGCACCATGATGCCGAAGTGGGCATCATCGAAAAGCGGGGTCCATTGGGTATCGGTCAGGAAGTCGACGATGCTGACCTGCTGAAAGAACTGGACTGACTCGGAAACGAGAACATAGACGATGCCGACGGTGGTCAGCACCGAAACAGCGGCAGCAGCGAAGAGCAGTGCTTCGATGAGGCGCTCGCTGACGTGGCGCATGGCTTTGCGCGACAGGCGGTCGCTCACCATTGGCAGGTCGGAGGGGTTGTTGGCTGTCATAGCGTGATTCACTTGAAGATTCCTTTCGGAGTGAAGCCCGACCGAGGCCGGGCTTCTGCGCCTGGCGGACCGAAGTCCGCCAGATCGGAGCTTACATCTTTGCTTCGCGCTTCATCAGGTCTTCAATGGTAATGCCAATTTCATTATGACCACCAAACACCGTGCCAATCTTGTTCTTCTTAACATGCTCAAGGTTGCCGGCGTAAGCAGAAGCCGGCAGCGGTACGTACTTGACTTCCTTGGTCAGCGCAGCACCGTTCTTCATGTAGAACTCGATGAATTCCTTGACTTCAGGCTTCTGCAGCGATTTGGCCTTGACGTAGATGAAGATCGGACGCGACAGCGGCGCGTAGGTACCGTTTTCGACATTGGCAGCAGACGGCTCAACAGCCTTGCCGGTCTTCGGATTGACGATCGGCAGGGCCTTCAGCTTGCCGGTATTCTCGGCATAGTAGGCGTAGCCGAAGTAACCGATGGCATTGACGTCACGCGAAACGCCCTGGACCAGCACATTGTCGTCTTCGGAAGCGGTGTAGTCGCCGCGCGAGGACTTGGCCTTGCCAACCATGGCTTCGGTGAAATACTCGAAGGTACCGGAGTCGGCGCCAGCACCGAACAACTTGACCGGCGCATCGGGCCAGGCCGGGTTGACCTGGTTCCACTTCATGATCTTGCCCTGGGCGGCCGGCTCCCACAGCATCTTCATTTCGGCGACGGTGGCCTGCTTGAGGAAGGCATTCTTCGGGTTGATAACGACAGTCAGCGCGTCAAAGGCGACCGGCATTTCGATGTACTCGACACCAGCGGTCTTGCACAGCTCCATTTCCGCCTTGGTGATCGGGCGGGAGGCATCGGAAATGTCGATTTCGTCGCGGCAGAACTTCTTGAAGCCGCCGCCCGTACCGGAAATACCGACGGTGACCTTGACGGCGTTCTTCTTGGCTTTCTGGAATTCTTCGGCCACCGCTTCGGTGATCGGATAGACGGTAGAAGAACCGTCAACTTTAATAACTTGAGCCTGGGCGGATTGGGCGCCAATCAGGGCGACGCCAGCGACCGCGAGGGCGGAAACGAGTTTTGAATTCAGCATTGGATAACTCCTTGCACAGGGTTGATTGGACAACACCGAGGAGATTACCCGCCGATTGTTACAGCCAAATGACAGGCTGTAACAATCGAAAAACTATTACTTTTTGCCTACTTGGCCGGACGCCCCGTTTTGATGCGCTCGACGCGCCCCATTACGGCTTTCAGTTCGGCATCGTTCAACGCAGCCAGCACTGCGATACCACCACGCAGCAGTTCGCTTTTCTTGACCTCACTACCGAGCCCGCTCAAGCGCTTCTTGAGCACGCCGATCTGGACGTACTCGGTGTCCGGCATGGCATAACTGTCGCGCACCAGCTTCACTTTTTTGGCCTTGGCCGGCTTGGTGGCTTTCGCCGCTTCCTGCTTCATGACTTTGGGCTGATCGTATTTGATCGCCTGGGCCTTGACCAGGGCATCGGCCAGCACCTTCTGATGCTTGGCGACGGCGGCCTCGACCTGGGTCGGCTTGCGTGCCACCCGTGGCTTGCTGGCAACCGGTTTGACGGGCGCCTGTTTCTCTGCAGCGGCGGGCACCGGTTTTGGCGGAGCAACCTTGACCACAGGCGCCACGATAGCCTCGGCGACCACCTCAACAGGTTTCACCTCGACCTTTGGTGCCGTACGCGGAACCAGCTTCTTCGGCGGTTTTGGCGTGGCAGCCGGCTTGCCTGCCGGGGCCTTCTTGGTTTTTTCGCTCATCGTGCTCTCCCTAAAAAACAGTATGGCTAGTTTAGTCAATATGAAAGCACGCCAAGGTTAAGCTTTTATGACAGTTTCGGACCAGATCGACGGAGTAAAATGCGCCCAAGCCAATTCAGGAGTACAGCATGACTCAGGACGAACTCAAACAGGCCGTCGCCCAAGCCGCCGCCGACTACGTCGCGCAGACGGCACCGACCGGCAGCATCATCGGCGTTGGCACCGGCTCGACCGCCAACTTTTTCATTGACGCACTGGCTCCGCTCAAGGACAAATACAAAGGCGCCGTGGCCAGTTCGGAGGCCACCCGCAAGCGCCTGGAAGGCCATGGCATTACGGTTTTTGACTTGAATGACGTTGACGATATTCCCGTCTACGTCGATGGCGCCGACGAAATCGACGCCGGCCTCAACATGATCAAGGGCGGCGGGGGCGCCCTGACACGCGAGAAGATCGTTGCCGCCGTGGCCCGCGAATTCGTCTGCATCTGCGACGGCTCGAAGCTGGTCGACGTGATGGGCAAGTTCCCGCTGCCGGTCGAAGTGATCCCCATGTCGCGCGCCCATGTTGCCCGCGAACTGGCCAAGCTGGGCGGCACGCCGGTGTTGCGCGAGGGTTTCGTCACCGACAACGGCAACCTGATCCTTGATGTCAAAGGTCTGGCCATCACCGACCCGAAAGGCCTCGAAGCGCATATCAACCAGATCACCGGCGTTGTCACCAACGGCCTGTTCGCCGTGCGCCCGGCCAATCTGCTGCTGCTCGGCACGGCGGAAGGGGTCAAGACCATTCGCTGATCGGTTTGTCGATTCATTTTTCTGTCACATCCGGGCGCTATTCTTCGACGATCAAATCCCGTCGGGAGCGCCCATGTATTTGTCCTCTCATGAAATCGCCCGAAGCCGCGATCGCGCGTTGAACGTACTGCTCGACCTGTCGACCGCCTGTATCGATGCCGGGCAGCGTTTTTCCAGCCTGCTTTCTGCCAATAGCCGCGAAGCCGTTCATACCGGCAGCCGCCACTGGTCGCATCTGAGTTCCGGCCAGATCGGCACGATGACCCAGATTCCCGCCACCGTCTGGCTGGAATCTGCCGCCCGGGCCAGCCGCTTGCTGGACGGCACGCTGGAAATCATCGGCGAGACGCACAAGGCGATGATTCTCAATGCCGAATCCCAAGTCCGCGTCGTTGATGAAATCGTTTTCGCGACGATCAATCGCGCCACCAAGACCTGCCCATGGGAAGCCGAGCTCCCCTTGCGGGCAGTGAAACTCGGTTTGCAAAATGCTGAACTTGGCTTGCACGACCTCAGTTCGGCGGCCATCGAAACAGTGACGCGGGCCGAACAGGAAATTCATCAAACCACGGAAATCATTGCCACCAGCAAACCGGCACCCCGCAAGCGCGCAGCGGCGCGCCCGAAAGCGGCCTGATCGCATCTGCGTTACCAATAAAAAAGTTGTCCCTCATTTTCGCCCGGCTCTGCCGGGCTTTTTTATGCGCTTCACGGCGGAAAGATTGACGCCGGACGTCGCCATCGCCCAGACTCGGTAGTCTGGTTTCAGGAAACGGATATTCCCCGCATGCCTTCAAGCAACTGGCACATTTACGACCATTATGGCTATGCCTTCCTCGCCGTCGCCGGCACTTTTGCCGCAGTCGCTGCCGTGCAGTGGGCCTTGCACCGGCCGCGCTGGGCGAGCTGGATCGCTTCGCTGCAGGGTGTGGCGCCGCCCTTCATCAACATTATCGGCGTGCTTTTCGGGCTGACCCTGGCCTTCCTCGCCAACGACACGTGGAGCGCCCACGATCGGGCGATGAATGCCGTATTCAAGGAGGCTGACTCGTTGCGCAGCATTGCCGTCCTCTCGGAGCAACTAGCCGAACCGCTGCGCGGCGAGGTGCGCACTGCCGTGTCGCATTACGGCCGGTCCAGCGCTGGCGAATGGCCGATGCTGGCGGCGCGCCAGTCGAGCCCCGAGGTCACCGCCCTGGCCGATGCGCTGCTGACCTTGCTGGCCAGCCCCAAAATCGCTGCCGGCGCCGGTGACAACGTGCAGGCGCTGATGCTGCGCAAGGCCATCGAAATTCGTGACGAGCGCGACCTGCGCATCGGCCTCAGCCAGACCCACGTCAATCCGCTCAAGTGGCTGGGCATGGCCTTTCTTGGTTTCCTGACCTTGCTTTCGGTTTCCGTCGTCCATGTCGACAAACCTCGCGCCGCGATGGTCGCCGTCATCCTGTTCGCCCTCGCCGCAGCGCCAACAGCCGCCATCGTGCTGATCCAGGGCAACCCCTTCCAGCAACCGACCTCGGTGACGCCAGCGCCGATCATCGAGGCTGTCGCTGACCGGCCATGAGCTCGACGGACGATTTCAATTTCAGGCATTTTTTCGGGTTGACCGTGGCATGCACCTGAAACCCGCCAAGACACACGCAATCAACCTCGCCCTGCAGGGCGGCGGCGCCCACGGGGCATTCACCTGGGGCGTCCTCGACGCCTTGCTCGAAGATTCGGCCTTCACGTTCGACGGCGTCAGCGGCACCAGCGCCGGCGCAATGAACGCGCTGTGCCTGGCGCACGGCCTGATGACCGGCGGCCGCGATGGGGCTCGCGAAGCGCTGGCCCGCTTCTGGACGGGCGTCGCGGCCAGTTCGCCCTTCGCCAAGTCCGGCGATGCCGGCGGCGAGGTGAACCCGGCCCTCAAACTGATGCTGCAATGGACCAACCATCTGAGTCCCGAGCAACTCAACCCCTTCGACCTCAACCCCTTGCGCGACATTCTCGGCGAACAGTTCGACTTCGCCCGTCTACGCCACGATGCCCCGGTCAAACTGTTCATCGCCGCCACCCACGCCAACTCCGGCAAGCTGCGCCTGTTCCGCAACCATGAGCTGTCGGTCGACACCTTGCTCGCTTCGGCCTGCCTGCCGACCATTCACCGGACCATCGTGATCGACGGCGAGCCGTACTGGGACGGTGGCTACAGCGCCAACCCGGCAGTTTTCCCGCTGGCCTACCAATGCACCTCGCCGGACATCCTGCTCATCCTGTTGACGCCGCTGCGTTACAGCGAAACGCCGGCTTCGGCCGAGGATATCCGGCAGCGCCTGCTCGAACTGTCGTTCAACGCGACCTTCCTGCGTGAAATGCGGATGTTCGCCCACTTGCGCGAAGAGGTCAGCCCCTCGGTTCTGCCGACATGGCTGCTCAACCGGCTACCGGTCGGCCGGCTGGAACGCCGCATCGAGCAGTTGCGCTTCCACGCCATCACCGCCGACGCCCTGCTCGGCGAACTGCCGGCCGGCAGCAAACTGGCCGTCAACCTGCCGTTTTTCGAAAGCCTGCGTGACAGCGGCCGCGAGCATGCCCAAGCCTGGCTGGCAGCACATCGAAGCAGCGTCGGGCAACGCGCAACGCTGGACCTGGGGCAGGTTTTTTACTGAGCCAGAGGCCAGGCCGTCACCACCAGATCCTGACAACAAGCTGCAGCTTGCCGCCGAGATCGTTCTAAAATGCTGTTTTAAGGCTGCCCAGCTGCCAGCCAAACAGGATTGCCAAGGACTGCGAAATGACCGCGCCTCCCCATCAAGCGCCGAACAAATTGATTTTGGTAGTTGATGACACCCCCTTCAACCTGACCTTGATGTCGGCTGTCCTCAAGAAGCACTACCGGGTCAGGGAAGCAGCCTCCGGCCCGCAGGCACTGGCCATGCTGAAAGCGGAGGAGTTGCCTGACCTCATCCTGCTCGACATCATGATGCCGGCGATGGATGGCTATGAAGTCTGCTCCCGGCTCAAGGCCGACCCGCTGACCGCCGGCATTCCGGTCATTTTCCTGACCGCGAACGTCTCCAGCGACGACGAGGAAAAGGGATTCGAACTGGGCGCCGTCGATTACATCACCAAACCGATCCGGCAGAAGGTCGTCCTCGCCCGCATCAAGCCCCACCTCCAGCTCAAGGCCTCGGCCGATTTCCTGGAAGACAAGGCGGTCTATCTCGAAAAAGAAGTTGCCCGCCGCGCCGAGGAAATCGAGGCGATTCAGGACGTGACCATCCTGGCCATGGCCTCACTGGCCGAAACACGCGATAACGAAACGGGCAACCACATCCGCCGCACCCAGTATTACGTTCAGGCGCTGGCCGAAAAACTGCGGTCCCATCCGCGTTTCTCGGCATTTCTGACCGAGCATACGATCAAGCTGCTGTTCAAGTCGGCACCGCTACACGACATCGGCAAAGTCGGCATTCCCGACCATATCCTTCTCAAGCCCGGACGCTTTACACCGGAAGAGTTCGCGATCATGAAGACGCACACGACGCTGGGCCGCGATGCCATTGCGACGGCCGAGTCCCGCCTCGGGGTGAATGTCGAATTCCTGACCTACGCCAAGGAGATCGCCTACAGCCATCAGGAAAAATGGGATGGCAGCGGCTATCCGGAAAGCCTGGCTGGCGACGCCATCCCGATTTCAGCCCGACTGATGGCTGTGGCCGACGTCTATGATGCGTTGATCAGCCGCCGCCCTTACAAAGATCCAATGCCGCATGACAAGGCCATCCAATTCATCATGGACGGGCGCGGCACACACTTTGATCCGGACATCGTCGACGCCTTCATCGCGCTGCAGGACAAGTTTCTTGCCATCAGCCGGCGTTACGCCGACAGCGATGCCGATATCGAGCAAAAAGCCCTTCAGATTGATCAGGCGCTGATCAAACGCTGAGAGACCCAAACGAAGCGCATTGAACAAATCCCACAAAACACTAAAATTCACAAATACAATAACTTATAACAACCCCTCCAAGGATTCCCATGCTTCGCTTTCTATTCGGCTGCATCGCTGCCATTTCCTTCGCTGCCAACGGTTTCGCCGAGGAGTCGTCGACCTATCGATTTTCCCCGGTCAACCAGTGGGACATCAACAAGACGGCGGCATACTGGAACCCGATCATCAACTACGTTTCGGAGAAAAGTGGCGTCAAGCTGCAGTTGAAAATCGGCCGCACCTCGGCCGACACGACGAGTTACGTTCTGGCCAAGGAAGTCGAATTCGTCTTCACCAACCATTTGTTCAGCCCGGAACGTGACAAGCTCGGCTGGAAGGTCTTTGGTCGTCGCCAGACGTCGGCCGTGCACGGCCAGATTGCGGTTCCGGCCGATTCGCCGATTACCAGGCTGGAACAGTTGAAGGGCGAGGAAATGGCGTTTGCCGGCCCCGAGGCTTTCATCGGTTACAAGGTGCCCTACGCCCATTTGCTGGCCAAGGGGGTCGACGTCAAGGTTGTCTTCGGTGGCAACCAGAACGCGGCCTTCGCGCAGATGTTCGCCGGCAAGGTCAAGGCTGTCGGCAGCAACTCGCAGTTGATTGAAGGCTATGCCGCTCGTGAGAAAAAAGCGTTCCGCGTCCTATGGTCATCCGAGGGCTATCACGACCTTGCCCTGATGGCCTCGGCCAGGGTTCCCGAAAAGGATTTGAAGGCTGTGGCTGCCGCTTTCCATGGCATGGTTCAGGATGCCAGGGGCAGGGAAATTCTTCACCAGGCGTCGCTCAGCGCCGGTCTCAGCGACGATGTCTACTTCATCCCGTCGAGCAACGCCGACTACGCCAGTTATCGCAAGTTCTACCAGTCGGCACCGGCCGCCCTGCGCTAAGGAGTGGCACCCGCCAACGTGAAATCGCTGCTTTCCCGCCTGTTGCCCGAGACGCTGGTCGCCCGCGTCTATTTGCTGTACTCGGCGACCTTGTTGCTGTTTATCGGCATCGGGCTGGCCTTGTTCTATCAGGCGCAGATCCGGATCAGCGTTCAGGATGCGCAGGACTCATCGACCATGCTCGTCGAGGTGGTCGCCCAGGTGATCGCCGAGAGTGCTGTGATCGGCGACTATGACACGATCAATCGCACTCTGGAACGTGCCATTGCCCGCTCGCAGTTCGAGTCGGCAGCCTTCATCGACCTTGAAGGTGGCGTCGTGCGCAGCACCAATCCGATCAAGCCCGAGAGCACGCCGCCAGCTTGGCTGCATGAGCGGATAGCCAACCAGCTTTACGATGTAAATCGCAACATTTCAGCCGGCGGGATCGATTACGGGGTCTTGCGCCTGACCTTCGCAGTCGACAGCATTGCCGGCGCCATCTGGGAACTGGTCCTGGCCGCTGCCGAGCTGGCTGTTGCCGGTTTTGCCGGCGGCCTCTTGCTGATCTGGTTTCCGCTCAAGCGCTGGCTCAGCGCCCTCGACCGCATCCGGCTGTTCGAGCAGCATTCGGCCGAAAAGGGTGACGTCGAGGCGATCAGCCCGGCCGATGTGCCGCTCGAGTTTCGCCCGACTTTCGAGTTGCTGAGCCGCACTGCCGGCAGCCTGCGCAACGAGCTGGCATCGCGTGAGAAGGCCCTGATTGCCTTGCGCGAACTGCTCTCCGGCCTGGGCCACCTGCACGACGCCGAGATGCCGGTCAGCGATGACGACATCGCCGAACTGACGACAACGATCTCCCGCCTGGTCAATGAACGTGAAACGGTTCGTCTGGCCATGATGCAGGCGCGCGATGCAGCCGAATCGGCGAATCGAGCAAAAAGCGAGTTTCTCGCCAACATGAGCCATGAAATCCGGACCCCGATGAACGGCATCATCGGCATGACCGATCTGGTTCTTGACAGCGAGCTGACGGCCGAACAGCGCGACTATCTGGCAACCGTCAAATCATCGGCCAATGCCTTGCTCGGCATCATCAACGACATCCTCGACTTTTCGAAGATCGAGGCGGGCAAGCTCGGCATCGAAACGATCGATTTCGATCTTCCGGAAATGGTCAATGAAGCCGTTCAACCGCTGGCACTCAATTCGAAAAAGACGCAATTGCAGGTCAGCTGTACCGTCGAGGCGGGCGTTCCGCGCCGCCTGCGCGGCGACCCGCTGCGCATTCGGCAGGTTCTTCTCAACCTGCTCGGCAACGCCATCAAGTTCACCGACCGGGGCGAGGTCGCACTCACGGTCAGCGCCCAGATCCTGCCGCGCGGCATGGCGCGCCTGCACTTTGCCGTACGCGATACCGGCGTGGGCATACCGCTCGACAAGCAGGCGCATATCTTCGAGTCGTTTGCCCAAGAAGACAGTTCGACCAGCCGGCGCTTTGGCGGCACCGGGCTCGGGCTCTCGATTTCCCGTCATCTTGTCACCCTGATGGGCGGCGGCATGTGGCTGGAAAGCTCGCCCGGACAGGGCAGCACCTTCCATTTCGCGCTGGATCTCGCAATCGCCGATGAGCCGGCCGCCAGCCCGGGCAGCGTCGCCCCGAGCAAAGCTTCGCCGGGCGCCGGGGGCAATGCAAAAATCCTTCTGGTTGAAGACAACCGGGTCAATCAGAAGCTGGCGACCGCCTTGCTCGAGCGCGCCGGCTACCACGTTACGCTGGCCGAAAACGGGGCCTGCGGGCTTGATCTCGCGACGAATGGAGCGAGCGTCTTCGATCTCATCCTGATGGACATGCAGATGCCGATCATGGATGGCCTTGAAGCGACGCAGCAGATCAGAAAATTGGAGCAGGAGCATGGCAAGAAGCGCCTGCCGATCATCGCCATGACCGCCAACGCCATGCAGGGTGATCGCGAAATCTGTGTCGCCGCAGGCATGGACGACTACCTCTCGAAGCCGATCCGGGCCGATGAATTGTATGACCTGATCGCCCGATTGCTCGCCGCCTCGCGAGCGGGCTAAATCCGGCCCGAAGGCCCCGTCGGGACATTTCATTTTTTGGCATTTTTTCCGGTTGACCGTGGAGATGGCCACGGCCCCGGACTCCGCCAAACGAACAATCAGTTCATGTAGCGAGTGGCCGTCGGCTGCATGTCAGCACTGCCGATCCGCCGGCGTTCGACAAACAGGCTGCCGCCCATTGGTTCGTTGGCCGGGTCCTTGGCTTTTTTCTTTGCCTGTTTTTTGGCCGCCGAGGCGGCGGCGGCGACTTCGCGGTGCGATTCGCAGTCGCCCGCCCCCACTTTGACGGCGCCGATGGATAGTGTCGGCAAGGTCTGCAGGGTCAGTTCGCCCCGCCGGTTTTCAGCCATGTAGCCGCCGCGCAGGCGTTCCTCGATGCCGAGCATGTTGCCCATGGCCTGACTGAAGGTGCTGATGATCTGCCAGCAGCGAATTTCCCAGTCTTCGCTGCGGAAAATGACGAAAAAGTCGTCACCGCCGATGTGACCGACGAAATCCGTCTGCTGGTCGCACGCTTCGCAGATCACCCGGGCCAGGGTCTGAATGACGTCGTCGCCGCGCCGGTAGCCAAAAGCATCGTTGTAGGGCTTGAAGTTGTCGATGTCGATGTAGGCAGCAATAAACGGTTTGCCGGCTTCCAGCATGCGATCGACGTGCTCGTTGATCGGCACGTTGCCCGGCAACTGGGTCAACGGATTGGCGTAGCGCGCCGCACTGATCTGCATTTCGGTGATCGTTGCCATGAGGTCGTGGCTACTGCCGACACCGATGTACTTGCCCTGTGCTGTGACAATGAAGCCGTCGAACAGATAGTGCTTGGGGGCCAGCGAGAGCATCATCGCCAGCTCCTGGATGGTGGCAAACTGGTCGACGACGAGCGGCGCATGATCCATGAACAAATCGCAACTCTTGCGCCCGAACAGCTCCTTGCGAAAAGGTCGGGCAAAGCGGTCGATCATGCTGTGCCGGTTGATCATGCCGACCGGCTGGGTGCCCTGGACAACGGGCAGGACATCGAGATCCGGATCGGCTTCAAAACGGGCGATGACGTTTACGTTGCTGGCGTTCATCGGCACCGGTTCGATCAGCCTGGCCAGATTGCGCGCTGTCGGCAGCTTTCCCGGACCGCCGGTCATCGGCGTCAGCGACAGCGATTGCTTGTCGAGGGCCATCAGGATCGGATCGGTGAGCAGGCGCATCGGATGACTCTCCGGCCGGGCGATCAGATAGCCCTGCCCGCAGGCGATCCCCATATCGCGCAGGCAGATGAAATCCTCGCTGCGCTCGATGCCTTCGGCGACCAGCAAGGCGTTGCAGATTTCCGCCAGATCCTGCATGGCGCGCACGAAATGGAATTTGATCCGGTCGTTGGCGATGCCGTTGATGAAATGCTTGTCGATCTTCACGAACTCGGGACGCAATTCCGACCACATGCGCAGGTTGGCGAAGCCCTCGCCCAGATCGTCGATGGCGAACTGGAAGCCACGCCCGCGATAGTGTTGCAAGGCCTCGAGAATGCCCGGCATATCGGTGATTTTCTGGTTCTCGGTGAGCTCGATGACGATACGGTTCGGCGTGATACCCAGTTCGTTGAGCAGCTCGCGGGTATGACCGTTCATCAGGCGGTCATCGAGCAGGCAGCCCGGCGTGACGTTGAGAAACAGCCGCCCGGGCAGGCGCTGCGCGGCAAAGGCGCGCAAGCTGGCTTCGCGGCAGGCATGCTCGAGATCAAGGGTCAACTCGTTGCGCGCTGCCGCTGCAAACAGTTGATCGGGAAAATGCAGGAAGCTGTTCTCCGGCCCGCGAATCAGCGATTCGTAGCCAAGAATGGCCCGCACCCGAAAATCAAGGATCGGCTGAAAGACCGGGTAAAGAAGTCCCTCGGCCATGATCCGCCGCAACTCCGCAGCTTCATCATCGATCAGAACGATCATTGTTTTTTTCCATGTAAACCCGGCGGCCAGTGTAGGAAGGCTGTGTTGCAAAGCTGTGACATAGCAAATATGGCGCCAACGAAATTCCGTCATCTTCCGGAAACATGGGCGATCCATGCTGCCCGTCATCTGCAACACACGGAGGCTGTCATGACTGAAACCGTTTTTTGCTACTGCTGCCGCGTCCATCACGACAAGAGCCAGATGCGCCTTTTCCCGACCCGCCAAGGCTATCGCTGGCGCTGCCTGCGCAGCATCGAGGCGGCCACAAGCAGTCGGCAGGAACGCGATGCCTTCGGCCAGAAACAATCCGAAATCAATCGCGAAACCGCCCGCCGCGCCGCCGAGTTCGGTCTGCTTTTGCGCCAGGTTCAACCCTTCGCCCCCTGAACCGAGCGATGGGGAAAATTCGCATCGACACGCTGGACACCAGCAGTCCGGCCCTCCTCGACGCGAGCGTGACGCTGATCTTCAACGCCTTTGCCGACCCCGAACGCTACAGCGCCGAGCGCATTGCCAAGGAACTGCGCGGCGACGACAGTGCCTTTTACCGGCGCTTCTTCGTCGCCATGGATGCCGGGGAAATCATCGCCGTTGGCGGCGTCAAGGCTGCCGACTGGGCGTCCAGCACCCACATCCTCTACCTCTCGGCAGTCACCCCGGAACGCCGCGGCAAAGGCATCGGCCGCGCCCTGATCAAGGCGCGCATTGAATGGCTGGAGGAAAACTTCAAGTCCGGGCGAATTCTCGTTTCAGCCGCCAAAACCCGGCGCTTCCGTGACCTGGGCTTCAGCGAAGTGCGCAACAGTGCCATCGATGGACGACATTTGCTGGTTCGGAAGTTCTAGCCTGATTTCATTTTCGGCCGTTTTTCCCGGTTGACCGTGGCATTCATCTGCCCGCAACCGAGATACAAAAAATCCGTCATGCCCCTGCAATATTGGCTGGCGATAGTTGCGGGGTTGGCCAAGCCAAAGACCGGCTGATCAAGGAGAACCCATGAACAAGCAGAACCATAGCGACATCGCCGCCTTTCCCGAGCTGTTCGACGGGCTGGAGCAATTCATCGAAGAACAGGCCAGTGGCCTCAAACGAACCAGCGCCATCCTGGCCGTCACCGCCATGGGCGGCGGCATGCTGATTTTCTACGCGTTGAGCAAGATCGCCTAAAAAACAAAAATCCCGCCGCAGCGGGATTTTTCATGAACATCCGGTCGCTCAGGCGGCCGGCGGAACGTAACCCTGAATCTTGTCGGCGCCTTCGCCGAAGAAGTGCTTTTCCAGCTGCTCCGTCAGGTATTTGCGATGCTTGGCATCGACCAGGTTCAGACGATTCTCGTTGATGAGCATGGTCTGCATCTTGATCCACTGCTGCCATGCTTCCTTCGAAACATTCTCAAAAATACGCTGGCCGAGCGCACCCGGGTAGGGTGGCGTATCGAGGCCTTCGGCCTCGCGGCCGAGCTTGATGCAATTGACGGTACGTGCCATGTGAAACTCCGTGGGGGTTGATGCGGGGAATTATAAAGTCTTGAACAGCACCTTGGAACGCCGCTGATAGTTGTACATGTCGCGCTTGTTGGCCGGCAGGTCATCGACCGTGCCCAGCTTGAAGCCGCGCTCGACGAACCAGTGCTCGGTACGCGTGGTCAGCACAAACAGACGCTTGATGCCAGCCTTGCGGGCACGCTGCTCGATGCGCAGCATCAACTGCTCGCCATAACCCCATTCGCGGTGCTCGTGGCTGACTGCCAGGCAGGCCAGTTCGGCCTCGTCCTCGGAATGGGTGTAGAGCGCAGCACAGCCGACGATGATGCCGTCGTGCAGCATGATCGAGAAGCGGTCGATTTCGCGCTCGAGCAATTCGCGTGGCCGATGGACGAGGATACCTTCCTGCTCCATCGGTTCGATCAGGGCAATCAGCGCCGCGATGTCGTCCGGCTTGGCTTCACGGATATTCTCCAGCGATTCGCGGGTGACCACGGTACCGACGCCATCGTGCGTGAATAGCTCGCGCAGCAAGGCGCCATCCTGCTCAAAACTGATCAGGTGCACGCGGCCGACGCCGGTCCGACTCGCCCGCACGGCGCAGGGCAGATAGCGCTTGATATCGGCCGACAGCCAGTCGGCGTCGCGCAGCATTTGCGATGCTTCGTCGGCCGTCATGGCGTCGAGAAGTTCGCCTTCCTTGTCGGTGACGCCCCGGCTGTCGGTCAGGTACACCAGCTTGTCGGCCCGGATGGCGATAGCCACCGCTTCAGCCGCTTCTTCCATCTGCAGGTTGAAAATCTCGCCGGTCGGCGACGGCCCCTCGCAGTTGAGCAGCACAATGTTGCCGAGGCCGAGTTGGGCATTGATGCCTTCGCTATCGACCTTGCGCACCTTGCCGGCGTACTGCATGTCGATACCGTCGAGCACGCCAATCGGCTGGCCGGTGATGAAATTGCCACCTATCACCCGGATGCGGCTGTTGGCCATCGGCGTATTCGGCAAGCCCTGCGACAGCATGGCCTCGATTTCGAGATAAACGCTACCCACCGCATCGAGCACGCAATCGAGCGCCTCGGCGTCGGTCACCCGGTAGCCACGGTGATAAACCGACTCCAGGTTCTTCTCGCGCAGCTCTTCCTCGATCTGCGGTCGCGCCCCGTGCACCAGCACCAGGCGGATACCCAGGCTGACCAGCAGATTGACGTCGTAAGCCAGCGTCTTGGCGAACTCGCTCGCCACCGCCTTGCCACCGAAGGCAATGACGAAAGTCTTGCCGCGAAAGGCGTTGATGTAGGGCGTGACGGCCCTGAACCAGGAGACGAAGTGCTCGTCGTAAGGGGTATCGCTCATTTTTCCGAATATTTTCCGTCGTCGTCTTTGAGTGCCGTTTCAAGGCGCTCGCACAAGGTTTTCAACACTTTAACCCGGGCGAAGTTCTTGTCGTTGGCCTCAACCAACGTCCAAGGCGCCAGCCCGGTTGACGTGCGGTCGACCATGTCGCAAACGGCGGACACATAGTCGTTCCATTTCTCGCGGTTGCGCCAGTCCTCGTCGGTGATCTTGAAGCGCTTGAACTCGGTGTCCTGGCGCTCTTTGAAACGGCGCAACTGCTCGTCAGCACTGATCTGCAGCCAGAACTTGACGACGATGGCGCCGGAATCGACCATCTGGTGCTCGAAATCGTTGATCTCGGCGTAGGCGCGCAGCCAGTCGGCCTCGGTGCAAAAGCTCTCGACCCGCTCGACCAGCACGCGGCCATACCACGAACGGTCGAAAATGGCCGCCCGCCCGGTCCTCGGCAGGTGCCGCCAGAAGCGCCAGAGATAAGGCTGCGCGCGCTCCTCCTCTGTCGGCGCGGCAATCGGCACGATCTGGTACTGCCGTGCATCCATCGCGGCGCCGATGCGACGAATGGCGCCCCCCTTGCCGGCCGCATCCGACCCTTCGAAAACCACCACCAGCGAACGCTTGCCAACAAAGCGCGGGTCACGCACCAATTCAGAAAGACGCGACTGATACTTGGCCAACTGGCTCTCGTAATCCTTCTTGGCCAGCTTCTGTTTGAGATCCAGCTCGCTGAGCACGTTCTTCTGGTCGATGGCATGGACGATCGGCGGCGCCACCGGCACCTGCTGTCGGCCTTCCTGCAGCAGTCGACGCTTCATCGCATCAAGCACGATGCGGCCGACGGTCAGCGAACGATATTCGTCATCGGTGCCTTCAACGATGATCCATGGGGCATGGGCGGTATTGCTGACGCGCAGCACGTGGCCAGCCACTTCCTGGAGCCTGCTGTAGGTTTTCAGGCGATCGTAGCTTTCCTTCGTGACGCGCCAGGCCGTGTTCGGATTCTTTTCCAAAGCCTTGAGCCGTGTCTTCTGGCCATCCTTGGAAAGATGGAACCAGAATTTCAGAACCAGCGCGCCTTCGTTGACCAGCATGGCCTCGAAGCGATTGATGTCATCGAGCCGCTCGTCCAACTCGGAACGACGCATATCCCCATTGATACGATCGGTAATCGGCTGCGAATACCACGATCCGGCAAAGATGCCGACCTTGCCTTTGGGCGGCAGGGCCCGCCAGTAGCGCCACATGTAGGGACGGGCGCGCTCTTCATCGGAAGGCGCCGAGAAAGCCAGCGTCGAAATATGACGCGGGTCCATCCAGGAATAAAGCAGGTTGATCGTTTCCCCCTTGCCGCTGCCGTCAACCCCGCTGATCAGGATGACGACCGGAAACTCCTTTTTTTCCAGCATGTCGTACTGCGCGTCAAGCAAGGCAGCGCGCAGCTTCGGCACTTCCTTTTTGAATGTTTCCTTGTCGATCTTGTGGCCGAGCTCTGCCGATTCAAACATTGCCTACTCCCCCCTGAAGTCACCCCAAAGCACCTGCATCGCTGCCAGCGCAGCCAGGCCTGCCGTTTCCGTGCGCAGGATGCGCGGCCCCATGCGTACCGCCTGAAAGCCGGCCGACTGCGCGGCGATCATTTCTTGCGGATCAAGCCCCCCTTCGGACCCGATCAGCAGCTGAACCTCGCCGACCGGCCGGATCGAGGCCAGCGTCTGTTCGGCATCCGGCGCCAGCATCAGGCGCATGGCGCCATGCGCCGGCCTGGCCAGCCAGTTTTCCAGCCTCTCGAGCGGCGCCACCACGGGCACCTGATTACGACCACATTGCTCACAAGCCGATGCAACCACCCCTTGCCAGTGCGCCACCCGCTTGCCGGCCCGTTCGCCGGCCAGACGCAAGACACTGCGCCGACTCTCGACCGGCACGATGTGGCGAACGCCCAGCTCGACCGCTTTCTGAATGGTGAAATCCATCTTGTCGCCAGCTTGCAGAGCCTGAACCAGGGTAATGGCCAGCGGCGATTCTCGCTCGACTTCAACCCAAGCCCCCAGCACGGCCATCACCCGGTCGCGCTCGATGCGTTCGATATGCGCCGGATATTCGCCACCACGACCATCGAAGAGAGTCATCGACGCCCCGGGCGGCAGGCGCAACACTCTCACCGCGTGACGTGCCACGGGCTCCGGCAATTCAACGTGAGCCCCCGGCGAAAGGGCTTCTCGGCAGTAAAAACGGGGTGAATTCATCGGTGCTATTATGGTCGAAATGCGTTTTGGAGTGGAAAAACATGGTCGCTTTGAACCCGCCAGTCTGTGATTTTGGCCGACCGGCTGTCGACTTCGATCTGCCGGGCATCGATGGCAAGCGCCACACGCTAGCCAGCTGTCGCGGTCCGAACGGGCTGTTGGTAATGTTTATCTGCAACCACTGCCCCTACGTCAAGGCGATCATTGACCGCCTGATCCGCGATTGCCACGATCTGGCCGGGCACGGCATCGGCTGTGTGGCCATCATGAGCAACGATGTCACGGTCTACCCGGAAGATTCGCCAAAATCGATGGCAAGCTGGGCAACCGAACTGGCCTTTCCGTTTCCCTACCTCTACGACGAAACCCAGGCTGTCGCCCGGGCCTATGGCGCCGTGTGCACCCCGGACTTCTTCGGTTACAACGCCAAGCTCGAACTGCAATACCGCGGCCGTCTCGACGCCTCCGGCAGAAACCCCGCGCCTGCCGAGGCGCGGCGTGAACTCTATGAAGCGATGTGCGAAGTCGCCCGCAGTGGCGACGGGCCGCGCGAGCAGATCGCGTCAATTGGCTGCTCGATTAAATGGCAAATATAGCAATCGATCGTCAAAATGGAAAATTCACCTGCATCAATGTTCATCCAATGAAGCCTGGGCTATGATTCGCCATCGTTTTCCAGCCCACCTCTTTCGTTGAATTTACCGGACGCTTCCTCGCCAACCTCCGTCGACATGCGACGTCAATTGGCCTATCTGCAGTCTGTCGTATCGAGCATGCCGCAAGGCATCAGCGTATTCGACGAGCAATTGCGCCTGCGTGTCTGGAACCGGGGATTCATCGAGGCCCTCGATCTGCCACTCGATGCCGTCCACGAAGGTATCCATTTTTCCGATGTAATCCGCATCCCGGTAGCGCGCGGCGACTACGGACAAGGCGATAGCGAAGAACTGGTCAAACGCATCACGGCGCGGATCGGCAAGTTCGAAGCTGACCGCCTCGAAGAAACGCGCCCCAACGGGCGCTCCTATCTGATCCAGAACGAGCCGCTGCTTATCGGCGAAGAGTCCGCCGGATTCATCACCACCTACACCGACATTTCCGACCAGCGAGCCAGCGCCGAACGCGAGCAACTGGCGCAAAAGGTCTATACCCACACGCCGGCCGGCATCATTTTTACCGATGAAGCGCACCGCATTTTGTCGATCAATCCGGCAACCACCCAGATGACCGGCTACGAAACCTTCGAGCTGATCGGGCAGACCGTCTACGGGCTGATCACGCTGGACGACGGTCAGTCGCCGGATGCATTCGAACGGGATCTGGTCTTGCGCGCATCCTGGCAGGGCGAACTGGAAGTCACCCGAAAAAATGGCGACAGCTTCCCGGCCGGCACCCGGGTCAACCGTGTCGATGACCCGCAAAGCGGCTTGCCGGCGCACTACGTCTGGATTCTGGCCGACATCACGGAGCGCAAGCAGTCCGAGGAGCGTATGCGGCACATCGCCCAGCATGACGCGCTGACCGGCCTGCCCAACCGCATGGCCCTGCTCATGCGGCTCGCGCAGTTGCTACCGGAAGCCCGACGCCATGGCTGGAAGATCGCCATGATGTTTCTCGATCTCGATCGTTTCAAGATCATCAACGACACCCTCGGTCACCAGATTGGCGACGAACTGTTGCGCGAGGTGGCTTGCCGCCTGTCCAGCGTCGTCCGCGAAACCGATTTCGTAGCCCGCCTCGGCGGTGACGAATTCGTCATCATCCTGCCCGGCATCTCCTCTGCCGCAGATGCTGCCGTCGTTGCCGGCAAGGCCATCGGCGCCTTGTCGTCAGCCATCGAGGCCAACGGACACGAACTGCATACCAGTCCGTCGATCGGCATCAGCGTCTTTCCCGACGACGGTCCGGATGGCGACACCATCCTGAAGAATGCCGACACGGCGATGTACCACGCCAAGGCGGCAGGCCGAAACAACTTCCAGTTCTTCGCCACCGAGATGAACCTGATCACCTCGGAACGCCTGAACATTGAACACAAGCTGCGTCATGCCATCGCCCGCAACGAACTGGTACTTTGCTTCCAGCCACAGTTCCACGCTGCCGACACCGCACCGACCGGCGTCGAAGCGCTGCTTCGCTGGCACCATCCGACCGAAGGCATGATTTCGCCGGCCCGCTTCATCCCGGTCGCCGAAGAAACCGGCATCATCGTCGAGATCGGTGAATGGGTACTGGCCACGGCCTGCCGCGAAATGAAACGCTGGATTGACGCTGGGTTGAAGCCCCTGCGCATCGCTGTCAACGTCTCGGCCCGCCAATTGCGCCGTCGCGATTTCTGCGAAACCGTCGCCAATGCGCTGACCTTGTCCGGTCTGCCGGCCGAACTTCTCGAACTCGAAATCACCGAGAGCTCGGTGATGGAAAACCCGCAGGAAGCCATCCTGATTCTCGAACGCCTCGGCCGTATGGGTGTAACGCTGGCCATCGACGACTTCGGCACTGGCTACTCCTCGCTGGCCTACCTCAAGCTTTTCCCGATCGACCATCTGAAAATCGACCGATCCTTCGTGGCCGACATCGAAACCGACCTCAACGACCGCGCCATCGCTTTCGGCACCATCGCCCTGGCTCATTCGCTCGGCCTGAAGGTCATTGCCGAAGGCGTTGAAACCGAGGATCAGCTTGAACTGCTGCGCACCAACGGCTGCGACGAGGTCCAGGGTTTCCTGCTGAGCAAGCCCTTGTATGGTGCCGCGGCCTTTACCTTCCTGCACGCCAGGTGTCCGGCAGAGTAAAATTGCGCTTTTGTCATTGAAGCAGGGGTTCTCATGGCACAGCGCACGCTGGCACGTTATCTCACCGAAGAGCAACGCAACAAGGGCGTCATTACCGGCGACCTCAAGTTCCTGATCGAAATCGTCTCGCGGGCCTGTCACGTCATTTCCGTTGCAATCGGCAAGGGCGGCCTCGGCGGCGTACTCGGCGAAGCCGGCAGTGACAACGTGCAGGGCGAAGCCCAGAAAAAGCTCGACGTCCTGTCCAACGACATCCTTCTCGACGCCAACGAATGGGGCGGCCACCTCGCCGCCATGGCATCCGAAGAAATGGACCTGCCGCATCTGGTCCCCAACCGCTATCCGCAAGGCGAATACCTGCTGACCTTCGACCCGCTCGACGGGTCTTCGAATATCGACGTCAATGTCTCGATCGGCACCATTTTCTCGGTCCTCAAATGCCCCGAAGGCGCCGACCTGTCGACCTCCGAAGCGGCCGAAGCCGCCTTCCTGCAGCCGGGAACAGCACAGGTTGCCGCAGGCTACGCGGTTTACGGACCGACCACGTTGCTCGTCCTGACCGTCGGCGACGGCGTCGTCGTGTTCACCCTCGACCGCGAGCTGGGTCAGTTCATCCTGACCCAGGAAAATGTGCAGATTCCCGCCGACACCAAGGAATTTGCCATCAACATGGCCAATCAGCGTTTCTGGGAAGCCCCGGTCCAGCGCTACGTCAGCGAAATGCAGGCCGGCAAGGAAGGACCGCTCGGCAAGGATTACAACATGCGCTGGGTCGCCTCGATGGTCGCCGATGTGCATCGCATCATGACGCGCGGCGGCATCTTCATGTACCCGGTGGACAGCAAACTCAAGGGCCAGGGCGGCAAGCTGCGCCTGATGTACGAAGCCAACCCGATGGCCATGCTGATCGAGCAGGCCGGCGGCGCCGCGACCACCGGCCGCCAGCGCATTCTCGACATCCAGCCGGAAAAACTGCATCAACGCGTGCCGGTCATCCTCGGGTCGAAAAACGAAGTCGACCGCGTCACTGGCTATCACTGCGGCTGACCTGCTACATTCACCCATTCGACACAGTCACAGGACAAAGCGATGAATAAACTGAGCGTTGCACTACTCTTGGTGGTTGGCACCATTCTGGCCGGCTGCAAGAGCAACGAGTCCAAACCGGAAGAGGCGGCGCCCCCGCCTCAGGCTGCAGCGGCACCAGCGCCCGCCCCGGTCGCCGCCAAGCCGGAATGTGCGCCGGAGCCGGCGACCAAGAAAAAGAGCACCAAGAAGACGGCCAAGAAGAACACCAAGCAAGCCGAAGCACCACCGGTCGATTGCGAGCCGGCCAAGCCAAAGACCACGGCAAGCCCCAAGGCAGCCGAACCAACAAAGCCGGAGCCGGCTGCCACACCGGTCGCCAGCAGCACCACGGGCAAGGCCTGCAACCCTTGCGTCGTGAAATCAAAGGACGGCACTTTCGACGGTGAGATTTACGGCAGCATTCCCCCAGGCAGCAAGTGGGCAAAGTTGCAGATTGGCATGCATCAGTCCGAAGTCGAGCGCATCCTGGGCGTGACCTCGAACATTCGCGCCTACGTCACGGCCAAAGCCTGGATTCCTTTCTACTTTGGCGGAGACAGCCATCGCTACGAAGCGGTCTATGCCAGCCAGGGTAGCGTTGCCTATACCGGTGGCAGCTTTGGTGGCGGCCAGGGCATCCTGATGATGATTAATTTTGATCCCAAGATTCAGTAATACTGATCAAAGGCAGGCCCAAAAGCCTGCCTTATTGGCCTTCTGCCCTACCCAAAAAGAGGGTTTTCCCGGATAATTTCAGCTTTTAAGCAGGCTGGATTTCCGGATCATGAGCGTCAGCAATCTCCCCAAGTTTTCTCCCTTGACCGGCGCTATCCGCGCCTTGGCCATGGACGCAGTCCAGCAGGCCAATTCCGGCCATCCGGGCGCCCCGATGGGCATGGCGGAAATCGCCGAAGTTCTCTGGCGTCGCCACCTGCGTCACAACCCGAGCAACCCGCACTGGCCCGACCGCGACCGCTTCGTGCTGTCGAATGGCCACGGGTCGATGCTGCTTTATGCGCTGCTGCATTTGACCGGCTACGATCTGTCGATTGACGACCTCAAGAATTTCCGCCAACTGCACGCCAAGACTCCGGGCCACCCCGAGTTTGGCTACACCGCCGGCATCGAAACGACCACCGGCCCGCTCGGCCAAGGCATCACCAATGCCGTCGGCTTCGCGCTGGCCGAAAAGGTGCTGGCAGCCGAGTTCAACAAGCCCGGCCACGAAATCGTCAATCACCACACCTACACCTTCCTCGGCGATGGCTGCCTGATGGAAGGCGTTTCGCACGAAGCCTGCTCGCTGGCCGGCACTCTCGGCCTCGGCAAGCTGATCGCCTTCTGGGACGACAATGGCATCTCGATCGACGGCCACGTCGAAGGATGGTTTACCGATGACACCCCGAAGCGTTTCGAAGCCTATGGCTGGCATGTCATCGCCGATGTTAATGGCCATGACTCCGATGCCATCGAGCGCGCCCTGCTCGCCGCCAAGGCGGTCACCGACAAGCCGAGCCTGATCTGCTGCAAGACGACCATCGGCGCCGGTTCGCCCAACAAACAGGGATCGCACGACTGCCATGGGGCGCCGCTCGGCAAGGATGAAATTGCCGCGGCCCGCGCCTATATCGGCTGGAATCACCCGGTTTTCGAGATTCCGGATGACATCTACGCTGCCTGGAATGGCAAGCCGCGTGGCGCCATCTTCGAAGAAAACTGGAGCAACCGCTTCAAGGCCTACCAGGCCGCCTTCCCGGCCGAAGCCGCCGAGTTCGAACGGCGCGTCATCAAGGGCGAACTGCCCGCCAACTGGGAAGCGACCAAGGCGGACTACCTCGCCACCTGCCGCGACAAGGCCGAGAATATCGCCACCCGCAAGGCTTCGCAGAACGCCATCGCCGCGCTGGTCCCGGCCGTGCCGGAAATCTTCGGCGGCTCGGCCGACCTGGCCGGTTCCAACCTGACCTTCGTCAAGGGCAGCAAGGGCGTCACCCGCACCGAAGGCGGCAACTACTGCTACTACGGCGTCCGTGAATTCGGCATGACGGCCATCGCCAACGGCCTCGCCCTGCACGGCGGTCTGGTGCCTTACACGGCGACGTTCCTGGTCTTCTCGGATTACGCCCGCAACGCCATCCGCATGGCGGCGCTCATGAAGCAGCGCCAGATCATGGTTTATACCCATGACTCCATCGGCCTTGGCGAAGATGGCCCGACACACCAGCCGGTCGAACACATCCCGTCGATGCGAATCATCCCGAATCTGGATGTCTGGCGTCCGGCCGATGCGACCGAAACCGCCATTGCCTGGACCGCGTCGGTCGAGCGCAAGGACGGCCCGAGCATCCTCGCCCTGTCGCGCCAGAATCTACCAACCGTGACGCAAAAGGTTGCCGACGCTGACATCGCCAAGGGCGGTTACGTGCTGTCCGAAGCCGATGGCGAAGCGCTGCTCACGCTGATTGCCACCGGTTCCGAAATCAAGCTGGCGCTCGACGCTCAGGCCGCACTGGCCAACGAAGGTATCAAGACGCGCGTCGTCTCGATGCCCTGCACCAACGTTTTCGACCGCCAGAGCGCCGAATACAAAGCCTCCGTTCTCGGCGGCTGCAAGAAACGCATCGCCATCGAAGCCGCTCACCCGGACTTCTGGCGCAAGTACGTCGGCCTGCATGGCGCCGTGATCGGCATCGACCGCTTCGGCGAGTCCGCTCCGGCCGGCCAGTTGTTCGACATGTTCGGTTTCACCGTCGCCAACGTCGTCAAGACGGCCAAGGCGCTGTTGTCCTGATTTTTAAAAAGGGGAGTTAGTTTCATGGCTATCAAGGTTGCAATCAACGGTTTTGGTCGTATCGGTCGCTGCACACTGCGCGCCATTTACGAGCAGGGTCTGCAAAATGAATTCGACGTCGTCGCCATCAATGCTGCTGGCGATCTGGCGACCAACTCGCACCTGCTCAAGTACGACACCACACATGGCCGTTTCCGCACCTCCGTCGAAACCGAAGGTGAAAACTGCATCATCATCGATGGCAAGAAGATCGCCTTCTACTCGACCAAGAACCCGAAGGACATCAACTGGGCCGACCACGGCGTTGATATCGTTCTCGAATGCACCGGTGCCTACACCTCCAAGGCCAAGGCCCAGCCGCTGCTCGAACAGGGCGCCAAGCGCGTGCTGATCTCCGCCCCGGGTGGTGACGACGTCGATGCAACCATCGTCTATGGCGTCAATGAAGGCCTGTTCAAGTCCGACATGACCGTTGTTTCCAACGCTTCGTGCACGACCAACTGCCTGGCCCCGGTCGCCAAGATCCTGTCCGACAGCATTGGCATCAAGCAGGGCCTGATGACCACCATCCACGCCTACACCAACGACCAGGTCACCGTCGACGTCCGCCACAAGGACCTGCGCCGCGCCCGCGCCGCTGCCGCCAACATCATCCCGACCAAGACCGGCGCCGCCAAGGCCGTCGGCCTGGTGCTGCCGGAACTCAAGGGCAAGGTCGATGGTTTCGCCCTGCGCGTACCGACCATCAACGTTTCGCTGGTCGACCTGACCTTCACCGCCGGCCGCAACACCACCAAGGAAGAAATCAACGCCTTGATGACCGCCGCCGCCAACGGCCCGCTCAAGGGTGTGATGGACGTCAATAACGAGCCGCTGGTCTCCTCCGACTTCAACCACACCACCGTTTCTTCGACCTTCGATGCGACGCAGACCCGCGTCATTCAGGGCGAAGACGGCAGCACGCTGGTCAAGGTGCTGGCCTGGTACGACAACGAGTGGGGTTACTCCTGCCGCATGCTCGACGCCGCCCGCGCCTGGATGGCCGCCAAGTAAGCTGTTTGTTTCAGAAAAGGGGCCGCAAGGCCCCTTTTGCTTCACCCCCGACCGCAAGACCTCTGGAGGAATCAAGATGCACCATACGCACCGTATTACCTTCCTGGCCGCCATCGCCGCGCTGTTCTTGACCACGACTGCCTTTGCGGCCGATGAACCGGCCAAGAAAGAAGAGGCCGCTGAAGCGGTGATCGTCGGCAATCCGCCGGCCGACTCGCCGTTCGGCAAGCTGAAGATCGGCATGAGCTACGAAGAAGTCATCGCCATTGTCGGCAAGCCGACCAACCAGCATGATTTCTGTACCGGCAAGCATCGCATTCCGTTCTACTTCGGTGATGACCGGGCGCGCACCGAAGCCTTCTTCAAGGGCATGGGCAAGCTCGATTTTTACGGGGCCGACGGTGGTTTCTGGGGCCGCTGCGGCATGCAGAAAATTCTCGGCCTGGTCTACATCGAGTACGACGCCAACGCCACCGGCGAACTGCCGAAATAAACTTTCACGGACCGCGACCGACACTTCATGCCACTGCGTCTTGCCATCAACGGTTATGGCCGTATCGGTCGCTGCTTTCTGCGCGCGCTTCAGGAATCCAGCGTCGCCCACGATCTCCAGGTGGTCGCCATCAATGAGCCGGCCAATCTGGAGAGCATGGCCTACCTGACGCGTTTCGACTCGACGCATGGCCGCTTTCCCGGCAGCGTCGACGTTGCCGATGGCCAACTGCTGATCGACGGCCGGCCCATCCGCATCAGCCACGCCCGTACGCCGGAGGCCGTCGACTGGCGCGACATCGAGCTCGTGGTCGAATGTTCCGGTTTCTACGGTCAACGGGAAAAATTGGCCGAATTCATAAGCGCCGGCTGCCCGCGCCTGCTCCTTTCGCACCCCGGCGCCAGCGCTGAGGATGTCGATGCAACCATCGTCGCCGGCATCAACCAGCACACGCTGACCGGGGCAGAACGTCTCGTCTCGGCCGCCTCGTGCACGACCAACGCCATCGTTCCGATCCTCGACCTGCTCGACCGCGAAGTCGGCGTCGACCAGGCCTTGCTCACCACGCTGCATTCGGTCATGAACGACCAGCCGCTGATCGATGGCTATCACCATGACGACCTGCGCCGGACACGTTCGGCCATGCAGTCGATCATCCCGGTGTCGACCGGGCTGGCCCGCGGCATCGAGCGTCTGTTGCCACAGTTGACCGGCAAGGTGCAGGCCAAGGCGATCCGCGTACCGACCCTCAATGTCTCGGCCATCGACCTGACGATCAGCACCCAGCGCCCGGTTTCGGCGCACAGCATCAACGCCCTGCTCGCCGATGCGGCGCGCGGCCCGCTCAAAAAGCTGGTCGCCTATTCCGAGGCAGCACATGCCTCGATCGATTTCAATCACGACCCCCATTCGGCCATTGTCGACGGCAGCCAGACACGGACCGCCGGGACACATCTGGTGAACCTCTTCGTCTGGTTCGACAATGAATGGGGCTTCGCCAATCGCATGCTCGAAGTGGCCGACTACTGGTCACAACACTGGACGCAAGAATCCATTACTTAAGCCAAATCAGGAGATCTCCATGAACGTCATCAAACTCACCGACCTCGATGTAGCCGGCAAGCGCGTCTTCATCCGCGCCGACTTGAACGTGCCACAGGACGAAGCCGGCAACATCACCGAGGACACCCGCATTCGCGCCTCGCTGCCGTCGATCAAGTATTGCCTGGACAAGGGCGCTGCCGTCATGGTCACCTCCCACCTCGGCCGTCCGACCGAAGGCGAGCTGACCCACGAAGACAGCCTGATGCCGGTTGCCGTGCGCCTCGGCCAGATGCTGCACACGTCAGTTCGCCTGATCCAGGACTGGGTTGATGGCGGTTTTGAAGTCAAGCCGGGCGAAGTCGTCCTGCTCGAAAACTGCCGCGTCAACAAGGGTGAGAAGAAGAACAACGACGAGCTGGCGCAAAAGATGGCCAAGCTCTGCGACGTCTACGTCAACGACGCCTTCGGCACCGCCCACCGCGCCGAAGCGACCACCCACGGCATCGCCAAGTACGCCCCGGTGGCCTGCGCCGGCATCCTGATGGGCGCCGAAATCGACGCTCTGACCAAGGCCCTGACCAACCCGAAACGTCCGCTCGTCGCCATCGTCGGCGGCTCCAAGGTTTCCTCCAAGCTGACCATACTCAAATCGCTGGCCAGCAAGGTCGATCAGCTGATCGTCGGCGGCGGCATCGCCAACACTTTCCTGCTCGCCTCCGGCAAGCGCATCGGCGACTCGCTGGCCGAAGCCGATCTGGTCAAGGAAGCCCACGCCATCATGGACATCATGAAGGAACGCGGCGCCGAAGTGCCCTTGCCGACCGATGTCGTCGTCGCCGACGAAGTCTCTGCCCTGGCCCGCGCCAACAAGATCTCGGTCGATGACGTTGCTGCGCACGACCGCATTCTCGACGTTGGCCCGAAGACTGCCGCCAAGCTTTCACAGATCATCGCCAACGCCGGCACCATCGTCTGGAACGGCCCGGTTGGCGTCTTCGAACTGCCGCAATTCGCCGGCGGCACCAAGATGATGGCCTCGGCCATCGCCCACTCCGAGGCTTTCTCGATCGCCGGCGGCGGCGACACGCTGGCCGCCATCGCCAAGTTCCATATCCATGACGATGTCGGCTACATCTCGACCGGCGGCGGCGCCTTCCTCGAATTTCTCGAAGGCAAGACGCTGCCGGCGATTCAGGTTCTGGAAGAACGCGCCGCGAAATAATGCTGCAAGGTGTTGACCGTAGCATTGCTACGGTCAACCGGAAATAAACGCCAAAATTCAAATAACAAAAGGGATGGAGAAGACATGTCACGTCACACCAAGATCGTTGCCACGCTGGGCCCCGCCTCCTCCTCGACCGAGGTGCTGGAGCGCATGGTCCAGGCCGGTATCGACGTCGTCCGGATGAATTTTTCGCACGGCACGGCCGAAGACCACAAGGCGCGCGCCGACGGCATTCGTGCTGCCGCCGCCAAGTACGGCCGGACCATCGGGATTCTCGGCGACCTGCAGGGGCCGAAGATTCGCGTCGGCAAGTTCGAGAACAACAAGATCGTCCTCGTCGTCGGCGCAGCCTTCATCCTCGACGCGCAATGCAAGCTCGGCAATCAGGAGCGCGTCGGCCTCGATTACAAGGATTTGCCCAAGGACGTCGTGCTCGGCGACATTCTGCTGCTCGACGACGGTCGGCTCAAACTTGAAGTCACCGGCGTCCGCGGCCAGGAAATCCATACCCGCGTGCTGGTCGGCGGCGAGTTGTCGAACAACAAGGGCATCAATCGCCAAGGCGGCGGCCTGACCGCGCCGGCGCTGACCGCCAAGGACATGGACGACATCAAGACAGCGGCGCAGATCGGTGTCGATTTCGTTGCCGTCTCCTTCCCGAAAAGCGCCGCCGACATGTACATGGCGCGCCAGTTGTTGCGGGCTGCCGGCAGCAACGCCGTGCTCATCGCCAAGATCGAGCGCGTCGAAGCCATTACCAATCTGGCCGAAATCCTCGACGCCTCGGACGGCATCATGGTTGCCCGTGGCGACCTGGCCGTCGAAGTCGGCGATGCGACAGTCCCCGCCCTGCAGAAAAAAATGATCCGCATGGCGCGCGACATGAACAAGCTGACCATCACCGCGACGCAGATGATGGAATCGATGATCACCTCGCCGGTGCCGACCCGGGCTGAAGTGTCCGATGTCGCCAACGCCGTGCTCGACGGTACCGATGCGGTGATGCTGTCGGCCGAAACGGCGGCCGGCCAATACCCGGTCGAAGTCGTCGAATCGATGGCGCGTATCTGCGTCGAAGCCGAACGTTCGGCCGAAGTCACCCTCGACCGTGAATTCCTCGACCGCGTGTTCACGCGCATCGACCAGTCGATTGCCATGGCTGCGATCTGGACGGCGCACCACCTCAAGGTCAAGGCCATCGCCGCCCTCACCCAGTCCGGCTCCACCGCCTTGTGGATGAGTCGCCTGAACTGCGGCGTGCCGATTTACGCGCTGACCCCGGACGCCGAATCGGTCGGCCGCATGGTCCTCTACCGCGGCGTCAGCCCGCTGCCGATGAAGCAGCAGCACACCGACCGCGACCTGCTATTGGCCGAAGCCGAGCAACTCCTGATCGATCGCGGTGTCGTAGAGAAAGGCGACCTCATCGCCCTGACCATCGGCGAGCCCATCGGCACCACCGGCGGCACCAACACACTCAAGATCGTCCGCGTTGGCGAACATCAAATCCTTTAAAATACTCAGATCAACTAAACACGAAATCGAACAGGAGTTCCCATGCCGCTCGTCTCCATGCGCCAATTGCTCGACCACGCCGCCGAAAACGGCTACGGTCTGCCCGCCTTCAACGTCAACAACATGGAGCAGGTCTGGGCCATCTGCGAAGCAGCCAGCCAGATCGACGCCCCGGTCATCATGCAGGCCTCGGCCGGCGCCCGCAAATACGCCGGCGAACCCTTCCTGCGCCACCAGATCCTGGCCGCCCTTGAAGCCTACCCGCACCTACCCATCGTCATGCACCAGGACCACGGGCAAAGCCCGGCCGTCTGCATGGGCGCCATCCGCTCCGGCTTCACCTCGGTGATGATGGACGGCTCGCTCGAAGCCGACGGCAAGACCGTCGCCTCCTACGAATACAACGTCGCCGTCTCCAAGGAAGTGGTCAAGCTGTCGCACGCCATCGGCGTCTCGGTTGAAGCCGAACTCGGCGTCCTCGGCTCGCTCGAAACCATGAAGGGCGACAAGGAAGACGGCCACGGCGCCGACGGCCACATGACGCGCGAACAACTGCTCACCGACGTCGACCAGGCCGCCGATTTCGTCAAGCAGACCAACTGCGACGCACTGGCCATCGCCATCGGCACCAGCCACGGCGCCTACAAATTCACCAAGAAGCCGACGGGCGACATCCTGGCCATCGACCGCATCAAGGAAATCCACGCCCGCATCCCCAACACCCACCTGGTCATGCACGGCTCGTCCAGCGTGCCGCAGGAACTGCTCGCCGAGATCCGCGAGTTCGGCGGCGACATGAAGGAAACCTACGGCGTGCCGGTCGAAGAAATCGTCAAGGGCATCGCCCACGGCGTGCGCAAGGTCAATATCGACACCGACATCCGCCTCGCCATGACCGGCGCCATCCGCCGCTACCTGTTTGAAAACCCGTCCAAGTTTGACCCGCGCGACTACCTCAAGCCGGCCCGCGAAGCCGCCAAGAAAATCTGCCTCGCCCGCTTCGAAGCCTTCGGCTGCGCCGGCCGCGCCAGCCAGATCAAGGTCATCCCGCTGGAAAAGATGGCCGAGCGTTACGCCAAGGGCGAACTGAACCAGATTGTGAAATAAGCCAAAATTTCCGGTTGACCGTGAAAGCCGCCTGCGGGCGGCTTTTTTTCCGGGAGGAAAAGTCTCGGTTCAGCTTGAGAGGCCTCTCTTTTTGTTCCTGAACAGGATCTGAAATAGCCTCTCCCCCTTGGCTCGTGTCAAATTTCACGGTCACGCCTAGGTAAAGTTGAGCAACAAAAAGGACATCGGTATCATGCCGGCACAGGGGGAATTATGAAAATTTCACATTATGATGTCCTGCAAGTTAGCCCAAAGGCATCGCTCGACATCATCAAGGCAGCTTACGAACACTTAAAGCCAGCGCTGGTCCAACAGGCTAGTGAAGGCAATCAGGAAGCACGCAATCAGTTGTTATTTCTGGAAGAGGCCAATTCTGTTCTCTCCTCCCCGGAAAAACGCTCTGCCTATGACGCGTTGCTAGCGGGAACGCCTGTTCCAACATACGCGACACATCCTCTCGCTTACGAAACAGACAACACTTTTCTAAGCTGGTGGGGCGATTCCAAAACGGCAAGGATTTTGATGGCCATTGGGCTTTCCGCTGCTGTATTTGGCGCCTATAAATTTATCGGGCAACGAGGCGAACTGAAAACACAAGCAAAACAGGTTGAAATTCAGGCAGAACGAGAAATTGGCTCTTTCCGCAACGATGCATATCGCGCGGAAAGCGAGCGAACGCTGATTCAGGGTTCCGTTCAGAATCAGGACAAACTCATAGACAAATCGTACGACATCGCGTCTCGAGAGGCTGAGCGCCGCAAAGCCGAGCTAGAGTACAGAGCAAATGCGGGTGCTCAGCAACTCGAAATGCAACGTCAGCGTCAAGAAGCTCAGCTTCAAGAACAACGGTGGCGGCAAGAGCAATACGAAAAAGACAGGCAGGCAAGGGAAGCTAAAGCTGTGGCAGATGCCCCCAAGCGACAGCTTTGCAACATGTATGCACTCAACGGGAATACTCGTGATGCTCAAGCGGCTGGGTGCTTTCGCTATTAAGTTCTTTTCTTAACGACGTCGCTCGTCACCCGAGATCCGGCTGTTCCTTTTGACGCATTCTCGCCAGAACCACGGGAATCTATTTTCCATCCATATATCACAGCTTGAAATATACCAAGCCAACCCCGCTGAATGCGGGGTTTGGTTCAGGCAGAACCGACGCCCTAGCCGTTCTGGGCTGAATGAGGCAAATGGTGATGTTCCCGGTTAACCTCCTCACCGGGTTTCAGCATCAAGGCAACGAGCGCGGCAGTCATGCCGGTCAAGGCCCAGAACATGAAAAAGCCGAGTGAGTAGACGACCATCGGGCTCCAGTACACCGGCTCACCGAACAGGTAGAGCAGTTTCGGGTCGATGAAGGTGAAGAAGAATGCTTCGCCGGCAACAGCGGTAAAGAAGGAAAGAAACAGCAAGTTGATCCATTTCGGCATGGTGGGTCTCCAATAATATTGAAAGGAGTGCAGCGCTGACAGGACCGGGGGGAGGAAATGCTCTCGGCGTTCTTTAGACTGCGATTTGCCACAAAGTTCGGAAGAAAGATGCGCCTTGATCAGGGTTACCGAACCGAAACCGATTTGATTTTTGGCTGTTTTTCCCTGTTGACCGTGGCAACTGCCTTCAGGTGGCAGCCATTGGACCGACAGAGTGGACGACCGGGGATCGCCTTCCGCCAAATCCCGGCGAATCAGGGTAGGATGTCAGCCTGCATTTGATTGCCACAAAGCATTTAAATACAGTGGCATGGCATGGTTTTTTGTCAGCAACTCACCTTGTCGCGATCCCCCAAAGCCCCTACGGATATTCAGGGCGAAATGAATCCGGCCGATACAGTCAGCAAGTACCCCAATCAAGAATCGATGAAAGCCAGCCAGCCCGACAACACTTCGCTATCGGCACCCACCAGAAAGTTCATGATCTGGCTGGTGGCCGGGGTGTTTCTGATCAATCTGGTCATTATCCTGATTGGCATCCAGAGCCTGATCTACAGCCGGGAACGGACGGTCGAGCAGGTACGCAACACGACATCCAATCTGGCGGCGCTGCTCGCCCAGAACATTGGCGACTCGGGGCGCCGGATTGATCTGGCCCTGCTCAGCATTGTCGACGCGCTTGAACACCAGATGACGCACGGCGGCCTGGATGACGATACGGTCAACCGCATACTTGCAGCCCAAAAGGACCGCCTGCCGGAAGTCGATGGATTCAGGGCCAGCGACAGCGAGGGAAGGGTGCTATGGGGCAAGGGGGTGAACAAATCGACCCCCGAAAGTTATGCCGACCGCCCTTTTTTCGGCGAGCAACAGGCCGCCCCCGGCCAAAGAATGCTCGTTACCAAACCGTTGATGGGCAAGGTCTCGAAGCTCTGGATCATCGGCTTCAGTCGTTCCTATCGCAGTCCCGACGGAAAGTTTGCCGGCCTCGTCAGCGCAGCCGTCCCCGTCAGCCACTTTTTTGAACAACTAGGCAAACCCAGGCTTGGCCCGCACGGCTCGGCAGTTCTCCGCCACGTAGACAAAGCGCTGGTCTCGCGCTTCCCCGCCGTTGACGGGCCTGGCGGGGTGATCGGCGACCAGACAGTCTCGGCCGAATTTCTTTCCCTATTTGAATCCGGCGTCGATCAAGGCAACTTTCACACACTCAAGACCCCCGACGGTTTTGAACGAACCTATGCCTTCCAGAGGGTCAGCGGCCTGCCATTCGTCCTCAACGTCGGCATGGCCCCCCAGGACTACTTTGACGTCTGGAATGAAGAGAAACGCAACGTCATTCTATTTTTGGTGGTTTTCTTTGTGCTCAGTGTTTTCGCCGCCTGGCTGCTTCTCCGTTTCTGGCGACAAAAGATGGCGGATACGGCGGCTTTGCTGGCCTCCGAATCCCGCTTCAGGAACTACGTTGAAGCGGCTCCTGAGGGGATTTTCGTAGCCGACGCCGATGGCCGCTACCTCGATGTCAATCCGGCCGCGTGCCAACTGGTCGGTTACAGCCGGAAAGAATTGCTCGGCATGTCGATTGCCGACATCGCGCCGCCCGGCGCCCAGCCTCAGCACCAGGAGCAGTACCAAGTCATCAAGCGGTCGAAGCTGTACGACACGGACATCACCTTGCGACGCAAGGATGGCAGCCTGTTCGACGCGACCTTGCGGACCATCACCCTGCCCGAAAACAGGGTGATGGGATTCTGCACCGACGTGACCGAACGCCGGCACACCCAGATAGCGCTCCAGGAAAGCGAAAATCGCTTCCGTCACATTTCGTCGCTGACCAGCGACCTGATTTACTCCTGTCTGCGCGGCGACGACGGGATGTTCAGAATCGAATGGGTGGGCGGCCAGGCCGAACAGGTCTTCGGCTACTCGACCGACGAGTTATGGCGCCGGGGATGCTGGCGGCCCTTCGTCCTGCCCGAGGATCTCCCGCTGTTTGACCGCTCCGTCACCGGGCTGCAACCGGGTCAGTCAAGCGACACCATTCTGCGCATCGCCCACCGTGATGGCTCGATCCGCTACCTGCGCAACGTCGCCCAGGTCGAAGATGCGCTATCCGGCAGGCATCACCTCTACGGCGCCGTCAAGGACGTCACCGAACTGGAGAACTACCGCCGGCATCTGGAAAAACTGGTGGCCGAACGGACCGAGCAACTGAGCACGGCCAAGGAGGCCGCCGAGAGCGCCAACGTGGCGAAGAGTGCCTTCCTGGCCAACATGAGCCACGAAATTCGCACGCCGCTCAATGCCATCACCGGGATGACCCACATCCTGCGCAAATCCGGCTTGCTGCCGCATCAGGGCAGCTACCTCGACAAGATCGAGAATGCCGGGAAACACCTTCTGGAGATCATCAACGCCATTCTCGACCTGTCGAAGATCGAAGCCGGCAAGCTGACTCTGGAAGAAACCGACGTCCATCTCGGCGCCCTGCTCGGCAATGTCGCCTCGATGCTCAACGAGCGGGCGGACGCCAAGCAGCTCAAAATCATCCAGGAAGTCCAGGCGCCGTCGGCCCACCTGCGCGGCGACTCGACCCGGTTGCAGCAGGCCTTGCTCAATTACGCCGCCAATGCGGTCAAATTTACCGAAGCCGGCCAGATCACCCTGCGCGTTCGGGTTGAAAAGGAAACCGGCAACAAGGCCCTGCTCCGCTTTGAAGTCGAAGATACCGGCCCGGGCATTGCCGCCGAAGTCATCCCGCGGCTGTTCAGCGACTTCGAACAGGCTGACAACTCGACCACGCGTCAGTACGGCGGCACCGGACTGGGGCTGGCCATTACCAAAAAACTGGCTGAATTGATGGGTGGCAGTGCCGGCGTGGTGAGCACTCCGGGCGCCGGCAGCACCTTCTGGTTTACCGCCCGCCTCGACAAAATGGCCGGAGCCGACCATTCGCCGGAAAGGACCGATGTCGGCAAGGCCGAAACCGTGCTGCGCGAGCACTACAGCAGTCGGCGCATCATGCTCGTCGAGGACGAACCGATCAACCGCGAAGTCATGCTCGCCCTGCTCGAAGAAACCGGTTTGCAAGTGATCGTCGCCGTCGATGGCGAAGAGGCTGTCCAGCGCGCCAGTGAGACATCGTGCGACCTGATCCTGATGGACATGCAAATGCCACGCATGGACGGCCTTGAAGCAACCCGGCGGATCAGGCAGTTGGCAAACGGCGGCGAGACGCCGATCGCCGCCATGACCGCCAACGCTTTCTATGAGGACAAACAGCGCTGCATGGAAGCCGGCATGAACGACTTCATCGCCAAGCCGGTCGATCCCGATGCGCTATATGCCATGATCCTCAAATGGCTGTCGCACGGCCAATAGGCCCTGCATCAGACCTTGGCCAACTCGCTGCGCAAGGCGCCGATGATCGAATCGTAGCGATGTGGGTCGCTGTCCTTGCCGGCCCCATAGACGGCTGAACCGGCGACAAAGGCATCGACACCGGCGCGGGCGATTTCGGCGATGTTGGCGGTGTTCACGCCGCCGTCAATTTCGAGGCGGATGCGCCGACCGGTTTCCTTTTCATACGCATCGAGTTTGGCCCGCGCCTGCCTGGCCTTGGCCAGCGTGCCGGGGATGAATTTCTGGCCGCCGAAGCCAGGGTTGACGCTCATGAGCAGGATGACGTCGATCTTGTCGAGGACGTAATCCATGTAATCGAGCGGCGTCGCCGGGTTGAAAACCAGCCCGCCCTGACAGCCGGCATCGCGGATCAGCGACAGGCTGCGATCAACGTGATCCGAAGCTTCCGGGTGGAAGGTGATGATGTTGGCCCCGGCTTTGGCGAAGTCGGGGATGATGCGGTCGACGGGTTTGACCATCAGGTGCACGTCGATCGGTGCTGCGGTGCACGGCCGGATGGCGGCACAAACCAGCGGGCCGATGGTCAAGTTGGGGACGTAGTGGTTGTCCATCACGTCGAAGTGAATCCAGTCGGCGCCGGAGGCAATGACGTTGCTCACCTCCTCGCCCAGTTTGGCGAAGTTGGCGGAGAGGATGCTTGGGGCGATGACGAAATTGGGTTGGCTCATGGTGCCTCCGAAAAAAAGGCGGCCCCAGACTTCGGGGCCGCAAGACGCAAGGTACAGCAGAGTGATGCTCGTTTGGTCAGCGGTAGGCGGCAGCCATTTTCTCCAGTGACACGGGTTTGATGCGGCTGGCCTGACCGGCACAGCCAAAGGCGTCGAAACGCAATTTGCAGATGTCGCGCGCCGCCGCTACGGCGGCTTTCAAAAAGGCGCGCGGATCGAATTCTTCCGGCTTTTCAGCCATCGACTTGCGCATGGCGCCGGTCATGGCGAGGCGGATATCGGTGTCGATATTGACCTTGCGCACGCCGTGACGGATGCCCTCGACGATCTCTTCGACCGGTACGCCGTAGGTTTCCTTCATCGCGCCACCGTACTGGCGGATGACCGCCAGCCATTCCTGCGGCACGCTGCTGGAGCCGTGCATGACCAGATGGGTGTTCGGAATCCGGGCGTGGATGGCCTTGATGCGGTCGATGGCGAGGATTTCGCCGGTCGGCGGCCGGGTGAATTTGTAGGCGCCGTGGCTGGTGCCGATGGCGATGGCCAGCGCATCGACGCCGGTTTTGGCGACGAAGTCGGCGGCCTCTTCCGGGTCGGTCAGCATTTGCGAATGGTCGAGCTTGCCGGCCGCGCCGATGCCGTCTTCCTCACCGGCTTCGCCGGTTTCCAGCGAGCCGAGACAACCGAGCTCGCCTTCGACCGAGACGCCGATGTAATGCGCCATTTCTACCACCTTGCGGGTCGTTTCGACGTTGTAGGCGTAGCTCGTCGGCGTCTTGCCGTCGGTGCCCAGCGAGCCGTCCATCATCACGCTCGAAAAGCCGCTGCGCATCGACTGCTGGCAGACGGCCGGCGAGGTGCCGTGGTCCTGGTGCAGGCAGACGGGGATGTCCGGATATTGCTCGATGGCGGCTTCGACCAGCTTGCGCAGGAAGGGCTCGCCGGCGTATTTGCGGGCGCCGGCCGAGGCCTGCAGGATGACCGGGCTGTCGCAGGCTTCTGCCGCCTGCATGATGGCCTGAATCTGCTCCATGTTATTGACGTTGAAGGCGGGGAGACCGTAGCTGTGCTCGGCGGCGTGGTCGAGCAGTTGGCGCAGGGAAATAAGGGCCATGATCGTTCCTTTCAGTGCGCAATGTGCTGGACAAGGCGCAGCAGGTTGCAGGTGTAGCCGTACTCGTTGTCGTACCAGGCGACAACCTTGACGAAGGTCGGGTCGAGCGCGATGCCGGCGCCGGCGTCGAAGATCGAGGGCAGGCGGCAGCCGCGGAAGTCGGTCGACACGACGCTGTCGCCGGTATAGCCGAGCACGCCCTTGAGCGGGCCGGATTCCGAGGCGGCCTTCATGGCGGCGCAGATTTCTTCGTAGGAGGCCGGGTTTTCGAGTTCGACCGTCAGGTCGACGACTGACACATCGGAGGTCGGCACGCGGAAGGCCATGCCGGTCAGTTTTTTGTTGAGGGACGGAATGACCTTGCCGACGGCCTTGGCGGCGCCGGTCGAGGACGGGATGATGTTTTCCAGGATGCCGCGCCCACCGCGCCAGTCCTTGCCGGACGGACCGTCGACGGTCTTTTGCGTGGCGGTCGCGGCATGCACCGTACTCATCAGGCCGCGCTTGATGCCGAACTTGTCGTTGAGCACCTTGGCCACCGGGGCCAGGCCGTTGGTCGTGCACGAGGCGGCCGAAACGATGTCCTCGCCGGCGTAGGTATCGTGATTGACGCCGTAGACGAACATCGGTGTCGAATCCTTGGCCGGCGCCGACTGGACAACCTTGCGGGCGCCAGCGTGGACGTGCTTGAGGCAGCCTTCGTGGGTCAGGAAATGGCCGGTCGCTTCGATCACCACATCGGCTTTGACCTCGTCCCATTTCAGTTGCTCGGGATGGCGCTCGGCGCTCAGGCGGATACGGCGGCCATTGACCATCAAGTCGTTGCCGTCGACCGCCACGGCGCCGTCGAAATTACCGTGCACCGAGTCGTACTTGAGCATGTAGGCGAGGTAGTCCGGTTCGAGCAGGTCGTTGATGGCGACCACCTCGATGTCGGCGAACTCCGCCTCCCTGGCGATGGCCCGGAAGGCCATGCGCCCGATCCGGCCGAAGCCGTTGATTGCCACCCGTATTGGCATGGTGTTGTCTCCTGATGATTAAGAATTCTTGAGCGAGCCGGCCCGTTACGCCCGCAACAACGGGCATTCGGGACAGCTTGAATTAGGGTTGGGCCGGGCTAGGCGGGCGTCGGGTCAGGCATCAGAAATCACCATCACTTCCCCCCGCACTGACGATGGTGCGCAGCACCGTCTGCGCCAGGTTGTCGGCGGTCAGGCCGTAATGCTCGTAGAGCACCGGAGCCGGGGCCGAGGCGCCGAATTCGTCGATGCCGAGGACGTCGCCATCAAGGCCGACGTACTTGTGCCAGAAATCGGTCTGCCCGGCTTCGATGGCGACGCGGCAGACGTCCGGCGGCAACACGAGCTTTTTCCACGTTGAAGACTGCTGGTCGAAGCGCCGCGTGCAGGGCATCGAAACGACGCGCACGGCGACCCCGCCGGCTTTCAGGATGGCCTGTGCCTGCATGGCGATGGCGACTTCGGAGCCGGTGGCGATGATCACCGCCTGCAGCTGGCCGTCGGCTTCGGAGAGCACGTAGCCGCCACGGCTGGCACCTTCCGCCCGGCTCGCCGCGCCGCCGTATTGCGGCAGGTTTTGACGCGACAAAAAGAGGGCGGAAGGTCCGTTTTGGCGCTCGAGCGCTTCGGCCCAGGCGATGGCTGTTTCCAGCTCGTCACAGGGGCGCCACAGGTCGAGGCCGGGAATGATGCGCAGGCTGCTGGCGTGTTCGACCGGCTGGTGGGTCGGGCCGTCCTCGCCAAGGCCGATGGAATCGTGGGTCAGGACATGGACGACGCGCTGGTTCATGAGCGCGCTCATCCGGATGGCGTTGCGGGCGTAGTCGGAGAACACGGCGAAGGTGCCGCCGTAGGGAATCAGCCCGCCATGCAGGGCGACACCGTTCATGATCGCCGTCATGCCGAACTCGCGGACGCCGTAGGAAACGTAGTTGGCCTGGCGCTCGCCGGCCTCGTGCAGGGCGACGCTGCCCTTGCCGGCAGTCAGGTTGGAACCGGTCAGGTCGGCCGAGCCGCCGAGCAGTTCGGGCACCCGGTCGACCAGCAGGTCGAGGCAGTTCTGCGACGACTTGCGGGTGGCGGTGGCGGCTTCCTTGCGGCCGGCCGCAGCAAGCAGCTCATTTTTGATTTCGGGCCATTTTTCCGGTAGACCGTGGGATTGGGTGCGGTCGAACTCGGCGGCGAGTTCCGGATACTGGGCGCGGTAGGCGGCGAATCGGGTCTGCCAGCCGGTTTCGGCGGCGGCGCCAGCGCTACGCGCATTCCATGCGGTACGCAGGCTGTCCGGCACTTCGAACGGCGCATGCGGCCAGCCAAGGGCGGCCCGGGTGGCGGCCGTTTCGTCGGCACCGAGCGGCGCGCCATGCACGTCGTGCGAACCGGCCTTGTTCGGCGAGCCCCAGCCGATCTGGGTGCGGCAGACGATCAGCGTCGGCTGGCCGGTGACCGCCTTGGCCTCGGCGATGGCGGCGGTCAGCGCGGCCGAATCATGGCCGTCGATCGGCCCGATGACGTGCCAGCCGTAGGCGCGGAAGCGGGCCGGGGTGTCGTCGCGGAACCAGCCTTTGACGTGGCCGTCGATGGAAATCCCGTTGTCGTCGTAGAAGCAGGTCAGCTTGTCGAGCCCCCAGACGCCGGCCAGCGAGCAGGCTTCGTGGCTGATGCCTTCCATCAGACAGCCGTCGCCGACGAAAACCCAGGTCCGGTGATCGACGATGTCGCAGCCCGGCCGGTTGTAACGCTGGGCCAGCAGCTTTTCGGCCAGCGCCATGCCGACGGCGTTGGTCAGGCCCTGGCCGAGCGGCCCGGTGGTCGTCTCGACGCCGGGCGTGTGGCCGACTTCCGGGTGGCCGGCGGTGCGGCTGCCGAACTGGCGGAAGTTCCTGAGGTCGTCGAGATTGAGGTCGTAGCCGGTCAGATGGAGCAGCGCGTAGAGCAGCATCGAGCCGTGGCCGTTGGACAGCACGAAACGGTCGCGATCGGGCCACTGCGGGTTGGCCGGGTTGTGTTTGAGGTGGTCGCGCCACAGCACTTCGGCGATGTCGGCCATGCCCATCGGCGCGCCGGGATGGCCGGATTTGGCCTGATTGACGGCGTCGATGGCGAGGAAGCGGACGGCGTTGGCCAGTTCGCGGCGGAAGGTGGTTTCGGTCTGGTTGCGGTCCATGTCTCTCTCCATTTTCTATAGTCAGGCGCGACGCTTGTGGTCCATCAACCGCAAAACCATCGGCGTGAATATCATCTGCATGGCCAGGCCCATCTTGCCGCCGGGCACGACCAGGGTGTTCGGGCGGGTCATCATGGCGCCGTGCAGGATGTTGATGAGGTACTGGAAGTCGATGCCCTTCGGATTGGCGAAGCGGATCACCACCATGCTTTCGTCGGCCGTCGGAATGTCACGGGCGATGAAGGGGTTGGAGGTATCGACGATGGGCACGCGCTGGAAATTGACGTGGGTGCGCGAGAACTGCGGGCAGAGGTGGCTGACGTAATCCGGCATGCGGCGCAGGATGGTGTCGGTCACCGCCTCCTGCGAATAGCCACGCATTTTCTGGTCGCGGTGCAGCTTCTGGATCCATTCGAGGTTGATGGTCGGCACGACGCCGACGCAGAGGTCGACCTGCTTGGCAATGTCGATCTGGTCATCGGCATAGGCGCCGTGCAGGCCTTCATAGAACATCAGGTCGGTCGCCGCGGTGATCTCCTGCCACGGCGTGAAGGTGCCCGGCTGCTGGCCGAAAGGCTCGGCCTCGCCGGCATCGTGCAGGTATTTACGGACCTTGCCGGTGCCGCTCTTGCCGTAGGCGATGAACAGGTCCTGCAACTCCTCAAGCAGATTGGCCTCCGGGCCGAAGTGGCTGAAGTTGCGATTGCCGGCCTCCTCCTGCGCTTTCATTTCGGCGCGCATCGCCATTCGGTCGTAGCGATGGAAAGAATCGCCCTCGACGATCTGGGCATTGAGGCACTCGCGGCGGAAGATGTGCTGGAAGCTCTGCATCACCGTGCTGGTGCCGGCGCCGGACGAACCGGTGATGGCGATGATGGGGTGTTTGACGGACATTTGTTTCTCCCTGCAGATGTGAATTCTTTTGCCCTAGGCCGGGTCGCGGAACAAGGAACGGTCGGAGAACAGCGGCGAGACAAACGGCCGATCGGCCCCGGTGTCGTATTCCTGGTGGTAGCGCTCGAGCCGCTCGACCTCGTTCTTCGAGCCGAGGATGACCGGCACGCGCTGGTGCAGGCTGTCCGGCGCCACGTCGAGGATGCGCTGGCGGCCGGTACTCGCCGCGCCGCCGGCCTGCTCGATGAGCATGGCCATCGGGTTGGCTTCATAGAGCAGGCGCAGGCGGCCCGGCTTGGACGGATCCTTGCTGTCCTTCGGGTACATGAAGATGCCGCCGCGGATCAGGATGCGGTGCACTTCGGCGACCATCGAGGCGATCCAGCGGGTATTGAAATCCTCGCCGCGCACGCCCGTCTTGCCGGCCTTGCACTCGCTGACGTAGCGCTGCACCGGCGGCTCCCAGAAACGTTCGTTGGAGGTGTTGATGGCGAATTCGCGGGTGTCTTCCGGGACGCGGATATTGGCGTGGGTCAGCAGGAAGTTGCCGCTCTCGCGATCAAGCGTGAAACCGTGCGTGCCGTTGCCGAGCGTCAGCACCATCATCGTCGACGGGCCGTAGATGGCGTAACCGGCGGCGACCTGCTCGCTGCCCTGGCGCAGGTAGTCGCCAAGCTCCGCATCACCTGCGGTCGACCGGGCAAAAATGGAGAAAATGGTGCCGACCGAGACATTGACGTCGCTATTCGACGAGCCATCAAGCGGGTCGAAGACGAGCAGGTAGCGACCGCGCGGGTATTCGGCCGGAATCGGATAGGGATCATCCATTTCCTCGGAAGCCATGCCGGCCAGTTGACCGCCCCACTCGCAGTGACGCAGGATGGCTTCGTTGGTCAGCACATCGAGCTTCTTCTGCACCTCGCCCTGGATATTGGTACTCTCCAGTGCGCCGTGATGACCAGCCAGCGCCCCCTTGGCGACCATCGCCGAGATGGTTTTGACGGCGGCGGCGACGTCAATGAGCAAGGCGCCGAGTTCGCCGTGGCTGGCGCGGGTGTTTTCAATAACAAACTTCGAGAGGGTGGTACGGCCGAATTGCATGGTGTCTCCAATCATTCTTGTGTTACCGCATTGGCAATCAAGATAAGTGACTTATTAATTAAGTAACAGTCAGATTTTCTTATCGCCTGAGTAAGTTATAGCTTATTAACGCGATGCTTACCGGCCACTTCAGAAATCCTGACTGGATGCCCGAATCACCCCCGGTTATCGTTCAGCGCATGCTCCCACTCCACGCCCTGATCTTCGACGTCGACGGCACGCTGGCCGACACCGAGCGCGACGGCCATCGCCCCGCCTTCAACCACGCCTTCGCTGATCTCGGACTGGACTGGCACTGGGATGAAAGGCTGTACGGCGAGCTGCTCGCCATCACCGGCGGCAAGGAACGCATCCGCCACTACGCTACCCGCCACGCCCCCGCCCTCGCCGCCCGGCCCGAATTTGACGTGCTCGTCCGCGACCTCCACGCCGCCAAGACGCGCCACTACCTGCGCCTCGTCGACTCCGGCAGCCTGCCGCTCCGCCCCGGCGTCGCCGCGCTCATCCAGCACGCCCGCCAGCGCGGCCTGCGCCTTGCCATCGCCACCACAACCACCCCGGAAAATGTCACCGCGCTGCTCCACGCCACGCTCGGGCCGGACGCCCCGGGCTGGTTCGAGGTCATCGGCGCCGGCGACATCGTGGCCAACAAGAAACCCGCCCCCGACATCTACTGCTGGGTCCTCGACCGCCTCGCCCTGCCGGCCGACAACTGCCTGGCCGTCGAAGACTCTGCCAACGGCCTGGACGCCGCTCGCGCCGCCGGCCTGCGCTGCCTCGTCACGCCCAACGACTACACCGCCGGCGATGACTTCAGCAGCGCCTGGCGGGTACTGGCCGACCTGCGGGAAGTCGACCTCGACGCCATAGCCGGCCCGACAATTTCAAATTTGGCCCATATTTCCGGTTGACCGTAGCACGCGCAAAAACCCGCCCCGCCACACAAAACTCAAGTTCTCCCCCACATCAGCCGTAGTAGCTGATACACCAAGCAACCCGGGAACGAGACCATGAGCGAAAAAGAATCCAAAGACAGCCAGGAGCAACCCGTCAAGGCGCGATCATTTGAAAAACTGACGGTGATCCTCGTCGGCGTAGCGCTTGTGCTGACGCTCGCCAACACCGTGCTGATCGTTATGAACCCCACCGCCAAAAAGGTCGAGCAATTCAACGAAGACCTCAAGACCGAACTGGCCGACAGCGTCGCCACGCTGCACAAGAAAATCGACGGCCTGCGCCTGGCCGAACTCGAATGGCAGTCCGTGCTCAAAAAGGCCCAGGCCAAGCCCGACGCCATCTACAAGGTCGTCAACACCCAGGACGGCTATTTGACGCTGACGGAAATCGAGAAAACCGAAAGCTCGGCAGCTCAGTAAGTCAGAGCGGAGGGAAACTCGGCGCCAGCCGCCGGAGAGCAGATTTCAAATTTGGCTGTTTTTTCCGGTTGACCGTGGGAGTCTGTGCGCCTGGCAGCCAAACCAGGATTGAGCCGATGGATTTCCCATTCCGTTCAAGAACTCAAACTGCGGCCTGTCTTTTTGGAACTCAGGATGGCCTGGTCAACACGAAGGCGCTCAACTGATATCTGTGATCCTGACGATCTTGCCGCCCAAGAACTCAAACTCCGAGCGACCTGACAGTTTAAAGATCGTGCCCTTCTTTAACCCATCTGGAAGATCACTGGCCACCACACCACGGAACCCGATGGATGCGACGGCCTTATTTCCTGTAGTTTCAAAGCTAAGCAACTCCTGATGTCGTTCGGAGAACAGCGTCAAGGCATGCTCCGCAAGCGCTTTGAACTCGGCGGCTCCACTTGTACTGGCATTCACGATGCCATTCGAGATGTTCTTGAACTCGACATCAGGATGAACCACAAGAAGCATTCCAGAAATATCCATGCGGTTGTATGCGTCAATGAATCGCTCAACCAGCGCGCGCATTTCGGTGGAATTCATCTACAACCTCCAAGGGGTGAGGTATTGGTCGAATCAAAACGAGGGACCGACTACGGGTATGCCCAGGCAGCCGAAACCGTGGCCTGCCCTCCATTATTTATGGTTTGAATCGAGCTTGGCCCCTTTAGCCGTTGCGCTGGTAGCCGGGGCGCGGATTGTTAGGATGGCTCATTCCCACCATAGGGCACCCACCGCTCCCAGTAGCGCGCCACACACAAAGAAAGCACGAACAGCGGCATCGTGCGCAACCTCGTGAACGAAGTTTCCCCGAAAGGTGCGATTGACTGGATGAAACTGAAGAACAGATGCCCAAGTAGCCGCGAATACCCCTGCCGCCGTTACTAGCTTGCCGCTATCGATAGGCAGGGACAGATCGATCTTTCCAAAAATGAAGAGCGCTATTGCAACAACAGCTGCAATGCCGATAGTGATTTGAGCGGATTTCTTAAGGACGCGGCGAAGCTCAGCCAGTTGGCGTAACGCGACTGAATCTGCCTCCACCAACCACCTGGCATAAGGAAACGTACCATTGTCATAAGCATTGGCCATTTGAGTCGACCCAAGTTCGGCGGCCAGATTATGAGGCTTAGCAACAGCCAAAAAGTGCGAGCTGCTTACCGCTAAAAATAGAGCAGCAAGGCCGCTGACGAGCTTTGGCATTGGAAGCGCAGGATGCATTGTGCCTAACGAGCGGTAGTCGACAACCCGGACAGTATGAATATTTGGCCAATATTGCAAATGGCACTTAAACACACAGCTTTTGGGTGATGCCTGAGCCGGTTGGCAGGATTTCAGTTTTGCCCATTATTCCCGGTTGACCGTGGGAACTGCTCAGCTGGTGGCACCAGCATCGCCCAGCCGGCTTTCGAGCTGCTCGTACTCCGAAATCACCTGAGCACCGAGGAGCAGCAAAGTCGCCGCCAGTTCGATGCTGAACAGGACGACGACGGCGGTGGTCAGCGAGCCGTAGACGACGCTGGCGCTCGACAGGGTGGCGAAGTACCAGACGAGCACGTGGCGGACGATTTCCCAGATCACGGTGATGACCGCCGCGCCGAGCAGTGCGTGGCGGATGCGCGTGCGGCCGCCGGGCAGGACGACGTAGAAAAGGGTCAGGATGAGGATTTCACCAGCCAGCCCCATGCCGTAGAAAGCCGGACCGGAGAGTCGGCGCAGTGACCATTCGGCGCCAAACAGGGTGATGCTTTCCTGCGACAGGGTCTGGATGGTGACCGACAGCACGGTAATGCCGAACAGGGCGACGCCGGCGACCAGGAGCAGGCTGTAGGGAAGCAGCGCGGCGACCAGGGCGTGGCGTTTTTCCGTGATGTGGCGGTGGGCAAAAATTTGCGCCATGGCTTTTTGCAGGATGGAAAAGGTCAGCGAGCTGAAGAACACCAGGGTGCCGAGCAGGACGACGCCGATCGACACGCCGTGGCCGATGAAGCCCGAGACATCGGCGAGCACGGCGGCCGACTGGCTGGGCACCAGCCATTCGAGGTAACGCTGCAGGGTGGCGAGCAGTTCGGCCTGATCGACCCAGTGCGACAGGCCGAGGACGAGCAGGATGATCATCGGCAGCAGCGAGAGCAGCGCGTAGTAGGCCACCGCGCCAGCCAGCAACAATCCCTGGTTTTTGCTGAAGTTGCGCAGCACGGCGAGGGTGAAGTCGAGGGGATGGAAGATCAGTTGCTGATCGGTTTTGGAGATGATGGACATGGGCGCTTGAGGGAGATGCGGAGAGTGCCTTCGACTGATGACAGCTAGTTATAACCTGAGCGGATGGCGCTGACTGTAACAATTTTCGATTTGCCGGCGGTTGGCCTCCCGCCGGTCAAAACCTCGGTCCGTTCACTTTCTCCTTGAAAAAACCCCTGCCGTTACTGGTAGCCCCCTCAATATCTTCTTGCCATCCGTGAAATTCGCCACGGCCATCCCGCTCGCCTGCACGCAAAATCAGCTCTCTAAAAATACTCAGGGGAACCAATAATGGCTTTCAATAAAGTAGCGCTGGCAGCATTTATCTGCATGGGAATATCTGCGGGGGGTGCTCAAGCATCGGTGGTTCTGGCGGGAAATGCCACATCCAACATTGCAACATCACTCAATGCGCTTGGCGTCACCTTCACCAACATTGGCACAACCATGCCAACCAGCCTCGGTGCGGGGACAACCCTAATCCTTTCCTACGACGGGGGCTACGGTCCCTACCAGAATTACACCAGCGCACTGAATACCGGCGCGGACGTCATTGTATTCGGCGGCTCCTGCGATGGCGGCGGCTGGTCATCATGGACGGGGCTGTACATCAACAACTCTGGCGGTTGCTGGCATACCGACGGGGCTAACGGCTCATGGAATACCGTAGCGAACAATGCGGCCACGCAGTTCCTGCCCTCGTACTACAACCCAATCAACAACAGTCTCACTTACCATGTCGAGCACCTGTTTGCGACTCCGGATACGGTGCTTCTGGGGGCTAATAGCGAGGGCAATGCCATTGCTGCATTCCGAACCTACGCCAATGGTGGCTCCTTCAATTACCTGGCAATGGATCCGGGTCCTTATGGAACCGCTGAAGACATTAACAATTTCACTGTTAAATACCTTCAAGGAGCCATGCTGGCTGCGCAAAACGGTTTGAGCAACCAAGTGCCCGAACCCGGCAGCCTTGCCCTTATGGGCCTTGGCCTGATCGGCCTGATGGGATATCGCCGCAAGAACAAACCAAACTGACCGGACACAACTCGGTTGGCAAGAGGGGGCTTCGGCTCCCTTTTTTATTTATGAGCGGCAAATCACGAGCCTGCAATCTGCTTGAAGCGCTCGTCACTTTTGGAATCCCGGGCCGTTCTTGGCGAAGATTGCCAATGGGTGATGCGCGCCATCCCTAGTCTGAGGGCACGAGAAGGGATGCTCAAATCCGGAGATATCCCGTAACAGGCATCAGGCAGCGCAAACCGCTACACTTCGCGCTCCCGGCTCATTTCAATCAATCATGGAAAACCTGCTTTACTGGATCGGCCTTGCCGCCGTCGCGGTCAGCGCGCTGACCGGCGTGCTCGACGCCGGGCGCAAGCGCATGGATCTGGTTGGCGTCGCCATGGTTGGCATGGCGACGGCGCTCGGTGGCGGCACGGTGCGCGACGTGCTGCTCGACCGGCCGGTGTTCTGGATCAGCGACCAGACTTACCTGCTCGTCGCTTTCGGCACCACGGTGCTCGTTTTCTTCGTGGTGCGCGGGCTGAAGTTGCCGCAACGCCTGTTCCTGATTCCCGATGCCATCGGGCTGGCGCTGTTTGCCATTACCGGCACCCAGGTTGCGCTCGATCTCAACGCGCCCTGGCTGGTCGCCAGCCTGCTCGGCGTGACGACGGGCGTCGTCGGTGGCGTGCTGCGCGACGTGTTGTGCAACGAAGTGCCGCTTATCTTCGTGCCGGGTGAACCCTATGCCTCGGCCGCCTGGGCCGGGGCGCTAACGCTGATCGGACTGCAGGCTCTTGGCGTGTCGCCGGTCATCGCTGCCTGGAGCGGCATGGCGGTGGTGCTCGCCCTGCGTTTGATCGGCGTCGTCTTCGCCATCCGCCTGCCGACTTATTCGGAGCGGGAATAGGCGGGGGACGGCGATCTGGCTCCTCCCCCTTAAAAGGGGAGGGAGTTGAAGCGGGCCGCTAACTGTCGAGCGACTTGATCAGATCGAAAAGCCGCTGGTAAAAATCGTGAGCGATCACGGTTTCTTCGCCGACCTTGACCAGGGTGTCCTTGTCGATGGCCCACGGCAGGGAGACCGAGCCGAGTGCTGAAACGCTGACGCCGGCGCTGCTGCCCTTCGATTTCATCTCGTACTGGGTTTCCAGGGCGCTGGCGTAGATGACTGCGCCGAGGCTGCTTGGCAGGCAGACTAGGGTGATGCTGAGCCGGTTGGCCTCGTCGGGCCGCGGCCGGAAAAATTTCTCGCCGCGAACGCTTTGCGGTTTTTCTTCGTCGATCTGATAGCCCTGGCTGAGCAGGGCGCGCTTGCCGATTTCGCAGGCGGCTTCGGCGTCCCGGCTGCTGTAGTACTGGAACGGGGTCTCGCTGGAGAAGGCTTCGGACTGGTAGGAACGTGGCGCTTTCGTGGCCAGGCAGGCGCTCAGGCTCAGGCTGGCGAGGATGGCCAGCGAGAGGGAACGGCACAGCGAGAGCAACGGCGATTTCATGGCTGCTTATTTTAAGGAATTTGTGAGTCAGCCGTATGGCAAGTGCGATGGGGATGGTTTGGCATTTGCCAAGCCATTTCATTTTTGGCCGTTTTTTCGGGTTGACCGTGGCAACCTCCCTAACGGCCGCCCTTCCAGTTCGCCACGCAGTTCTGGCGGAAATACTGCAAGGCGCGATCCATGTGGCTGTCCGGCATTTGCGGGTCGTTGTCGGCGAGATGGATTTCGGCGTCCGGCTGCAAATCCTGCGTCCACATCAGCTTGAGGTCTTCGCGCTGCTCGAACGGGGCGTGTTCTTCGATAAAGGCGAGCACGGCCTTGCTGTCAAAACCCTGGGTGCGGAAGGCGGCGATGATGCTCTTCGCGTCCTTGAGCAGGGCGGCGGCCTTCGGCTGGTGGCCGGTGGCGACGCTGAGGAAAATGGTGGCCAGCACGGCCGGATCGTCGGCGTTGCCCTTGGTGATCCGCACCCACTCCTTGGCGACCAGACGGTCGTAGGCAACGACGTCTTCTTCCGGCAGGTCGCGGACAAAAAAGGCACCCTGGGCTTCGGCGTGGAGGATTTCGTCGGGCGACTTTTCCGGCGACTTGAGGCGCGGCAGGGCGTCATCGATGAAGCCCTGCATGGCCTGCCGGGTCATTTCCTGGAAGGCCGTCGGCGCCTCGCGCAGGAAGGCATCGACGATAGCCGGCTTGTGCTTGAAAGTCTTCTTGCGCAGCGCCTCGATGAGATTGACGAACTCGCGCTTCGACGGCATTTCCAGCGTTTTGGCGCCGACGTAAAGAAGCAGCATGGCCGAGCGGATGACTTCCTCGGCGCTGTAATCTTCGCACTCTTCCGGCCGGGTGTTCAGTTGCCGGGCCAGCCAGCGGGCGAAGTCGATGCGCATCTGGTTGGCCTGGCACTGCGCGACCTGCGCCCGATAGCTGGCGACGCTGAGCGGGAAGGCGAAGCTGCGCTCGTTGACGAAGATTTTCTGCCCTTGCGCGTCCACTTTGCGCGCGTGCAGGCTGGTTTCGCCGGGCATCGCGTGCAGGCGCTTGAGCATTTCCGAGCCGCCGCGCGAATGGGAGAGCAGCGTGTTGTCGCGCAAGGACATGGCGGCGGCTCGCAGGTCGCCGTTCGAGAAGTCTTCGAGATAGAGGCTGATCAGGTTGGCCATGCGCGTCACGGCACTTTCGAGATCGGTACGCAGGTAGGCGGTGCCGAAATGGTCGGCAATCTGGACGATGCCCTTGGGCGCATCGGCTTCGATGCGGGCCATCGTTTCGCGCGTCAGGACGCCATGCTCAAGCCCGAAGCGGACGGCTTTCTCGAAAAATGGGCGGTCATCGACGACCGCAACGGAGTTGTTCATTGCCGCCATCCTTAGAGCGCCGATTCCTCGTCATCGACCGCCGCGGCCGGGGCCGATTTCGGCTTGCTGTCCTCGGCTTCGCCTTCCTCCAGCATTTCGACGCGGTGCTGCAGGCGGTCGCGCAGGGTGATGACGATCTGCTCGAAAATATCCGACAGTTCGTAGCGCAGCACCCAGGCGGTTTCCTGCCAGTCGTGGTCGGCGATTTGCGAACGCGGCACCTTGGGGCGCGAGCCGGCGATGGAATTGCCTTCGTGCAGGGCTTCGTCGATCTCTTCGATCTTTTCGTTGAGCCACGAGATCGACTTCGATTCATGCGCATGCTCGGCGTCGAAGTCTTCCGAGAAGACGCCGGACATGGCGAAGGCGAGCAGTTCGTCGTCGCGCTCGGCGAAATAATTGGCCAGCACTTCGTAGCCGCCTTCGATCTCGCCGATCGCCTCGAGGTACTCGGCCGCCATCTCTTCGTCGCGGTAGAGCACGGCGTTCATCATGCCGTGCAGGGCGGCGTGGGTCTGGTCGCGGTAGCGCGTTTCAAGAATGACGGCGCGGGCGAACTGCTCGGGTGTGACGAGCATATTGACGACCGACTGCTTGGAGCCGTCGAAGCCGCGCATGACGGCCAGCAAATCCTTCGGCGCGATATCGTTCATGACCTCGACCAGGGCGTCGTCGCCCTCGCTGTCGGCGATGTTGGCCAGCGCCGTTTCGGCGCCCTTGAGGTCGCCGGCCAGGATCAGCTGGGATGTCTTGAGTACAACGGGATGCGTCATGTCTTGCCTTATCAAATAGATCGAATTTTGCGGCCTGAGGATCAGGACTTGAGCGAATCGAAGCCCTGCTCGCCCAGCCAGTCGTCGCCAGCTTCGGCCAGGTCGCGCTCGCCATCATCATCTTCGCGCCCGTCATCGTCGTCGCTGCGCTCGCGGTCTTCATCCTCGTCATCTTCGGCCGCAGCCGGCGGTGCGCTGTGATCGAATTTGCGGATGAACTCCAGACTGACAGCCGTCACCATGAACTCCTCACCGGCCCGTTCGGCCAGCACGGCGGCGAGATACGGTGCGGCCCAATCGGCCACCGTGACGAGCGGGGAAACATGATCCCAGGCGGGGAAGTCGCCGTCATCCGGCTCGCAGTCGACCACCGCTGCCATCGCTTTCGGATTGGCAAAGGAAAACGCGTCGTAGAACACCGGCACGACCATCTCCGGGGCGAATTCGATCATCGGCAGGATGGACGCCAGTTCCTGACGCTTTTCCTTGAGCCGGGCCTTGAGCGCCAACTTGCCCTCCGAGTCGTTGAGCAGGTCCTGGATTTCGGCGTCGTAGGACGATGACAGTTCGGCAAAGTAATAAGATTTTTTCACTGCTGCATTTTTCCTAAATGGCTGGACCAGATTTCGCGCGCTACGGCCAGGGGGTCATCGATCAGGCTGGAGCGTCGCGTCTCGTCATAAACCTTGCGGCGATCGACATCCGCCAGCACCTCGTAAGCCTCCTGCACCTCGCGGAACTTGGCGGCCGCATCGGGCGCCGGGTTGCGGTCAGGGTGAAACTGTGCCGCCTTCTTGCGGTAGGCCGTCTTGATCAGCTCGGTGGTCGCATCGGGCGAGACGCCAAGCAATCCGTAATAGTCTTTCATAGTCCCTTTGTCAGTGGTCAGGCCGGCACGTTCGCGCCCTGGTCAGCCCGCCATTTTACGCCACTCAGCCCGTGGCCCCGCTTTCCCTTCATCTGCCACGGTCAACGCCGATTTTTGCCTGAAAACCGATTTGCCGATGCCACACCAAAAGATCACAAATAGCTTAAGTGTCCAATAAAAACACGTGACTATTATTTATCAATAGCCACGCCTAGCATTCAGTCCATAGTTTTTCCCCGACGAACAATCAAGGAGACAAGACGATGGACCAGTCAAACCGCTACGCCGACCTCAGCCTCAGGGAAGAAGACCTGATCGCCGGCGGCCGCCACATCCTGGTGGCCTACAAGATGAAACCGAAGGCTGGCCACGGCTATCTCGAAGCGGCAGCCCACTTCGCCGCCGAGTCATCGACCGGCACCAACGTCGAGGTGTGCACCACCGACGAATTCACCAAGGGCGTCGATGCGCTGGTCTATCAGATCGACGAGGCGACCGAGGAAATGCGCATCGCCTATCCGATCGATCTCTTCGACCGCAACATCACCGACGGCCGCATGATGCTGGTTTCCTTCCTGACCCTGACCATCGGCAACAATCAGGGCATGGGCGACATCGAGCACGCCAAGATGTACGACTTCTACATGCCGCGCCGGGCCATTGAACTGTTCGACGGCCCGGCCAAGGACATTTCCGACATGTGGCGCATCCTCGGCCGGCCGATCAAGGATGGCGGCTACATTGCCGGCACCATCATCAAGCCGAAGCTCGGCCTGCGTCCAGAACCCTTCGCCCACGCCGCCTACCAGTTCTGGCTCGGTGGCGACTTCATCAAGAACGACGAGCCACAGGGCAACCAGGTTTTCGCGCCGATGAAGAAGGTCATGCCCCTGGTCTATGACGCGATGAAGCGCGCCATGGACGAAACCGGCGAGGCCAAGATATTCTCGGCCAACATCACCGCCGACGATCATTACGAAATGGTCGCTCGCGGCGAATACGTCCTCGAAACCTTCGGGCCGGACGCCGACAAGGTGGCCTTCCTGGTCGACGGCTACGTCGGCGGTCCGGGCATGATCACCACCGCCCGCCGCCAGTTCCCCGGCCAGTATCTGCACTACCACCGCGCCGGCCATGGCGCCGTCACCTCGCCCTCGGCCAAGCGCGGCTACACCGCCTACGTGCTGGCCAAGATGTCGCGCCTGCAAGGCGCTTCCGGCATCCACGTCGGCACCATGGGCTACGGCAAGATGGAAGGCGACAAGGACGACCGCGCCATCGCCTACATCATCGAGCGCGACAGCTACACCGGCCCGGCCTACCACCAGGAGTGGTACGGCATGAAGCCTACGACGCCGATCATTTCCGGCGGCATGAACGCCCTGCGCCTGCCCGGCTTCTTCGAGAACCTCGGCCACGGCAACGTCATCAACACCGCCGGTGGCGGCGCCTACGGCCACATCGACAGCCCGGCCGCCGGCGCCAAGTCGCTGCGTCAGGCCTACGAATGCTGGAAGGCCAAGGCCGACCCGATCGAATGGGCCAAGGAGCATCCGGAATTTGCCCGTGCCTTCGTTTCCTTCCCCAAGGATGCCGACCAGATCTACCCGGGCTGGCGCGAAAAACTCGGCGTGCATAAGTAATTGCCCCGGCCAACCCCGCTGCGGCGGGGTTTTTCATCTCAGCCAACGAGAACGAACATGAACCAAGCCGACGCCTACAAGCTGCACCGCGAACCCTTCTACCAGCCGCAGGGCAACGAAGTGGCGCTCTATGCCGCCGCCTACGCCGCCCGCCTGCCGGTCATGCTCAAGGGGCCGACCGGCTGCGGCAAATCGCGGCTGGTCGAATACATGGCCTGGCGGCTCGGCAAGCCCCTGATCAGCGTCGCCTGCAACGAAGACATGACGGCCGCCGACCTGGTCGGCCGCTTCCTGCTCGACGCCAACGGCACGCGCTGGCAGGACGGCCCGCTAACGGTGGCAGCCCGCATCGGCGCCATCTGCTACCTCGACGAAATCGTCGAGGCGCGGCAGGACACGCTGGTCGTCATCCACCCGCTGACCGACCACCGCCGCACCCTGCCGCTCGACAAGAAGGGCGAACTGGTCGAGGCCCACCCCGACTTCCAGCTGGTCATTTCCTACAACCCCGGCTACCAGAGCCTGATGAAGGATCTCAAGCAATCGACCAAGCAGCGTTTCACCGCCTTCCAGTTCGATTACCCGCCGGCCGACCTTGAAGCGACCATCGTCGCCAGCGAAGCCACGGTCAACCCGGAAATTGCCCAAAAATTGATATTGGTTGCCCAGGCTGGCCGGCGCCTGAAAGGCCACGGTCTGGATGAAGGCATCTCGACCCGCCTGATCGTCTACGCCGCCCAGCTGATCAATCAGGGCGTCGCCCCCGCCGATGCCTGCAAGATGGCCATGGTCCGCCCGATCACCGATGACGCCGACGTGATCGCCACACTCGATCACGCCATCGCCGCCATTTTCGGCTAGCCGGCGATGGCCGTTCCCGGCATCCGCAGCGTCGCCGATGCCCGGCAACGCCTGATGGCCAACCCGGAATCGCAGGCGGCGTGGGCCGTCCTCGATTCCGGCTTCGCTGCCGCCGCCGATGTTTTTGACGAATGCTGGCTGGCGGCCAAACGCGTCATCGCCGCCGACGAGTTGCCGGCCTTTCTCGAAGCGGCCCGGGTCATCGGCAAACTCGGGCGCGGCGCCGAACCCCTGCTCGCCTTTCTCGAACACTGGCCGCGCGTCGTCGACGCCACGCGCCTGCCCCAATCGGCCACGCTGCCAGCCGTCATGGCCGCCATCCGCTGCCTGCAGAAATCGCCCAACGGCCCGGCCGTCACGCCGCTGCTGCAAACGCTGGGCGCCGTTGCCGAACGCCTGCGCACGGCCGAGGCCCTGCAGCATTACCTGACGCTGAGCCTCGATCTGGCCACCCGCACCTCGGGCTCCATCCACGGCCACCACGTCACCGAACCCAGCCCGTCGCTGCCGGTCTTTTTCGGCCAGGCCCCGCGTCTGCTCGGCGTTGTTTCGCTGGCCGGCCTGAAGCGCTGGATCGATGACGGCATCCGCCTGAACGGCGACCACCCGGACAAGCAGCGCGCCTATTTCAGCCTCGAATCGCCGGAAAGCCGCGCCATCCTGCAACGGGAACGCGAAGGCACGCTGTTCGCCGATGTCGAACGCCAGCTGGCGCTGACCCTGCAGGCACTGTGGCAGGACGACAGCGCCCTGGTTCCCTGCCCGACCATTTTCAGCGAGCGGCCGGTCCTGCCCTACCTCGCCGCCGACGGCCTGCGCCTGCCCGATGCGCTGGCCGACAAAGGCGATCATTCGGGCCTGGCCCGCTATCGCGCCATGCTCGCCCACCTGGCCGGCCATCGCTGCTGGAGCATGCCGCTGATCGCCGACAACTGGAGCCCGATGCAACGCATGGCCGTTGAAACACTGGAAGATGCGCGCATCGACGCCCTGATCATGCGCCGCTTCCCGGGGCTGGCACCGCTGCTCCTCGCCCTGCACCCGCAGCCGGCCGAAAACGCCTGCGACCCGGCACGCGAGAACTGTCTGCGCCATCGCCTGATCTGCCTGTCCCGCGCCTGCCTCGATGCCGCCCACGGCTATCAAAACCCGCTGCTCGTCGAATTCGCCGGCCGCTTCCGCGCCCTGCTCGCCGAGGGCACGGCCTCGACCCGTGCCATGGCCGATCTGGCCCTGAGCTATGTCACGCGCAGCCGGCAGGCCAGCGACCAGTTCGCCAAGGTGCATTTCGCCGACACCGAAGTCGATTACCGCGACGACAACCGCCACTTGTGGACCTTCATCGAGGCCGGCGACGAGGAGGAAAGTTTTTCGCCGCCGCCAGCCCAGGCCAGCGACGAAGCCAGCGGCCTGCCGCCGCGCTACTACCCGGAGTGGGACGACATCACCGGCGACTTCCGGCCGGACTGGTGCGCTGTTTATGAAGCCCTGCACCCGGCCGGCAATCCGGCCGACATTGACCGCCTGCTGGAAAAACATGCCGTCCTCGCCCGCCAGCTCAAGCGCCTGCTTGATCTGCTCAAGCCACAGGACCGCGTCCGCCTGCGTTTTCAGGAGGACGGCAGCGAGCTTGATCTCGATGTTGCGGTCCGCGCCCTGGTCGACCTCAAAAGCGGCCATCAGCCGGAATCGCGCATCAATGTCAGCCACCGTACCAATGGCCGCGACATCAGCGTGCTGCTGCTGATCGACCTGTCGCAGTCGCTCAACGCGACGCTGCCCGGCAGTACGCAAAGCATCCTCGACACCGCCCGTGAAGCCGTCGCCCTGCTCGCCTGGGCCATAGCCCAACTGGGCGACGCCTGCGCCATTGCCGGCTTTCATTCCAACACCCGGCACGAGGTGCGCTATCACCACATCAAGGGCTTTTCCGAACCCTGGGACGATGCCGTCAAGGGACGGCTGGCTGCCGTCGAAGCCGGCTGGTCCACGCGCATGGGCGCCGCCATGCGCCACGCCGGCCACCTGCTGTCGGCGCGGCGCAGCGAAAAACGCATCCTCCTCATCCTGACCGACGGCGAACCGGCCGACATTGATGTCAGCGAACCGCAGCACCTCATCGCCGATGGCAAAAAGGCCGTCGAATCGCTGTCGACCGCAGGCATCAGCACCTTCTGCCTGAGCCTGGACCCGCAGGCTGACACCTATGTCGGCGAGATCTTCGGCCAGCGCTGGCGCGTGCTCGACCAGATCGAACGCCTGCCGGAAACCCTGCCCATGGTTTACCTGAACCTGACGCGCTGATTGACGCCCGGAAAATGCCCCCCTACATTAAGGAATCCATGAACCTTTCTCTCGCACCATTCAGCCACCAATGAACTTCGTTCGCACCCTGACCCTGCGCCAGCTGCAGATTTTCGTCGTCGCCGCGCGCCACCTGAGCTACGCCCGCGCCGCCGAGGAGCTGCACCTGACGCCGCCGGCCGTCTCGATGCAGCTCAAGCAGCTCGAAGACAACGTCGGCCTGCCTCTGTTCGAGCGCATGGGCCGCGGCGTCGCCCTGACCGATGCCGGCGACCTGCTGGTCCATCACGCCCTGCGCGTGCTCGGCGAAATCAAGGATGCCGAAGCCAACCTGCAGGGCCTGCTCGGCGGCGAAACCGGACAGCTGTCGGTGGGGCTGGTCAGCACCGCCAAGTATTTCATGCCCCGCCTGCTCGCCCAGTTTTCGCAGGCGCATCCCGGTATCGAGGTCCAGTTCTCGGTCGGCAATCGCGAAAGCCTGCTGCAAAAGCTGCAGGACAATGCCATCGACCTCGCCGTGATGGGTCGCATCCCGCTCGAAATCGACGCCCACGCCGAACCGATGGCCAGCCACCCCTACGTGCTGATCGGCCCCTCCGACCACCCGCTGCGTGACGCCCGCCGCTTCGATTTGCAGGAGCTGCGCCACGACACCTTCCTGCTCCGCGAGGAAGGCTCCGGTTCGCGCCGCGTCGCCGAGGAAATGTTCAAAAATCACCTGTTCACGCCGGCCAAGACGATCAGCATGGGCAGCAACGAGACGATCAAGCAGGCGGTGATGGCCGGCATGGGCATTGCGCTCATTTCGCTGCACACCCTGCCGCTCGAATTGAAGACGTCCGAAGTCAGCGTTTTCGACGTCATCGGCACGCCGATCGAGCGCACCTGGTACGTCGTGCACATGAACAGCAAGCGCCTTTTGCCAGCCGGCCAGCGTTTCCGCGAATTCCTGCTGGAACAGGCGGCGCCGGGTCTGGAAAAGGAATTCGGACGCTATCTCACGGCCCGCACCGCATCCTGAAGTCCATACGCTACAATCTGCTGCACCGCAACAATGACGCCACCGACCTCGATCATGCACCCACGTCTGATGCTTTCCGAACTGCAGGAGCACCCGCTCCGCCAGCGCCTCAACAATGAGTTCCACGCCCGGCCGCCCGTGCCGCTGGTCGGCGCAATGCTCGTCTCGCATCTGGTCTTCAAGCACAGCACCGAAAAGGCGCCAGCCGCCCGCGACAATCTCGCCAAGCTCTGCCAGGGACACGTCTGCAATTCGATCGACAGTTCCGATTCGCACATGATGATCGACACCGGCGCCTTCCGCATGCGCTGGGAGCTGCACACCGAATTTTCCAGCTACACCTTCTTCCGGCCACTGGCCACCGGCGAGGAGTTGCACCCGGACGTCACCGCCTTCGACGCGGTGCATCCCGAGTGGATCGCCGGCATCCCCGGCAAGCTCATCGTCGCCACCCATGTCGAGCTGCGGTCGACCGACGAAATCAGCCCGGAATCGGTGCTCGCCAGCCTGACGCCGAACGGCCGGACGATGGTCGCCGCCCGGGTCGCCGACGACACCGCCTGGATCTTCACCGACTTCAAGATCGACAACGGCTTCTCGCGCTTTCTTGTCCTCAATGACGGCATGACCCAGCGCCAGACCGGCCGCACCGTGCAGCGTCTGGTCGAGATCGAAACCTATCGCCTGATGTCCCTGCTCGGCCTGCCGGTCGCCAAGGAAGTCGGCCGCTGGCTGTACGACGGCGAAAAGAAACTGGCCGAACTGATGGACAGCATCGGCCAGGCCAAGTCGCCGACCGATGAGCGCGAAGTACTCGGCACGCTGTCGGCACTGGCCGCCGATGTCGAACATTCGGTGGCCCGCACCACCTTCCGCTTCGGCGCCTCGCGCGCCTATCACGGGCTGGTCATGCAGCGCATCGAGGAACTGCGCGAAACGCGCATTTCCGGCCTGCCGACCTTCTTCGAATTCATGCAGCGCCGCCTGCTGCCGGCGATGAACACCTGCGAAGCAATCAGCCGCCGGCAGGAAGAACTCTCGGCCCGCGTTGCCCGCAACAGCCAGCTGCTGCGCACCCGCGTCGATATCGAATTGGAACGGCAGAACCAGGAACTACTCGGCCAGATGAACCAGCGCGCGAAGTTGCAACTTCGCCTGCAGGAAACGGTCGAAGGCCTCTCCGTCGTCGTCCTCACCTATTACGGCTCGCAGCTTGTGCAGTATCTGGCCAAGGGCACGAAGGAGCTGCATCACCTGAACACCGACGTCATCACCGCGATTTCGATCCCGGTGATCGCCGGACTGGTGTTCTGGGGCACCCGCCAGATGCGCAAGAAACTTGCGGCCGAAGCCGGTGAAACGCCGCATTAATTTATAATCCTTCCCTTTTCGCCTTCAGGAAATCTGCCGTGACCACTCCGCTCTTCCAGTCCTCCATCACCAGCCTGCCCCTGCTCAACAAGGGCAAGGTTCGCGACATCTATGCCGTCGACGCCGACAAGCTGCTGATCGTTACGACCGACCGCCTCTCCGCCTTCGACGTCATCCTGCCGGACCCGATTCCGCGCAAGGGCGAAGTCCTGCAAGCCGTCGCCAACTTCTGGTTTGAAAAGCTCGGCCACATCGTTCCCAATCAGTTGACCGGCATCGATCCGGAAACCGTCGTCGCCGAAAACGAGCGCGAGCAGGTCCGTGGCCGCGCCGTCGTCGTCAAGCGCCTCAAGCCGCTGCCCATCGAAGCCGTCGTTCGCGGCTATGTCATCGGTTCGGGCTGGAAGGACTACCAGGAAACCGGCGCCATCTGCGGCATCGCCCTGCCGGCTGGCCTGAAAATGGCCCAGAAGCTGCCGTCGCCGATCTTCACACCGGCCACCAAGGCGGCAGTCGGCGATCATGACGAAAACGTCTCCTTCGCCGTCGCCCAGGCCAACTGCGCCGCCGACCTCGCCGAAGCGCTGGCCGGCACCGGCAAGAACGGCGCCCAACTGGCCGACGAAGCCCGCATCGCCTCCATCCGCCTCTACGAAGAAGCCTGTGCCTACGCCAAAGGCCGCGGCATCATCATCGCCGACACCAAGTTCGAATTCGGCATCGACGCCGCCGGCACCCTGCACCTCATCGACGAAGCGCTGACCCCGGACTCCTCGCGTTTCTGGCCGGCCGACCAGTACGAAGAAGGCAAGAACCCGCCCTCCTACGACAAGCAATTCGTCCGCGACTACCTCGAAACCCTCGACTGGGGCAAAGTCGCCCCCGGCCCCAAGCTGCCGGCCGACGTCATCGCCAAGACCAGCGCCAAGTACATCGAAGCTTACGAAAAGCTCACCGGCAAGACGCTGTAAGCGACCGTCGCTTCAAGAAAAACGCCCGCGCAATGCGGGCGTTTTTGTTTTGCGATTCAGGACCGGGAATAAAAAGCTGCGGGGGCGATGGTATCTTTTTAGAGGCTGGGTTATGCCCGAAGGCGACGTTCGGTGCCAAGAAAGGCAAATTCAACATTTATTGCTAAATTAGCCACAAACCTTGTGGTTTGGACCTACCTGCAAGTGCTTGTTTCTAACGCCTACGTAGTTATTTCTGATGCGTTTATCTTTCAAACTGACGAGCGCCGGCATTTCTTTGTGGCTTCCAAAAAGAAGGTTCGTTGTGCGCTGAGCAAATTGTTCGGGGAGCGGCTCTTCAATCCATCGACCGTCCTGATGCACGTATTTTGAATAAACCTCACAACCAGGCGAGATAGCCACTATCGAAAGGATGACAGGCTTGCCGGATGCCATGTCAAGAACCAGCGGTATTTCAGGCCAAGTTTCCGGAGATTTTTTTATCGAACGCCACTCGATTTCCTTTCCCGATTGATCTGGATTTACGAATCTAATGACATATTCCTTTGGCTTTGTGCCTGAACGGTTGCTTGCCCATTCGTCCCCTCCTCCCTCCGAAATCAGCTCTCTTTCGACAACCAGAATCCGACCATCCTGTAACTGAACCTCCTCTTTCCAATTTTCAGAACATGCGCTAACACATAGCCCAATAATCACGATGCCCATGTATTTTGTTGAATTGGTCATTAACTGGCTAAGAGATTTTTTTCTGTCGTCCGACATGTGCGAAATCCTAAAAATAACCTTGATATTGAACGCAGCAATCATATCGCATAACGATTGACCGCTCCTGGCTGATCCCGGACCAGCCTTCAACTGAACCCCGCCCCTTCCCCCCGGTCAAACGTCCGTGATCCTGACAGAGGAGGCTGCCATGAACCCGCTTTCCGATTTTCATGTCCAAGGGGTGCCCTTACCCCATATCCGGCGCATTGCCGCTGATCGCCCCTTGCACTGGCTGCGCGCTGGCTGGCAGGACGTCAAGGCCAACCCGTTGCCTTCGCTGGCTTATGGCCTGCTCTTCGCGCTTGGTGGCGACCTGATCATCCTCGCCCTGCTCCAGAGCCCGCATCTGCTCTCGGTTTCCATCTCCGGCTTTTTCCTCGTCGCGCCGCTGCTGGCGGCCGGACTTTACGAATTGAGCCGGCGCACGGAAGCCGGCGAGAAAATCCTGTTCATCGACTCGCTCAAATGTTTCCGGCGCAATGGTCAGTCGCTGGCCTTTTTCGGGCTGATCCTGGCCCTCATCATGCTGGTGTGGGAACGTTTTTCCGCCGTTGCCTTCGCCCTGATCGACGCCACCTCGGCGCCGATGGCCAGCGCCTACCTCAACGAAATCCTCTTCGACGGCCAACACCTGGCGTTCACCGCCACCTGGTTCCTGCTCGGCGGCGTATTGGCGCTTTTCGTCTATGCGTTGAGCGTCGTTGCGGTACCGTTCATGCTCGACCGCGACGCCGATGTAGCCACGGCCATGATGACCAGCCTGCGCGCCTTCATGCACAATGCTGCCCCCCTGCTACTGTGGGCGGCCATGCTCGTCGGCCTGACCCTGCTCGGGTTCGCTACCCTGCTCTTCGGCCTGGTCCTGATCATGCCGATTCTCGGCCATGCCTCGTGGCATGCCTACCGCGAGCTTGTAGAATAGGAGGTCTGCCCCCAGATTCAACGGGCGGCCTGACCGCCCGTTTTTCTTGCCTGGAATATAAAAATGACGACCGCCAATCCCCTTCTCGATTTCTCCGATCTCCCCCGTTTCGACACCGTTCAGCCCGAACATGTCAAACCGGCCATCGAATCGCTCTTGGCCGAAGGCCGTGCGCTGATCGAGCGCCTGACCGCCGACACCACCCCGGCCACCTGGAAAGACTTCGCCGGCGCCCTGTCCGATGGCCTGGAGCCGTTCGGTCGCGCCTGGGGCATCGTCGGCCACCTGCATTCGGTCAATGACATTCCGGCCTGGCGTGAGGCTTACAACGAGATGCTGCCGGAAGTCTCGCGCTTCTACGCCGAGCTTGGCCAGAACCTCAAGCTCTTCGAGAAATACAAGGCACTACGCGACAGCGCCGAGTACGCCACGCTGAGCGTCGAACAGAAGAAGGTCGTCAACAACGAAGTGCGCGATTTCCGCCTGTCCGGCGCCGAATTGCCGGATGACCAGAAGCCGCGCTTCCAGGCCATCATGGAAGAGCTGTCGCAGCTTTCCGCCAAGTTCGCCGAAAACCTGCTCGACGCGACCAACGCCTTTTCGGAAGTCGTCACCGATGAAGCCCTGCTCGCCGGCCTGCCCGACGACGCCAAGGAAGCCGCCAAGACTGCCGCCGAAAAAGCTGGCGTCGAAGGCTGGCGTTTCAGCCTGCAAGCCCCGTCCTACGGCCCGGTCATGCAGTACGCCGACAACCGCGAGCTGCGCGCCCGCATGTACCGCGCCTACGCGACGCGCGCCGCCGAATTCCATGATGGGTCGAGCAAGCCGGAATGGGACAACACGCCGATTATCCAGCGCATGCTGGAACTGCGCGTCGAAGACGCCAAAATGCTCGGTTTCAACAACTTCGCCGAAGTGTCGCTGGCCCCGAAAATGGCCGATACGCCGGCCCAGGTGCTGGCCTTCCTGCGCGAACTGGCGGCCAAGGCCAAGCCGTTTGCCGAAAAGGACATCGCCGAACTGCGCGCCTTCGCCAAGGACGAACTCGGCCTGGCCGACTTCCAGCCCTGGGATGCCGCCTACGTTTCCGAAAAGCTGCTGCAGGCCCGCTACGCCTTCTCCGAGCAGGAAGTGAAGCAGTATTTCACCGAGCCCAAGGTGCTCGGCGGCCTGTTCAAGGTCATCGAGAGCCTGTTCAACGTCAAGGTCAAGCCGGATACGGCACCGGTCTGGCATGAGGACGTCCGTTTCTACCGCCTGGAAACACCGGCCGGCGATCTGGTCGGCCAGTTCTACCTCGACCTCTACGCCCGCGAAACCAAGCGTGGCGGCGCCTGGATGGACGAAGCCCGCTCGCGCCGTCGGGTGCTCAACGGCATCCAGAAGCCGATTGCCTACCTGAATTGCAATTTCTCGCGCCCGGTCGGCGGCAAACCGGCGACTTTCACGCACGACGACGTCACGACGCTGTTCCACGAAACCGGCCACGGCCTGCACCACCTGCTGACGCGCGGCGAAGAACTCGGCGTTTCCGGCATTCACGGCGTCGAATGGGATGCCGTCGAACTGCCCTCGCAGTTCATGGAAAACTACTGCTGGGAATGGGAAGTGGTCGAGGGGATGACCGCGCACGTCGATACCGGCGCCACCTTGCCGCGCGAACTATTCGACAAGATGCTGGCCGCCAAGAATTTCCAGAGCGGCATGATGGCCGTGCGCCAGATCGAGTTCTCGCTGTTCGACATGCTGATCCATTCCGATTTTGACCCAAAATCCGGGTTGACCGTGATGGACGTGCTCAACGACGTGCGCAAGGAAGTCGCCGTGCTGACGCCGCCCGAATGGCACCGTTTCCCGAACAGCTTCTCGCACATTTTCGGCGGCGGTTACGGCGCCGGCTATTTCAGCTACAAATGGGCCGAAGTGCTGTCGGCCGACGCCTACGCGGCCTTCGAAGAGGCTGGCGATCCGTTCGATGCCACCGTTGGCAAACGCTTCCTCGACGAGATCCTGTCGGTCGGCGGTTCGCGCCCGGCCATCGAGTCGTTCAAGGCTTTCCGTGGTCGGGAACCGAGCGTCGATGCACTGCTTCGTCATAGCGGTATGATTGCGGCTTAAGCGTTTCAGGGAGAAAAACCATGCGTTATCTGCTTCCCTTATGCCTGGCACTGGCCGCAGCGGGCGTCCAGGCCGATACCTATCGGTGGACCGACTCGACCGGCCATACCGTCATTTCGGACACGCCCCCGCCTGGTAGCGCAAAGGCCGTCGCCAAGCTCGGCGGCAAGCCGGAAGCCAGCGATGGCCTGTCCTTTGCCACAAAGCGGGCGATGGAGTCGTTTCCGGTCACCCTCTACACCTCCGCGGACTGCGTCGCCGAGTGCAAGAACGCGCGTGACCTGCTGACCGGGCGCGGCACGCCTTTCACCGAAAAAATGCTGCAGAAGCCGGAAGATTTTGCAGAACTGAAGCAACTGGTCGGCGACGTTTTCATTCCGTCGATCAAGGTCGGCAAACAGAACTTCCGCGGCTTTGAAGCAGGCGCCTACAACAACCTGCTCGACCTCGCCGGCTACCCGAAGAGCGCAGCCAAGACAACGAGCGGCGAGAGCAAGTGAAGATCGCCAGCTGGAACGTAAACTCGCTCAAGGTTCGCCTGCCCCATCTGCTCGACTGGCTGGCCGCGGCCAAGCCTGATGCGCTGTGCCTGCAGGAGTTGAAGCTCGAAGACCACAATTTCCCGCGCGCCGAAATCGAGGCGGCCGGTTATCAGGTCGCCTTCTCCGGCCAGAAAACCTATAACGGTGTCGCCCTGCTCGCCCGCGAACCGATTGCCGATGTCGTTTGTGGCAACCCGCATTTTCCGGATGAACAGAAGCGCCTGATCAGCGGCACGGTCGGTGATACCCGGGTCATCTGCGCCTACATGCCGAACGGTCAGGAAGTCGGCTGCGACAAGTACGACTACAAGCTGCGCTGGCTTGACGGGCTGGCTGTCTGGATCGGCGAGGAAATGGCCAAGTATCCGAAACTCGCGCTGTGCGGCGACTACAACATCGCGCCGGACGACCGCGACGTGCACGACCCGAAACGCTGGGCCGACTGCATTCTCGTTTCGCCGCCCGAACGCGCCGCCTTCCAGCGCCTGATCAGCCTCGGCCTGAGCGACAGTTTCCGGCTCTTCGAGCAGCCGGAAAAGACCTTTTCGTGGTGGGATTACCGGATGCTCGGTTTCCAGAAAAACCAGGGCCTGCGCATCGACCATGTCCTGCTCTCGAAACCGCTGGCCGAAAGTTGCACGGCGGCCGGCATCGACCGCGCCCCGCGCAAGCTGGAGCGACCATCGGATCACGCCCCGGTGTGGGCGGAAATAGGCGGTTGAACATGATTTCCACGGTCAACCGGGAAAAAGTGCTGAATTTGTATCCGGCGCTGAGCGGCCTGCCGGCCGACCGGCTCGCCGCCCTGCTCCCGCCACAGGCCATCATGCAGCTGCCGGCCGGCACCCAGGTTTTTGCCGAACACCAGCCCTGCCAGGGTTTCCCGCTACTGCTCGAAGGCAGCATCAAGGTCATCAAACTGGCGGCCAGCGGCCGCGAGTTGATGCTCTACCGCGTCGCGCCCGGCGGCTCATGCATCATTTCATCGAGCTGCCTGCTCGGCCACACCGACTACAACGCCCGCGGCATCGCCGAAACGCCACTCACCCTGCTCGCCCTGCCGGTCGGCGCCTTCGCCGCGCTGATGGTCGAACATCCGCCCTTCCGCGATTTCGTCTTTCACCTGTTCGCCGACCGCATCGGCGAACTGATGCAACTGGTTGAGGAAGTCGCCTTCGCCCGCCTCGATCAGCGGCTGGCCAAACTGATCCTGGCCCGCAACGAAACCGTGCTCGGCGTCACTCACCAGCAACTGGCCGACGAACTGGGCAGCGTCCGCGAAATCGTCAGCCGCCTGCTCAAGGGTTTTGCCGCGCAGGGCCTGGTCACGCTAGGCCGCGAACAGCTGACGGTAACCGACCGCACCGGTCTGCAAAAACTCGCTGCTGTGTGACCGAGGTTACATACGCTGCCCGGCCGGAACGTTACATTGGCGGCGTACACCTAACTTAACGGAGAACACACCATGGCTGCAAATGTTGGCGGTATCGACAAAATCCTTCGCATCGTTGCTGGCGCCGGCCTGATCGGCGCGACTGCTGCCGGCCTGCTGCCGGTCTGGGGCTACATCGGCATCGTGCCGCTGGCCACCGGCCTGATGGGCTGGTGCCCGGCCTACACGCTGCTCGGCATCAAGACCTGCTCGACGCAGAAGTAACCCGCTTTCCAGTTCGCAAAAAAACCCGCTTCGGCGGGTTTTTTCATGGGCTGGAACATTTCAATTTTGGGCATTTTTTCCGGTTGACCGTAGCAAGCCCGGTTGACCGTGGGATTCTCGCTACGCCCCGGCGGTCAGGTAGTTGGCGATGCGCACGTAGTCCTCGACCGAAACATCCTCCGGGCGCAGGGTCGGCGCGATGCCGAGTTCGGCGAATCCGGCGTCGCTGAGCATGCCTTTCATCGTATTGCGCAGCATTTTGCGGCGTTGCGAGAAGGCGGTCAGGACGACCTGCGACAGCTTTTCCTGGCTCTTGGCATTGAGTTCCGAAACCGGCTTGGGGATCAGGCGGACGACTGCCGATTGGACCTTGGGCGGCGGATCGAAGCTTTCCGGCGGCACGTCGATCAGCCATTCGAGATAAAAACGGTATTGCAGCATGACCGACATGCGGCCGAAATCGGCGTTGCCCGGCTCGGCCACCATGCGCTCGACAACTTCCTTCTGCAGCATGAAATGCATGTCGTGCAGGACATCGACGTAGTCGGCAAGGTGGAAGAGTAGCGGCGTCGAGATGTTGTAGGGCAGATTGCCGACGAGCCGGAGGTTCTTGCCGATGCTGGCAAAATCGAAGGCCAACGCATCGCCTTCGTGGATGGTCATGCGTTCCGGCGTGTGCTGGCTTTTCAGACGGGCGATCAGGTCGCGGTCGATTTCGACGACATGCAGGTGATCAACACGCTGCATGAGCGGCTCGGTAATCGCCCCCAGACCGGGACCGATTTCGACGACGACATCGTCGCGTTTGGGGTTGATCGCCGAAACGATGGCGGCGATGACGCCGTGGTCGACCAGAAAATTCTGGCCGAAGCGCTTGCGGGCGACGTGACCCTTCATGATTGTTTCCTTGTGGCCATGCGTGCCGCTTCAGCCACCGCTTCGAACAGGCTGCCCGGATCGGCTTTGCCAGTACCGGCCAGTTCGAGCGCCGTGCCGTGATCGACCGAGGTGCGGATGATCGGCAGGCCGAGGGTGACGTTGATGCCTTTGCCGAAGGTGGCGTACTTGAGCGCCGTCAGGCCCTGGTCGTGATACATGGCGAGCACGGCGTCGCCTTGGGCGAGGATGGGCGGCGTGAACATCGTGTCGGCCGGATAGGGGCCGGACAGTTGCATGCCTTCGGCGCGCAGTTTTTCGAGCACGGGCGTGATGACTTCGATTTCTTCCATGCCGAGATAACCGCCTTCGCCGGCATGCGGATTGAGTCCGGCAACGAGGATGCGCGGCTGGGCCAGACCGTACTTGCCACGCAGGTCGGCGTGCAGGATACGCAGGGTCTTTTCCAGCACCTCGGCGGTGATCGCCGCCGAGACATCCTTGAGCGGCAGGTGCGTGGTGGCCAGCGCAACGCGCAGCGGGCCGCGCTCGGTGTCGCCAGCCAGCATCATGACGACGAGCGGGGTACCCGTTTTGTCGGCGAGGTATTCGGTATGGCCGGTGAAATGCACGCCGGCGTCGTTGATGACGCCCTTGTGCACCGGCGCCGTCGCCATCGCGGCGAACTCGCCGGACTGGCAACCGGCCAGCGCACGATCAAGCAGCGCCAGCACGTAGGGACCGTTGGCGGCATCGAGCCGGCCGGCCTGTGACGCGACGGCGAGCGGAATGTGCACGACGTCGAGAATTCCACACCCCAAGGGTGCTTCCTTCGGGGCGCGCTCAACCGGATTTTCAGGGCGAAAATCACGAAACTTGACCGACAGCCCGATTTGCGCCGCCCGTGCCTCGAGCAGATTGCGGTCGCCGAGAATGACCGGCTGGGCGTCGCCTGCATAGCCGGCCAGACGCAGGCAGAGCTCCGGACCGATACCGGCCGGCTCGCCGCTGGTCACGGCTATGACCGGAGGCATCACTTTTCTTCGAGTCGGTTTTCGACGTAGGCGCGGTCGCGTAGCTGGCGCAGCCAGTCCTGGTAGGCTTCATCGAGCTTGCGCTCGCGCAGGGCCTGGCGGGCGACGCCGCGCTGGCGTTCGGCCGAGACGTCACGCTCGCGGCGCTCGATGACCTGGATCAGGTGCATGCCGAACGGCGACTGGACGACCGGGCTGAGTTCGTTGATTTTCAGCGAATCCATCGCCCGCTCGAATTCCGGCACGGTATCGCCCGGATTGAGCCAGCCGAGATCGCCGCCCTTGGGGGCTGAACCGTCCTGCGAGTTGAGTCGGGCCTGCTCGGCAAAATCGACGCCATTGACGATGCGTTCGCGAATGGTCTCGAGCTTGCGCCGCGCTTCGGCTTCGGAGACCACCTCGTTGATGCGGATCAGGATGTGGCGCGGATGGGTCTGTTGCACCGAGGCCGGGGCACTGCCGCCGCGCTTGTTGACCAGTTTGACGATGTGGAAGCCAGCCGATGAACGCAGCAACTCGCTGATCTGACCGGCCTGCAAACGACCGGCCGCTTCGGCATAGAGGGATGGCAGGCGGTCCAGCGCGCGCCAGCCGAGATCGCCGCCTTGCAATGCATCCGGCGCATCGGAGAAAGCGGCGGTCAACTGGGCGAAGTTCTCACCGGCCTGCGCCCGCTTGAGGGCCTGCTCGCCGCGCAGACGCAGCTTTTGCAGTTGCTCGGGGCTGGCCGATTCCGGGGCACGCAACAGAATGTGGGCCAGTTGGTATTCCTCACCACTGCCGCCAGCGGCGGTCTGGTTGGCCAGATAGTTGTCGATTTCACCGTCGGAAATGATCAGCTTGCTGTCGACCTCTCGCTCGCGCAGGCGAACGGTGACCATTTCGCTACGGATTTCCTCGCGGAACTGAGCGTACTGCACGCCATCCTTTTCGAGCGCGGCGCGGAACTGCGGCACGGTCATCTTGTTGCCGGCAGCAATACGGCCAATGGCCTGTTCGAGCTGGTTGTCGTCGACCTTCATGCCCGAATCGCGGGCATATTGCAGCTGAACGCGCTCCATGATCAGGCGCTCGAGCATCTGCCGCTCCAGCACATCCTGCGGCGGCAGCGGCGTTCCCTGCTTCTGCAGCTGCTTGAGGGCAGCTTCGAGGCGGGTGCGCAAATCAAAATAGGTGACAACCTCGTCGCCGACGACAGCGACGATACGGTCGGCTTCGATGGGTTCCTCCGGCGCGGCGGACACAGGATGCGCCAGCAGGCTGCCGAGGCAGCAGATCAGGACAAGCAGGTAACGAATGAATGAGGTCATGGTCTTCATTGGGAGGTGAGCAGGCTGCTGCTATTGGGCAGCTCGTTTATCTTGCCATAGCCCGGAATGCTGCGCCGGAGCAGGCCAATCGGATTGGTGCCGATACTACCGAAATCGTTGAGTTCCAGCTGGAAAAACAGCGTGTCGTTAGGCGTGCCGGAAATCGCCGCCAGGCGCTGGCCGACAACGCGAACGGCCCAGCAGCCGGCGTTGTACTCGACACCGGCAATCGACTCAAGGGTCTTCTTGTCGCGCAGCGAGTAGTTGTAGCGGCCGACGGCATACCACTTCGAGGCGATCGGCCACTGCCCAGCGACGTCGATCTGGTCGACAGTCGAATCATTGGTCAGCTGATTGCGCGTATAGCGATAACTGGCCGACAGGACCTTGCCGAGTTCCGGCTGGAAGCGGACACCGGCCGAAAAACGTTCGCTGACGTTGTCGCGGAAGTTGTACTCCCAGGCAACATCGGTATAGGTTTTTGGCGCGACCAGGCCGTTGACCGCAGCGACCAGATTGGAGAAATCGGCCGTGCGCGCCGTTTCGCCGGTAATCGCAACGCGCTGCGGCTTGAAATAGTGACGCTGGCCGACCATGGCCTTGAACCGCTCGACACCGGTTTCCCCATCGAGCAGGCGGGTCGTGACGGCGGCGGTCAACTGATTGGCATCGTTGATCCGGTCGTAACCGCTGTAGCGATTTTCGGAAAAGATCTGGGCGAAGTTGAAGTCGGACAGCGCTGTGTCAAAGAGCGGGATCTGGCTTTGGTCGTTGTACGGAATATTCACGTAGTAGAGGCGCGGCTCCAGCGTCTGGATATAGCCGTTGCCGAACCAGTCTCCCTCGCGCTCGAAAATCACCGTCGAATCGAGCGTGAAGGTTGGCAGAACGCGGTTGAAGCTGCTCTCTTGACCGACAAGCTGATTGCTCAACCCGTAATGGCTCATGTGCAAGCCGACCTTGGGTGTGATCTGGAAGGCCGGATGGACGAGGGGCAGCGAGACCTGCGGATAGAAGACGAGACGGTCGCCCTGTATCTTCGTGCTGTCGACATGGGTAAAGCGCGAGAACTGGCCGATCATGCTGAGATCGGTGTGCAGCACATTCGGCCGGTAGCCGGTAATGTTGAGCTGCGGCTCGAGAAAGTACGGGCGGGTGATCGGCACCGTCGGGTCCAACTGCAAGGTCTGGTAGCGCAGGACCTGCATGCTGCTCTGCAGCCAGGGCGACGGCGCATAGCTCAGCGAGACCTGCTTGGGCAACTGGGTCAATGAGGTCTGTAGCAGGCGCGATGACATGTCCTGCCAGTAGAAGTCGTCAGAAACACCGTTCCAGTTGATGGCCGCCGTCACCCCGCGCCCGAGATTGTGTACGTGCTCGATCCGGTAGCCGTAGCGCTGGCGATTCAGCGACTCGTCATTCGGCAGATATTCGGCCCGGGTCGTTCCCTGGAAATTGTGGTCGAGGTAGCGCGCCTCGATCCCCAGTTGCGTACCGCGCTTGCTCATGTAGCGCGGGAACAGGGTCAGATCGTAGTTCGGCGCGATATTCCAGTAATAGGGCAGGGTGAAGTCGACGCCACTGCGCGTCGAGGTCGAGAAATGCGGGTGCAGCAAGCCGGAGCGGCGCTGGCCGTTGAGCGAAAAGGACGCGACCGGCGAATAGAAGAGCGGCACGCCGCCGAACCACAGCGAAGCATGCTTGGCTGTGCCTTCGTTGTTGTCGTAATCGAGGTGCGTTTCCGAGGTTTGCAGATACCAGTCTTCCTGGCCCGGCTTGCAGGTCGAAAACGAGTTCGAGAAAAAGGTGTACTGGTTTTCGCCCTCGAAATCGACTCGCTCGGCCCGTCCGTTGGCTTCCGTCGGGCGCTGCGGCGGCGCCTGCGTCGGCAGGCCATAGCTGTTGGCGACGTTGAGCATCATCGGCGCGCCGGAGGTATTGGCATTGCTGCCGGCAACCGTGACGATAGTCGGCGTCGAGCTGTAGAACTTGCTCGGCGTTTCCTTGAGAATACGGTAGCGCACGTCTTCGGCCGAGCCGATTTGCTCGTCGAGCTTCATCTTCAGATGCGGCGTATCGATCTCGGTGCCATCCTGCAGCACACGCACCGAGCCAAAGGCCTCGATCTCGTCGTCGAGCATGCGATAAGTCAGGCGGTCGGCGAGAATCAGCGACCCGGTCTTGCGCAGTTCGACGTTGCCCTCGGCCACCGTCAGATCTTCTGCCTGGCCTTCGATCTGTTCGGCGCTGACGAACATCGGGTAATCGTCATCTTTCTTCAGCACAGCCGGGAATTCGATGCCGACTACGGCAGGCGTCGACGCCTGCCGTTTCTTGCCCTGCACATTGAAGCGGCGTTCCTGGCGCAGGCGAAGCGGCACATCGGCAGCCGCCAGCAGCATGACTTCGGGCGACTCCTCGGGCGCCTCGGCCATCGAGCTGATGCCCGAAAGCTGCAGACGCAGCACGTCGTCAGCGGCATGGCTGGTCTGCGCCCCGACAAACAGGCAGCAGACAAAAACAGCGAGCGGACGGCGGGCAAAACCGGGCATCAAGGCAATCTATGGAAGTCCGGGACCGGAACGGCCGATGCCCGAGTGTTAAAATCGCGCCATTTTACAACGAAGCGAACCCTAGCCGCTTATGGAACCCATGCCGCGCGATCAACTTGTTACAGACTGGGTTGCCAGTCGCTTTCCCGAACAATCCGTTCAGATCACCCCGGCCTCGGCCGATGCCAGTTTCCGCCGCTATTTCCGGCTGACCTGGCCGGATGGCCAGACACGCATCCTGATGGACGCGCCGCCGGAGAAAGAGGACTGCACACCCTTCATCCACGTCGCCGGCCTGCTTGCCAAGGCTGACCTCGCTGCGCCGCGCATCCTCGACAAGGATCTCGACAACGGTTTTCTGGTCCTCACCGACCTCGGCCGCATCGGCTATCTCGACGCGCTCAACGCCGACCTTTCGCTGGCCGACCTGCTGATCCGGCCGGTCCTCGACGTCCTGGTCAAATGGCAATGCTCGTCGACCGCAGCGACGCTGCCGCCCTACGACGCCACGCTGCTGCGTCGCGAACTCGATCTTTTCCCGGAATGGTTCATCAACCGCCACCTTGGCGTCGAACTCGACGACAGCGAAAAGTCCATGCTCGACCGGACCTTCAAGTTCCTCATCAACAACGCGCTGAATCAGCCCAAGGTCTTCGTGCACCGCGACTTCATGCCGCGTAACCTGATGGTCGTCGAGAGCGCCGAACGCCTGACGCCGGGCATCATCGACTTCCAGGATGCGGTCTACGGTCCGATCACCTACGACATCGTCTCCCTGTTCCGCGACGCCTTCATTTCCTGGGAAGAAGAGCAGGAGATCGACTGGGTCATCCGTTACTGGGAAAAAGCCCGTGCCGCCGGCCTGCCGGTGCGCGAAGATTTCGGCGCCTTCTGGCGTGACTACGAACTGATGGGCCTGCAGCGCCATCTCAAGGTGCTCGGCATCTTCTGCCGCCTCAAGTACCGCGACGGCAAGGAAAAATACAGCGAAGACCTGCCCCGCTTCATGAACTACGCCCGCAAGACGGCCCACCGCTACGTCCAGCTCAAGCCGCTGCTCAACCTGCTCGACAAGCTGGAAGGCAATACCGAGCAGATCGGCTACCGGCGCTGAATGAAAGCCCTCATCCTCGCCGCCGGCCGTGGCGAACGCATGCGGCCGCTCACCGACCACACGCCGAAGCCGTTGCTTATGGCCGGCGGCAAGCCGCTCATCGTCTGGCATCTGGAACGATTGGCGGCGGCGGGGTTCAGGGAAATCGTCATCAACCACGCCCACCTCGGCTCCTTGATTGAGCAAACGCTGGGCGATGGTTCGCATTGGGGGCTGCACATCCAGTACTCGCCCGAACCACCGGGCGCACTGGAAACCGCCGGCGGCATCGCCACGGCCCTGCCGCGGCTCGGCAACGAGCCCTTTCTGGTGGTCAATGGCGACGTTTATTGCGATTTCGATTTTGGCCGTTTTTTCCGGTTGACCGTGGAAGGCTGGAAACCGGCCGCCCATCTGGTCATGGTCGCCAATCCGGCGCACCACACCGGCGGCGACTTCAGCCTGGACGGCGAACGCGTCGTCTATGCCAAGGGTGAGCAAACCTTCACCTACGCCGGCATCGGCGTCTTCTCGCCAGCCTTCTTCGCTGCAGTAAAACCCGGCATGATCATGAAACTGCGCCCGCTGCTCGATGACGCGATTCGCCTCGGCACGCTGACCGGGGAACGCTTTGCCGGCCGCTGGGTCGATGTAGGTACGCCACAACGATTAGCAGACCTAGACGGCGAACTCATTCAAATCACTTGAATGCGAGCGAGATTGGCAACAAAGCCAGGAATGCCCCATCTTTCGCGCTAATAACCGCGGTCAACGGCCGGAGCTTGGCACCCACAGGTAGGCAACGTATATCGCCGCCTTGCCTGGATGTTTTCCGCAAGTAGTCGGCCAAAACCTCAGAGTCCTCCGCGGACAAATCGAGCTGCGCGACCGGCTTGGCCACCCCCAACAAGGCACTCCGCACCTCAATATATGGAACGTAATACTTGGGGAAGCTTTCGACACCCACCCCAAAAGCAGAAGCGTTTGACATACTCAACCGCTCAGCCGGAGTATCAGGCACGCGAGTTCCCACCAGACGAGGACCGGTCAACGACAACGTCTTGTATTCATCGAGACGCGCCTCCGCAATATCGACAGGATCCAGTTCGGAAGCGCTCACGATCTTGAAGTCAACATCGGTTGCGACGATATAGACCGGACGCCCTGAATACATCGCAAAAACGCCGTACCCAAGCGCCGCCATTTGCAGCAGCGCAATGACCGAGAGATCGATCAATAGGAGTTTCTTTTTCGGATTAAAAATAATTAGCGTGATCAATGGTCCGATGACGACATCTACGCCAACAATCAAAAACAACAACTCAGCCCCTCCCATTGCCTGAAACAAAGGTGATGGGAACCAAACAAGTAACATGGTGCTAAGCACAATCAGCCCAACAATCAGACTAATAACAACGTGCCCAGCCGTGGCCTGAAAACGCGTTAGGGAGCGAATGGAGCGCATGCTAGGATTTCCGACGAAATGAAGGGAAAAAATATCTGAGAGAGGCATATTTTTCCACGTCAAAGCCAGTCCAAGCAAGTATCACCAGGCGCCCACGACAGGACCCAGAATTGGTCCATACGGTGCGAGAATCCCCCCAATTTATTGACCGGTGACCAACGAGCACATACGCTGGCAAAAAATTCGACTAAGCTGAACACCTGACACTCTGCCACCGCAGCACCATACGCTGTGAGTGCATTCGAAAGAGTTGCCTGCAACACGTCAGAAGATCGAGCAAAGCAACGAATTCCCAGCTCCTTACACCTAAGCACCCACTCCGCGAAATTCAATCTGGAAACGCATGAGCCACGCCCACTTTCTTGCCCGCCGCAAGCGCCTGTTGAAGACCATCGGCGACGGTGTCGCCATCGTACCGACGGCGCCGGAAGTCATCCGCAACCGCGACGCGCATCATCTCTACCGTTTCGACAGCTATTTCTGGTACCTGACGGGCTTTCCGGAACCGGAAGCGGTCGTCGTGCTGATCGGCGGCAAGAAGCCCAAGTCCATACTGTTCTGCCGCGAAAAGCATGAAGAGCGCGAAATTTGGGATGGCTACCGCTACGGCCCGAAAGCGGCCAAGGTCGCCTTCGGCTTCGACTCCGCCTACCCGATCGAACAACTCGACAAGAAACTGGCCGAATTCCTCGTCGACCGCGACACGTTGTGGCACGCCATCGGCCACGATGCCGAGTGGGATGCCCGCATCGCCAAGGCGCTCAATGAAGTCCGCGCCCAGACCCGGGCCGGCAAGCGGGCGCCGCGCGCCATCCACGACCTGCGGGCCGAACTCGACAGCATGCGCCTGGTCAAGGACACGACCGAAGCCGGCATCCAGCAACGCTCTGCCGACATTGCCAGCGCCGGCCACGCCCGCGCCATGCGCGCCTGCCGCCCTGGCATGGCCGAGTACGAACTCGAAGCCGAGCTGACCTACGAATTCCGCAAGCGCGGCGCCGACGCCCATGCCTACACGCCCATCGTCGCCGGCGGCGCCAACGCCTGCGTGCTGCACTACGTCTCCAACGACAAGGTGCTCAACGACAACACGCTGGTCCTGATCGATGCCGGCTGCGAGGTCGAGGGCTACGCTGCCGACATCACTCGAACCTTCCCTGTCAATGGCCGCTTCAACGCCGCCCAGAAGGACGTTTACCAGATCGTCCTTGCCGCGCAGGACGCCGCCTTTGCCGCCACCGCCCCCGGCCGCCATTTCATGGAAGGCCACGACGCCGCTGTGCGCGTCCTGACGCGAGGGATGATCGACCTCAAGCTGCTCAGCGGTGACATCGACAACCTGATCGAAAAAGGCGACTACAAACGCTTCTACATGCACCGCACTGGCCACTGGCTTGGCCTCGATGTGCACGACGCCGGCGAATACAAGGTCGGCGACGAGTGGACCAAATTGCAGCCCGGCATGACGCTGACCGTCGAACCCGGCCTCTACATCCGTCCCGGCGCCGACATTCCGCCGGCACTGGCCGGCATCGGCATCCGTATCGAGGACGACGTGCGCGTGACGGAAACCGGTTGCGACATTTTCACGACAGCCCCGAAGACGGTCGCCGAAATCGAGGAAGTCATGCGCCATGACTGAAACGGTCGACATCCTGATCATCGGCGCCGGCCCGGTCGGCATGACACTGCATCTGGCACTGGCCGCCGGCGGTCAGAATTCTCTGCTGATTGACCGTCAACCGCAGCAAGCCCGGCAAGACGACCCACGCGCCCTCGCCCTGTCGCACGGCGCCCGCCAGTTGCTCGAACAGATCAACAGTTGGCCGACGCGCGCCGCAACGCCGATTGAAACCATCCATATCTCGCAAAAAGACGGTTTCGGCCGGACGTTGATCGACCATCAGGAATACGACTTGCCCGCCCTCGGCTACGTCGTTCGCTACCGCGACCTGGCCGGCGCGCTGGCCGCCAATCTGTCTGCCGATGCCGTGCTCGCCGAAGCTGAAATCCTCGACATCACGCCAGACGACGACGGCGTCACGGTAGCGCTGCGCCATGCCGGCCAGTTGCGCACCATCAGTACCAAGCTTCTCGTTCACGCCGAAGGCACGCCCGGCGACGACCCGGCCGTCAAGGTCAGCGACTACGAACAGCATGCGGTCATTTGCGAAGTCACGCCGACGCCCGGCCACAACAAGCGCGCCTGGGAACGCTTCACCCCCGACGGCCCGCTCGCCCTGCTGCCGCTTGGCGACGAATACTCCATCGTGTTCACCCTGCCCCCAGCCAAGGCCGACGCGGTCATGACGATGGACGACGAAACTTTCACCGCCGCCCTGCAACAACAGTTCGGTCAGCGCATGCGCTTCGCCAAACCGGGCAAACGCAGCCGCTTCCCGCTCTTTCTTCGTCTGCGCGGCACCCTCGTCAAAGGCAACGAAGTCTGGATCGGCAACACCGCGCAAACCCTGCACCCGGTTTCCGGCCAGGGCTTCAATCTCGGCATCCGCGACGCCTGGCAACTATCCGAAATTTTGCTCAAAAACGGCGTTGACCGTGCAAGCCTCGAAAACTACGCCACCAGCCGGCGCCTCGACCGCCGCGGCAGCGCCTTCTTCACCGACCAGATCGTCCGCACTTTCTCGAACGATTTCGGCCCGCTCAAACTGGCCCGTGGCCTCGGCCTACTGGCGCTCGACATCTGCCCACCGGCCCGCCATTTCGTCGCCAAGCGCATGATCTGGGGCGCCCGCGCCTGGCCTTGATCCAGACCAAAGGCGGCAAGCCAGGGCATCGGTTACAGTGCCGCTCCGCCCATCCGCCCACCCCCGCATGAAAACAAGCACTGCCTGGTTCCTCGCCTGCCGTCCGAAAACGCTGTCCGTCTCGCTATCGCCGGTGCTCGTCGGGACGGTCATCGCCTGGCACGACAGCGCCACGCTGCTCTGGCTACCGCTGCTCGCCGCCGCACTTGGCGCCGCCTTCATCCAGATCGGCACCAATCTGTTCAACGACGTCGGCGACTTCCTGCGCGGCACCGACAGGCCGGGCCGCCTCGGCCCCAAACGCGCCACCGCCGAAGGCTGGCTGACTCCAAACAAGGTCAAGGTCGGCGCCTGGCTCAGTTTCGCCTTAGCCTTCCTGTGCGGCATCTATCTGGTCAACCACGGCGGCTGGCCCATCGTCGCCATCGGCCTCGCCTCTCTCGCCGCCGGCTGGGCCTATACCGGCGGACCGAAACCGATTGCCTACGGCCCGCTCGGCGAAGTTTTCGTCTTCATTTTCTTTGGCCTGGTCGCCGTCGGCGGCAGCTATTACCTGCAAACCTTCGGCCTGACGCTTACCGCACTGCTGGCCGCTGCACTGGTCGGCCTCCACGCCGCCGCGGTGATTACCGTCAACAATTACCGCGACCTCGACGGCGACGCCAAAAGCGGCAAACTCACGCTGGCCGTCCGCCTTGGCCGGCCACTGACGCGCCGCCTCTATACGGCCGAAATGCTCGCACCCTACGCCTTGCTGCCGCTGCTCGCCGGGCTCGGCTGGCCGGGCGCGCTGCCGCTGCTGTCGTTACCACTCGCTATCAAATTGATCCGCCGCTTCCATCAGGAGCCACCCGGCCCGGCGTTCAACAATATCCTCGCCGCCACCGCCGGATTGCAACTTGTCTTCGCCTTGCTGCTAACCCTCGCCTTTACAATTTGACTATTTTTTAGGCGCCGACTCAGGTAAAATTCCCGGCTTCCCGAGATTTACCAAAGCCCTCGCACGCCCATGGATTTTGCCGGTTTCCAGCTCCGAAATAATTTGTTTGTTGCTCCCATGGCCGGCGTGACGGATCGTCCTTTCCGCCAGTTGTGCAAGAAAATGGGCGCGGGACTGGCTGTCTCGGAAATGGTCACCTCGAACTCGCTGCTCTACGGCAGCAAGAAGACGCTCCGCCGGGCCAATCACGAAGGCGAAGTCGCACCGATCTCCGTACAGATCGCCGGCGCAGATCCGAAGATGATGGCCGAAGCAGCCAGGCACAACGTCGATAACGGCGCCCAGATCATCGACATCAACATGGGTTGCCCGGCCAAGAAGGTCTGCAACGTCATGGCCGGCTCGGCGCTGATGCAGGACGAGGAGCAGGTCGGCCGCATTCTCGACGCTGTCGTCGCTGCCGTCCCGAACACGCCGGTCACCCTCAAATTCCGCACCGGCTGGAACATCGCCAACAAGAATGCGCCGACCATTGCGCGCATCGCCGAATCCGCTGGCATCCGTGCCGTCGCCATTCACGGCAGGACGCGTTGCCAGCAATACACCGGAGAAGCCGAGTACGACACCATCGCGCTGGTCAAGACGCTGATCCGCATTCCGGTCATCGCCAACGGCGACATCACGACGCCGGAAAAGGCCAAGCACGTACTGGATGTCACCGGCGCCGACGGCATCATGATCGGTCGCGCCGCCCAGGGCCGGCCCTGGCTGTTCCGCGAGATCGAACACTATCTGAAAACCGGCGAGCATCTGCCGCCGGCCAGGGTCACCGAGATCCACAGCATCCTGCTGGCGCACCTCGAAGACCTTTACGCTTTCTACGGCCCGGAAACGGGGTTCAAGGTCGCCCGCAAGCACATCTCCTGGTACACCAAGGGGTTGGTCGGGTCGGCGGCCTTCCGTAAGGAAATGAACGTCCTGCCCAGCATCGAACAACAGATGCAGGCAGTGAACGAGTTTTTCATCCGCCAGGCGGAAGAAAACGATATTTTAAAATATGACAAAGAGGAGGCGTTGGCAGCATGAGCCAACATGATTTGGGGCAGTGCGTCATCAACGCGCTGGAGCAGTATTTTCGCGACCTGGACGGGGAAAAGCCGGGCGCCATCTATGACATGGTTTTGAAGAGCGTCGAAAAACCGATGCTCGAAGTGGTGCTCGCCAAGGCCGGCACCAACCAGACGCTGGCAGCGGAGATGCTCGGCATCAACCGCAACACCCTGCGCAAGAAACTCACCGAACACCAACTACTGTAATCGCCATGACCATCAAGCAAGCACTGATTTCCGTTTCCGACAAAACCGGCGTTCTTGAATTCGCCCAGGGCCTCGCTGCCCAAGGCGTCAAGCTGCTGTCCACCGGCGGCACCGCCAAGATGCTGCGTGACGCCGGCCTCGCCGTCACCGAAATCGGCGACTACACCGGCTTCCCGGAAATGCTCGATGGCCGCGTCAAGACCCTGCACCCGAAAGTGCATGGTGGCATCCTGGCCCGCCGCGACTTGCCGGAACACCTGGCGACCATTGAACAGCACGGCATTCCGATGATCGACCTGGTCTGCGTCAATCTCTACCCGTTTGCGGCGACCATCGCCAAGGCCGGCGTAACGCTGGAAGACGCGATCGAGAACATCGACATCGGCGGCCCGGCCATGGTCCGTTCCTCGGCCAAGAACTACAACGGCGTTGCCATCGTCACCGATCCGGAAGACTACGCCCCGCTGCTCGCCGAGATGAAAGCCAACGGTGGTGCCCTGCAACTAGCGACCCGCTTCGGTCTGGCCAAGAAGGCCTTCACCCACACCGCCCGCTACGACAGCATGATCGCCAACTGGCTGACCGGCCTCAACGAAGGCGCTGAAGCCAAGCCGGCCGAAGCCGCGCCGGTCCCGGCCATCTTCCCGGCCAAGCTGCAACTCGCCTTCGACCGCACCGAAATCCTGCGCTACGGCGAGAACTCGCACCAAAGCGCCGCCTTCTACCGCGAAACCAATCCGGTCGCCGGCAGCATTGCCGCCTACTCCCAGCTGCAGGGCAAGGAACTGTCCTACAACAACATCGCCGACTCCGATGCTGCCTGGGAGTGCGTCAAGTCCTTCGACGCCCCGGCCTGCGTCATCGTCAAGCACGCCAACCCGTGCGGCGTCGCCATTGACGGCACCCTGCTCGGCGCCTACGAGAAGTCCTTCAAGACCGATTCGACCTCGGCTTTCGGCGGCATCATCGCCTTCAACGGCGAAGTCGGCATCGACGTGGTCAACGCCATGAACGAGCGCAAGCACTTCGTCGAAGTGCTGATCGCCCCGTCCTTCACCGCTGAAGCGAAGGCCGCGCTGGCCGGCAAGACCAATCTGCGCGTCCTCGTCGTTCCGATCTCCCGCGTTCTCAATACGCTGGAATTCAAGCGCGTCGGCGGTGGCCTGCTCGTTCAAACCCCGGACGATTTCACAGCACAAGCCTCCGGCCTCAAGATCGTCACCAAGGTCCAACCCACCGCCCAACAGATCGAAGACCTGCTCTTCGCCGAACGCGTCGCCAAGTTCGTCAAGTCCAACGCCATCGTCTTCTGCGGCAATGGCATGACCCTCGGTGTCGGTGCCGGCCAGATGAGCCGCGTCGACTCGACCAAGATCGCCAGCATCAAGGCCCAGCACGCCGGCCTCGACCTTAACGGTTCGGTCGTCGCGTCGGATGCCTTCTTCCCGTTCCGCGATGGCGTCGACGTGCTGGCTGCCGCCGGTGCCAAGGCCGTCATCCAGCCGGGTGGCTCGATGCGCGACGAGGAAGTCATCGCGGCTGCCGACGAGCATGGCTTGGCCATGGTCTTTACCGGCGCCCGCCACTTCCGCCACTGATTTCGTTCCCGGCGCAACCGTGACTATGTCGACTTCGCCTTGCCGTGCTAACCGCACTGCCTGCGGCTCATCTTCGTGTCACGGCCGCCCCGTAAACGAAATGCCTTCCGGGGCTCGAAGAACAAAGGAAAATCAAGCATGAAACTACTGGTAATCGGTTCCGGCGGCCGCGAACACGCCATGGCCTGGCGCCTGGCCCAGACCCAAGGCATGCAGAAGGTGTTCGTTGCCCCGGGCAATGCCGGCACGGCACGCGAACATGAGCTGGAAAACTTGAATATCACCGATCCGGAAGCTCTGGCTGATTTCGTCGAGCAGAACAAGGTTCATCTCACCGTCGTCGGCCCGGAAGCGCCGCTCGCCGCTGGCGTGGTCAATATCTTCCGCGCCCGTGGCCTGAAAATCTTCGGCCCGACCAAGGAAGCTGCCCAGCTCGAATCGTCCAAGGACTTCGCCAAGCGCTTCATGGCCCGCCACAATATTCCGACGGCTGGTTTTGAGACTTTTTCCGAGTCGACCGCAGCACACGCCTACATCGACAAAAAAGGTGCACCAATCGTCATCAAGGCCGATGGTCTGGCCGCCGGCAAGGGTGTCGTTGTCGCCATGACCCTTGAAGAAGCTCACGCCGCCATCGACGACATGCTGTCCGGCAACAAGCTCGGCGATGCTGGCGCCCGCGTCGTGATCGAGGATTTCCTTGATGGCGAGGAAGCCAGCTTCATCGTCATGGTCGACGGCAAGAATGTGCTGGCCCTGGCCTCCAGCCAGGACCACAAACGCATTTTCGACGGTGACCAGGGCCCAAACACAGGTGGCATGGGTGCCTATTCCCCGGCGCCGTGCGTCACGCCGGAAATACACGCCCGTGCCATGCGCGAAATCATTCTGCCGACCGTGCGCGGCATGGCCGCCGACGGCATCCCGTTCACCGGCTTCCTCTACGCCGGCCTGATGATCGGCAAGGACGGCTCACTGAAGACACTCGAATTCAACTGCCGCATGGGTGACCCGGAAACACAGCCGATCCTGATGCGCCTGAAGTCCGATTTCGTCGACCTTCTTGAACACGGCATCGACGGCACGCTGGATCAGGTCGAAGCCGAGTGGGATCGCCGCATTGCGCTGGGCGTCGTGCTGGCTGCAGCGAACTATCCGGACACCCCGAAGAAGGGCGACGTCATTCAGGGCCTGCCGGCGGGCAACAGCTTCGGCGACGATGCACACGTTTTCCACGCCGGCACTGCTGAGCAGGATGGCAAGGTGGTCACCAATGGTGGTCGCGTGCTGTGCGTCACAGCGCTCGGCGAAAACGTCAAGCTGGCCCAGAAACGTGCCTACGAGGCCGCTGTCCAGATCAGCTTCGATGGCATGCAGTTCCGCAAGGATATCGGCTACCGGGCAATCTCCCGCTAAGGAATCAGGGCGATGACGCCATGGTTCGGCAGCAGTCTGAAAATGCGGATTGCCGTCGTATCGGTTCTGCTGTTTCTAGCCGGCATCAGCCTGATTACCTTTTTCGCCACCCGCATCCTGCATGACGACATGCAGGAAGTTCTGTCCAACCAGCAACTGACCGCGGTCAATTACATTGCCCGGGATATCGACGCCAAGCTGACGTTGCGACTGGAAAGCCTGAAGCGGGTCGCGCTGAACATGCCGGAAGAACTGTTCAGCGACCCACCGGCGATGCAGACATGGCTGGAAGACCGCAAAGCCATCCACACCCTGTTTCCGATCGGCTTGATGGTAATCCCGCCCGATGGCGGGCCAACAATCGGCGAGGCCCCGCGCCTGAAAACCCGGCCGAAATCCTTTGGCGACCGTGACTGGTTTATCGGGGCGACGACCACCCGCCAGCCCTTCATCAGCAGACCCCTGACCACCCGGGCAACTGGAGAACCGGCACTGGTCATGGCCATTCCGGTTTTCAACAACCAACAAAAACTGCTCGGGATTCTCGCCGGCATTGCCCCGCTCGCCGCACCGGGCTTTCTCGACCTGATTCTTGGCACCAACCCCGGGAAAAATGGCAGCTATCAGCTCATTGATCCGCAACACCGCCTCTTTGTGCTGGCCTCGGAGGTCAATCAAGCCGTAACGCCGATGCCCAACACCGGCGATGACCTGGTGCTGGATGCTGCGGTCAACGGCCTGCGCGGCATCAAAATCATTCGCAACGCAGCCAGCCAGGACGAACTGGTCGCCGCCGCCGAAGTGCCGCGCACCAACTGGCTGCTGGTCGCCCGACAACCGACCGACGATGCCTTCGAGCCAGTCTCCAACACGTTGCGTAATACGCTTCTGATCACCGCCCTGCTCTCGTTGCCAAGCATCATTGTCCTGCTCGCCGTACTCAATCGACTCCTCAGGCCAATCGCCCTGCTCGCCCGCGAACTCCACGAAATGGCCGAAGGCAAGCGCCCGATGCAACCGGTGGCGACCCATACCGCCGACGAAGTAGCCGACGTCGGACACAGCTTCAATCGGCTGCAGGACCGCTTGCAGGAGCAGGAACAGCGTCTCGCTGAAATGGCCCACCATGACATGCTGACCGGCCTGCCGAATCGCCGGCTGATTGACGAACGACTGGAAAACGAGCTGCACCGGATTCAGCGCAACCACCTGGGCCTGGCCCTGCTTTTCCTTGACCTTGATGGCTTCAAGCCGGTTAACGACACGCATGGCCATGGCATCGGCGACCGCGTGCTGGCCGAAATTGCCCGCCGCCTGCAGGCCATCGTTCGCGATGTAGACACTGTCGCCCGCCTCGGCGGTGATGAATTCCTGATCCTGCTCACCGATACGGAAAAGCCACAAAAAGCTGCTGAGCGGGTTGCCCAGAAATGCATCGCTGCCCTGTCCGAAGCCATCGTCATCAACGACCTGTTGATTCATGTCGGCGTTTCGATCGGCATTGCCACCTGCAGCGCCGAACAGGCCGTGACGACGACCGTCAAACAACTGGTCAGCCAGGCCGATAACGCGATGTACCGGGCCAAGGCGGCAGGTCGAAACCGCTACGAACTGCAGTTGCCGGCCAACCCTCCAACAGATTCCTGAAAACACAAAAATGAGCATCGACACCGCCCAGCTGAAAACCTTTTTCACCGGCCTGCAAGCCAGTATCGTCGCCGAACTCGAAGCTTTCGACGGCCAGGCCTTCCGCACCGATTCATGGGAGCGCCCGGAAGGCGGCGGCGGCATTTCGCGGCTGATCGAGGAAGGTGGTTTCTTCGAGCGCGGCGGCGTCAATTTCTCGCACGTCACCGGCCAATCGCTGCCCGCTTCGGCCACCGCCGTCCGCCCGCAACTGGCCGGGCGGGCCTGGGAGGCGATGGGCGTTTCGCTCGTTCTCCACCCGCGCAATCCGTACTGCCCGACGGCGCACATGAACGTGCGCTGCTTCGTCGCCCGCAAGGAAGGCGAAGAGGATGTCTGGTGGTTTGGCGGCGGCATGGACATGACGCCTTATTACGGTCAAATGGAGGATGTAGTCCATTTCCACCAGACCTGCAAGGATGCGCTGGCACCCTTCGGCGACGAGGTCTATCCGAAATACAAGAAGTGGTGTGACGAGTATTTCTTCCTCAAGCACCGCAACGAGCCGCGCGGCGTCGGCGGGGTGTTTTTCGACGACCTCAACGAAGGCGGCTTCGAACGCTGTTTCAACCTCACCCAGTCGGTCGGCAATGCTTTCACCAAGGCCTATCTGCCGGTATTGGCCAAACGTCGCGACACGCCCTACGGTGAGCGCGAACGCGATTTCCAGGCCTACCGCCGAGGACGCTACGTTGAGTTCAATCTGGTCTGGGACCGCGGCACGCTGTTCGGCCTGCAATCGGGCGGCCGTACCGAGTCGATCCTGATGTCGATGCCACCGATCGTAAAATGGCGCTACGACTGGCAACCGGAAGCCGGCACGCCAGAGGCCGAGCTCTACGAAGTCTTCCTCAAACCGCAGGACTGGGCTGTTTAGGGTCGAGATTGAGGATCGAGTTGTTAGCTAAAACTCGATCCTGATTTCTACCTGGCGTCGAGCAGCGCGCTGGCCCGGTAGTGTTTGTTGGCTTCTTCGGCCCGGTCGAGCTGGTCGAACAGCCGGGCCAGTTCGAGGTGTCCCTGCTGCGACGGCTCGACCGACAGCGAGGCCTCCAGATAACTTTGCGCCTTGCCCCACAGTCGCTGGCGGATGCACATGCGGCCCAGCGCCTTGAGCAGGCGGGCATCGTCGGGATGCTGCCGTAACCAGCCTTCGGCCTTGGCGATACGGGCGGTCTGCTCGCTGTGGGTCAGGCGTCCGTAAATGGCCACCAGCTCGGGTTGCCACTCTTCGTTGTCGACGGCATCGAGCACCGACTCGATCAATTTCTGCGCCTCGACCTCGGCGCCCTGCCCAACCAGCGCCCGCGCCGCAGCGAGGGCGACGCGACGACCGCGTTCGTCTTCGGGCACCGTGCGCAAATAGGCCGTCAGCTTGCCCTGATCGGCGACGCGTTTGGCAATGTTGCCCAGATGGGCCTGCGTGCGGATTTCGCGGACGACTTCAACCGGCAGCGCATCGCGCTTGACCAGTTGCCGGGCCAGCTTGAGCACGCCATCCCAGTCGCCGACACCCTGACGGGCGCGCAACTCGAGACGCAGCGCCGCGATGTGGCGACCCTGCTTGCCCTGCAGTTTTTCGAGGGCGGCCAATGCGACATCAAATCGGCGGGCTTCGTTGGCCATTTCGGCATCAAGCATCAGGGTCGCCGCCTCGGTACGCGGGTCGTCGGTCTTGGCGTGTTCCAGCCAGTATTGCTGCTTTTCTGGCTCGCGCATGCGCTGGGCGGCGCGGGCAGCAATCAGCGCCGAGAGGCCGGGCGCAGTACCGGCACCGTGGGCTTCCGTGGCCTTTTTCAGCGCCTGGCCGAAACGGCCTTCGAAGAGCAGACGAACAGCGTCCTGAAAAACCAGCCCGGCGCTTTCACGCTGGCGCTGGGCGCGGTATTCACGGACGCGTTTGGGCAAGCCAAAGGTTACCGCCAACGCCCGCGTGCCGGCGTAAAGCACGAAGAACAGGGCGAGCAGCGCGATGATGAAGAGATTGAGCGAAACCTCGGCCCGCCACGGCGGGAAAACCACCAGCACGTAGCCATCGTTATAGCGGGCGCCGAGCGCGACGGCAACGGCCAGCCCGCACAGGGCGACAATCCAGAACAGTCCTCTCACCGCTTTTCCTTGCCCGGACGCAGGTTGCGCAAGGCCGCCTGGCTATCGTTGAGGGTCGGCAGCTCGACATTGATTTCGCTCGCCGTCATCTGGCGCAGCGTGGTCTGCGCCGTCTGGACGGCCTTGTCGTTCGCTTCGAAATGGCGGTTCAGCATGTCCTGGGCGACTTTGAGTTCGTTGCGGAAGGTCCATTGATCGCGCGCAAACAGGGCGAGGCGGGCATTGAGCAAGCGCAGCTTGAGATTCTCACGGAGCAAGTAGCCCTGGCCGGGCGCCAGCAGTGCCACATCCTCGCGGTCAAAGCGCTGAATGCGAATCAGACCCTTCATTTCCTGCCAGATGGCCCCGCCGGTACGCTGCCACCAGGTTGCCGACTCGACAGCCTTTTCATTTTCGGCCGTTTTTTCCGGTCGACCGTGGGAAACCAGCGGCAGCTTGTCGACGCCGACCAGCACTTGTTCCAGACGCAGGCTGATACCCGGCATATCGACGAAAGGCAGGGCATTGAGGCGGGCCAGATCCTTGGCTAGCGCCTTGCGCAGCGGCAGATGGGCCGGACGGTCGAGGCGGGCCAGCTGGGCATCGGCTGTTTGCAGCGCGAGCACGGCGACCGGCAGATTGCCGGCCAGTTGCAATTGCTGCCCGGCCAGAACGATGGCCTGCTCGACTTCAATCAGGGCAAGTTCTTCGCGGCTGCGCGCGATGTCCTGATAGAGCGCTTGCAGGGTCGCCGACTGGGCCTGGAATTCGGCGAGCTTGCCATCGACTGCGCCAAGGCGGGCCTGCAATGCTTCGACCTGCTCGCGCGACTGTTTCTGGGCGCCACGGTCCTCCTTGTTGCCGGTGTCGAAGTCAGCCAGTTTCTGGCTGACTTCCTGCTGGACATCGACCAGCCGCTGGCGGGTTTCGAACCACTGCCAACCGGCCAGCGCCAGCGCAGCAATCGCCACGAACAGCCACGGGCTGGTCCGCTTGGCGCGCGGCGCCGGGAGGTAGGTCATCGTCGTCGGGGAGGGATTTTCGTTTTCGGGCATCATGCCGGCCAATTATAAGCAACTAAGCCGGCGAGGATGCCGGCGTCGGCTGCTTCGGTGAGGAGAATGTTGCTTAAACCCAAAGCCCGGGCGTTTTCCGCGATGCGGGCGTGGGGGACGAAGAGCGGCGTTTTTTGCAGGAAGGCGCGGCCTTCGGCGTCGAGCAGGTCAACCAGATAACGCAGACCTTCGCTGCTCGATACGGTCAGCGCGTCGAGGCGGCCGGCCCGCCATGCGGTCATGAGCGGCGCGACGCCGGCAGATGGCCCGGAACGGCGGTAACAGGTGATGCAATCGACCGTCGCGCCGCGTTCGCGCAGCGTATCGGCGAGCAGTTCGCGGCCGCCATCGCCACGAAAAATGGCAATGCGTTTGCCCTTGACCCGCTCGGCAGCCAGTACCGGCAACTCAAGCAGGGCTTCGGAGTCGAAACGCTCGGTCGGCGCGATGCAACCAAGAATGCCTCGCTCGGCCAGGACTTTGACCGTGCCCTGGCCGACAGCGGCGGGGATCAGGGACTCGGGCCAGACTCGCTGCGCCAGCAAAGCCGGCAGCGCATGATCGGCGGCGTTCGGGCTGATGAACACCGCCAAGGCGTAATCATCCAGCCGGGCAGCCGCTTCGGCCAGCGGCAGAGGATCGGTAGCCGGCGAGATTTCAAGCAACGGGAATATCAGCGGCGTACCGCCTACGGCAACGATCGCCTCGGCCAGCGGCGCAGCCTGCGCCAGCGGCCGGGTGACAACGATGGTTCGGCCGGCGAGCGGGCCGCGCAGCGTCATGCCAACTTAAGCGTGACAGGCAAGCTTGGCGAGAATGGCATCGGCGCCCTGGGCACGCAGCGTTTCGGCAAGCTGGCGACCAAGCGCTTCGTCGTCGGCCGGATTGCCGCGCAATTCGGCGCTGACCACTTCCTTGCCGTCAGCCGTCGCAACGAAACCGCGCAACCAGAGCTGGCCGTTTTCGATGATCGCGTAGCCGCCCAGCGGCACCTGGCAACTGCCCCCCAAGGCCCGCGAGAAGGCGCGCTCGGCCTTGACGCAGTGAGCTGTCTCCGGATCGTTGAGCGGGGCGACAACGTCGGCCATGTCGGCTGCGCCATCGATCAGTTCAATACCCAAGGCGCCCTGACCGGGGGCCGGCAGCGACTGTTCTGCGGTCAACACCGATTTGATGCGATTTTCCATGCCGAGGCGGATCAGGCCGGCGGCGGCCAGGATGATCGCGTCGTATTCGCCGGCATCGAGCTTTTTCAGGCGGGTATCAAGATTGCCGCGCAGGCTCTTGATGACGAGTTGCGGATATTTGGCGCGCAGGATCGACTCGCGGCGCAGGCTCGAGGTACCGACGATGGCTCCGGCCGGCAGATCGTCGAGCTCGTTGTACTTGTTCGAGACGAAGGCATCGCGCGGATTTTCGCGGGCCGAGATGGCGGCCAGCACGAAGCCTTCCGGCATGACCATCGGCACGTCCTTCATCGAATGGACGGCGAGATGGGCCTTGCCTTCCTGCATGGCGACTTCGAGTTCCTTGATGAACAGGCCCTTGCCGCCGATTTCGGCGAGCGGCCGGTCGAGGATCTGATCGCCCTTGGTGGTCATGCCGAGAATGACAACTTCGGTTCCGGGATTTAAACTCGATAAGCGTTCTCTGACATGCACCGCCTGCCACATGGCCAGACGGGATTCGCGGGAGGCAATGACAATCTTCGAAGGACGGGACATGAGCAGGCAATGGGCAGGGCTTTTGGGAGGGCTGATTCTAGCATGGCTGGCTGCACCATCCTGGGGTGCGAGCGACCTGCCGGCCGCCATCGACCTGCGTGCCGAGTCGGCACAAGCGGCCAGGGCCGGCGGCCCGCTGATCGTCATCTACAGCCGCCGGGACTGCAAATATTGCGAAGCGGTCAAACGCGATTACCTCAAACCGCTCGCCGCCAACCCGCGTTACCGTGACCGCGTGGTCATCAGGCAGATCAATCAGGACGGCGAATCCGAGGCGCTCACCGACTTCAAGGGCGGCGCCTCTACCCACGCCGGCGTAGCCACCGCCGAGAAGGTCAAGCTGGTGCCGGTCGTCGCCTTTTACGGCCCGGATGGCCGCCAACTGGCCAAGCCGATCGTCGGCGCCCGGCTGCCTGACTTTTACCAGAGCTACCTCGAAGACGCCGTCGAGCAATCGGCCCGCGCCCTGAATAAGCCATGAGCGAAACCATCAAGCCAGCGGAGCAGCGTCCGGAACACCCGGATTTCTGGTGCAAGCGCTTCGGCGAAGGCGTCACGCCGTGGGATGCCGGCAAGGTGCCGGATGCCTTTGCCGACTTCATCGCCCGCCAGCCGGCGCCGCTCAATACCCTGATCCCGGGCTGTGGCAGCGCCTGGGAGGCGGCCCATCTGGCTGAAATCGACTGGCCGGTTACCGCGCTGGACTTCTCGCCTATCGCCATCGAGACGGCGCGAAACATTCTGGGTAATGCTCCGGTCGACCTGGTCTGCGCCGATTTTTTCACCTTCGCGCCGGCCCGGCCGGTCGAACTGATCTACGAACGCGCCTTCCTCTGCGCCCTGCCGCGCAAGCTGTGGGCCGACTGGGGTCAGCGCGTTGCCGAACTGCTGCCTGCGGGCGGCCGGCTGGCCGGCTTTTTCTTCCTCTGCGATCAGCCGAAAGGTCCGCCTTTCGGCATCCAGCCGGAACAGCTGGCCGAGTTGCTGAGTTCTCATTTCGAGCAGATCGAAGACTCCGCCGTCGGCGACTCCATTCCGGTTTTCGCCGGCCGCGAACGCTGGCAAGTCTGGCAGCGACGTTAGTTGGTCGGGTAGCATTCGCCCCCCCCCGGTACCCCACTTACAATTTGTTTCAGGTCGAATCGTCATCCCGGCGACGATTCCCCGCGTTATACAGCCACACCCCAACGAGGAACACACACCATGAAACGTATCCTGATGGCGATGGCCATGACCATCGCCGCCGTTACCCTCAGCACCCCCGCCTCCGCCCAGGTTTCGGTCAGTATTGGCCAGCCGGGCTTCTACGGCCGCCTCGACATCGGCGGTTTTCCGCCCCCGCCGCTGCTCTTTCCCGAACCGAGGATGATCCAGCGCGTGCCGGTCGGCCGTCCGCCGCTCTATCTGCGCGTGCCCCCCGGCCACGCCCGCGACTGGCGCCGGCACTGCCATCGCTATGGCGCCTGCGGCGAACGCGTCTATTTCGTACAGGACAACTGGTACCGACACGAATACGCCCCGCGCTACCAGGAACGTCATATCCACCGTGACCACGGCCGTGACGGCTACCGCGATGACTATCGCCACCATGAGCGCCGCGACCACCGGGACGATCATCGCGGCGATGACCGCGGACGTGGCCGCGGCGACGACCATGGTCGCGGGCACGGCCGCGATCACTAGCCGGATCTGATGGCGCATGGCCTGCCTGACAGGCCATGCAGCCCGCTCAGGCGGGCCGCCAGCCCCCGGCTGGTTTGGCGTATCATCGAAGGCTCCCCCAGCCGTCCGCCAAAAAATGAAAACCACTACGCCCCAGACCGTTTACCTCAAGGACTACGCCGCGCCCGCCTACCTGATCGACACCGTCGATCTCGATTTCAACATCGAAACCGGTGGCACCACCGTCAGCGCCACGCTGGCCATGCGCCGCAACCCCGCCGTCCCAGCCCAGCCTCTGGTACTCGATGGTGACGAGCTGAAAACACTGAATGTCACGGTCAACCGGAAAAAAGTGCCATTTTCAGAAACCGCCGGCACGCTGACCATCGCCGACCTACCCGACGCCTTCACGCTGGAAACCGTCGTCCGCATCGATCCCGACAAAAACACCCGCCTCTCCGGCATGTACCGTTCGGCCGATGGCTATTTCACCCAGTGCGAAGCGCAGGGTTTCCGTCGCATCACCTGGTTCCTCGACCGTCCGGACGTCATGTCCACCTACACGGCGACGCTGCACGCTGACAAGGCGACCTACCCGGTCCTGCTCGCCAACGGCAACCCGGTTGCTGCCGGCGACGAAGCCGGCGGCCGCCACTGGGCCAAATGGGCTGACCCGTTCAAGAAACCGGCCTACCTGTTCGCCCTGGTCGCCGGCAAGCTAGACGTCCTCAAAGATACTTTCCAGACCGCCTCCGGCCGCAGCGTTCAACTGGCCATCTACGTCGAACCGGGCAAGCTCGACCAGTGCCCGCACGCCATGGCCGCGCTGCAAAAATCCATGAAGTGGGACGAAAAGCGCTTCGGCCTCGAATGCGACCTCGACCACTACATGATCGTCGCCGTTGGCGACTTCAACATGGGCGCCATGGAGAACAAGGGCCTCAACATCTTCAACACCAAGTACGTGCTGGCGCGCAGCGATGTCGCCACCGACGTCGATTTCGAGAACATCGACCGCGTCGTCGCCCACGAATATTTCCACAACTGGACCGGCAACCGCGTCACCTGCCGCGACTGGTTCCAGCTTTCGCTCAAGGAAGGTTTGACGGTTTTCCGCGACCAGGAATTCGGCGCCGACCTGCACAACCGCCAGACCGCCCGCATCCGCGAAGTGCGCGGCCTGCGCGCCGCGCAGTTCCCCGAAGATGCCGGCCCGATGGCCCACCCGATCCGTCCGTCCAGCTTCGTCGAGATCAATAATTTCTACACCTCGACGGTCTACGAAAAGGGCGCCGAAGTCATCCGCATGATCCAGACTCTGATCGGCCGCGACGGCTTCCGCCGGGGCATGGACGAATACTTCCGCCGCCACGACGGCCAGGCCGTGACCTGCGAGGATTTCGTCGCTGCGATGGCTGCCGCCAGCGGTTTCGACTTCACGCAATTCATGCGCTGGTACAACCAGCCCGGCACGCCGCATGTCACGGTCGACGGCTATTTTGATGCCGAAAGCAAAACCTATACGCTGACCTGCACGCAGTCCAACCCGCGCGCCAGCGATGACGCGCCGACCCTGATTCCAATCCGCGTCGCCCTGTTTGCCGACAACGGCGATCTGTTGCCCGGCACCGAGCGCACACTGCAATTCACTGCCACGACGCAATCCTTCGTCTTCAACGACATCGCCGCCGAACCCGTGCCTTCGCTGTTGCGCGATTTTTCGGCCCCGGTTGTCCTCGATTTCGACTACACCCCGGAACAGCTGACCCTGCTGCTGGCCCATGAAAGCGACCCGTTCAACGCCTGGGAAGCCGGCCAGCGTCTGGCGTCTAAACTGATCCTCGACGCCACGGCCGCCATCGCTGCCGGTCAGCCCCCCGTCTGGCCGGCCAGTTTCGTCGACGCCGCCCGCCGCCTGTTGCAAGCGCAAGCCAACCGGGGAGCCGCCTTCGTTGCCGAAGCCCTCACCCTACCCGGCGAATCGACGCTGGCCGAAGCGATGGCCATCGTCGATCCCGACGCCCTGCACGCCGCCCGCAACGCCCTGCGCAAGCATCTGGCCGAGCAACTCGAAGGCGAGTTCGCCGGCCTCTATGCCGCCCTCGCCCCGAACGCCCCCTACGCGCCGAGCAGCGAACAGGCCGGTCGCCGCGCCCTGCGCAACCTGTGCCTCGGCTACCTGGCCGAACTCGACACGCCGGAAACCCGCCGCCTGGCGATGCAGCACTTCCGCCTGGCCGACAACATGACTGACCAGTTTGCCGCACTGTCAGTACTGGCCAACATCATCGACGACTGTCCGGAACGCCAGGAAGCCCTCGACGAGTTCTACGGTCGCTGGCAGCACGAAGCGCTGGTCGTCGACAAATGGCTGCAAGTGCAATCGACCAGCCGCCGGCCCGACACCCTGCGCACCGTCACCACCCTGACCGCTCACCCGGCCTTCGACATCGGCAACCCGAACAAGATCTATGCCCTGATCCGTGCCTTCGGCGCCAATCTGGCCCGCTTCAATGCCGCCGATGGCAGCGGCTATGCCTTCATCGCCGATCAGGTCATCGCGCTGCACGACCGCAACCCGCAGGTTGCCTCGCGGCTGGCCCGTTGCTTCGACCGCTGGAAAAAGTTCGATGCCGGCCGCCAGGCCCACGCTCGCCAGGCACTCGAACGCATCCGCGACCACGCCGGTCTGTCACGCGATGTCCTCGAAGTGGTGACGCGCGCTCTCGGCTGAACCAGCACGGCCGAATCAACTTGTTCAGCCGGATTCAAATAATCGAGAACAAATGCATTAGGCATTCTAGAATACCGGGCAAGACAGCAGCCGGGGTTTGCGGTCAGCCAGATTTCCCGCAAAACAACAAAACCTGGCGCGATGCATTGCAGTGATCTACTCAGGGGGTAGTCGTGGGCATACTCGATCAAATCCGCTCGCTGTTCAGGCCAGCGCCAGCAACCCATGTACCGGCGCCAGTGCCGGCTCCGGTGCCCGCCGTACTAGCGACGGCCGGCGCCGGCACGGCGCCGCCGCCCGAACGCCGAGGCAAGGAAAGGATCAATGCCCGCGAAGGGACGCGCGTCTTGATCATCGACGACTCGAAGACCATCGTCACGGTACTCAAGAAATTTCTTCGCTCGGCAGGTTATGAAACACTCGAGGCACTTGATGCGGAAAGCGGCTTGGCGCAGTTGCACGCGCAGCCTCCGGAGCTCATTTTCCTCGACATCGTGTTACCCGGCATCAACGGTTTCGCCGCGCTGCGCGCCATCCGCCGCGACCCAGCAACCCGCGACATTCCGGTGATCATGATGAGCGGCAACGAACAGGCAATGGAACAGTTTTTCGGCACCCGGATCGGGGCCGACGACTTCATGAAAAAGCCCTTCTCGCGCTATGAGGTATTTTTCCGGATTGAGCGCCTGCTCGATCATGACCTCATTCCCCGACGCGCCAAGCCGCGCATCGCGGAGCCGGGGACTCAGGCGCCAGCGTTGACCTGAGACAATGCCTGGAATCGGAAGGTCAGCTGCGTAGCCATGGCCCCAGAAAGTGGCGTAACGCCTGCTCATTCCAGCCCTTGACAACCTCGTCGCCGACGACGATCAACGGCACACCATTGCCCCCGAGCTTCTTGTGTTGCTGGAGCGCCGTCGAACTTTGTTCGATATCCTGCTCGGTGTAGCGAATGCCGTTGGCGGCAAAGAACTCTCGCGTCATCTTGCAATAGCCACACCAACTGGTGGCGTAGAGCACGACTGCGGGCTGTTCGCCGGATGCGGTGGCCAGCGCCGCCGGAGCGCCCCCTTGCTGGAGCAGCGGCCGGCCGAACCAGAAAGCGGCACCGAGAACAATCAGGATAAGCAGCCATTTGCCCAAGCCACCGCGGCTTTCCGAAGCAGCGGCCGCCCCATACTCGCGCAATGCCTCGGGGGGCTGGAAGCCAGCGGTCTTGACATAGGCTTTTTCGCAGGACGGACATTGCCAGTCCGGCGCATTGTCAGTGGCCTGGCGGGCATAGTTGCAGTGGGGGCAGATTCGGCTCATCAAAAGGTCTCGGCGGAAAATTCAGGAATTCTTGACCAGCGCCTTGGCCGGCACCCACTGGCGGCGACTGACCGGCAGCTTTTCCGGCACGCCACGCAGCAGCGCCCAGCCATAGGCTTCGGCATCGTCACCGGCTGTTTTTTCGAAACCGGCCAGCGCAGACTTGGCCACCAGCACAGCGCGGTGCAGGCGTAGAAAGCGCTCGGCAAACTCGGCTTCGAGGTGAGCCAGCGTATCGTCGAGCAGGTATTCGCGCTCCATGGTTCGGGCGGTGACGTATTTGAGGTCGGCCTTGAAATAGAGCACTTCACCGATCGGCACCAGCAGCAATCGGCCGCGTTCGTGACAGGACAGATGGGTCCGCCCGCTGCCGCGCATTTCGTGGCCGATGCCGGCGAGCAGCGCTGAATCCGGCTGCGGCCCCGGCACCTTTTGCAGGGCGGCAAGCAGGCGCTGAGTGCGCACGGGTTTGAGCAGATAGTCGACAGCATTGAGATCGAAGGCCTGCACCGCGTAATTGTCGTAGGCAGTGGTGAAGATGACGGCCGGCGGTTTTTCCAGGCGACCGAGGTGGGTTGCCAGTTCGATGCCATCCATGCCCGGCATGCGGATGTCGGCGAGCACCACGTCGACAGGGTTTTGCCGCAAGACATCGAGCGCGGCCAGGCCGTTTCCTGCTTCGCCGACCACTTCGCTCGGCAATTGCCCGGCAATATCGGAGAGCAGGGCGCGCAGGCGGTCGCGCGCCAGCGGCTCGTCATCGACGATCAGGACCTTCAGCGGGGCGGCAGCGGCTGGCGGCGTTGGCATGGCAGGATGATGCGAACCTCATAGGAGTGATCGTCCGTCTCGATTTCCAGACGGGCTTCGAGATCGTAATACAAGGCCAGCCGTTCGCGGATATTGGCCACCGCAATCTGGTTGCCAGCGGCATGCTGGGTCTGACCGACGGTCGGATTGGCGACGGAGATGCGCAGCTCCTGAGCGCGCTGATCGATGGCAATGTGCACCGTACCGCCTTCCGGCGCCGGCTCGATGCCGTGATAGACCGCGTTTTCGAGCAGCGGCTGCAGCATCAGCGGCGGAATCGGCAGGTCCAGCGGAATTGCGCCGATTTTCCAGTCGACCGTAAGACGTTCGCCGAGCCGGAGCGTTTCGAGTTCGAGATACTGTTTGCCCAGCGCGATTTCGTCGGCCAGGCTGACCAACTCTCCCGGATCGCGCATGGCGGCGCGAAAGAGATCGGACAGCGCCTCGAGCGCCTCTTCGGCCTGTTGTGGCCGGGCACGGATCAATGACAGCACGGCGTTCAGCGAATTGAACAGGAAATGCGGGCGAATGCGCGCGTTGAGCGCCGCCAGCCGCGCCTCGCTAAGCACCGGGGTAATGGCCCGAGCACGCAGATCAAAATACATGAGCAACAAAGCGGCGGCAGCCATCGCCAATAGAATGGAGCGCCACAGGCTGCCGCCATCGGCCAGACCGAGCGAGGCCACATAGAAAAACAGGGCCGCCGCGATCCCGCCGGCCAAACCGAGCACGCATGCTTGCCCGAGGCGCAGCGGCAGGCGCCACAGGACATCGCGCAACAACGACAGCAGGCCGAGACCGACCAGCAACTGCGGCTCGACGACGGCCGCCAGCTCAAGATAGTGCGCTGCCCAGCCGGCCATATCCGGTGCCTGCAGCAGCGCAGCGAGGGCGGCCAGCACGTTGATGCCGAGCAGGACGCGCAGCATGACGCCGAAATTGCGCCAGTCAGGCAAGGGGTGAGTCGCGGGAAAGTGCCGTATACTTGTCATCTTTGATGCGGATTGTTGTTCAATTCGTCGCTTAACTGCCCATTCTAGACCAGAGTCATGACTTCCAACGCCACGCAATACACCTGGGCCGGACGCTTCTCCGAGCCGGTTTCCGATCTCGTCAAACGCTACACCGCCTCGGTCGATTTCGACCAGCGCATGTGGCGCCAGGACATCCGCGGCTCGCTGGCCCACGCCCGGATGCTGGCCAAGCAGGGCATCATCGCAGCAGCCGACCTGGCCGACATCGAGCGCGGCATGGCGATCGTCACCGAGGAAATCGAATCGGGCAATTTCGAATGGTCGCTCGACCTGGAAGACGTGCACCTCAACATCGAAAAGCGCCTGACCGCAATCGTCGGCGATGCCGGCAAACGCCTGCACACCGGCCGTTCGCGCAACGACCAGGTGGCTACCGACATTCGGCTCTACCTGCGCGATTCGATCGATGACATCCTGGTGCTGATCAAGGCTTTCCGTTCGGCCCTCGTCGATCTGGCCGAGAAGGAAGCGGCGACGCCGATGCCCGGTTTCACGCACCTGCAGGTCGCCCAGCCGGTGACTTTCGGCCACCACGTGCTGGCCTATTTCGAAATGTTCGGTCGCGATGCCGAGCGCTTCGCCGATGCCCGCAAGCGCACCAACCGCCTGCCGCTTGGTGCAGCCGCCCTGGCCGGCACGACCTACCCGATCGACCGCGCCTTTGTCGCCGAACAACTCGGCTTCGAAGGCGTTTGCGAAAACTCGCTAGATGCCGTGTCGGACCGCGACTTCGCCATCGAATTCACCGCCGCCTGCGCCCTTCTCATGATGCATATCAGCCGCCTGTCGGAAGAGCTGGTGATGTGGATGAGCCCGCGTGTCGGCTTCATCCAGATTGCCGACCGCTTCTGCACCGGCTCGTCGATCATGCCGCAGAAGAAGAACCCGGACGTGCCGGAACTGGCGCGCGGCAAGACCGGCCGCGTCTATGGCCAGCTGATGAGCCTGCTGACGCTGATGAAATCGCAGCCGCTGGCCTACAACAAGGACAACCAGGAAGACAAGGAACCGCTGTTCGACGCCGTCGACACGGTCACCGACACGCTGCGCATCTTCGCCGACATGGCCGGTGGCATCACAGTGCGCGCCGACAACATGCAGGCCGCGCTGACCCAGGGCTTCGCCACCGCCACCGACCTCGCCGACTATCTGGTCAAGAAAGGCCTGCCCTTCCGCGACGCGCACGAAGCTGTCGGCCACGCCGTCAAGGCCGCCGAGCAGAAGGGCGTCGACCTGCCGCAACTGACGCTCGACGAACTGAAAGCCTTCTGCCCGCAAGTGGAAAATGACGTGTTTTCCGTGTTGACCGTGGAAGGCTCGCTGGCCAGCCGCAATCACATCGGCGGCACCGCGCCGGAACAGGTCAAGGCTGCCATCGGCCGGGCCCGCGGCCGCCTTTAAGCAGAAAAAAATCCAACTTCACAGGCAACTTCGGTTGCCTGTTTTCTTTGTCGCCAAGCGCCGGAATTATCTCCAGGCGCGAGCGCCCATCAGGTAACTGCGTATTTCCGAAGTTTTGTTCGCCGCTTCCGGCGGAGCCGGCACGACTTCAGCGACCGACACCACCTCGGCGACCTCGGGTGTGAAGGGCAGCAGCAGGTCGCGCATGCGCAAGACCATAACCAGCAGCTCCTCTTCTTCAGCGGCTTCCTCTATTTCCGAAAGACGCTGCCGGGCATAGCTCGGCTCACGCGTCAGTCTCTCCAGGTCGACTGATTGGCCGAGTGCGCGCTTCACCTGCAACTTGAAGCGGGCGAGAAGTTGGGCGGTTTCCATCTGCTTGGTCATCCTGTCGATTTCTCCTTGTCGATCGCTCTTCCCCGTGGAGAACGGATCCCAAGAAATAGCGAAAATCGTGCCGGATGGTGCGCCGCAAAAACCCATTTTCAAATCAGCAAGTTGCCGAAAATTAACGACAGAATGATCGTTTTCAGGTTCTGATATGGTGCAAAAAGAGAAGGCACAAACTCACTTTTGGTGCAACGCACAAGAACGAAAATCAAGCTTGAATACCGGCCGGAAGAGGACAGGCCATTTATCCTTACGTATAATCAGAAAAAACTAATATTCGTACTCAAGGAAAACAGCATGTACAAAACAGTTGTCGACAACACCCCGCTCATCAAGGTCAACAGCGCCAAACACGAGGCCAACTATTCTGTAAACGGCTCCCTGATGAACCCTCTGGAAGCCTTTTACGCCTCACTCGCCGCCTGCGCTGCAGTGTATGCAAAGAAGGCCTGCAAGGAACTCGGCATTCCGGCTGCCGGCATCGAGATCGACTGCAAGCCGTTCTCCGGCCCCGGCGGTCCGCTGTCGCTGGCCAGATTCCGCAGCGATGTGCACTTTCCCGAATACTTCACCGCTGATCAAAAGACGAAAATTCTCGAGACCATCGCCCACTGTGCGGTCAAGGAAATCGTCATGGATGGTGCCGCCATCGAGTTCCAGGTCGCCGAGGTCTGACGCCACGGTCAACCGGAAATATTGGCCAAAATCAAAAAGCCGGGGACATGCCCCGGCTTTTCAGTTTCTGCGGCAGAAAATCAGGCCGCAATACCCTCCAGCATCTGCTGCAGTTCACCAGTCTGGTACATCTCTTTCATGATGTCGCAGCCGCCGACGAATTCGCCCTTGATGTAGAGCTGCGGAATGGTCGGCCAGTTGGCGTATTCCTTGACGCCATTGCGGATTTCCTCGTCGGCCAGCACATTGACCGTGACGAAGTCTTCAACACCGCAGGCCTTCAGAATCTGCACAGAGGTCGCGGAAAAGCCGCATTGCGGAAAGCGGGCGTCGCCCTTCATGTAAAGGACGACCGGGTTGCCGGTCACGGTGGCGTGGATGCGTTGCTGAACGTCGGACATGATTTCTCCTGATTTAAAGATGGGTGCCTGAAACGCGGTCGATACCGGCCAGGTCGGGAAAGGTCGATGCGGCTTTGAACCCCGCAGCAGTCAATAAGTTCCGGCTTGCTTCACCCTGATCGTAACCGTGCTCGAACAACAGCCAGCCTCCGGCATTCAGATACGCCGGCGCATCTGCAACGATGCGGCGAATGCAGGCAAGACCATCAGCGCGATCGGTGAGCGCCATTTGCGGCTCGAAGGGCAGGCCGTTGAGTGCCAGATGCGGGTCGCCATCGGCGACGTAGGGCGGATTGGAAACGATCACGTCAAAACGCTCGCCGGCCAGCGGGGAAAACCAGTCGCCTTGGCGGAAGTCCACCGGTGCACGAAGCCGCCCCGCATTGTTGCGCGCCACGGAAATGGCGTCATTTGACAGGTCGACCGCAACAACCCTCGCCAATGGGCATTCGAGCGCCAATGAAATGGCCACAATGCCCGAACCGGTACCGAGATCAACGACCGTCGGCGCACTCAGGCCCCGCAATTTTTCGAGCGCCAGTTCGACCAGAACCTCGGTCTCCGGACGCGGAATCAGAACGGCCGGTGACACCTGAAAAACCCGCCCGCGAAACTCTGCCTCTCCGGTCAGGTAGGCCAGTGGCTCGCCAGTCGCCCGCCGCGCCAAAAGTTGGTCAAATACCTGCTGCGCCGGGAGCACCAGAGGGTTTTCCGGGGACCTCAGGAGATCGGTGTAGCTGCAGCCGGCAACGTATTCAAGCAGCAGTCGTGCATCGAGCCGGGCTGACTCTATTCCCGCCTCGGCGAGCAATTTCTGCCCCTTGCGCCAGTTTTCACCCAGTGACTGCACGGCAAACTCTCGGATTGATTGAAAAAGGCCGTCAACGCGGCCTTTTTCATTATACCGACGCAGCCAGCGTGCCGCTCGAAACGTCGTCGAAAACGATGCAATCGACTGGCGGATCACCGATCAACCGAAATCTGGCCTCCGCAAGCAACAGGCAAGGCCAGATATCAGAAGAATACGTTCAGCGCCATGTTGAGCGACCGCCCACGACCCGGCACGACCATGCCCCAAGGTATGGTATTGATCGACATCGAGTTGCCCTGGCCAACATAAGCTCCGCCCAATGGCAGCAAGTAGAACTTGTCGAGCGCATTCTCCAGCGCGACGTCCAGGCGCGCATGCTTCCACGCATAACTGGTGCGGAGGTTGAGCAGCGTGTACTCCGGGGTAACAACTTCATTTCTTACGCTCGAAACGCGGTTTTTTTCTTCCACAGCTATGGCTTCGAGAGTATTGGTCCAGCCGGCCAGGCGATGGACTAGCGCCAGCTTCAGGTTGAGCGGCATGATGTGATAGAGGTCGTCGCCGGTTGTACGATTCTCTCCGCGCACGTAACTGATCATGCCGCTGAGCGCAAAATTGCCTATGTAATCGATGCGACCCAGCTCTGCCTTGCCCGAAATGTCGAAGCCATACAATCGTGCGGATTGATTGACATACTGGAGTTTCAGATAGCTGTTGGTCGACGTCGCGTTCGATGCAGGACATTGCACACTCATGCTCGGTGTGCAGCGTCGCGCATCAATGAAATCACTCACGTAAGTCAGGTAGGCGGTGAGCTTGAAGCTCCATTGTTCCTTGGCCGCATCATGCCAATCGGCGCTGGCACTCAGGGTATGGGCAATTTCCGGCTTCAGATCCGGATTGCCAATGTAGCCGTTGCCGTCGCCGACAAAATTGTTCATCAGAGCCGCCATCGAGTTGTAGGACCACGGATAGCGTTCATAGAGATTTGGCGAACGTGTCTTGCGCGCCAAGCCAGCCTCGTAGGTTTGCGTCGCACCCGGCGCATAGCGCGCCAGAGCAGTCCAGTCGAGGTGCGTATCCTTGCGAAAATGGTCGCGGGCATTGAAGGCCAGGTCATCGGAATATGAGCCGTTATAGCCGTCGGCAAGCCCGGCATCGGATTTGACCGTGCCACCGCGAATTCCCAGCAAGGTCATCCACGCCGGGGACCAGCGTGAGTCCCATTCGGCGAAGAGATAGGCTCGATCCCGTTTGCCGTCGCGGATGTTCCAGAACGTATTCGGCCCCATCCCCCCATTGTCGATGGCCGGCCACCAGTCATCCAGACGATAGTTCTGGAAGTCGTAGCCAACGCGCAGGATATCCGCATCAGTAAGATCGATACTGACCTTGAGCAGCCCGCCATCAGTCCTCGCCACCGTATCCATCGGCATCATCATGAACATGAATCGCTCCGGCAACATGTCCATATGATGTTGGAGCTTCTGGTGAAAATACCGCGCTTCGATTTCGCCCCATTCAAATTGGCCGGTGTACTGAAAATTCGCCAGCTGGTTTACGTTGGACGGCTTCCCTTTTTGCAGAACGTACGTAAACCCGGTTGGGTCGCTCGGATCCTGGACGCTCGAAATCATGTCCATGCGCTGGTTCGGGAAGCCTTCATAATCAAGCCTCTGCTCGCTGACGCTGAACTTCACCACGTGGTTCCGAAAAGGGCGCAACGCCAGACCAAGCTCGCGATTTTGCGAGCCCTTGTATTCGCTGGCACCGACTTCGCGTTCGCCAACCGTCCGCCCACCGCTCAGGTTCTTCCAGGCGCTGGGCGATTTGACCTTGAAATCCCCTGCCGCCCAATAGTTGTCCGAATCCGACTCAGACTCGGCATAGGAAAGGTTGAAGTACTCGCCTGCCGCCATAACACGAAGATTCTTGCCGCGTGCGTTGCCATTGCTGCGCTGGAACATGCCGAGTTCGCCTTCAGCGAGAAAGCCTTCATCCGGTTTGGCGAACTTCGGTCGAGCGGAGTTAACCTGGATCGTCCCGCCAATGCTGTCGCCACCGACGCTGACCGGGGTGATGCCGGCGAACACATCGACACTGCCCACCTTGGACGGATCAATGAAGGAGAGCGCCGGATTCATGTGGTTCGGGCAGGCCGTCATCAGATCCATGCCGTCTACCAACGTGCGCAGACGGTCGTCGGCGATACCGTGAATCACCGGCAAGCTGGAGATACCGCCGGCCCCGTAAGAGCTGACGCCGGGGATTCCTTCGAGCAGACTGGCAGTATCGCTGGTGTTGGCGCGCTGAGCCCGGATGGCTTGCTGATCGAGGCGGATTGCACCCGCCTGATCACGTTCGCTGGTAACAACAATCGGACTCAGAGTCTGAGGACTATCCTCTTTGGCAGCCGGTTCAGCCGTCTGACATACTGCTACGCAGGGAAAGGCCAGCAGCAAGGTGGCCAGAAGTCGTGAAGGTGGTTTGGGCATGGTTTTCGTCAAATGCAAAAAGGCGGCGGGGCTTTCGCCTCCGCCGCCTACCTAGGCGGGATTGCGCTCGGCGTCGGCAGTACTCAGGGGAGTGTCTTGCGCCGAGTGGCGATGAAGCCCATCAGGCCCAGGCCGGCCAGGAACATGGCATAGGACTCGGGCTCCGGCACTGCTGCCGTAATTGTTTGTGAAAGCGGAACACCACTCATCGTACCAATGGCTCCGTAGCCAGCGGCGCTGGTACCGGTCATGCAGACGGCGCCCATCATGCCGCCACCGCCGTATCCACCCGCCCCAATCAGCGGCGCGCAGTCAGCGTAAGCCACTTTGTCGAGTTGAGCCTGGGTCAGTGCGGTCAACGGGCTGTCCGGCACAAAAATCAGCGCATAGGCGTTGCCGGGGTTGAGTGCTTTGACGGGGTAGTTGTAATACACGCCTCCGATGTCTACGCCAGCCTGTGGCGACCAGCCGTCACCGCCAAGCATTGTGCTAAACGTGTTGGTAGTGGTGTTCTTGAACGTGGCGGCGAACGTACCGCCGAGCGTTGCATCGTACCAGCTGACCAGCTGATTGTTGAGTGTCAGCCAGGCCATGTTGTCATTCGGATAAGCAATCGTGTCACCCGACATGGATTCGCTAAGAATGCCCTTCAGATTCGTCACGGCATGGGTGGCGGAATCGTAGTCAAACGAGCCGATGAAAATCGAGTCACGCGGCTGGGTGTCCGGCTCATACCATGTCGTCTGGATGTTGTAGGAGCTGGAGGCCGCCTGAGCCACCGGAGCGACGGCCAACAGCGACAGTATTACCGTGGCGAGTATGGATTTCTTCATTACAGTTTCCTTTCCAAGAGAATTGAAGAATCAGCCGAAAAGCTTGAAGCGCTTCGATCCGCGCCGGCGGGAAATAAACCCCATCAGACCCAGGCCGGCCATGTACATGGCGTAGGTTTCGGGCTCGGGTACCGCGGCAATGGTTTGCGAAAGGGGGAAGCCGCCCATCGTGCCGGGGGCACCATAGCCAGCGATGCTGGTGCCGGTCATGCAGGTTGCCCCCATCATTCCGCCCGCCGCGCAGTCGGCGTAGGCAAGCTTGTCAACTTGCGACTGGGTGAGCTGAGCGAGCGGATTGTCCGGAACGAAGATCAGCGCATAGGCGTTACCAGGGTTGGCTACCGTGCTCGGAAAACCGGCATAAACCACCTCGCCACCAGGCAACCAGGTGTCGGCTCCGAATGACGTCGTAAAGGTGGTGGTGGTCGGGTTCTTGAACGTGGCAGCAAAAGTCCCGCCGAGCGTGCCGTCATACCAGGAAACGAGCTGATTACTCAGTGTCAGCCAGGTCATGCTGTCGTTCGGGTAACCAACGCCATTTCCGGTCATCGACTCGCTGAGAACACCTTTCAGGTTGGTGACAGCCTTGGTTGCCGAGTCAAAGTCGAAGCTGCCGATGAAGATCGAATCGTTCGGCGCTGTTTCCGGTTCTGCCCAGGTCGTCATCACGCTGTAAGTGTTGACGGCAGCCTGGGCGACCGGCGCGCCAAGCAGCGCAAGCGCGCTGCCGGCCAGAAGGAGCATTTTCATGGTGGCGCCTTTTCCAGCCGGATCAGGCCGACTGGCGACGGCGCGCCACGAAGCCCATCAGACCCATGCCCGCCAGGAACATGGCATAGCTTTCCGGCTCCGGTACCGCCGCCGTGATGGTTTGCGTAATCGGCAAGGTACCCATCATTGTCCCACCCGGAATTCGGTTGCCTTGACTGTCAAACGCAACCCAGCCGGCCATGCATTTGTTACCCGAGCCAGTGCGCGGCATCAGTGCCGCTGCGGTGCAATCACCATAGGCCAGCTTGTCGATCTGCGATTGCGCCAGCGTCATGGTGGGGTCCAGCAACGGAACATAAATCGTGGCGAAGGCGTTCTGCGTGCCATTGGTGATGGCGTACGGCCCCATGGCGCCATTGCTGCCGAAAGTGACGCCCGAGTGAGGACGAGTGGCAGAGGGCATGAACGTATCAACAGAATTGTTCTTGAACACCGTGACGACCAGGCCTGTGCCGTCATTGATCGACGAAAGCTGATAGGTCAGGTCAATCCAGTTGGCAGCACCGGGAACAGGGGCGCCATCCATGGCTTGCGAGAGTTTGCCGGTCAGCCCTGAAACCGTGTTCGTGACGTTGTCGAAGCTGAAAGAGCCGGTGAAGACCGTATCCCAGTCCGGATGCGAGGTGTTGTACACCGTCTGGTTATAGTTCTGCGTGACGTTATAGGTCGTCACCGATGCATTTGCCGCTGACGCAACGACGGCAAGCGAGAGCAGTCCGGCGAATTTGAGCGCGGAACCGGTCATCGGCGGAAGGTCGATTTGGCGAATCATTGTAGTTCTCCCTGAAATTGGAACAGCCAGTCGGAGGCCAGGTTGGTTTCATGCGAGGACGTCTCACACCCACCCTTTCTTTCCAGATCGCGAAATTACAGCGAGCCAAGGAGACTGGTAATGGTTCGAATGACCCCATTTGCGATAGGTGCGACGATATGTCACATGACATTCAGTTGCCCGGATCATCATCCATTCCGTATATTCGCCGGGCCTGTTTCGGTGTGACTTCCGTACCAGCGGCAACTGCTCACACTACTTTTCAGTGCAATTCGCAAATTTCAGAGAATTAACCCGGGACAATTCCTAGATGCATCAACAGGTACGGCTAATGGAGATCAACCATAACTCGCTTGCCATCAAGTCTCATCGGGAACTCCTCCATTGGTTGCAAGGTGGCGTTCAGGAACTTGTACCTCACACGGCGCTGATCGCGGCATGGGGAAATTTTGTGTCTGGCCCGATATTTCTGGACGTGGTGTCGCCCCTGCCGAGTTTGCGAACGACCAGCGTACCTACCGGATTGGTCCTGCCGTTTCTGCTCAAGGCCTTTCAAACATGGAAAAAAGCCGGTTCCGAACCAGTTTCATTTCCATTGGGAAGTGGCGCCTTCGACAATGAACTCTCGGGAATGGCTGATAGCGCGGTGGTCAAGAATTTGACACCGATGCGCTGGGCGCTCGTCCATGGCATGAGGGATGAAAGAGGCGATGGCGAGTGTCTTTACGTCTTTTTAAAGGATGCCCCGTTCGTCGATTCGTTTGATGCAAAAGGGGTAAATCTCCTCTTGCCTTTTGTCGATGCTGCGTTCCGACGGGTATCCCATTTACCCACGCAGCGTTTTATCACTCCAGAACATGCGGAATTGGTTGATGCCACTCAACAACCCGAAACACTACATGTGACGCCCCCTCGGGCATTCGATGGGCTGACCCTTCGCGAGCAGGAAATCATGCGCTGGGTGAGTCTTGGCAAGAGCAACCCGGAAATCGGCCGCATCCTCTGCGTCAGCCCCGTAACGGTACGCAACCACCTGTATCGGATTTTCCGCAAGCTGGGTGCGATCAATCGCGCCCAAGCGGTATTTCAGCTCAGACAAAGTGGATTGGCCGGCGAGCATGCATAGGATTGCACGCTCTAGGTTAAACCGGCGCCACACCGGCCAAACCGGCAGGTCAATCCGAGTTGAGGACTGGTGGCCACCTGTCGGCAGCGCGGCCGGATGCGTCACGCTGGCTGGGGCACTCAATTACATCAGAGGCAAGCACCGCCGAATTCCTCTGGGTAGACGACACGGACAGCGTCTCCCAAGTCCGAAACGAAGTGCGGACCTCGGGCTATTCGCTAATCAAGCTGCGCACAAGCGTCGACTGGAAATACGTCCTCGACCAGTTCCACCTGATGGCGCTGAATGTGCGCTTCTGAGCGGGGCGGCAGAATTTCAATTTTGGCCATTTTTTCCGGTTGACCGTGGCAACCGGGTTTGATTGCCCAGCATGCCGAAAAATAGCCGATCGTCAGGCTCAGCCGTTCGTTTCAGCCAACTCGGCCAGCAGGTCGGCCTGATGTTCGGCCGCCAGCGCGCCGAGCAGTTCATCCATGTCGCCGTCCATGATCGCGGCGATCTTGTACAGCGTCAGGTTGATGCGGTGATCAGTGATCCGGCCCTGCGGGAAGTTGTAGGTGCGGATGCGTTCGGAACGATCGCCGGAGCCGATCAGGCTCTTGCGGGTGCTCGAAATGTGCGCCTGCTGGGCGCGCACCTGAACGTCCTTGATGCGCGCCGCCAGCACCTTCATCGCCGAGGCCTTGTTGGCATGTTGCGAGCGGCCATCCTGACATTCGGCGACGATGCCGGTCGGCAGGTGCGTGATGCGCACGGCCGAATCGGTCTTGTTGATGTGCTGACCGCCGGCACCGGAGGCGCGGAAGGTGTCGATGCGCAGGTCAGCCGGATTGAGGTTCACGTCCTCGACCTCATCGACTTCCGGCATCACCGCCACGGTGCACGCCGAGGTGTGGATGCGGCCCTGCGTTTCGGTTTCCGGCACGCGCTGGACGCGATGGCCGCCGGATTCGAACTTGAGCCGCGAGTAGGCGCCACTGCCGGCCAACCGGCAGATGATTTCGCGATAGCCGCCGAGCTCGGACTCGCTGGCCGACAGGACTTCGACCTGCCAGCGCTGACGCTCGGCGTAACGCGAATACATGCGGAACAGGTCACCGGCGAACAGCGCCGACTCGTCGCCGCCGGTGCCGGCACGGATTTCGAGCAGTACGCTGCGTTCGTCGTTGGGGTCTTTCGGCAACAACAGTTTCTGCAATTCGATTTCGAGTTCAGGCAGACGCGCCTTGGCGCTGGCGATTTCCTCTTCGGCGAAATCGCGCATTTCCGGATCGTCGCGCATCGCCTCGGCTTCGGCCAGATCGTTTTCAGCCTGGCGGAATGCATTGAACTGGACAATGACCGGCTCGATCTCGGCACGCTCGCGCGACAGCTTGCGGAACTGGTCCATGTCCCCCGCCGTGCTCGGCGCCGACAGCATGCGGTCGATTTCGTCGAGGCGATCGACCAGCAGTTCGAGTTTTTGGCGGATGCTCGATTTCATATCACTAGCCGGTCAGCAAATGGTCCAAGGGGGCGTAATGGTACCCGAGAACACCGTTCGTCGGCGATCGAAGGCAATTGCCACGGGAAGATTCACAACGCATAATCGTCCGATTGCGGATATCAACAATCGATGCCCCACATTCCTCATTCCCTTATTGCACTGGCTGCAACGCTGGAATCGCGCTGGGAAGACTATCGCGCCAAGGGCGAAGTCGATCTTTTCGTCGAATTCACGCTGTCGCTCAACGGGCTGACCGAGCAACTCAACCGTCGCCATCTGCCGGGGCTGGTCCGCGCCTGCCAGGAATTGGAAAACACGGCACTGACCTTGTTCGGTGACAGTTCCATGCACCCCATCCCGCACGATCAGGCGAACGCCATCAGTCGGCAATTGATCATTATCCTGACCGAACTTCGCCGTCATGAAACGCCAGCCATCCCGACAAGGCGTCAGACAGACGACCAGGCCGAGCGCGAAAATGCCTGCCAGCAGCTGCGCCAGATTGTGATCGTATCGCGACCGAACCATCCGGCGACGAAAACGCTGAGCGAGCAACTGAGCTTTTTTGGCTTCACCCCTCGACTCGTTCGCTGGGGTGAAACACCGGGCTCCGATGAGCCGCCATTGGCCATCCTGTTTATCCCGGAGCTGGAGGGACGGGCTTATCCACCCAGTGCGATTGCCGCCATCATGGCCTTGCGCACCGAATTCCCGAGCAGCTATTTCTATTGCCTGTCGGTACCCAGCAACCTGCAAAGCATCGTCCTCCTCCAGCGCGCCGGCGCCGATGCCTGCGTACCGCTTGGCGACACGGTCAGCGACGTCTTGTCACGCATTCTCGACCTGGCCCAGACGCGCGAACAAGAGACACACCGCGTGCTGATCGTTGAAGACTCGGCCACCGCCATCGCCCACGTTCGGCGCTCCTTATCCCAGCACGGCATCGACAGCCGGGCCATCAACGACCCCCGGCTACTGCTCGAAGCGGCTGCCGAATACAAGCCTGACGCCATCCTGATGGACATGCACATGCCCTTCTGCAGTGGCGTCGAGGTGACCAGCGCCCTGCGCCAGGTTCCCGAATACCATTCGCTGCCCGTCATCTACCTGTCGAGCGAAAGCGACATTGCGCAGCAGGTCGAAGCCTTGCGCCTCGGTGGCGACCAGTTCCTGACCAAGCCGACCAATCCGATCATTCTGGCCGCGGTGGTCAAGACCAAGATCCAGCGCTACCGGGAAATGCTGCACTCAACCCGCCACGACAGCCTGACCGGCCTGCTCAATCACGCCACGGCCAAGGACCAGATCGAACGCATGATGCACGACGCCACGCCGGACGGTCGTCTGGTCGTCGCCATGATCGACATCGACCGTTTCAAATCGATCAATGACCGCTTCGGCCACCCGGTCGGCGACCAGGTCATCCGCAGCCTGTCCTGGCTACTGCGTGGCCGCCTGCGCAACACCGACCTGATTGGGCGCTACGGTGGTGAGGAGTTCATCGTTGCCCTGCCCGATACCGAACTGGAACGGGCCACCGTCCTGCTCGACCAGATACGCCAGGATTTTTCCGAGCTGCCGCACGCGCATGCCCTGGGTTCGGTGCGTGCCACCTTCAGTTGCGGCATCGCCTCCCTGCCCTATTTCATCACCTCGTCGAGCATCATTCAGGCAGCCGACGCCGCGCTGCTTCAGGCCAAGCGCAGCGGCCGAAACTGCCTGCTCCGCGCCGAGCCGGAAAGCGGACTCTCAGTCACCAGCGTGGAGATGGAACAGTCGGCTTACCGTGGCCTGCAATTCAGCCCGTTCGCCGTCATCAGCTGAATTGAGCGCCTGCGTCGGGGCGTGCAGGAATTTGTTGGTCAGGCGCTGCGACAGATGCTCGAGGACCTTTTCCGGCGCCTCGCCCTTGGCCAGCAGCTTCATCGCATGCTCCATCTCGTGCCGACGCGTGCGTTCAGCCGAATCGCGCAACGAGCGAATGACCGGCACCGTATCGCGCGACGCCAGCCAGCCGAGGAAATCCTGCACCCGGTTGGCAATGATCGCTTCGGCATCAACCACGGCGGCCTGCCGTGACTCGAGGCCGCTTTCGACAACCTGAGCCAGGTCGTCCACCGTATACAGAAAAACGTCATCGAGCTTGCCGACTTCTTCTTCGATATCGCGCGGCACGGCAAGGTCGACCATGAAGATCGGGCGATGTCGACGGACCTTGACCGCCCGCTCGACCATGCCCAGGCCAATGATCGGCAAGGGGCTGGCTGTGCATGAAACGACAATGTCGTGAGCGGCCAGATGCTCGCCTAATTCGTCCAGGCGGATGGCCGTACCGCCATACTGTTCGGCCAGGGCACGAGCCCGCTCTACCGTGCGGTTGGCGATGGTGACCTGTTTCGGCTGGCCGGCGCAGAAATGGGCGGCGCACAGTTCGATCATTTCACCGGCACCGATGAACAGGATGCGCTGGCCGGCAATCGACTCGAAAATGCGTTCAGCCAGATGGACGCCGGCGGCGGCCATCGAGACGATGTTGGCGCCGATGGCCGTCGTGCTGCGCACTTCCTTGGCGACCGAGAACGAGCGCTGGAAAAGCTTGTGCAGTTGCGTGCCGAGCGTGCCGTTTTCTTCGGCCGCACGCACGGCATCTTTCATCTGGCCGAGAATCTGCGGCTCGCCGATGACCATCGAATCGAGGCCGCTGGCGACTCGGAAGGCGTGGCGGATGGCTTCCGGCTGATTGTGCGTGTAGATGTAGGGCGCCAGTTCTTCACGGCCGACCTGATGGTAATGCGCCAGCCAGTCGATGACGACATCGGGAGATTCGGCCGAGCAATAGATCTCGGTGCGGTTGCAGGTGGACAGGATCGCCACTTCGCGGACAGGCCGGTCGCGCGTCAGGTCACCCAGCGCATGGCCCAGTTTGTCGGCGCCAAACGCTACCCGCTCGCGGATGGCGAGCGGCGCGGAATGATGGTTGATGCCGAGGGTAAAAATCACCGGATAGGGCTGGCGCACACGAAATGGGCGCTGATTATAACATCCGCCTGTGACGCCCTTCCCCGATCTGGATCAGAACAAAAATGCCTGCTTTTCCGGCGTTGACCGTGGCAATGCATCGGCACCGAACACTTTCATCTGACGCGGCCGGAACCACACCGACTGGCCGGCCGCCAGTTGCAGCATTTCATGCCGCTCGCGCGACAGTTCGACCTCAACGATCTCGCTGCCGTGCAGCAGTTCGATACGAACCACCGGGCCGATTGGATGGACGTGCTGAACCGTCGCCTGCAAGCCGTCCTCAGCCGGCTGATGGGTGATGTCGATATCGTGCGGACGGACAAACGCCGTCGCTTTTTCGGCCGCCTCGCCGCGCTCGACTTCGGCGTAGGCGCCCTGCTGCCGGCTGTGAAAGACGTTCACGTTGCCGAGGAACTGGTAGACGAAGGGCGAGGCCGGACTGGAATAGACCTCATCCGGCGAGCCGATCTGCTCGATCTTGCCGTGGTTCATGACGACGACGCGGTCAGCGACTTCCAGGGCCTCTTCCTGGTCGTGCGTGACGAAAACCGACGAGATGTGCATGTCGTCATGCAGGCGACGCAGCCAGCGGCGCAACTCCTTGCGCACCTTGGTGTCGAGGGCGCCGAACGGTTCGTCGAGCAGCAGCACCTTGGGTTCGACGGCCAGGGCGCGGGCCAGCGCGATACGCTGACGCTGGCCACCGGAGAGTTGCGACGGGTAACGGTCGGCCAGCCAGTCGAGCTGGACGAGGCCGAGCAGTTCCATGACCCGGCGCTTGATGTCGGCATCCGACGGACGTTCCTTGCGCGGTTTGACGCGCAGGCCGAAGGCGACGTTCTCGAACACCGTCATGTGGCGAAACAGCGCGTAGTGCTGGAAGACGAAGCCGACATTGCGGTCGCGGGCGTGCAGGTGGGTGGCCTCGGCGCCGGAAAAGAGGATTTCGCCCTGATCGGCGCTTTCCATGCCGGCGATGATGCGCAGCAGGGTCGTCTTGCCGCAGCCGGATGGCCCGAGCAGGGCGACCAACTCGCCGGTCGGGATATCGAGGTTGATGTTGTCGAGCGCGACGAAATTACCGAAGCGCTTGGAGATGTTGCGGATTTCGATACTCATCAGATTTCCTTATTCGGAACGCCTGAAAAATGGCCATGACGCGACGCGCCGACGAAGACAGTACGCAACAGTACGGCGAGGAGGCGCAACAAAGTCAGGGACATTTTTCAGGTGTTCCCCACTTTTTCCGGGGCCAGAACGGCGCTCAGCATGTCGGTTTCTTTTTTCATCCGCCATTCGACGATGGTCTTGGCGACCAGCGTAACGAGCGCCAGCAACGCAAGGATGGAGGCGGCGGCAAAAGCGCCGATGGCGTTGTATTCGTTGTAGAGAATTTCGACATGCAGCGGCAGGGTGTTGGTTTCACCGCGAATGTGGCCGGACACGACCGACACGGCGCCGAATTCGCCCATCGCCCGGGCATTCGACAGGATCACGCCGTAAAGCAGGCCCCACTTGATGTTGGGCAGCGTGACCCGCCAGAACATCTGGAAACCCGACGCGCCAAGCGACACCGCGGCCTCTTCCTCGTCCTTGCCCTGCGCCTGCATGAGCGGAATCAGCTCGCGGGCGATGAAGGGGAAAGTGATGAACAGCGTGGCGAGGATCATGCCGGGGACGGCAAAAATGATCTTGATATCGTGTTCGGATAGCCAGTTGCCGAAGGTGCCCTGTGAACCGAAAAGCAGGATGAAAATCAGGCCTGCGACGACCGGGCTGACCGCGAACGGCAGGTCGATCAGCGTGATAAGCAAGCTCTTGCCGCGGAACTCGAACTTGGCGATGGCCCACGCCGCCGCGACGCCGAAGGCGATGTTGAAGGGCAGCACGGCGAGCGCGATGCCGACGGTCAAACCGATGGCCGAGGCGGTTTCCGGCTCTTTGAGGGCTTCGATGTAGATCGGCACGCCTTGCGCCAAGGCCTCGACGAAGACCGCAACCAGCGGCAGGCCGAGGAAGAAGAACAGGAAGCCGAGGCCGACGCTCAGCAACCCGTAGCGAACCCAGGCCGGTTCCTGCGTGGCGCGCGTCGACTTCATGCTGCCACCCCGCTCGCCTCGGCGGCCGCCACTTCGAGCGGCTCGTTGTTCTTGTGGCGATTGGCCGTCCACCATTGCAGCAGATTGACGCTGAGCAGCAGGATGAAGGACAGGCCGAGCATGACCACGGCCAGCGCCGTGGCGCCCAGTACGTCGTACTGCTCAAGCTTGGAGATGATGAGCAGCGGTGTGATTTCCGAAACCAGCGGCAGGTTGCCGGCGATGAAGATCACCGAGCCGTATTCACCGACGGCGCGGGCAAAGGCCAGGGCAAAGCCGGTGAGCAGCGCCGGGAAAATGGCCGGAAAAATGACTTTGACGAAGGTCTGCCAGCGCGAGGCGCCGAGCGATGCGGCGGCCTCCTCCACTTCCGTTTCGATGTCCTCGATCACCGGCTGCAGGGTGCGCACGACGAAGGGCAGCGTGATGAAGGTCAGCGCGAAAACGATGCCGAGCGGCGTGTAGGCGACCTGGATGCCGAGCGGTTCAAGATACTGGCCGAGCCAGCCATTGCCGGCGTACAGCGTGGCCAGCGTGATGCCGGCGACAGCGGTCGGCAGGGCGAAGGGCAGATCGACCAGCGCGTCGACGAAGCGCTTGCCGGGAAAGGGGTAGCGCACGAGCACCCAGGCCACGATCAGGCCGAAGAAGGCGTTGATCGCCGCGGCCAGAAACGAAGCGCCGAAGGTGACACGGAAGGCGGCCAGCGAGCGCTCGCCGAGCGCGATGTCGATGATCTGCCCGAAGCCGAGTTCGGATGCCTTGAGGATCATGCCACCGAGCGGCAGCAGGATCAGGATCGACAGATAGACCAGCGTGTAGCCCAGCGCCAGGCCAAAGCCGGGCAATACGCGGTGAGTTTTTGCAGCCATGGATTTCAATTTTTGCCAAAATTTCCGGTTGACCGTGGAAACGGGCCGGACCGCGGATCAAGCAGCCCGCCCGACGGTAGCGTCACCGCTTACTTGGCAACGTAGATCTGGTCGAAGCTGCCGCCGTCCTTGAAGTGGGCGGCAAAAGCCTTGTTGGCACCACCGAAGACTTCATCGACCGTGAAAGTCTTCACGGCAGGGAAGGAAGCCGCATATTTCTTCAGCAACTCGGCATCACGCGGCCGCAGGTAGTTCTGCGCGGCATTTTCCTGGCCTTCCTTCGACCACAGATATTCCAGATAAGCCTGCGCCTGCTTGCGCGTTCCCTTCTTGTCGACCACCTTCTCGACCAGCGCGACCGGGAATTCGGTCTGCATCGTCAGGCTGGGATAGACCACCTCGAACTCGCCCTTGCCGAACTCCTTGGCAATCATTTCGGCTTCGGATTCGAAGGTGATCAACACGTCGCCCATCTTGCGCTGCATGAAAGTCGTCGTCGCATCGCGGCCGCCGGCGGCGAACAAGGGCGCATTCTTGAGCAACTTGCCGAGGAACTCCTGCGCCTTGGCGTCATTGCCGCCCGGCTGCTTCAAAGCCCAGGCCCAGGCCGACAGATAAGTGTTGCGGCCGTTACCGGTGTTTTTCGGATGCGGAATGATCATCTGGACGCCCTGCCCGGCAACATCGGACCAGTCCTTGATCGCCTTCGGATTGCCCTTGCGGACGATGAAAACCATCGTCGAGGTGTAAGGCGAGGCATTGTTCGGGAATTTCTTCGCCCAGTCCTTGGCGACCAGCCCCTTGTCGGCCAGAAACTCGATATCGTTGGCCTGATTCATGGTCACCACGTCGGCCTCCAGACCGTCGGCGACAGCCCGCACCTGCTTGGTCGAACCGCCGTGCGACTGCTTCAGTTCAACGCTCTCGCCCGTTTTCGCCTTCCAGTATTTCTGGAACATCGGGTTGTAATCCTTGTACACGTCGCGGGCGACGTCGTAGGAAGTATTGAGCAAGGTCGCGTCGGCCAGCGCGGCACTTGCCACCAGCGACAACAGAACGGAAACAATGGATTTACGGAAATGGGTCATGGCTCACCTCGAAGGACAATGAACGCGAATCTATCCGACCCACTTATAACCACAAAGATGAAATGTGAATTTACTTATTCCAGCAAGCAAATTCACCTTGCACTCGTCAGCCCCCCATCCGCCGACAAGACTATTCGCCAACCATGCGAGGGGCTATGATTCGAGCTTCCTCACGCCGCCGAAAAAACAAGATGCGCGCTTCCCTGCCTATCGCTCTCCTCCTTTCCACAACGCTTACCGCCTGCGCCGCCTTCAAAGCCGAGATTCCGCCAAGCAAGCACATCTCGCAAAGCGGCCCGCTCAAAGTGCACCCCGGTCTGCTCGGCAAACCAGTGCCCGCCGAACTGCAGCCGGGCTCCAGCCTGCCCGCCACCAGCCCCGCCCCGCAGGCCGCCAGCGCGATGCCCGAAGCACCAATGAAAATGGATCCGGTCGGCCTGCGCACCCAGCGCAGCGTCTATTTCGACCTCAACAACGCCACCGTCAAAGCCGACTACGACCCGGCACTACGCGCCCACGCCAGCTATCTGGCCGAGCACCCCAAGGCGCGCGTGCGCATCGAAGGTAACGCCGACGAGCGCGGCAGCGCTGCTTACAATCACCAACTAGGCCTGAAGCGCGCCGAAAACGTGCGCGCCACGCTAGCCAGTCACGGCGCTCGAAAAAAACAAATCACCATCAAAACGCTGGGCGCCAGCAACCCGAAAAAGACCGGACACGACGAAGAGTCGTGGGCAGAGAATCGCCGCTCCGACGTCGTTTACGAGCGGGAAGAATAATCCTGCCCCGATAAACAAAAAGGCCTCGCAATCTGGCGAGGCCTTTTTGTTTCACAAATCGTATTATTTTTGCGTTTCAGTCTCGGCCCGCACCGGCCGATAGGCCAGCCATTCCGAAAACGGAATTTCTTCGACCCTGACCAGCCGCCTTTCCACGCTCTTGCGACGTTCACGCCAACCATCCGGCGGACCGAATTCGCGGGCGCGGCGATCATCACCCATTCGCTTCTCGTTCTTCACGACCATCGCACACCTCGCTTCGATCTCTTTCCGGGAATCACACTTCCCGTCACGAATTCAGGATATGGCGAGGCGAAAAAACAGTCAGTGAAGAAAATCACACCGACAAAAAAACGGCCCGATAAAACCGGGCCGCTTGATCCTGTCAGAACAAAATCACCAGTTCGGCTCACGCTCCGGCGTCGACGTAATCCGGTGGATGCTGAGGTCGGCACCTTCGTATTCCTCTTCCTGATCAAGGCGCAACCCCATGGTCGCCTTGAGGGTGCCATAGACCAGCGCACCGCCAATCAACGCGACCACGATGGCCATTGTCGTCATGATCAATTGCGGCATGAAGGCTATGCCACCCGCCCCGCCCAAGGCCTTGCTGCCAAAAATACCGGCCGCGATGCCGCCCCAGGCGCCGCACATGCCGTGCAGCGGCCAGACGCCGAGCACGTCGTCGATCTTCCAGCGGTTCTGCACCAAAGTGAACATCATGACGAACAGTCCGCCGGCCACGCCGCCGACAACCAGAGCACCAATCGGGTGCATCAGATCTGAACCGGCACAGACGGCGACCAAACCGGCCAGCGGGCCGTTGTGCAAAAAGCCCGGGTCGTTCTTGCCGGCGACGAGGGCGACCAGCGTGCCGCCGACCATCGCCATCAGCGAGTTCAAGGCGACCAGACCGGAAATCTTGTCGAGAGTCTGGGCACTCATCACATTGAAGCCGAACCAGCCGACAGTCAGGATCCATGCGCCAAGCGCCAGGAAAGGAATCGATGAAGGCGGGTGCGCCGAGATTCGGCCATCCTTGCTGTAGCGGCCGTAGCGCGCACCGAGCAGGACTACGGCCGGCAAGGCGATCCAGCCACCCATGGCATGGACGACGACGGAGCCGGCGAAGTCATGGAACTCCTCGCCGAACGTTGCCTTGAGCCAGGCCTGGACGCCGAAGGCCTGATTCCAGGCAATGCCTTCGAAGAAGGGATAGACAAAACCGACCAGCATGAAGGTGGCGATCAGTTGCGGGTTGAACTTGGCGCGTTCGGCGATGCCGCCGGAAATGATGGCCGGGATGGCCGCCGCGAAGGTGAGCAGGAAGAAGAACTTGGTCAGTTCGAAGCCGTTTTTCTCCATCAGCGTCTCGACACCGCTGAAGAAATTGACGCCGTACGCGATGCTGTAGCCGACGAAGAAGTAGGCCACGGTCGACACGCCAAAATCGGTCAGAATCTTGACCAGCGCATTGACCTGGTTCTTTTTGCGGACCGTGCCGACCTCAAGGAAGGCAAAACCCGCGTGCATGGCCAGCACCATGATGGCACCGAGCAGGATAAACAATACGTTGCTGCTGGATTGATACGTTTCCATGAACCACCCCAATCAAAGAATGGGGAGGCAGAAAGCAAGCACCATTCCAGTGCATCATTATTGTTACAAATCAGTGCATTACCAAATACCATAACAACTTATTTGCACCATGCGAGTGCAAACCAATAAGCCATCGCTCGATAACGGTGCATCGACGCCTTATTTCGGGGCGAGCTCCGGTGGCAACAGAACCCACAAACGGCCACTCTGTTTCATTCGCCCCGCCTGTTCGCCGGCGTCCTTGCCGAAGCCCCAGAAGAAGTCGGCGCGCACCGCCCCCTTGATTGCCCCGCCGGTATCCTGCGCCATGACCAGCCGGTTCATTGGCGTTGCCGTATTCGGCCGGGTGGTCGCCAGGAAGACCGGCGAACCGAGCGGCACCGAACGCGGATCGACGGCAATGCTGCGCTCGGCAGTGAGCGGTACGCCCAGGGCGCCGATCGGGCCGTCCTGACTGTTCGGCACTTCGCGGAAAAAGACATAGCTGGGGTTGGTGTTGAGCAGATTGTCGAGGCGTGACGGATTGGCCCGTGCCCAGGCCTGAATGCCCTGCATTGATGCTTCTTCCAGCTTCAGCTCGCCGCGTTCGACCAGCGCCTTGCCAATGGACTGGTAGGGATGCCCGTTCTGGTCGGCGTAATTGAGACGAACCACGCTGCCATCGGCCAGCCGCACGCGGCCGGAACCCTGAACTTGCAGGAAAAAGAGCTCGACGGCATCGTCGACGTAAAGCAGGGTTTTTCCGGGCAGTTTTTCGCCACGTGCCGCAATTTCGGCTCGCGACCAGTAGGGTACGACCTTGTTGCCCTCCAGCCGGCCACGCACGCGCTTGTCCTTCAGTTCAGGAAAGACGGCCGACAGGTCGATGGTCAGCAGATCATCCGGCACGCCGCGCACGGGCTGTTCGTAGCCTCTGCTGCGCGAGCGGCTGCCCTGGAGCAGGGGTTCGTAGTAGCCGGTGATCATGCCGCTGGTGGCGCCGTCACCGTTGGCAACCGCGTAGGGTTTCAGATGCTGCTCGAAGAAACGGCGTGGATCATGGCCGGGCTTGCCATCCGCTGCCCGCGCCAGATCGCAGACGCGCTTCCAGCCGGCCCCATTCGGCTTGCTGCCAACACCGCGGCATGACTGCAGGAAGGCTGGCCAGGCAGCGGCCACATCGTCAGCGACCCAGCCGGGCAGATCGCCCCAGCCAGCGGGCTGAAACGAGCGCGTGAATACGGGAGGGGTTGTTGGCACAGGCGTCGAAGCGGCGGGCACTACTGCCGGGCAGACTGCACAGGCCGGGCACGGAGCGCAGGCAGCCGGAGCAACGCTGGGCGGCACGGTCGAACAGCCGGCCAGCAGGGTGAGAAATAAAAGGGCTGCCGTTTGGATTTTTCGCATGGGTTTCGCTAGAGTTCGCAATTTGCCGCGAAGTATACCTGTCACCATGCCCAACACTCCCTCACTGGAACGTCTGCTCGCCCGCACCGAAGCGGTACTGGCCCGCTTCGAAGCCTCCCTGCCGCCGCTCCAGCAAGCGCCAGACTGGCAATCCGCCGTCGCTTTCCGCTGGCGCAAGAGCAACGGCCGGGGCTGGCTGCAGGCGGTGCGCCACCCGCACCCGATCCGCCTGTCCGATCTCGAGAACATCGACGACCAGAAGGAGCGCATCACCGCCAACACGCGCCAGTTCGTCGCTGGCAAGACCGCCAACAACGTGCTGCTGACCGGCACGCGCGGCTCCGGCAAGTCGTCGTTGGTCAAGGCCGTGCTCAATGAATACTCGGCCAAGGGCCTGCGTCTGATCGAGGTGGACAAGGAGGATCTGGTCGACCTGGCCGACATCGTCGATCTTCTCGACGGTCGACCGGAAAAATTCATCATTTTTTGCGACGACCTGTCCTTCGAGGCCGGCGAGACGGCGTACAAGGCGCTCAAATCGGTGCTTGACGGATCGATCGCCGCGCCGCCCGACAACGTGCTGATCTACGCCACGTCGAATCGCCGCCACCTGATGCCGGAATATTTTTCCGAGAACCTCGAAACGCATCGCGTCGACGACGAGATTCATCCCGGCGAAACCACCGAGGAAAAAATCTCGCTGTCCGAGCGTTTCGGCCTGTGGATCTCCTTCTACCCGTTCAGCCAGGACGACTATCTGGCCATTGCCAATCACTGGGCGCGCCAGCTCGGCGTCAGCGAAGATGTCATCGCCGCCAGCGAGCGTGAGGCGCTGAACTGGGCACTGAGCCGCGGCTCGCGTTCCGGGCGCGTCGCCTGGCAATTCGCCCGCGACCTGGCCGGGCGCCAGAAAACTTCGCGAAAGAAGAGCAAGTGAGCAAGATCGTCGAAGTCGCCGCCGCCGTCATGTTACGGGCCGACGGCCGCGAATTCCTGCTCGCCCAGCGCCCTGAGGGCAAGGTTTACGCCGGCTACTGGGAATTCCCCGGCGGCAAGGTCGAGCCCGGCGAGAGCGTCCGCGACGCGCTCATCCGCGAATTGCAGGAAGAACTTGGCATCACCGTCACCGCCTGCTCGCCGTGGCTGACCCGGCAATTCACCTACCCGCACGCCACCGTGCGCCTGAATTTCTGGCGGGTCACGGCGTGGGACGGCGAAATCGGCATCACGGCGCCGCTCGAGCACTCAGCCGTCGAATGGCAACGGACGGGCGAAGCAGCCACCGTCACCCCCATCCTGCCGGCCAACGATCCGATCCTCAAAGCCCTGTCGCTGCCGACCACGATGGCAATCACCAACGCCGAGGCCGAGGGCACGGAACGCCAGCTGGAACGGCTGGAAGAGGCGCTCAAGGCCGGGCTGCGGCTGATCCAGGTGCGCGACAAGGGCTGGCCTCGCGCGCAGCGTCTGTGGCTGGCCGAAGCCGTCTGCCGGCTGGCGCACGACCATGGCGCGCTGGTCGTCATCAATGACGACGAAGACATCGCCCGCCAGGTCGGCGCCGACGGCATCCATCTGTCGTCGATCAAGCTGGCCGCCTGCACACAGCGCCCCGATTTCACGTGGGTCGGCGCCTCCTGCCACACGGCGCCGGAAGTTGCCCGCGCCGGGGAACTCGGCCTCGACTACGCGCTGCTCAGCCCGGTGCTGGCAACGCCCAGCCATCCAGAAACATCGGGTCTCGGCTGGCCGGAATTTGCCAGACAGGTGGCCGGCAACACGCTGCCGGTGCTGGCGCTGGGCGGCATGAAGCCGGAGATGCTGGCGAAAGCGCAGGAGCACGGCGCCCACGGCATTGCTCTGATGCGCGGATGGTAGGCTGCGCCGTCAGGGGATTTCAATTTTGGGCAAAAATTCCGGTTGACCGTGGAAGTCGCCGGATGGCCGAAATCAGCGCGTCGGCTGATCCGAAAAGTCGAGGCCGGGCGTCCCGGCCTCTTCATCGCTGACCGCACCGCCGATGCGATAGGAATCGCTGGCCCAGCAACCGAGATCAATCTGTTTGCAACGTTCGGAACAGAACGGGCGCCACGGATTTTCGGGGGCCCAGATGGCGTCTTCGCCACATTGCGGACAGCGAACCTTGCGCACAGCCATTACAGGTTACAGAAGGTCAGGTCGAAGGGAACGTCGCGTTCGCAGCTACGCGACTTGAGTTCACCGGCCGGCGGCTTGGTGAAACGGATGTTCAGGAAATATTTGTTGGCGCTGACTTCGGGAATCGCCTGCTCGTCAACGCTGACCGTGACGCGCACCATCTGCGCGGCGGACCCGCCGAGATTGAGCTGAAACTGGCCATTGGTCGCCGAGTAGCTTTTCGGCCGCCCGCTCGAGCGGAGCAGGCGCAGAACGATGGCCGCCGCATCGCGCAGCGGCAGCATCGGCTTGGTCCATCCCTCCAGCGCACTGCGCCGGACATCGGCCGGGCGGTGCAGCCACCAGTGGTAGGACGGCAGATCGAATTCGCAGACGCCGCCGGGAATGGCGGCCCGGCTCTTGATGCCCATCAGCCAGTCGTTTTCACGCAGGTATTGGCCGATCTTGCCGGTCATACGGAGCAACGCGGCCGACGACTGCTCGATTTCGTAGAGGGCGCCGGACAGTGCTTCTTCGGAAATTTCGGGGTTGTTGCGAAAAGCGAGCAGCGTTTGACGTTGCCGTTCGAGTTCCTGGATCAGGTCCATCTTGAGGTCGGCGCGACCGGCCACCTCAAGGATTTCGAACAGCGAAAGCAGCGCCGCGTGGTGCTCGAGAGCGCCTTCTTCCTGGGCGAAATACGCCGTTTTTTCGAACAAATCTTCCAGACGCAGCAGCGTGCGGATGCGTTCATTAAACGGGTATTCGTAGGTGATCACGCGGCCGGTGTCCGAGAAAACGGAAAATTTTGTTTATTCTGAGCCATTTGCATTCAAATCTCAACAGCTTGCTTTAAGTTTTTCGGCCAAAAGTGCTAGATATTTTGCATGGTGCATTTTGACCTGTTCGACAATTTTTATCCGATCAGCATCATTGACCACAACATCGTCGGCGACGGCCAACCTTTGTTGTCGTGTTGCCTGCGCCGCCATGATCGCTTTGACCTCCTCTGCCGAGAGCCCGTTCCGCGCCATCACACGCTCAATTTGCAGACTTTCCGGGCAATCGACGACGACGATCCGGTCGCAGCGTTCGCGGTAATTTCCCGATTCGACCAGCAACGGCACGGCGAGGATAACGTAGGGTTCGGTCGCCGCCTGGCAGCGTTCGGCCGAGATCCGGCGGATCAGCGGATGCAGGATGCCTTCAAGCCGGCCTCTCGCCGATCGATCGGCGAAGGCCAGTCGGCGCATCGCCACCCGGTCGAGCGCGCCATCAGCAGCCAGGATTTCCGGCCCGAATTCAGCCGTCAATGCCGGCATCGCTGCGCCGTCGGCCAGGGTCAGGTCGCGAGCAATCGCATCGGTATCGACCAACCCCGCCCCTTGCTCGACAAACAGATCGGCAACCGTGCTTTTGCCACTGCCGATCCCGCCGGTCAGGCCGACGACATACTGGCTCATTTGCAGGCCAGCGTGTCGGCCTTGGGCAGAAGGCGACCAACGGCGCCGATCAGTTCGACCTTGTCGCCAACCGGCCCGCGCGCCTGCAACGTAACCAGGCTGTCCTTACCCGGCCGCGGCGCGACCTGCGCCGAGCGAACGCCCTTGGCTTTCAGCTCGGCCAGCTTGTCCTGTCCACCTTTTTCGGAGGAGAAAACACCGAGCGAAATGGCGTTGCGATTCAGCTCATCCTGCACGATGAAAAACTCCGTCACGCCAAGTTCGCGCAATTCCGTCGATTTTCTTTCTGCTTCGGCCTTGTTGGGCTGCGGCGGAATGAACACCCACCAGCCATTACCTTCCGAGGCAACCACTTTTCGGGTCACCTTGTAATCGCCGAAACGCTTGGCCAACAGCGCTGCCAGACGCTCGCCATCGGCCAGCGGCAGGGGGCGCCAGGTCAGGCAGACCGGCGGCTTATCGGCCACTTCAGCCACACCTGGCTTTTCCGCATTGGTTTCCGGGGCCGGCTCAGTTTTTGCCGGCGAGCCTCCTTCGGCACTTCCCGGCGCCGGCGCTTCGGTCGCCGGGGCAACAGCCGGAGCGACCGCCTCGGGTTTTACGAGCGCCCCCCCCGGCGCCTCGCCGCGCGAGACGATGCGCATGCGCTCGGGCAGGATCTGCTGGTCGACACGGCCGGCGTCCGGATTGTCCGGCCGCCCGAAGTAACCTTCGCTGAAGGCGTAGAACAGCAGATTGGCGAGAACGAGCAGGAAGACAAGCGCTTTCACGGGCTCAGCCTACCTTGGGTAAATGTTTGAGCGATTCGGCGATAGCCGCTTCCGGGTAGTCGTAGTCCTCAAGCTTGCCGGAGAAGAATTTGTCGTAGGACGCCATGTCGAAGTGGCCGTGCCCGGTCAGGCTGAACAGGATGGTCTTGGCCTCGCCGGTGATCTTGCACTTGAGCGCTTCGTCGATGGCGGCGCGGATGGCGTGGCAGGATTCGGGCGCCGGAATGATGCCCTCGGCCCGGGCGAACTGCACGCCAGCCTCGAAGGTCGCCACCTGCGGTACGGCCAGCGCCTCGATCTGTCCTTCGTGGAGCAGTTGTGAAACGAGCGGCGAATCGCCGTGGTAGCGCAGGCCGCCGGCATGGATGCCGGGGGGCATGAAGTCATGGCCGAGCGTGTACATTTTCATGATCGGCGTGTAGCCGGACACGTCGCCATAGTCGTAGGCGTAGTGGCCCTTGGTCAGTGTCGGGCAGGAGGTCGGCTCGACGGCGACGCAACGCAGGTTGGTGGCGCGCTTGTCGCCGGCTGCCTTGTCGGCGAGGAAGGGGAAGGCGATGCCGCCGAAGCTGGAGCCACCGCCGCAAGGCCCGAAAATCACGTCCGGATACAGGCCGATTTTGTCGAACTGCTTCTTGGCTTCGAGACCGATGACCGACTGGTGCAACAACACGTGGTTGAGGACCGAACCGAGCGTGTAGCAGGTGCCGGGATCAGCCGCGGCTTCCTCGACGGCTTCCGAAATGGCCAGGCCGAGCGAGCCCTGGTTGTCGGGGTCTGCAGCCAGCGCGGCGCGGCCGGCGTTGGTCAGGTTGCTCGGGCTGGCGAAGACTTCGGCGCCCCAGGTCTGCATCATCGAACGGCGGAAAGGCTTCTGCTCGTAGCTGACCTTGACCATGAAGACGCGCACCGGCAGGCCGAACATCTGGCCGGCAAAGGCGATCGACGAGCCCCACTGGCCGGCGCCGGTTTCAGTGGTCAGCCGCTTGGTGCCGGCGATCTTGTTGAAATAAGCCTGCGGCACGGCGGAATTCGGCTTGTGCGAACCGGCCGGCGAGACGCCTTCGTACTTGTAGAAAATCTTGGCGGGCGTACCGAGCGCCTGCTCCAGACGCAAGGCGCGACAAAGCGGGGCAGGACGCCACAGGGCGTATATCTGGCGGACTTCTTCGGGAATGGCGATCCAGCGTTCAGCCGACATTTCCTGTTCGAGAATCGGCCCGGGGAATATCGCGCCCATCGCTTCCGGCGGCACCGGGTTGCCATCGGGACCGAGCGGCGGCGCCGGCGGATTGACCATGTCGGCGACCACGTTGTACCAGTGGGTCGGCATGTCTTCTTGTTCTAGGTTGATACGCAGCGGCGTCACTTTTCTCTCCCGGAAAGTGTTTTCTGAAAGCCGGTAACTTACTCCAAAAGCATTCGTCGACCAAGGGTGCGCCTTGATTTTGGCCGTTTTTTCCGGTTGACCGTAACATCCTCCGAAACAAGCAGTTAAAGTACCGCCTGCCGACCATTTTGACGTTTGCCCCCGCCTTGCCTGCCCCGACGATTGCCTCCCTGCTCAGCCACCCGGCTATCCTCTCTGCGCTGCCCTGCGGCATCGAAGTCAGCGCCGCGACGACGGCCGATGGTGGCGTGACCCTGGATTACCGCGTCACCTGTCCGCCGTCGGCCCTCTGCCTTCCCGCGCCGCAGCCGCCCGGCCCGGCCGATGGCTTGTGGCAGCACACTTGCTGCGAAGCCTTCGTGATGGAAGACGGCGCCGGCTATCGCGAATTCAATTTCTCGCCCTCCGGCCAGTGGGCAGCCTACCGCTTCACCGACTACCGGGAGCGTGACGAGGCCTTTGCCCCCGTCGCCGAGCCCCAACTGAGCTTCACCCCGCTGGCCGACGGTTTCGAACTGCGCGCCAGCCTCCCCGCCGCCCTGCTGCCGCCCGGCAGCACGCTGCAACTCGGCCTCACCGCCGTCATCGAAGCGGCAGACGGCAGCAAGAGCTACTGGGCACTGGCGCATTACGCCGCCCAGCCCGATTTCCACGTCCGCCAGAGCTTTGCCCTGACACTGAAGCGAAATACGCCATGACCCAGACCGTCCTCTTCGGCATTGACCGCCTGATCGCCGAGCCTGCCCTGCGCCGTCCGCTGGCCGGCCGGCGCGTCGCCCTGCTCGCCCACCCGGCCTCAGTCACCGCTGATCTAACCCATTCGCTCGACGCCCTGGACGCCCTGCCCGATCTGAAAATAACTGCCGCCTTCGGCCCGCAGCACGGTCTGCGCGGTGACAAGCAGGACAACATGGTCGAGTCGCCTGACTTCCTCGACCCGCAACTCGGCATCCCGGTCTTCAGCCTGTACGGCGAAGTGCGCCGGCCGACCGCGGCCATGATGGACACCTTCGACGTCCTGCTCGTCGATCTGCAGGACCTCGGTTGCCGCATCTACACCTTCATCACGACACTGCGCTACGTCCTCGAAGCGGCGGCCAAACACGGCAAGAGCGTCTGGGTACTCGACCGCCCCAACCCAGCCGGCCGCCCCATCGAAGGCCTTACCCTGCGCGACGGCTGGGAGAGCTTCGTCGGCGCCGGCCCGATGCCGATGCGCCATGGCCTGACCATGGGCGAACTCGGCCACTGGTTCATCGCCACGCTCAAGCTCGACGTCGATTACCACGTCGTCACCATGCACGGCTGGCAGCCCGATGCCGCCCCCGGCTACGGCTGGCCGCTCGGCGAACGAACCTGGATCAACCCCAGCCCGAACGCCCCCAACCTGTGGATGGCCCGCGCCTACGCCGGCACTGTCATGCTCGAAGGCGCCACGCTGTCCGAAGGCCGTGGCACGACCCGCCCGCTCGAACTATTCGGCGCGCCGGACATCGACGCCCGCGCTGTTCTGGCCGAAATGCAGACCTGCGCCCCGCACTGGCTGGCCGGCTGCAAGCTGCGCGAATGCTGGTTCGAGCCAACTTTCCACAAACACGCCGGCCAGCTCAATCACGGCATCCAGATCCATTGCGAAGGGCCGTACTACGACCACGCCGCCTTCAAACCGTGGCGCATCCAGGCCCTCGCCTTCAAGACCATCCGCCGTCTTTACCCCGACTACCCGCTGTGGCGTGACTTCGCCTACGAGTACGAGCACGACCGGCTGGCCATCGACCTCATCAATGGCTCACCGCTCTTGCGCGAATGGGTCGATGATCCGGCCACCCGGGTCGACGACCTCGATCGCCTGACCTGCCCCGATGAAGCGGCGTGGACGGAAGAAAGCCGCAAATTTCTTCTCTACCGATAGATATGACCAACCGGGAATTCCATCTGGAATAAAATATCGAGCAAATCACCTTATACTGATATAACAGCACCTTGCAGCGACAATTCCGAGTGGAGTGCTTGTGCGCGATAACTGCTCTGCCCCTGTCAGCCGTCGGCTCTTCAAGGCCATGGTTGCTCTGTGCCTTCTGCTCGGACTGTCGGGAATCAATGCCGACGAACAGCCCCCGGCACAGACCCAGAACGCAACAGCCAGTGCCACGGTCAACACGAAAAAAGCAGCCAGATTCGCCATCCTCGCCGCCCGCCCCAAAGCCGAGACAGATGCGCGCTGGCAACCGCTGATTAACTATCTCAACAGGGCCAATCCAGAGAGACCACTGGAACTCCTTGCCCTGACCTACCCGGAACTCGAATCCGCCATCCGCGACAAGCGGGTCGATTTCGTCCTCACCCAGCCCGGGCACTACATCATGCTGACCCAGCGTGAAGGCTTGCTGTCACCGCTCGCCTCGCTCATTGAAACAGAGGGCGGCAAACCCGTTTCCGGGCTCGGCGGCGTTGTCCTGACCCGGCACGACGAAAAAAACATCCAGAACCTCGCCGACCTCGCCGGAAAACGCATCGCCACGAGTAGCACCGGCTCTCTCGGCAGCTATCAGGCCCAGGCCTACGAGTTGATGCTGCGCGGCATCGACCTGGCCACCGAGGCCACCATCATCGAAACCGGCCAGCCTCAGGACAAGGCCATCCAGCAGCTGCTTGAGGGCCAGGTCGATGCCGCCTTTGTCCGCACCGGCCTGATCGAAGCCATGGCCAGGGAACACAAGCTCGACATCGGTCGCCTGCGGGTCATCAATGCCCGGGACGACGATTTTCCGCTGGCCCATTCGACCCGCCTCTATCCGCAGTGGGCGTTGGCCGCGATGCCGTGGGCTGATCAGAACTTCGCCCGCAAGTTCGCCGCCGACATCCTCACCTTGCCGCATGGCGGCGATGTTGCCCGCGCCGCTGAAATTCAGGGTTTCGCCATTCCCGGTGACTATCGTCCGGTCGAAGAACTGTTGCGGAGTTTGCGCCAGCCTCCCTTTGAAACGGCGCCCAGCGTTACCTTCAACGACATCGTCAAACAATACGGCCTGGTCATTGGCGTTGTTGGCTTGTCCATCGCCGGCGGCCTGATTTTCTTTGTTTTCACGCTGTCCCGCTCCAACCGGCGACTCAAGACCGAGCGCGCCCGGACAGCCCTGGCGATGTCCGAGCTGTCGGCAACCGAAGCGCGGTTTCGCGCCATTTTCGAGAATGTCGACGCCCTTTCCATCCAGGGTTACCTGGCCGATGGCACGGTCGCCTACTGGAACCATGCGTCGCAGTCGCTGTACGGATACAGCCCCCGGGAAGCGATCGGAAAATCGCTGCTTGAGCTGATCATCCCCAGTGCCATGCATGAAGGCGTACGCGGCGCAGTGCAATGGATGTTCGCCAACAAGACCGGCATCCCGGCCGGTCGCCTGACTCTACGCCACAAGGACGGCCACCCGGTCGAGGTCTATTCGAGCCACACCGTCGTTGATACGGCCGACCTCGGCCCGATGATGTTCTGCCTTGACGTCGACCTGCGGGAACTGGCCAGCGCCGAGCAGGCCTTGATGGAGAGCGAAGCCCGGCAACGGATGATTCTGGAAACGCTGGGCGAGGGCGTGTTCGGCACCGACCTTGATGGCGTCTGCTCCTTCATCAATCCGGCCGGCCTTGCCCTGCTCGGTTTCAGCGAAGCGGAGCTCCTGGGCAGAAGCTCTCACAGCCTCTTCCACCACCATCACGCTGACGGCTCGATCTATCCGCTGGCGGAGTGCCCGCTCCGGCTGACCGCGCGCGATGGCAAGACACGCCGGATGGATGATGTTTTCTGGCGCAAGAATGGCGAAATGTTCCCGGTTCGCCTGACCATCACACCGACCCTGCGCGATGGCCAGATCAGCGGGACGGTCGTCTCGTTCTCGGACATCAGCGAAGTCCAGCGCACTGCACAGGAGCTGGAGAAGCACCGCGAAAACCTCGAAGCCGAGGTCAGGCAGCGCACCGCCCAACTCGAAATTGCGCGCCAGGCAGCCGAGGCGGCCAGCCGCTCGAAGAGCGCTTTCCTGGCCAACATGAGCCATGAAATCCGGACGCCGCTCAATGCCGTGCTCGGCATGGTTCACCTGCTGCGTCGCGACAATCCGACGCCGGTCCAGGTCGACCGCCTCGACAAGATCGACGGTGCATCACAGCATTTGCTCGCGGTCATCAACGACATTCTCGACATTTCCAAGATCGAGGCCGGCAAACTGCAGCTTGATGAAACCAAGGTCGACATCGGAAACATCCTCAAGCGCGTCGTTTCCGTACTTGGCGAACGCGCCCGAGAAAAGGACCTGGTCCTGCACACCGAGTCCGATGCTTTCACGCGGACCATGATCGGCGACCCGACCCGCATCATGCAATGCCTGATCAATTACACGGCCAATGCCATCAAGTTTACCGAGCAGGGCAGCGTCACCATCCGGGCACGACGCGTCTCCGAAACGGAGGGCGACATCCTGCTGCACTTTGACGTCGAAGACACCGGAATCGGTATCGCCAGGGAATCGATTCCCCGGCTGTTCGGCATTTTCGAGCAGGCCGACGCGTCGACCACCCGAAAATTCGGTGGTACCGGCCTCGGCCTGGCCATCACCCGGCGCCTTGCCCAGTTGATGGGCGGCGATGTCGGTGTCAGCAGCCAGTCCGGCGGCGGCTCCCGTTTCTGGTTTACCGCCCGCCTAAAATCCGGCGACGAGGGGGTCGATGCCCTCACCTCGACCCACGCCGGCCTTCCTCTGCAGGCTGTTCAGGAAACGCTGGCCGGCCGCCATCTGCTGATCGTCGAGGACGAGCCGATCAACCGCGAAATTGCCCTGGAACTGATCAAGGAATTCGGCACCACGGCCGACACCGCAGAAAACGGTCGTGAAGCACTCGAGTTGCTGGAGAGCGGCAACTACGACCTCATCCTGATGGACATGCAGATGCCGGAAATGGACGGTCTGGAAGCCACCCGCCGCATTCGCGCCGAGCCCAAACACACCCTGCTGCCGATCATCGCGATGACCGCCAACGCCTTTGCCGAGGATCGCGAGCGCTGCATCGAGGCGGGCATGAACGATTTCATCGTCAAACCGGTCGAGCCAAACGACCTCAAGATGCTGCTCCTGCGCTACCTGGCAACCTGACGTCCGAGCACGCGTTCGGCCGCCAGCACGCCCCGATACTGCGCTTCCTCGAACAAGGAAAATCCGGACAGGTCGGCGTGCGCCAGCGTGATGCGCGGGCTTTCAAAATTGGCCATTTTTTCCCGTTGACCGTGGAAGAGACTGCCCGGCACCGGGCGGCGCATGGCGTGACCATTGCGAAAGACGTCGAGACGCGTCGACAGCTTGCGGATGTCGGGATGCACGCGTTCGAGTTCGGCCAGGATGCCCTCCGCCCACGCCTCGCGCGGCGTTTCCATGAGCAATCGGCGCCCCTCGGCCGGCGTCACGTCGTGCAGCGCGCGGTAATAGGTGAACACCGTGCCGTTCAGGCGACGGCGGATCAGTTGATGCGTCGCGCTGACGTAACCGAGGCCAGGGCTGTCGTAAAACACGTTGTCCCATGCCGCCGGCGCGCCGTGCCGCTCTTCCGGCAAATCGCCCAGATGGAGGTTGGCGGTCAGCCACGGAGCGTAATCGCCGGCCAGCGCCGCCGCTTTGAGTTCTCCGGGCATCGCCGGCCAGACGCGCGGCAGAACGAAGGCCGGCGCCGCCCAGATCAGTTGCCGGGCTTCGAAGCGCACGGTTTTTGACCCAAAAAGCACGTCGACCGCAACACTCGATTTTCCTTCCTCGATGCGCCAGACCAGCGCTCCGGTCACGATGCGATCACCGGCCTTTTTGGCCAAACCACGCGCCAGCCAGGCGTTGCCTTCGGGCGCCGTCAGCACCGTATCGCCCGAGGCATTGGCCGCCTCGCCGTTACGGCAGGCGAAATAATGCAGCCCGGCCCAGGCCGAGACCTGATCGAAGGCTGTTCCGTAATCGTCGCGGCAAGCGTAGTTGGCCAGCCACAGTACGGTCGGCGCCGTGAAGCCGTTGTCGCTCAACCAGTGGGCGAAGGAAATCCGGTCGAGGGCGAGCCATTCAGGATCGCGACTCGACAGCGCCATCGGAATGGCAAACAGCCGGCGTCCGTCGCGCCCCTTGGCCCGCTTAAGCTCATCCATCCGTTCATGAAAGCGCTTTTGCTCGGCCAGCTCAGCCGCATCGATGCCACGTTGCGGCAGCAACCCCTCGTCCCACAAGCCATTCCGATAGACCCGCTCCTGCGGCGTCGCACACAAATAACGCTCGTCATAGGTCGGTTTGAGCGCCGTCGGATCGCCCTGCAATACGCCGAGTTCGGCCAGCAATTCGCGCACATGCACAGCCTCCTGGCCCGGCAATGGCAAATAATGCGCGCCCCACGGATAGGCGACGAGCGGCGACTGACCCGCCCGCGAATTGCCGCCGGCTTCGCTTTCCATTTCCAGCACGAGAAAGTCGTCGACCGCAGCATTCGCCAGTTTCCACGCCGCCGAAAGCCCGGAGATGCCGCCTCCGACGATCAGCACACCGGTTTTTCGCGTTTCGGAAGGTTCGGGAAAACCACCGTCGCGCAAACGGTGGCCAAGCGCCTGATTCATGCCAAGCAATTCGCCGGGTGGCAAGGGCGGTTTTCCGGATGGGGCGCAACCGGCAAGGGCGGCTGCCCCCACCGTACAAAGGAATTCCCGCCGGCTAGTCAAACTTCCGCAGCGACAGGCTGACCGACAACTGGGCGCCAAGCCAGCCGAGGAAAGCGCCGAGCGTCGCCAGTCCCAGCGTTTCACCAACGCCCGGCGGACGCAGGCTGAAGTTGCCACCGTAAAGCGCTGCCAGTTCGCCAACCGGCCCACCCAGCAGGCGCAGCGCAGCGAGCACCAGCACGGCAGCGAGCAAGCCGCCGAGCGCCCCCTGCAAGGCACCAAAATAGTAGAAAGGCCGGCGGATGAAGCCGTCCGTCGCACCGATCATGCGCGCCACCTCAATCTCGGCCGACTGCGCCATGACCTGCAGGCGGATGGTGTTGAAAGTCACAGCCACCAGCCCGGCACCAAACAACCCGGCCAGCATCCACAAAGCCAGTTTGCCGAGGCGCAGGAAGGCGTCAAAACGCTTGATCCAGGCCGAATCGAGCTGGACATGGGCAACCTTGGGCCAGCCGGCAATTTCCCTGCGCAGGATTTCCAGCGCCTCCGGCTCGGTGTTGGCCGGTTCGATGATGAAGGCGTCGGGCAGCGGATTGCGCGGCAGGCTGGCGACGATCTCCGCCATGCCTTCGCTGCTCTGCATACGCTTCAGCGCGTCCTCCTTCGGCACGAATTTCCACTTGCCGTTGGGCGCCTGACGCAAGCGACTTTCGATCTCGCCGACGTCCTTCTTGCTCGCCTCAAGGCTCATGAACAGGCTGATCTGCTGGACGCCGGAGGCATTGCGCCCGAGGTCGCGCAGGTTGTCGAGGGCGACGTAGCCGAAGGCCGGCAAGGTCAACGCAATGCCAATGACGATCAGCGACAGCAGCGTGTTGAGCGGTGCCGCCCACAAGCGGCGGAAGGCCGCGGCCAGGGCGGCGCGGTGGTGGATGAGCCAGGACTTCATTCGACCACCCTCCCATGCGCCAGGCGCAGGACATTCGGGTGGTAACGCTCAATCCAGCTCTGGTCGTGGGTGGCGACGACAACCGTGACGCCGACGCGGTGGAAGTCGGCAAAAATGTCGAGGATGGCCATGCCCGATTCGCTATCAAGGTTGCCGGTCGGCTCGTCGGCAATCAGGATGGTTGGCCGGTTGACCACGGCGCGGGCGATGGCCAGCCGTTGCTGTTCGCCACCCGAAAGCGCGATGGGATTGGCCTTTTCGCGCGCCAGCAGGCCGACCTTGTCGAGCGCCGCCTGAGCCCGGCGAATCGCCTCGCGGCGCGGCAGGCCAGCGATTTCCAGCGGCAGCAGCACGTTGCTGAGGGCATTGCGGTCAAACAGCAGCTTCTGATCCTGGAAAACCAGACCGAAATGCCGGCGCACATGCGGAATGACGCTGCGCCCGAGGGCCGACAGGTTCTGGCCGTTGACCACGAGGCTGCCGGAAGTCGGCCGCTCGATGGTCGAGATCAGCTTGACCAGCGTCGTCTTGCCGGCGCCGGAATGGCCGGTAATGAGCACCATCTGCCCGGCCTCAATCGAAAAACTCGCATCCTTGACGGCCTCGAAGCCGCCCGGATAGCGTTTGGTCAAATTGCTCGCTTCGATCATTGCTCGAACATGGCATCCACAAAATCACGGGCCAGGAAGGGACGCAGGTCGTCGATCTGTTCGCCGACACCGATGAAGCGGATCGGCTTCGGACATTGCCGGGCGATGGCCGTAACGACGCCGCCCTTGGCCGTACCGTCGAGCTTGGTCAGGACCAGTCCGGTGACATTGATCGCCTTGTCGAAGGCCTTGACCTGCTGCAGCGCGTTCTGACCGATGTTGGCATCAAGTACGAGCAGGGTTTCGTGCGGGCCTTCCGGGTCGATCTTCTGGATGACGCGGCGGACCTTGGCGATTTCTTCCATGAGGTGCAGCTGGGTCGGCAAACGACCGGCCGTATCGGCCAGAACGATGTCGATGCCGCGCGCCTTGGCGGCCGAAATGGCATCGAAGACCACAGCAGCCGGGTCGCCCTTGTCCTGGGCGATGACCGTCACGTTGTTGCGCTCACCCCAGGTTTCGAGCTGTTCGCGGGCCGCAGCGCGAAAAGTGTCGCCGGCAGCCAGCAGCACACTCTTGCCCTGCATCTGGAAATACTTGGCCAGCTTGCCGATCGAGGTCGTCTTGCCGGCCCCGTTGACGCCGGCAATCATGATCACGAAGGGCTTATGCGTCGAGATGTCGAGCGGCTTTTCGAGCGGCTGCAAGGTTTCGAGCAGGGCGTCGTGCAGCGCCTTCTGGATGGCGTCCGGCGTATCGAGCTTGTCGCGCTTGGCGGCCTTTTTAAGCTCGTCGAGCAAGTGGGTCGTTGCCTCGACACCGCAATCGCTGGTCAGCAACAGGGTTTCGAGTTCTTCGAGCAGTTCGTCGTCGACCTTGCCGCGCGAAAAAATGGTTTTGAGTTTGCCGCCCCACTGGGCGCGGGTCTTGGCCAGACCCTTGAACAGGCGCTCGCGCCACGAAGGGGCGGCGGCTTCGGCCGGGACGTCGGCCTTGGCTTCGGCTTTACTGTCGCTGCCGGATTTTTTCAGGAAACTGAACATGGGGTTGGTGGTCTCAAGCCTTGCTGACAGGCGGGCGGCAAGCCGTTAAGATGCCGTCCGATTCGATGCAAAATCAGCCGCGAATTCTAGCAGAAAGCCCAGCCCCCCCATGCGCCTCAAATACCTGCTCTCCGTTTTGCTTGCTGCCGGGTTATCCACCGCAGCTTTCGCCAACCCCTACGAAACCACGCTCAAGAACGGCCTGCGCGTCATCGTCAAGGAAGACCACCGGGCGCCAACCGCCGTGCAAATGGTCTGGTACCGCATCGGCAGCACCGACGAGGTCGACGGCGCCTCGGGCGTCGCCCACGTCCTCGAACATATGATGTTCAAGGGCACGCCGAATGTCGGCCCCGGCGAGTTCAACAAGCGCGTCGCCGCCGCCGGCGGACGTGACAACGCCTTCACCAGTCGCGATTACACGGCCTACTTCCAGCAGGTGCCGAAGGAAAAGCTGCCCGAGATGATGCAGCTCGAAGCCGACCGCATGCGCCACCTCAACGTGGACGCCAAGGAATTCGCACAGGAAATCAAGGTCGTCATGGAAGAGCGCCGCATGCGCACCGACGACAACCCGCAATCCAAGCTCTTTGAGCAGATGAACGCCGTCGCCTTCCAGGCTCATCCCTACCGCCGGCCGATTATCGGCTGGATGAACGATCTTGAAACGATGACGGCGGCCGACGCCAAGGCCTGGTACGACACCTGGTACGTGCCGAACAACGCCTACGTCATCATCACCGGCGACGTCGATCACAAGGAAGTCTTCGCCCTGGCCGAGAAATACTACGCCCCGCTCGAAGGTCGCCCCCTGCCGGTTCGCCGGCAACAGGTCGAGCCGGCCCAGGAAGGCACACGCAAGGTTACCGTCAAGGCGCCGGCCGAACTGCCGGTGCTGATCATGGGCTACAAGGCGCCGATCCTGCGCGACATCGACAAAGACAGCGATCCTTACGCGCTGGAAATGCTCGCTTCCATCCTCGACGGCCACGACGCCGCCCGTTTCAACAAGAAACTGGTCCGCGAGGACAAGGTTGCGTTGTCGGCCGGCATCGATTACGACGCCACGGCACGCGGCCCCGGAATGCTCTACCTGCACGGCACGCCGTCGGAAGGCAAGACGGTCAGCGATCTCGAAGCCGCCCTGCGCGCCGAAATCGCCCGCGTCCAGAAAGATGGCGTCAGCGAACAGGAACTCAAGCGGGCCAAGGCGCAGTTGATCGCCGGCCAGGTCTACAAGCTCGATTCGATGTTCGGCCAGGCCATGGAAATCGGCCAGATCGAAGCGGTCGGCCTGCCCTACCAGAAGCTCGACCGCATGCTCGACAAGCTGCAGAAGGTGACGGCTGCCGACATTCAGGCCGTCGCCAAAAAGTATTTCAACGACGACGCGCTGACCATCGGCCTGCTCGACCCGCAACCGCTCGACGGCAAGCCGCGCCGTCCGGCCGTTGCCACTCGCCACTGAACCCGGGAAGATCATGGCTTTACCGTGGATGACCATCCTGAGCAATGTGCCGTGGAGCGACGTGCTCGGCAAAGCGCCGATCATCGCCGATGGGGCGAAAAAACTGTGGAAAGGCATGGGCCGCAAGAATGGCGACGGGTCCGTCGTCGACGCTGACCCGGTCGTGCCCCCCGATGCTGATGTCGCGACGCGACTGACCTCCTTGGAAACCGTTCAGCGCAAATTGCGCACCCAGATACTGGCCTCCGGCGAATTGATTCAGGCACTGAGCGAGCAGAACACCCTGTTGGTCGCCCAGATTGACGCCAACCGCCGCCTCGTTCGCTTCCTTGCCTGGGGCCTTGGCGCGACAGCGCTGGTCGCCGGCCTCGCCCTGCTGCTCGCCTGGCAACCGAAACTATTGGAGTTTTTGGCATGAAAAGACTGTTGACCGCAGCAATCGCCCTGCTCATCTCGCAAGTCGCCTTGGCCGGCGTCAAGATCGAGCACTGGGTCTCGCCCTCCGGCGCCCGCGTCTATTTTGTCGAAAGCCGCGTCTTGCCGATGCTCGACGTGCAGGTCGATTTCGCCGCCGGTTCGATGTTCGACCCGACAGGAAAATCCGGCCTTGCCGCGCTGACCCGTGGCGCCCTCGACCTCGGTGCCGGCAAGTTCGATGAAACCGCCATTGCCGAACAGATGGCCGACATCGGCGCCAGCCTGGCCGGCGGTGCCGACACCGACCGCGCCAACGTCTCGCTGCGCACCCTGTCGGCCAAGGACAAGCTGGAGCCGGCGCTGACCATCTTGAAGGCCGTGCTGCACGCTCCGCGCTTCGATGCCGCCATTTTCGACCGTGAAAAGGCGCGCACCATTGCCGGCCTCAAGGAAGCGATGACCCGTCCCGACAGCATCGCCGGCAAGGCCTTCTGGGCCACCATGTACCCGAACCACCCGTACGGCCGCCAGGCCACGCCGGAAAGCGTCGCCGCCCTCAACCGCGACGATCTAGCCGCCTTCCATGCCCGCTACTACAACGCCGCCAACGCCAGCATCACGCTGGTCGGCGACCTTTCCCGTGCCGACGCCGAGAAGATCGCCGAAGCCATCGCCGCCGAACTGCCCAAAGGCAAGGCGGCGACGCTGCCGGATGCGCCCGATTTGCCAAAATGGAGCCATACCAATCTACCCCACCCGGCCAGCCAGGCCCACGTCTATATCGGCCTGCCGGCCATCGAACGCGGCAATCCGGATTTCTTTCCGCTGCTCGTCGGCAACTACACGCTGGGCGGCGGCGGCTTCGTCTCGCGGCTCATGAAGGAAGTCCGCGACAAACGCGGCTACGCCTACAGTGTTTACAGCTATTTCGCCCCGCTCAAGCAGACCGGCCCTTTCCAGATCGGCCTGCAAACCAAGCGCTCACAGGCCAAGGATGCGCTCAAGGTGACGCGTGAAGTGCTCACCGGCTTCCTCAAGGATGGCCCGACCGAGGAAGAGCTGGCGGCTGCCAAGGCCAACCTGACCGGCAGCTTCCCGCTGCGCCTGGACAGCAACAAGAAGATTCTCGACAACGTCGCCAACATCGGCTTTTACGGCTTGCCGCTCGACTACCTCGACCAATACCAAACCAAGGTGCAGGCGGTGACGACCGACGACATCCGCCAGGCTTTTGCCCGCCGCGTCCGGCCGGATAACCTGATCACGGTGACGGTGGCGGCTGACTGAATCTTGAACTCGGTCCGCATCATCGGCGGCGACTATCGCCGCCGCGTCCTGAAGTTTCCTGACAGCGAGGGCCTGCGCCCGACGCCGGACCGCGTGCGCGAAACGCTGTTCAACTGGCTGGGTCAGGAACTGGATGGCCGACACTGCCTCGACCTGTTCGCTGGCAGCGGCGCCCTCGGCTTCGAAGCCGCATCGCGCGGCGCGGCGCGCGTCGTGATGGTCGAACAGGCGCCCAAAGTCCTGGCCGCGTTGCGTGAAAACCACGAAATGCTGCAGAAACCGGCGGCGATGGAGATCGTTCGCGCGGATGCGATACAATATTTGTCCTCGACGACATCAAAATTCGACCTGATCTTCCTCGATCCACCCTACAAAAAAGGCTGGATTTCCCGCCTGGAGCCACTCCTTCCTGGCGTATCGAAAGAAGACACAGTGATCTACGTCGAAGCAGAATCCAACATCGAATCGCTTGGCGATTGGCGTACAGTGCGTCACGGCAGGGCGGGCGAAGTCCATTATCACTTGTTGCGGCGAGACATCGGCGGGAATCCAGCTTGAACAAACTCAATCATCGCGTAGCGATCTACCCGGGCACTTTCGACCCGATTACCCGGGGCCACGAGGATCTCGTCCGTCGCGCCTCAACGTTGTTCGACAAACTGATCCTGGCCATCGCCGAGAGCCCGTCGAAGCAACCACGCTTCCCGCTGGCCGAGCGTGTCGAGATGGCCTCCGAGATTCTTGGCGACCTCAAGAATGTCGAAATCGTCGGCTTCAACTCGCTGCTCATGAACTTCGTGCACGAAAAGGAAGCCAAGGTCGTCGTCCGCGGCCTGCGCGCGGTCTCCGACTTCGAGTACGAATTTCAGATGGCCGGAATGAACCGCAGCGTCTATCCGGAGGTCGAAACAGTGTTTCTGACCCCGGGTGAGCAATACATGTTTATCTCCGCTACCATGGTGCGTGAAATTGCGCGCCTGGGTGGCGATGTCAGCAAATTTGTGCAACCTTGTGTCGAAAAGCGCCTGCGGGCGAAAACCACAGCTTAACCGAGAGAGGAACAACAGCTATGTCTCTGATTATTACCGACGAGTGCATCAACTGCGATGTGTGCGAACCGGAGTGCCCTAACGAGGCGATCTCCCAGGGCGAGGAAATTTACGTCATCGACCCGAACAAGTGCACCGAGTGCGTCGGCCACTACGACGAACCGCAGTGCGTTCAGGTCTGCCCGGTGGATTGCATCCCCAAGGATCCGAACCACGTTGAAACCGAAGAGATGCTGTGGGTGAAATACGAAAAACTGACTGGCAACAAGCGCGCCTGAGTTTTTTTGGCGCCCCATAAAAAACCCGCGAATTTCGCGGGTTTTTTATTTTCAGTTTTGGCCGTTTTTCCCGGTTGACCGTGGGAAGCACCGTCAACCGTCACCCCGGCTGAGGCTTACGCCGCTTCCAGTTGCCGGGATGTGTCGAGCGGCACCAGCATGTCCTGGACGCGGCCGACAATTTCCTCCAGCGCCTCGATCTGTTGCATCAGGTTACTCTCGACGCCATCGAGCTCGATGATCCGGTCTTCCAGCGTATCGGTTGCCTGGTGAATGCGCTTGATGCTTTCGAGGCGACGCTTGAGCTGGATCTGATGCTCGCGAACCTGCGTTTCCATCGGCGCCATGATGGCGCGCAACCAGACCTCGGCATCGCGGTTGGCGTGCTCGAAGGCGCGGCGCACCTGGGTGGCCACCTCCTCGAAGAATTTCTGCGTAATGTTCTTCTTGTCGTGGGTGAGCAGGCTGACCATCGTATTGAGATGGTCGTCGCACCACGCTTGCAGGCGATCGAGTTCCTTCTCGTAGCGGAGTAGCGAGAAAGTCGTCGGCGAGCCGAGTTTGAGGCCATGCTCGATGGCAAATTTCTTGTACACCGACTCCATCATCGCCAGAATTTCGCTGATTTCGCTATTCGACTTGGCCAGCGCATCGCGCGACCCGGCAAAGAAACGGGCCATCGCATCGGACAAGGTCTTGGAAAAAGCCGCGTCGAGCATGGTTTCGCGCGTTTCGTGGGTCAATTGACGCAGAACGTCGAGGCCGAGATGGCTGAACAGGTTATTGGTCAGCGTTGAAAAAACGCTGCGCACGGCATAGTAGCGCTGCAGCCCGGACTCAAATTCGTCCTTTTCCGCCCGCACCTTGCCCATCATGTATTCGACGACGCCCTTGTTCTTGCCGCGCAGCTCGGTCAGTTCGGTCAGTTGCTCGCGCAGGCCAAGCAGGCGCGTGTCCAGCAGGCTGCGTACGCGCTGGCTGACATCGCCGAACTCGCTTTCGGTACTCTCGCAGACGATGTCGCGCTTGGCCGGGATCAGTTCCTCCGAGAGCGCCGCTTCGAGCAGGGGCAGACGACTCTTTTCGAGCAGCTCCTGGTCACCGTTGATCTTGGCGACCAGACCCTTCTGTGCCGAAACGGGGAAAATCTGGCTGACCGGCAAGTCGAGAATGGCCGCACTGCTTTCGGCCTGACGCTGGATTTCGGCGTCGATTTCCTCGGTCGATTTCAATTCATCCCACTGGCCGTCGATCTTGTTGAGGACGACCATGCGGCCACGCTGGGCCATGCCGCCGCCGCAAATGTGCTCGCGCCAGATGGCCAGATCGGATTGCGTAACACCGGTATCGGCCGCCAGAATGAACAGCACGGCATGGGCATTCGGCAGCAGGGACAGGGTCAGCTCCGGCTCGGCACCAATCGCATTGAGGCCCGGCGTATCGAGAATGACCAGCCCCTGCTTGAGCAGCGGATGCGGGAAATTGATCATCGCATGACGCCAGCGCGGCACTTCGACCATCCCGTCCTCACCAATCACATAGAGGTCGATCTGCCCCTGGCCGACTTCAAAACCGAGACGCCCCGCCTCGTCCGGCGTCACCCGAGTCGTTTCGCTGACGTGGCGAAGGGCATCCTGCATGGCTTCCGGAGATTCGGTATCGAGCGAAATTTTCGTCCACTCGTCGGCAAAGCGCTTGTATTCGCTGACACTGGAATTCGAGGCCCGTGTCTGGATCGGCAACAATTCGATGCATGGCAGCTTGTTGCCGTCGAAGAGCAATTCGGTCGGACACATGGTCGTCCGGCCGGCCGACGAGGGCAGCATCCGGTTGCCGTAGTCAGCGAAGAAAATGGCGTTGATCAACTCCGACTTGCCGCGCGAGAACTCGGCGACAAAAGCCACGTTCAAGCGGTCTTCACGCAATCTTTCGAGCAGTTGCGTCAGGCGCAGATCGCTCTGGGCGTCGGAAAGTTCGTTGGTGCTCAGCCAGCCCTGGAGTTCGGCAATGTAAGTAGCCAGGCGAGAACGCCAGGCGGTATAGGCGGCAAATTGGTTGGCGAGCGACATACGGCATCCTTCCCGGGGCAATCGGAAACTTCAATTTAGCATAAATACATAGACTTGCAGAGCCATTTTAATGCTGACAGCCAGCACAGTAGTATGTACTCCGCCCGGCTTGGCGAATTTGTCTAACCATGCCACCGCAGCGCAGACAGGGTTGCCCGGCCCGGTCATAGACGCCAGCCTGGATCTGGAACCAGCCGGCACTGCCGTCGCTGTGCACGTAGTCACGAATGCTGCTGCCGCCAGCCGCAATGGCGTCCGACAGGGTTTCGCGAATGGCCGCCACGAGCACTTCATAGCGCGCCCGGCTGATCCGGTTGGCGGCCCGCAGCGGCGAAATTCCGGCGCGAAACAGGCTCTCCGAGGCATAAATATTGCCGATGCCAACGACCAGATGACTGTCCATCAAGGTCGGTTTGATCGGCCCGCTGCGTTTCGAAATTGACGAAAAAATCCAGTTGACCGTGAAATCGTCCGACAAGGGCTCGATCCCCTGCGTCGCTAGCAAGGGATGCAGCTCAGCTGCCTCGGGTGGCCCCGGCTGCCAGAGGACGACGCCGAAACGACGCGGGTCGGCCAGACGCAAACTCTGCCCGGCCAGCACCAGATCGAAATGATCGTGCTTGGCCGGCGGCTGGTCGCGCGGCACGAAGCGCAGGTTGCCCGACATCCCGAGATGAATGATCAGGGTCCCCGCAACGCCTGGGCGCTGACAATCGACCAACAGGTACTTGCCGCGCCGGCGCACAGCCAGAATACGGCAACCAGGCAACAGTTCGCTCAAGGCCCGCGGAATCTCGTGCCGCAGCTTCGGCGCACGAATAACCACACCTTCGATCAGCGCACCTTCCAGCTCCGGCGCCAATCCACGACGACAAACCTCGACCTCCGGCAATTCCGGCATTGCTTGTTCCTCCGGGCAAACCCAAATAACATCACAAACTTATCGGATTCTATGCGTTCCAATAAGCAATTCTCGCGCGACCATCGCGCAAACCTCGATCGAAAGCCGTCCATGCAACTGAAGCGAATCGCTGCCGCCCTCACCCTCGCCCTGGGTCTGACCCATGGCGGATACAGTCTGGCCGCCGGCGAAGCCACTGCCAAACCAGCCGGCAAGCGTGTAAACACCCAAGCTGCCTCCGAAGACCTGCTCGCCCGCACCGTTTTCCAGGCGCTGGTTGGCGAATTCGCCTTGCAGCGTGGCGATACAAAGCTCGGCTCCGACGCATGGGCCGATCTTGCCCAGCGCACCCGTGACCCGAAAGTCGTCGCCCGGGCCACCGAAGTTGCCGGCTTCGCCCGTCAGTTCGACCGCGCCCTCGAACTTTCCAGACTATGGCTGGAAGTCGAACCCGATTCCGCAAAAGCCAGGCAATCCCAGTCCACGCTGTTGATTCTCTCCAACCGCCTCGACGAACTCGCGCCGCAACTGGTGACCCTGCTCGAACAGGACAAGGCCAATCTCGGCAACAACCTGATGCACCTCAACCGCATGCTCGCCCGGCACGAGGACAAGAAAGCCGTTCAGTCCCTGGTCGACCGCGTTGCCGCCCCCTACGACGACCTGCCCGAAGCCCATTTTGCCATGGCCCAAGCGGCTGCCAACGCCAACGACAACCTGCGCGCCCTCAACGAAACCGAGAAGACCCTGCAGCTTCGTCCCGACTGGGAAAGCGCCGCCCTGGCCCGCGCCCAATTGCAGACCCGCCTATCTGCCCAGACCGCCATCGACAGCCTGAGCACTTTCGTCGGCGCCAACCCGAACGCCCGTGACGCTCGTCTGGCGCTGGCCCGCCTGCTCATCACCGAAAAACGCTACGACGAGGCACGCCGTCATTTCGACCGCCTGATCAAGGACAACCCGGACAACCCGGACGTCATCTACCCGGTGGCCATGCTCGCCCTGCAGCAAGGCGACATGACGACCGGACGCAGCCAGCTCGAACATCTGCTGACCACCGATTTCGCCGACAAGAGCACCATCCACTTCTTCCTCGGCCAACTCGATCAGGAACAAAAGAAACCGGAAGCGGCCGCCGAGCATTACCGTCAGGTCACCGCCGGCCAGCAATACATCGCTGCCCGCTCCCGGCTGGCCCAAATCCTCCTGCAACAAGGCAAGCCCAATGAAGCCCGCGAACTGCTGCACAACACGCGCGGCGGCACGGCGGACGAACGGACCCAGCTGATCCTCGCCGAATCGCAGATTCTGCGCGAAGCCGGCCGCCACAACGACGCCTACATTGTTCTCGACCTTGCGTTGACAGCCCAGCCGGACAACCCCGAACTGCTCTACGAAGCGGCGCTGACCGCCGAGCGCATCGGCAAACCGGAAATTCTTGAAATTCACATCAAGCACCTGCTCAGCATCAAACCGGACCATGCCCACGCCCTGAACGCGCTCGGCTACTCCCTGGCCGAACGCAACACCCGGCTACCGGAAGCCTTCGACCTGATTGCCAAAGCGCTCAGCCTGACGCCGGAAGACCCCTTCATCATGGACAGCATGGGCTGGGTGCTCTACCGCCAGGGCAAGCTGGCGGAATCCCTGAAAACACTGGAAAACGCCTATCGCATCAAGGCCGACCCGGAAATCGCCGCGCATCTTGGCGAAGTGCTGTGGACAATGAATCGCAAGGACGACGCCCGCCGCATCCTCAATGATGCCCTCAAGGCGCATCCGGAAAACGAAGTCCTGACCGGCATCATCAAGAAACTCCTGCCTTGAAATCGGGTTTCCTCCTGCTGCTCGCGACCAGCCTGCTGGCCGCCTGCACCAGTGTGCCGCCGGCGCCACTGGCCGCCCGTGACAACATCCGCAACTTCACACTGGAAGGCCGCTTCGCGCTGCGTATCACGCTGCCCGGCCAGGCCGTCCAAAACTCGGGCGGCCGCCTGACCTGGACGCACCAGAACCGCAGCGACCGCGTGCTGCTCTCCAGCCCGCTCGGCTACGGACTGGCCGAAATCGAAACGACACCAGAAATTTCCCGCCTGCGCACGGCCGAAGGCAAGACCCGCGAATCAACTGACCCCGATGCCTTGATCGAAGATGTCACCGGCCAGCGTCTGCCGGTCAGCCGCATGCCCGCCTGGCTGCTCGGCCGCTCCGGCGACAACGCCCGCATCGAGTCAGACGCCCAAGGTCGACCAGCCAGGCTGAACGAAGACGGCTGGCAAGTCGACTACGCCTTTGAAGACGACAATCCAGACGCCCTGCCCAGCCGCCTGACCCTGTCGCGCAACGGCGAAATAGAACTGCGCCTGCGCATCGAGGAATGGAAGGACGCCCCATGAGCGAGTGGACCTGGGCCAGCGCCTGGCCCGCCCCGGCCAAGCTCAATCTGTTCCTGCACGTTGTCGGCCGGCGGGCCGACGGTTACCACCTGCTGCAAACCGTGTTTCGCTTCATCGACCGCGCCGACACGCTACGTTTCGCACCGCGCGACGCTGGTGAAATCGTTCTCGCCACGCCCATTCCCGGCGTTCCGGCCGACAGTGACCTGACCGTCCGTGCTGCCCGCCTGCTACAGGAGGCGACGGGGTGCCGGCAAGGCGCGACAATCCATCTCAACAAGCGATTGCCAATGGGTGGCGGCCTCGGCGGCGGCTCATCCGATGCCGCCACCGTACTCCTCGGACTCAACCATCTGTGGCAAACCGGCCTCAGCCGACCAGCGCTGGAGAAAATCGGTCTCGCCCTCGGCGCCGACGTCCCAGTCTTCGTGCATGGTCGCAACACCTTTGCCGAAGGCGTTGGCGAGGCCTTTACCGACGTCGATCTGCCGCCGGAAAGCTACCTGGTTCTGCATCCTGCGGTCCACGTCCCGACTGCGGCCATTTTCAGCGCCCCCGAACTGAAGCGCGACACCGCGGCCATTCGCCCGACAGACTGGCAGCACGGGCAAGGCCACAACGATCTCGAAGCGGTCGCCAGTGCCAAATTCCCGGCCGTCGCCGAACATCTCGCCTGGCTCAAGGGCCGTGCCCCCCACGCCATGATGACCGGCTCCGGCGCCTGCGTTTTTGCCGGTTTCCCCCGACGCAGCGAGGCCGAAGCCCTTCTCGCCTGCCTTCCGGCCGGCATGCGGGGCTGGATCGCCGATGGCCTGACTGAACACCCGCTGGCAAAAATTCGCTAAAGGGCTGGATTTCCACAAAGAGCTACTGTATTATTCGCGCCTCGCTCGGACGCGAACCCGTTCGAGCAACCCGCTGGGGAGTCGCCAAGTTGGTCAAGGCACCGGATTTTGATTCCGGCATTCGAAGGTTCGAATCCTTCTTCCCCAGCCAAATTTCCTTCGGGCAGGTCACAAGCCTGCCCGATTTTCATTGTGGCGGGCAAATGCACGTAAGCATGCAGAAGGTCCGGAGGAATGTGGGAATGGCCTACAACAGCTTGATGGTCTTCACTGGCAACGCCAATCCAAAACTGGCCGCAGCCGTCGCCAACGAACTCAACGTCGACCTTGGCCGCGCCAATGTCGGGCGCTTCTCCGACGGCGAAGTCAGCGTCGAGTTGCAGGAACACGTTCGCGGTCGCGACATCTTCGTGCTGCAATCAACCTGCGCCCCCTGCAACGACAACCTGATGGAACTGCTGGTCATCGTCGATTCGCTGAAACGCGCTTCGGCCGGCCGCATCACCGCCACCATCCCGTACTTCGGCTACGCCCGCCAGGATCGCCGCTCGCGCTCCTCACGCGTGCCGATCGCCGCCAAGCTGGTCGCCAACATGCTCGTCGCCTCCGGCGTCGATCGCGTACTGACCATGGACCTGCACGCCGAACAGATTCAGGGCTTCTTCGACATTCCGGTCGATAACATCTACGCCCTGCCCATCCTGCTCGACGATATCCGCAAGCAGCATTATGAAAACCCGCTGGTCGTTTCCCCCGACCACGGTGGCGTCGTCCGCGCCCGCTCCCTGGCCAAGCGCCTTGAATGCGACCTGGCGATCATCGACAAGCGCCGTCCGAAGGCCAACGTTTCCGAAGTGATGAACATCATCGGTGAAGTAGACGGCCGCACCTGCATCATCATGGACGACATGGTCGACACCGCCGGCACCCTGTGCAAGGCGGCCACCGCACTCAAGGCCAATGGCGCCAAGAAGGTCGTTGCCTACTGTACCCACCCGGTGCTGTCCGGCCCGGCAATCGAGCGGGTCAATGACTCCGACCTCGACGCTCTGGTTGTCACCGATACCATTCCGTTGCGCGACGATGCCGCAGCCTGCCCGCGCATCCGCCAGCTTTCCGTGGCCGAGATCATGGCCGAAACCATTCGCCGGATCAGCAACGACGACTCCGTCTCGTCGCTGTTCATCGATTAAGTTTTTTTAACCTTCCCGTTCTGGTCGCGGACCGGGAAAACTATTGGAGTATCACCATGCAATTTGAACTTATCGCCCAAGCGCGTACGCTGCAGGGAACGGGTGCGAGCCGCCGCCTGCGTCGCGCTGGCACCGTCCCGGGTATTGTTTACGGTGGCGAAGCCACCCCGCAAGCCATCGAAGTCGTCCATAACGACCTGCTGCTCAAGCTGAAGAAGGAAGCTTTCCATTCTTCCGTCATCAACCTCGTCGTTGATGGCAAAAAAGAGCAGGTTCTGCTGCGCGATTACCAGATGCACGCCTACCGTCCGCTGGTTCTGCACATCGACTTCCAGCGCGTTGATGCCACGCACGAACTGCACATCAAGGTGCCGCTGCACTTCACCAACGAAGAAGTTGGCCCAGGTGTCAAGCTCAACGGCGGCCTGGTCAACCACGTCATCACCGAAGTCGACGTGCATTGCCTGGCCAAGGATCTGCCTGAGTTCGTCGAAGTCGACCTGTCCGCCCTGAATGTCGGCGACAGCATCCACCTCTCCCAGCTCAAGCTGCCGAACGGCGTCAAGCTGGTTGCCCACGCTACTGACGACGTCGTCGTCGGTATCGTTGCCGGCAAGGTTGGCGCTACCGATGCGGCTGAAGGCGAAGCTGCTGCCGCGTAATTTCGGCATCATGCAGTAATGGCCGCCGCTGGCATCATGCCGCCGGCGGCTTTTTCGCACTTATAGCCCATGAACCCACCCCGCCTGATCGTTGGCCTCGGCAACCCCGGCCCGGAATACGAAGCGACCCGACACAACGTCGGCTTCTGGTTTGTCGACCATCTGGCCGACAAGCTGAAGGTGTCGCTCACCCCGCAAGCCAAGTTCTATGGCAAGGCGGGACGCGTCGGCGAAACCTGGCTGCTGCAACCGAGCACCTTCATGAACCGTTCCGGTCAGTCGGTGGCTGCGCTGGCCAATTTCTACAAGATTCCGCCGGAAGAGATTCTCGTCATCCACGACGAACTCGACCTGCCGCCCGGTGGCATCCGCCTCAAGCAGGGTGGCGGCAACGGCGGCCACAATGGTCTGAAGGATATCCAGGCCAGGCTCGGCACGCCGGATTTCTGGCGCCTGCGCCTCGGCATCGGCCACCCGCGCACACTTGGTTTGTCGCAGGAGGTGGTTGATTTCGTGCTGCACCAGCCGCGCAAGGAAGAACTGCCGGATATCGAACATGCCCTCGCCCGCTGCCTGCTGGCCTGGCCCAAACTCGCCGCCGGAGACTTTGCCGGCGCTCAACAACAGTTGCACGGCAAAGCCGTCTAAGGAAAAAACCCATGTCCCTCAAATGCGGCATCGTCGGCCTGCCCAACGTCGGCAAATCCACCCTCTTCAACGCCCTGACCAAGTCGGGCATCGCGGCGGAAAACTACCCCTTCTGCACCATTGAGCCGAATGTCGGCATCGTTGAAGTGCCGGACAAGCGCATGGCTCAATTGGCCGCGATCGTCAAACCGCAACGCATGCAGTACGCCATCGTCGAATTCGTCGATATCGCCGGCCTGGTCGCCGGGGCCTCCAAGGGTGAAGGCCTGGGCAACCAGTTCCTCGCCAACATCCGCGAAACCGATGCCGTCGTGCACGTCGTGCGCTGCTTTGCCGACGACAACGTGATCCACGTCTCCGGCGGCGTCGATCCTATCCGCGACATCGAAGTCATCGATACCGAACTGGCGCTGGCCGACATGGCCACCGTCGAAAAGGCGCTTAATCGCTACCGCCGCCCGGCCAGTTCCGGCGACAAGGAAGCCAAGATTCTGGTGGCCGTACTGGAAAAATGCTTTGCCCAGCTCGACCAGGCCAAGGCCGTGCGTGGCCTCGACTTTTCCAAGGAGGAGCTGGCACTGCTCAAGCCTTTCTGCCTGATCACTGCCAAGCCGGTACTCTATGTCGCCAACGTGGCCGAGAACGGCTTCGAGAACAATCCGCTGCTCGACGCCGTGCGCGCCCATGCCGCTGCCGAGAAGGCGGAAGTCGTTTCCGTCTGTGCCGCCATCGAAGCTGAAATTGCCGACCTCGACGACGAGGAAAAACAGATGTTCCTGGCCGATCTCGGCCTTGAAGAACCCGGCCTCGACCGCCTGATCCACGCCGGCTACAAGCTGCTTGGTCTGGCCACCTACTTCACCGCCGGCGTCAAGGAAGTACGCGCCTGGACCATCCACCAGGGCGACACCGCACCGCAGGCGGCAGGCGTCATCCACACTGACTTCGAGCGCGGCTTCATCCGTGCCCAGACCATCGCCTTTGACGATTTCATTGCCTACAAGGGTGAAGCCGGCGCAAAGGAAGCAGGCAAGATGCGGGCCGAAGGGAAGGAATACATCGTCAAGGATGGCGATGTACTGAATTTCCTGTTTAACGTCTGACGAGAAGATTAGAATAATCTCATATACAGTCTGAATGACTCTATGACCAGCGCCAACGCAGCAGCCAGCAGCCTGCCCCCGCCGGACAACGATCTCCTGTCCGGAAAGGTCTTTCTGTGTGCCTTCGAGCAGAGCAATGAAGGCATGCTGGTGACGGACGGGCAGAACCTGATTGTTGCGGTGAACAGCGCCCTGTGCCGGTTGAGCGGCTATTCGCCGGAGGAGTTGATCGGGCAGAATCCGCGGATTCTGTCTTCCGGCCGGGCTACTCCCGAATTTTATGCGGCGATGTGGCAAGCGCTGGAGACTCGGGATTACTGGGAGGGCGAGATCTGGAACAAGCAGAAGGATGGCGCCAACTATCCGCGCGCGCTGAAGATTTCGGTACTGCGCAACACCGATGGCAGCATCCGTAACTATGTCGCCAATTTCAGTGAAATTGACGCCAACCATGAAGTCGCCGACCGCCTGGCCTACTTGGCCTATCACGATCCGCTGACCAATCTGCCTAACCGGCTGGCCTTCGAGTCGCAGCTCGCGCAGTCGCTGCGCAGTTGCCAGCGGGAGAATCATCAGCTGGCCCTGATGCTGATTGACCTCGACAATTTCAAGAACATCAACGACACGCTGGGCCATCAAGTTGGCGACCAGTTGCTCCAGAATGTCGCCCTGCGCCTGCGTGAATGCGTGCGCGCCAGCGATCTCGTGGCACGCATCGGCGGCGACGAATTCGTCGTCGTCCTGCCCGACATCGAATCACCGCTGACCGCCGCCCGCGTCGCCAGCAAGATTCAGAGCAACCTGGCCGACAGTTACCGGATCGCCGATCACGTCCTGTACGCCACGCCGAGCATCGGCATCAGCCTCTATCCGATCGACGGTGGCGATCCCGGCACGCTGTTGCGCAACGCCGACACGGCGATGTACCACGCGAAAAGTGCCGGTCGCAACAATCACCAGTTCTACACCGCCCGGATGAACGAGGCAGCGGGCGAACGCCTGGCCATGGAAAATGAGCTGCGCCAGGCGATTGCCGCCATTTCGCCTACGCGCAGCGAGTTTTCGCTGCACTTCCAGCCGCAGATCGAAACAGTCAGCGGTCGCGTCCTTGGCGTCGAGGCCTTGCTGCGCTGGAACAATGCGAAATTCGGCCAGGTTTCACCGATGCGCTTCATCTGCATCGCTGAAGAAACCGGTTTGATCCAGCCGCTCGGCGACTGGGTGATCTGGGAAACCTGCCGGCAGATTCGCGTCATGAAACAGCAGGGCATCGACAGCATCCGCGTTGCCATCAACATTTCGGCCCAGCAGTTGCGCCATGAAAACCTGCTGCTTCTGGTCCGTGGCGCGCTGGCCTGCTACGACCTGTCCCCCGAGGACATCGAGCTCGAAGTGACCGAGAGCACGGCGATGGAAAACCCCGAAATGACCCTGTCCATCCTCGACCAGCTGGCCGCCATGGGCATCGTTCTGGCCATCGACGATTTCGGCACGGGCTACTCGTCACTGGCTTACCTCAAGCACCTGCCGATCAAGCGCCTCAAGCTCGACCGCTCTTTCGTCACGGATATCGAAACCGACGTCAACGACGCCGCCATTTGTACGGCAACGATTGCGCTGGGCCACAGCCTGGGTCTCGAGCTGGTCGCCGAGGGCGTCGAAACCGAGGCCCAGCGCGACTTTCTTGCCGGGCTCGGCTGCGACATCCTGCAAGGCTACCTGTTCAGTCGGCCGATGCCGTTTGACGACACGGTAGCCTACCTCAAGGCGCATCAGGCAACGCACGCCAGCTAGCGAATGACTTTGCGCCACTCGTCTTCGAAGGTGCGCACCAATACCTGATTGTTCAACTGATTGACCTCGGCCGGCAGGCGCGCCATGTCGGCCGGGAATTCGAACAGGCCGGGGAGGATTTCCGAAGTTAAAAATCGCGTTTTTTTCCGGTCGACCGTGGGAATGGTGAATTCCTGCCGGCCGGCGACGATGTAGCCCCATTCGCCGAAGGACGGGACCAGCGCGTGGTACGGCGCCGTCTTGAAACCGACACTTTCCAGCGTCGTCACGACGCACCAGTACGATTGCCGGGCGTAGAGCGGCGAGGTTGATTGGACGACGATCAGCCCACGGGCCGACAGGCGTTTTTCGAGCAGGCGGTAGAAGGCCGAGGTGTAGAGCTTGCCAAGCGCGTAATTGGCCGGATCGGGAAAATCGACGACAACGAAATCGAAATATTCGCGGCTTTCCTCCAGCCACTGCAGGGCGTCGGCGTTGACCACCGTTACCTTGGGCGAACTCAGCGCCCCTTCGTTGAGCGCAACGAGGGCCGGGGCCTTCGAGAACAGATTGGTCATCGCCGGGTCGAGATCGACCAGCGTTACTGATTCGACATTCGGGTACTTGAGGATTTCGCGTACCGCCAGCCCATCGCCGCCACCGAGCACCAGAACCCGCTTCGCCCCTGGCAGGCTGGCCAGACCGGGATGAACCAGCGCCTCGTGGTAGCGGTATTCGTCGTGCGATGAAAACTGCAGGTTGTTGTTGATGAACAGGCGCAGATCGTCGCGCCAGCGCGTAACGACAAGACGCTGGTAGGGCGTCGTTTCGGCGTGAATGATGTCGTCGGCGTAGAGGTGGGTTTCGGCGATGGTCGTCAGTTGCCCGGCCCCGGCAAAACCGGCGGCGAGCAGGCCGAAGACCGTCCAGCTCTGCACGGCAAGCCAACGCCGCGACGGCAGTTGGTCGCGGAACAGATGCAGCGCCCAGAGCGCCACGGCGACGTTGAGCACGCCAAACAACAGCCCCGTGCGCACCATGCCGATCTGCGGCGCCAACACCAGCGGAAAGAGAATGGAGACCGCCAGCGCGCCGAGATAATCGAAAGTGAGCACTTGCGACACGAGGTCCTTGAAGGCCAGTTCGCGCTTCAGGATACGCATGACCAACGGGATTTCGAGACCGACGAGCACGCCGACGCCGAACACCGCGAGGTAGAGCACCAGCTTGAACGGCCCGCCCAGCCAGGTGAAAACGAGGAACAGCCCGATCGCCGAAAAGCCGCCGAGCAGCCCGACCATCAGTTCGATCTGGATGAAACGCCCGATCAGGTCGCGTGTAATGTATTTCGACAACCACGAGCCGGCGCCCATGGCGAACAGGTAGGTACCGATCACCGTCGAGAACTGCGTCACCGAATCGCCGAGCAAGTAGGACGACAGGGCACCGGCGATCAGCTCGTAGGCCAGCCCGCAGGAGGCGATGACAAAGACGGAGAAGAGGAGGGCATGCCGCATGGGCAGCGATGCTACCGCGAAATCAATGGAACGGCTCAGCAGCGGCACGGTCTCAACGCCATCGTCATTTCAATTTTGGCCCTTTTTTCCAGTTGACCGTGGGAATCACCGTGAACCGCATCATCGTCCTCCTTTTTGCCGTACTCCTGGCCCCGGCCGATGCCGCCGAATACACCATCGACCCGGCACACACCTACGCCAGCTTCGAAGTCGACCACCTCGGCTTTTCGACGCAGCGCGGCCAGTTCAACCGCAGCAGCGGCGTCGTCGAATTCGATGCCGAGACGAAAACCGGCCGCATCGACATCAGCATCGAAACCGCCTCGCTCGACACCGGCTTTGAATTGCGCGACGACGTGCTGCGCGGCGACGACTGGTTCAAGGCTCAGGACTTCCCCTACATTTTCTTCCGTAGCCAGAAGCTGATTTTCACCGACGAAAAACTCAGCGCCGTCGACGGCGTCCTCGTCATGCTCGGCGAAAGCCGCCCGCTACGCCTCGAAGTCAGCCGCTTCAAATGCGGCCTCAATCTGGCCAGCCGCAAGCGCGGCTGCGGCGCCGATGCGGTCGGCGTGCTGCACCGCTCGGAATTCGGCCTGAACAACGGCATCCCCTTCATCGGCGACGAAGTCCGCCTGCGCGTCCAGGTCGAAGCCTATCTGCCCTGAATGTCGGCGCGGGATCAAGGCACTAAAGTCATGTGCTAACGGCCTGTTTCTGCGAAAATAGCACCCCCCTTTTGCTGTTCCCGGAACCCCAATGCCACCCCATCCCGCCATCGCCAGCACCGCCGAGATCGTCGCCGAACTCAAGGCCGGTCGCATGGTCATCCTGGTCGATGAAGAAGACCGCGAAAACGAGGGCGACCTCGTCATGGCCGCCGAACACATCACGCCCGAAGCGATCAATTTCATGGCCAAGTTCGGCCGTGGCCTGGTCTGCCTGACACTGACCGAAGCCCGCTGCAAGAAGCTCGGCCTCGTCCAGATGGCCAAGAACAACAAGACCCAGTACGGCACTGCCTTCACCGTCTCCATCGAAGCCGCCGAAGGCGTCACCACCGGCATCTCGGCCGCCGACCGGGCGCGCACCATCCAGGTCGCCGTCGCCAAGAACACGACCATCGACGACATCGTCCAGCCCGGCCACGTCTTCCCGATCACCGCCCGCGAAGGCGGCGTGCTGGTCCGCGCCGGCCACACCGAAGCCGGTTGCGATCTGGCCGGCATGGCCGGTCTCGAATCCTCCTCGGTGATCTGCGAAATCATGAACGACGACGGCACCATGGCCCGCCTGCCCGAGCTCATGGAGTTCGCCAAGGAACATGGCCTCAAGATCGGCACCATCGCCGACCTCATCCACTACCGCGCCGCCTCCGAAACCCTGGTCAAGCGCGTCACGAGCAAGACGATCAACACCGCCCACGGCGATTTCACGATGCACGCCTATGTCGATCAGGCGAGCGGCGCCACCCATCTGGCACTGGTCAAGGGCAGCATCCCGGCCGGCGACGAAACGCTGGTTCGCGTCCATGAGCCGCTCTCCGTGCTCGACTTCCTCGACCCGGCCAGCAAGCGCCAGTCGTTCTCGATCGAGGAAGCGCAAGCGGCCATGGCCAAGTTCGGCCACGGCGTCATCGTCCTCATGCACCGCCCGGAAGACGGCGAAGCCATCCTTTCGCGCCTGACCGGCACCGCTCCGAGCGGCCCGGTCAAGTGGGATCCGCGCACCTACGGCATCGGCGCCCAGATCCTCCGCGATGTCGGCGTTTCCAAGATGCGCCTGCTCTCCAGCCCGCGCAAGATGCCCTCCATGACCGGCTTTGGCCTCGAAGTCACCGGTTTCGTCACCACGCCCGCGGAGCTATAAACGATGTCCCGTTTCGACAACATCTTTGAATATGACAACAACCTCGACGGCGCCGGCCTCAAGGTCGGCATCGTCATGAGCCGTTTCAACCTGCCGGTCTGCGAAGCCCTGCTCTCGTCGTGCGTCACCGAACTGAAGCGTCTCGGCGTCGCCGATGCCGACATGACCATCGCCAACGTCCCCGGCGCGCTGGAAATCCCGCTCGTCCTGCAAACCATGGCACAGAGCGGCAGCTTCGACGCGCTGGTCGCGCTCGGCGCCGTCATCCGCGGCGACACCTATCACTTCGAAGTGGTTTCCAATGACGCCTGCCGCGCCATCATGGAAGTCCAGCTCGATACCGGCGTGCCCATCGCCAACGGCATCCTGACCTGTGACACCGACGAACAGGCCGAAATCCGCACCCAGCCGAAGGGCAGCGACTGCGCCCAGGCTGCCGTCGAAATGGCCAACCTCCAGAAAGCCCTGCTCCAATGACCACCTTCCTCAGCGACAGCGAACATCCCCACGACGTCAAGGCGCCGCCCAAGTCGGCCCGCCGCCGCGCCCGCGAATTCGTCCTGCAAGGTCTTTACCAGTGGCGCGTCGGCGGTGCCGACGAGGCCGCCATCGAAGCCTATGCCCCGGAGCAGGAAGGCTTTGCCAAGGCTGATCGCGAATTCTTTGTGGGCAGTCTGCGCGGCATCATCGGTCAGCGCGAAGCGCTGGTTTCGCAAGTCACCGCCCATCTTGACCGGCCGTTCAGCGAACTCTCGCCGATCGAAGCCTGCGTCCTGATGCTGGGCGCTTTCGAGATGAACCACCATCCCGAAACGCCCTACCGCGTCATCATCAACGAGGCCATCGAACTGGCCAAATCCTTCGGCGGCACCGACGGCCACAAGTACGTCAATGGCGTGCTCGACAAGATCGCCGCCGTCGTTCGTGCCGACGAGGTTGCGGCGCGCAAGCAGGGCAAGTAATTCAATGCCGGGCGAGTTTGACCTGATCAACAAGTATTTCGCCCGGCCCACTCCGTCGGCCGTCCTCGGCCCCGGCGACGACTGCGCTCTGATCGCACCGACGCCAGGCAAGCAACTGGCCGTCACCACCGACATGCTGGTCGCCGGCACCCATTTCCTGCCCGACACCAACCCCAGGAACCTCGGCTGGAAAGCGCTGGCCGTCAATATCTCGGACCTCGCCGCGATGGGCGCCCAGCCGCGCTGGGTAACGCTGGCCGGCGCCCTGCCGACGGTCAACGAGCCGTGGATAGCCGCCTTTGCCGAAGGCTTCTTTGCCTGCGCCGCTGAGTATGGTGTCGATGTGATTGGCGGCGACACCACCAAAGGTCCGCTCAACGTCTGCGTCACGGCCATCGGCGAAGTTGAACCGGGCCAAGCCCTGCGTCGTAATGGCGCCCAAGCCGGCGACCAGATCTGGGTTTCCGGCCGTCCCGGCCTGGCCAGCCTCGGCCTGGCCTACCTGCAGGACAAGGTCAAGCTGCCCGAGCCGTGGCCCCGCCTGTGCGTCAGCGCCCTTGAAAAGCCGCGTCCACGCGTCGCCCTCGGCCTCGCCCTAAATGGCATTGCCTCTTCCGCCATCGATGTTTCCGACGGCCTGCTCGCCGATCTCGGCCACATCGCCGAACGCTCTGGCTGCGCCGCCTCGGTAAAGCTCGTCCAGTTGCCGCATCTACCCAAGGGCGAGAGCTACGACGCCGACCTCCGGCGCATCGCTCTCGAATGCCAGCTGACCGGCGGCGACGACTACGAACTGTGCTTCACCGCGCCCGGCACGCAAAGCCTGGCCATCGCCAAAATTGCCGCGCAGCTCGAACTGCCGCTGTGGAACATCGGCGAGATGGTCGCCGGCCCGACCGGAGACGTGACCGTCCTCGACCCCGACGGCAAGCCCGTCGAATTCGGCAGCAAGGGATACGACCACTTTGGCCAAACCGCCTAGCATGCGCTTCCTGCTCGCCCACCCGGCGCATTTCTTCGCGCTGGGCTGCGGCAGCGGGCTGGCACCGAAGGCGCCGGGCACCTTCGGTACGCTGTTCGCATGGGCGATGTTCGCCCTGTTCCATCACCACTTTTCCGATTTTGGCCTGTTTTTCCTGTTGACCGTGGCATACCTCGGCGGCATCTGGTTCATCGATGTTACCGGCCGCGCCATCGGCGACCCCGACCACGGCAGCATCGTCTGGGATGAAATTGTGCCGTTCTGGCTGATCCTGCTCATGACGCCGCCCACTTTCCTCTGGCAACTGGCCGCCTTCGCGCTTTTCCGTTTTTTCGACATAACCAAGCCGCAGCCGGCCCGCTATTTTGACGAGCACGTCAAAAACGGCTTCGGCGTCATGGCCGACGACCTTGTCGCGGCCGGCTACACTTTGCTCTGCCTCGCCCTGCTCAAGATCGTTTTCGCCTGACGGCAAGATCGAGCAGGCATAGAATGGTGTAGTTCCTAACGCTTGGAGCTTCATCATGAGTCACAAGCATGCCCACCTGATGCGCAGCATCTTCCAGGACCCGCCCTCGGCCAACATTCACTGGCGCGAAATCGAATCGCTGCTTCACCACCTCGGCGCCGAAGTCGAACCGGCCAACGGCGCCCGCTTCAAGATCACCCTCAACAAGGTCGAAGCCTTCCTGCACCACCCGCACAACAGCAGCACCTGCAGCCGGATGGACATCAAGGCCATTCGCGAGATCCTCACCCATGCCGGGGTGACGCTGTCCAGCTACGAAGCAAGGGAGTCCTGACCCACCGCCAATGAGCACCCTGCCCCCACCATCGGCCGGCACCTCTGCATCCTCGGGATTGCGGCAGCGTGCCTATATCCTGCAGTGGCTGGCGCTGGCCGTCGGGCTTCTGTTGCTCGGCATGCAAATTACGGTCGACCAGATTCAGGCCCGCAACCATATCGAGACGACGGCCAGTAGCCGACTCGAAAATCACAGTCAGATCATCGTCGAGGAAATGGGGCGGCGACTGGGCTCGATCAGCGCGGTTATCGACAAGCTGGGCAACACCGTAGCCTTGCAACTTGCCGGCAAAGACGGGCTGGCCAATGTCACGCGCGAATTCGACACGCTGACACAGGCGCTGGAAAGCGTCCGAACCCTGGCCTTCTTCGATGCCAGCGGCACGATTCTGGTCAGCAACTCGAGCGAACTGATCGGCAGGAATTTCGCTCAGCTCGAGTATTTCAAGAGCGCCCAGAAACACCCGGACGTCGATGCGCTCTATGTGAGCGCCCCCTTGCTCACCGACCAGGGGGCTTACACAATAACCGTGGCGCGCATGGTCGCCGGGCCTCGTGGCGAGTTTGCCGGCATCATTGCGGCCACCATCGACAGCCACAGTATTGGCACCTTGCTCCATTCCATTCATGCCGGCAGCGAAACCACGCTGTCGTTGATCCACGGAAACGGCCAGATCCTGGTCCTCGTGCCCGAGCAAAACAAAGCAGATCCCGGGCTTTCAGTGAACATTGCGGGATCGTTCTTCAAGCGCCATATGACCAGCGGCCAGCCGACCAGCCTGATGAACGGGACCTCTTACGCGCTGGACAGAGCGCGCCTGATGTCGATGCGCACGCTGCAACCGGAAACCCTGCACATGACGGCGCCACTTGTCGTTGGTGCTGCGCGCGACCTCGCCGAGGTTCTCGCCCCGTGGCGGACACAGGCGACCACCCGGGCCATTCTCTTTTTTCTGGTAGCCATCGGTTCGGCGCTGATGCTGTTCCAGTACCAACGTCGGCAAAAGGCGTTTGATCACCAGATTCAGCAGAAAGAGGATGAGAGTCAACGCGCCTTGCTAACCTTTCAGAGCTTCATTGACCACATCCCCGGAACGGCATACTTGAAGGATGCCGACTCGCGGACTCTGATGGCCAACCGGGGATTCCAGACCTTGCTCGGCATCGATCCGGCCGGCATGATCGGCAAGACCAGCCCGGAACTTTTCCCCGGCGAATTCGGCCAGAAAATCGTCGACGACGACCGGAAAGTGCTGGAAACAGGCACCACCATCGTCGTCGAAGAAAGTTTCAAAGGCCGGGACTATGAATCGACCAAGTTCGCTGTCGAAGACGGAAGAGGCAATCGGCTGCTCGGCGGCATGACGATGGATGTCACGCCACGCAAGCAATCGGAGCGCAAACTTAAAGCCCAGTTGAAACAGCTGCGCGACCTTAACCAGCAGCTGGCAACCGCCGAAGAAGGCTTGCGCCGCCTGTCCACCGCCGTCGAGCAGAGCCCGGCAAGCATCGTCATCACCGACTTAAATGCCAAAATAATCTTCGTAAACGAGGCGTTCACCCAGGCCAGCGGCTATACGGCAGAGGAGGCCATTGGCCAGAATCCGAACATTCTCCAATCCGGAGAGACCGCCCCCGAAATCTATCGTGAAATGTGGCCAACCTTGCTCGCCGGCAAGGTCTGGCGTGGCGAATTCGTCAATCAGCGCAAGGACGGTTCGCACTATCTCGAACTGGCCACCATATCACCCGTGCGCGACAAAAACGGACTGGTCACCCACTACGTCGCCGCCAAGGAGGACATTACCGAGCGGCGGCAAAACGAGGCCGAACTGCACGCCCACCGCCTGCATCTCGAAAAGCTGGTCGGACAGCGCACCAGCGAGCTGGCCGCAGCGAAGGAAAAAGCCGACTCGGCCAATCGCGCCAAATCCGAATTTCTGGCCAACATGAGCCACGAAATCCGCACACCGATGAATGCGATCATTGGCCTCAATTACCTGCTCAGACAAAGTCCCCTGCAGCCGGACCAGCTTGAAAAGCTGATCAAGGTTTCGGCCGCGGCCGAGCATCTGCTGCAAATCATCAATGACATTCTGGATCTGTCGAAAATCGAGGCTGGCAAGGTGATGCTGGAAAGCCACGCTTTTTCGCCCGCCGAAATCCTGCAAAACATTGCATCAATGATCCGCGACCGTGCCGCCAGCAAAGGATTGAATCTCCACATCGATACCGGGAACCTGCCGGAACGCGCCGTCGGCGACGTCACCCGTCTGCGCCAGGTACTGCTCAATTTCGCGGGAAACGCGATCAAGTTTACGGAAAGAGGTTCGATTTCGATCAGTGGCGAACTGCTCGCCACCGACGGCAAAAAAATAACCTGCTGCTTCAGCGTCAGCGATACCGGCATCGGCATCCGCCAGGAAGACACGGCGCGCCTGTTCAATGCCTTCGAGCAACTCGACAGCTCGACTACCCGACGCTTTGGCGGAACCGGGTTGGGTCTGGCCATTGCCCGCCATCTCGCCGAACTGATGGGCGGCGAAGTCGGCGTCGAAAGCACGCAGGGTGTCGGCAGTCGTTTCTGGATTACTGCCCGCCTCGACACTGCAGAAGACGAATCGGAGAGCGCACCGGAAAACTGGCAGCAAGGGCAACTGAAAGGGCGCGTCCTGGTCGTCGAGGACGAACGAATCAACCGAGATATCGCGGCTGAACTGCTAACCAGCGTCGGGCTTGAAGTGGTCACCGCAGAAAATGGCTTGCTTGCGGTCGACCGCTATAAAGAATCGAATTTCGATCTGATACTGATGGATGTCCAGATGCCGGAACTCAACGGGCTCGATGCCACCCGGCGAATTCGCACCCTGACAAACGGGGCTGCAGTCCCCATCATCGCCCTGACAGCAAATGCCTTTAACGCAGACAGGGAACGCTGCATTGACGCGGGCATGACCGATTTTCTCGCCAAACCGGTCTATCCCGATGCCCTCTATGTCCTGCTGGCAAAATATTTGCCGACAACGGATCCCGCCCGACAAACCACGAACCAGGGCAATCGGGATGAAATCGAAGAAAAAGCCACGACTCGCGCGCTACGGCAACGAATCGATGCGCTGGCCGAGTTACTGGGCACGGGAGACATTGAAGCGACTCGGCTGTTCAATCAACTGAAGACAGATCTGAAACGTCTTTGCCCGGCAGAATGCGAGCAACTGCACCAGCAAATCGCTATTTTCAACTTTGATGCGGCAACGGCGTTGCTTGAAACAATAAAAAGGCAGATGGCCTGAAATTATTTTTTCTGAGGGCGCGGTTTGCCTTGTCTGAGCGCGCCGGGCGAGCGAGACTAGCATCCATGAATGAAATGCGTAGGGAGCGTGAGGCATGACAGATCAGGACAACAAGACTCAGGGGCCAGGCCGCCCCATTGTGTTGATCGTCGATGACGTACCTGACAACCTCTGCACCATTTCAGAAATGATCAGCGATCTCGGCGTTGACGTACGGGTCGCCAACAGCGGCCCGGTCGCCATTCGTTACGCCAGGCTCGCCCCCCAGCCCGACCTCATCCTGCTCGATGTCATGATGCCCGGAATGGACGGCCACGCCGTACTCAAGGCCCTGCGCGCCGACGGCGAAACGAACCAGATCCCGGTGATATTCGTCACCGCCCTCGACGACCCTGACAGCGAGGAACGCGGCATTCAGGAAGGCGCAGTCGACTACATAACCAAACCGATCAATCCCGCGGTCCTCGGCATAAGGGTCAAGGCCCAGCTTGAACTGAAGCGGGCCCGCGATATCGTTGCCGGGCAAAAGGCCTGGCTGGAGCAGGAAGTCGCCCGGCGCGTGGCCGAAAACGTTCAGCTCGACACTCGCTTGCAGATCGCCCTGGCCACCTCCGGTTTCGGAATATGGGAGCATGATCACGAACGCGGGACCAGCCAGTGGAGTCCCAGCCTGTCGCGGATTCTTGGCCTGAACGAAGGGCCGGCAACAATCAGCGCCAGTATTGAACTGGTCCACCCGGAAGACCGCAGTGCCGTTCTGGAACGGATGGAGGCCGGGACCGATAAGGGTGACGAAATTCATGTGGACGAACTTCGCATGCGCCATGCCGACGGTCATTGGGTATGGATGGAAGCACGGGGACGAATACTGCGCCGCGACGCTCAGGGAAAACCGCTTCTGACTCTGGGAACCATGGCCGACATCAGCCGGCGCAAGGCCGCCGAAAGCGAACATCGCCTGTCCTCAGTCGTCTTTACCGGCATCAGCGACGGCGTCTGCATTACCGACGCCAACGCTGACATTTTGCTCACCAATCAGGCGTTTTCGAAGGTAACCGGCTATGACGCCAGCGAAGCGCTGGGCAAGAACCCCCGGTTGCTCCGTTCCGGTGTGCATAGCCCGGCGTTCTATCGCGACATGTGGGAAGCCATCAGCCGGCACGGCAACTGGCAGGGCGAGATTACCAACCGGCGCAAGGATGGCGAACTGGTCACCGAATGGCTGAATATTTCGGCCGTACATGACAAGAACGGGCGTCTGACAAATTACGTCGGCGTCTTCAGCGATCTTTCTGAACGTCATGCGGCAGCCGAGCGCATTCAATATCTTTCCAGTTTCGACCCACTGACCAATCTGCCCAACCGCAGCCTGTTTGCCGATCGCCTCGGGCAGGCCCTGATCAGCGCTCACCGCTTCAATCGGGAGACGGCCGTCATCCTGCTCGACCTTGACCGCTTCCGGTTCATCAATGACACGCTTGGTCCGCCGATTGGCGACGGGATATTGGTCGAGGTAGCGCGCCGGCTCAATTTGCAGGTACGCGATGGCGATACTGTCGGCCGCCGCTCCGGTAACGAATTTGGCTTCGTGATGGCCAACCTGAGCCACGAACGGGACACCATAGCGCTCGCCCAGCGCATGCTCGATGCCATTGCCGTTCCGTTCGAAGTGGGCGAGCACGCCATCAGCGTCAGCGCCTGCATCGGCGTCAGCGTGGCGCCCAGAAATGGCAACGATGTAGACGCGCTGATCAAGTCCGCTGACGCAGCACTGCTCCGCGCCAAAAAGAGTGGGCAAAATACCTTCCGTTTCTATTCCCCGGAAATGGATGCCGATGCCGCCCGTCGACTCGGGCTCGAGGCAGCCCTGCGTTCGGCGCTGCAGCGCAACGAACTGACAGTTTATTACCAACCACAGATCAGCCTCGACAGCGGCAACATGATCGGCATGGAAGCCTTGCTGCGCTGGCGCCATCCGGAATTCGGCTCGGTCTCCCCGGCCGAGTTCATTCCGATTGCCGAAGAAACAGGGCTTATCCTGCCTATCGGCGAATGGGTCTTGCGCACCGCCTGTCTGCAAGCCAGGCAATGGCTCGACCTTGGCATCGCCAATCTGCGCATCGCGGTCAACCTCTCCTCACGTCAGTTTCGCCAGACCAACCTGCCCAGCCTGGTCAGCCAGTGCCTGGGTGAAACCGGCCTGCCTGCCAGCGCACTGGAGCTGGAGATCACCGAGAGCGCACTGATCGATGATATCGACGAAGCCATCGCCCAATGTCGGGCCCTCAAGGCACTGGGCATCAAGATATCCCTTGATGATTTCGGCACTGGTTACTCCTCGCTGTCGTACATCTCGCGGCTACCTTTCGACAAGATCAAGATCGACCAGAGCTTTGTCCGCGATATAACCGAAAACCCGGTCAATGCGGCGATCGCCACTGCCGCCATCGTCATGGCCCGCAGCCTCAACCTGAGCGTTCTGGCCGAGGGTGTCGAAACCGAAGCGCAAGCCAGCTTCCTGCGTAGCCGGCGCTGCGACTCGATGCAGGGTTACCTGTTCAGCCGGCCGCTACCGGCAGTCGAGTTCGAGCAACTGCTGGCCGGCCGAAAGAGCCTTCAACTCGCCGATACGCCACGGGAAAAGGCACATACGCTACTGATTGTCGACGATGAACCGAACATCCTGACCTCGCTGTCGCGCCTGCTGCGCCGGGAAGGCTTCAACATCCTGACAGCCCAGTCGCCGGCGGAGGCTTTCGAGCATCTGGCCAAGCATCCGGTACAAGTCATCCTCTCCGACCAGCGCATGCCGGACATGTCAGGAACCGAGTTCTTCGCCCGGGTCCGCCAACTTTATCCGGACACCATACGCATCGTACTGACTGGCTACACCGACATCGAATCGGTCACCGGGGCTATCAATCGCGGCGCCATCTACAAATTCCTGACCAAGCCCTGGGACGACGACCTGCTCCGTGAGCAGATTCGCGAAGCCTTCCGGATAGCCAAAGGCTGACCATGCGTCTTAGTCAGCAGGCCCTTTTTCTCAGGCGGTTCCTGCCGGTCGTTCTGGTCGTCGTCATCGGCACCTGGTTCTATGGCCACGGCAAAACAGGGGAACAACTCGCCGCACTAAAAAATCAGGAAGTGCTCAGCGTGGGGCTCGGCAGCGCATCGCTGCTCCGCCATATACAGTCGATTGTCGGCGACCTGCATTTCATTGCTGATCACTTAGCAGTACAGAAGTTGGCCCGCAATCCTGACTCGCCTGAGATTGGGCAGGTCGAAACAATGTTCATGAGCCTGGCAAAGGCAAAAAAGGTCTACGACCAGGTTCGCTGGATTGATGCAGGCGGCCAGGAAATTGTCCGTGCCGACCTGCGCGATGGCCAGCCAATACTCGTGCCGCGAAAAGAGCTCCAGCACAAGGGAGACCGTTATTACTTCACCGAAGCGATGCAACAGGACGCCGGGCACATCTACCTTTCCCCTCTCGATCTGAATATCGAGAACGGAAACATCGAAGTACCGTACAAGCCCATGCTACGCCTTGCTCTACCCATATCAGACCAGCAGGGGGCCAAGCGAGGCATAGTCATCATCAACTATCTGGGCCAGGCCATGCTCGATCGCTTTGTTATAGACAGTAGCGCAGAAGCCCATCTTGCGTTGGTCGATAGCGCCGGATACTGGCTGCACTCCCCCGACCCTGCCGACGAATGGGGATTCATGTTCAAGGATGCAAGGCGCAATCTGGGTAGCCGCTTTCCGGCCAGTTGGGCGCGCATGAAGGATTACCAAGGGCAGTTTTTGGACAAAAATGGATTGTGGACCTATCAAAGCGTCTATCCACAACTGTCCGGAATGCTGTCAGGCCCTCAGATTGCCTCAGGCGCCAAGGCTGAATATCGATGGCTGGTTGTCTCCCACCTGAGTCACGATGAGCTCACTGCATTGACAGAAGACGGGATGCCGATGCACTGGTTTTTTTCCGGCGCCCTGCTCTTCATCTCGGGATTGGGTATCCATTCCATGCTGAGAACCAGGTTGCGGGAACATGAAAGCCAAGAGCGCTTCCGCGCCATTTTCGACTATGCAATGGTTGGAATTGCAACGATCTCACCTGAGAAAACCTGGCTTTCAGTCAATCCCGCGCTGTGCCGTATTCTCGGATATGAGGCCAAAGAGTTGATGCAGACGGACTGGCAGGCTTTGAGTCACCCGGACGACATGGAAACGGACGCCAGAAAGATGGATTCAGTCTTGCGCGGAAACTCCGATGGCTACTCAATGGAAAAGCGTTTTATCAACAAGGATGGCTCCATTGTTCACGCCACGATTTCAGCGCGCGCGATTCGGAAGGCCAACGGAAAAGTTGATTTTTTTGTTGCCATCGTCGAAGACATAAGCAACTGGGTTCTGGCCGAAAATGAATGGAGTTCGTCAGTCAAGACGCTGCAGCGTTTTATCGACCACCTGCCCGGAAGCGCTTACATCAAGGCCGCTGACTCTCGCATTCTTCTCGCCAACAAAGGCTTTCAGGACCAGTTCGGCATCAATCCGGAAGATATGCTGGGCCGCCCCTCGCTCGAGGTTTTTCCTGGCGAATTCGGACAAAAAGTCGTCGCTGACGAAGCGCGCATTCTGGCCACCGGCATCACGGAACGCATTCAGGACGAATGGAACGGACGATTCCTGGAAAGCACCAAGTTCGCCATTCCCCGCGAAGATGGCAGTGCAGACCTGGGTGGCATCACGATCGATATTACAGAGCGTCGAGTCACAGAGCTCAGGCTTTCCCAACAGGCCCGCCGTTCTGTGATTTTGTTGGAGTTGCCGAAAATAGCCGAGGAGCTTTCCGAAAAAGCATTCATGCAATATGCCCTGGAACGGGCAGAGGAATTGACGCAGAGCGTGATTGGCTTCATGCACTTCGTCAATATCGATGGCGTGACCATCGAACTGGTTGCCTGGTCGACCAGCACCCTGAAAGACTACTGCACGGCAGCCTTCGACAACCACTACCCAATTTCCGAAGCAGGTATCTGGGCCGATGCGGCACGGCAAAAACAGCCCATCATCATCAATGACTACGCCAGCGCGCAGAATAAACATGGGCTCCCCTCCGGCCACTCAGCTCTGATTCGCCTGCTCAGCATTCCGGTCATGGAGGAGGGGGAGGTCCGGATGGTGACAGGGGTCGGTAACAAAACCAGCGATTACACCGAATTCGACGTTGAAACTGTACAACTGATCGGCAGCGAAACGTGGCGTATCGTACGTCGACAACGTACCGAGAAGGCACTACGTCTTGCCACGCAGGTGGTAAATGCGAGTCCGGTCGTTTGTTTTCGGGCTTGCTGCACCGAAGGCTGGCCGCTGGTCTTCATTTCGGACAATGTGCGGCAATGGGGCTACACCGCCAATCAGCTGATTGCGGCGCAGCCACCGGTGTTTGATGTCATTCACCCTGATGACCTGCCGCTCATGCAGAACGAGACAACCCGTTACTCCACCGAGGGCACCTCTCGCTTCGCTCAGGAATATCGTCTGGTCACAGCCGACGGTCAGGTGGTCTGGGTGCTTGGTCGCACCACGGTTCGTCACGACGCGGACGGCCGGCCCGAGTTTTACGACGGGGTGCTGACCGATATAACTGAACGAAAAGCCCAACAATTGCTGATGGACGAAGCCCTCGCCCAGCAGAAAAAACTCAACAAACGACTGGAAGAGGCCAACAACCAGCTGATGCAGTCGGAAAAAATGGCATCCATCGGGCAACTGGCGGCGGGGGTCGCCCACGAACTGAACAACCCGATCGGTTTTGTTCATTCCAATCTGGGCACACTGGATGGCTACGTACACGACCTGATGGACATCATCACTGCCTACGAAGCCCTGCTCGGCCAGGAGGGTGAAGCAAATCCGCATGCAGAAGAAATCAGGCGTTTGATGGAACAGCGCGATTTTGTCTTTCTCAAAGAGGACATATTCAGTCTTCTCGCCGAGTCAAAGGATGGCTTGGGGCGTGTCCGCAAGATCGTGCAGGACCTCAAGAACTTCTCGCGTGTCGGCGAACAGGAATGGCAGGAGGCCGACCTGCATCAAGGCATTGACTCGACGCTGAACATCGTTTGGAACGAGTTGAAGTACAAGGCCAAAGTGGTCAAGGAATATGGCCAAATCCCGCATGTGTTCTGCCTCATTTCCCAACTCAATCAGGTCTTCATGAACCTGCTGGTCAATGCCGGTCACGCCATTGAAAGGCAGGGCACCATTACGATTCGCACCAGCCTTCATGGCAACGACAAGGTGTGCGTTGAAATCAGCGATACTGGCAAGGGAATCGCACCGGAGCACATCAACCGGATTTTCGAGCCGTTCTTTACGACCAAGCCGGTGGGCAAGGGGACCGGCCTAGGGCTTTCGCTGTCGTACGGAATTATCAAACGACATGGCGGCCTGATCGAGGTTGAGAGCACCGAGGGACAAGGCACCACTTTCCGTCTTCTGCTGCCAATCAATCCGAGGCAGATCACTGAAACAAAAGATTCGGAGACTTCATCATGAGCGAGGAAATCGCCCAACCCACCCTGCTCTTCGTCGATGACGAGCCGGGCATTCTTTCCGCACTGCGCCGCCTGTTTCGGCCGCACGGCTACCGCATATTCATTGCCGAAGGCGGTGCTGCCGGGCTGGAAATTCTTGAGAGGGAAGAAATCGACCTGGTCATCTCGGACATGCGCATGCCCGAGATGGATGGGGCGACCTTCCTCAAGGAGGTTCGCAATCGCTGGCCCAATGTCATGCGCATCCTGCTCACCGGCTACGCCGACATTACCTCGACGGTTGCCGCGATCAATCAGGGCGAAATTTATCGCTACATTTCGAAGCCGTGGGACGACAACGAAATCGTCACCATTGTTGCCGAAGCGATCGAGCACCAGAATCTGAAACGGGAAAACCAGCGTCTGACATCGCTGACCCAGGCGCAGAATGAGCAGCTGAAAGAACTCAATGCCAGCCTCGAGCAAAAGGTCGCCGAGCGCACCGCCGAGTTGCGCCAGGCCCTGAGCTTTGTCGAGCAAACGCACAGTGAATTGAAAAAGGCGTTTCTGACCAGCGTCCAGGTCTTTGCCGGGCTGATCGAACTGCGTAGCGGCCCGGCTGGCAGCCAGATTTCGGGCCACGGCCGGCGAGTTGCCGAACATGCGCGCAGTGTGGCCCAACGTCTCGGTCTCTCCGATGTCGAGATCCAGAACATCATGCTGGCCGGACTGCTTCACGACATCGGCAAACTCGGCCTGCCCGACGAACTGCTTGGCAAGCCGTTCAATACGCTGACCGCTGAAAAACGGGCTTTGGTCATGAAACACCCGGTCATTGGCCAGAACATCCTGATGGGCATCGACAAGTTCAAGGATGCCGCCATCCTCGTTCGCCATCACCACGAAAGCTATGACGGCAGCGGCTACCCGGACCATCTGGCGGGAATTGCCATTCCGCAAGGCAGCCGCATCATTCACGTAGTCAATGAATATGATTCGCTGATCATCGGCACGCTGGCCCAGCGTCCGCTGAAGCCTGTCGAAGCGCTCAATTTTCTGATCGAGAACCGCGGCAAGCGCTACGACCCGGCAGCCGTTGACGCTTTCGCTGCGCTACTCGCCGAAACAGTCAAAAGCGGCTTCACGGAAACCCCTCTGCGTACCATGCATCTGAAATCCGGCATGGTACTGAGCCGCGACCTCATGCATCGCGATGGGTATCTGCTGCTCGCCAAGGGGACCGCGCTGACTGCAGAAATCATCGGTCAGCTAACCAGGATGGAACATTCGGAACAGCAAATGCTGACGCTCTATATTCGCCAGGAGGAAAAATGAGCCGCATCCTGATCGTCGATGACGAGGACTCCATTCTCAAAGCCCTCAAGCGCGTCTTGCGTCTGGCGCCATGTGCATACGGCAACAAGAGCTACACGCTGGATGTGATCGATTTCAATTCACCGTTGGCCGCTCTCGAAGCGGTGCGGAATGAAGAGTTTGACCTGCTCATGAGCGACTACCGCATGCCGGGCATGGATGGCATCGAGTTCCTCAAGGCGGCCAAGGCCATCCAGCCCGATGCGGCCCGCCTGATTCTCTCCGGCTATGCCGATCTCAACGCCCTGGTTCGCGCCGTCAACGAAGTCGGCATCGACCGCTTCATCGGCAAGCCGTGGAACGACTACGACCTGATGTCGGCCATCGGCCAGGCACTGGCTCACCGCGACCTGATGCTGGAAAACCGCCAACTGGCCAATTTGGTTCGTCTTGAAATGGGCGACATCACGCCGGAACAGGTCGAAGCCGAACGACTGGAACGCATCGAACCCGGCATCACCGAAGTCAACTGGGGCCCGGATGGCTCCGTCGTGCTCGATCCCGAATTCCAGAGCAAGGACTGACGGCGCCATGCCCGAAAGCGATGCCCGGCACCTGACTTTCAAACTGGTCTATTACGGCCCGGCGCAGAGCGGCAAGACGACCAACCTGCTGCGCCTGCATGACCTGCTCGCCCCGGAACTGAAGGGCGAGGTGATGACCATGGAGACCAAGGACGACCGCACGCTTTTCTTCGACCTGCTGCCGCTCGGATTTCGGGCACCGTCGGGGCTGCTCATCAAGTTCCGGTTGTTCACCGTGCCTGGACAAGTGGCCCATGACGGCACGCGCAAGGCCGTATTGTCGCGCGCCGATGGCGTGGTTTTCGTGGCCGATGCCGACCGCGCCCAGGAAACCAACAACGGCGAATCCTTCCAGAGCCTGGCCGCCAACTGTGCCCGCGTCGGCCTCGATTTTGAACACCTGCCGATGGTCGTCCAGTTCAACAAGTGCGACCTGCCAAGCGCCGTCCCCGAGGCCGAAATCCGCGAACGCTGGTCGGCGGCGCCCTGGCCACTGGTCTTCGCCATCGCCCTGACCGGGCAAGGCGTCGAAACGAGCTTTGAATTGCTCATTCGCACGGTCTACCGGAATTTTTGCCAAAAATTGAAATTGCAGTCCGAACACGGCCTCAGCGAAGACGCCTTCGTAGCCGGCACTCTGGGGGAAAACCCGTGAGTCTGGGCTTTGACCGCGAGTGGCGGCTCGATGAATTGCTCGATGCCGCCAGCCAGGAAAAAATCGGCCCGGCACTCAGCGCATTGCTCGGCGGCAATTTCGCCCTGACCGACGACACCGGCAAAACGCTTTGGGGGCAGCCCTCGCCCGAGGCGCGCCGCGAGGCGCTGATCCTTGAACTCGAACCAATCGGCTACCTGCTCAGCAGCAGCGCCTCGCCGGCCGCGCTGAGCGCCGCTCGCCAGCTCATGCTGAGCCTCCTTCGCGCCGAGGTCCGCTTCAAGATGGCGTCGACCCTGCACCTCGAATCGGTGGCCGAAGACTTCGAATCGCTCAAGCGCGAACACGCCCGCCTGAGCGAATCCGAGGCGCGCTACAAAGCACTCTCGGGCGAACTGGAAGCTCGCGTCAAGAAACAGGTCGGCGAACTCGAAGAGCGCCAGCAGATGCTCTACGAAGCGGAAAAACTCGCCTCGGTCGGCCAACTGGCGGCCGGCATGGCGCACGAGATCAACAACCCGCTTGGCTTCGTGCGCAGCAACCTCTCGACCTTCGAGAAGTACCTCGCCAAATTTGCCGAACTGAAAACGCACCCGGGTTCGCTTGCCGAGGGCTGGCAAGCGCTGGATCTCGACTTCACTCTCGAAGACGGCATTGACCTGCTTCACGACAGTGCCAAGGGGATGGAGCGCATAGCCCGCATCGTGGCTGATTTGAAGGCATTTTCGAACGTCGACCGCGCCAGCGAAGAATATGCCGACCTCAACAATTGCCTGCACGAGGCGGTCAGCATGGTCGAAGCGAAAATGCCGCCCGGCATCCATTTCCGTTTCGATTTACTCCCCTTGCCCAGCATTGTCTGCCTGCCCGGACATATCAATCAGCTGTTCTTCAACGTCATCCGCAATGCCGTACTGGCCATCGCCGACAGCGGCCGGCCAGGAGAGGTCAAGATCTCGTCCGAAGCCGACGAGGCAGGCATCCACATCCGTATCCACGACACCGGAGTCGGCATGACCGCGGAACAGATCGAACACGCCTTCGAGCCGTTCTACACGACGCGGCCGGTCGGCTCCGGCGTCGGACTCGGCCTGGCAACTGCCCGCAACGTCGTCCAGGCGCACAGCGGACGCATCAGCCTCGACAGCCAGCCCGACGTGGGAACCACCGTCAGCCTGTTCTTCCCGACACCGCCATGACCGATTATTCCGCGCTATTTACCGGCAAGACCGCCAGCCCGCAAGCCCCGGCGACGCACCTGACACCGCCGCGTTACCGCCTGCTCTTTGTCGATGACGAGCCCGGCATCGTCAAGGCGCTCAGTCGTGTTTTCCATCAGGAAAACTACGAAGTCATCACCGCCTGGAGCGCCAAGGAAGGGCTGGAAAAGTTCGCCACCGGCCCCATCCACCTCGTCATCAGCGATTTCATGATGCCCGGCATGAACGGCGCGCAGTTCCTGCAGGAAGTCAAAAAACGCTCGCCCGACACTATCCGCATCATGCTCACCGGGCATGCCAACACCGATGCCGTGATGGGCGCGATCAACGAAGGCGCCGTTTACAAATTCATCCTCAAACCGTGGAATGACGATGATCTGCGGGTGACCGTAGCACTCGCCCTCGAACAGTTCGACCTGATCAGCCGCAACAAGAGTCTGCGTGCGGAAAACGACCTCAAATCGAAGGAAATCTCGGCGCTGTCGAGGCTCGCCGCCACCCACCGTAGCCGGCTGGGCATCATGCTGCACAAGAAGAACCTGCTGACCGATAGCCAGTTGCAGGAACTGACCCTGCAGCAGGAGCGGCGCAAGGAGCCGCTGATCACCCTGCTCCTCGAAAACGACTGGGTGCCGGAACGACGCATCCGCGAGCTACTGAAGACCGACATGATGATCGAGGAAGTCCAGTTGCCGGAATTCCGTGTCGATACCGCCCTGACCGATCTGATCCCGCGCAGCTTCTGCCTTCGCCAGTGCGTTGTGCCGCTCAAGCTCGACGGTCGGCGCCTGATGCTGGCCATGGCCGACCCGCTGGACGAGGGGCTGATCGATGAAGTCCGCTTCACTGCCGGCCTCGATATCAATGCGGTGACGGCCGACGTCGCAGCGATCCGCAAGAAAGTCGATGAAGTCTATGGCGGCGGCGAAGTCGACTTCAAGGAACTGGAAACGCTGGTCAGTTCAGCCGACCCCTACGAAGGCATCGAAATCGTCATCGAGGAAGAAGATGCCGCCAAGCTCGAAGACCTGCTGCGCGACACCGAGGCGCCGCCGGCCATCCGGCTGGCCAACGCCATCATTCTCGAAGCCATCCGCCTCGGCGCTTCCGACATCCACATCCAGCCACGCACCAACAGCGTGGTCGTGCGCTACCGGATCGACGGCGTGCTCGCCGACAAGATCCATATCCCGCACCACCTGCATCAATCGCTCGTCTCGCGCCTGAAAATCATGTCGGAACTCGACATTTCCGAACGGCGTCGCCCCCAGGATGGTCGCATTACTGTCAAGACGCCGATGCGCATGGTCGATCTGCGCATTTCCACACTACCGACGATCAATGGCGAAAAAATCGTCATGCGCATCCTTGACCGGAACTCGACAGTCCACACCATCGAGAAACTTGGTTTTTCAAGCGGCGACCTGCGTCGCGTCACCGACATGGTGGCCAAGCCGCAGGGCATCATCCTTGCCACCGGCCCGACTGGCAGCGGCAAGACAACGACGCTCTATTCGCTGCTCCAGCACGATGCAACGCCTGACAAAAACTACGTCACCATCGAGGACCCGGTCGAGTACTACCTCGACATGGCCGGCCAGGTACTGATTCGCGAAAAGATCGGGCTGACCTTTCCAGCCGTCCTGCGCGCCCTGCTCCGGCAAGATCCGGATGTCATCCTGCTCGGAGAAATCCGTGATTTCGACACCGCCGAGGTCGCCTTCCACGCGGCACTGACCGGGCATCTCGTCTACTCGACGCTGCACACCAACTCGGCTGTCGCCACCATCGCCCGGCTGTTCGATCTCGGACTCAAACCCTATGTGGTCGCCACCGCCCTCGAAGGCATCATCGCCCAGCGCCTGGTGCGCAGCGTCTGCCCGGACTGCAGCCAGCCTGCCGCACCTGACCCGTTCGTCATATCTCGCCTGGGCAGTGCCTTTGCCGAGATCACCGAAATCCGACGGGGCCAGGGCTGCACTACCTGCCACGGCAGCGGTTACAAGGGTCGCCTCGGCATTTACGAAATTCTGACCCTTGATGACCAGTTGCGGGACTGCATAGGCAGCGGGGCTAGCGTGCTGGAAATAAGCCGTCAGGCCCGGCAAAGGGGCCTGCGCAGCATCATCCATCACGCCGCTGAGCGTGTTCAGGCCGGTGCCACCACGCCGGATGAGATTCTTCGGGTACTCGGCCCGGTGACAGGAGAAAATTGAGCATGGATATTTTTGTCTGGAATGACAGCTTCGTTACCGGCCAACCTCAGGTCGACACCGAGCATCAGGGGCTGGTGACCCTGATCAACTGGATCATCGAGCATCAGTCCACATCCACGCCACCGGAAGAAATCGACAAGGTGCTGGCGCAGCTCGTTGAGTACGCGGTAACGCACTTCCAGCACGAAGAAGAGTTGATGGCCAGCACCGGCTGCGACCCACGTTTCGTCGAAATCCATCACAACGTGCATGTCGATTTCGGCCAGCAAGTGGTCAGGATGCGCGACATGCAGAGCGGCGACCTCGAATTCCTGTTGCGTTTCCTGAGTAGCTGGCTGGCCCATCACATCCTCGGCATGGACCAGTCGATGGCCCGCCAAATCCGGAAAATCCAGGCAGGCATACCCCCCGAGCAGGCCTTCAACGAGGAAAAAAACATGGTCGCCGACCCGGCGACGACCAGCCTGCTCAGCGGCATGAATGCGATGTTCCGCATGATCGCGGCGCGCAACGACGAACTGGAAAAGGTCAACACGACCCTCGAAGCCCAGGTCGAGGCGCGCACCCAAGCCCTAACGCAGACCAACGAACAACTGCTGGTCGAACAGGGTCGTTTAAAGCTGGCCATGCAACAGGTCGAAATGACCCAGAAAAAACTGCTCGAATCGGAACACAAGCGCGCCGAGGCAAGCAAACGCAATATGCAGCAATTGCTCGCTCAAATTATCGATGGCGACCCTGTTCCGACCTTCGTCATCGACGCCAATCATCAAATCACCCACTGGAACCAGGCTTGCGCAATGATCAGCGGCCTGCCGGCAGCCAAGATGGTCGGCACTACAGAGCAATGGAAGGCTTTCTATCCGGAGAGTCGCCCGGTGATGGCCGACCTGATCGTTGACGGAAGTCTTGAAGAACAGTTCGACACCTACTACCACGGCATTTTTCGGCGCTCAGCCAATATCGGCGGCGCCTTCGAGGGTGAGGCCTTGTTCCCCCATATGGGCGAAAATGGGCGTTGGCTGTTCTTTACTGCGGCGCCATTGTGCGATGCCGAGGGACAACGGATTGGCGCCATTGAAACCCTGCAGGATGTGACCGAGCGCCACCGCGCCGAGGACGACCTGCGGCAATACCAGAACCGCCTGGAAGAAATCGTAGCGGAACGCACCTCACAGCTCGGCGAGGCCAATATCAAGCTGGAGAACGACCGGAAGGAACTTGAACTCCTGCTACGCAAGGTCGAAGAGGCACAACAACAACTTCTGCAGTCCGAGAAAATGGCTGCCATCGGCCAACTTGCGGCAGGCGTCGCGCACGAGATCAACAATCCGGTCGGTTTCGTCAACTCCAACCTGGGCACCCTGAAAACCTACGTTTCCCAACTGCTCAACGTCATCAGCGCCTACGAAGCCGGAGTGCCAGACGAGATTTCAGCAGCTCGCAAGAAAGCCGATCTCGACTTTCTTCGCGAAGACCTTCCATCATTGGTTGCCGAGTCGCAGGAAGGCCTGAGCCGCGTCACCAAGATCGTTCAGGACCTCAAGGATTTCTCCCACGTCGATCAGGCCGAACATCAGCGCGCCGACCTCAACGCCGCGATTGAAAGCACCCTGAACGTGGTCTGGAACGAGCTCAAATACAAAGCCGAAATTATCCGTGAACTGGGCGACATTCCGCCCGTGGACTGCGTGCCGGCGCAGATCAACCAGGTATTCATGAACCTGCTGGTCAATGCCGCCCAGGCCATTGAGCAACAGGGCAAGATTTACGTGCGTTCGGGAACCGAGAACAAGCAAGTCTGGTTTGAGGTCGAGGACACCGGACAAGGCATGAGCGAAGAAGTCCGCAACCGGATTTTCGAGCCATTCTTCACCACCAAACCGGTCGGCAAAGGCACCGGTCTGGGCTTGTCAATTTCTTACGACATCATCGTCAAAAAACACGGCGGGCAACTGGATGTACGCAGCATCCCCGGTCAGGGAACCTGCTTCCGGCTTTCGCTGCCGCTTGAAAGCCCGCAGGAGGCGTCCTGATTTCCGTAAAAAACCAGTCCCCGGCATGAAAAAGGCCACTCGAAAGTGGCCTAAATCATTGAATTTTGGTGCGCCCGACTGAATTCGAATCAGTGACCCCTGCCTTCGGAGGGCAGTACTCTATCCAGCTGAGCTACGGGCGCTTTGAGAGGGAAGGATTCTACCCCCAAGGGAAGCCTTGCGTCCATGACACCTGATCGATTAAGCTCCATCGAATCAACAATATTGCATAAATTATCAAATTGCCATGCCCCTTAGCAGCCACGAACTGTCGCCCGAAGACCTGCAGAAAGTCATAGCAACCATTGATATCCCGACTTGCCCGCGCATGGTCTGCGACGCCATGGAAGAAGGGCAAAAAGACGAGCCGGACTTGATTCGGCTCGCCGAGATCATTGGCAGCGATGCAGGCATGTCGGCCTCCGCCCTGAAACTCGCCAATTCGCCATTGTTTGGCACGAGCAGTCCGGTTTCCAGCGTACGCAAGGCCGTCGAGCGTCTCGGAACGAAGAATGTCGTCTGCGTGGTCGTTGCTTCGGCCCTGCGCGCCAGCGTCACGGGCCTGCCGGCGGCGTGGATCGAGCAATTCTGGAAGCGGACAACGATGCTGTCCCTTGCATCGAGCATGATTGCCCGCCGCCAGTACGGAATTTCGGCTGATGCTGCGTACACTTACGCGTTGTTTCACGACGCGGCGATACCGCTATTGATGCGGCGCTTCCCGAATTACGGTGAGGTGCTCGAAAAATGCCGTCGCGAAGGCATCATGCTGAATGTAGCCGAGGAACAGTATTTCCCCTGCAGCCATCCCGTCGTTGGCTCGTTGCTGGTGCGCAACTGGGGGTTGCCGGCGATACTCGGTCAGGCCATCCGCTTTCATCACGAGAAAGACGCCTACGACCTGCCGGATCGGACTTTGCCGGGCGGCGCACTTTCGCTGATTGCGGTAACTCAGGTCGCCGAGCACCTGCTCAGCGAAGTCCTTGACGAGGACATCAAGGTCGGCAACGATTTGTTTGAGCGGGCGCAGGACTTCCTCGGCATCTCGACCGACGACCTCGACGAACTTCGGCACCAGGTCGCTGCGGCGATCGAGTCCGGCACCAGCTGAGTTCAGTCGAAGAACGTTCTCGCCGCCTCAAAGCGTGAGGCGTAATAGCGGTCACTCAGGCGGTCGATGCGAACCTTCCCGTTGGTCGACGGGGCATGGATGAAACGTGCATCGCCGATGAATATCCCGACATGCGAATACGAGCGGTTGAGGGTATTGAAGAAAACCAGATCGCCCGGCCGTAATTCGGTGCGTTCGATCGCCCGGCCATTGCGGGCGATGTCGGCGGCGCTGCCCTGCACCTTCAGGCCCGCCGCCCGGCCATAGATGTAGCTGACCATGCCGCTGCAATCGAGCCCGGCTTCCGGGTTCTTGCCGCCAAAACGATAGCCGGTATCGATCAGCCCCATGGCGTAGAAAACCACTTCATTGCCCTTCTCGCTGACCGGACGCGAACCTTGCGCTATAGTTTCCGGCGAGGAGCCGGAACGCAGCGCGGGACTGCCGCAGGCGGCGACCAGCAGTACCGAAACTAGGGAGAGCAACAGGGTGGCAGTGCGCATCAGGCTAATGCTCTTTCTTGAAACAGTTGCTAACTTAGCGTTTTTACAGGATTTTTCAACCCCATGAAACTGCAAAATACCGACTTGCTACGGTCAACCGGAAAAATTGGCCAAAATTGGAATGCCGCCGACGATGGTTCGACCTTCGCCGTGATCAACCCGGCAAGCGGCAACCAGATCGGCGAAGTGCCGCTCTGCGGCGCCACCGAAACCCGCCGTGCCATCGATGCCGCCAACGCCGCCTGGCCAGCCTGGCGCGCCCTGACTGCTCGTCGCCGCGCCCAGATTCTACAGGCCTGGAACCGGCTGATCCTCGACAACGTCGACGATCTGGCGCAGATCATCACGGCCGAATGCGGCAAGCCGCTGGCCGAAGCCAAGGGCGAAGTCATCTACGGTGCGTCCTTCATCGAATGGTTTGCTGAGGAAGGCAAGCGCACTTACGGCGAGAGCATTCCCAGCCCGGCCTCGAATACCCGGCTGATCGTCATCAAGCAGCCAATCGGCGTCTGCGCGGCGATCACGCCGTGGAATTTCCCCTTCGCCATGATCACGCGCAAGGTTGCCCCGGCCCTGGCCGCCGGTTGTCCGGTCGTCATCAAGCCGGCCGAAGCGACGCCGCTCAGCGCGCTGGCGCTGGCTGTGCTGGCCGAGCAGGCAGGTTTCCCGGCCGGGGTGTTGAACGTGATAACCGGCAAGCCGGCCGAAATCGGCGGCGAACTGTGCGCCAACCCGATCGTCCGCAAGCTGTCGTTTACCGGCTCGACTGCTGTCGGCCGCCTGCTCATGGCGCAATGCGCGCCGACCATCAAGAAATTGTCGCTTGAACTCGGCGGCAACGCGCCATTCATCGTTTTTGACGACGCCGATGTCAATGCTGCGGTCGACGGCGCTTTGGCGGCAAAATACCGGAACACGGGCCAGACCTGCGTTTGCGCCAATCGCTTTCTCGTTCAGTCGGGCATCTACGAGGAATTTGCCGCCAAATTCGCCGACAAGGCGCGTGGCCTAAAGGTTGGCGACGGCACCGAATCAGGCGTCGCCCAAGGCCCGTTGATCAACGCTGCCGGCCTGAGCAAGGTCGAGGCTCACGTCGCCGATGCGCTCAGCAAGGGTGCCCGCGTGCTGTGTGGTGGCGCCCGTCACGAACGCGGTGGCAATTTCTTCCAGCCGACCGTGCTGGCCGATGTCACAACCGCCATGCAGGTCGCCCGCGAAGAAACCTTCGGTCCGGTCGCCCCGCTCTTCAAATTCGAAACCGAGGCCGAGGCCATCGCCATGGCCAACGACACCGAGTTCGGCCTGGCCGCCTATTTCTTCACGCGCGATGTCGGCCGTTGCTGGCGGGTGGGTGAGGCGCTCGAATACGGCATGGTCGGCGTCAACACCGGGCTCATTTCCAATGAAGTCGCGCCCTTTGGCGGCATCAAGCAATCCGGCCTCGGCCGCGAAGGCTCGAAGTACGGCATCGAGGACTACCTCGAAATCAAATATCTCTGCTTCGATATCAACGGCTGAAAATGGGCAAGATTGTTCTCATTTCACTGCTGGTTCTGGCTAGCGTGCTGCTCTGGCGCAACTGGAGCCGGCAGCGGCGCGGCGCGTATATCGCGGCCTATCCCTACCAGCGTTTCCTCGACCAGCGGCTGGCGGCCCGCCGCCCGGAACTGAGCGCCGAGCAGCGCAGCGAAGTTTTCGCGGCGCTCGACGATTATTTTCAGCTTTGCCGCAAGGCTGGCCGACACATGGTCGCCATGCCGTCGCAGGCGGCAGACGACGCCTGGCACGAGTTCATCCTGTTCACGCGTCAGTACGACAAGTTCTGCCGCCACGCCTTCGGCCGCTTCCTGCACCACACGCCGGCCGAGGCCATGAGCACGCCAACCCAGGCCAGCGATGGCCTCAAGCGTGCGTGGCGACTGGCCTGTGCGCACGAGAAAATCAACCCGAAAACCCCGGAACGCCTGCCCCGCCTGTTTGCACTCGATGCCGCGCTGGGCATCGCCGGTGGCTTCGTCTATCAACTGGACTGCCTGGCGGCCAGCGGTGGCGCGGCGGGTTCGGGCTATTGCGCCAGCCACATTGGCTGCAGCGGCAGTAGTGGCGGATGTTCCGGCGACTCAGGCTCTTCCGATGGCGGCGGTTGCGGCGGCGGCTGCGGCGGAGGCGGGGACTAGCCGATTATTTGTGGTAAGTCCGGCTGCTGCCGGAACCGCCGTGCGACGGGTTGGCGACGTTGTCGAACAGGTTCCAGCCCTGCTGCTGGGCGTATGCAAAAAGCAGCACGGCGAAGACACCGGTGGCGAGCGTAAACTTGTCGAACATCAGTCGTCTCCATCCGAATCGTCACTGCTCACCGGCGCGTGGTCGCTTTCGGCCCAGCGCCGCGCCTCGAAGGCGGCATGGCGGGTGGCGGTGAAGATCGGGAAGACGATCAGGAAAATCATCACCAGCACGAAATTCGACCAGCCGGCGCCGGCTGTATGCACTTCGACACGGTCGCGCACGGCCATCGGTTTGTCCGGCGCCATGTCCGGGTCGAGGGTCAGGTAGTAGGTGCCGGCCGGAATATTCAGGAAGACGATTTCGTCGCTCTGGCTACCCTCGGTCCACCGCCCATCGTCATATCCGCTGTAGAACGACAACTCGCGGGTGGCTGGCCAGGCGGCGCCGGTCACCTTGTTGACCAGCATCATGTCGAGGCCGATCCAGTTGTTGTCGAGTGAGGTCTGGTTGTGCACGGCGATCTTGCGCGGCTTGCCGGTAATCTCGAACTCACGGGTTTGCACCTCGTCGCCGCGCAAGGGTTCGAAGGTGAAATCCTGACGGAGCAGCAATTTGCCGCTGGAAACGAAGATGAAGAAGGCCTGAACCAGAATGGCGGCCAGCGCCAGCTTCCAGAACAGCCCCCAAATCCGCCGATTCGTCTCGCTCCATGAATTCGGCTGGTTGGCAAAAACGCCTGTCGGCTCGGGCAAATCTGCTTTCAGTTTGAAAGCCTCGGCGATCACTTGCGGCTCGACGTAGAAACCCTGTGACCAGGTCAGATCGTTGCCCGTCGACTCGCTCGACAGCATGAGCGGCGGCGCCACGTAATCGACGACGCGATTGGTTTCGCCGCGCCTGACCCGCCAAGTAAACTCGCCGGCCACCTGGACGACCTCGGCCGCCTGGGTAGTCGAGAAATGCTTGAAGACCTCTCCGCCAAAACGAACGTTATCGACTTCGACAATGCCGCCCGCCGGTGGCTTGGACAGCACATCGACCACATTCCAGTGGCCGTTGTATTCGGTCAGCCAGCGATAGCTGCCATGCTCTCCTGCCAGCAGGTACTCGCTCCAGTTATAGGCCAGACCGTCGACGACACAGCGTTTGACGAGAAAGCCGATGACCTCGACCGGCTTGCCCTCAAGCCGGCCCCTGCTGCCGATCGGTAGACGTGGCGAGTATTTTTCGTCGCGCATGCCGAGCGATTTCGACAGAATCTTGTAGCTCTCGTCGGCCGTATCAACCACCGCGCCACAGGAAGCACAGCCGACCGCGAGAATTTCCCGCGAGCGGGCCGCCATCGGCGAGCCGCAAGCCGGGCAGCGGAAAACGCGGGCTTCGACCATCTTGGTCGGAACGGCCATGCCGTCGCGCAGGTTGGCCATTTTCAGCGAACTAAAATCGACCGCCTCGCCAACGAACAACAGCGGCGGCGTTTCCGAATAATCCAGCGTGGCGAAACTGGCCTGATTTCGCAGGTCGACCGCAGCAACCGGATAACCGGCGCCGACCTTGAATGGCAACTCGCCCTGGCCGGCCACGCACTCGGCGTTCTCAATATTGCTGACCGTCCACGTCTGGCTGGCCAGCACAAAGCGCTGGCCGATCTTCAGGTCATCAAATTGCGGCAACGCCTCCGCCACGAACTGCGCGAAGGTGAGCACATACTCACCGCCAGCCTCCGACAGCCAGCCAGTCCGCATGTCGTCAAAGAGCAGGTGCCACTCGTTCCAGATACCCTGGCTGTACTTGATCTGGATGCGCCCGATCAGGGCGAAATGGACGCCCTTGTAGCTGCCTTCGGCGCCCAGTTGCAGCGGTGAGCGGTCCTCGACCAGCGCCGCCATCTTGCCGATGTCTTCGAGATTCTGGTCGTGACGAACCAGCGTGCTCTGGCAATATTCGCAGACAGCAAAGACCGAGGACGCCGATTTAAAGACAACCGGCGCCCCGCAGGAAGGGCAGTGGGCGCTTACAGCCACGTTGCTACGGTCAACTCAGTTTTTTGAGCAATTCCGCTTTTTTGGCGTCGAATTCGGCTTGGCTCAGGATGCCTTTTTCGACCAGCCCGTGCAGCTTTTCGAGCGTTGCAACGACTTCGTCGGCCGACATCGGCGCCGCGGCGGGGGCTGGTGCCGTCGGCTGCAGTGCAGCGCCCATCGCCTGACCCATGACTTGCCCGAAGCCGACACCAGCCCCGAGGCCAACGCCCATCGCCGCCATGCCGCCTTCGTTCTTTGCCGCATCGGGAATGCTGTTGGCAACCTGGTACTGCGTGTAGCGCTGCATGTCGCCGATCATGTTCATGCCGATCTTCTGGTCGAGAATCTTCTGCAGCTCTTCGGGCAGCGAAACGTTCTGGACAACCAGCGAGTCCAGCGCCAGACCGTACTCGGCAAACATCGGCGCCGCCTTGGCCAGCATCGCCTTGCCGAACTCGTCCTGATTGGCCGCCATGTCGATGAAGGCCACGCCGGATTCGCCGAACAGGTCGGTCAGGCCGGCGACCAGAGTGTTGCGCAACTGGCCTTCGAGTTCCTCGCGGCCGTAGCTGTCACGGGTGCCGGAAATCTTCTGGTAGAAAGTCTTCGGGTCGGTCAGGTGATACGAATAGATACCGAAGGCGCGCAGGCGGACGATGCCGAATTCCTTGTCGCGGATGGTGATCGGATTCGGCGTGCCCCACTTCTGGTCGATCTGGGTGCGCGTCGAGAAGAAGTAGACGTCGGACTTGAACGGGGATTCGAACAGCTTGTCCCAGTTTTTCAGGTAGGTCAGGACCGGCAGTGTCTGCGTCGTCAGCTTGTACATGCCGGGCGCAAAGACATCGGCGACAGTGCCTTCGTTGACGAACATTGCCACCTGCGAGTCGCGCACCGTCAAGCTGGCACCATTCTGGATTTCCATCTCGGCCATCGGAAAGCGCCAGGCCAGCGTCCCGTCGCCATCCTCGGTCCATTGCAGGATGTCGATAAACTGTTTCTTGATGAAGTCCATCAGAGCCATGTGTTTTCTCCTTGAATGGTCAGGCGATGCAGCCGGCGTTGAGAATGCCGACGCCGAGGGAAAGCGAAGCGAGGAATATCCCGGAGGCAACCTTGCCCTGCGGAATGTTCAGATTGATCTGCGGCAGCGCGAAGCGGGCGATGATGTAAGCCATGAGCTGGACGACACAGGCGACGACGCCCCAGCCGATCATCACGTAAATGTTGTGGCTGGCCGCCACCGAAACGGCAATCGGCAGGGCGTAGCCGATGATGGCCCCGGCCAGGCTGATCGCCGCGGCGGTATTGCCCTCGCGGATCAGGGCCAGCTCGCTGTAGGGCGTAACAAAGACGTAGAGAACGAGAAAGACGGCAAGCAGCCCGACGGCTGTCGCGAAATAGCCGGCAAAGGCCGGCAGGCTGCTAATGACCGGATCGAACATGGAATCTCCCGGAGGTGGCGCAATGACAGCGGATTGTCACCGCTCGCCGGCGTTTGTTCAAGCGTCGAACGCCAGACGGAGCAAACCTTCCATCGGCAAATTGGCGACCGCCCGCCAACGGATGCTGAGATGCGGGGCCAGACTGGCTGCGTTGCCGCCGGACAGCAGGCAGACCTTGTCGATGTTGCCCAGTCGCTGCCAGGCCCGTTCTATGGCACCGACCTGCGCCTCGATGCAGCCGGTGACAATGGCGTCGTCGGTGCAGCGCGGATAGTCGGCGTGGCGGCCGTCGGCAAACGGCAGCGCCGCCGTGTCGGCAGCCAACGAACGGCGCATCAGATCGCCGCCGGGCAGGATCATTCCACCGAGGAAATTGCCATCGGCGTCGAGGGTGTCGATGGTCGTCGCCGTTCCCGCCATGACGACGATGGCCGCCGTCCGGCTCAAGCCACGGGCGCCGATCAGCGCGCACCAGCGGTCGACGCCGAGCTGGGACGGATTGCGATATTGGTTGGTCACGCCGCAACGCGTCGTTTCCGAGCGGGCTTCAAAAAACACCTGCAGCCATGGCGCCAGCTGCTCGCGAATTCGCCCGCCAGCCTCGGCACCGGCGACATTGGCCAGCAGGACCTTGTCGGGATTTGGCCAGTCGCTGACCAGTCGCTGCAACTGTTCGACCTCGGCGTGGGCGACGGCGCCCTGGGCGAGCCATTGCTTGCCATCATGGACGCCCCATTTGATGCGGCTATTGCCGCTGTCGAGACAGACGATCATGCGCGGCGCAGGCTGACGTCGCCGGAGAAGATGCGTTCGATCCCGGCTGCGGTTTCGAGCAACAGCGCGCCGTCGTCATCGACACCGAGGCAGCGGCCACGTTTCGGATCTTCACCATCGCCAAGGATTTGCACAGCCTGATCCTGCCAGGCGTGGTAGCTCTGCCATTTCACTTTTAGCCCAAAAAACCGGTTGACCGTGAAAGTGTCGAGGACGGCCGCCAACTGGCCGAGGATGGTGGCAAATATGTCATGGGGATCAACAGGGAGAGGACAAGCCTGGCTCAAACCGGCCGCTGGCTGCGGCAGATCGCCCGTTGGCGGGGCGAGGTTGAGGCCGATGCCGATGATCGCCTGCGTGCCTCGGCGGTCGGACGACAATTCGATCAGGATGCCGGCCAGCTTGGCAACATCGTCGCCGGAACGCAGCAGCACATCGTTCGGCCATTTCAGGCAAACACCCTTGGCGCCCAGGTTTTCCATGGCCTGAGCGAGACCAACACCAACCGCCAGCGACAAGCCGCTCAGGCTGGCCGCATTGCCGGGAAATCGCCAGAGCAGCGAAAAGGTCAAACTGGATTCGGGCGATGACAACCAGCTTCGCCCGCGCCGCCCCCGCCCGGCACTTTGCTGGTCGGCGACAACGACCGAGCCGGACGGAGCGCCGCGCTCGGCTCGGCGCATCAGTTCGCTGCTTGTCGAATCACATTCGTCCAGCGCGTCCACGTCAAAGCGGCCGGCCAGGCTAGCCAGCCGCGCTTTCAGCAAGACAGGATCGATCAGAGTCATGCCGCGGATTTTACTCCGCCGCGTGCTCCTTGCCGCCATCGATGCCGAGTTCGGCGATCTTGCGGGTGATCGTGTTGCGCCCGATGCCCAGCGCCTGCGCCGCCTCGATCCGTCGACCGCCGGTATGGGCCAGCGCCCGGGCGATCAGGATGCGTTCGAAAACCTGCGACAGAACGCCGTGAATATCCGGAATGCCGCGTGCCAGCATGCGGTCGGCCTCGCCTTCCAGCGCGCTTTCCCAGTCGGTGGCCAGCGCCACCGGTGTTGCCTCGCGCAGCTCTCCCGGCAGGTCGCTGATATCGACCTGTTGCCCCGGCGCCATGACGGTCAGCCAGTGGCAAAGGTTTTCCAGTTGACGAACATTGCCCTGAAAATCGAGGCCGCTCAGGTATTTCAAGGCGGCTTCGGTCAGCCGCTTGGTTTCGACGCCCAACTCCCGCGCGCTCTTCTGCAGGAAATGGCGGGTCAGCAGGGGAATGTCTTCACGACGCTCACGCAGCGCCGGCAGGCGGATACGGATGACGTTCAGACGGTGGAACAAGTCTTCGCGGAACAGCCCATCCTTGACCCGCGTGTCGAGATTCTGGTGGGTCGCTGCAATAACCCGGACGTTGGCCTTGATCGGCGAATGGCCGCCGACGCGGTAGAAGTGCCCGTCCGACAATACGCGCAGCAGGCGGGTCTGCAACTCGGCCGGCATGTCACCAATTTCATCGAGAAACAGCGTACCGCTCTCGGCCTGCTCGAAGCGCCCACGCCGCTGGGCCTGGGCGCCAGTAAAAGCGCCGCGCTCATGGCCAAACAGTTCGGACTCCAGCAAATCCTTGGGAATCGCCGCTGTGTTGATGGCAATGAACGGCTTGTCGGCCCGCGGGCTATGGCGATGCAGCGCACGTGCCACGAGTTCCTTGCCGGAACCCGACTCGCCGGTGATCAACACCGTCGCGTGCGACAGGGCCAAGCGCCCGATGGCGCGGAAGACTTCCTGCATTGCCGGCGCCTGACCGAGAATCTCCGGAACCAGCCCTTCTTCCTCAGCCGCACCGCTTTGGTGCATTGACTCGTCGATGGCACGGCGGATCAGCTCGACCGCCTGATCGACGTCGAAGGGTTTCGGCAGGTATTCGAAAGCGCCGCCCTGGAAGGCGGCGACCGCGCTTTCCAGATCGGAGTAGGCGGTCATGATGATGACCGGCACCGACGGGAAACGGGTTTTCACCTCCTGCAGCAACTCCAACCCGGACTGGCCGGGCATGCGGATGTCCGACATCAGCACCTGCGGCGGTTCGATGCCTTGTTCGAGCTGCGAAATGGCCTCACTGGCCGAGGCAAAACTCTTGAACGGGATGCCTTCGCGGGACAGGGTTTTTTCCAGCACCCAGCGGATGGAGCGATCATCGTCTACGACCCAGACCGGTTTCATATTTTGTTGGCTCATTTTGTTTGCAGAATGGCCTGAATAGAAGCAAGACTCAAGCCTGCTCAACCGGCAGATTCAGCGTGAAGACCGTGTGGCCGGGCCGGCTGACACAATTGATCGTGCCGTGATGATGCTGGATGAAATTCTGGGCGATGGTCAGCCCCAGGCCGCTTCCGCCTTCGCGCCCGGAAACCAGCGGATAGAACATGCGCTCGCGGATTTCGTCGGAAATACCCGGGCCGTTGTCGATGACCTTGATTTCCATGGCCAGGCGATAGCGCTTTTTGGCCAGCGTCACTTGCCGCAACGAACGCGTGCGGAGAACTATCTCGCCCTCGCCGCCCATCGCCTGTGCGGCATTGCGGGCAATATTGAGAACGGCCTGAATCAATTGCTCACGATCACCGACCAGTTCCGGCAGGCTGGTATCGTAATCACGACGAACGCTCAGCGAACCGGGGAACTCGGCGGTCAGCAGGCTGCGCACCCGCTCGAGGATTTCGTGGATATTGACCGTCGTCGGCAACATCGCCCGATGCGGGGTGAGCAAGCGCTGCATCAAGTCCTGCAGGCGGTCCGCCTCCTTGATGATGACCTGGGTGTATTCCTTGAGCGACGGATTGGCCAGCTCATGCTCCAGCAACTGGGCAGCGCCCCGAATGCCGCCGAGCGGATTCTTGATCTCGTGGGCCAGATTGCGGATCAGTTCGCGACTGACCTGTTGCTGCTCGATCAGGCGCTCTTCGCGGGTCGCCGCCAAATGGTGCTGGATCGGCTGCAATTCAAGCAGCAGACGGACGCCAGGGGCGATATCCGGGCGTAGCGGTGTCACCGTGCAGTTGATGTTGAGCGCTTCGCCATCGCTGCGTTTCAGCTCGACATTCTGGCCGGTGTAACCCCAATTGTTGTTCAGACCATTGTCGAGGGCCGACTGCAGGGTCGCCGAGCAAGTGCATACCGCCGTCAGCGTCTGACCAATCACGGCGCGGCTACTTACAGCCAGCAGGTTTTCGCCGGCCGCGTTGATATAGCGGATGGCAAGTGCATCATCCAGCAGGAGCACTGCCGAAGCCAGCAGATCAAGGCCGGCAAAGGAAGAATGAGTAACGTTCATGCCCGCCATTGTAGCGATTCGACACCCCCTACTGATGATAACTTGCGTTACTGACCAATCGTTCATTATCATCCGGACACTGTCCACCGGACCTCCCTCCATGATCAAGACCGCTCCTTGTGTTGCCGCTTTACTGGTTACCGCAGCTACCGTTCTCGCTGGCTGCCAGGCTGGCGATACCACGCCACCAGCGTCCCGTGTCGTGCTGGTCCAGGCCGCGGCCAGTACACCACTGACCAGCAGCGTCTATACCGGCGAAATCCGCGCCCGGCATGAGGTCGATCTGGCTTTCCGCGTTGGCGGCAAAATCGCCGCCCGCCTGGTCGATGCTGGCGCCGAAATCAAGGCCGGCCAGCCGCTGGCCCGCCTCGATCCAGCCGATCTTGAACTAGCTGCTACCGCCGCCCGCGCCCAATTGGCGGCCGCCGAAAGCGAGCACACCACGGCACACGCCGAGCGCGAACGCTACGCCGACCTGGTCGCCAAAAAATTCGTCAGCCAAGCCGCTTTCGACGCCAAGGACAACGCCTTCAACAGCGCCCGAGCCCGTCTCGAACAGGCCCGCGCACAGAGCCGCATCAGCGGCAACCAGACCAGCTACGGCACGCTGAGCAGCGAATTTCCAGCCATCGTCACGGCCGTTCTCGTCGATGCCGGCCAGGTCGTGACAGCCGGCCAGGCCGTGTTGCGCATTGCTCGCCCGGAAGAGAGGGAAGTTGCCATCGCCATCCCGGAAAGCCGTTTGGCCGAATTGAAAGCCGCCAAAAACCTCGCTGTCAGCCTGTGGGCCGCCCCGAAAATCATCTTGCGCGGCGAACTGCGTGAACTGTCGCCCGCCGCCGATCCGGCAACCCGCACCTACGCGGCACGCATCCGCATCGACAACCCGCCGCCCGAGGTTCGCCTCGGCATGACGGCACGCGTTATCCTCGATAACACCGCGGACAACAAGCTTCTCGTCCCCTTAAGCGCAGTGATCGATCTCGGGCAAGGTCCGCTGGTCCGCATCGTCAAGGATGGCAAAGTCGTCTCCCGGCCAGTCCAGGTCACCCATTTCCGGGAAGACGGTGTGGCGTTGAACGGCGGACTGGAGGCTGGTGAACTGGTCATCATCAGCGGCGCCGGCAAGCTGGTCGACGGTCAGGAAGTTCAGGCCAAGGCGGCCACACCGCCGGATCGGCAGCGCTAAGCGATGAGCCACCGCTTCAACCTGTCCGACTGGACGCTGCACCACCGCACGCTGGTTGGCTACTTCCTGCTCGCCATCGCGCTGATGGGTGTTTTTGCCTACGGCAAACTCGGCCAGGCCGAAGACCCGCCCTTCACCTTCAAAATCATGGTGATCCGCACCCTCTGGCCAGGTGCTACGGCGCGTCAGGTCGAGCAGCAACTGACCGACAGGATCGAGAAAAAACTGCAGGAAACACCTTACATCGACCGCGTCTCGAGCTTCTCCCGCCCCGGCGAATCGACGGTGATGTTCTTCGCCAAGGACAGCACGCCGCCGGCCAACGTGCCCGACGTTTTCTATCAGGTCCGCAAGAAAATCGGCGACATTCGCCACACCTTGCCGGCCGGCATTCAGGGGCCTTTTTTCAACGACGAGTTCGGCGACGTTTTTGGCAACATTTACGCGTTGACCGCAGAAGGTTTCGATTATCCGCAGCTCAAGGACCAGGCCGAGCGCATTCGCGATGAATTGCTGCGCGTGCCGCAGGTCGGCAAGGTTGAAATCTTCGGCATTCAGGACGAAAAGATTTACGTCGAACTCTCCAATGCCAAGCTCGCCACGCTGGGCATCGACCAGGCGACCATCGTCCAGGCGATGAATCAGCAGAATGCCGTAGCCGGCACCGGGTTCTTCGAGACGGCCAGCGAGCGCATCCAGATTCGGCCCGGCGGGGCTTTCAACAGCGTGCAGGCCGTTGCCGACACCCTGATCCGGGCTGGCGGCCGCAGTTTCCGGCTCGGCGATATCGCTGAGATCAAGCGCGGCACCATCGACCCGCCCGGCACCCAAGTGCGTTTTGGCGGCAAGCCCGCCCTCGCCATCGGCGTCTCGATGGCCAAGGGTGGCGACATCATCGAACTCGGCAAGGCCCTGAACACGCGCATCGCCAAGCTGCAGGCTGCCTTGCCGGCCGGCGTCGACATCGGCGTGGCGACCAGCCAGCCGGAAGCCGTCGCCCGTTCGGTCAAAGCCTTCACGCAGGCTCTGGCAGAAGCGGTGATCGTCGTCCTGCTCGTCACCTTCATCAGCCTCGGCATCCGCACCGGGCTGGTCGTCGCCATCTCCATTCCGCTCGTGCTGGCCGCCACCTTCCTTGCCATGTACCTGTTCAACGTCGGCCTGCACAAGGTGTCGCTCGGCGCGCTGGTTCTGGCGCTCGGCCTGCTGGTCGACGATGCGATCATTGCCGTCGAGATGATGTGGGTGAAGATGGAGCAGGGCTGGGAACGCACCCGCGCCGCCTCTTTCGCCTACACGAGCACGGCCGGACCGATGCTCTCGGGCACGCTGGTTACCGTCGCCGGCTTCATCCCGATTGCCCTGGCCAAGTCATCGACCGGCGAATACGCCTTTGCCTTCTTCCAGATCAATGCCGTCGCCCTGCTCATCTCGTGGCTGGCCGCCGTCATCGCCATTCCCTGGCTCGGCTACAAGCTGCTGCCCAACCCGCACGCAGCACACCAGAGCAGCCGTCTGGAAAACCGCCTGCCGCGCCTCGCTCGCCTGTTCGACAAGATCGGCCTGAATGGCCCGGCCCATGCTGAAGACCATGATGTCTACGGTACGCCGTTCTATACCCGCTTTCGCCAACTGGTCAGCTGGTGCGTCGGACGGCGCTGGCTGGTCATAGGCGTCACCATCATCCTGTTTGCGCTATCCATTGTCGGCATGATCAAGGTGCAGAAGCAGTTCTTCCCGAACTCGACCCGCCTGGAACTCAATGTCGAACTACGCCTCCCCGAGGGGGCGTCGATTGCCGCCATCAACGCCGAGACAAAGCACCTTGAACAGTGGCTGGACAAGGACAAGGCGGAATACGACCAGCTCGAACATTACATGGCCTTCGTTGGATCAGGAGCGCCGCGCTATTACCTCGGCCTGGACCAGCAACTGCCGGCCAGCAACGTCGGCCAGGTCGTCATCGTCACACGCGATGTCGAGGCGCGAGAAGCCGTCCGCGGTCGACTGATCAAACTGTTCGAAAATGACAGCTTCGCTGCTCGCGGCAACATCGCCCGCATCGAGAACGGGCCGCCGGTCGGTTATCCAGTGCAATACCGCATTTCCGGCGAAGACTTCGCCACGCTGCGTCAGGCGGCCACCAAGGTCGCCACGGTCATGCGCGAGAATCCGGAGTTGTCGAACGTTAATGTCGACTGGAGCGAACTGTCGAAGTCGGTCGAGATCGAAATCGATCAGGACAAGGCCCGCCTGCTCGGTGTTTCCAGCCAGGATATTGCCGCCCTGCTCAACATGTCGCTCAACGGCTATACGGTGACCAGCTACCGCGAAGGCGAGAAGAGCATCGATGTCGTCCTGCGTGGTGACCGCGAGGAACGCAACCACCTGTCGTCACTGGATGATCTGTCGGTACCGACACGCGCCGGCAAGAGCGTTCCGCTGAGCCAGATCGGCCGTCTCAAACACGGCTTCGAAGCAGGACTGATCTGGCGCCGCGACCGCCTGCCGACGATCACGGTGCGCGGCAACCTGTACGGCAAGATTCAGCCTGCCACGGTCGTCGACCGCATCAAACCGGAGATCGATGCCATCCAGGCCACCCTGCCCGACGGCTATCGCATCGCCACCGGAGGCTCGGTCGAGGAATCCTCCAAGGGCTCCGGCTCGGTGATGGCCGGCATCCCCCTCTTCGTACTGGCCGTGATTACCATCCTGATGATCCAGTTGCAAAGCGTTTCCCGCGTCGTCATGGTGCTGCTGACTGCTCCGCTCGGCATCATCGGGATAGCGCTGTTCCTGCTCGTTTTCCGGCAACCTTTCGGCTTCATGGCGCTACTCGGCACCATTGCGCTGTTCGGAATGATCATGCGCAACTCGGTGATTCTGGTCGACCAGATCGAGCAGGACATGGCCGCCGGCAAACCGCGCCACGAAGCAATTATCGAGTCGACCGTACGGCGTTTCCGGCCCATTGTGCTGACTGCAGCAGCGGCGGTGTTGGCAATGATTCCGCTGTCGCGCAACGACTTTTTCGGACCGATGGCCGTCGCCATCATGGGCGGCCTGATCGTCGCCACCGCGCTCACCCTGCTCTTCCTGCCAGCTCTCTACGCGGCTTGGTACAAGGTGAAAGCTTAGGTCAGTGATGGCCCGGCAATCGTTTGAAAAACGAAGGGCGCCGTAGCGCCCCAAATCTGGAAATCAATTTACGCCTGGCGGTTATTTCAGGTTGCCGAGTTCCTTCTGAATCGCCTGGATATTGCGTTCATGCTGCCCGACGCGGTCACGATAGGGGGCCATACGGTCGCTAGCCGCACCTGCCGTCTGCTGCTCCGACAAGTCCTTGCGCGCCTGCTCCAGATTACGCTGCTCCCCGGCCAACTCCTGCTCCAGAATATGGCGCCGATCGCCATCACGCGCCCTCTGGGTATCCTCCTGTACGCGCGGAAAGCCGGCCGGTGACGGATTGGCTGCAGTTCCGGCCGACCGCGCTTTTGGCGGTGCAGGAATGGCATTTTCCTGGCCGCTGGAAATCACCTTGCAATTCTTGTCGAGTCGTGCGCTGGCATAAGTCGTGTTGCCGTTGGCATCGACACATTTGTAGATCGTCTGGGCGAAAACCGAGAGCGGCAACAAAGTGATCAGCAGAGCAAGCGAACTGCGCTTCATCGTCATCAATCCTGTCAATTTTTTGAGTGTACCGGACTTAACGGCCGAGCCAGGAAAAAGTAAACAAAAAAAGGGCGGGAAATCCCGCCCTTTTTGCGTATCCGGCTGATTAGCAGGAGTAGTACAGATCGAACTCGACCGGGTGGGTCGTCATGCGAACCTTGTTCACTTCATCCATCTTCAGGTCGATGTAGGCATCGATCCAGTCGTTGGAGAAGACGCCGCCACGGGTCAGGAACTCATGGTCGGCTTTCAGCGATGCCAGGGCTTCTTCGAGGGAAGCGCAGACGGTCGGGATGGCTGCATCTTCTTCCGGCGGCAGGTCGTACAGGTTCTTGGAAGCCGGATCGCCCGGGTGAATCTTGTTCTGGATACCATCCAGGCCGGCCATCAGCAGGGCGGCGAAGCACAGGTACGGATTGGCGATCGGATCCGGGAAGCGGGTCTCGATGCGACGAGCCTTGGTCGAGGCAACGTACGGAATGCGGATGGAAGCCGAACGGTTCTTGGCCGAGTAAGCCAGCTTGACCGGAGCTTCGTAGTGCGGGACCAGACGCTTGTAGGAGTTGGTACCCGGATTGGTGATGGCATTCAGTGCCTTGGCGTGCTTGATGATGCCGCCGATGTAGAACAGGGCTAGTTCGGAAAGACCTGCGTAGCCGTCGCCAGCGAACAGGTTCTTGCCGTCCTTCCAGATCGACTGGTGAACGTGCATACCGGAACCGTTGTCGCCAACGATGGGCTTCGGCATGAAAGTGGCGGTCTTGCCGTACTGGTGGGCAACGTTGTGCACAACGTACTTCAGGATCTGGGTCTGATCGGCACGCTTGACCAGGGTGTTGAACACGGTACCGATTTCGCACTGACCGGCAGTGGCGACTTCGTGGTGGTGAACTTCAACCGGGCAGCCGAGGGCTTCCAGGGTCAGAACCATGGCCGAACGGATGTCGTGCAGGCTGTCGACCGGGGGAACCGGGAAGTAGCCGCCCTTGACGGTCGGACGGTGGCCGGTGGAACCGGAAGCGTCGTTCTTCTCGCCCGAACCCCAGGCTGCTTCAGCAGAGTGGATCTTCAGGGAGCAGCCGGACATGTCGACATTCCACTCGACGCCGTCAAAAATGAAGAACTCGGGTTCCGGACCGAAGTAGGCGGTGTCGCCAATGCCAGAGGACTTCAGGTAGGCTTCAGCGCGCTTGGCGATGGAGCGCGGGTCGCGGTCGTAACCACGGCCATCGGTCGGATCGATAACGTCACAGGTCAGAACGACGGTGGTTTCGTCGAAGAACGGGTCGATGTAGGCAGTTGCCGGATCCGGATTCAGCTGCATGTCGGAGGCTTGAATGCCCTTCCAGCCGGCAATCGAGGAGCCGTCAAAAGCGTGACCGTTTTCGAACTTGTCTTCGCTGAAGGCAGAAACCGGCACGGTGACGTGCTGTTCCTTGCCGCGGGTATCGGTGAAACGGAAATCGACGAACTTGGCGTCGTTTTCCTTGATCATCTTGAGCACGTCTTGCGGGGTTGCCATAAGCCTTAATCTCCTAAGAAAACAAGTTGCCGGGCGATCCGGCGACAATCAAAAAATGGTAACCCGGTACATTTAGCAGAAAGTGTGCCAAAGGCTGACGAGTAATCTTTGTATTTTGCCACAACGAGATGCAGGGTTTAAACAAAGAATTGACGCACCACAACCGTGCAACCAACAAAATCAATGCACTATTCTGGTGCGATCAGACAATTCAGCGATACACGCCGAATCAAGGGGTGTAGCTTGAGGCGATCGACCAGAAGGTTCTCTGCCTGGCGAAGTGCCTCGCCGTTTTGAAACAGGACGTGACTGAAGAAGATTTCAGCTTCGACTTGGCCTTTCAGGTAGTGCAGGACGATTTTTTCCGGTTCGGGCAAACCGACAAGCAGTGGCTGCAATTCGCCAAGCAAGGCATCCCGCGCAGGCAATCGCGTGGCGTAGGAGTCCGGATCCATGTCATCTTCCGGGTCGATATGGACGAGCACGTCGAGCACCTCTGGATGTTCGCGCAGAACTCTGGCGCGCGCCGATTCGGCAATGCGATGACCTTCGGAGACGCTGATCCGCGAATCGACCTGGACATGCGTGTCAACCAGAGCCTGGTGTGCCATGCGCCGGGTCCGCAACTGGTGCAGGTCGCGCACACCGGGTGTCGCCAGCAGGGTCTTCCGGATGGCTTCGACCTGAACGTCGTCGAGGCCGGTATCGATCAGTTCCTTGATCGCCCCCCAGGCCAGACCGGCGCCCATGTGCAGGATCATGAAGCCCATCAGCGCCGCCGCCAGCAGGTCGAGAAAAGACCAGCCCATCAGCGCACCGCCGATGCCGACCACAACGACCAGCGCTGAAGCCGCATCGGCCCGCGTATGCAGGGCATTGCCGATGAGCAGTTGCGAGCGCAGCCGTTCGGCAACGCGGATCAGGTAGCGATACAGCCCTTCCTTGGCAATGACCGTGGCCACCGCCACCCACAGCGCCGAATATTGGACGGTCGGCAAGGCTTCGATGTGCTGGAGACGCATGCCGGATTCCCAGAGGATGCCGCCGCCGATCAAGGTCAGCGAGGTTCCGAGCACCAGCGTCGCAGCAGTTTCGACGCGAGCGTGGCCGTAGGGATGGGACTGGTCTGCCGGCTGGGCGCTTTGCCGGCTGGCGTAGATGACGAGAAAGTCCGACAGCAGGTCGGAGAATGAGTGCAATCCGTGGGCGACCAGCGACTGCGAATGAGCCAGCCAGCCGACGATCAACTGGGCGATGGTCATCACCAGATTGACCGCGACGCTGACCCAGGTCGCCTTCTGCGCCGCGGCCGAGCGCTCGGCCGGCGTGGCGGAGACGGCGAGGTGATGCTCAAGTCCCATGATGTCTGCCCTATACTATTAACGTGTAATTTTAGCAGTTGGACATTATGGGAAAGTTAACCGAAATACTCAGTCTGGCCCAAGCGCGGGGCAAAGCCCTTGGCCGCGCCTATCAGGGCGAGTTGACGCCGCAGGAGGCCAGCGACCTGTTGCGGCTGGCGCCCGGCGCCAAAATCGTCGATGTCCGCACGCGGGCTGAATGGGACTGGGTTGGCCGGGTCGCCGGGGCGGTCGAGATCGAGTGGAATCAATACCCGGGCGGCGTGCGCAACCCGAATTTCGTGGCCGAACTCAAGCGCCAGGTCGACCCCGAAGCGCTGGTCATGTTCCTCTGCCGCAGCGGCGTACGCTCGATCGCTGCCGCCACAGCCGCCACCGAAGCCGGTTACAACGCCTGCTACAACATCCTCGAAGGCTTCGAGGGCGACAAGGATGCCAACGGGCATCGCAACACCATCGGTGGCTGGCGCAAGGCCGGATTGCCGTGGATTCAGGGATAATTCCACGGTCAACCGGAAATAACGGCCAAAAATGAAATGGCCAAAGTTCAGAGAACAGCATGCAAACAGCCACCATCGCCTTCGACCCCTTCAACCGCCTCTCCGACGAGGCCTGCCATGAACGCATCCGCGTCGCCCGGGCCAAGCTCGGCAAGCGGGCCGTCATCCTCTGTCATCACTACCAGCGCGCCGACGTCTATCAATACGCCGATCTGACTGGCGACTCGCTCAAGCTGTCGCGCCTCGCATCGCAGACCGATTCGGAATTCGTCATTTTCTGCGGTGTGCATTTCATGGCCGAAGTCGCCGACATCATGACCGCCCCGCACCAGAAAGCCATCCTGCCCGACCTCGCCGCCGGCTGTTCGATGGCCGACATGGCCAACCTGGCCAAGGTCGAGCGCTGCTGGCGCGAATTGAACAGCGTACTGAACGCCGAAGAGGAAGTCACGCCGGTCACCTACATCAACTCGGCGGCCGATTTAAAGGCTTTCTGCGGCGAGCATGGTGGCATCGTGTGCACCTCGTCGAACGCCGGCACCATCGCCAAGTGGGCCTTCGAGCGGCGTCCGAAAGTGCTGTTCTTTCCCGACCAGCACCTCGGCCGGTGGACCGGTCACAACATGGGCATCCCGATGGACGAAATGGTCGTCTGGGATCCCGACCTCGAACTCGGCGGCCTGACGCCAGCCCAGATCAAGAAGGCGAAGATTCTGCTCTGGAAGGGCCATTGCTCGGTGCACCAGATGTTCCAGAAATCGCACATTGACGCCTTCCGCGCCAAGTACCCGGAAGGCAAGGTCATCGCCCACCCCGAATGCAATTTCGAAGTCTGCGCGGCCTCGGATTACGTTGGTTCGACCGAACACATCGTCAAGACCATCAAGGAAGCGCCGGAGGGTACGCGCTGGCTGGTCGGCACCGAACTCAATCTGGTCGACCGTCTGGCCAGGGAAGTCCTGCCGCAAAACAAGATCGTCCAGTTCATGGCCACCACCATCTGCATGTGCTCGACCATGCAGCGCATTGACCCGCAACACCTGGCCTGGACGCTGGAAAACCTGGTCGACGGCAAGGTGGTCAACCAGATTTCCGTGCCGGCCCACGAAGCAACGCTCGCCAAACTGGCACTCGACCGCATGCTGGATATTTCCTGATTCCATGACCCAGCCCGCGCTGCACATCACCACTTACAACATCCACAAGGGCTTTTCGCAGTTCAACCGGCGGATGATGGTGCATGAACTGCGCGAGCGCCTGCGCAGCCTGAACCCGGATATCGTGTTTTTGCAGGAGGTGCAGGGGCTGCACCTCGGCCATGCCGAAACGCATGATGACTGGCCCGATTCGCCGCAGCACGAGTTCCTCGCCGAAGACGTCTGGGCGGCGTCGGCCTACGGCCGCAACATGGCCTACGATCACGGTCACCACGGCAACGCCATCCTTTCCCGCTTCCCCATCCTGCATTCGCACAACCAGGACGTCACTCACCTGCAGTTCGAGAAGCGCGGCCTGCTGCATTGCCGGATCGAGCTGCCAAACGCGCCGCTGGTGCATTGCGTCTGTGCGCACCTGTCGCTGTTCGGCTATTCGCGCCGCAAGCAGATGGCGGCGCTGGCCGATTACCTCGACCGTCTGGCCGAACCCGACGCACCGCTCATCGTTGCCGGCGATTTCAACGACTGGCGCAATCGCGTCGGCGAGGACCTGACGCGCCGCCTCGGCCTGCAAGAGGTGTTCAGCGGCCCGGCCGGCAAGCCGGTGTGCAGCTTCCCGGCGGCCATGCCGATGTTCCGCCTCGACCGCATCTACGTCCGCGGCTTCGACGTCCAGCGCACCGAAGTCCACCACGGCATGCCGTGGTCGGCCATTTCCGATCACGCCGCGCTGTCGGCTCACCTGACCCGGCATGGCCGCTGAGTTTGTGCCGGGAAACCGGCTCACACTGCTCAATTCGGGCGACGATTATTTCCCGGCCCTGCTCGCTGCCATTGACGCCGCCGAAGTCGAGATCTACCTCGAAAGCTACATCTTCGCCAACGACGTGATCGGCCACCAGGTGGCCAATGCCCTGTGCCGGGCAGCCGAACGCGGCGTCCAGGTCAATGTCACGGTCGACGGCTTCGGGGCGCGCAATTTCAAAATTGACTTCTTTTCCCGGTTGACCGTGGCAGGCGTCCGCGCCATGTTCTACCGACCCGAAATCGGCCGCTTCCACTTCAAGCGCCACCGCCTGCGCCGCCTCCACCGCAAGCTGGCCGTCATTGATGCGCGCGTCGCCTTCGTCGGCGGCATCAACGTCATCGACGACAACAACGCGCCGCTCGACATGCGCCCGCACTACGACTACGCCGTGCGCGTCGAAGGGCCGGTCCTTCGCCAGGTGCATCACGCCGTGCGCCGGATGTGGGAAACCGTGTCGTGGGTCAATTTCAAGCGACGCTTCCGCCTCGCGCCGGTCGCCGACCCTTGCTGCGCGGCCGCCGGCAACCAGAATGCGGCTTTCCTGATCCGCGACAACATCCGCCACCGCAACGACATCCTGCACGCTTACCTCGATGCCATCGACAGCGCCAAGCACGACATCCTGATTGCCAACGCCTACTTCCTGCCCGGCATCCGTTTTGGTCGGGCGCTCTACGCCGCCGCCCAACGCGGCGTGCGCATCACCGTGCTGCTCCAGGGCAAGAGCGATCACCAGCTTTTTCGTTACGCCACCCAGACCCTGTACGCCACGACGCTGGCCGCCGGCATCCGCATCTTCGAGTACGAAAAAAGTTTCATGCACGCCAAGGTCGCCGTCATCGATGGCGAGTGGGCCACCGTCGGCTCGTCAAACATCGACCCGTTCAGCCTGCTCCTGGCCAAGGAGGCCAATCTGGTCGTCCGCGACGCGGTATTTGCCGGTGAGCTCGAGGCCAGCCTGAAGAACGCCATGGCCATCGGCGCCCGGGAACTGCTCGTTGAAGAACTGTCGCGCCAGCCCATCCACTCGCGTTTCCTGCGCTGGCTGGCCTACGGACTGGTCCGCGCCATGGTCGGCATCGCCGGCTACAGCCAGCGCCACTGGCGACAGACCGAAGAAACTACGCCAGAGGAACGATGATCGCCGGCGTACGGGGAATGGCCGCGAACGACCAGTTCTCGAACGCCCAGGCCCAGACCTCAGCGACCGTCGCCCGGGCCAGTTCGGCCGGCACCGCCTGACCGAGAAAACCCAGCGCCCGGACCAGCTCGGCAGCTGCGACCTCGTTCGCCAAAGGACGGGCCAACGTCTGTTTCGACAGCTTCTCGCCAGCCGCATTGGCCGCCACCGGCAGATGGGCGTAGGTCGGCGTGGCAAAACCCAGGCAGCGTTGCAGCCAGATCTGCCGTGGCGTCGAAGCGAGTAGATCGGCTCCGCGCACAACGTGCGAAATTTGCTGAAAATCGTCGTCGACCGTGACCGCCAGCTGATAGGCGAACAAGCCATCGGCGCGACGCAACACGAAGTCGCCGACATCACTTTCGAGATGCTGGGCGACGCGCCCCTGCAAGCGATCAATGAAAGCGATTTCGTCGTCATTGACGCTTAACCGCCAGGCCCGCGCCACTCGCCCGGCCGGCAAGCCGGCCCGGCAGGTACCGGGATAAGCCAGCCCGCCATCGACCGCCGGGCGCGTCGCCGAATCGGCGATCTCCTTGCGCGAACAGGCGCAGCCGTAGGCCAGGCCAGCGGACTTCAGTTGCTCAAGCGCCACCGCGTAGGCCTCAAACCGCTCGCTCTGATACAACACCGGCCCATCCCACTCGAAGCCGAAAGCCGCCAGCGTGTTCAGGATGGCGTCAGCCGCCCCCAACACGTTGCGTGGCGTATCGACATCCTCCATGCGCAGCAGCCACTTGCCGCCCTGCGTGCGGGCATCGAGGTAGCTGCCGACGGCGGCAACTAGGGAGCCGAAGTGCAGGGGGCCGGTAGGCGATGGGGCAAAACGGCCGCGATAGGGGTTGGTGGACACGATATTGAGCGATGGCAGGAGCGAATCCGGTTCGCGACTATAGCAAGCCATCGGTCCGGCGCCGAAGCGGCCGGATTTTCTGAAGGGAATCTTCGGGCAGCCCTGCTTGTCCGAAAGGGGACCGTCCGGTAAAAGCAAACAATCGATTCGCCAAGGCCCCCATGGACCACAACATTCCCCTGATCACCACGCTCGCTGCCGGCTTCGGCATCGCCCTGATTCTCGGCTTTGCCGCCGAGCGCATGAAACTGCCCGCACTGGTCGGCTACCTCGCCGCCGGCATCCTGATCGGCCCGGCCACGCCGGGCTTTGTCGCTGACATGAGCATCGCTGCCCAGTTATCCGAAATCGGCGTGATGTTGCTGATGTTCGGCGTCGGCCTGCATTTTTCGCTGGGCGACCTGATGGCCGTCAAGCGCATCGCCGTCCCCGGCGCCGTCGTCCAGATGGCCTGCGCCACCTTGCTTGGCATGGCCGTGGCTTGGGGTTGGGGCTGGGAATGGGGGCACGGCCTGCTCTTTGGCCTTTCGCTGTCCTGCGCCAGTACCGTCGTCCTGCTCAAGGCGCTCGAAGCCAGAGGCGTGCTCGACAGCATGAACGGGCGCATTGCGGTCGGCTGGCTGGTCGTCGAAGACTTGGCCACAGTTCTGGTTCTCGTCCTGCTGCCGCCGCTGGCCGGCATTCTCGGCGGCGAGGCGCAGTCAGCCGGTGGCAACCAGGAAATCTGGATCGCCATCGCCAAAACGCTGCTCGAGGTCTGCGCCTTCATCGGCCTGATGATGATCGTCGGCCGCAAGGTCATTCCCTGGCTGCTCTGGCACATCGCCGCCACCGGCTCGCGCGAACTGTTCACGCTGTCCGTCGTCGCCGCCGCCATCGGCATCGCCTACGGCGCAGCCCTGCTGTTCAGCGTGTCGTTCGCGCTGGGCGCCTTCTTCGCCGGCATGGTCATGCGCGAGTCGGAGTTCAGCCACCGTGCGGCCGAAGAATCCCTGCCCCTGCGCGATGCCTTTTCCGTGCTGTTCTTCGTGTCGGTTGGCATGCTTTTCCAGCCGTCGATTCTGGTCGACAAGCCTCTGCAGGTTCTCGGCGTCGTCGCCATCATCATGGTCGGCAAAACGCTGGCCGCCATGGCTCTGGTCCTGGCCCTGCGCTACCCGCTCAACACGGCGCTGACCGTCGCCGCCAGCCTCGCCCAGATCGGCGAGTTTTCCTTCATTCTGGCCGGGTTGGGCCAGTCCCTGGGCCTGATGACGAGCGAAGGGATGAGCCTGATCCTGGCCGGTGCGCTGTTCTCGATTGCCCTCAATCCGCTGATGTTCTCGGCCATCGAGCCCTTGCGGCGCTGGGCGCTCGGCCGGTCAGCCAAGGCCCGCGAGCTTGAGCAACGCGGCGATCCGTTTGCCGAACTGCCGATGAGCACCGAGCGCAAGTTTCTCGAGAAGCAGGTCGTGCTGGTCGGTTACGGCCGGGTCGGGCACCGGATAGCCGAGGCGCTGGACAGCCAGGGGATTCCTTACGTGGTCGCCGAGCAGAACCGGGAACTGGTCGAAAGCCTGCGCAACAAGGGGATCGCCGCCGTCTCGGGCGACGCCAGCGAGCCTTCTGTCCTGATTCAGGCGCACATTGCCGATGCAGCGATGCTGGTCATCGCCAGCCCAGATCCGATCAACGTCCGGCAGATGGTCGAGACAGCCAGAACGCTCAATCCGGACATCGAAATCGTCCTGCGCACCCACAGCGAGGCTGAGTCAGCGCTGCTGCGCAAAGACAATCTGGGCACCGTTTTTTATGGCGAGGAGGAATTGGCCAAGGGCATGACCGGCCACGTCCTGGCGCGTTTTGCCCGGCAAGCCGGGGCGGCTTGAGGCGGGCCGGATCGATCAGGAATTCTTCTGGGCCAGGAATTCGTCGATCAGTCGAATAAGCACTTCTTCCTCATCGCCATCGTCCAGGCCGAGCAGTTCGGCGACGAGCCTGACCTTGTCCTGGCTGATGCGACGCCGGGCGCTGGAGATTTTGGCCGGTTCCGGCTGTTCTTCCCACGGCGGAATGTCTGATGCCGACGACGCCATAATGACCGGATCATCGGCAACGACGCTTTCGTTCTTTTTCCGCCCGCCAGAGACTTCCGAGAGCGCGTTATCGACGACCTTCTTCGATACCTTCTCACCCTCAGGCAATTGCCCGATCTGGTCGATCAGAACCTCGGCCTTGGCCTCGTTTTTCTTGGCCAGCCTTTCGAGCTGAACGGCGGCGCCAGTGCTCGAAATCTTGCCGGCGTCAAGCAGGGCGGTGACCTTCTCCGACAAGTTGGCGGCAGCCGTCGCCTGGGCCAGCCAGGTGGGGGCGCGACCAAAGTGCTGGGCCGCCTCATCCGGCGACTCGAAACGCGCCGCGATGGTCTGAATGGCGTTGGCCATTTCACGGGCTTCCAGCGGTGCGCGCACGCCCAAGCCGATATTTTCGAAGACCTGGACTTCAAGGGTTTCCGCCACCGCGCAGGTGCGGACGATGACCGGCACCGTCTTCTCGCCAGCCAGGATGGCGGCCTGCCGACGCCGCTCGCCGACGACAATCGTGTAGCGGCCGGCGGCATTGGCCGGCCGGACGACCAGCGGGTGAATGACACCCATTTTCTGAATTGAATTGGCCAGCCCCTTGAGGCTGCTTTCGTCGATGTTCTGCCGGGGATGCTGCGGATCGGGTTCGATCAACGCGACATCAATGATCTGGAAATCGGACGAACTGTCTTTGAAAGTCATGGCCATTCACTTTGAAAACGAGGGATCAGAAAGCAAAAAGCCCCAGAAATCGAAGCTCTGGGGCTTTTTTGGCAGTGCGCCGGATTACTTCTTGGCGACAGCAGCCTTGAAGTTGCTGCCAGCCGAGAACTTCGGCACGGTGGTGGCGGCGATCGACAGCTTTTCGCCGGTCTTCGGGTTCTTGCCTTCACGGGCAGCGCGGGCCGATGCCTTGAAAGTGCCGAAGCCGATCAGGGAAACGGAGTCGCCAGCGGCCACGGCAGCAACAATGGCGCCGGTCACGGCATCCAGGGCCTTGGCAGCATCGGCCTTGGTCAGGCCGGCTTCTTCAGCGATGGCATCAATCAGTTCGGATTTGTTCATGTTCATTCCTCGGTTTGGTCAAAGCTGGTTTGGCGCACCGAAAAAACCAACGCGCCAGAAGGGGCGCAATTTTAGGGCTTTTAGGGGGCGAAGCAAGCCCAAAAAACCAGATCGCTTCCGGCGATTTGATTTTTGACCATTTTTCCCGGTTGACCGTGGCAATCGTCCCAGGTCCTCGGCCAGGACAATAATTTTGTCAGGCGCTCAAATTCGGCATCAAGGCAGCAAGGGCCATGCGCTCCTTGGTGAAGCTGCCCTGCACGACAAAGCCGCTGGGCTGGCCACTCGCCTGATCGACGAAGAGTGCCCGCAGGCCGTCTTCGGTGATCGCCGCATCCCATTGACCGGGCGCGCCGGGTGGTGGCGAAACAACGGTCGGGCAAGCCGGCGTCTTGAGCACGATGGGCATCGCCGGGTAAGTCACCGGCTCGGGATTGCCGGTCAGGGTGCCGGCCAGTTTTTTGGCGCCCAGCATGATCGGCATGACGTAAGGCAGGAACAGGCCGCCCAGTTCGACGCAGTCGCCCAACGCGTAAATGTTCGGGTCGGAGGTTCGCAGGAAGGCATCCGTGACGATGCCCAGACCGGTTGCCAGCGCGGCCGTCTTGGCCAGCGCCAAATTGGGCCGCAGGCCGATGGCCGACAGCACGAGGTCGTAAGGGCGGGCGTTACCCTGGCTGTCGATCAGGACGTAACGCTCGCCGTCGCGGCGAATGGCTTCGAGCCGTGCACCGAGATGAAAGCCGACGCCGATGGCCGTCAGCTTGGCGCGTAGCTGCTGCGCGGCGGCGGGCGGCAACAGACGGCCCATGGGTTGTTCGATCTGGTCGTACACATCGACGGCGAAATCACCCAGACGCAGGTCGTTGGCGAATTCGCAGCCGATCAGGCCGGCGCCGACGATGGCGACGCTGCGTTTCCCGGTCAGCCGGCTACGCAGGCGAGCGTAATCGGCCAGGCTGTTGATCGAGATCGCATCCGGCACACCGTCGCCGGCCAGCGGCAACGGAATCTGCGAGGCCCCGACGGCCAGAACGAGTTGGTCGTAGGCCAGCGTCCCCTGCGTGCACACGACTTCCCGGCAGCCGGCATCGATGCGGGCGACGGCGGTATGCGCCATGATCCGGATGCCCAGATCACGCTCCAGCTTGTCGGCCGGGGTCAGCACCATGTCCTCCGGCCGCTTGTTGGCGGCAAAGGCATTGGACAGGTTGGGCTTGGAATAGAAACCGCCATCATCGGCCGTGATGACGACGATCTCACGTTCCTTGTCGAGCTTGCGAAGTTCGCGGACGAGCGTGATGCCGGCCAGGCCACTACCGATGATCAGGGTGCGATTGTTCATGTGCTGACTTTCAATGGGGGTGCCCGCCCCCGGTCACATTGACCGCGGGCGAGCCGGACTGCATCAGGCGCCTTCGAACTCGTCGTAGGCGCGGACCGCTTCGGCGGCATACATCAGGGTCGGGCCGCCGCCCATGTAAACGCAGATGGCCAGCGTTTCCATCAGTTGCTCGCGGGTCACGCCGAGCTTGATCAGGGCTTTGACATGAAAGCCGATGCAGGCATCGCAGCGCGAGGCGACACCGATGGCGAGCGCCGTCAGTTCCTTGTGCAGGGCCGACAGCGTGCCTTCGGCCAGGGCGCCTTGCGACATCTGGCCAAAGCCCTTCATCGTCTCCGGAATGGCGCTGCGCAGCTTGCCCAGCGCCTTCGAGACGTCCCCGGTGATGACCGAAAACGATTTGCTCATCTCAGGCCTCGTCAACCTTGGCGATGGTGAAAGGAATCGGGTTGCGCATCGTGTTGGCGACCGGCGAGTAGTAGTTGGCCTTTTGTACGATGTCGTCGAGTTCTTCCTGGCTGGCATCGCCTTCGACGATGACCTTGACGCGGATTTCCTTGAAACCCATGTCGGCCGGCAGGCGCTCGGCACCGCCGGCACCCCAGGCTGCGGTATTGCCGATATCGGCTTCGAGGAAAATTTCCAGGCGGGAAAGCTTGACCTGGCGATGCGTGGCAATCGCCGTGATGCCGACGCCGAGGCAGCCGCCGAGCGCGGAGAGGACAACTTCGCCGGGGGCCGGCGCGGTGTTCTCGCCGAACAGGTGGAGCGGCTCATCGACGACAACCGGGTTGTGGATGCCGACGAAGCTCCACGAGCGGAACTGGCCCTGCATCACGGTGTGCACCTTGTTGGTGCCGCGGCGTTCGGGGTTTTCCTTGCCGCCGGCGGCGAATTTCGCCAGGCCATCGCGGTCGATCGGACGGAGGTAGGTTTTGGTGGTTTGAGTCATTTTGAGGCTCCAGTAAGTTGGGGAAAGTCGAATTTCAGGTTGAGCGCTACCCTGCCCGTAAAAACGGGCGTTCAGCACCGGCTTGCTTGGGACTCCCCGCCGAAGCGGGGCGAAACGGGATTAGTAGGTCTTGTAGGGCAGGAACTTGCCCGACATGGTGATGCTGACCCGATCACCCATCGGATTGGCTTCGCGCGCCAGATCCATCTTGAAATCGATGGCCGACATGATGCCGTCGCCGAATTCTTCGTGGATCAGCTCCTTGAAGGTTGTGCCATAGACGCTGATCAGTTCGTAGAAACGGTAGATCAGCGGATCGGTCGGCACGGAGGTCGGCAGCGAGCCCTTGTAGGGCACGACCTGGAGCAGGGCGACTGCTTCTTTCGGCAAATCGAAGATCTCGCCGAGAATGGCCGCCTGCTTGGCATCAAAAGTCATCTGCCCGAGACAGCCGGCTGTGACCCATTCCTTGGACAGGCCAATCTTGCTGGCGACATCAGCCCACTTGATGCCTTTGGTGATCTTGGCGCCGATGATCATTTCAGTTACGTCATTGCGGTTCATTTGTGTGCTCCTGGAGGGGGTTATTGATTGACGACCTGTTTCAGAATGGGGCGGGTGCTGTCGCTCGGCGGCGGCTCATCGGGGGCAAGTCCGGGGCGGACAACCGGCGGATGCCGTGCGTCGTGGAGCACGGCGGCATCGCTGCCGGCGTAGCCCTTCGAACGATTCACCAGAAAATCGACAAGGTGATTGCGGATGCGATAGAACTGCGGATCGTGGTGCATCTCGGCCCGCGTCCGGTTGCGCGGCATGGTGATCTCGACGATCTCGGCGATCTTGGCGTGCGGACCGTTGCTCATCAGGATCACCTTGTCGGCGAGCAGGATCGCCTCGTCGACGTCGTGGGTGATCATGAACACCGTCTGGCCCGTGGCCTGGACGATCTTCAGCAACTCGTCCTGAATCGTCCCGCGAGTCAGCGCATCTAGCGCCCCGAAAGGCTCGTCGAGGAGCAGCATCTTGGGCTCGATGGCAAAGGCGCGGGCAATGCCGACACGCTGCTTCATGCCGCCCGACAACTCGGCCGGCTTCTTGTGGATGGCATGGCCGAGGCCGACCATCTCGAGGTAGGTCGTGCAGTGCTCATCGATCCTGGCCTTGGACCACTCCGGCCAGCGCGACTTGGCGGCGAAGGCGACGTTGCCGAGCACCGTCATCCACGGCATCAGGGCGTGGCTCTGAAAAACGACGCCGCGATCCAGGCTGGGGCCTTTGACCTCCCTGCCGTCCATGATGACCACGCCGCTGCTGGCTTCTTCGAGGCCGGCCAGAACGTTCAGGATGGTCGTCTTGCCGCAGCCGGAGTGACCGATGATGCAGACGAACTCGCCGCACTCGATCCCGAAGTGGATGTTGTCGAAAACCGGCGGGTTCTGCTTGCCATCGGCAGCCGGATAAACCTTCTGCAAGCCTTCGACGCTGAGGAAATGCTGAGTCATCTTGATTACTCCCGGTAGGTGACCAGCTTTTGCAGCGAGCCGAAGAGTTGATCGAGGACCATGCCGACCAGCCCGATCATGGCGACGGCAAAGATCACGTTGGGCAGGGCCAGGTTGTTCCACTCGTTCCAGACGAAGTAGCCGATACCCGTGCCGCCGACCAGCATCTCGGCGGCGACAATGACCAGCCAGGCGATGCCCATCGAGATGCGCATGCCGGTCAGGATGGTCGGCGCCGCAGCCGGCAGGATGACCTGAAAAGCCTTGCGCAGCGGCTTGACTTCCAGCGTCCGGGCGACATTGATCCAGTCACGGCGGACGGCGGCAACGCCGAAGGCCGTGTTGATCAGCATCGGCCACAGCGAGCAGATGAAGATCACGAAGATGCCGGAAACGTCCGAGTCCTTGAGGCTGTACAGGGCGAGCGGCATCCAGGCCAGCGGCGAGATCGGCTTAAGGATCTGGATGAACGGATTGAGCGCCCGGAAGAGCAGCGGCGACATGCCGATGGCGAAGCCCAGGGGAATGGCGACGATCACCGCCAAGAAGAATCCGAGACCGACCCGCCACAGCGAATGAGCCAACTGGATACCGATTCCCTTGTCGTTCGGCCCCTTGTCGAAGAACGGATCCGACAGGTAGGTAACGAAAGCGGTACCGACTTCGCCGGGCGGCGGAAAGCCACCGGTCTTGCCGGCGCCCTTGCCCATCATTGCCGCGTATTCGGCATCGGCCGCGCTCACTGCCGGGCCTTCCTTGTGATACGTGGCCAGCGACCACGTACCGATGAAGATCAGGAAGATCAGCAGCGAAAGCAATGCGGCCTTGAGCCCTAACTTGCTAAACATGATGTGCTCCTCAAGCCTTCTTGATGGCAAAACTGTTGCTGTAGGCATCAACCTTGGCCGGGTCAAATTCCTTGCCCATGACCATGAACTTCTTGCTGTTCTCCTTGGGCGGATTCATACCTAGGCTGGTCATCTGCTTGCGGGCATCGGTCAGCAGGTACACCCTTTCGGCGATGTCCTTGTAGCGCACGTCGCCCTTGATGTAGCCCCAGCGCTTCATCTGCGACAGGATCCAGTAGGCCATCGAGTACCACGGGAAGGGGTCGTAATCGACGCGCTCCGGAACGTTGCGAACGTTGCCCAAACCATCGGCGAACTTGCCGGTCAGCACCTGTTCGATGACGGCCTTGGGCTGGTTGAGGTAATTGGCCGGGGCCAGCACTTCGGCCATGATCGGCCGGTTCTTCGGGTCGCGGGCCATGGCTGCGGACTTCAGGATGGCACGGTAGAGCGCCGTGAAACTGTTCGGGTTTTGCTGGATGAATTCGGCCGGAATGGCGAATGAGCAGCACGGGTGACCGTCCCATATTTCGCGCGAGAGAATGTGGATGAAGCCGAGGTCGTCATAGACGGCGCGCTGATTGATCGGATCGGGACCAAGGAAGCCGTCGATGTTGCCGGCGCGCAAATTGGCGACCATTTCGGGCGGCGGCAGGACGCGCAACTGGACATCGGTATCCGGATTGATGCCGTTCTCGGCCAAGTAGTAGCGCAGCAGGAAGTTGTGCATCGAGAATTCGAACGGGATGGCCAGTTTGAAGCCCTTCCAGTTCTTCGGGTCGCGGTTGGTCTTGTGCTTGTTGGCGAGCACGATGGCCTGACCGTTGACGTTCTGGATGGTCATCACGTTGGTTGGTGATGCATTGGAGCCGACGCCCATCGAAATGGCCAGCGGCATCGGGGCGAGCATGTGCGAGGCGTCAAATTCCTTGTTGATCACCTTGTCGCGGACCAGCGCCCAGCCGGCCGTCTTCATCATCGTGACGTTGAGACCTTCCTTCCTGTAGAAGCCCAGCGGGTCGGCCATGATCAGCGGGCTGGCACAGGTGATGGGAACGAAACCGATCTTCAGGTCTTTCTTTTCCAGGCTGCCCTTTTCCTGGGCCATGGCTTCCAGCGCGCCAAACGGGATCAGCGATGAAATTGCCGCCCAGGCCGCCGAGGCGCCCACCGTGCCCAAAAAGCGACGACGCTCGACATCCTGAGGAAAGAGCGCGCGCATCACGGTCGACTGGATGACGCGCTGATTCAAGGCATCTACTTCGGCCAGTTCATGTTCGGCCTGCGAGCCATGCTGGCCGCAGCTACAGCCACGATGCAGTGTGCTGTCGGGATCGAAAGGGTTATTCAGTGACATGGCGAACTCCTTGGGGTTTTAAGATTCACTATTGCAATGCAGCAATCGTTCCTGCCTGGCGAGGGTGCTGCGGTTAATGCTTGCTTCTCTGTTTTTCCTGATTCCGGCTTTTTCAGCACTATTTTCATCAGGGCCAATGCACAAACATGGTGCATTCGGCTCACTGTTTTAGAACTCGACTGCTTCAAAATCGGCCTTGGTCACACCGCACTCCGGGCAATACCAGTCGTCGGGAATGTCGGCAAAAGCGGTACCGGGGGCGATGCCATGCTCGGGATCGCCGGCTACTTCGTCGTAAATCCAGTTGCAGACCTTGCAGATCCATTGGGTAGTTTGGGCAACTTCAGACATATGTTTTCTTTCCGGAAAAATGGCGGTTGATATCAGGCGGTGCAGGACAAACCGTCCTCGATACGGGCGATCTCGCGCCGCAGGTGTTTGGTGGCCGGGGTCACGATGGCGACGAAATAGGCTTCCCGCAGGCGGCGTTGGGCAGCATTACGCACCAGGTAACCTTTGGCCCCCTGATGCAGCATGGCGGCGTGGGCGGCACGGACTGACAACTCGCCACCGGCCAGGCGAAGCTTGAGGATGTCCAGGGTACGGTCGGCAACCGGGCCCTGTTGCACCTCATCGGCCAGCGCGTAGGTGGCGGCGCGACCTTCCTCAAGGGCTGCTTCGATATCCTCGAACTGGTCGTCGAGATATTGATTGACGTGGGCCAGTGTCCGGTTGGACTGGGCCATCAGTTTGCTGCAGGCATCGATCAGACCGAGGCCCATGCCCATCTGGGCGAGGATCATGCCCGGCTTGATACGCTTGATGTAGGCCGTCGACTCGCTGGGCTGGGCGAGCACCATGTTGTCCGGAACGAAGACTTCCTTGAACTGGCAAGCCAGCGTCCGCGTACCATCAAGACCGATGAAGTGGGCGCAATCAACCAGCTTGAACCCGGCCTGCTGGCAATCGACCAGAATGAAGACCAGACCGTCGTTGCTGCCGTCCTCGTTGCGCACCGGGCACCCGGTGGTGAAGTAGTGGTTCTGGCCGAGGTTGGATACCCAGGGTAAAACGCCGTTGACGATGTATCCGCCATCGACGCGTTTGGCCGAGAGGCGGTACTCCTCAATGTTGTCGCAGGATTTGATGGTGTTGGAGAGACCGGTACCGGCCAGCAACTCCCCGGCTGCAATGCGCGGCAGGAATTCCTTTTTCACCCAGGCGTTGTCCGAGAGCTGGATGTAGCGGGCACAGGCGGTCTGGCACCAGACCAGAAAGCCGCTTGACATGCATTCCTTGGAGACTTCCTCCATGACCTGGATGACGTGCTTCAACCCCAGCTCGTTACCGCCGAACTCGGCGTCGACCGCACCGCGAAAGCCGCCAGCCCTGCCCAGCGCCCGAAGAAACTCCTCCGGATATTCCGCCTTCAGATCGATGTCGAGAACCTTCGGTTTCAACTGGGCGGCGATCACCTCGCGGATGGCGGCAAGGCTTTCCTCGGAGGCGCACAGCGAGAGGGAGTAGTCGCGGATCAGTTGATCGGCTACCGGAACGGCAAGAGCGGAAGAGGGCATGAATATCTCCTGGTCAGATGGGCTGAGCCCACAGGGTTTGGCTTGTCTCTTCTATGGCAAGCCGCGTGCCAGGCGATATATCGCTATTAAATCAATATGTTAATTTTTATCCGCATATTTTAGACAAATCAATTTGTACACAAATTGTTTACAAATTGATTGTTCTTTTGGCCGGCACGGCGATGCCGAGAATCTCGATCCGGTAATTCAGCTGACGTAGTGTCAGGTTCAGGGCTTTCGCCGTTCGCGATTTGTTGCCGCCATGTTGGACGAGAGCGTTCCGAATATGCTCCCGGTCATCTACCGCGACGACTTGATAGCCCCGTACGACGGGGTAGGGCACCTCGACCTCCGGTATTTCATGGCGGCTCGCAGCCGGCGCCGGCAAGGCCTCGATGGGCTGCCCCTGAGCTTCGGTCACCAGCGCGTAATCGACCGTGGCCTCATCAATTTCATCGCCGCGCGAGAGCAGGATGATCCGCTCAAGGACGTTGTACAACTGTCGGATATTGCCTGGCCAGGGATAGGAAACCAGGCCGGTGAGCGCCTGCGGCATGATCAGGATGTTGCGCTGATGGCGCTGATTGAGCTGCGAAACGAAATGGCGAACGAGCAGCTTGATGTCGCCCGGCCGCTCGCGCAGAGCCGGCAGGCGGATCGGGATGACATTGAGGCGGTAATAGAGATCAAGCCGGAAGCGCCCGGCGCGCACCAGAGCCATCATGTCCTGGTGGGTCGCGGCGACGATACGGACATCGACGGCGATTTCGCCGCGCCCGCCCAGGCGCTCGATGACATGCTCCTGCAGAACGCGCAGCAGCTTGACCTGCACCGGCAAGGGAAGATCGCCGATTTCATCGAGAAAAAGCGTGCCGCCGTTGGCCTGTTCAAAACGCCCGATACGCTGCTGGCTGGCGCCGGTGAAGGCTCCCTTCTCATGGCCGAACAGCTCGGCCTCAAAAAGCGTTTCCGGAATGGCTGCACAATTGACCTTGACGAAGGGCTTGTCACGACGCGGGCTCTGCAGATGCAGGGCGCGGGCGAACAACTCCTTGCCGGTGCCCGATTCGCCGAGCAACAGGACCGTCGCTTCGGTGCCTGCCACCTGCTCAAGCTGGTCAAGGGCCGAAATCAGTTGCGGCGCCTCGCCGATGATGCCCCAGTTTGATTTACTCAGACTTTTCTGTTGCAAGGCAGTCCGCAACGACCGGTTTTCTTCCGCCAAGGACGCCGTGCGTTTCTCGATCAATTGATTGATCTTGAAAATCTGCCCCATCAGCTCCGCCACCGTATGCAGGATCTGCAAATCCGCCCCCAGCGAACGCTGCCGGGAACGCAGGCGATGGACCCCGAGCACCCCGGCAATCACCCGGTCCACCATGATCGGCAGGGCAATGAAGGAAACCGTCCCTTCCGGCAAGGCGCTTCGATCAACCGCCCGGGCCAGGTAAGCAGGCTCGTTATCGATATCCTGAACGATCAGGACTTCACCGGATTGCATGACGCGCCCCGTAATCCCCTCACCCAGGCGGTATCTTCCACGCTCCATTTCGCGCCCGGTCAGGCCGTAGGCAATGCGGATGGCCAGTTCGCCAGTTTGCCCATCAGGCAAAACCACCCGGCCGCGATTCAGGCCAAGTAGCTCGGACAGGAGATGCAGCATTTCGCGAATGGCCTTTTCAGGCTCCAGGCCACGGCTCAGCAAGCGGATGCTTTCGCGAATCAGGAGCTGCTCGTGCTCGACCAGTTCTTCCTTGATTGCAATGGGATGGATGTAGCGAGTTTTCATGGTGCCTGAAAAATTGTTGAGAGTAAGCGAAGGGCTCAATGAAATTTTTCGAAGCAGCTTGCATGCCAAATATTCCGCAGGTCGCACCGAGCAGCAAAAAACAAGAAACCTTTTCCCCTCTTAGCACTCTTAGGCAGCGAGTGCTAATATATAGATGTAACTTGAAGGAGGACATTACGCTATGACCCATGCCCTGACACTTCCCATCCCGTCAGCAATCGGCAACATCGACGCCTATATTCAGGTGGCGAACCGTTATCCGATGCTGGCTGAGGCAGAGGAAATCCGGCTGGCCGAGCGTTTCCACAACGAAGGCGATGTGGAAGCGGCGCGTCAGCTTGTGCTTTCGCACCTTCGTCTTGTCATCTCCATCGCCCGTGGCTATCTCGGCTATGGCCTGCCGCATGCCGACCTGATTCAGGAAGGCAATATCGGTCTGATGAAAGCCGTCAAGCGCTTTGACCCGACGCGCGGTGTCCGTCTGGTGTCGTTTGCCATGCACTGGATCAAGGCCGAGATTCACGAGTACATCCTGAAAAACTGGCGACTGGTCAAAGTGGCGACGACCAAAGCCCAGCGCAAGTTGTTCTTCAACCTGCGCAGCCTGAAGAGCGATTACGAAGGCATCGACACGCTGACCGGCACGCAGGCGGCTGAAGTCGCGGCACGCTTGGGCGTCAAGCAGGACGAAGTGGTCGAGATGGAAACCCGCCTGTCGGGCCGCGATATCGCGCTGGAAGGCAACCCGGACGACGGCGACGAAGCGTTTGCGCCCATCGATTATCTGGCCGACTCGCGTTACGAGCCGACCCGCGTGCTGGAAAACAAGGCGGTCGCCCGCCTGCAGGATGAGGGGCTGCACGAAGCCTTGGCCACGCTCGATCCGCGCAGTCGTCGCATCGTCGAGGCCCGCTGGTTGCCGGAAGGCGAAGCCGCCACGCTGCACGATCTGGCCGCCGAATTCGATGTTTCGGCCGAGCGGATTCGTCAGATCGAGGTCAAGGCGCTGCAGAAGATGCGCGGCGTGCTGGCCGAAGCCTGAGAGCGCATTTCGATTTTGGCCGTTTTTCCCGGTTGACCGTGGGAATGGCCTGAACAAGACAAAGGGAGCCGACCGGCTCCCTTTCTTTTTGCCCCGACCTCAGGGCGCCGGATCGACCGCCGCGTGACGCCCGCCGAAGCGGAAGACGTCCTTCGAGCAGACGTCGATGCACCGGCCGCAATTGGTGCAGTTTGGCGCCAGAATTACCGGGCCGACGCCCTTGCCTTCGCCCTTCAGTGCTGGCCGGATGACCTGCGGTTCGGGACACACCTCGAAACAGTCCATGCAATCGTTGCAGGCCGAGCGTTTGGTCGCGGCCACCCGCAACGGGCTCCACCGGCCAAGCAGGCTGTAGAAGGCACCGACCGGGCAAAGCCGACCGCACCAGCCGCGACTCATCACGAACAGGTCGAACAGGAAAATAGCCAGGACCACGGTCCACGCCAGGCCCATGCCAAAAACCAGGCCGCGATGCAGCATCGACACCGGGTTGATCAGCTCCCAGAGCACGACGCCGGTGACCGCCGAGCCAACGAAAGTCATGCCGAGAATCCAGTAGCGGGTATTGCGGCCTAGCTGCGCACTGCCCTTGATGCCAAGCCGGTCACGCAGCCAGCCGGCGGCATCGGTGACAACATTGACCGGACACACCCAGCTGCAATAGACCCGCCCCCCAACCAGCAAGTAAAACACCAGCACGATGGCCATGCCGACCAGACCGAGCGTTTCCGGGAGATGCCCGGTAACCATCGATTGCAGGGCAACATAGGGATCGGTTAGCGGCAAAACCCCCAGCGTGTAGCTGTAGGCCAGGTTGCCCTTGACGATCCACTGGCCGAACCATGGTCCGGCGAGGAACAGGGCAAGAAGCGAAAACTGCGAAATGCGGCGCAGGACCAGCCACTTGTGGGCGGCGAACCAGCCCTTTTCGGCGACCGCTTCGGCACCGATACGTTTTCCCTGGGCGGCGCTCATGGCTTGTCCCCCAATCCGGGCGGATGGCTCGGGACGGCACCCGCCTCGCTGCCGGGCATCCCTCGCATGGCCTCGGTGTGGCCGCTGGCCGGGTCGTAGTGACCGGGCAGAACCGCGCCTTCCGGCAGGCGGTCAGGCAGGTCGAGCATTTTCGTTTCATCGATCAGCGAATGGCCGGCCTTGGACTTTTCCTCCCAGCCCACCCGGTAGTGCTTGCCCAGTTCGCCCTTGGCCAGCTTGGCGGGCAGGATGCGGATGGCCGCTTCTTCGAGGACGCAGGACTTCTCGCATTTGCCGCAGCCCGTGCAGAACTCGGAATGCACGGTTGGCAGGAACATGGCGTGACGGCCGGTGCGCGTGTTGGGCACGATATCGAGGGTAATCGCCTTGTCGATCACCGGGCAGACGCGATAGCACACGTCGCAGCGCAGGCCGAGGAAATTGAGACAGGTTTCATGGTCGATGAGCACGGCGACGCCCATCTTGGCCTTGTTAATGTCGGTCAGGCCATGGTCAAGCGCACCGGTCGGACAAGCCTTGATGCAGGGGATGTCGTCACACATCTCGCACGGAATGTTGCGCGCGGCAAAAAACGGCGTACCGGTCGCCACCGGCGTTTCCGGCTTGGCCAGTTCGAGCGTGTTGTAGGGACAGTCGCGGACGCACATGCCGCAACGGATGCAGGCGCCGAGAAAGTCATCTTCCGGCAAGGCGCCGGGCGGTCGCAGGGCCAGTGCTGGCAGCGCCTTCGATTGCTTGGCGTAGAGGCCAAGACCAAGACCGAGCATGCCGACACCGCAAACCATCCTGGCTGAATCAAAAATAAACTGGCGACGTGCGGCGCCATTCTTGGGGGTAACTGGTTTCATTGCTTTCACGAGCCTTCATCTCCAGCGTAGCAAATGGGCCCCGCAGTCCACCGGCTATCGACCAGAACAATTTACGCCTGTCGGCAAGCAGCGCTTTAGCGCAGATCAAACTGACGGAAATACCCGGCGAGCGTCATCAATGGCCCGACGTGTTTGCCGGGGGCGCTTCATGACTATGCCGGAGGAATGCTAGGATGGCATTTCCACCCACTGCACCGCTGCCCTGAGGAGACAACCCTTGAAACAGTTCATGATGCTCTGCCTTGCCGCGCTTGCTTCGGCCGGCGCCACCGCCCAGACCGCTGGTTTCCTGTGCTGCAACATGCGCACCGATGGCGCCTGGATCAGCGACATCAATTATCTCGATGCGGGCAAGACGATGATCCCCGCTGGCACCCCGCTGACCATGAACGGTTTTGGCAAGAACCGCGTTCATGTCGTGATCAACGGACGCAAACAGGATATCGGCAACGACTACAGCCGCAGCCTTGGGCTCGACGCCTTCGCCAAGCGTTACATCGTCGACCAGGACCCGCTGGAGAAGCTCAGGACCTATCCGAAAAAGATTCAGGACGCCATCGGCACGGCACGCCTGACCAAGGGCATGACCCGCGAGCAGGTCATCATGGCGGTCGGTTACCCGGTCAGCGACGAGAATCCGAGCCTGGAAAGCACGACCTGGCGCTACTGGCTGAACAGCTTTGCCGAATTCGATGCGATTTTTGACGACAAGGGCGTTCTGACCAGGATCGAAGCCGAGGCCGGCATTCGCCCCCAGGTCGTCGCCGAATAACGCTCGCCGGCCGGTTCAGGCCGGGTTTCGCAGGCCCGGCAATACGGCCCTGGCATTTTCAGCCGTCTGCGCCGCAATGCTGGCCGCCGAGATGTTGCGCAATTCGGCCAGCACGTCGGCGATGCGCGGCAACTCGCCTGGCGCATTGCGCCCGCCATTGAGCCAGGCCGGCGGAATATCCGGTGCATCGGTTTCGAGGACGATCGATTCGAGCGGGAGCGTTCTCGCCAGTTCGCGGATGCGCGTCGAGCCATCAAAAGTCATCGCCCCGCCAAAGCCGAGGGCGAAGCCGAGTTTGATGAATTCATCGGCCTGCTGCCGACTGCCGTTGAAAGCATGGGCAATGCCGCCGCGCACGCCGATCCGGCGCAGTTGTTTGAGCACCGGGTCGATGGCCCGGCGGACATGGAGCAGCACCGGCAGATCGAACTCGCGAGCCAGCTTCAGTTGTTCGACGAAAAAGTGGGTCTGACGCTCGGTGTCGAGGCCGCTTACGTAAAAATCAAGACCAATCTCGCCGACAGCAACCGGCGGCGCCTGCTGTAGCCAAACGCGCAGCCGGGCCAAATCTTCCGGACTGGACTGGTCGACGTAAAGCGGGTGGATTCCGTAGGCCTCAAGGCAGGCCGGATAGTCGGCAATTTTCAATTTTGGCCGAAAATTCCGGTTGACCGTGACACCCGGCACCACGATCCGTCCCACCCCTGCCGCCATCGCCGCGGCATACACCGCATCGCGATCGGCATCGAACTCAGCCGCATCGAGATGACAGTGGGTGTCGATCAGCATTTCAGGAAAGGGAAATCCGGCTCGGCCAGCGCGCCGCTCATCAGGTCGGCCAAGGCCGCCGCCGAGCCGCACGCCATCGTCCAGCCCAGCGTGCCGTGGCCGGTATTGAGCCACAGGTTGCCATAACGTGTCTGGCCGATGATCGGCACGTTCGACGGCGTCGCCGGACGCAGGCCGCACCAGAACTCGGGCTCGCCGACCGTTTTGAGTTCGGGGAAAAGCTGGCGGGTGCGCGCGATCAGCGCCTGGCAACGCACCGGATTGAGATCCAGGTTGAAGCCGTTGAATTCAGCAGTGCCAGCGACGCGCAGGCGGTTGCCGAGGCGGGAAAAGACCAGCTTGCACTCGTCGTCGGTGACGCTGACCGTCGGCGCGTCGCTATCTTCAGCCAGCGTCAGCGTCGCCGAATAGCCCTTGGCCGGATAGACCGGCAGGCTGATGCCGAGCGGTTTGAGCAGCTGCGGCGAATAACTGCTCAGGGCGACCACGTAAGCGTCGGCCGTCAGCAACTCGGCCCCGTTCCCGCCTTGCGCGACAACGCCGGCGATCTGGCTGCCGCCGGCCGCAATGCGTTCGATGCCTGTGCCAAAACGGAAATCGACACCGAGGGCAGCCGCCCGCTCGGCCAGGGCACAGGTAAATTTCTTGGCGTCGCCGGTTTCGTCGGAGCGAGTGTAGTCGCCACCAACCAGCAGCGCCTTGGCGCCGGCCAGCGCCGGTTCAATTTTCAGGCATTTTTCGGTGTCGACCGTGAGACGATCCAGGCCAAACTGACGCATCAATTGTGCCGCCTCGACCGCCGCCGAAAACTCCTGGCGATCGGTGTAAATATGCAGGATGCCGCGCTCGAGATGGTCGTATTCCAGCGCCAACTCCTGACGCAACGCCTGCAGGCGGCCACGACTGTACAGCGCCATCGCGACAATCGCCGCGATGTTGCGGCGGGTCCGGCCGGGCAGGCATTCGCCGAGGAAACGCAGGCCCCATGCCAGTTGCGCCGGATCGGCCCGCCAGCGCCAGAGCAAGGGCGCATCTTCGCGCCCCAGCCATTTCATCAGGTGGGTCAGTACATGGGGATTGGCCCATGGCTCGGCATGAGAAACCGAAATCTGCCCGCCATTGGCAAAGCTCGTTTCGTCGGCAGCCGCCGGCTGACGGTCAATGACCGTCACCTGATGCCCGGCGCGGGCGAGATACCACGCGCTGGTGGTCCCCACAACGCCGGCCCCCAGCACCAGCACTCTCAAGTGTCGCCTCCCCTTTCACGGGTAATGCGGGTGACTTCCGGGATGTGGCGCATGCCGCGCATGACCTGCGCCAGATGATTGCGATGGGCAACCTGAATGGTGAAGCGCAGCGAGGTAAACAGACGTTCCGGGTCGGCATCCATCGAAACATGCTCAATGTTCGAACCGGCCTCGGCAATGGCCGACGCCACCTGGGCCAGCACGCCGCGCGCATTCTTGACCTCGACGTTGATGCGGATATCGAACAGCTTGCCCTCTTCCGGCTCCCATTCGACGTCGATCCACTTTTGCGGCTCGGTTGAGCGTGACTTGCGGATTGCCTGGCAGTCGTGCGTGTGAATGATCAGGCCGCTGCCCTTGCGGATCGAGCCGATGATCGGATCGCCGGGAATCGGCTGGCAACAGCGCGCCAGCTGGATAGCCATGCCTTCGGTGCCGTGGATCGCCAGCGCCATGCCGCTCGGCACGTCATGCGCCATGTCCTCGCGGGCCAGTAGGCGGCGGGCGACGACCGAAGGCAGCCGCTTGCCGAGGCCGATTTCGGTATAAACCTCTTCGATATTCTTCTGGCCGCCGGACTTGACCATCTGATCCCAGGCCGCCGTCGGGATCGAAATCGGGACAACGCCGAGCGACAGCAATTCCTGGCGCAGCAGGCGCTCGCCGAGGCGGGCCGACTCCTCGTTCTGCATGGTGCGCAGGAAATGGCGGATCTTGCTGCGTGCCCGGCCGGTCTTGACATAGGTCAGCCACACCGGGTTCGGGCTGGCCTGCGGCGAGGTGATGATCTCGACCAGATCGCCATTGCGCAGATCGGTGCGCAGCGGGGCCAGCTCGTGATTGACGCGGGCCGCCGAGCAGTGGTGACCAACGTCGGTATGCACCGCGTAGGCAAAGTCGACCACCGTCGCACCGCGTGGCATGGCCATGATCTTGCCCTTCGGCGTGAACACGTAGACCTCATCCGGGAAGAGGTCGATCTTGACGTTCTCGAAGAACTCGGCCGAATCGCTGGTCTGCATTTCGAGCAGCGATTGCAGCCATTTGTGCGTCTTGATCTGCAGGTCGGCGCTCGACTCGTCCATGTCCTTGTACAGCCAGTGGGCGGCGACGCCCTCTTGCGCCACATTGTGCATTTCGCGCGTGCGAATCTGCACTTCGACTGGCGTGCCATAAGGGCCGATCAGTGTCGTGTGCAGCGACTGATAGCCGTTGGCCTTGGGAATCGCGATGTAGTCCTTGAACTTGCCGGGCACCGGCTTGAACAGGCTGTGCAGCGCGCCCAGGGCCAGATAGCAGGTCGGCACGTTGTCGACAACAACCCGGAAGCCGTAAATATCGAGCACCTGCGAAAACGACAGGTGCTTGTCCTTCATCTTGCGAAAAATCGAGTACAGGCTCTTCTCGCGGCCAAACACCTCGGCCTTCAGGCCGGCATGTGCCAGTTTGTCGTTGATGCCGTCGAGAATCCGGGTCAGCAGTTCCTTGCGGTTGCCGTGCGCGGTGCTCAGCGCCTTGGTCAGCACCTCGGCGCGATGCGGGTGGATGAGCCGGAACGAGGTGTCCTGCAACTCGCGGTAGAGCTTGTTGAGGCCCAGCCGCAAGGCAATCGGGGCGTAGATTTCCAGCGTTTCGCGGGCGATGCGGGTGCGCTTGTCGGCACGCATGGCCGACATCGTCGCCAGATTGTGCTGGCGGTCGGCGAGCTTGATGAGCACGACGCGCAAATCGCGCGCCATGGCCATCAGCATCTTGCGGAAATTCTCGGCCTGCGCCTCCTGGTAGGAGGCAAATTCCATCTTGTCGAGCTTGGACAGACCATCGACCAGCTCGGCGACTTCTTTGCCGAATTTTTCGGCCAGCTCGTGCTTCGTCGTGCCGGTATCTTCGAGCACGTCATGGAGCAGCGCCGCGGCAATCGCGTCGGCATCCATCCGCCACTCGACAACGGCACCGGCCACGGCCAGCGGATGCGTAATATAGGGTTCGCCCGACATCCGCCGCTGACTGGCGTGCGCCTTGGCTGCGTAGGCATACGCAGCCTTGATTTTCTCTAGCTCAGCGGGGGATAGGTAATCGAGACTATCGAGGAAAACCCGGTAGGCGGGTTCTACATCAGCAGGCGGCAGAGGCGACGGCGCGGAATCCATCAGTCTTCACCGCCCCAACCTTCAGCCTTGGCCGCGGTTAAGCACTTCCAGACCAATCTTGCCGGCGCCCATTTCCTTCAGCGCAACAACAGTCGGCTTGTGCTTTTCACCGTCGACCAGCGGCGTCGCGCCATTGGCCAACTGACGGGCACGATGGGCGGCAGCCAGGGTCATCATGAAGCGATTGGGGATTTTTTTCAGACAGTCATCAACGGTAACGCGAGCCATGGGAACCTCAAAAATCAGATCATTCTTTGAAACAGGGCGGCGTGCCGGGCACGCTGGGCCCCAAAGCTCAGACGGGAGGCGCGCACAACAGCGCGCAAATCATCCAGAGCCTGAGCCAACTGGTCGTTAATAATAACATAGTCGAATTCCCCGACATGGCGCATTTCGGCCTGCGCAGCGGCAAGACGGCGGGAAATGACGTCGGCACTGTCGGTGCCGCGGCCGGTCAGACGACGGGTCAGCTCTTCCATCGACGGTGGCAGGATGAAGACGCCAATCGCCTGTGGAAACAGGGCGCGCACCTGCTGCGCCCCCTGCCAGTCGATCTCGAGCAGGACATCACGATCCGCTGCCAGCTGGTCGGCGATCCAATTCTTCGAGGTGCCGTAGAAATTGCCATGTACCTCAGCCCATTCGAGGAACTCCTGACGGCCAATCATGGCCTGGAATTCGGTGGCATCCACGAAATGATATTCGCGCCCGTTTTCCTCGCCCGGACGCGGCGCGCGGGTGGTGTAGGAGATGGAAAGCTGGACGGTTTTTTCCTGCTCGAGGAGCAGTCGAACCAGCGTCGTCTTGCCGGCACCGGACGGTGCGGCCACTACATACAGATTTCCGGCCATGGGACACCTCAGAAATACGCCCGCCGCGGCGGGATTAGCAACCTGCTACGGTCAACTGGAAAAAACGGCCAAAACTGAAATTGGCCTGCGCAGCCCGCAGGCCACGGCAACACTACCAATTTATTCCAGGTTGAATCTGAATCAGTAGTAGCGGACGCAATGGCCCGCCACTACTGATTCAGATCTATTCGATTTTTTAAAAAAGTACACGCTTAGGTACACGATTTTTCCTCCCTTATAAGACCCGGCTTGAGACGATAAATTTTACCGCGATAGCGACACTAGATTTGGGGAATAAATCAAAGGATTTATTTGAGATGTCTACCCCGATACTTCCCATGATCTGCAGCACTCAAGGCTTGGTTGGCACCAACCACAACAATGATGGAAAATTCAGACTCGAAAGCCACCTCCACCATGCCTTGGAGATATCCTTGTCCGAATCCATGTCCCTATCGGCTGCGCGCACATTATCGCTCCCCGCTGGCCCCTACCTTGACGTACTTGAGGCAATCAAGATTCTCGCGGAATTCAAGTTCCCATGCGACCATGATCCCCACCTCAGTGAAACGCCGAGCCCTGCTAGACATCGATGGCCAGACAATGAGCGTCCCGAGAAGCGATCCGAAGACTCAGCCTCACATTCAGTCTGCAATGGATGCACCCTTGCTAGAAGCGAATACTCGGAATACCTTACCGGGCGGCTGTATAAGGCTGCCACTGAAAATAAACTGGAGGTTCGCGACGCTTTTCAAACGCAAGTAAAAGACGTCACCAAGTACTCAACTCCATTTTGGTTTGCTCGTGCAGCTTCGATACACAGAGATCATTTAATTTCATTCTGTGAGTTTGAGGACATCCCCATCACCCAAAGCGCTAGATTCGCAAAAAAACAAAAGGGCAAAGTACCCGCTCCTGGCAAGTTGCCCAGGCCCGCAATTGGCAAGTTAGCGGTGGAGGCTGCTTGGGCGATTGAACTTGAGACGACAAAAATAGCCTCTGCTCTCGCAGTTATGGAACGCCTACGCGCATGGGTAGAGAAGCGAGAAGGAGACTGCCTTACCGGCAAAACAAAACACGGGGTCACATGGATGACAACAAAACTCACCGAGAAAACCTACGACCTCGAAGCTTGCCGAAAAACCCTGAAGACATGGCACGAAAGCCGAAACTAACCCGCGCCTAGGACCTCTGGGCAGAATCTAGGACCTCTGGAAGATCCAAGGAAAATAGGAAATCAGTATTGCCTCCATGCCGCAGCTAACCAGCCAAGCGGTGTCACAAAGGAGCGCAATATGTCTTTACCTAATAGCAGTCAAACTGAGTCGGCTCACCCGGCTCCCTCACCGGTTCATCCAATGCTGTCGGCGTTTGATGCCCTGCCCGAATCAGCCTTTGTCTCTCTTTGCGTCGTTTGCGCCTTGTTTGGATGCTCTCCAGCAACCGTCTGGCGTCGCGTTCGGACTGGGCAGCTAGTCACGCCTCATCGCATTGGCTTGCGTACCACGCGTTGGCGCGTTGGCGATCTCCGCAAGGAATTGGCTAAACCTATGGGGAGCGAGCAATGAATCCGACAACACCTCCCTCTAGCCGTTTCCCTAAAGCCAACAACGTCCTTCCTTCGGCATTCGGTACTCGCGTCAAAATTGTACCAGCCTCGACCATTCCCCCTGAATCGATAAAGTGGCTTTGGTACAGCTGGTTAGCAGCAGGAAAACTGCACATGCTCGCTGGGCAGCCAGGAGCTGGAAAAACAGGTGCAGCCGTCGTTATGGCGGCCACTATTTCACGTGGAGATGCGGGGGCCCGATGGCCTGACGGCACAGAGGCGCCCCCCGGAAACGTCGTGTTCTGGACGTGCGAAGATGGGGTTGCGGACACAATTATTCCACGCTTGATAGCCGCTGGCGCAAACATGGAGCGCGTCTTCGTTCTCACAGGAACCGAAGAAAATGGACATCAGCGTGCATTCAACCCGGCAAAAGATCTCGAACGTTTAATGCAACGCGTCGCGGAGATCGGCAATGTCAGCCTGATCATCATCGACCCAATCCTGCAGGTCGTCGGCGGAGACTCTCATAAAAATGCAGAGGTACGCCGCGCTCTTGAGCCATTGGTGGCGTTTGCCGAAGACCACGGCATAGCCATTCTCGGTATAACGCACGTCAATAAGCGCTCCAAAGGTAAGGATCTTATCGATCGAATCACCGGCAGCCTCGCTTTTACAGCAGTAGCTCGTATCGTCATCCTTGCGGTGAAAGGCGCAAAGACCGAAGGTAACGATGCACCCAATAGCTGTGTCCTGGTTCGAGCGAAAAGTAACATTGGCCCGATTGAAGGTGGGTTCGCCTACCAAACCAAAACTCATCAATTCGAGTTCTACGGCGAACAATTCGAAACCTCGATCCTTGTCTGGAATCCAATCAGGCTAGAAGGCACCCCAGAGGCCATTTTGCGTAACGTCGAGAGCGATGGTGGCGATTACGTCGAAAACACGAACGCATTGGCAACTGCATGTAGCTTTCTGAAAGGCTTACTGGCAAAAGGAGGCCTACCCTACCCGACCATTCTTGACCTGGCCAATAACCTTGAACCGCCAATTTCTGCAGCGTCATTGAAACGCGCCAAAATTCAACTTGGCGTCATGTCATTTAAGAGACCCGCTATATCGTCCCAAAAACCTTGCCATTACTGGTATCTCGCTCCAGCACTCAATGATCAGGATGACTCATTGATTATGCGTACAAGCCATGCCCCCATGGAAGTGAAATCAGCATTTGACCAAGTAATCAATCCGCTTCAGGGTGGCAATCTCTGGGGCGGCATAGAGTCAGCCGCTCAGCCAAATGCTTTTGCTGCACCACATGCACCACATGCACCACATGCACCACATGCACCACATGCCCCAGTTGAACCAGTTGAAGCAGTTGATCAGCCGAAATGGGATGCTGGGTTGGAGTCAGCCCTGCAACTCGCCGTTGAGCAAGCTCGCAACCAGTTAGGCCGCCTTGAGATCGATCCAGGCGAGGAAGCTATCGAAGATGCCATTTTCGGCCTCGAGAATGACTACACCGATGGCCTGATTGACGACCCGGACAAGCTCGCGTTGCTCCGCAGTCGGCTTAGATCAACAAACTGGTGGCAGGGAATTCCGCTGAGACGAAAATAATTCTCTGAAGATCCTCAGGGGAAAGGCTCCCGTCCTTTCCCCCATCTTTACTGATTACCCAGAGTAATTTCTTACCGCAAACACGGATAACTATGAGGTTCGAGTAGCCATAAAAGTCCAGGAGTAACGGAGAGCTCGATATCCACTATCGATTCTCCCCCTGGATTTCAGGCTCGACGTTATTTAGGCGCGCCTTTCATATTAGATTAATCAATCAATACTTATATTTACATACAACATGACTATCAACAATCGAAGCACTACCGAAGATTCAGAACCCTTCTTTCCAGAACAGGATTCCATCGACACTCATATCATTGGATCAGTGAGCACAGCATCCGCCACCACGGATGCGCCGTTACTGCAGAACGACGTCTCCATGCGAGAGCCCCTGTGGGACATTCACGAATTTGTTCGCCAGGTATTGAGCAAGGAAGCACCTGGCTTTCGTATCACCGTAAGCAAGAACGGTAACAAGCGTATTGAAGCATTGGCCTTGGGTGAGAGGTTCTATCCCCTGATGAACAATTACATGGCTCGCATTCCCCTGCCCTGTCAGCCGGCAGGGTTTGTCGGTCTGTTTCTGGATTGCTGTATCGAGTTGCAACTGTTCCTTAATCCGTTTGGCAAGCCAGGTGACTACCACCGTCCTAGCATTGATGGAAAGGACATGAATGGCGCTGAACTCTTCAATTCCTTGATGGAATTGATCCGTAAGCGTGCTCGAAGCGACAGACGCTGCAAGGATTACCTGAATTTTGATGAAGACTACGATCTCAATGAACTGAAGAGCGTGGTGGTGTACTTCGATGATCTATTCATGGATTACTCGAAGATACTGGTGGTGCGTGTCGATCTTGGCTATCAGGCCAATGAGGTAGACAAGATCAGCTTTGAACGGGCACATCGAGATATCCAGCGTTTCATTAACTACCGGCAATGGCACGCTTGTTTCAAGCATTGCATTGGTCACGTAGTCGGTCGTGAACGGGGTACGAGTTCAACCCAGGAGAACGGTGGCAATGGGCGTGGCTACCATTTCCATTGTTTCCTTCTGTTCGATGGGCAGAAGGTCAAGGATGACGTCGAACTGGCCAAGCAAATCATCGATTACTGGCAGAACCGCATCGTCAATTCCCTTCGTACGCCGGATGATGAGCGAATCAAGACCTGGTTTTGCAACTGTAATGCTCGGAGCTATCGGTACAACGGTATCGGCATGGTGCAGCACTCAGATGAACTGAAGCGTTGGCACATGATCTCGGCCCTGATTTACCTGACAAAGCGTTCTCAGGGCTTGGGTGACGATGTGCCGCCTGGCACGAGAGCGTTGACGAAGGGGCAATACAAGCTCCGTGCATTGGAAACAAGAGGACGTCCTCGGCAAGTCATGATTCAGGGAAAAAAGGTCTCTGTTCGAAGAGGTGGGCTGCCGTCTGGTGATTTTTTACAGCCAGGCCAGATGCTTTGAAAGACCAACTCACCAGATCACATCAAAAATCAAAAATCAAAAATGGAGCTAACGAACATGAATACCAGCAATACCACGAACGTTTTCGGCAATCCAATGGCTATAGAAGTAGGGCCCAATGGCTGTCCTGTTGGCTATTTAGCTAATGGGGACAAAGTAGAGTGGGTGCCCGATGACCTTTACCCAAGCGAAATATATCCGCTAATTTTGCGTCGCAATGACAATGCTATCGACGAAGTACGCAAGGAGTGCTGGGAAAAGGTTTGGTGGGGGAGAAACGTAGCGCGACTGCAACAGGAAGCGTTGAATCGAGGATCACTGATTAATTCACAAATGATTTCGATACTTCAAGGAAATCCCTCGTTAATGCGGATTGTAGAAAAATATGGTCAAGAAAATCTTTGCTGGTCCGATTACGAATGGGGATTGTTGTGTGGGCGCTTGTCAGCATTAAGGTGGGTTAGCGGTGCAGAATGGCAGGACTCTCTGGATACCTGATCTGGTACAGCCATCTGCCTACCATCCCCCGTATAGAAAAATGGTCATAGGTAGTCATGCCCCTGATTCACCTCCGTTTATCGAAGCAGCAGCGTCGGCACTCTCGCAGAGCGCAGCAGTTCATATGTGCGGCTGCCGAAGAACAGCTTGCGCAGCGGTGAGTGGTTGAACGCGCCCATCAGCAGCAGGTCAATTTCGCGTTCCTGAATAGTGCGAGCGATGACGGTTTCGGCAACACCAGGGATGATTTCGATGGTCACTGAAAAATCGGCTTTTTCCAGTATCGACCGCGCCCATCCAATTTTTTTCTGCGCCTCCGTGTTCACCTTGCCGGACATTAGCAGATGGCAGGGTATGCCCTTGAGCAGAGGGCTGTTGGCCACCATCTCTACACCGCGCTTGGTGACTTCGCCGCCATCGAAAGCGATCATGAAATTTTTCGGCACCTTGAAGTTTTCGGTGACAGTCAGGATCGGCCTGTGCAGTGCGCGAACGACATTCTCGACGTTGCGCCCCAGATCGCGTTGCATCGTTTCCGCCGATTCCCCATAGCGGCCGAGAACAAAAAGGCGGACGCTGGCTTCTTGCTCGGCCAGGCTCTCTTCGAGGTGGCCGTAGCGCTGGCGGGTGTCCGGTGCCGGCACCCCGGCGGCGATAGCGCGTTCACGCAGGCCGTTCAGGAACAAACGTCCCGCTTCGCGCATGGCCTTGGTCTTTTCAGCATCCTTGTCACTCAGTTCCTTAAGCAGGTGTTCCTGGGCATCAAAGCCGATGGCACCGGAATGGTCCTCGCCGGACCCGATTTCCGGGTGGCGGTCGAGAATGTGCAGGAATTCAAGCGGCGCGCTCATTCGGTTGGCTGCCCAGGCGGCTGCATCGGCGATGGTATCGGCGAAGTGCGAACGGTCGACGCAGGCGAGAACCTTGTTTTCATTTGTTGTCATGGTCGTTTTCTCAGTGGCCGGCCAGCAGGTCTTCGGCGCCATCCTTGTCGTGGATGGCGAAACGATCGAGCATCGTCGCGCTGGCTTCGTTGAGGCCGACGATCTCGACCTCAACCCCTTCGCGGCGGAATTTCAGCACCACCTTGTCGAGCGCGCTGACGGCGGTGATGTCCCAGAAATGCGCTTTCGAAACGTCGATGACGACCTTCTCGATGACTTCCCGGAAATCGAAGGAATTGACGAAGCGGTCGGCCGAGGCAAAGAAAATCTGGCCGGAGAAGCGATAGGCGCGGGCCCGGCCTTCATCCTCCGAACTGCTGCGGACGCGGAACAACAGCGCCACCTTGTGGGCGAAGAAGAAGCCGGAAAGCAGCACACCGACGCCAACGCCCTTGGCCAGATCGTGGGTGAACACGGTGACGATCACCGTCGCGACCATGACCACGCTGGAACTCGCCGGGTGATCCTTGAGGTTGCGCAGCGAGCCCCAGTTGAAGGTGCCGATGGAGACCATGATCATCACTGCAACCAGCGCCGCCATCGGAATCTTCGCCACCCAGTCGCCGACCAGCATCAACAACGCCAGCAGGAAGACGCCGGCCGAGAAGGTAGACAGCCGGCCGCGACCACCCGATTTCACGTTGATCACCGACTGGCCGATCATTGCGCAGCCAGCCATGCCGCCGATGCAGCCAGCAGCGATGTTGGCGATGCCCTGGCCGACGCATTCGCGGTTCTTGTTGCTGGTCGTGTCGGTCAGGTCGTCGACGATGGTCGCCGTCATCAGCGATTCGAGCAGGCCGACGACCATCAGCGTCAGCGAGTAGGGGAAGATGATGGCCAGCGTGGCGAAATTGAGCGGAATATCCGGAATCAGGAAGACCGGCAGACTGTCCGGCAGTTGCCCCATGTCGCCGACCGTGCGGATGTCGAGATCGAGAAAGATAGCGACGGCGGTCAGCACGACGATGGTGACCAGCGGCGACGGGATTGCCTTGGTGAGGTACGGGAGCAGATAAATGATGCCCAGCCCGCCCGCCGTCATTGCATAGACGTGCCAGCTGACGTTGGTCAGTTCGGGCAATTGCGCCATGAAGATCAGGATGGCCAGCGCATTGACGAAGCCGGTGACCACCGAGCGCGAGACGAAGCGCATCAGCGCGCCGAGATTGATCCAGCCGGCGACGATCTGCAACAGGCCGGTCAGAATGGTCGCGGCAAGCAGGTATTCAAGACCGTGCTGCTTGACCAACGTGACCATGACCAGCGCCATGGCGCCTGTGGCGGCGGAGATCATGCCCGGCCGGCCGCCGACGAAGGAAATCACCACGGCAATGCAGAACGAAGCGTAAAGCCCGACCTTGGGATCGACCCCGGCGATGATGGAAAAGGCAATGGCTTCGGGAATCAGCGCCAGCGCGACGACGAGGCCGGCCAGCAGATCGTTGCGGATATTGGAAAGCCAATCCTGTTGGAGTTTTTGTAGTGACATGGTTATTGGTATCTCGGTTGCTAAAGCCGAGTAAGGACGAGCAAATGAATCACGGCTCTCGTATGCATCAGCGATGCATTCATGAGAGCAACCGGCATTGCCGAGACCACAAATCGCGACTCAGAACGCCTTCAGGCCAAACTGAATGGAGAAAAACTCAGGGAGGAGTGACTGAGCAGAAATAGCCACGCGGCAGCGAAGAGCCACGGTAAGAAATCGGATGCAACCCGAACAAATCGAAACCTATCCAAGCCAGGCTGGATGATTTAGAGCACAGGTTGATGCGGGGAGCTACAGTCATAGGTTTAATTGTGCGGCGCAGCATAACTTCAGTCAAGAACAACTCTCACCCGGACCAAATCATTTAGGTAGTGCTTCTGCTTTGGTTGATTATTTCGCCTTATGGCTCGGTGCGCGACAGTCAACGTGCCCCAAAGTATGTATCGGGTGGATCGCTAGTATTTCTGCCCTGCCTGGACTTGACGCGAAACCTTCATAACGCCGTAACAAACGATGCGTAATGTGCCGGTCATCCACTTGTCTAGATGACTACACATGAGCCTTTACGCAGTTACCCGTGAGAACGGCGAAGCCCTGTACGCACAAATTGCCCGGCAGCTTGAACAGGATATTTCCAGTCTGTATGCGCCTGGCGACTTTCTGCCTTCAGAAGGCGATCTTGCAGCCCGTTTTGGCGTAAATCGCCACACCCTGCGTCGGGCAATCGACGAACTGGTTGATATTGGTATGGTCGAGCGCCGCCATGGCCGGGGAGTTGTTGTTCTGGATAGCCAGTTGGACTACCAGATCGGCACGGGCACGCGCTTCACCGAGAATCTGGCGGCACTCGGACTCTTTACGGTGAATCGTATTCTCCGCAAACAGACGCTACCTGCCATCAAACGGGTCGCCGAGCGTTTGCAGATTCCCGAGGGTGATCCGGTGCATTGGATCGAAACCCTGCGCACGGTCGATGAACGTCCCATGTGCGTCATCTCTCATTTCATTTCCGCACGGCGCTTCCCGGAGCTTTTGAGCCGTTATGCCGGTGATTCACTGCACGCCTTTTTGGCGGCTGAGTATGGCTGTCAGTTACGCCGAATTGAGAGCTTGGTCACTGCGGTGCTCCCGCAAGGAGATGACGCCAAATGTCTGGGAATGCCGCAGAACAGGCCTGTTCTGCGCGTCAAGAGTGTCAACGTGGATGACCGGGATGGTACCCCGATCGAATACGCGATTACCCGGTTCCGCGCAGACCGGACCCAACTGCGCATCAATCCCTGAAGGTCGCTCAAACCTCATTTTTTGTTATCCCACTTGCAGGAGCCTGACTAATGTATCTGAAATCCACCTTTCGTCGCCAGTTGTTGGCCCTTGGCGTAGCTGCAGCAGCTGCACTGCCGCTTACCAGTTTTGCCCAAGCCCAGAATGATGGCAGCGCAGCCAAGCCGTTGCGCGTCATTCTCATTCCCGCCGATGGCGGCACCGAGGACGGCACAAAAAAGGACTTCCAGCCGATTTTTTCGGCAATTGAACAGTCGACCGGATTGAAGTTCGATCTCAAGGTTGGCCAGAGCTACTCTGCAGTCGTTGAAGCCATGTGCAATGGCGCTGCCGATATCGCCTGGTACGGCCCGGCCTCTTATCTCCAGGCCAAGGGTCGTGGCTGTGCTGAATTGCTGGCACTCGCCGTCCGCCACGGGGACTCGGTTTACTACTCCGGGATCTTTGCACGCACCGACAGCGGCATCAATGGCCTGGCTGATCTCAAGGGCAAGAAAGTCGCGCTAGGCGACGTGAACTCAACTTCCAGTTTCAATGTTCCCGTTGCCATGATGATCGAAAGCGGCTTGCAACCCGCACGCGACCTGGGCGGAATCAACATGGCCGGCAGTCACGCCAACGTGCTCAAAGCGCTCGCAGAAGGTCTGGTTGATGCCGGCGGTGCATCGTTCGACTCCTTCGAGAAGGCGGTCAATGGCAAGGCGATCGACCCCTCGAAGGTGAAAGTCATCGTCAAGAGTTCGCCGATTCCTTATCCGCCGCTGGCCATTCACCCGAAGGTCAATGCCGGGATCAAAGGCAAGTTGAAGGAAGCTTTCAACAACATCGACAAGTTGCCCGGCATCACCAAAGACCAGATTCGCGGCTATGGCGGCGGCAAGGTCGATGGTTACACCGCCAACATCAGCGAAGCCGATATGGCCAAGGCCGGAAAGATGTTTGAACTGGTCACCGATCAGGTCAAACAGGACATCATGAAAAAGGCCAGCACACGCTGATCTGTCGTTCCCCAAACCAGTCGGCACGGATCACCGTGCCGACACGGATTCAAAAAGGCTAAGCCATGATCCAATTCGACAATATCAACAAGTTGTGGCCGGACGGCACGAAAGCGCTGAGTGATATTTCCCTTAAAATTCCACGCGGGCAGTTTTGCGTCATTCTCGGCCCGTCTGGTGCCGGCAAATCGACGCTGCTGCGCGCCGTTAACGGCCTGATGACACCGACGCAGGGTCAGGTAAAAATTGACGGCACAACGCTGTCACTAAGTACGCAAAAGCAGTTGCGTCGGCGTGTCGCCATGATTCATCAACACTTCAATCTGACATCGCGTCTGAGCGTTGCCAGTAGCGTTCTATCCGGACTACTACCCGCTGTCTCCACGGCCCGCGCGCTTTCCGGCTGGTTCAAATCGGCGCATCGTCGCAAGGCCTGTGAACTGCTTCAACGGGTCGGCCTGACGCCAACGCACCTGAAACGGCGCGCCGGTGATCTGTCGGGCGGTCAGCAACAGCGCGTCGGGATCGCCCGGGCTTTCATGCTTGATCCCGAAGTCGTTCTGGCCGATGAGCCGGTGGCCAGCCTGGACCCCAAGATTTCTCGCGATATCCTGACCCTGATTCGCGACGCGGCCAAGGAACATAACACCACGGTGCTGTGCAGCCTGCACCAGATCGATCTGGCACGTGAATTTGGCGACCGCATTGTTGGCATGCGTGACGGACGAATCGTTTTTGACGGCACGCCGGAAGAATTCACGGATGAACGCGTGCAAGCGCTCTACCACGGCGCGCATTGGGAAGATCCCCCGAAAAAGGCTGAACCGGAGCAATCCGGCTTTGAACTCGCTCATGTCTGAGGTTGCCATGCAAAAACCCATTCCTGTTCCTGCCCCGGGCAGTCAGGTGCACTGGCATCTGGACGCCCCGTATTCGTTCAAGCATGTCTTGATCATTGCCGCCATCCTGATGGTTCTTGTGTTTACCGGCCATCGAACCGAGATGGACAAGATGGTCGCGATGACGACGGAAGCCGCTGGCAATGTGCTTGGCATCGCTGACGATTCGCAAGTGGTCAGAGGACTTTCACGCGTTGCCACTTCGATGTGGCCACCAGTGCTCGGCGAAACCGATGAAATCGCCCGCCTGCCGGAAATCAACCGCAATCATCTCCCGATGTTTTCGCGAATTGAGGTGCAAGAGCGCGTCGAGCAACGGATGAACCACGAAACGCTGCAACTCGAATCGCATACCGAATCAGTCGAGGTGCTGGTCAATCCTGCCGGCTATGCGAGCACTGTATTCATCAAAATGATCGAGACGCTGGAGATTGCCTTGTGGGGCACCATCCTGGCTGTCCTTCTGTCGGCACCGCTGGCGTATTTCGCCGCCAGCAACTACAGCCCGAATCGGGCCAGTTATACGGCAACCCGAGGCTTCATCAGTCTTCTGCGTTCGGCTCCGGAATTGATCGTCGCGCTGTTTCTGGTCCTGGCCTATGGCTTTGGGCCGATTGCCGGCGTGCTCGCTCTCGGTCTGCATGCGGCCGGTTTTCTGGGCAAGTTCTACGCCGAGGATATCGAGAATGCGGACAAAAAACCCCAGGAAGCACTGGAAGCCATTGGTGCCGGCAAGCTGAAAACCCTGTGGTACGCGGTTGTGCCGCAAGTCTTGCCGCAATACATCGCCTATACCGCCTACATCCTGGACCGTAACCTGCGCATGGCGACCGTCATCGGACTGGTCGGTGCCGGTGGTATCGGACAGGAACTGAAGGGGCGTTTCGACATGTTCCAGTACGGCCACGTGATGACCATCCTGATTGCCATTTTCCTGTTCGTATTCGTTCTCGACCAACTGTCGGCACGGATTCGGGCGAAGTTGATCTAGTCCCAGGCTTTTGCTCGGCACTGAATAAACCAACATATCTAGACATCTCTATAAATCGGAGGTCTTGTCCATGATGACAAACCAGGATATTCCTCGCAGTCAATGGCTGCGGCTGTGGACTGCTTTACCGGCGGATCAGTTACGGACGGTTGCCGCAGCCCTGAGCAGCCGCTACGAGATCGATGATCTCGAACTGCCGCAATCCGGCTTGGGTCTGCTGCCGCTCAATGACGGTGCGCTCGGCGAAGCCTACTTCCTCGGCGAAATTCCACTGGCGCGTGCCCACGTCCGTATTGCGGACAAGCAAGGCCGTTCGGTGGAGGGCGCAGCCATCCTGATGGATGACCGGGCGAGTCTCGCTCGCACCTTGGCTATTTTGGATGGCGCGCTGGCAGCTGCTCTTCCCGGCAGCGAATCGGCGCACGATCTGCTGTGTGCGGGTGCCAAAAAAACACAGGAAATCGCGGTCGACCGTCAGAAATTGCTGGCCGCAACCCGTGTTGATTTCTCTTTGCTCGGCACCGCCGACGAGGAGGACGACGATGCTTGAACAACAACTCACCGCGCGTTCGGCCAAGTCAGATTGGACCCCGGCGCGTCAGCAGGCAGCGTTTCGACAGATCATGACCTGCTTTTCCTATCCGGGTCGCATCTGCACGCTGGAAACAGAGGCGGAGCATGCCTTGCCCCTGCTGCTGGCCACGCTGGTCGATCGGGAGGTCAGCTTGGCGGACCCCCATGCCGTGCTGGGTGACGATGAGCATCGGCGTCTCGGTGCCAAGCTATGTAGCCCAGAGAAGGCGCAGTTCATTGTTCTTTCGGGTCAGTGCCCCCCCGATTTCCTGCCCGCACTAGGCAGCCTGGAAAATCCGGAACAGGCCGCAACCATCATCGTCATCGCCGACAGCTTCACTGCCGGTGCTCAAGTGTATCTATCCGGACCGGGTATTCCTGATAAATCGACGGTATGCATCCAGGGCATTGATCCAGACTGGTGGCAAAAGCGTGAGCAATGGAACAGCGGCTTTCCGCTGGGTGTGGACATGATCGTCGTCACCGAACGGCAGGTGCTGGGGCTGCCTCGTACGACTCGCGTCACAGCGAAAGGAGCCCGATAATGGGTTATGTTGCAATCAAGGGTGGCGGCCGCGCCATCCGGGGTGCCGAGGCGACGCTGGAAGCCCTGCGTACCGCCGAGGGCGAAGCGGGAACACCGTTGTCGCTGGCTACCATCGAAAATCAACTACGCTTGCTGACTTCGCGGATCGTCTCGGAAGGCGGCTTGTATCACCCGCGTCTGGCGGCGCTGGCCATCAAGCAGATGCAGGGCGACACGCTGGAAGCAGCTTTTGCGCTGCGCGCCTACCGCTCGACCAAACCGCGCCTGCTCGAAGCGCCTGTTCAGGACACCGGACGGATGCGGTTGATCCGGCGCATTTCCAGTGCCTTCAAGGATATTCCTGGCGGCCAGATGCTCGGCCCGACCAGCGATTATGCCTTGCGCCTGATGCGACTTGATCTGGCCGACGAATCGCCCGAGGCATTCCGCCGGGTAGCGCGGGAGTTTCTGGACGACATAGCGGAGCCCGACCTGCCGGACAACTTTCCGAAGGTGGTTGATGCGCTGCGTGCCGAAGGCTTGTTGCCGCCACTTGAGGGGCAATGCGAGGTGCCGTTTGACATCACCCGTGACCCGCTGGTCTTCCCGGTACCGCGTTCGGCGGCGCTGGCGACCATGGCCCGGGCGGAAACCGGTTCTTTGCTGGCGATTGCCTATTCCAACATGCGCGGTTATGGCGACGTACACCCGACCATTGCCGAACTACGTGTCGGTTATCTGCCGGTGATGCTTCCTCATCCAGTTACCGGAGAACTGATCGAAGCCGGCGAGGTGCTGATCACCGAGTGCGAGGTGGTGGCGATGTATGAAAGCGCCGATAGCGATGCTCCGCCGGTCTTCACGCTCGGCTACGGGGCTTGTTTCGGTCATAACGAGGTCAAGGCGATTGCCATGGCCATCCTCGACCGGGCACTGCAAAAGGGCATGCGCGACGGCCCACGCAATCCCTCCGAAGATCCGGAGTTCGTGCTGCTGCATGTCGATGGCGTCGATTCGATGGGCTTCGCCAGCCACTACAAGATGCCGCATTACGTGACCTTCCAGTCCGACATGGATCGTCTGCGAACGACGCAGGCAAAAGCCAGCCAGAGCCAAGCACCGCGCCAGGGAGAAAAAGCGTGAATTCCACCTATGAACTACCGCTGGACGAGGCGAACTACAGCTTTGGCTTTCTCGATGAATTCGCCAAGCGCGAAGTCCGGCGCACCATCCTGAAAGCCATCGCCATCCCCGGTTACCAGACGCCGTACGCCTCGCGCGAGATGCCGATGGGACGAGGCTTTGGCACCGGTGGCCTGCAACTGACACTATCCTTGATCGGCACCGACGACACGCTGAAGGTCATCGACCAGGGATCGGATGATTCGGTCAATGCCGTCAATCTTCGCCACTTTGTCGAACTGACCTGCCCGGGTGTCGATACCACGGAGCAGACGAGCGAAGCGACGCTCATCCAGTCCCGTCACCGGATTCCAGAAGTTCAACTGACGGAAGAGCAGGTACTGGTTTTGCAAGTTCCTTACCCCGATCCGCTGGTCGTGGTCGAACCCTCCGAAGCCAAGCGCAAGGTCATGCATGGCGAAGGCGACTATTCGCGGCTGCTGACCAAGTTGTACGAGGACATCGTGCAGTTTGACGAAATCACCATTTCGCACCGCTACCCGACACGCATCAATGGTCACTATGTCATCGACCCCAGCCCGATTCCCCGTTACGACATTCCGCGCCTGCATCGCTCAAAGGCGCTGATCCTGCTGGGTGCCGGACGGGAAAAGAAAATCTATGCCGTCCCACCTTATAGCGTGGCGGAGCCGCTGGTGTTCGACGACGTGCCATTCAGGACCGAGGATTTCCGTGACGAACACGGCAGCCGTCGCCCTTGTTGCCGTTGCGGTGCGACGAACAGCTTCCTTGATGAACTGATCGCTGATGACGGCAGCAAAACGTGGCAGTGCTCGGATTCCGACTACTGCAACCAACGACTGGCTGAGCCGGCACACGAGGTGAGTGCATGAAAAAAATCCTGGAAGTCCGCAACCTGACCAAGATTCATGGTCGAGGCTGCCCCGCTTGCATAGAAAACACAGGCCCCGAGGCGGATACCAACATCTGTCCGCAATGCGGTTCGGTCGTTGCCGCGCATGGCGTGAGTTTCGACCTGCACGCAGGCGAAATTCTCGGCATCATGGGCGAGTCTGGCAGCGGCAAATCAACTGTCGTCAAAACGCTTTATTTCGACGATGCGCCGAGTGCCGGAGAAGCCGTCGTCTTCGATGAAGCACGGCAATGGAACCTGTTTGCCCTGAACGCGGCCGAGCAGCGTTGGCTGCGCAATCACCGGCTGGGCATGGTTTATCAAAACCCGCACCTGGGACTCAATTTCAACGTCTCGGCGGGTGGCAACATCGCGGAACGTCTGCTGATGAGCGATCACACCCATTACGGTGAAATCCGCGATCGGGCGCGTCGCTTGCTCGCCCGCACCGAAGTCCTCCCGGAGCGGATGGACGAATCGCCCAAGAAGTTTTCCGGCGGGATGCAGCAGCGGGTTCAGATCGCCAAGGCGCTGGCGACACAACCGCCCTTGCTCTATCTCGACGAGGTGACGACCGGCCTGGATTTGTCGGTGCAGGCCCGCATTCTCGACCTGATTCTTGAAATCCAGCAGGAGTTGAACACGGCCATGATCGTCGTGACTCATGACCTTGGCGTCATTCGCCTGCTGGCCGGACGAACGATTGTCATGAAGTACGGCCGCATCATCGAGACCGGCCTGACCGATCAGATTCTTGAAGATCCCCAGCACGCCTATACGCAGCGGCTGGTGGCATCCGCTTTGTGAGGAACTAGCCATGGAAGCCATTCTGAAAATCGAGGGATTGAGCAAGCATTTTCTGTTGCATGACCAGAACAAGCTCATCCCCTCTTGCGCCAACGTCGATCTATCCGTTCATGCCGGGCAACTGACGGCACTGGTCGGCCCGACCGGGGCCGGCAAATCCTCGGTGTTGAAGTGCGTTTATCGCACCTACTTGCCGAGTAGCGGACGCATTCTGTACCAGGATATCGGGGGGCACCGGATTGATCTGGCCCAGGTTTCGGAGCACCAGATGCTCCAGTTGCGCCATGCCGAAATCGGCTTTGTGACGCAGTTTCTTCACTGCCTGCCACGCAAATCGGCACTCGATGTCGTTGCCGAGCCTTTGATTACGCGTGGAGAAACCCGGGAGATAGCACTCGCCAAGGCCCGCGAACTGCTGTCACTGCTCAATGTACCCGAGCGACTGTGGGCAGTACCGCCAGCAACCTTTTCAGGTGGAGAGAAGCAGCGCATCAATCTGGCGCGAGGCTTGATCGCCCGCCCACGGCTGCTGCTACTTGACGAACCGACCGCGAGTCTCGACCCCGCAACAACGGACCGCGTGGTGGATTTGCTGCAAGCCATCAAGCGCGAGGGTGTTGCCATGCTCGCCATTTTTCATCATCCCGACCTGGTCCACCGACTTGGCGACCGTGTGACCGAACTGGCGCCGCCCGTTGCTGTGTCCGACCTTCTGGAGACTTGTGCATCATGAACCGTATTCTGCTAACCCACGCCAGCGTCGTGCTGGCCAATGAAACCCGCAACGATCTTGCCGTACTGATCGAAGGCGACCGGATCGTCGCCATTGACCCTGAAACCACAACCGGCGCCTTGGAAATGAATCTCGCCGGCCGCATCCTGATGCCCGGTCTGATCGACCTGCATTGCGACGCGCTGGAGAAAGAAGTTGAACCCCGGCCTGGCGTACATTTTCCGCTGGATTTCGCCTGTGCCCAGGCGGACAAACGCAATGCTGCCGCTGGTATCACCACGGTTTTTCATGCCCTTTCCTTCGCCAATCATGAACTGGGTGTCAGGAATAATGCCTTTGCCGCCGAGATTGCCCGCGCCATTCATGACTGGCAGCCGCATGCCTTGATCGACAACCGGGTTCACGCGCGCTACGAGATCACCGACGAGACGGCGCCACCTTATCTGTCGGCGCTTCTGGCCGATGGGCTGGCCCACCTGATTTCTTTCATGGATCACAGCCCGGGCCAGGGGCAATTCAGGGATGTCGAGGCCTACCGCCAATATCTTGCCAAGACCTACAAAACAGACGAAGCGGCGCTCGACGACATTCTCAAACGAAAGGCCGATGCGGCTCAGGGTGCGTTGGGCCGCATGCAAACGCTGGCCGATGAAGCGCGTGCGCTGGGTGTCGCCATTGCCAGCCATGACGACGATTCGCCGGCCAAGGTCGCTGCCGTCAAGGCGCTGGGGGCTGTTGTCTCCGAGTTCCCGATCAATCTGGAGACGGCTCAGGCGGCGCAGGCACAAGGACTTTCCACCTTGTTCGGCGCACCCAACATCCTGCGTGGCAAATCGCAATCGGGCAACATGCGCGCCCTTGATGCCGTGCTAGCCGGGGTAGCCGATTGCTTGTGCGGCGACTATTCACCGGCGGCACTCCTGCCTTCCGTCATGCGCCTGCCGGAACTGGCCGGCATCACGTTGCCACAGGCGGTTGCGCTGGTCACCCGCAATCCGGCACGCGCTGCCGGATTGTCGGATCGCGGCGAAATCGCCGTGGGCAAACGCGCTGACCTGATCGCCGTCAAGCAGTTGGGGGGCTTGCCGCAGGCCGAGCGGGTCTGGTCTGGCGGCAAGCCGGCCTTGACCGCGCATTTTGACCACGCCTGAGGAGCCGTCCAGTGAAAGCCCCTCTGATCTATGTCGTCGGCGCATCGGGCAGTGGCAAGGACAGCCTGATGCAATACGCCCGCGAAAAACTGGCGAAGCACCCCGGCATCTGTTTTGCCCACCGCTACATTACCCGTCTGGCGGATGCCGGCGGAGAAAACCACGTCGCCCTGTCCCCGGACGAGTTTGCCGCGCGTAACCAGTCAAACTTGTTTGCACTGCATTGGCAAAGCCATGGCCTCCGCTACGGTATCGGTATCGAGATCAATCAATGGTTGGCTAAGGGGGTTACGGTCGTAGTGAATGGTTCACGAGAGTATTTGTCTTCAGCACGCCAACGCTATCCGGAACTTCTTCCGGTGTTGATTGAAGTCTCCGAGGAGACTTTGCGTGATCGCCTCAGTGCCCGTTCCCGCGAAACACCGGAAGAAATCGAGCAGCGTCTGCAACGTAATCGGGAATTACGGCTTCGTGGTTGCTTCTCGGAAATTATCCGCAATGAAAGCTCACTCGATACGGCCGGTGATGCGCTGGTCAGTTTGATTCAGTCGCACAGCAGAGCGTTGGCATGCGCATAAGCTTTCTCGGGACTGGTGCGGCTGGTGGTGTTCCACTGTACGGATGCTCTTGCCGCGCTTGTAAGCGGGCCACCGATCAACCTGGCGCTACTCGGCAACCGTGCTGCGCCTTTATCGAAACCGGGACGACCTGCATTCTGCTTGATGCGGGTCTGATGGATCTCGGCCATCGCTTCCCATCAGGCAGTCTGAACGCCATTGCACTGACGCATTTCCATCCCGATCATGTGCAAGGCTTATTTCACATTCGCTGGGGCGTCGGACAGGATATCGAGGTCTGGGGGCCACCCGATACGGAGGGCTGTGCCGACCTGTATCGTAATCCCGGCGTGCTGCGATTCAATACAGCCGAGAAATTCGAAAGTTTTCAGGTGGGCGATTGTCGCCTAACACCCCTGCCACTGATCCATTCAAAACCGACCGTCGGCTACGCCATAGAAGGGCCTGATGGTAGCCGCTTTGCCTACCTGACCGATACCCTCGGCTTGCCACCCAAAACGGAGGAATGGTTGTGCGCTTGGGGCGCGCATGACCTGGCCATCGATTGCTCGTTTCCTCCGGGAAGTACGCCTAAAAATCACAACGATTGGCAGGCGGCACTGGACATCATCGATCGCCTGCGGCCAAACCATGCCTGGCTGACCCATATCGGACATACTTTCGACGACTGGCAGTTGTCCAACGATGGTTTGCCTTTGCCGCTTGGGGTATCGATAGCCACCGATGGCGAAGTGGCTGAACTGGGCGCCGGGAATGAGTGAAGCGATGCTCGCTGTGGCGGTTTCAGTGGGCATGCACGTGACCTGGAATCTCATTGCCCGACGACAGCCCGCTGATGCCTTTCCGTTGTGGTGGGTGCTGTTGGCGCATCTGCTCCTGCTCGGCCCAATCGGGCTTCCAGCCCTGATTGCCAGCGTCACGTGGACGCCGACTTTTGCTGGGTTGCTGGCCATGTCGGCGGTAGCCAACGTGATTTATTTCTGGGGCTTGCGCAAGGCGTACGAACACGCACCCGTGGCACTGGTTTATCCGCTGGTCCGCAGTTCGCCGCTACTAATAGCGCTATGGAGTGTGCTGCTCACGGGAGAGTCACTAAGTACCAATGTTTGGCTGGGGATCGGCGTCAGTGTTATCGGGCTCTGGCTACTGTCCTGGAGTGCGTTGCGCAATGCTGCCGACCGAAAAGCACTGCCATGGGCTTTCGTGGCGATGCTGGCGACCAGCATTTATTCATTGAGCGACAAAGCCGCTACAGGAAGCGTTCCCGGATTTGACGGCCTGATCGGCTTTGTGTCGATTGGCTACTTTGCTGCCTGGCTCAGCATCTCGTGGACGATGAAGCAGAAAACCGGGCACTGGGTGCCAGAAAAGCGAATCAACACGACAGCCATGCTCGTTGGTGGGCTATGCATTGGCACAGCTTACGCACTGGTCATTCATGCGATGCGAACTCTCCCGTCAGCGGAAGTTGTCACCTATACGAACGGCGGCATCGTGATTGCCTGCATCATCTCGCTAACGTGGTTCAAGGAACGCCAAGACTGGGGTCGAAGACTGATCGGAGCGGTAGTGGTGGCTTTAGGTTTAGTCATTACGACACTTTGATGTTCATTTGCTTGGGGATAAGTGATTCACTTACGGCTCGCCCGCATAGCTTCCAAAACCCCACCTGACTAAAATTCCGCCCTTCGATTCGAAACAAAGCAGTACGGAAAGGGTGTGGCTTGTTCTTACTCGGCAGTTCTGAACAAAAGTATCGGCAAGCAGACAGCAAAAACGGGGAGAGCCTTTCACTCATCACGCTCCTTCGAGCTGTTGCAGCCATCACAATTCTTTGGCATCACTATGCCATCTATCCCCCACTTCGCGAATGGGCGTCGCCGCTTCTCGGCGATCCGCTGGATTGGCTGCAAGAGCATGCCAGGGCAACCCAGGTATTTTTCGTGATCGGCGGGTATGTACTGGCTCGCAGCCTGGCCCATCACAAATGGACGCTACGTGGTGTGAGTGCATTCATGGTGAGCCGCTATCTCCGGCTGGGCATACCCTATGTTGCCGTGATTGTAATGACAATCCCCATCCTAACTTTAGCGAGAGGGTGGGTTCCCGATGAAGTCCTCGGCCAGCCGATATCCATCCCCCAGTTTCTTGCCCACCTCTTCTTCCTGCAAGGAGTGCTTGGCTATGAGCAACTTTCGGCTGGGCTGTGGTTTGTCTGCATCAACTTTCAGATGTGCTTCGCCTATGTCGTGTTGCTATGGATTCGAGATTCCATCATTCATCGAAAAGTCGACTTGTGCGGCCTTCTTGGATGGGGCATCTCTATCGCTTCGCTGTTCTACTTCAATCTGGATGAACAGTGGGATAACTGGTTTCTCTACTTTTTCCCGTACTTCTTCTTCGGTGTCGTCATTCAGCGTAGCCGGGAGCGGGTTGGATTGAAACTCGAATTCTGGCTCTATCTGCTATTACTCCTTGTCGCCATGTTGTATGAATGGCGCTGGAGACTTGGTATCGCTTCTGCGGTGGGCCTGATTGTCTTTCTTGCCGAAACGACTGGTCACAACAAACTCCCCGTCAAGTTCGGTTTGGTTCGCCGATTGGGAGATATCTCATATAGCCTTTTCCTGGTTCACTTTCCTGTCCTTCTCTTGGTGGCGACACTATGGGCGAAGCTCAATTGGACTGGTCCGACCGAAGCGGCAATTGGCCTACTTGTAGCGTTCATAGCGAGTATTGTTGCTGCTGAAATATTTTTCCGATTCGTTGAAACGCCTTCGGCTTTGGCCGGAAGGAAAAAGAAAAAACAGTTGAAGCTGCGCCAACGGCATGGAGCAGAAGTGTTGGAAGCTGGTTGAGTGAGAGGGTCTGTTCTGGCCTTGCTCTGTTGTGCCAAGAGTGGGTTTTTATGATTCGTTAGCGCTTCAAGAACAGCCAAACCAAGACCGGCAAGGAGGGAAAACTGGAAATCCAGTTGTTACCTGAGCCATACTAAAAATTATCGGGTGAGTCATATTTCGATGCAATTCAAGTAATGGCGAATGTCCCGGTGATCTGCGTAAAAGGCAAACATCCGGACCTTTCTTAGGCAGTCGACGAGGATGAAAGATCATGTTCACCGTCTATGGAGTGACAGGTGTGACCTTCAGTGGAACGCTGGAGGAAATGGACCGCATTCATGCCCTTGATAGGATTCAATCGACACCAAAGATTGTACGCGACGATAGTGCCTTGGCCCTCGAACTCAAGAGTACACCATCACAACAGGCTGCTGTAACCGCCTACCGCAGGATGCTTCCCCCAGACATAGAGCGTGGGCCTCTCTATCACGCTGGCCATATCATGCAACGTGCGGTCATTACCCTTTCTGACGGCGATTCCCTTGCATACGCCTGGCAGGTATTGAGCAAAAATCGCATCCATCAGGCTCCGGTTATGGACGATAGATCAAGGTTGGTCGGCATCGTCAGCGAACGGGACCTGTTAACCGGTATCAATATCGATGCGGGCCGGGTTGTTGAGTCATTAAGCCGCCAGGTGCGCGATGTGATGACCTCGCCCGTCATAGCTGCCGCAGCCGTAACCGACATTCGTCGAATTGCCGCCGTGATGCTTAGCCACGGGGTCGCCGGTGTTCCAATCATTGATCAAAGTTCAAACTTGGTGGGTTTCATATCGCGTAGCGACATCCTGCAAGCAGTCGTCACTGATCCGCCAGTCAGCCTATGGCGATGAACATGAAGGAATCCTGAACTGGCCGCATGCGTTTCCGGAAAAAAGCTGCGAATCAGTGAACTGTGAAAGGCTATTTACTTAGCGAACTCCGTTTTGAGTGGCGAACGAAATACGAGCAAATCCAGCCGATTGAGCAGCCTGCATCACATCGATAACACTTTGGTGCGGTGCTTTCGCATCGGCATTGATGACGATGATGGCATCCGCGTTATTGCCAGCGTTCGATTTCAGGGCGCTTGCGACTGTTTCAATGCGGCTGTCAGGTAGCGCTTCTGTATTGACAAACAGTGTTCCAGAAATCGAGATGCTTATCTCAACTGACTCTGGCTTTGCAGGTGGCACGCTCCGTTCCGCCATTGGCAGATCAATTTTCGCTCCCGAGAACTTGGTATACGTCGTCGTGAGCATCAGGAAGATGATCAGAACAAGCAACACATCGATCATCGCCACCAGATTTATCTCCGGATCATCCTGTTTTTTTCGCCGCCGAAAGCGCATGGTCTGTCCTTCCCTAAACAGTCTTTTTGGCAAGCGTTCTCTGGCTGGCAACCGACATCAGCATGCCGAGAGAAATGCTCAAGATGACAAGCGCGGTACCGCCGTAGCTCACGAACGGCAGCGGTACGCCGACGACAGGCAGCAGGCCTGTCACCATGCCCATGTTGACGAAAGCGTAGGCAAATACCCCCAAGGTCAGGCTTCCGGCCAGATATCGACCAAACCGGTCCTTGGCTCCCATTGAAATACTCAGGCCACGGGCAATCACCAACAGGTACAACACCAGCAGCGTCAAAGCCCCGGCCAGCCCGAACTCTTCGGCAAGCACGGCAAAAATGAAATCGGTATGCCGCTCGGGAAGGAAATCCAGTTGCGCCTGGGTTCCCATGCCCCAGCCTTTTCCCCAGAGACCGCCTGAGCCCACAGCAATGATTGACTGGATGATGTGAAACCCCTTACCCAGCGGATCGGAGGTTGGGTTCAGCATGGTGCAAACCCGGTGCTTCTGATACTCCTTGAGCAACGGCCAGGCATAGTCCTTTTGGCACAGCGTATCCCCGAAGATCAGAAGCGTCAGGATGAGTGCGATACCAGCGACCACCAATGGAGCGATCCATTTCCACGGAATTCCGGCGAAGAACAACACAAAAAATCCGGACAGAAAAACCAATATTCCTGTTCCGAGGTCCGGCTGACGGGCAATCAGTAGCACTGGAACGATAAGCATGAGCAGCGCTAAGGCATGATCACGACTGCTCGCAACCGCATCGCGCTGGTGATAAAACCAGGCCAGCATAAGTGGCATGGCAATTTTCAGTATCTCTGATGGCTGCACCCGGGCAAAACCAAGGTTGAGCCAGCGGCGGGCGCCTTTCGACACATCACCAAATAGCGCTACGGCGACCAGCAATACAATTCCGACCAGATATAGCCAAGGGGCCATAGCCCTCAAACGTTGTGGCGGCGTATGCGCAGCGACCACCAGACAGACGAGAGCCACGCCAAGGTTCAGTGCATGTGCCTGGAGGCGCTGCGGCGAAGCGCTGACAAGAATGACTGAGGCGTAGGCCAGCAGCACGAACGCGAGTGCAAACAAGATCGGATCAAGAGGTGCCAACAGGCGCCGCCATTGAATCCGGGCTATATCTAAAAAACTGTGGTTCATAAAAAAAGGAGGCGGTTGCCCGCCTCAAAAACTTCCTCCACGAGGGAATCGTGGTCGGTCAAACTTCGGTAGAGCCATCCGCGTTGATCAGTGTGACGGGGATGGTGCAATGTCGGTTAATCAGTTTTGGACCCAGCCCGGAAGGGAAGAGCCCTAGCCAGTGCGTCCTCGGCACGACGACTTCCGAGCAGTTCAGTTCTTCGGCCATGTCGATTACGCCGCCTACGGCATCTGCTTCGCGGAAATAGGTTCGACTGGTGATCCCGGCCTCGGAAAGGATTTTCTCAGCTTCGCCCAGGAAAATCGCCGAACGCTCCTGAAAGTGTTTGCGTACCTCGTCTTCGGTGTAGAAGCGCAAAACCTCCCAGTTTCGAACGGGCTCGGCAACGAACAGCAGACAGACCTCCACCTGAACACCGGCCCTGGCGAGGCGCGAGGCATACGCGAGCCCCCAGCGGGACTCATCGGTGGCATCGATCGGGATGAGCAAGCGGACCAGGGCTTTGGCCGGGTGGTCAGGACTCAGGTGTTTCATGATGGCAAGATTCCCCATGTCAGTTCCCTTTCTGGGATGAGTTCGCTATCCCGTCGTGCAAAGCTTTGGCCTTGGCTTCGGCATCCAGACATCGCCGAATCCGGCGCAAGAAAAATGGACCGGCCAGAATCAGGAGCAGTGGTAGCGACAGCACCAGTTGCGAGAGGAAGGCAAAAGGCACGGTGGTTTCCGCATCCGCTGCCGGCCGGAGAAACCAGGCCGAAATCACCACCGCTGCAATAATGCCAATACGCTCGAATTGATCGAACTCCGCTTCTTGAACTTTGCTCAGGACGGCAGGCCATTCGCGGACCGGAAACAGACGCAACTTTGGAAATAGCTGAACCAGTAGCCATTGCAGGTAAGGCGAACGAAGGATCAGGCTATTGCTGACCATCTCTTGCCTCAGCGCCGGTACCCCGGTTTCGCACTGCCTCATTCAAGCCTCGTCGGATTCGGCGTACGAAGAAAGGCCCCAGTACAAGTAGCAGCACGGGCGCCAGATAGACGAACTGCAGCAAATAGGAAATGAGTGCCGATGCCCCGAGCGACGCGACTGGTTCAACCTGCCAGGCCACCACAATGACCCCCGCCAAGGTGGCGATCTGCTCCAGTCGGTCAAACTCCATCCGCCGTGCCTTGCCCAGAACCGCCGGCCACTCCTGCACCGACCATTCACGCAGACGCGGGAATAGATGCGCAAGCAACCATTGCAGGTAGGGGGAACGAAGAATCAGGCTTTCTTCGGCCATCACAACACCATGAATGCAAAGATCGCGACGAAGGTTGGTGGCAGAGCAGCCAGGAACAAGCCCAGCGGGCTTACCGATTCATCGTCGAAACTCGACTTCAGGATGGCAACACCCGCCGGGTTGGGCGCGTTGGCAATGATGGTCAGGCCGCCGCCCGTCACGGCGCCGGCGACGATGGCGTATTTGAATTCCGCCGAGACACCTTCCACCAGCGATGCCAGATAAGTCAGCGCTGCGTTATCGGTGATCGCCGTCAAGGCGGTGGCCAGGAAATAAAGCACCGTCGGTTCGACACCGGTTAGCGCACTCTGCAACCACCATCGCTGCAATCCACCAAGCACCACTAGTCCGGCCAGGAAGAAAGCGACCAGCAAGCCCTCACGGAGAATCAGTCGGTCCTGATGCTGCTTGTAGGCCTCGGTATAGCCCAGGAAAAACAGGAAAAGCCCCATGAATACGACGGCATGGTGAGCGAACAGAACGACGCCGACCAGGAACAGGAGATGGATGCCGGCGACGGTTTTCGGGACATGAGGTTGATTGGCTGCACCATCCGCCTTACCCTTTGCGGCAATCTCATGCCGGAAAAACCAGGTCAGCACGGCGGCATTCACAAAGACTGCGAAAGCAGCCTTCCAGCCAAAATGGGAAAGCATGAACAAACTATCCCATTGCCACTTGCTGGCCACCATCAGGACCGGCGGCGCAGCAAAATTGGTCATGGTGCCACCGATGGAAATATTGACGAACAACAAGCCGATCGTGGCGTACTTGAGCCGATTCGACAGGTGTTGCTGGAAATAGCTATCGCGCAACATCAGTGCTGCCAAGGTCATGGCGGCCGGTTCGGTAATGAACGAACCGAGCATCGGCACAACTGACAAGCAGAGGAAGTAAACCGCCACCGCCCGCTGGATCGGAATCATCGAGGCGATCAGACGTACAGTTGTCATGACGACATTCAGGATCGGGCGACTGGCGGCAATAACCATGATCACGAAGACGAACATCGGTTCGGTGAAATTGCGCGCCTCCAGATAGTCGACAGCCGCATCCTTGCCGGAAAGCCAGAAAAGCGCCGCAACCAGCACAAAGGCCCAGAATCCGAAGACCACCTCAACCTCTGCCAGCAAATGCCACAAGCCGGCGTGACGCGGTTGCACGTGCGCCAGGTGGGCGAAGAATTTGGTCGAGAAGGTATGCAGAACGGCGATGGCGAAGATCGCGGCAGCAATGATTTCGGGGGTCGAGACGACGGCGCTGGACATGATTTCAGAGGGGCTATGGATGGCACTGACTATAGCCATCCGCAGCGCTCACGATAATTCGGGAGGCGCGTACGGGTTTCACCTACGCGACCTCCTCACTGCCTTATTGCGCAGCCTCGGTTAAATTATTCCTTCCGGTTCCAAGAGGGAGCCGGGTGAACCATGTCAGGACATGTCATGCCGATCGCGGTTTTCGATCTTGTCGCCATCATCGCAGCCGTTGGGCTGGCGGCAATCGGCGGAGAAGCCTTCCTCAAGGCCATTATTGCGTTAGCCAAGCGGCTCCAGGTACCCAATGCGCTCGTAGCTACGACCATCGCCGCCTTTGCCACGTCCACTCCAGAACTTACCGTCTCGACGATGGCGGCACTCTCGGGGCAACCGGAAATCGGCTTGGGGGATGCACTCGGCAGCAATGTCGTCAATATTGCCCTCATCTTCGGGATTGCCTTGTGGTTCGGCCCCATACGCCCAAGCAACGAGGATTTCCGGGGAGATTTCAAACTGGCGCTTCTGGCACCGCTACTGACCTTGATACTCGCCTTGGATGGGCAGCTGTCCCGTGCGGACGGTTTGATCCTCCTTCTGCTGTTCTCAACATGGCTCGGACTGATCGTTCGTGCAACTTTGCAACGTCGTCATGAGTCTTTCGAAGCGCATTCATCGCCGGCTTCAAGCACGCTGACCACGCTCGGACTCGGCGCTTTGGGGTTGGGGGCCTTAATGGCTGCCGGTCGCCTGTTCGTGATGGGTGCCACGGGTATTGCCGCTACACTGGGAATCGATACCTACGTGATCGGCGCCTTGGTGGTCGCCATCGGCACTTCGCTGCCGGAATTGGTGACCGTTATCCTGTCACGGCTGCGCGGACACGACGATATCGGCGTCGGAACCCTGATCGGCAGCAACCTGTTCAACGGACTGGCCATCGTGGGTGTCGCCGCCACCCTCCATCCGATTACCTTACCCTTGCAGGAAATCGCCGTGACCCTGGTTTGCGGAATAGCCGCTTTACTACGCCTGCCACCCAATCGCAGCGGAGTTATTCCCCGGCAGCGCTGCCTGCTATTGTTCGGCATTTACGGCATCTTCATCTGGGCCACGCTGGCGGCTGGTCGTTACCCACCCAATTGATAGACCCATTGTGAATACGCTCTTTCTGCACGTAAGTTTCGCCGCACTCTACATCGCACTCGATGCGGCGAGCTTCATCCATCCCTTGCATGGCCTGAACATTACGCCGTGGAATCCGGCGCCGGCACTGGGGCTGGTCTTCCTGCTGCGCCGAGGCTCAGCCGGATGGTTGCCACTGATCGGTACCGTCGTATTAAGCGAATGGCTGGTGCGCGGCATTCCCCAGTCCTGGTGGGCCAGCCTTGTATCCGCATTGATTCTCGCTGCCGGCTACATCGCCCTGGGGGAATATCTGCGCCGTCGCCTGGTGCCTTCCAACCTGCTGGATGACCGGGTGTCCCTTCTCGCGTGGATCGTACCGATCGCTGGTGGAACGCTGTTGATCAGCCTGCTTTATCTGACCAGCCTGCATCTTCTGGGCTTATTACCTGCCGGAGGATGGCAGGCTGGCGTACTGCAATTCTGGGTGGGTGACGGCGTGGGGATCACGGTGGCGATGCCGCTGTTCTGGTGGTTGAGCAGCGAGCGGGGACGCGTCCTGCTCCGATCATCCATCCTGTGCTGGGAAACGCTAGGCTACGTCGCTCTCAGCCTGCTCGCCCTGTGGGTAGCTTTTGACCTCGGCGACGACAGTGGTTTCAAGTTGTTCTATCTACTCTTCCTGCCGATCATCTGGGCTTCAGCCCGGCAAGGGATGGCCGGTGCGATCCTCTCGGCTTCGTTGTTGCAAATTGAGGTCGTCGCTGCCGTGCAGACGCTCAACTACAGCGCGGTCACCCTGGCCGAATTGCAAATGCTGTCGCTGGCCATGGCCCTGATCGGTTTCTTCATTGGCAGCGTGGTCGATGAACAACGCCGCACCAGTGACGAACTGAAACAGACGCTACGCCTAGCGGCGGCCGGTGAGATGGCCGGCGCCCTGGCACATGAACTGAATCAGCCGCTGACTGCCCTGGCCGCCTATGCCTCATCCTGCGAAATGCTGCTAGAACGAGGCGAACAGGGCGAACGACTCAATGCGGCCATTCGCGGCATGTTGCTGGAGTCTGGACGGGCCGGGGAAGTGGTTCGGCGATTGCGGGATTTCTTCCGGACCGGTGCCACCAAGCTGGAGTCAGTCCGCTTGTCTGAGATCGTCGATCAGGCCATTCGCCATTATCGGGAGAAAGCGAGCGCACAGCGTATTGCCTTCAACGTCGGGAAAATCCCGGAGGCAGTGCTGTTGGCCGATCGTTTGCAGATGGAAGTGGTGTTGCGCAACTTGCTGGCCAATGCCTTTGATGCGGTAGGTCAGGCCGACTGCGTGCAACGTATCGTCAGCCTGAACAGCGAGTTGCTGCCGGGCTCCCGCGTCTCCGTCGTTATCGAGGATACGGGAGCGGGTCTCTCCGGCAAGGTGGCCGGCACGCTCTTCGAGCCTTTCCAGTCGTCAAAATCCAGCGGGCTTGGCCTGGGGCTGGTGATCAGCCGTGCCATCGTCGAAACCCATGGCGGCACGCTCTGGGGGGAAGTGGCCGACCACGGAATCTTCAAGCTCGTTCTGCCCATTCATGAGTCTGTGAAAAATGTCTAATAACCTGACCGTCTTTATCGTCGATGACGATCCTTCCGTGCGCGATGCGCTGAGTTTGCTGCTCGGTATTCAAGACTACCGGGTGGCTGTTTTTGGTGATGCGGAGAGCTTCCTGAAGGCCTACAGGAAGGAATGGCAAGGATGTGTGCTGCTCGACATCCGAATGCCGGGCATGGACGGCTTGGCACTGCAGAAACATCTGGCCGGGCTGGGAAGCGAGTTGCCGGTAATCGTCATGACCGGGCATGGCGACGTGGCGTCGGCGCGCGAGGCGTTTCGGGCACTCGCAATCGATTTTCTGGAAAAGCCAATCGACCACAAGAAGTTGCTGGCCGGCATTGCCGATGCTTTTTCCAGACAACAGGCCAAAGTCGTCGCCGTGATGAACCGGGACCAGGTGGAACGCCTGCTATCCACGCTGACGCCCCGCGAACTTGAGGTGATGGATCGGGTCGTGGCGGGCCTGCACAACCGCGAAATCGCCGCCGAACTGGGTATCAGTCCACGCACGGTTGAGGTTCATAAGGCCCGGATGATGGACAAGCTCGGCGTCAGTAATGTTGCCGACCTGGTTCGGCTAAACCTACAATCAGGAAGTATTGGTTAGCAAATGATTGTTGTCTTACAGATGGTGCGTGACTTGAGGCACGGTCATTCGTTCTGCGCTAAACAAACCAATTCGCTCGAAAAACAATATCTCAAACCAAAAAACAAGCTCAATGAAAACAAGGGGACCGAAGTCCCCTTGCCGTATTTCCATCAGTTGCCGTTACTCAGCTTGTGCCTCTAAAGTTCTCCCGTTTGGCACAACCGACGTAGCGCATAGCAAAGAAGGGCATCAAAGCACACTCAGGAGGACCGCTTGCACTCCTCTTTCCATTGATTGATGTCGCTGGACAACAAAGGCTTTTGATCACTTCTGGATTTGCCTTCATTCTCCATATACAACGCGAAGGCTCGCATGTTGACGCATTGATCAAGCTTAGAGGGCAGTGCGCCAATCAAATCGCGATAAATCTTGTACTTGTTCTCGACGAGACTGGTTTCGCATCGACTTCTCGCCTCAAGACCATCTACTTTATCAAGGCATTGTTCATACGGCTTCTCCGCCGACTCTTTGGCGCTGACATAGAGGCTCTCGATCGCGCTGAAGTCGTCAATACGCTTCGTTTCACGCTGCATGCGAATTTCTGTATTCGCCGACCGAAATGCGTCGGCGTATTTAACAATCGCCTTGCCAATAGTGAGCGACACGTTCCCGGTATCGTCATTGAACACATGAACCGAGGTCTTCTTCGAATCAAGCAGATACTCCAATCTGTATCTGATCGTATTTTTGAATTCCTGGCCATCGACAGTCACCGTGTAATTCGCAGAGCAGATAGCTTCTTTGCTTTCGCTACTCTGAGAGAGCTGACGTACGTCGGACAACCGAATGCCTGCGATTTTTCCAAAGACATCCTTGTTCACGGCATCGACAGGGTTTTCGAGAACCCCTTCTGCACTTGAAACCAAGCTTTTCTTGATGCTCTCCAAAACCGTACGGTTGTAATGATCGACAACCTGGTCCTTGAATTCAGCATCGTCACAATTCAGATTGGGCCCACCACAGCCCGCGAGTATCGAGGCGGCAGCGGTTATGCAAAATAACTTTTTCAAAATCATTCCTTTCAATGAACGGGGATTAGCAACTCACTGCTTCGTTGCTTCTCGATACCGCCGAAATTGGGGTAGTAGCAGCCAGCTACACCTGATGCTTCATCCATTTCCCGTAGGCCGACACAGCGAGCACGGAAATAGCGCCAGCAACAAAGGTGATAGCGAACGAGGCCAGTGTTTCAAGCGGGGATTGGTTGAACATGACATACCTTTCTGAAATTCAAGGGCCCATTTCTGACAAGCATTGAGGGCACAAAGAACGACAAATTGCAGATAACTAGGGGATTGGCATGAGCACGTTTGCATTTTTGCAAAATATCCCATATCGGGATATTTCTCAAGCGAGCATTACCGTGACGTCATGGTTAAGTCGCTCCACTCCCGTCAATACACGATCTTTCGAGAATTGCTCACGCAAGCTCGTGAAGATGCTGGAATGACGCAAGTGCAAGTTGCGACCAAGCTCGGCAAGCCACAAAGCTACGTATCGAAATACGAGTCTGGTGATCGTCGATTGGACGTCACCGAGTTTGTCCAGATCGCTGACATCCTGTCCTTGGAAATCAGCGCTTTTCTGGATCAGTACCGGGCGAAAGCAGGGACATTCAATTCGCCCATTTAAGGCAGAAAGGTCAAGCTGACTTCCCTCGTTGGCCTGCTCTTTCAAGCTTTTCAAGAAGTGAAGACTCGTGCTGACCGACTGAGTTTTCTGCCACATCCGAAGATAAAACATGGTTTTCGGTGACTGAATTGGCCGGGAAAAACTCTTCCACGACCGCGCCGCTATCTTCCTCGCTCTCCTCGAAAGCGCCATTCCCTAGACCGAGACGGGCCACTTCATCCAACGCTACTTGGTTGAATCCTGCCATCTGCCTAGCCTCGTCCAATTGCTTTGCCTCCGTCAATGCATCCTCGACAGACAGGCCACTACGCACGGTGATGTCCACGTAGTAGATTGGAGTTCCGTGGCTCTGCCGCGTTGATTTGCCGCGCAACCTCAGCTCCAGCGGCAGGCAGGACAGCCGATCACCCGAAATGGCCTGGAAGTACTGCAGTCGCGCCGCCAGCGTACGGATGCTGTTGAAGCCAGTCGTCCGAAAAACAAAACTTCCCAGTGGATCATCGTCGGCCAGCGCAACATTCAAGCGGCCATAGGGTTTGCAATTTCCGCCCTTGGCTAGTGCGCAACCATCCGGTGACGGACAAGGCAGGCTTTTGATCCCATCTTCGCTCTGCCGTTTGCAGCTTTCCCCATTTCCAACGCACAGTGGCCTGCCGGTATTTCTGTCGAAGTAACTGTACTCGGCCCGAAAATTGAGATCGGGATCGTTGAACAGCAGCCGAATCGGAATGCTCCGTATCTTGCCGCCCTGCTCCTTGCGCAGCCCTTCATCAAGCGGATGAACCAACCAGCCATCCTTGTTTTGCACCTGTGAGGTGATTGTGAATTGGTCGTCCTTCTCCGGCAGGCGCTTGCCGGCTTTTTCGACGACCTTACCGATGGAAATCCGACCCAGTACGGGCGGAGTGATAGCAAGTCCCTTCAGCATAATTTGTGGCTCCTGTAAAAATTGCCGATTGCTCACGCTGACCAAGGTCGGCATGAGCAACGTGTGGGTTGAAATTCAAACGATGAGAAAGCGCCGGCTACCAGGCTTGGTCGCGGCATAGCGTTGTTGCAGATCAGGTTGATCCTTGAGCAAGCTAGACATATCCATGACCACGCTGTCCTTTGACTTCTTCCAGGTCACGCTGCCAGTTTCGAAATCAGCCCGACTGGCCTCTCCCATGGCTTGTTGCAAGGTTTGCTTGAGCTGGGCTTCGAGCTTTTCCTGTTCGGCAATCGCCTGACGCACAGCTACCAGATCGGCAAAGCAGGCTGACAGATTGCGTTCCTCCTTGAAGTCCAAGGTTTGGCCCTTGTCTTCTGGATAGAGACAACGCAAAGCGATATCGGCCGAATCGGAGCCATCGGCCGGTGGTGGCGTATCGGTTTCAACGAAATGCCAGAACTGCCGTTCGAGCTCAATGAGACGAGAGATCAGGGCTTCGTCACGCTCGATCCGATGGATCTCCAGATGCTGTCCACCCAATAGCACCGCGACATCGGCAGCCTGCTTGCCGGTGACTGCCAACTGGTGATGAACTTGGAGCTGCACATACTCGGGTACGCCTTCCTTCCAGAGGCGAGCGCCATTGATGCCGGCGGTTTTGCATTCGAGAATCTGGACATCTGGCGCACCCGTGACCTCACGGTCGATGTTGGCCAGCATCCAAGGCAGGCCGGGATCAGGATGCTGCAACACCGCGTTGATGCGCCGTACCCGATTGCCAGTGCGCTTGGTGTAATGGGCGGCGACGATGGGCTCAAGGATATTTCCCCAATATAGGGGGCTCTCTTCATCGTGCGGATCTGCCTTGGGCAATCCACCATCACGACCCGTTTTAATGAGCCACAGTTCGAGAGGCGATTGATAGGGGTTGAGACCAATGGCAGTAGCAGCATCCGAACTACCTATCCCCTGCTTGCGAACGGCCAGCCAGTCTTCCCGTGGCAATTCCTTGGTTTTGACCAGCTTGAGTGCTGGACGATTCTTGATCGGACTGGCATTAGGTACGGCTTGTGGTTGCATGGTTGTACTCCTTCCAGAAATGCAAAATGCCCAGTCAGCCAAAAGCTGAACTGGGCGTTTGCGATGGATGAATGCGGAAACGGTGAGTTAGGCGACGAGCTGCAGAGCGGTATCGAGGGCTCGCTGTTTGATGACAGCGCCTTGCCCAAACCACGCGGAATCGATTCGGTACTCGGTGCTGCGGGCACGACGTTCGTGATCCACATATTCCGTCACGGCGTTGAGTAACCCCCACGCAGTTCCCTTGGCGGCATCGAGATCTGCGCCTTTTCCTTGGCCGTCGTAGAGTGCCTGGACGCGTTTCAAGGCGCGTTCGTTGGCGAGACCCGCTGGATCGATGGCACCGGGCTGGACATCACACATCACGCGCAGGAAGTAGTTCATCGCTTCATGACTCTTCACCTTGCGTTCTGCCAGGGTGCGCATGCGATACATAAATCCATCAAACTGAGAAACGGAAATGCCGAGCTGCTGCTTAACTGCTTGCGGATCGAAGCGAGTGCTGTGCGGCACCTTGATCGCCTGACTAGCACCATTCACCGCGATGGTCAGCGTGTTGTTGCAGACGACGCGAACAGTGGTCGGGGTGGCCACCGTCGCCAAACTTCCGTCACACGACGTGGCCAACAAGAGATAACCCCTAACTTGGTCGTTACCCTTGAGGGCTGTCGATTGACCGGTCTTGGCCAAGGCCCAAAACTTCTTGCCTCCTTTGAGCACACCGGCCGTCTCTAGCTCATAGCCGGAGATGTCAGTCAGATCACGGTAGAACTCCAGGACTTCGCGGGGCTGGACCACTTGATAGCGCTGAGACACCACGGACAGGGCTTCCTTGGTATCAGAGCGATAGAGCACCTTTTGGTCCTCGAACGAATTAATGCTGCCCAGACTGCCAATGCTGTCTGCCATGAAGCGGACCGGACTTTCCTTGATCTGCCAGTCCATGCCGGCTTCTTTTTGCCAGACTTCGATGGGTTGTTTTGCGGGAAGATGATTGCCGAGACCGTGCCAGGGTTCGGCGCCGACATAGGCCATTTGTTGAACGAGGTGTGCCATGGTGATTCCTTTCAATAAAATGCGGACGCGACAGTGCCGCTGGGAACAAACAGCGGCGGTCAGTACAACGAAGGAGTGGAATACTGCGAGTAACGGAGAGTCTGGTCTGCTCAGAACGAGACAGACGTCCACCAGTCAGGTGGGATGATTTGCTGACAGTGCTGCAGGTTAAATACGTGGTGCCTCAGCAGGTAGGCTGCTGAAGGTATAGCGGCAAGCTAGACAGAGATAGTTGTCGAGAATGCGGTCATCAACGACCTCGCCTAATTTGGCACCGGCCAGAGCACCGGTTGTGCCGCCCAGCATGGCACCGATAACGGCACCCAGAAAACTGCCGACGACCATACCGGGCGGACCGGCAACGATGCCGACGGTCATGCCTATCTCACTACCGGAAAGTGCGCCTACAGCACCGCTCGCTGCACCACCGACTGTGCCGATGACGCCACCAGCCTTTTTGGCGCGATTTCGGGTTGTGATACGCGCAGAGCGACAGTTTGGGCATTGAATGTTCATTGTCTGACTCCTCGTGAAGGAAAGGACGAACGAAACCAGCGAACACCATCGCTGGCATTCGCTGATTTGAACGGGATTAGGAGTGAGGTGCTGCGCAGCCAAATGCTTGGATATGGCCGATCTGTCATGTTTTGCGGCAGACGATCACCTTCTCAATGAGGTGATATATGACCAAAAATATCTGTGATCCCTAACGAAGCAGTACTTCCATGCAAGTTAAAACACGAAACCATTTCCGAATGGATACCTGAAACGCACTCCCGGTTTGTTGCACTAATTCGAAGTTGACATTGTCAGATAAAAATAAGAAAGTATCTGACATTGGAGGGTGATCATGAGCGATGGACCTCATAGAAGCTTACCGTTACGAAAACACTGGAAGACCCTAGCAGAACGTGCCGCAAAGGAGGCCTACCCCGTTAACGAGGTAGGAGAGGCATTTGCTCACGCTCTGAAGAAAGAATTCCTTGAGGCGCCGTTGGCGGAAATTTGTCAAATTCTCGACGGCAAGGGTCAGGCGAGCTTCTTCAGTGACACCCAAATCGATAGGCTAGAAGACCTTCGAGGATCCTGTAGAGGCTCATCTGCCGGTAACACCCTTATTGACTGTGCGATAGACACGCTGAACGCAGGAATAACGGGGAAGCCTGCTAGCATCATTGTGCTTAGGGATGCACTCGCGGGCTATTCCTTTAATGCCAGTCGCAGCATTGAGGAACACTACCTCCGCGAAGCTGGCAGCAAAGATGCAAATTTTGTACGTAATCGCCTCGGCGCGGCCTTTCAGCAGTGCAACTTTGAAAATATTGCAGGCGAAATGCTTGCGGGTAGTGCAAGACAGAGCACGATAAAGAGCTTGCCACGCAATCTCGGTATCGACGCCGGCCCTCCGCTATGAACAACAAATCCAACATGTACATCCCTGAGCGAAAAATCGATTTTCTCCTAGATGGGCAGCGGCCACGTTCTGGCTATTTGGCCTTTGCTCTGGAGGAAATATTTCATTTTTCAACGGAAGGCCTGGAGTCTTACTCGTTTTCAAGGTGGAGCCCTTTGGTTTTCGATGCGATGGTTGTGGCTGCAGCAATTGAATTCGGAGACCGAATCGTCAAGCGTCCCAGTCATGGTTGGCGCCGCAATATTTCTCTTCGTATTCCCGTTCACGATCCAAACCACTGGGACTCGTCCGCGATATTTGGTGCACTCCATGAAGCTATCGGCTTCCTGACTGGTGACCAATGGCAAATTTCATTCAAAAAACGAAACTCAGAAGCCCCTGCTCCCAAGCAAAATCATCTGGATTTCGATTTCAAGGCCTCCACTATCTTGGCGTATAGCGACGGGATGGACTCGCTGGCTGTCGGAGCTATTGTCGGTGACAAAATAGGTCAAGAACTCATACGCGTACGAGTAGGGGCAGACCTACCCAAAAGTCAGCGCAAGCGCCAAGCATTTGCCGCTGTTCCGTACCAAATCCAGATTCCTTGCAAAGACAAAGAAACCAGCGCACGTAATCGCGGATTTAAGTTCTCGATGATTAGCGGTATTGCTGCGTACCTAAGTGGTGCCGATGAGATCGTGATTCCAGAAAGCGGCCAAGGTGCTATAGGACCAGCTTTGATATCAGTTGGGCACGCATACCCTGACTATCGTAACCACCCTCTTTTTACTAAGCGGATGGAACTATTCGTAACTGCCTTATTTGGACAGTCTATTAAATACGTCTTTCCTCGTCTCTGGTCCACCAAAGGAGAAACGCTACGGGAATTTGTGACCATTGCAGGTAGCGCTGACTGGAGAAGTACCAAATCATGCTGGCGTAGTAGCCAGTGGAGCTCTATTGGTGGTCATCGTCGACAATGTGGGATTTGTGCTGCCTGCATGCTACGGCGCTTGAGTATCCACGCAGCCGGTCTAGAAGACGATCCCGAAAACTACATCTGTGAAAACCTGAGTGCCCCAACGCTCAGAGAAGCTGTGGTCCCTGGCTTTACCAAAATAAACCCAGCCTATGAGCAGTATGCGATTGCTGGTGTGCTTCACCTTGATCACTTAGCGGATATGGACGGTCTTATGGCAAGACCAGTTGTTCAACGTCACGCAAGGCTATTTTCTTCGGCACTTGGGCTGACAGGAGATGAGGCCTCGGCTAAGCTCGCGGCCCTGCTTGAACGCCACGCTACGGAATGGAAACACTACGTGGACTCCCTAGGAGCGCACTCATTCATTAAGAAGTGGGTACGAACGAGATCATGACTGAGAGTAACAACAAACTGACTGATACCGAAATCGGCGAACGACTTCGCATTGCGCGCGAGGCTACGAAACAGACTCAGGCCGCTGCTGCTGATGCAATTGGTGTAGCACGCACTACGATTGTCGCGCTCGAACAAGGCAAAAGAAAAATTCGGATAGATGAACTACAAAAGCTAACCAAGCTCTACAACACGTCTGCCAATGCAATTCTGCGACGCGAGGCCATACATGTAGATATGGTCCCTCGCTTCAGGAAGCTAGCGCCGCATACCGATGCAGCGGTCGAAGGTGCTGCTCGCTTATTGAATAATTTGGTTCAGGCAGAGGTCGAACTTGAAAATGTCCTCGGTGTAATTCGGCAGTCCAACTACCCACCAGAAAGGCCAATTTTGCCAGGGGATGTTTATTCTCAGGCCGAACAAGACGCGCAAGAACTGCGCGACTGGCTCGGACTTGGGCCAGGCCCCGTCGTCGATATTATTTCGATACTTAGCCTCCAATTGGGGCTTCGTGTCTATATCCGGCCGCTCGATGCTCGCATTTCAGGCTTGTTTGCATTTGATGATGCTACTGGCGGGAGCATCTTGCTGAATGCGAATCACCCGCCATCCCGCCTAAAACAAACTGCCGCACACGAACTTGGGCACTTTATTTCTGCTCGCAGGACTCCAGAGATATACACCGAACACGAGCTATTCGCCTCCCGAGAGGAACGATATGCAAATGCTTTCCAGCGGTGCTTTCTCTCTCCTGCGCGCGAAATTCGACAGCGCTTTGCTGAGATCACCGCAGGCCAAACTCACCTAACGCGCCGCCATGTTATTCTGCTCGCTTACACGTTTGGCATTTCAAGAGAAGCAATGGTCCGACGGCTGGAGGAACTAAAGCTCGCTAAGGCAGGAACCTGGGACTGGTTTTCGGCGAATGGTGGAATCACTGATGAACAGGCACAACAAGTACTCGGATCACTGCCTGATCGTAACCAATATGCTGCAGATGCATTTCAGCTAGTTCCGCAGCGTCTTTCTTTGCTCGCGCGAGAGGCATGGAAACAGGAAATTTTCAGTGAGGGGCAACTTGCAAGACTCCTCCAGCTTGACCGCCACGAGATACGAGAACTACTAGATGGCGTCGAAATGGAGGAGAGCGAGGCAAATGATCTCGTCAAGCTTTCTCACTGATCACCAGACCATTTTGGTTATCGATGCAAGTGTGGCAATCAATCTCAATGCCACCAATCGAGCGGCCGAAATCATATCCGCGCTGCCTAGTATGGTGGTCGTCACAAACAATGCAATTGATGAGCTGGAAGGCGGTACTCGAAACGGCCATCTCGATGCCAAGCTACTGCAAGAACTGGTCGGCAGAAGCCTAGTATCTCCAGTGGCCTTGACTGAAAACTGCCTGGACGTTTATGAGGCACTAGTTGATGGCAACGCGTCCAGTACTTTAGATGACGGAGAAGCCGCCACGATTGCGTACGCCATCGCAGTAGGCGGCATCGCTGTAATCGACGAAAGGAAAGCACGAAGAATTTGTGGCGAGCGCTTTCCAATACTTCGGCTGCTCTCAACAGTTGATCTTCTGCTGGACAATCTAATTCTCAATGCCATTGGGTGTAACGCACAAGCTGAGGCTATCTATAACGCACTGGTCACTGCTCGCATGCGAGTCCCCGAAGATAGACTTTCTTCAGTGATGAGCGTTATCGGTAAAGATCGAGCAGTTGGGTGTATCAGCTTACCTAAAGCGGTACGCATGGCCAACTAGAAATCCGGCTCATTCTCCGGTTCACCTTTTTTCGTTTTATCAACTGTGTGGCCGACTTCATATGAGCTAACGTTGTAATTCACACCTTCAACCTCAACGATTGAGATTGCATCTAAATCAAGTTGCAGGGCCGGTTGGTAACGCTCAGAAACACCCCAATCCCAAACATCTGCGTCTTTTTCTATAAGGTTCTCTTTTGTAGTAATGGAAGGTTCTAGTCTGCCATCCGGCGAATCCTCGTCATATTCATACAAGGAAACGCAAGTCCGCTTCCCATAGCGCTCATCAGAATAGAGAACTCGTGATGCTTTGTTAAACAGAATCACGTTGCTTCCGGGTTGATCCGTTACATCAGAAAGCTGAGCAGATGGAAAAATAATACCGTCAAGATTGAGCTTCGGATGCGTAGACAGGAAATCAGCAATTGCCTGGGTCACCACATACCGATGATCTTCGAGTTCTGGCACAACCGGTGTAACGATTTGACGGGTAAGGTCTCGAAGAAAATCCCTTCTGGTTGCCTGCTTGATGGTTTCTGGATCGAACAGACTTGACTCAGGTTTGAGGCGGACCGTACCTAACTGCCGAAGATCCAATACCTTGAGCGTGCGAACAATCTTGAATTGAGCAACAACTACGTGGCTGCCAACCGGTGGTCGGACCTCTGAAATAGCGATTTCAGGCTTTGTGGCCCCGTAGAATACCGGCACACCCTTGGCGTTCATTCGACCAGCCGTTCCTTTTCCTGGCGGCGGAGGTCCAAAGTGACGCTCGGGGTGCTCAAATGCGCTCTCCAAGGTATCGAGGGTCTGGAAAACACGAGCTCGATACAAAATGTCGTATGCGCTTCCTGTGCCCAATTCCTCCACTACACTGGTGCCCTGATACGTTCTATCGTTAAGTATTGAGCCAAACACATCCTCGAGAAGGTTGGCAGCTTTGGGATTTAGAAAGCGGGCTTCATGGCGAAGGCTTTCCTCCATTTGCTGCCAGGCATGGCTCAAGGTCCGGGCAAGGCTGGATTTTTTAATGAACGAAGGATCTTCTCCGTATCTGTGTTCGTGGCAGCTGTAGTCGAACCATATTCCGAGAAGAAGGTCAGCAAGATCATCTCCGGCATCTGTTGGCAGATCGAGCAGCGAATCCAAGACATCACGAAGGTCATCGCCATCAGCAGGCCATCCATGGTGGATCACAGCTTCAGATTGGCTTGATACCTCATAAAAGTTCTCAATTACCCTGTCGCACATCTCGGCCACGGAAAACATATCGATCGTTGGCCGATCACCACCGCAGTAGTCACACGATTGATCAGTGTCTTGGCTTTGATCTATTGTTTCCTGAAGGAATGGATCCGTAATACAGCCTGAGCAAATCCGCTTATCACCTGGCAAATATTACCCTCCTATTTTTTCCACGATTTCAAAATCAACAACGAAATCCCCCGGAGTTAGCGGTACGGTGACTTAAAGAACAGGGTCGCCAACTCAAGGCCAAAATGCATCGCCTTGCGGGCATTTTTCTTCACAGATGATTCGGGTACGAACGTTTTATTCTCTTTGACAGGCTCATTATTAGCACTACTTCGGGCCAGAGCTTCCTCTAATTCGCGATGCATTTGGTCAAATACCCCCGCGAAAGAATCATAGGTCACAACAGTATCCCTATCTTCGTCGTGCCCTTTCCAAGCAAAGTAAGCTTCGATTTCATCGCATGCAGCATTAAAAGCGCTCATATTTTCAGGTGTGATATCAAATTTGACGTCATGTGCTGCATTGTTACGTACTGACGCAACAAACCGCAGCTTCTTGACTATCGAGGTAGCGATACCTTCGCTATCCGCCATTCCGGATACAACATCGTGTATTCCGCATGCTTTGCTACCTGTTTCAGCTTTAAGCTGAGATTCGAGGTAGCGAGCACGGACAATAATTTTGCCCGTATTTAGATAGACATCTTCCACGATCCCCTCCCGTTTGATACCTGCATTCTATCCCCGACACTCCCAATGCTTGTTGCAGCGATTAAATTTGGAAGCCCGCCACCTATTTAGCTGACATGCCTTCCCGAGCGATTGGCAAGGATTCGCTGTCACATCGTTAGGCCACAGCAGCCTTTTTCTTCATGGGAACTACGTTGTAATCGGTTTTGCCTTGCTCCAGAGCCGAAAGCACCTGCGCCCATTTGCAAAGAGCATCCTTGCGCTCATCAAAATAATCATGGCGGTTGTAGATTCCTTCCACCCCTTTGATTTTGTGATTGAGACAGCGCTCTGCGACGAATGGATCGACGCCTAACGCAGCCAAATGCGTTCGTGCTGTACGCCGGAAGTCGTGAATTGTGAAATTTTCGACGTCCTTCAGCTTAGGACGAATATGTTTGGCCAGCGCTGCATTCAGGGTGTTCAAATCAATATGCGGGATCATGCGGTGCTGCATCTTTCGAGCAGGAAATACATATTTGCTGCCACTGGCCAATCGATGCAACTCTTTGAGCGTTTCTACAGCCATCGGCGGTAAAGGAATGTCGATCGCGGCGCTTGTCTTGGTTCTTTCCTCAGGCAAGTGCCAAATCGCCTTATCCAAGTCGAACTCTGCCCAAGGGGCAGCGACAAGCTCTTCCTTTCGGACAGCAAGCAACAACAGCAACCGAATTGCATACATATTCTCGATTGAGAAGCATCCCAACATATCGCGCATGGCAGCGAAAACCTTAATAATTTCTTCGCTCGTTAGCCAACGCTCACGGCTTTCTTCTTTCCCGCCGGCATCGGAAGGGTCAAATGCACTGGCAGGGTTGTTCTCAACAATGTGCCGCTTAATGGCGAAGTTGAAAATTCGCTTTGTCCAACGCAACACATCGTTTGCGACAGTTGGTGCGCCACGTTTAACGATAGCCTGGAGCATGTCGTCAATATCGCGAGGCTTAACATCTTCGGCTTTCATCTTGCCAAGCTTTGGCTTGATATCATTCTCAATGCGGCGACGAACAATGTCCGCATGCTTCCACTTGGGCAAAATAACCCGCTCATAAAACTGATCGCATAGTTGATTAACCGTCCAAGCAGCTTTCTCTGCCTCAATCTTCTCAATAGCCTCGCGTTTTCTCTCCTGCTTTTCGCCAGCGACATCATGCCCAAGGGCAACTTTTGCAGAGAGTTCCCGTGCTGTTTCGCGAGCTTTAGCCAATGACAACGAGGCAAAGCTCCCCATGTTCATAATGCGTTGCTTGCCGGCAAAGCGATATCGAAACTTCCATACAGGGGAACCGGCGCTGGCGGGAAAGCTTAGATAGAGGCCATCGCCGTCGGATCGACCTTCAAAACGCTCACCGCTTCTGATCCAGGCACGTATTTGTATGTCCGTTAACTTGCCCATGATTCCTCTCCGTCAAATTCGATCGTTACTGTCATGCGCTTTGCACCATGTAAGCTAGCTTCTCTGAGCAGAGCAGAAAAAGTTCTTGCTAACTCGTGATCGCTATCTTTACGTCGTTTGTTTCCGACCGCTGCAATCACGTTCTCATCGCTATCGATCAGTTTCCGATAACTACGAGCCAGTTCCCGTGCGGCTTCGAGTGAGATGGCAGGGTAGTTGCCCAGCGTAAGTTTGTGCTGCTCGCCAAATTGGCGAAACCTGAATAGCCAAACAGGATGCTTTTGATCGGGTCTGAAGCCTAGGTACAAGCCACCACCATCGCCGCGCATTTCAAATCGCTGGTCGCTTTTGATCCATTCGGCAATGAGTTCGTCTGTAAGCTTTTCCATTGGGTGCGTGTACTAATTTCTAAATGGTGAATTTGTAAAAAATACACACTTCGGTACACACAAATGGTGCGCTCTTGTGAGATGACATGCAACCACAAAAAATGAAAAACCCCCATTTCCAGGGGGTTTTAGGTTGATTGAAACTCCGTGTGAGACGAGTTGATCCTTCACTCCAAATTCTGGATCTGCTCGCGCATTTGCTCGATGAGCAGTTTGAGTTCCATCGACGCCTGCGACACCTCGGTGATCGCCGATTTCGAACCGAGCGTATTGGCTTCGCGGTTGAGTTCCTGCATCAGGAAATCGAGGCGCTTGCCACAGGCGCCGCCCTGCTTGAGCACGCGCTCGACTTCATCGAGGTGGGTGGTCAAACGCGCAAGCTCTTCGGCCACATCGATGCGTGTCGCGAAGACGGCAACCTCCTGGAGGACGCGGTCGTCGCTGGCACCGCCCAGCGCCTCGGTCAGACGCTGGCGCAGCTTTTCGGTGTAGATGGCCTGCGCCTCGGGGATACGGGGTGCGACGCGGCGGACGATGTCGCGCATGGCGTTGACGCGGTCGATGATGGTTTCAGCCAGCTTGTCGCCTTCGCGGCCGCGGGTTGCCGTGAAATCGACCAGCGCGTCGCGCGCCAGAGCCATGACTTCGGGGCTCAGGGCGGCGAAGTCAACATTCTGTTCGCCGAACATGCCGGGCCAGCGCAGGGTTTCGTTAACTGACAGCGGCGTCGCCTCGGGCATTTCGCCGCGTACGCGTTCGTTCAGCGACTTCAGCGTGGCCAGCAACTCGCCGTTGATTTTGAGCTGATCGGCCTTGGCCGCCGCCGCATTGAAGGAGAGACGGCACTCGACCTTGCCGCGATTGATCCGCGCGGCGAGCAGTTCGCGCAGCGGAATTTCCAGCGCGCGAAGATCTTCGGCCACCCGGAAATGGAAATCGAGATAGCGTGAATTAACGCTTTTTAGCTCGAGTTGCAGCGTTCCGTGCTCTAAATCACGTGTTTTAACGGCATAACCGGTCATACTACAAATCATTATCGGGAATCCCTTGCTTTACAGTCCGGACAACACGCCCGAAAATGCCTGAAATTGCATCATAACCGCGAGCTCCATGGCGCAACAAGCCAATCAGCCGTTACCCAACGGTCACCTGCTGGAAGAGTACACAATAGACCGCCAACTTTCGCTTGGCGGCTTTTCCATTGTCTATCTGGCGACCGACACGGCCGGCCGGCAGGTTGCCATCAAGGAATACCTGCCGAACAGCCTTGCCCTGCGCACGCGCGGTGAAATCAACCCGGTCATTTCCGCCGAGCATCTGGGTGCCTTCCGCTATGGCATGAAGTGCTTTTTCGAGGAAGGCCGTGCCCTGGCCCGCCTCTCGCACCCCAACGTGATTCGCGTTTTGAATTTTTTTCGCGCCAACGATACGGTTTACATGGTCATGGAGTACGAGCACGGCCGGACGTTGCAGGAGTTCATCCAGAAACATCAGGGCCATATTTCCGAGCGTTTCATGCGCGGCGTGTTTACCCGCATGCTCAATGGCCTGCGCGAAGTGCACTCGAACAAGCTGCTACACCTCGACCTCAAGCCCTCGAACATTTACCTGCGCGGCGACAATACGCCGGTCCTCATCGACTTCGGCGCCGCCCGCCAGACGCTGATCACTGACCAGCCCATCCTCAAACCGATGTACACCCCGGGCTTTGCCTCGCCCGAGCATTACGGTTCGCGCAAGGATCTCGGACCGTGGAGCGACATTTACAGCGTCGGCGCCTCGATGTACGCCTGCCTGGCCGGCAGCGCGCCGCAAGCCGCCGATTCGCGCATGAAGAAGGACACCCTGGCGCCGGCCATGATGCGCTGGGACGGCCAGTTTTCCGACCGCCTGCTAGAAATCATCGACTGGTGCCTCAACCTCAACCATCTTTACCGTCCACAAAGCGTTTTTGCCCTGCAAAAGGCGCTCGTCGAGACCGTCACCCCACCCCGCCCGAAGCCGTCACCGAGCTGGATTGGCCGCTTCGTCGATAAACTCAGGAAGCCGATGCAATGAGATTCACCATCTATCAGGAAAGCCGTCAGGGCGGCCGGGCCAACAACGAGGACCGGACGACCTATTGCTACTCGCGCGATGCGCTGCTGATGGTCGTCGCCGACGGCATGGGCGGCCATCACTACGGTGAAGTCGCCGCCCAGATCGCCGTTCAGACGCTGGCCGACGCTTTCCAGCGCGAGGCGCGCCCGGTGCTCGGCGACCCCTTCCGCTTCCTGCAAAAGGGCATGACCAACGCCCACCATGCGATTCTTGATTACACCGCCCGCCACCGCCTGAAGGACACGCCGCGCACGACCTGCGTCGCCTGCATCATCCAGGACAATGTCGCCTACTGGGCGCATGCCGGCGACTCGCGGCTGTATCTGATCCGCGATGGCAAGGTCGTCACCCAGACCAAGGATCATTCGCGCATTCGGCTGCTCGTCGAAGAAGGCATGATCACCGAAGCGCAGGCCGTGTTTCATCCGGACCGCAACAAGATCTACAGCTGCCTGGGCAGCCCGCATCCGCCGGAAATCGAGTTCTCGCGCAAGACACCGCTTGACCATGGCGACGTCGTCCTGCTCGCTACCGACGGCCTGTGGGGCGAAATGCCCGGCGAGATGATGGCGGTCGCCCTGAAGGGCGCCAATCTGCTGCAGGCCGTACCGATGCTGCTCAACCAGGCCGAACTCAAGGGCGGCGCCCACGGCGACAACCTGTCCGTCGTCGCCGTGCGCTGGGAAGACGCCTACGTCGAAACGGCGAGCAGCGCCATTTCGACCCAGACAATGACCCAGGACGAAGTCAGCACCCACCTCGACGAGTTCGGCCGCAACCCCGCCTACAAGAGCGATCTGAGCGACGACGAAATCGAAAAGGCGATCGACGAAATCCGCTCCGCCATCGACAAATACAACCCCAACACGCCAAAAAAATAAGGACACGCATGCGCCCCAGCCAACGTCAGCCGGACCAGCTCCGCACCATAAAAATCACTCGCAATTTCACGCGCCATGCCGAAGGCTCGGTGCTCATCGAAATGGGCGACACCCGCGTGCTATGCACGGCCAGCGTCGAAGAAAACCTGCCGCCGTTTCTGCGCGGCAAGGGTCAGGGCTGGGTGACGGCCGAGTACGGCATGCTGCCGCGCGCCACGCACACCCGCTCGTCGCGCGAAGCGGCAAAGGGCAAGCAGACCGGCCGGACGCAGGAAATCCAGCGTCTGATCGGCCGTAGCCTGCGCGCCGTAACCGACCTCAAGGCCCTCGGCGAACGCCAGATCACGCTCGATTGCGACGTCCTGCAGGCCGACGGCGGCACCCGCTGCGCCTCGATCACCGGCGCCTGGGTCGCCCTTTACGAAGCCTGCGAAGGGCTGGTCAAGGCCGGCAAGCTGCCGGCCAATCCGGTGCGCGACCACGTCGCCGCCATTTCGGTCGGCATCTACAAGGGCGCCCCGGTCCTCGACCTTGACTACCCGGAAGACTCCGACTGCGACACCGACATGAATGTTGTGATGACCGGCAACGGCGGCATCGTCGAAATTCAGGGCACGGCCGAAGGCGAACCGTTCACTCGCGAGCAGATGAGCGTCCTCGTCGATCTCGCGACGATGGGCATCCGCCAGCTGACTGCGGCCCAGCAAAGCGCCCTGGCTGCGTGAGTTCCGCCATGAAAAAGCTCGTCCTCGCCTCGAACAACGCCAAGAAGATGAAGGAGCTCAACGCGCTGCTGGCGCCGCTCGGCTTCGAAATCATTCCGCAAGGCCAGCTCGGCATTCCGGAGGCCGAGGAGCCGCATTGCACTTTCGTCGAGAACGCGCTGGCCAAGGCCCGCCATGCCGCCCAGGCCTCCGGCCTGCCTGCGCTGGCCGACGATTCCGGCCTGTGCGTTGCCGCCCTCGGCGGCGCCCCCGGCGTCTATTCGGCCCGCTATGCCGGCGAGCCGAAATCGGATGCCCGCAACAACGAAAAATTGCTCGCCGACCTCGCCGGCCAAGATGACCGTCGCGCCCATTTCGCCTGCGTGCTGGTCCTCGTCCGCTCGGCTGACGACCCGCAGCCAATCATCGCCGAAGGCGAGTGGCACGGCACCATCCTCGAAGCCCAGCGCGGTGCCGACGGCTTCGGCTACGACCCGCTGTTCTACGTCCCGACGCATTGCCAGACGGCGGCCGAACTGGATGGCGCGATCAAGAACAAGCTGTCGCATCGCGGCCAGGCCATGCAAAAACTGATCGCCCGCCTGCCGACGCTGTAAACCGTGGCTCGCACAATTCCCATTTTTAGCCAGAAATCCCGGTCGACCGTGGCAAACCTGGAATTCCGCGTTTCGCCGCCGCTGGCGCTCTACGTCCATGTGCCGTGGTGCGTGCAAAAGTGCCCGTACTGCGATTTCAACTCGCATGAGGCCAACGGGACGATTCCCGAGCGCGAATACGTCGATGCCCTGATCGCCGACCTGCAATCCGCCCTGCCGCTGATCTGGGGCCGGCCGGTGCTCAGCGTTTTCTTCGGCGGCGGTACGCCCAGCCTGCTCTCGCCGGCGGCCATCGACGAACTGATCGCCGCCTTCCGGGCGCTGGCCATGCTGGCACCGGATGCCGAGATCACCCTCGAAGCCAACCCGGGCACGGTCGAGGCCGAGAAATTTGCCGGCTTCCGCGCGGCTGGCGTCAATCGCCTGTCACTTGGCATCCAGAGCTTCAACGACGACCATCTCAATGCCCTCGGCCGCATTCACGGCGCCGCCGAAGCCAGACGCGCGGCGCAGCTGGCCGGCGAGCATTTCGACTCCTTCAACCTCGACCTCATGTACGGCCTGCCGGGCCAGACGCATGAGCAAGCGCTCACCGACGTCGAAACCGCCCTGTCGTTTTCGCCCTCGCACCTCTCCTGCTACCAGCTCACACTGGAGCCGAACACCCGATTCGCCGCCTTTCCGCCCGAATTGCCGGAAGGCGACATCTGCGCCGACATGCAGGAAAGCATCGAGGCTCGCCTGGCCACCGCAGGTTTCAGCAATTACGAAACCTCGGCCTTCGCCCAGCGCGGCAAGCAGTGCAAACACAACCTCAATTACTGGTATTTCGGCGACTACCTCGGCATCGGCGCCGGAGCCCACTCCAAGCTGACGCTGCACGACCGCGTGCTACGCCAGATGCGCTGGAAGCACCCGAAGGCCTATCTCGACAACATCCGCAGCGGCAACGCCGTGCAGGAAGAAACACAGGTCGAGGCCAAGAGCCTGCCCTTCGAGTTCATGATGAATGCGCTTAGGCTGTCCGACGGTTTTCACCCGTCGCTATACGAAGCACGGACAGCGCAGCCCATGATCGGCATCCAGTCGGAACTGAAGGCAGCCGAGGCCGATGGCCTGCTCGAAATCGGCCCGGAAAAAATTGCACCGACCGCGAAGGGTCGGCGCTTTCTCAACGTTCTGCTCGAACGTTTTCTTTAGCTGAACAGACCACCCTTTTTCAGCATATCCAGCCCCTGAGCCAGCAGATCGCCACCTTCGGGCACCTGGCCATTCGGGGTCAGCTTGTCGACCAGTTGCGGCAGCAGATCGGCCAAACCGCCGGATGCTTGCTCCGTCGACATGCCCAATTGCGCGGCAATGTTCTGCAACTGACCGCCGCCAAGCACCGCCTGAATCTGCTCGGCCGAGATCGGCAAGTTCTGGCCGGTGGAAACCCATGAATTGACGATACTGCCCAGACCACCCTGCTGGAAGGACTGGACCAGACCGCCCAGACCACCGGTCTGCGGGTTGTTGATCAGTTGCATGACAACGTTCAACAAGGGGCTTTCGCCACCCGACTGTCCGCCAGCCAGAGCGCCGACGACGGAATCAAGAAGACCCATGATTGTTCCTCAAAAAAGTTAAGTGGAACAATCCTAATCCAGCGGCATGACGCCAATTGTGAATATTTGCGAAAAGCAGCTGGCTAGGCAGCGAGCTTCTTCTGCGCCGCTGACGCCTCTTCGCGCACGCGCTTGGCTTCGTCGAGCAGGTAGCGCTGGTAGTCTTCCAGGTCGCCGTCGAACGGCGCCACGCCGCCCTTGGAAACCAGCCAGAATTCGTCGCAGACCGAACGTAGCAGCGCCCGGTCGTGGCTGACCAGCATGACGGTGCCTTCGAATTCGTTGAGGGCGACGGCCAGCGCCTCGCGGGTGTTGAGGTCGAGGTGGTTGGTCGGCTCGTCGAGCAGTAGCAGGTTGGGCCGTTGCCAGACGATCATGCACAGCACGAGGCGGGCCTTTTCGCCGCCGCTCATGGTGCCGACCGCCTGCTTGACCATCTCGCCGCCAAAATTGAAGGTGCCGAGGAAGTTGCGCAATTCCTGCTCGCGACCCGGCACGTTGCTGCGGCCGTTGGCGATAGCCTCCTTGGCCAGCCGAACCATGTGTTCGAGCGGTGTGTCCTGCGGGCGCAACACGTCGAGTTCCTGCTGGGCGAAGTAGCCGATGTTGAGGCCCTTGCCTTCGGTCACGTCGCCGCTGATCGCCTTGAGGTCGCGGGCAATGGTCTTGACCAGCGTGGACTTGCCCTGGCCGTTGGCACCCAGGATGCCGATGCGCTGGCCGGCCATCACCGAACGGTTGATGCCGCGCACGATGACGGTCGGCGGCGTGCCGGCCGGCGCTTCTTCGGCCGGCGGGTAGCCGATGGTGACATCCATCATCGACAGCATGGGATTGGGCAGGTTCTGCGGCTCCTGGAACTCGAAGGTGAATTCGGCATCGGCCAGCACCGGCGCGATCTTTTCCATGCGGTCGAGCGCCTTGACCCGGCTCTGTGCCTGCTTGGCCTTGCTGGCCTTGGCCTTGAAGCGGTTGATGAAAGATTGCAGGTGGGCGATCTTCTCGGCCTGCTTGGCCATCGTCGCCTGCTGGAGCAGCATCTGCTCGGCGCGCATGTCTTCGAACTTGCTGTAGTTGCCGCCGTAGCGGACCAGCTTGGCGTTGTCGATGTGCAGCGTGACGCCGGTGATGGCGTCGAGGAATTCGCGGTCGTGGCTGATCATGACCAGCGTGCCCTGGTAGCGCTTGAGCCACGCCTCCAACCAGACGAGGGCGTCGAGGTCGAGGTGGTTGGTCGGTTCGTCGAGGAGCAGGATGTCGGACGGGCACATCAGGGCGCGGGCCAGTTGCAGACGCATGCGCCAGCCGCCGGAGAAGCTGTTGACCGGGTTGTGCAGCTCGGAAACCTTGAAGCCGAGGCCGAGGATCAAGGACTGGGCGCGCGCTTCGGCATCGTGCTCGCCGGCGTCGTTCAAGGCCATGTAGGCCTCGGCCATGCGCATGCCATCGTCGCTGGCTTCGGCGTCGTGCACCTCGTTGCGGGCGGCGAGCAGCTTGGTGTCGCCGTCGATGACGAAGTCGGTGGCCGATTGCTCGGTTTCCGGCATGTCCTGCGCCACCTGGCCCATCTGCCATTGCTTGGGGATCGAATAATCGCCGCCATCCTCATGCAGCGTGCCGTTGAGCAGCGCGAACAGCGTCGACTTGCCGGCACCATTGCGACCGACCAGGCCGACCTTCTCACCGGGGTTGATGGTGACGGAGGCCTTGTCGAGCAGCACTTTCGAGCTGCGGCGCAGGGTGACGTTCTTGAGGATGATCATGGGGTGTTCGTTTTCTTCAGAGGGTGGGCGCGTCAATGTCGCCATCAAGGTAAAACCAGCGGCCGTCCTCGCGGACAAAACGGCTCAGTTCGTGCAGGCGATGGCCGCGCCCGGCGATGCGATAGCGGGCGACGAATTCGACGGTGGCGTGATTTTCATCCTGCTGCTGACAGCGTTTGATTTCCAGCCCGAGCCATTTGGTGCCGTCGTCCTCGGCCAGGTCCATGCTGGCCGGCCGGGTCGAGGGATGCCAGCTGGCCAGCAGGTAATCGGCCAGCTTGAGCACGTAGGCGCTGTAGCGCGAACGCATCAGCGCCTCCGGCGTCATTTCATTTTTGGCCGAAAAATGCAGTTGACCGCAGCATTCGGCATAACGCCTGCCGCTGCCACAGGGGCAGGCGTCTATATCCTTCATTGCGCTTCAACGACCTCGCCGCCCAGCGCTTCGAGCAGTTGTGGCAGGAAACGCGACAGCTCGCCGGTCATCAGCGCGAAATCGGCGTCGAATTGCTCGTCGGCGTGTTCGGCCGATTTCTCGGCCTCTTCCTTGAGCAGGTCGAGGAAGGCGAGGCGCTTGATTTCGAGCTTTTCGCCAAGGACGAAGGAGATGCGGTCGTCCCAGGTCAGTGCCAGCTTGGTCGGCATCTTGCCGGCCGCCAGGTGAGCCTTGATCTCGCCGCTGATCTCGTCGCCGTCGAGCGGGTGACGAACGTAACGCACTGCGGCCTTTTCCTCGCCGGCCGCCTTCAGTTCGCAATCGCGGTCGATGGTGAAACCGGCCGGCGCGTCGCCGCCCGCCAGCCAGTCGGCCATCGCGGCTTGCGGTGAAACCTGGGTGTGGAGCATGGTCAGCGGGAAGTCGTCGAGGCAATGGCGCAGATGCTCGATGACCTCTTCGGCCTTGGCCGGGCTGCCGGCATCGACGCAGAACCAGCCGTTTTGCGGATCAAGCCAGACGTAGGTCGTGCGGCGGCGGGTGAAGGCGCGCGGCATCAGTTCTTCCGTGACGCGCTCGCGCAATTCCTTGAGCTGCTTGCGCCCTGGCGCGTAGCCCTGCTGGGCTTCGACCAGTTCGGCGCGCTCCTTGACTTCGTCATTGACCACCGACGATGGCAGCAGGCGCTGCTCGACGCTCAGGGCGATCATCCACTGCTGGCCGAGCGAATAAACCAGCGCGCCATCGCGGCGCGGCGACACCCAGCCCCGGCTCATCGGCTGGTTGCTCGGGCACTTCACGAACGGGCCACGGGCCAGTTGCTCTTCGAATTTGGCGAGATCGACTGCCCAAGGCGTCGGCAGGCGGTAAAGCTGGAGATTACGGAACCACATGAATCATTCCCGGTTTGCTGTCATTGAGGCGCGAGAGTTTAACAGCCCGCCATCGTTGGCGCATGACGAGCCGACGACTACCGCCCGGACACGCATCGCCAGATGCCTGAACAGGCGGCCGTCTTGCCCCGGCAAAAATAAAAATGCCGACATCGAGCGATGCCGGCATTTTGCCGATCTGGCGGCCGGCAGGCCGCCGGGGCTTACTTGCTGGCGGCAGCGCCGCCCGTCTTGCTGACCATGAACTCGACGGCGGCCTTCATTTCGGCATCGCTCAGATTGGCCAGACCACCACGGGCCGGCATCGAGTTGTGGCCGTTGATAGCGGACTTGACCAAAGGATCGACGCCATTTTGCAAACGCGGTTTCCAGTCGTTCATATCACCCAGCTTCGGCGCGCCCTGTTTGCCACTGCTGTGGCATTCCTGGCAACGCTCCTTGACCACCTGTTCGCCAGTGCGCGACTTCGCGGTCTTGGCGACCTTCTTCGCATCGGCGGCCTTGCCGCCGCTAACCATGTAACCAACGGCACGCGTCATCTCGAGATCGGTCAAGGCGGCTTGACCGCCGTGGGCCGGCATATTGCGAACACCGGTAATGGCATTCTGCGTCAACTTGTCCAGACCTTTGGCGGCACGTTCTGCCCAGGCGGACTGATCGCCGATTTTGGGGGCGCCATCCTTGCCAGTCGTATGGCAGGCAGCGCAGACCGTGTCGACGACTTCCTTACCAGAACGATCGGCGGCAAGTGCGGGGGCAGAAGACAGCGCAAGGGCCAGGATGGGAAGCAATATACCGCTGACGGCAATTTTCATTTTTTTCATGATTTCCTCATTTTTTCTGACAAACACCGACTCTCATTCTACTCAGGAGCCATCAATCAGGCAGCTATTTTTTCCGGAAAATCACATCCCAAACGCCATGACCCAGGCGGATGCCGCGGTTCTCGAATTTGGTCAGCGGACGGTAGTCGGGGCGCGGCGCAAAGCCGTCGGCGCTGTTGACCAAAGTCGGTTCGGCCGAGAGGACTTCCAGCATCTGGTGGGCGTACTCTTCCCAGTCGGTGGCGCAGTGGAAATAGCCGCCCGGCTTGAGGCGCGAGGCGAGCAGCGCGACGAAGGGCGACTGGATGAGCCGACGTTTGTTGTGGCGAGCCTTGTGCCACGGGTCGGGGAAAAAGACATGGACGCCATCGAGCGAGGCTTCGGGCAGCATGTCGCGGACGACTTCGACGGCGTCGTGCTGGCAGATGCGCAGGTTAGTCAGTTCGCGCTCGGCGATCTGCTTGCACAGGGCGCCCACGCCCGGCACGTGCACTTCGACGCCGAGGTAATCGTTGTCGCGATTGGCATCGGCAATCCTGGCCGTGGTTTCACCCATGCCGGTGCCGATTTCGAGGATTTTCGGGGCATTTCGGCCGTAGACCGTGGCCAGGTCGATGGGCTGCGGGGCGTAGACGACGCCGATCTTCGGCATCATCTCGGCGTAGTAGTTTTCCTGGGCCGAGGACATGCGGCCGGCGCGACGGACGTAGCTTTTGATGTGGCCGTAGCCTTCGCGGCCTTCTTCGTAGACGCCTTCACCGACGGCAGCCGGTTGAATCAGGGGGGTAGCGCTCATGAGCCGATCAATCCGGAAGTCGGCGACGACGGGTCGGCCGAGTAGAGTTTGCGCGGCATGCGGCCGGCCAGATAAGCCTCGCGGCCCGCTTCGACCCCCTTCTTCATGGCGCTGGCCATGAGAACGGGGTTCTTGGCATGGGCAATGGCGGTGTTCATCAGCACGCCGTCACAGCCAAGCTCCATGGCAATCGCGGCGTCAGAAGCCGTGCCGACACCGGCATCGACGATCACTGGCACCTTGGCGTTGTCGATGATCAGGCGCAGATTCCACGGATTGAGGATGCCCATGCCGGAGCCGATCAGCGAAGCGAGCGGCATGACCGCGACGCAACCGATTTCTTCGAGCATCTTGGCTTGGATCGGGTCGTCCGAGCAGTAGACCATGACGTGAAAGCCATCCTTGACCAGGGTTTCGGCCGCCTTCAGGGTTTCCGGCATGTTCGGAAAAAGGCTGGTTGGGTCGCCGAGCACCTCAAGTTTGCACAGCGGATGACCGTCGAGCAGTTCGCGGGCCAGACGCAGGGTGCGCACGGCATCGTCGGCGGTGTAGCAGCCGGCGGTATTGGGCAGGATGGTGAATTGCGAGGGTGGCAGGGCGTCGAGCAAATTGGGCTGGCTCGGGTCCTGGCCGATGTTCATGCGGCGGATCGCCACGGTGACGATCTCCGAACCGGAGGCGTCGATGGCGGCACGGGTTTCGGCGAAATCCTTGTACTTGCCGGTGCCGACCAGCAAACGGGAACGGTACGCCTTGCCGGCGATAGTCAGTTGATGCATGGGGTAGGCTCCTTAACCGCCGCCAACGGCGACGACAATTTCAAGTTGGTCACCCGACACCAGCGCCGTCGTGGCGTGCTGGCTTTTGGGGACAATTTCGCCGTTGCGTTCAACAGCGATACGCTTGCCGGTGTAGCCGAGTTGCTCAATCAGGCCGGTCACGGTCAGCGTGTCGGAAAACTGGCGGGCTTCGCCATTGATCTTGAGTTCTAGCATCGGGCTATTTTAACAAGCCGCGCGGCTTGCGCGGGGCGCTTGTGAACAGGCGATCATATAGCCAGTTAGGCAGGACGCGCAGGACTTTGGCGACAACGCCCATTGGCCAAGGAATGACGGCATAGCTGGTACCCCGCGCGATCACCGTAGCGAAACGGGATGCCGCCTGATCGACCGGCAGCAAAAACGGCATTTTGTAGGGGTTGACCGCAGTCATCGGGGATTCGATGTAGCCCGGAGCAATGGTGACGACCTTGATGCCGTACGGGCGCATTTCAAGACGCAGGCTCTCCAGATAGGCGATGGCCGCCGCCTTCGAAGCCGAATAAGCCTCGGCGCCGGGCAAACCACGAATGCCAGCCACCGAGGCGATGCCGACCAGACGCTGCCTTTTGCGGCCGTCGCCAGCCGCCTTCATCGCCGGAATGAAGGGCGCGAAGGTCGCCGCCATGCCGAAAACATTGGTATCCATGACCCGACGAAAGACGTCGAGATCCTCTTCGAACTCGGTCAGCGTGCCGGCTGAAACGCCAGCATTGGCGATGATGATGTCCGGGGCGCCGAAGCGGGCAATGAAATCGGTAGCAGCGGCATGCAGGGCCGGGGCATCACTGACATCAAGCGCGTAACAGGCATGCCGACCGCCCAAACGCTGGTTCAATGCCTCGAGAAACTCGTTTCGCCGCGCCGCCAGGCCCAGGATGGCGCCCTCGGCGGCGTAGTAAACGGCAAGCGCCTCGCCGATTCCCGACGAGGCGCCCGTGATGAAGACTTTAAGCGTCAATTATTTCTTGCCGGCGCCCTTGGATTTCTCGCTGCGCGCCTGAGCGATCAGCTTGTCGGCCACGGCCAGCTTCTCGTTGAAACCCATGTCGCCGATCAGGAACTTGCCATCGACTGCCAAAGCCGGCACGCCCTGGATCTTGTAAGCCTGCGCCATCTGGTCGGCACGCTTGACCTTGCTCATGACACCGAAGGAATTGAAGGTTTCGCCAAATTTCTTGGCATCCACACCCTTCTTGACGACCCATTCGGTCAGCGTTCTTTCATCGAACAGATTGATGCGCTCGCCATGAATCGCCCGGAAAACGTCGCCTTCAAGACGATGCAGGTCGCCGGTGATTTCGAGCGCGTAGTAGAGCTTGGCGATGTTGGCCCAGGCTGCGCGCCCGAAGGTGATCGGCACCTTCTTGACGACCACGTCGGACGGCAGCTTGGCCGCCCAGGCGGTCAACAGCGGGTTGAAATCGGCACAATGCGGGCAGCCGTAGCTGAAAAACTCGAGCACCTCGATCTTGGCCGGATCCTCGGTCGGCTGGGCCGGACTAACCGGCGTGAACGCGGCGCCCTGAGCAAAAGACGGCATTGCCACGGTCAACCCGAAAAAAAGGGCAAAAATGGAACCGACGAAACTACGACGTGCATCCTTCATTCGCTACTCCTATTTGGCTAGTTGAGCTTCAACACCCGATTTGGCAAGCTCGGCACGGACTTTGTTCAATTCATCTATCTTCGTGTAGGGACCGACACGAACCCGATAGAAGGTCTTGTCCTGAATCATCACCTGCTGAACAACGGCCTCTATACCCATAAACGCCAGCTTGGCCTTTTGGTTGTCAGCATCCTGCGCCGTACTGAACGAACCGGCCTGCAGGAAGAGCGGCGTCTTCGACTCCTTGGGCTCGTCTTTCTTGGCTTCGTCCTTCTTCGGTTCTTCCGTCTTGGCATCCGGCTTGGGCGCCTTGTCGGGCACCGCGTCGGCCTTGCCGGGCAGGATGTCGTAGAACTGGAAACGTTTTTCCGGAATCGGATCACCCGGCTTGCCGGGCAACGCCAGCGGCTGGCTCGGCTGACCGTTCTTGCCATTGGCCGCGTCAGCCCGGGCCGGCGGCTGGGCCTTCTCGACAAAAGGCAGCGGCGACTTGTTGAGATACCAGACGACGCCTGCCGCCAAGCCGATACCGATGACCAGACCGATAAACATGCCGACCAGCGTGCCGCCGGCCGACTTCTTTTTTGCCGGCTGGCTCTTGCGGGGCTTCATATCGCGACTCATGGCAATTCCTTACATGGATTCCGGACAGCTGACGCCCAGAATGGTCAGTCCGTTGCGTATCGTCTGGCGGACGGCGATAGCCAGGGCGACGCGGGCATCGCGCAGCGCTGCATCATCGACCAGCATGCGCTCGGCGTTGTACCAGCCATGGAACTCGCCGGCCAGATCCTTCAGGTAGAAGGCGATCAGGTGCGGCGCCAGTTCGCGGGCTGCACTGTCGATGAGGTCGCGGAACTCGGTCAGCTTGCTGGCAATGGCCAGTTCGCGGGGATTGCTGAGCAGCGACAGGTCGGCATCTTCCAGTGCAGCCGGTTCGCCAGCCCACTGATTGACCACAGAGCAGATACGGGCGTGGGCGTACTGGATGTAATAGACCGGATTTTCGTTGGTCTGGCTCTTGGCTAGATCGAGGTCGAAATCGAGGTGCTGGTCGGACTTGCGCAGGGCGTAGAAGAAACGGCAGGCGTCGTTGCCGACCTCGCCGCGCAGCTCGCGCAGGGTGACGAACTCGCCTGAGCGCGTCGACATCGACGCCTTCTGGCCATTGCGGTAGAGCACTGCAAACTGGACGAGCGCCACCTGCAACTTGCCGGCATCCAAACCAAGGGCGGTGATTGCGCCATTGACGCGGGAAATGTAGCCGTGGTGATCGGCGCCCCAGATATTGATGACCTTGTCGAAACCACGCTCGAACTTGTTGAGGTGGTAGGCGATGTCCGAAGCGAAATAGGTGTAGAGACCGTTCTCGCGCTGGACGACGCGGTCCTTCTCGTCGCCAAAGGTGGTCGATTTGAACCAGCGGGCACCGTTCTGCACGTACAGATGGCCGTTCTTTTCGAGCAGATCGACGCAACGTGCAACCAGACCGGTGTCGAACAGGGCCTGCTCGGAGAACCAGACGTCGAAATGGACGCCGAATTGCTCAAGATCGTCGCGGCAATCGGCCAACTGCTCGGACAAGGCATGCTGATGGACGTAGGTCCAGTCGGCACCGAGCAAGGTCTTGGCGTTAGCGATCAAGGCATCGAGATGCTGGTCGCGCTGGCGCTTGGCCTCGTCGTCAGCCCGCTCGGCATCCGGCAAGCCGGGCGTTCCGGCCAAAACATCTGCCGCCGGACGGACGAACTTGGTGCCATGCGCCGCGCTCATCTGCTTGGCCATGTCGCGCACGTAGTCGCCTTGATAGGCATTGGGCAGGAAGGGTACGTCGACGCCGTTCTGCGCCAGGTAACGCAGCCAGGTCGACAAGCCCAAGATATCCATCTGCCGGCCGGCGTCGTTGACGTAGTACTCGCGCGTCACATCCCAGCCGGCGAAAGTCAGCAGGTTGGACAATGAGGCGCCATAAGCCGCGCCACGGCCGTGACCAACGTGCAGCGGACCGGTCGGGTTAGCCGAGACGAACTCGACCTGCACCTTCTGCCAGCCACCCAGCGTCGACCGCCCGAAATTCTCTCCCTCGGCCAGCACGGCCTTGACGACACTGGTCTTGGCGCCGGCATCGAGGGTGAAATTGATGAACCCGGCCCCGGCCACATCGGCTTTGGTGACCAGCGCCGAGACGGGCAGTTCATTGACCAACTGCTGGGCAATCTCACGCGGATTTTTCTTCAGCGCCTTGGCCAACTGCATGGCCAGGTTGGTCGCGAAGTCACCGTGCGTCGGATCGCGTGGACGCTCCAGATGAATGGGGGTATCGGTTGCGGTCGGCGCAACGCTGGCCAGCGCCTGTTGGAGGAGGGCGGTCAGCTGGGATTTAACGTCTAGGGGCATTGATTTGGGGCGAAAATTTGCAAAACGTCGATTATACGCTGCCGATCCCGACTTATTTGGCCGGAGCAACAATCGCCGACCATGCCGCAAGCTTGTCGGCGTAACTGCTGGCGGCATGGGCCGGACTGGTGGACGGCAAGCGAATCAATTGCAAATCCGCCCCCGGCAATCCGGGCAGCACATGACGGCGAAAGGCCGCCTCAGCTGCACCGCCATTGAAAAAAACACGACGAATGCCACGGTGAACGGCAAAAAAGGCTGAAAAATCGTTAACGCAAACCGAGGCCTTGACGATATCGGCATCGAGACTACCCGGGCGCTCACCCGCCGCGATCACATCCCACAGCGCAATGCCCGCCGCCCGCAATTTTTCCAGCCGCTGGGGATAAGGCAAAGCGGGTCCGGCGCCAATCAAATCACCCATGATTCGCCAGAAGGCGTTCTGCCGGTAGGCATAATATTCCTGCGCCGCCAGCGACGCCTTGCCCGGCAGGCTGCCAAGAACGAGCAGCCGAGCCGACGGGTCGGCAACCGGTGGGAAACAGTGACTCAGCGACACCCGAAAATCAGCTGTCAGCCGCCCATCACGCGGTTCTTGCCGGCGCGCTTGGCCAGGTACATGGCCTGGTCGGCCCGCCGGATGGCATCGGTACCCGACTCGTCGGCCGCCAGCTGGGCCACCCCGGCACTGAAGGTAATCAGAATCTTCTCGTTCCCCGCCATGTAGATGGCCTTGGTCAACTCCCGCTGCAAGCGGGCCATTGCCTCGATGCCCTGATCAAGGGTCGTTTCCGGCATCAAGACGACGAACTCTTCACCGCCGTAGCGGGCCAGCGTATCGCTCGGCCGCATGTTGCGACGTGCCACATCGGCCAGATGAACCAAGGCACGGTCGCCAGCCTCGTGACCGAGACGATCGTTCAAGCGCTTGAAATTGTCGATATCGAGCAGGCTGACCGACAAAGGCGTTTCCTTGCGCCGCACGCTTGAAACCTCACGCTCCATGGCCTCATCCAGCCCCTTGCGATTCAGGGCATCGGTCAGCGGATCGTGGCGGGCAAGAGCGCTGGCACTATCCAGCTCCTGGTGCAGGTGCATCAGTTCTGCCTCGGTAACCACCACCTTGTCCTGCAGGCTCTTCAATTGCTCACGCGAGTGTGCCGTCTCCTCGGCCATTGCATGCGTCGCCGCGATGACGTCATCGAGCAGCGGTTTCAGATCCCCGATGCTGGATATCTGTTCGATCTGGCGTGCGCTGGCTTCGATCCGCCCCTCGAAGTCAGTACTCGACTTGTTCATCACGCCCAAACGCTCGATGAACTCGGCAAGCATCTGGCGCATTTCTGCCTGCGCTTCGACCGAACGCGACTTGGCACGCCCCTGCTTTTCCATCACGTCGCGCAGGCGACGCTCCATTTCATCAAGATGGCGCAGCGTCAGCGGCGGTGCCACACTGGCCAGCAGGCCGTCGATCTGCCCCTTGAGCCAGTTGTCGTCCGTACTTAATTCACCGATATTTTCAATAATCAGATGCAGCAACTTGAGCAGGGAGCCCTTGATCTCGACCTGCTCCTCCGCCGCAAAGACAGCCTGATGCGTCAGGCTGCCAAAAAGTGCCTGGACCTGCGCAATATCTACCGTCGGCTGCCGCAGCAACAGCAGCAACTCGCCGGCCACACTGAGAACCCGGGAGTCTTCCTCACCAAGTGCCGGCAGCACGCATTCGACAAAACGCGCCAGCTTGCCAGCGAACTCACGGGGCAAGGGCTGCGCAAGGTGTTGCACACCCCCCTCAAGGACGCGGGACTCGCCAGCCAGAGCAAAGGCAACCAAGGACTCTTTGATCCCCTGCCAGCTACGCTTGGAAATTGCGCTGGCGAGCCTGTCCAACTGCCTCTCCTGCTCTTCATTCCGGGCCGGCAAGTCACTCAGCAACTCGCGTAGCGGCCCCTCAGGAAACGGCGGCAGATTGGGTAGATTGGCGATTTCATTGTAGCAAGCCTGATAATTGGCCGGCGTCGGAGCCAATTGACTGGTCGCCAGACGCTTGAGCGCCTCACGAGCAATAACGGAGGGGTGTTTCGGTTCGTTCATCGACGCTTCGAATGACTAATGGTGGCTAAGCATGACACCGGCAGGTTTCATTATTGAGTTTATCCTATTGCCCACACCAACTTGCAAGATTGTTGGTGCCCCACCCTGCCGCCTCAAACAGTCACAAATCACGGGGGCGTAACCGCCGTTGGCGTGTTAACATGCTCGTTTAGCGATTTTGCCCGGCCCGGCCGGCGTTTACAGTCCACATGCGTCTCTTTCGTTTGCTCAAGATCGCCTCAGTCGCCAGCCGTTTCGGCCTCGACGAAATGGTGCTCGAACACGAGCCGAGCGGTCGCCTGGTACGCCTCGCCAACGCCCTGCAATTCTGGCGCGACCTGTCCACGCCACGCGCCGTTCGCCTGCGCCTTGCCCTCGAATCGCTCGGGCCCATTTTCGTCAAGTTCGGCCAGGTACTGTCTACGCGACGCGACTTGATGCCGATGGACATTGCCGACGAACTGGCCAAACTGCAGGATCGCGTCCCGCCTTTCGCCTCCGATCTCGCCCTCGCCGAAATAGAGAAGGCCTATGGCCGACCAGCCAGCGAGGTCTTTGCCGAATTCGACCCGACGCCAATCGCCTCGGCGTCGATCGCCCAAGTCCATTTCGCCAAGCTGCATGCCGAAGATGGCGGCCATGAAGTAGCCGTCAAGGTATTGCGCCCCAACATGCTTTCGGTCATCGAGCACGATCTGGCGCTCATGGACAACCTGGCCATGCTGCTAGAAAAGCTGTGGGCCGATGGCAAGCGCCTGAAACCACGCGAAGTGGTCGCCGAATTTGCCAAGTACCTGCGCGACGAGCTCGACCTCATGCGCGAAGCAGCCAATGCCTCGCAACTGCGCCGCAACTTCACCGATTCGAAGCTGCTGATCGTCCCCGAGATTTACTGGGACTTCTGCACGTCGACCGTGATGGTCATGGAGCGCATGAAGGGCACGCCGATCTCGCAGATCGACAAACTGCGCGCCGATGGCATCGACCTCTCCAAGCTGTCTGCGGCCGGCGTCGAAATTTTCTTCACCCAGGTTTTCCGCGACGGCTTTTTTCATGCCGACATGCATCCCGGCAACATTTTCGTCGCCCCGGATGGCCGCTACATCGCGCTCGATTTCGGCATCGTCGGCACGCTGACCGATTCCGACAAGAACTACCTGGCGCAGAACTTCCTGGCCTTCTTCCGCCGCGACTACAAACGCGTTGCCGAAGCGCACATCGAATCCGGCTGGGCCCCAAAAGACACCCGGGTCGACGAGTTCGAAGCCGCCATCCGCGCCGTCTGCGAACCAATATTTGATCGTCCCCTCAAGGACATTTCATTCGGCAAGGTGTTGCTCCGCCTGTTCCAGACTTCGCGCCGTTTCAACGTCGAAATCCAGCCGCAACTGGTCATGCTGCAAAAAACGCTGCTCAACATCGAAGGCCTCGGTCGCCAGCTCGACCCGGAACTCGACCTGTGGACCACCGCCAAGCCCTTCCTTGAGCGCTGGATGAGTGAGCAGATTGGCTGGCGCGGACTGATCCGCAGCTTCAAACAGGAAGCTCCCTATCTGGCCCGCACCATTCCGCAACTGCCGCGCCTTGTCCATCAGGCGCTGGCCCAGCCGGCCAGGCCTGACCTGCAACCGCAAATCGATCGCCTGATCGCTGCCCAGCACCAGCAAAACCGCTGGCTGGCCGTTATCGCCTTGCTTCTCGCCCTGCTCCTCGGCGCGCTGCTTGCCTGACCGCCGATGGCCGTAGTCAACCTCACCACCTTCACTGAAGAGAACATCGCCGAGTGGTTCGCCACACGCGATATCAACAAGGCCCGCCCCTACGTCGACCTGGTGCGCGACCTGACCATCGAAGGCAGCCAGATGCGTGCCCTGGTCCCCGGTTCGTCAAGCGAGCCTTACGTCGCACAGGCTTACCTGAGTCAGGCCCAGAGCGGCGAAATGACGGTAATCAGCCGCTGCACCTGCTCAGCCGGCAAACATTGCAAGCACGTTGCCGCCATGCTGCTTAGGGCCATCGAAGAACGCAATCCGAAGGAACCGGTCAGTGGCAGCGCCCTGTCCTGGCTCGAAGACCTGCGCCGCGTCTCGGTCGCTGTCGCCAAAAAGAAAGCCCGGCCGGCCAGCGCCCGCCAGCAACTTTTCTACATCCTGAAATGGACGGCCGACAAGCGTCAGTTCGGCATTGAGATCCGCAAGGGCAAGTATCCGGAGAGCGCCGAGGAATGGTGGAAGGTGGACCGGGCGCTGGTCACGCCGCCGCAGTTCGTCAATGAAGAAGACCTCGGCATCCTGCGCCTGATCTGGGCTGACCGTGGCCACGAAACCGGCTTGCGTGCCTTTGGCCTGGGCCCCAAGCATGGAGCCGAAATCCTGCAGCGTATGGCGGCCAGCCACCGGCTTTACCCGGAGGACGACCTCGGGCTGCCGCTCAACGCCGGCCCGACCCGGCCGGCCAGCATCGGCTGGCAGGTCGATGGCATGGGTTTCCAGCGGCCGCATTTGAAGCCAGATCCATCTGCCGAGATGATCGTCGCCGTCGATCCCCCGTGGTACATCGATCTGGCCGAGGGCGAGGCCGGGCCGCTGGAAGTGACCGGCAACCCGGACGTGATCAACCGCCTGTTCTCGCTGCCGCCGCTCTCGGCCAACGAAGCCGCGCTGGTCGCCGAAGCACTGTCCGAACTGGCGCCCGACCTGCCGCTGCCCGGCTCCGATGCCGGCGCCCGCCTGCGCCTGGTTGACGCTCCGCTGATTCCGATCCTGCAACTGGAAACCCTGCACACGCACGGCCACCGGGCCTGGCGCAGCTATCCTCAGAACTTCGGCGGCGGCCCCTTTGATGTCGCCAAGATTATTTTCCGCTATGGCGATGCCGAGGTTCGCCCCGAAGAAAAGAGCGAGTTCATCACCCTGCCGGAAGGCGAGACCATCCGCCTGATGCGCCGCCCCGAAGATGAAGCCAAGGCGCTGCAGGCGCTTGAAGGCTGTGGCCTGCAAAAGATCCCCGGGCACACGCTGCACACTTTTGGTAGCCCGCCGGAAGGCATTTACGGGCTGGCCGAAGAGGCCAGCTGGGTGCCGTTCATGCAGGATGGTACCCAGCGTCTCAAGGAAGCTGGCTGGCAGGTCGAATTCCCCGAGGATTTCCGTCACCACGTCATCGAGGTCGATGGCTGGGAGGCCGAACTTTACGAGGCCGACAACGGCTGGTTCAACCTCGACATGGGCGTCATGGTCGAGGGCGAGCGTCTGCCGCTGGCGCCCTTGCTGGCCAACCTGTTCCGCACCGACCCGCGCTGGCTGGAAGCGGCCGAACTCGAGCGCGTTCCCGATGACGAGGGCATTGATCTCTACACCGCCCGCGGCAAGCGCCTGCGCGTCCCGGCCGGTCGTCTCAAGCCGCTGGCCGCGACGCTGATCGACCTGTTCGACGGCTTTACCGGCGGCAATACCCTACGCCTGTCGCGCTTCGACGCACCACGCCTGGCCGAGTTGTCCGATATCAGCCGCTGGCAGTTCCGCGGCCAGAGCGACATCATGGCGCTGGCCGAGCGCCTGCTCAAGGCGCAGGGTATCGGCGACGTCGAGCCGCCGGCCGGCTTCAAGCTCGAACTGCGCCCCTACCAGAAAGAAGGCCTGGCCTGGCTGCAGTTCCTGCGCGAGCACGATCTGTCGGGCATCCTGGCCGACGACATGGGTCTCGGTAAAACAGCCCAGACGCTGGCCCATCTGTTGATGGAAAAGGAAGCCGGGCGCCTCGACAAGCCGGCGCTGATCATCCTGCCGACCTCGCTGATCTTCAACTGGAAGAACGAGGCAGCGCGCTTCGCCCCCGGCCTCAAGGTGCTGTCACTGCACGGCCCGGAACGCAAGGTCCTGTTCCCGCAAATCATGCAGCACGACGTGGTGCTGACGACCTATCCGCTGCTCTGGCGCGATGCTGAGGAATTGATGCAGCACAGTTACCACCTGCTCATTCTCGACGAGGCGCAGACGGTCAAGAACGCCCAGAGCCAGAGCGCCGAGGCGGTGCGCAAGGTCGATGCCCGGCATCGCCTGTGCCTGACCGGTACGCCGCTGGAGAACCACCTAGGGGAACTGTGGAGCCAGTTCGACTTCCTGCTCCCCGGCTTCCTCGGCACCAGCAAGCAGTTCACCCGCCACTGGCGGACGCCGATCGAGAAGCAGGGCGACCTCCGGCGCCGCACCCTGCTCGCCCGCCGCATCCGGCCCTTCATCCTGCGCCGAAAAAAGGAAGACGTCGCCCAGGAACTGCCGCCGAAAACCATCATCATCCGCAGCGTCGAACTCGAAGGCGCCCAGCGCGACCTCTACGAAACGGTACGCGCCGCGATGGATGCCAAGGTCCGCGATGAAATTGCCAATCGCGGCTTTGCGCGCAGCCAGATCGTCATCCTCGATGCCCTGCTCAAGCTCCGTCAGGTCTGCTGCGACCCGCGCCTGGTCAAGGCCACGGCGGCCCGCAAGGTGCCGGAACGGGCCAAGCTCGACCTGCTCATGGCGATGCTGCCCGAACTGGTCGATGAAGGCCGCAAGGTTCTGGTTTTCTCGCAATTCACCAGCATGCTGGCCCTGATCGAGCACGAACTCGACAAGATGGGCATCGCCTACGTCACGCTGACCGGTGACACGGTAGACCGCGAAGTGCCGATCCGCCGCTTCCAGGATGGCGAAGTGCCGATCTTCCTGATCAGCCTCAAGGCTGGTGGCGTCGGCCTTAACCTGACCGCTGCCGACACCGTGATCCACTACGATCCGTGGTGGAATCCGGCCGTCGAAAACCAGGCCACCGACCGTGCCCACCGCCTCGGCCAGGACAAGCCAGTGTTCGTCTACAAGCTGATCGTCAGCGGCAGCATCGAGGAAAAGATCCTCGCCCTGCAGGAACGCAAGGCGGAACTGGCTGCCGGTATCCTGTCAGACGACTATCGCGTCGACGTCAAGTTCGGCACGGACGATCTCGCCGCGCTGTTCGAGCCGCTGCCAGAATAAGGTTTTGGGCCGTTTTTTCGCGTCGACCGCAGGCGAGGGACATCGCCTACAATGAGCGCATCAGTAATCGCTAATACAGGAACCAACATGCGCCACCTCACATTTCTGCTTTGCTTCGCGCTGGCCGCTACAGTGGCCCAGGCCGAAGAGTGGATGGTCAAGAGAAAGCTGACCAGCAATTTTGCCGACACCCGCGACGCTGTCGTCATGGCCATCGAAAACCGCGGGCTGGTGATCAATTACACCTCGCATATTGCCGACATGCTGAACCGCACCGGCAGTGACATCGGCGCAACGCGTCAGATCTTCGAGCAGGCGGAAATCATCGAATTCTGCTCGGCCGGTCTGTCGCGCAAAATGATGGAAATGGACCCGCACAACATCGTGTTCTGTCCATTTGCGATCTCGATCTACACGCTGCCCGGCGAGAAAAATACAACCTGGGTCAGCTATCGGCAGCCGAAAGGCCCCGCCGCCAAGATAGTTGCCCCGCTGCTCCAGGCGATTGCCGCCGAAGCGGGTCTTTAGGACTTCAAATTTGGCGGTTTTTTCCGGTTGACCGTGGCAAGCCCGGAAAAACTCGGTCAGACGACCAGTGTGCCGCCGAGCCAGTGGTAAAGGGCCGTATAGAGCAAAGTCGGATTGACCGGTTTGGCGACGAAGTCATTCATGCCGGCCTGCAGACATTGTTCGCGGTCCTCGGCAAAGGCATTGGCGGTCATCGCCAGGATTGGCAAGTCCTGGCGATTGGCCAGCTGGCGGATGCGCCTGGTCGCCTCGAGTCCGTCCATACGCGGCATCTGCATGTCCATGAGGACCAGTGCATATTCCTTGCTGGCCACCTTGGCGACCGCTTTGGCCCCGTCCTCGGCAACATCGATCGCCAGGCCAACATCTTCCAGCAGCATCTGCGCCACTTCCAGATTGATCGGGTCGTCCTCGACCAGCAGCACCAGGCGCCCGGCAAATTTGCGGCTGAGCATGGCCTCGATATCGCCGCCCTGCAGCGGGGATGACGGGTTTCTGACCTCGGCCAGCTGCCGTTTCAGGCGCGCCGTAATCCAGAAAACACTGCCCTTGCCGGGTGTGCTCTCGCCCCCTGCCTCGCCGCCCATCAACACGGCCAGATGCCGGGTAATCGCCAGCCCAAGGCCAGTGCCGCCGTACTTGCGGGTGGTCGACGCATCGGCCTGCTCGAACGGGGAAAACAGCCGGACCAAGGCGTCCGGCTCGATACCGATGCCGGTATCCGACACCTCAAGCCGGATCAGCACGCTGTCGGCATTCTCCTCAAGCACCTTGCTGCGCAGGCGGATCGTGCCGCTCTCGGTAAATTTGATCGCATTGTTGGCATAGTTGAGCAACGCCTGGCGCAGCCGCGTCGCGTCACCGAGCAGGCAGCCGGGCAAGACCGCCGATTCGACGCGCAAGGCCAGATTCTTCTCACGCGCCCGCCCAGCCAGCATCTCGGCGACTTCATTCATCAGGCGGGACAGCACAAGCGGCGCCTGTTCGAGCACCAGCTTCCCGGCTTCGATCTTCGACAGATCAAGAATGTCATCGATGATCGCCAGCAAATGCTGGCCCGAGGCTTCGATGCGATTCAAGGGCACGCTCAAGGCGTCATCCACCCCGCCACGACGCATCAGGTACACCGAGCCGAGGATGGCGTTCATCGGCGTCCGGATTTCATGGCTCATGTTGGCCAGGAAGGCGCTCTTCGCCTTGGTCGCCGACTCGGCGAGATCCTTCGCCTCGCGCAACTCCTGCTCGCCCCGCTTGCGTTCACTGATGTCGCTGACAAAGGTGATGTAGCGCGCTGGTTCAGTTGCACTTTCCGGCCGGTAATAGATGTTGATGTGCACCGGGATCAGATGGCCGTCGCGATGCTGGTTCGTCGTATCCATGCTGGCCCCGCCGGTTCGCCGCATTTCCGTCGTCGCCTCGGCAAAGCCGCCGGGCCGGATGGTCGGGTCGATATCGGGCACGCTGAGGTGAAGCAGTTCGTCGACCGAATACCCGAGCATTTCGGCCGCGACATGATTGACGTAAACAAAATGCCCGTCAGCATCGACCCAATGAATACCCAGCCCGACCCGGTCCATCGCAAACTGGGTTTGTTCAAGTCTGGCATTGGCTTGCGCCAGATCGCGGGTGCGTTCAGCCACCATCGCTTCAAGATGGCGCCGATGCTGCTCCAGTTCCGCCTCGCTTTTGCGCAAGGCCTCCTCGATGCGGCGCCGCTCAGTAATTTCTCGCGATACGCCGAGCACGCCGATCAAATAGCCGTCTTTGTCGCGCATCGGCGTTTTGATGGTCTCAAACAGCCCACGATAGCCGTTATCGGCGAAGGTCAGCCACTCCTCATTCACCGTCGGACCACCAGCGGCAGCAGCCGCACGGTCATTGGCACGGAAAAATTCGGCCATTTCATGGCTGACGAAATCGTCATCGGTGCGACCGACAATGTCATATTCGCTGGCATTGTAAAGCCGGGAAAAGGCCGGATTGCACGACAGATAAACGCCGTTCGGATCCTTTACCCAGGCCAGGTCGGGAATCGCGTCATAGAGCGAATCGAGAAAAGCCCGCTCACGTTCACTTTGGGCCAAGGCCACCGCCAGTTCCGCCCGCGCGTCATCGCGGTCGTCGGCCAGAGCCTGGGTCAAGCGCTCATTATTGCGGCAAAGAATGATCGCCTTGGCCAGATTGGCGAGGACCGGCTGGAATATCTGCGTCAGCGGCAGATCGGAGGGGGGTGCGGCAGGCGCCAGGAGCAGGATGGTGTAGCGCTCGTCGACCGGCAGTAGAAGACAATGGCTGTAGGCTTGATCGATCGACAAGGGACGAAGCAAGTCGGGATCATCCAGCAACCTGACCTTTCCGGACAACAGGCCACTCGGCAAGTTAAAACGCGTCCCGTGACGCTCGGCCAGCAGGTAATCGCCGATGGAGTTCTCCAGAATGGCCGACATCCCGAACTCAGTGGCATTCGGTGCGGCAAGGACAACACCAGCCGGGAAAGATGTATGAAACAACAGGCGTTGCAGCGTTTTTTTGAGCAGACTATCGAGACCTAGCTCGCCACCTATCGTCAGCGAAAGGTCATAGAGAACACTGAGAATCTGCTCGCGGTTCATGCCATCGGCCAAGGCGAACAAACCAGCGTAGCATTGTGGAACATCGGGTAGCCCCAGCGCACCGTGCTGCCGATTTCCCCCAGCGAGAGGGCGCCCCCCATCTCGCCAGCCCTCGTTTCCGCCTGCAGCTCGGCCAGTTCCTTTTCAGCATCTTTACCAAGATGCATGCGCCGACCGGCACAATAAAAGGTCAGCACCTGAGCTCCCTGCATCGGGCCATGGGCGCCACGCAGACGATCAGCCAGCCGCACAATGCAGCCGTGCGCGCCCGCCGCCGGCGCCTGCAGCAACACCAGCATGGCATTCTCGGGAATTTCGCCGACACAATAGAGCGAACCATCATCGGTCAAAGCCACGGGAATACGCACCACGACATCGCCATTGGCACGCAGGATACCGAAGGGAAAATGTACGGCGTATTCGTAGAAATTGTCGCGCTGCAGATCGATGCCGTATTGCGCCTTGATAATTTCCTGATAGACGTCGAATGCAGGTCGCCAGTCAATCATCGCGATCCGGTTGCCTTCGGTCGACGTCGCGCTCATCGCCTGCTCAGGCTGCGCGAAGCCATGCTCGAGTGTCGGCGCCATGTTGCCGGGCAACAGCAGGCCAAGTACGCCATCGCCGACCACCTGTATTTCGTCGAACAGACAAGGCATCGGCTGGAAAGTCTCGCTCCCCGCGTTGACCCCGCCATATTCGACACGATTCGAGAGTTCGAGATAGATGTCGTCAAGGATGCTGGCCACGTTCGGCACCATGCCATCAAAGAGCAGGAACAATGTCGGTTTTGGCGCCCCGGGCGGACAGTTCTTCAAGCCCTCACGTGCCGCCGCGACAACAGCGCTGGCAGCATTATCCGTGGCGTTCACGGCAGGCAACAAGAAATGCGGCGGCATCTGATCGAAGCAAAGCAGCCAGACGCCATGGGTCAAAAAAGTTTCTTGCCGAATCAGCGCAGGAAAGATTCCCCCGGCCAACGCCAACCCATGCTGCCGGCAGGCTGCCTGCAATACAGGCAGACGGTCTTTTTCCGCTTCCGGCAACAAGGCGACAACCCCCGCCGCGGCTTGCCTCGGAGACCATTCGTTCAGCGCCTGCTCGATGGACTCGCGATTCAGTTCAACGTAAAGCATCGATCTCACCCGGCCGACTTTCCATGGTGCATTTTTTGAATTTTTGTATTGTTTACGAGTATCCCGGAAAACCCCGACCGCCTCAAGCGATATAGACAGCCGCGGTCAGGCGGTCGATCAGGCCGGCAAGTGCGTGGCGGACGGATTGCTCGCGAACCATGGCCCGGTCGCCGCTGAAATGACAGGTCTGAGCCTCGCACCCCCCGTCTTTACGGGCCCAGGCGAAACAAACCATCCCCACTGGCTTTTCTGGTGAACCGCCTCCCGGCCCGGCAATGCCGGTAATCGCCACCGACCAGTCGGCTCGACTGTTTGCCAGAACTCCCTGAGCCATGGCCCTCGCCACCGCCTCAGAAACAGCGCCATGGCGCTCCAGAGTGCTTTCAGGAACGCCAAGCATATCGACTTTGGCGGCGTTCGAGTAAGTCACGAAACCGCGGTCGAACCACGCCGAACTGCCGGCGATGGCCGTTACCGACTGGGCGAGCCAGCCGCCAGTACAGGATTCGGCTGCCGCCAGCCATTCGCCACGCTCGAGGAGCAGACGACCCAGACCTTCGGCAAGTTTTTCCAGTTCGGACATAATGCTCAATCCTAGCACGCGCCCCGAAACGAATGCCGACCATTGCCACCATACAACCCGAAGCGCTGATCACCGGTGTGATCCTCGCCGGGGGCCAAGGAACACGCATGGGCGGCGTCGACAAAGGCCTGCAGTTGCACGCTGGGAAAGCGCTGGTCAGGCACGTCGCCGAAAGACTGGCCCCCCAGGTTGATCAGCTCATGATCAATGCCAACCGCAACGAAGCAGCCTATACGGCCTTTGGCTATCCGGTGTTTGCCGATCGGATAACCGGCTTCGCCGGGCCGCTGGCCGGACTTCATGCCGCCCTGAGTGCTGCCAGCACGCCACTGGTGCTCACCGTGCCCTGCGATTCACCCGGATTGCCGCTTGATCTGGTCGGTCGTTTGCACGACGCGCAGCAGAGCAGTCATGCAAACCTGGCCATCGCCACGGCGGGCGGCCGTCTTCACCCGGTTTTCTGCCTGTGCCGCCGCTCGCTATTGGCACAACTCGAAGCCTATCTGCTGGGCGGCGGGCGCAAGGTTGCGGCATGGTGTGCCGACATGGGCGCCATCGAAGTCGATTTTTCGGACCAGTGCCAAGCCTTCGACAATTTCAACACCCTGGGCGACCTGACCAGAAGCTGAGTTCGCCAAGAACCTGTGGAAAACCGATATTGCACCGCAACATATTCAAGCTATACTCGATGCGCAGGAACAATAATTGTCCATAAATCGAGAACAGCCATGAACGTCAAGATCCATTACCGCATAACCCAGGACCGCGCCGGCATCCCGCAGGACTACACCGGCGCCCGCCACTTTGTAGTAAGCGAAGGCGAAGCAATCGAAGACACCGCAACCCATCAGCTGGCGACCGATTATCAGGTCCCGAAAAGCGCTGTCCAGATCTGCCGCATCGAGAGCTGAACCACCCCGACGGTCCCCACACCAAATGATCGGCACGGCACGCCAGAAAGGGCGTCTCCGTGCCTTTTTCACGACTGCACACTGACGTTGTGCGTCGCACAATTTTAGAACAACCACATTTTGTTACAGAAGGCTACGAAAGTACGACAGACTTTGGGAGCACGGGAACTTACACTGCAGTTGTGCATTGAACCCCTCCTCTCGAAACTCCCCCTTTCGAGAATTTCGACCCCGCCACTGGCGGGGTTTTTTTTGCTCAGTCACCGCACCGGGCCGTTATAATGGTGTTTTTAAACATTGCACTGGGGTCTTGAGCATGGCCGAGCAACATTCTTCCAAGAGCATCATGTGGGCAACGATCATCGTCACCGCCATTCTGATTGCTGTCATTTACCCGCTGACCGCCAACAAGAGCGGCTCGACGGCAACCACCAGCAGCGCAGCCGACGAAGCAGATATTCGCATTCAGCCGGTTGCCCGGTTTGAACTGGCCAAGGCCGAAGCACCTGCCGCCAGCGGCCCCCGCGATGGCGCAACGATTTACAACACGGTCTGCGGTGCCTGCCACAACACTGGCGCTGCCGGTGCTCCGAAGATCGACGACAAGGCTGCTTGGGCGCCGCGTCTGGCTACCGGCAAGGATGCGCTGATCAAGAGCGTGACCAATGGCAAGGGTGCCATGCCCCCGAAGGGCGGCGCCACACTTTCTGACGACGAAATCAAGGGTGTTGTCGAATACGTGATGGGCAAGGCGAAATAAGTCTTCATTGCCCATACAAAGGGAGGCTGCGGCCTCCCTTTTTCATGGCCGTAATTTTTGTGGACGTAAAAAAGGGCGCCTCGTGGGCGCCCTGGTCAGTGGAGCTTTTGGAGGGCTGCGACTGACCTCCTGCGGATTCCTTACTTCTTGGCCGCTTCGACAGCCTTCGGGGCTTCCGGAACGACAGCGGGCGCGGCAGCCGGCTCGGCAACCTTCTTCGCCTTCTTGACCTTGGCAACCGGCTTGGCTTCATCCTTCTTCATTTCCGGCGCGGCGACGGCCGGCTTGGCTTCCGGGGCCTTGACTGCTTCGGCAGCCTTCGGGGCTTCGGCCTTGACGGTAGCGGCAACCGGAGCGGTGGCTGCCTTGACTTCAGCGGCGGCTGGTTTGACGTCAGCGGCGTGGGCAACACCAAAAGCGGTGGCAAGGATGATGGCGACGAGTTGTTTGGTCATTTTTGATTCTCCAGTGTTGTTGGTTCGGTTTTTGATCCGGCTTTGCAAAATTGCGCTGCCTTGTGCCGAATAACGCGACTGGTTACAGCCCGGATGTCATGAGCAGCGTAACCCGTTGTAACAGGGTGTCACCAAGCGGTTAGCGCTTGTTTCCGGCCAGCATGGCCTTCATGGCGTCGAGCCGGGCACTGCCGGTGGCCTTGTCGGGCGGGGCATCCTGTTTGCCGCCGGTGAACCGGACATCCTCCTTGCCCATTTCATCGATGAAGCGCGATGGCTCGCAGGGCACGAATTCGCGCGCCTGTTTGCGGCGTTCGCAGTAGGAAATATTCAGGGTGTGCTGGGCGCGGGTGATACCGACGTACATCAGGCGGCGCTCTTCTTCCAGTTTGACCGGATCGACCGATTCCCGGTGCGGCAGGATGCCTTCCTCGACGCCGACCAGGAAGACATTCTTGTATTCCAGCCCCTTGGCGGCGTGCAGGGTCGACAGCTGGACGGCGTCGTAATCGTCGTCGTTCTGCTTGTCGAGCATGTTGATCAGCGCAATGCTCTGGGTCAGATCGACCAGCGTCTTGCCATCGAGCTCGCCTTTTTTGTTGAGCCAGTTGGCAAATTCGCAGACGTTGGCCCAGCGCGTTTGCGCCGTGCGCTCCTCTTCGTGGTCGTAGAGGAAGGTTTCGTAGTCGATAGCCTTGAGCAGATCGGGCAGGACCTCATGCGCCGGTTCCTTGCTGGCCCGCGACTGGGTGCGGTTGATGAAGTTACAGAACTCAAGCAAGGGGTCGAGCTGACGGGGCTGGACGCGTTGCGCAAAGCCCTCTTCAAAGGCCGCCTGAAACAGCGAGACGTGGCGCTCGCCAGCATAAATGCCGAGCACCTGCAGCGTCGCGGCGCCAATGCCGCGCTTGGGCGTGGTGGCGGCGCGGATGAAGGCCGGGTCGTCGTCTTCGTTGGCGAGCAGGCGCAAATAGGCCGTGATGTCCTTGATCTCGGCCTTGTCGAAGAAGGATTTGCCGCCCGAGAGCAGGTAGGGAATGCGGTGGTCGCGCAAATATTCTTCGAAAATCCGCGCCTGATGGTTGGAGCGGTAGAGGATGGCGTAATCCTTGAACTTGGCGCGATGCTCGAACTTGTGCGCCTGCAGTTTCATGACCACGCCTTCGGCCTCGGCGTCATTGTCGCGGCAGGCGGTGACGGAAATCTGTTCGCCGTGGCCGAGGTCGGACCACAGCTTCTTGTCGAACAGTTTTTCGTTGTGCGAGATGACGTTGTTGGCGGCCTTGAGGATTCTTACGGTTGACCGGTAATTTTGCTCCAGTTTGATGACTTTGAGGGCAGGAAACTCGGTCGGCAGTTTCTTGAGATTCTCGATGTCGGCGCCGCGCCAGCCGTAGATGGCCTGGTCGTCATCGCCGACGGCCGTGAACTGGGCGCGGACGCCGGTCAGCAGCTTGAGTAGCTGGTACTGGCAGGCGTTGGTGTCCTGATATTCATCGACCAGCAGGTAACGCAGGCGGTTCTGCCACTTGTCGGCAATTTCCGGGTGCTCGGTGAACAGTTTGACCGGCAGGCCGATCAGGTCGTCGAAATCGACCGCCTGATAGGCCTTGAGCGTCGCTTCGTAGGAAAGGAAGGCGTGGGCGGCCAGCTTTTGGTGCTCGTCGGTGGCCAGATGGCGCGCTGCTTCGGGGGTGATCAGCCCGTTCTTCCAGTTGGAAATGGTGGACTGGACGATGCGCAGCGTTGCCTTGTCGACGGTGCCGGCCGTTTCGCTGATGATGCCGGCGCAATCGGCCGAATCGAAAATCGAGAAACGCGGCTTGTAGCCAAGCGCCTTGGCCTCCTCGCGCAGAATGCGGACGCCCAACGAGTGGAAAGTCGAAATCTGCAATTCGTCGGCTTGTTGCTTGGAGAGCAGCTTGCCGATGCGCTCCTGCATTTCCTTCGCCGCCTTGTTGGTGAAGGTGATGGCGGCGATATTGCGCGGGTTGAAGCCGCAACTCTGCACCAGATAAGCGATTTTCTGCGTGATCACCCGCGTTTTGCCCGAGCCGGCGCCCGCCAGCACCAGCAGGGGGCCGTCGAGGTAATGGATCGCTTCGCGTTGCGGTTGATTGAGGCCGGACATGACTCTGCAAATGACGGCGCCCCGACGAGGCGGGGCGCGCTAGATAGGTTGCCTTGATTCTAACCTACCGACTCAATGCTGAAAATCGACCATTTTTACGTTTCACGTAGTAAACCCGGTTGACCGTGGAAGCCGCTTCAAACGGTGTCGTCGATGCCGATCAGGCGATCCAGCGGCACACCCGGCTTGATCAGGCTGTCCGTGCCGAAATCCATTTCGAGCAGTTGCGCCGCAACGTCGCGCGCCCCTTGCAGCACGCGCTCCTGACCGTGAAAGTCGCCGACGGCACCGGGGGCGACTTCGGCGATCTCCTGTTGCAGCGTGCGCTGGCGATCGCCTTCGATGCCTTCCATGACTTCGACCCGCCGAATCTGTTCGTTGTCGACCGGACGCACGCGCTCGCTCGATTCACGAGTGGGGCGTTGCGTGGTGCTCGACAGACGGGTGAGTTTCATTGGGGGCTCCTTGCCCCCAATTACGGCATTTAAAGCCGACAGCTTTAATTCAGCGCGCCAAAGACGTTTTTGAGCAGATCGCTGCCGGCGCCCATCGGGTTGGCGCGCAGCTTCTTTTCCTCTTCGGCGATCATCAGGAACAGGCCATCCATGGCCTTCTGCGTCACGTAGCTATCGACGTCGGCATTCTGCTTGTCGACCAGCCCGGCGCTCGCCGCCTTGCCGGCAAACTTGTTGTACTGGTCGGCCAGTTGAAGCTTGGCAGTTTCCTTCTTGACGATGGGCTTGAACTTGGCGGTCAGTTGGTCGGTCGAGGTGCGCTTGAAATACTGCGTCACGCTGTCCTCGCCGCCGGTCAGGATGTCCTTGGCGTCCTTGACGCTCATCTTCTTGATCGATTCGGTCAGGATCGGCTTGGCTTCGGCCACGGCATTTTCGGCTGCATGGTTCATCGTTTCGACCAGTTGGTCAGCCTGCTTGCCCATGCCGAACATGCGCAGCGCCGAATCGGCCTTTTCCAGATAGCCGGGCAGCTTGATCTTGACCTTGTCGTTACCGAGAAAACCACCGTTCTTGCCAAGGGAGGCAACGGCGTAGTCAGCGCCCTTGGCCAGTGCTTCCTTGACACCGGCACTGGCGTCGCCGCTGGAAATGGCATCAAGTGCCCCGGCCTGGGCGAATCCCACGGTCAACCCGAAAAAAAGGGCAAAAACGGAATGTTTCAAGGCGTGCATAAGAGGCTCCTTTGGATCAGACGATGTCGAGGTGACCGATGCCGGTCGATAGATCGCGGTCCTTCGATTCCTTGCCGTGCAGCTTGATCTGCAGGCGCAGGTCGTTGAGCGAGTCGGCATTGCGCAGCGCATCTTCGTAAGTGATCTTGCCGGCTTCGTAGAGGTCGAACAGTGCCTGGTCGAAAGTCTGCATGCCAAGCTCGCGCGACTTCTTCATGATCTCCTTGATCTCGTGCACTTCGCCCTTGAAGATCAGATCGGAAATCAGCGGCGAGTTGAGCATGACCTCGATGGCCGCCATCCGCCCCCGGCCGTCCTTTTTCGCAATCAGGCGCTGCGAAACGAGTGCGCGCAAGTTGAGCGAGAGGTCCATGAGCAGTTGCTGACGACGCTCTTCCGGGAAAAAGTTGATGATCCGATCAATCGCCTGGTTGGCGCTGTTGGCGTGCAGCGTCGCCAATGCCAGATGGCCGGTTTCGGCGAAGGCAATGGCATAGTCCATGGTGTTGCGATCGCGGATTTCGCCCATCAGGATAACGTCCGGTGCCTGGCGCAGCGTGTTCTTGAGCGCCGGGCCCCAGTCGTCGGTATCGACGCCGACTTCGCGCTGCGTGACGATGCAGTTCTTGTGCTCGTGGACGTACTCGATCGGGTCTTCGATGGTGATGATGTGACCGTAGGAATTCTCGTTGCGATAATCGACCAGCGCCGCCAGCGAGGTCGTCTTGCCGGTACCCGTGCCGCCGACAAAGATGATCAGGCCGCGCTTGGTCATCGCCAGATCCTTGAGCACGGGCGGCAACAGCAGTTCGTCCAGCGTCGGAATGGTCATGTTGATCGTCCGGCAAACAACGCCGACACGACCCTGCTGAACCAGAGCATTGACCCGGAAACGTCCGATGCTGGCCGGCGAAATGGCGAAATTGCACTCCTTGGTCGCTTCGAACTCGGCCGCCTGGCGATCGTTCATGATTGAGCGGGCCAGTTCGGCGGTGTGCTGCGGCGTCAGAATCTGGTTCGAGACCGGCGTGATCTTGCCGTCAATCTTGATGGCCGGCGGAAAACCGGCGGTGATGAAGAGGTCGGAGCCTTTCTTTTGCGACATCAGACGCAAAAGATCGTGCATGAATTTCATTGCCTGATCGCGTTCCATGGTTTCCCCTTGTCTGTTCTGTCAGATGCCCGATCAAGCCGGGAAAGCATCCTTGTTGGCGGCGCGGAAGCGCGCTTCCGCGCTCGATACGACGTTGCGCCGGACCAGGTCGACCAGGTTCTGGTCGAGCGTCTGCATACCGAAATTCTGGCCGGTCTGGATCGCCGAATACATCTGGGCAACCTTGTTTTCGCGAATCAGATTGCGAATGGCCGGCGTACCGATCATGATCTCGTGCGCCGCGACCCGGCCAGTGCCGTCCTTGGTCTTGAGCAGCGTCTGCGAGATAACTGCGCGCAGGGATTCCGAGAGCATCGAACGAACCATTTCCTTTTCGGCCGCCGGGAAGACGTCGACGATACGGTCCACCGTCTTCGCCGCCGACGAGGTGTGCAGCGTGCCAAACACCAGGTGGCCGGTTTCTGCAGCGGAGAGGGCGAGGCGAATGGTTTCCAGGTCGCGCATTTCACCAACCAGGATGACGTCCGGATCTTCACGCAGGGCCGCCCGCAGGGCGTTGGCGAAGGACAGCGTATGCGGCCCGACTTCACGCTGGTTGATCAGGCACTTCTTCGAGTCATGGACAAATTCGATCGGATCCTCGACGGTCAGGATGTGGCCGTAATCGTTTTCATTGACGTGATTGACCATCGCCGCCAGCGTCGTTGATTTTCCGGAACCGGTCGGCCCTGTACACAAAACGATGCCGCGCGGATATTCGGAAATTTCCTTGAAAATCTTCGGGCAATTCAGCTCTTCGAGCGTCAGTACCTTGGTCGGAATGGTCCGGAACACGGCACCGGCGCCCCGATGCTGATTGAAAGCATTGACCCGGAAACGGGCCAGATTCGGGATTTCGAAGGAAAAGTCGCACTCCAGCGTTTCTTCATACACCTTGCGCTGGCCGTCGTTCATGATGTCGTACACCATGCCATGAACGTCCTTGTGTTCCATGGCTGGCAGATTAATGCGTCTGACATCGCCATGCACCCGGATCATCGGCGGCAGGCCGGCGGAGAGGTGCAGGTCGGATGCCTTGTTCTTGACGCTGAAAGCCAGCAGTTCGGTGATGTCCATGCGGATCGTCCTCGGAGCGCGTGTATACTTGGTTTGTTGTTAATTCCCAATGGATTATGAGCGCAATCGCCGACAACCTGCAAGCTGTCCAGGCCCGTATCAGCGATGCTGCGGCGCTTGCCGGCCGTTCACCGGAAAGCATCCACCTGCTGGCGGTCAGCAAAACCTGGCCGCTGGCCAGCGTTCTTGAAGCCGCCGATGCAGGTCAGCGCGCCTTCGGCGAAAACTACGTGCAGGAAGGTATTGACAAGGTAACGGCGACTGCCGGACGCAATATCGAATGGCATTTCATCGGCCCGTTGCAGAGCAACAAGTCGCGTGCCGTGGCCGAGCACTTCGACTGGGTCCACTCGATCGAGCGCCTGAAAATTGCCGAACGTTTGTCAGCCCAGCGCCCGGCCAACCTAGCGCCCTTGCAGGTCTGCATCCAGGTTAACGTCTCCGGCGAAGCCAGCAAGAGCGGTTGCGCCCCGGATGAAACGCTGGCCCTGTGCCAGGCTGTCGCCGCCCTGCCCGGCCTCCAGCTGCGCGGCCTGATGGCCATCCCCGAGCCAACCGACGACCCCGCCGCCCAACGCGCGCAGTTCCATCATGTTTGGGAAATTTACGACCATATCCGGGCGGCGGGCATACCGCTCGATACCCTTTCCATGGGCATGTCCCACGATCTTGAAGCAGCTGTTGCCGAAGGCGCGACCATCGTCCGCATCGGCACGGCAATTTTTGGTGAAAGAAATTACAGATGAAGATTGTTTTCCTGGGTGGCGGCAACATGGCCAACGCGCTGATCGGCGGCTTGCTCAAGCAGGGCTTCGCGGCCGGCGACATCGATGTCATCGACCCGGGTGCCGACGCCCGCGCCAAGCTGGCCGCCTCGTATGGCGTCACCTGCCATGACGGCGCCGCCAGCGCCCCGGCCGCGCCGGACATCCTGGTGCTCGCCGTCAAGCCGCAGCAGATGAAGGAAGCCGTCGCGCCACTCGTCGGCAAACTCGGCAACGCGGTCGTCATCAGCATCGCCGCCGGCCTCGACATGACGGCCCTGTCGCGCTGGCTCGGTGGCCATCGCCAGATGGTCCGCTGCATGCCGAACACGCCGGCCCTGATCGGCGCCGGCATCACCGGGCTGTGCGCCCTGCCGGAAGTGAGCGCTGACCAGCGCGCTGCTGCCGACCGGGTTTTGCGCGCTGTCGGCACCACGGTATGGATCGAGGATGAGGCGAAGATTGACGGCGTCACCGCCATCTCGGGCAGCGGCCCGGCCTATGTATTCCTGTTCATCGAAGCACTGCAACAGGCCGCTGCCGACCTCGGCTTCACGCCGGAACAGGGTCGCCTGCTCGCCATCGAAACGGTTCAGGGTGCTGCCGCGCTGGCAGCCCAGTCGAGCGAGCCGGCGGCTATCCTGCGCGAGCGTGTCACCTCGAAGGGCGGCACCACTGCCGCGGCCCTGAACGTCATGGCCGAACGCGGCGTCAAGGACGGCATCGTTGCCGGCTGCATGGCCGCCGCGGCGCGTGGCCAGGAACTTGGCAAAATTCTCGGAGCCGATTGATGCAAGCCATCGTTTTCCTGCTCGACGCCGTCGTCAGCTTCTTCTGCACGCTGTTCCTGCTGCGCTTCATGATGCAGGCGATGCGCGTTTCCTTTGCCGGGCAGATTGGCGATTTCGTCGTCAAGCTGACCAACTGGGCGGTCAAGCCGCTGCGCCGCGTCATACCCGGCGCCGGCGGTTTCGACTGGGCCAGCCTGGTCGCCGCGCTGGCCCTGCAACTGCTGTTCACCGGCATCATCGTCGGCGCATCAGTCGGCTTGAGCGAAGTTGATGGCGCCAGCATGGCGCCAATGATTCTCTGGCTCGCTGTGCGCGGTCTGCTCCGCCTCTCGGTTTACATCATGATCGGCGCGCTGATCCTGCAGGCCGTGCTGTCGTGGATCAATCCCTACTCGCCGCTGTCGGCCCCGGCCCACCAGCTGACCCGGCCGCTGCTCGACCCGATTCGCCGCATCCTGCCGGCGATTTCCGGTATCGACCTGTCGCCGCTGGTCGCCATCCTTCTGCTGCAAGCGGTGCTGATGTTCCTGTGAGCGAGTGGTTCCGCCAAGCCGCCGACGGCCGCATCACGCTGACCCTGCACATCCAGCCCGGCGCCAAGAAAACCGAGTTTGCCGGGCTGCATGGCGATGCGCTGAAAATCCGCCTCGCCGCGCCGCCGGTGGACGGCAAGGCCAACGAGGCGCTGGTCAAGTTCGTTGCCGAAACGCTGAAACTGCCGAAGTCGGCGGTCAACCTCAAAAGCGGCCAGACGTCGCGGCGCAAGGTGCTCGAAGTTCAGGGTGCCGAGATTGGCGCCATCGCCGCTTTCGCCTCGGCGTAAATTCGGGAACTTAAAGCATCCCGCGTTCGCGGATGAAGGCGATGATCTTGTCCAGCCCTTCGCCGGTTTTCAGGTTGGAAAAAACGAAAGGCCGCTCGCCGCGCTGAACCTTGGCGTCGTGCGCCATGACCTCGAGCGAAGCGCCGACCATCGGCGCAAGATCGATCTTGTTGATGATCAGCAGGTCGGATTTGGTGATGCCCGGCCCACCCTTGCGCGGGATTTTCTCGCCGGCGGCGACGTCAATCACGTACAGCGTCAGATCGGAAAGCTCGGGCGAAAAGGTGGCAGCGAGATTGTCGCCGCCCGATTCGACGAGGATCAGCTCAACTTCAGGGAAGGCCCGTTGCAGGCGATCGATGGCCTCAAGATTGATCGAGGCATCCTCGCGAATGGCCGTGTGCGGGCAACCGCCGGTTTCGACGCCGATGATGCGTTCCGGCGCCAGCGCCGAGTGATTGACCAGGAACTTGGCGTCCTCGGCCGTGTAGATGTCGTTGGTGACGACGGCCATGTCGATCTGCTCGCGCAGGGCCTGGCAGAGGGCGAGGGTCAGTGCTGTCTTGCCGGAACCGACGGGGCCGCCGATACCGACGCGTAAGGCTTGTTTGCTCATGTTTTTACGATCTGAAGAGACGTGAATATTGGGTTTCGTGGCGGGCGCAGGCGATAGCAAAGGCCGGGGTGAAATTGGACCATTTCGATTTTGGCCAATTTTTCCGGTTGACCGTGACATCGGGGATTTTCCGGCCGAGATGGGCCAGCAGGCGTTGTCCGGCTGCCTGACCGAGCGGCACCGCCTTCAGCGCGGCCATCACCTGGTTTTCAGCCCACGACCAGAGGTAGGCGGTGAGCGCGGCTTCCGGGTCGATCTGCCAAGCGGCCGCGATGCCGGCCCAGACCGTCGGAAACGCCACTTCGGGCAGGGCTTCGACCGTGGTCATCACGCTGCTGAGCGAATCGTCGCGCAGATCACGCAGCAGGCGACGCATCGAGAAGCCCATCTGGGCCGTTTCGGCGCGTAGTTCGGCCGATTCGCGGCTGGCCAGGAATTCGGCGTTGAGGCAGTCGATTTCGGCGAGATCGCCGGCCGACCAGGCTGCCATCAAGGCAACGACCAGCGGCGCCTCGTAACTGCCGATGCCATGGTGAAGCAGGTCGGCGATCCATTGACCCGCCCCCGCTTCGTCGCGAATCACGCCGGATTCAACCGCCCATTCCAGCCCCTGCGAATAGGTGTAGGCACCGACCGGCAGCGCCGGGCTGGCCAGTTGGAGCAGGCGGGCGAGTTGCAGGTTGGTGTTCAACGCGGCTTGAACTGGTGGATTTTCGGCACGGAACGGTGCGGGCCGTGGCCGGGATTGTGAAGGTCGGGCGTTGGCCCGTCTTCAGCGTGATGGTGATGGCCGCCGTGCGAACCATAGGCACCGGATTCCGGCTGGAACGGCGCTTCGCTTTCGATCACCGTGCAGCCCAAGCCGCCCACCATGTCGGCGAGCACGTGGTCGGCCTGAAAGCGGAGCTTGCCACCGTTATCGGTGGGCAGAATCTGCACCGGCACGTGGCGGTTGCCGAGGTGGTAGGCCGCGCGGGCGAAGAGCAACGGGCTATCGGCGATAGCCTCGATAAGCTTTTCCGGGGCGGCCAGGATTTCGACGACGGTACTGCCCTCCTCTGCCAGCAATTTGTCGCCTCCCTGCAGGTGGTCGCCACGTTCGAGGAAGATGCCGGCTTCCAGGCCGGAAGCGAGCGTGACCTTGAGGCGGCTGCGTTTGCGCTCGTCGTAGGCGAGGGCTACGGAGTCGGTGGCGGGAGCGGTAGTTCTTTTGTTAAGAATCAGGGAAAGGCTAACCCCCCCTAGCCCCCCCTTGTCAGGGTGGGGATCGGTTGGCGTGTGCGGAGCTGCCACTCCCTCCCCTGACAAGGGGAGGGCCGGGGAGGGGTTTGGGTTTGTTTGCTTCATAAGCCCTCAGAACAGGAAGTAGCGTTGCGCCAGCGCCAACTCGGTCGCCGGCTCGCAAACCAGATGTACGCCATCCGCCATGACCACGTAGGTTTCGGGATCGACGGTGATCTCCGGCGTGGCGCCGTTGTGCACCATGTCGGATTTCTGCAGCTTGCGCGTGCCGGAGACAGCGACCAGCGGCTTGCTCAGGCCGAGCACGGCGACGGCCGGATTGTTCAGCGCCGCCTGCGAGACGAAAGTCACCGAGGTCTTCAGCGCCTTGCCGAAGCTGCCGAACATCGGCCGGTAATGCACCGGCTGCGGCGTCGGGATCGAGGCGTTGGGGTCGCCCATGGCGGCGGCGGCGATCATGCCGCCTTTCAGAATCAGCGACGGTTTGACGCCGAAGAAAGCCGGTTTCCACAGCACGAGGTCGGCCAGCTTGCCGACTTCGATGGAGCCGACGGTGTGGGCGATGCCGTGGGTCAGCGCCGGGTTGATGGTGTATTTGGCGATGTAGCGTTTGACGCGGAAATTGTCGTTGCGGGCGTTGTCTTCGGGCAAGGCGCCGCGCTGCAGCTTCATCTTGTGCGCCGCCTGCCAGGTGCGGATGATGACTTCGCCGACGCGGCCCATGGCTTGAGAGTCAGAGCTCATCATCGAGAAGGCGCCAAGGTCGTGCAGGATGTCTTCGGCAGCAATGGTCTCGCGGCGGATGCGGCTCTCCGCAAATGCGATGTCCTCGGCGATGCTCGGGTCGAGGTGGTGGCAAACCATCAGCATGTCGAGATGTTCGTCGATGGTATTGACCGTGTACGGCATGGTCGGATTGGTCGAGCTGGGCAGGACATTGAGCAGTCCGGCCGCCTTGATGATGTCCGGCGCGTGGCCGCCGCCGGCGCCCTCGGTATGGAAGGTATGGATGGTGCGGCCCTTGAAGGCGCCCAGCGTCGCTTCGACAAAGCCCGATTCGTTGAGCGTGTCGGAGTGAATGGCGACCTGGACGTCCATCTCGTCGGCCACTGTCAGGCAGCAATCGATGGCAGCCGGCGTCGTGCCCCAGTCTTCGTGCAGCTTGAGACCCATGGCGCCGGCCTCGACCTGTTCGCGCAAGGCTTCCGGCAGGCTGGCGTTGCCCTTGCCGAGGAAGCCGAGATTCATCGGGAAGGCATCGGCGGCTTCGAGCATGCGATGGATGTGCCACGGACCCGGCGTGCAGGTCGTGGCGAAGGTGCCGGTGGCCGGCCCGGTGCCGCCGCCGATCATTGTCGTCACGCCCGAATACAAGGCCTCGTCGATCTGCTGCGGGCAGATGAAATGGATGTGACTGTCGATGCCGCCGGCCGTGACGATCATGCCTTCGCCGGCGATGACTTCGGTGCCGGGGCCGATCACAATCGTGACGCCGGGCTGGATGTCCGGGTTGCCGGCCTTGCCGATGGCGGCGATGCGGCCGTCCTTCAAGCCGATGTCGGCCTTGATGATGCCGGTGACGGCGTCGACGATCAGCGCGTTGGTGATCACGGTATCGACGGTTTCAGCCGAGACGCGCTGGCCCTGGCCCATGCCGTCACGGATGACCTTGCCGCCGCCGAATTTCACTTCTTCGCCGTAGATCGTGTGGTCTTTCTCGACCTCGATGATGAGGTCAGTGTCGGCCAGGCGCAGGCGGTCGCCGGTCGTGGGGCCGAACATCTCGGCATAGGCCTGACGGGTGATTTTTGTGCTCATAGCGCCCCCTGAATCAGGCCACGGAAGCCATAGACCTTGCGGTCGCCAGCCAGCGCGACGAGTTGCACCGTGCGCGTCTGGCCCGGCTCGAAGCGCACGGCGGTGCCGGCGGCGATGTCGAGGCGGAAGCCGCGCGCTGCTTCGCGATCGAAGCTCAGACCGGCGTTGGTTTCGTAAAAGTGGTAGTGCGAGCCGACCTGGATTGGCCGGTCGCCGGTGTTGGCGACGACCAGCGTGATCGTCGGCCGGCCGGCGTTGAGTTCGAGTTCGCCGGGTTCGGCGAGGAGTTCTCCGGGGATCATGTCAGCTCCTCAAACAATCGGGTTGTGCACGGTGACCAGCTTGGTGCCGTCCGGGAAGGTGGCTTCGACCTGAATCTCCGGGATCAGCTCGGCGATGCCGTCCATCACGTCGGCGCGGGTCAATACCTGCGTGCCGGCGTGCATCAGTTCGGCGACGGTTTTGCCTTCGCGGGCGCCTTCCATGATCGCGCAGGTGATCAGCGCCACGGCTTCCGGGTAGTTCAGCTTCAGGCCCTTGACCATGCGCCGCTCGGCGAGCAGGCCGGCGGTGAAGATCAGCAGCTTGTCTTTTTCGCGCGGTGTCAGTTCCATGAAGACTCCTCAGGTATTCCAGATTCGGGGGGTAACGGCCGGTCGACCGGAGCAGGCCGGGCGCAGGATGGCCCAGAGCTCGGCGAACCACGAACGGGCGGCTTCGCTGCTGTCGCCGAGGTAACGGGCGACGAGCATGCCGGGCAAGGCAGAAAGGCCATGATTGGCGCCATCGACGGGCGGGATTTTTCGACAGGCTTCGAGCAGGGCCGCTGCCTGCTGCGGCAATTCGGGAAAGGTGCACAGCAAGGTGCCGCACACCGTGGCGCCGGCCCAGCCGGCCGGGCTGCTCAACATTGGATCGCTGCCGTCGAAACCGCCGCGCTCAAGCCAGATCAGATGGTTGCCACGGTCAACCCGAAAAAACAGGTCAAAACGACCTTTCTCAAAACGCTCGCCAGCCGCCGCGCGACCGAGGCACAGAATGTCCCAGCCGATATAGCGGCTATCGGCGGCCAGCGAAATGCGGGTTTCCATGCGTGCCCGGGCGCCATCGAAAACGATGGTTTCCTGCGGCAGCCATTCCAGCGTGGCGCCCTCGGCCACCGTAAAAGCGATGCACTGCGAAGCCTCAGCACCGCCACTGCGATACCACTTGCCGGCCCCCGGTGTCATCAGTTGGGCATGCGCACCGGCGCCAAGCTCGGCCGAAATCGCCAGATGATCGCCGCCGGCAATGCCCGAAGGCGGGTGAAGCACAATGGCCTGACAGACTGCATCGCCCTCCGGATACAGCGCCTTCTGCACCCGCAACGGTCCGCGATGCCGGTTTTCGCGCAGCACCGTCCGTTCGCCCTGGCGGACGAAGCCAAGATGCAACTCGGCATGCCAGCTGGGCGAATGCTCCGGCTGCGATACGGGAAGGCGCGAGGTCATGGCGGGATTATCCGGGAAAGCCAAGGCGGCGGGGAATACGCAGGAATGCGCAGGCCATGTTTAGCTAGATTTCGGGCTCTTGGGACAAAATTCAATGTGATGACAAATGCTATTCTTCTGGACGCCAATCTTGAGGCAGCCGTAAAACCAACCTAGTGGAATCTCAAAACGCATAAGCTCATGGACAATAAAAGCAAGTCCCCGATTATTTCAATCTTTGCCTCTCTGTTCTTTGTGTGCGGCTTGTTGGCTACTTCCTTTTTTCTGAGCGGATGTGAAGGACCGGCAGGCACCAGTCAATTCATCGTCGCCAAATGGCACAAACAAGATCTTGATGCCCATTTGGCTCGTTGGATAACCATTGCACCAACACCATCCGGTCTTCTGTTAAGCGGATTTGATCGTCAGTGGAAAGCCATGCCCGCTCAGGGGGGCGATCTGACTACGCATAGTCGCCTGCTTTTTACGATGATCATTGGATACGAAACCACTGGCGACAAGCGCTATTTTGAAGCAGCCATTCGAGGCACCGAGTTTTTACTAGATAGATTCTACGACCCTCAACATGGGGGCTTTTTTTCCAGCGTTGCGGCTGATGGCAAAGTAATCAACGAGAGCAAAAATACGTATGGTCATGCTTTTGCGCTTTTCGCTCTGTCCCACGTTGCTCGGGTAACCAAGGAGGAAAAATTCCGCGCAGCCGCGTTAACTGCGTGGAGCGACATCAACAAGCACCTGAGGGACTCCGATGGCGGGTTTCGGCCTGGGGCCCCTCGTGACTTCGGACCATCAAGTAGTTTGCGAAATCAAAACCCGGTCATGCACATGTTTGAAGCCTTGCTTGCGCTTATTGATGCAACAGGCGACGCACGAGCGGTGGCTGGTGCGCAAAGTGTTGGAAATTTCGTGATCTACAAATTGCTGGAGGGCCAAAATGATGGCGGAGCCTACATTCCCGAGTGGTATGACGAACACTGGAAGCCGCTTGCCACCAAGGAAAAGGGCGGCTACATTGACTTCGGCCATCAATTCGAATGGAGCCATCTGCTTGCCACCTCGGAGCGCCGAGGGCTACCTGCGCTGTATGGTGAGGTGGCAGAACGATTGCTGAAATACGGGATAAAAGCCGGTTACGATGAAATCGAAGGTGGCGTATTCAACAGAGCCTACCCTGACGGCTCAATTGATCGTGACAAGTATTGGTGGCAACAGGCGGAGGGTATGCGAGCTCTGCTGGTAGCAGCATCGACCAGCAACCGTCGTGACCTTTGGCGCCGATATGAACAAACTCAAGAGCTGGTCAAGGATCAATTCATTGATGAGATCAATGGGGGCTGGAAATTTTCTGGCAAGCGGACCTGTGACTCGGGTCGCTGTGGATCTGAGCAACCAGAGCCGTATCACATGCTTGGCATGCACCTCACAGCGCTCAACCTCGTAAAACCCGAGCGCTAGCGGCCTTTATCCGGTGGAGAGCGCGGCGAGGGCTCGCTGGCTGATCAGCCACTTTGGGCACGGCGACTTCAGTGATCAAACCGCCAACGCCTCCCGCACCCCGTCCTGCGGCATCGTTTCGCCGCGGCCACGCATGATGAATTCGCCGCGCTCCATCAGCAGGTACTGGTCGGCCAGCGACTCGGCAAAATCGTAGTATTGCTCCACTAGCAAAATCGCCATTTCGCCGGTTTCGGCGAGCATGCGGATGGCGCGTTCGATGTCCTTGATGATCGAGGGCTGGATGCCTTCGGTCGGTTCGTCGAGGATGAGCAGTTTCGGTCCCATGGCCAGGGCGCGGCCGATGGCGAGTTGCTGCTGCTGGCCGCCGGAGAGGTCGCCGCCGCGGCGGTGCATCATCTGTTTCAAGACTGGGAACATGTCGAAGATGCGTTGCGGGATGGGCGTGCTGCCGGATTTGGTGGCGAGGCCCATCAGCAGATTTTCCTCGACGGTCAGGCGCGGGAAGATCTCGCGGCCTTGCGGCACGAAGCCGATGCCGGCCTTGACGCGCTCGTGCGGCGGCAGGTGGGTGATGTCCTTGCCGTCGAAGGTGATGCTGCCCGATTTGGTTTTGACGAGGCCCATCAGCGACTTGAGCAGCGTCGTCTTGCCGACGCCGTTGCGGCCGAGCAGGGTCGTGACTTCGCCGGTTTTGACCTCGAAGCTAAGGCCGCGCAGGATGTGGCTGCCGCCGTAGGCCTGGTTGAGGGTGTCGACTTTCAACATAATGTTTTGTCCTGTTCGGGTTGGCTGAGCGCATTGCTGCGGTCAACCGGAAAAAATGCCCAAAAATGAAATCCGTACAGCGGCCAACTCAGCGGCCGAGATACACCTCGATGACGCGCTGGTCGTTCTGCACAGTAGCCAGATCGCCCTCGGCCAGCACCGAGCCTTCGTGCAGCACGGTGACGAGGCCGCCGAGCTTTTCAACGAAAGCCATGTCGTGCTCGACGACGACCAATGAATGCTTGCCGGCCAGCGAGACGAACAGTTCGGCGGTGCGCATGGTCTCGTCGTCGGTCATGCCGGCGACCGGTTCGTCGAGCAGCAGCAGCTTCGGTTCCTGCATGAGCAACATGCCGATTTCCAGCCATTGTTTCTGGCCGTGCGAGAGCAGGCCGGCCTGGCGGTCGGCTTCGCCATCGAGGCGGATCAGGCGCAGGGTTTCGGCGATCTTGTCGCGTTCGTCGCCGGCCAGCCAGGCCATCAGGCTCTTCCATACGCGCTTGTCGGTCTTCATGGCCAGTTCGAGGTTTTCGAAGACCGTGTGCTGCTCGAAGATGGTCGGTTTCTGGAACTTGCGGCCGATGCCGACGTGGGCGATTTCCGGTTCGGTCAGGCGGGTCAGGTCGATCGATTGACCGAAGAAGGCCTTGCCGGAATCGGGCCGGGTCTTGCCGGTGATGACGTCCATCATCGTCGTCTTTCCTGCCCCGTTCGGGCCGATGATGCAGCGCAGCTCGCCGGCGTTGATTTCGAGATTCAGGTTGTTGAGTGCCTTGAAGCCGTCGAAGCTGACGGTGATGTCTTCGAGGTAGAGCGCGACGCCGTGCGAGAGATCGAGTTCGCCGGTGACGAGGTGGCCCATCTGATCGGCGCCGTCGCTGCCTTCCGGGCGGTCGTCTTCGAAAATATTGACGGTATTCAGCATGCTGCGTCTCCTTTCTTCGCCATCAGTTTCTTCCACAGGCCGACCAGGCCTTGCGGCAGCATCAGCGTCACGACGATGAAGAGCAGGCCGAGGAAGAACAGCCAGTATTCGGGGAAGCTGACGGTGAACCAGCTCTTGGCCAGATTGACCACGAAGGCGCCGATGATCGGCCCGATCAGCGTGCCGCGCCCGCCGACGGCGACCCAGATGGCGATTTCGATGGAGTTGCCCGGGCTCATTTCGGACGGGTTGATGATGCCGACCTGTGGCACGTAGAGCGCCCCGGCGATGCCGCACAGCACGGCCGAGATGACCCAGATGGTCAGTTTGTACCAGAGCGGGTTGTAGCCGATGAACATGACGCGGCTTTCGGCATCGCGGATGGCGGTGAGCACGCGGCCAAACTTCGATTTGACCAGCCACGCAGAGAAAACCAGCGTCACTGCGAGCGCGATGGCGGTCAGGCCGAACAGCACCAGCCGGGTTTCCGACGAGGTAATGCTGTAACCGAGCACGCGTTTGAAATCAGTGAAGCCGTTGTTGCCGCCGAAGCCGGTTTCGTTGCGAAAGAAGAGCAGCATGGCGGCGTAGGTCAGGGCCTGAGTGATGATCGAGAAATAGACGCCCTTGATCCGCGAGCGGAAGGCGAAGTAGCCGAAGACGAAGGCGACGATGGCCGGCACGGCCATGACCAGAAAGGCGACCCAGCCGAAGCTGTCGCTGCCGACCCAGAACCACGGCAGTTCCTTCCAGTCGAGGAAAACCATGAAGTCGGGCAGGTCGGCGCCGTAGGAACCGTCGCGGCCGATCTGGCGCATCAGGTACATGCCGAAGGCGTAGCCGCCGAGCGCGAAGAACAGGCCGTGGCCGAGCGACAGGATGCCGCCGTAGCCCCAGATCAGGTCCATCGCCACGGCGACCAGCGCGTAGCACATGATCTTGCCGATCAGCGTGATGGCGTAGGTCGAGACGTGCAGGGCGCTGTCTTCCGGAAAATTGAGGTGGAGCACCGGGACGACGATCAGCGCGAGGGCGAGGAAAGCGCCGAGGGCGATCCAGCTTTTCTTGTCGAGGGAGGACAGGATGCGGAGGGTGAGGGGCTTACGCATGGTGGCTCCGGGTGGGGGTGATGTGAAAGGCAAACCCCTCCCCGGCCCTCCCCTTGACAGGGGAGGGAGAGGTGGTCAATTCACCGCCGGCGCACTCCCCCCCTGACAAGGGGGGGCTGGGGGGGGTTAAGGTGTTGCGCGTGTTCATGACGTTTTCAGCCTTACTCGACGAACCGACCCTTGAGAGCGAAGATGCCCTGCGGCCGTTTCTGGATGAAGATGATGATGCAGACGAGGATGCTGATCTTGGCGATGACCGCCCCGGCCCAGCCTTCGAGCAGCTTGCTGAAGATGCCCAGGCCGAGCGCCGCCCACACCGCGCCGGCGAGTTGCCCGACGCCGCCGACCACAACCACCATGAAGGAATCGACGATGTAGCCCTGGCCCATGTCCGGCCCGACGTTGGAAATCTGCGACAGCGCCACGCCGCCCAGCCCGGCGATGCCGGCACCGAGCGCGAAGGCCATGGTGTCGATGCGCGACGTCGGCACGCCGACGCAACCGGCCATCGGGCGGTTCTGCGTCACGGCGCGGACGAACATGCCGAGGCGCGTCTTGTTCATCAGCACCCAGACCAGGAAGAGGACGAACATGGCGAAGCCGACGATGATGATGCGGTTCCACGGCAGGATCAGGTTGGGCATGACTTCGATGCCGCCCGACATCCAGCTCGGGTTCGACACTTCGACGTTCTGCGCGCCGAACAGCACGCGGGCCGACTGGATCAGCACCAGCGACAGGCCCCAGGTGGCGAGCAGGGTTTCCAGCGTGCGGCCGTACAGCCAGCGGATCACCGTGCGTTCCATGACGACGCCGACCAGCGCCGCGGCGAAGAAGGCGACCGGGATGGCGGCCGGCAGGTACCAGTCGATAGCGTCGGGAAAGTAGGCGCGGAACAGCGTCTGCATGCCGTAGGTGGCGTAGGCGCCGACCATCAGCAATTCGCCGTGCGCCATGTTGATGATGCCCATGACGCCGTAGGTGATGGCCAGCCCGAGCGCGCCGAGGAGCAGGATGCTGCCGAGCGACAGGCCGGAGAAGGCGCGGCCGACGTTCTCGGCGATGGCCAGCCGGCTGTCGATGGCCTTAACCGCGGCGATGGCCTCGTAACGCACCTTGTCGTCGGGTTCGCCGGCCTTTTCGGTGAGCGGTAGCAGGACGCTCTTGATCGTCGGCGACGAGGTTTCGGCCAGCGCCTTGACGGCGGCGAGACGGGCGGCGGGGTCGGTGTTGGCCAGGTTGGCCTGGGCGTAGGCCAGGGTGAGCAATGCCTTGATTTCGGCATCGCTTTCCTTGTCCAGCGCGCGCGCCAGCAACGGCGCCATTTCCGGCGTCACCTGGCTTTGCAGTTTCTGGGCGGAGGCGAGGCGGACGGTGGCATCGGCGTCGAATAACTTGAGCGCGGCTAGCCCGCTCGCCAATTCACCCCGGATTCGGTTGTTGACCGTAGGACTCTCAGGATTGGCCGGCATCTTGATCGCCTCGCCAGTCGCCCCGTCGAAAGCCTTGCCGCCGTCGATGATCACGACCTTGTCGCCAGCCAGAAACAGGCTGTCTTCCGACATTGCCTTGAGGACCCGCACGGCATCCGGGTCAGCCGTCTGCGTCAGCTGGCGAATGGCCGCCACCTTGTCCGTCGAATCCTCGGCCGCCAGCTGGCGCACCTGCGCCGGGTCGAGCGCGGCTTGCGCCGACAGGCTGCCGAGGCTGAGCAATAGTGTTATTAGCGTTTTTTTCATCAAATTCCCGTCCGCAATTTGTGCAGTGCAACGACAGGTTACGGGGCGGGCCGGCGATCAGGAATACGATGAATTGCGTAGGGTGTGCCGGCGCGGCTTTGGCGCCGCCGGAGGCGCTTGGTCCTGAATTTGCTAGTTCAGTCCCTGACCTGCTTTTTTGGCGGGTTTTTGTGGTCTATCCGACAATCCTGAACCAGCCATGAACTCCTCCGATCTGACGATCCGCTACTTCACGAGCTACAGCGGGGCTCGCCTGCCACTCCACCTGGTGGGCGAACTCGCCGCTGACGACATGCGCAACCGCAACACTTTCTACCGCGGGGCGTTCGACGCTGGCGGCTTGCTGACGCGCTGCGAGAAGGTGGTTTATGGCGAGATCGAGGTTTGTCACGATTACCACTATCACTCGGATGGCAGGCTGGCCCAGGCCGTGATTCAGAACGCCGGAGACGATCCGGAAACGCTCGACTACCCGGCCTGAGCAGGCTGCCAAAGCAATGCCCATTTTGTTTTAACCCAAGGAGAAATCATGTCCGTTGCACCGATCAAGGCCTTTTCTGAAAAAGCCAGAGCCAATCCCGAACTGGGCGCCCAGTTGAAGGCCTGCCTGAAAATCAAGGAACTCCGTGCCCTGTCCGCCGCCGAGGGTTTCGAGATCGAGGAAAACTCCCTGTACCCGCCGAATGAGCCGCAATTCACCGAAGACCAGCTGTCGGAACGCCTGGTCAAGGCCCTGCTGCGCGTCTGAGGCACCGCCCGGAGGCCGTGGGTCGCTGTAGCAGCCAAAACGGCGATTCCACGGTCAACCGGAAATAATGGCCAAAATCAAAATCGGCGGCCAAGGCCTCCGTCTCGCCAACTGGCAAGTCGTAGTGCTGTTGCGGCTGTGCCTCCGGACTAATCCGGCACGCCACCTGCCATGCTGACCGACGAAGAAGCCCTTTCCCGCCTCGCCATCCATCCGTTGCCTGCCAACCCGTGGGTTTATGCCACCGACCGCGCCATCATCATCAAGGCCGAGTACACCGACACCATCGAGCGCCTGCTGCGCTGGGTACCGAAGACGCGCTGGAGTGCCAGGCACCGTTGCTGGATCGTGCCGCTGAGCGGCCTGGAACTGGTGCGCTCCATCCTGCCCGAACTGAGCCGTCTGGCCGAGGTTATGCAAGCGCAGCCGATGGCCGCCGAGGTAGACGGCAGCACGACCCTGCCGCTTGACGCCATGGCTACCGATGAAACTGCACGCCAGCTCTTTCGCGACAACGCGCACCTGCTCTACGGCAGCGATTGGCAACGCGAAACCGCGCGCGCCCTTGACCGCAACGAGGCGGCCCTGGCCAGCTGGCTGGTTGGTCTGGGCGTCATGGAAGCGCCGCCGGCCGTGCTGCTCGGCGAAATGCTGGCGCTGATGCGCCGGCGCGTGCTGGATATCGCGGCCGCCGCCGACACGCTGGAACGACAGCTGGCGGCCAGTGGCATCGCACCGCCCGCCTGAACCATCGTCAGCGCTCAGATTGCCCGCACCCGATCGGCCGCAACCGTAACTTGCAGTTGGTCCGCCTTGTCGAAGATGGTGAGTGGCACATCAAAGACCACCTGATTCTCGTACCAGGCGCGGCCATAGGGCAGGAAGAGGCTGCTCGCCGGCAGGGTCAGCAGAACCTCCGCGCCGCTCAGCAACGCCACCGTGTAGCCGCCACAGGCGCCTTCCGGCACGTTGTCGTCGCCGAAGACCTCGAACTGCAGGAAGACCTTGGCCGACTCGACGCCGCCTTCGGCTGTCCTGACCGCGGTCACCCGGATGTTCTGGTAGCGGCGGCCGACCTTGCCGTCCTCGGTGGACTGCAGAAATTCATGCAGCTTGCCCTTCTTCACCTGAGTGCTGTCGAGCACGGGAATGCCAAGCTGGGTCATGCCCAGGCCGGTTGGTTTGGCGGATTTGAGTGCGATCAGGGCGGTATTTTCAGTCAGTACGGGCACGATGCTCTCCGTAGTATCGAATGCAACAAGGACAGGATGAATGTGCGACAAATGACAGACAAAACTGCAGTCATCGTCGCCTCCGGCAGGGAGTAAGCAGTTTCGATGCCAAAAGTGCGGCCCAAACCCCGCCGCCGCCGTCACTCCCACGGTCAACCGGAAATTTCGCCCAAAATGAAAAACGGGGGCCGAGGCCCCCGTTTCTGCGACTGACAGTCAATCCGGATTACTTCATTTCCGGCTCGTCCTTCTTCTTGTCGTTGCCAGCGATGAACGGGCTCCATGGCTGGGCCTTGACCGGGCCGGGCGTTTTCCAGACAACGTTGAACTGGCCGTCAGCCTTCACTTCGCCGATGAACACGGACTTGTGCAGATGGTGGTTCTTTTCGTCCATCTTCGACATGATGCCGCTCGGCGCCTTGAAGGTCTGGCCGGCCATGGCGGCGATGACCTTGTCGGTATCGGTCGACTTGGCCTTCTCGACGGCCTGCTTCCACATGTGGATGCCGATGTAGGTGGCTTCCATCGGGTCATTCGTCACGACCTTGTCGGCGTTTGGCAGCTTGGCCTTTTTGGCCCAGTCGCGGTACATCTTCACGAACTTGTCGTTTTCCGGGTTCTTGAGCGACATGAAGTAGTTCCACGAAGCCAGGTGGCCGACCAGCGGCTTGGTATCGACGCCGCGCAATTCTTCCTCGCCAACCGAGAAGGCGACGACCGGCACATCGGTGGCCTTCAGGCCGGCGTTGCCGAGTTCCTTGTAGAACGGCACGTTGGAGTCACCATTGATGGTGGAAACCACGGCGGTCTTCTTGCCTTCGGAAGCGAACTTCTTGATCTTGGCGATGATGGTCTGGTAATCGCTGTGGCCGAACGGCGTGTAGTCTTCCATGATGTCGGCGTCAGCCACACCCTTGGACTTCAGGAAAGCGCGCAGGATCTTGTTGGTGGTGCGCGGATAGACGTAGTCGGTGCCGAGCAGCACGAAGCGCTTGGCTTCGCCGCCGTCCTTGGACATCAGGTATTCGACGGCCGGGATGGCTTGCTGGTTGGGTGCGGCGCCGGTGTAGAAGACGTTCTTTTCAAGCTCTTCACCTTCGTATTGGACCGGGTAGAAGAGCAGGCCGTTCAGTTCCTTGTAAACCGGCAGCACGGACTTGCGGGAAACGGACGTCCAGCAGCCGAAGGTGACGGCGACCTTGTCCTTGGTCAGCAGCTGGCGGGCCTTTTCGGCGAACAGCGGCCAGTTGGAAGCCGGATCGACGACGACCGGCTCGAGCTTCTTGCCCATCACACCGCCGGCCTTGTTGATTTCGTCGATGGTCATCAGCACGGTTTCCTTGAGCGCGGTCTCGGAAATGGCCATGGTGCCGGACAGGGAATGCAGCACGCCGACCTTGATGGTGTCGGCGGCATGGGCAGCCATGCCGATGGACGACAGGGCGACGGCGAGAACGGTTGCCTTGATGAAGTTGCGACGATTGCTCATGGAAGCTCCTCGGAATGGAAATCTGGTCAAACTGCGTTGTTGCAGTGCAGCGCCAGATTACGACCGGGGTGGTTCGCGAGAAATACGTTAGATTGCGTAGGGATACGCAGCGACCGCTTTGCTACGGTCAACCCGAAAAATTGACCAAAATGGACATGTCGACACGCAGAGGAGAGAAGGTGGCCGGTATTAGCCATCGAATGCCGTGGAGCTTGTGATAAGCGGCAATCGGCCATCAAGAGACTTTCAGATCCAAAAAAAAATCATGACCCACGCCTCCGCTTCCTGTCGGTAAGCGGATGATGGGTTAGACTCGATTGCAGTACTGGTTGTCGGTTGTCCCGAATGAATTCCCTGAACATCCTGCTTAGCGGCCCGAAGATCGACTGACAAATGCTGATCAATCTGATCGATAACATTGCCTTCCTGATTGCGCTGGCCGCCACGGGTCAGCTTATCGTTTCACGATTTCACAAGGCCTCGCTGAAATATCAACTGGTGCTTGGGGTTCTGTTTGGCAGCGTGACCTTGCTGGGCATGTCGAATCCGGTGAACTTCGCGCCCGGCGTATTTTTTGACGGGCGGTCGATTGTGCTGGCCGTGGCCGGTGTGGTCGGCGGGGGCCTGACCGCGGCCATCGCCGCATGCATGGCGGCCTTCTATCGCTACCAACTGGGCGGTATTGGTGCCCCGGTGGGCATCACGGTCATTGTGTTTGCGGCTTTGCTCGGGGCGCTGGCGCGGCAGTGGTGGCAGCGGCGCAGCAGCCCGCCGCATCATGTGCACTACCTTGCGCTTGGGGTGGTGGTGCAGTTGATGCAGTTGGCGGCCTTCACACAGGTTCCCAACCGGGCCGGATATGCCTTCATCGAACAGTCCTGGTGGATCCTCCTGTTGTTCTATCCCCTCGCGACAATGCTGCTATGCCAGATTTTTCGCAATTACGAGCAGCGGGTCGAGGAGCGGGAGGCATTGCAGGCGGCACAGAAGGCTGTCATCGCAGAAGAGCGTGCCAGCGCGGAGCGTTTCCATGCCTACTTCGATCACTCTATCGTCGGTCTTGCCATCACCAGTCTGGAAAAGGGCTGGATCGAAGTCAATGACGCTCTTTGCCAGACGCTGGGATACACACGGGATGACTTGGCCCGCATGACATGGACGGAGCTGACCTACCCCGAGGATCTGGCACCCGACCTCGCCCAATTCAACCGCATGCTGGCTGGCGAAATCAACAGCTATGCGATGGACAAGCGCTTCATCCACAAGGATGGTCACCTGGTCTATACGCGCCTGGCGGTCAGCCATGTGCGCAAGCCGGATGGTAGTCTGGATTATGTCGTTGCCATGGTAGAGGACATTTCGGACCGCAAGCGTTCGGAACTTGCCCTGGAGAGCAGCGAAAAACAACTGCGCTTCGTGCTGGAAGGGTCGGAGCTCGGTTTTTGGGACTGGGACATTGCCGCCGGCAAAGTGGACCGGAACGAACGGTGGGCCGTGATGCTGGGATACACGCACAGCGAAATCCAGCATACGGTGATGCAGTGGACCGACTTCATTCACCCGGAAGATCGGGAGCGCGCGTGGGATTCGATCAAAGCGGTGATTGAAGGGCGCTCGAACATGCATCAACTTGAGTACCGGATGCTTCACAAGGACGGCAGCATTCGATGGATTCTCGACCAGGCCAGCGTGATGCAGCGTGACGCGGATGGCAGGCCGGTGCGCATGTGCGGGACCCATACCGACATTGCCGCGCGCAAGCAGGATGAACTCGAATTGCTGCAGCATCGCCATCACCTTCAGCAACTCGTCGAAGCGCAAACCCGGGAGCTGCGCGTCGCCAAGGAAGCAGCCGAAACCGCCAACGTGGCCAAAAGCGCTTTCCTTGCCAATATGAGCCACGAGATACGCACCCCGCTCAATGCCATCACCGGCATGACCCACATCTTGCGCTGTAGCGTCCTGACACCGGAGCAGGCCGACAAGATCAACAAAATCGAGAACGCCGGCAGTCACCTGCTACGGATCATCAACGATGTACTCGACCTCTCCAAGATCGAAGCCGGCAAGTTTGCGCTGGAAGACGCTCCGGTTCACCTCGAAGCCATGCTCGACAATGTCGCCCTCCTGCTTGGTCAGAAGGCACGGGACAAAGGTTTGCGCTTCAGCATCGAAACTGCCTCGATACCCCATCATCTCCATGGAGACGCCACCCGACTGCAACAGGCTTTGCTTAACTATGTAGCCAATGCCATCAAGTTTACCGAGCACGGCCACATCACCCTGCGGGTCAATGAAGAAGCACAGGCCGATAAAACCACGACCCTGCGTTTCGAGGTCGAGGATACTGGCATCGGCATCGCCCCCGAAGCCCTGCCCAAGCTCTTCAGTGCCTTTGAGCAGGCCGACAACTCGACCACGCGCAAGTACGGCGGCACCGGTCTGGGCCTGGCTATCACCCGGAAGATCGCCGAAGTGATGGGCGGCACCGCCGGCGTCACCAGCACCCCAAACCAAGGCAGTACCTTCTGGTTCACCGTTGTCCTCAAGAAGAGCCCGCATTCAGCCGAGGAAGCCGCCAAGGCCAGACTCGAACCCGTCGAGCAGACGATACAGCGCGACCATGTCGGCAAGCGCATCCTGCTGGCGGAAGATGAACCGATCAACCGGGAAATTGCCCAGGCGCTGCTCGAGGACGTGGGACTCCAGATCGATCTGGCCGAAAACGGCCGGGAGGCCGTAGAAAAATCCCGTTCAGGCAATTACGATGTGATCCTGATGGACATGCGGATGCCGGTACTGGACGGCCTGGATGCAGCCCGAGAGATACGGCAATTGCTTGGCCATCAAACGCCCCCCATCCTCGCGATGACGGCAAATGCTTTTGCCGAGGACAAGGATCAGTGTTTCGAAGCGGGGATGGATGACTTCATTTCCAAGCCAGTCATGCCGGAGGTACTTTACGAGACCTTGCTGAACTGGTTTGAAAAGAGGAGGGGCTGAGCGACGGCTTGACCGCAAAAAACCGCCATTGAGACGTCGGTGACTTGTACGTCGGCAGCGGGTCGACAACAGCCATCCACGGTCAACCCGAAAAAACGGCCAAAATTGAAATGTCTCAGGCGCCGCGCATCTTGCTCATGGCCAGATTGGCTGCGGCCGTGCGGGTTTCGACGCCGAGTTTCTCGAAAACGTGTTCGAGGTGCTTGTTGACCGTGCGCGGGCTGTTGCCGAGGATTTCGCCGATGTCGTTGCTCGTCTTCCCCTGCGCCACCCAATAAAGCACTTCGGCCTCGCGCTGGGTCAGGCGGAAGGCGGCGATCAGGGATTCGACGGCTGAGGCGTCGTTTTCTTCGCGCAGCACGACGAGCCATTCGTCGTCGCCGGTCTGGTCGTGGAAGGAGGCGAGCAGGCGTTTGTTGCCTTCAGCGATGAGTAGCGCCGGCGCATCGCGGCCGTCGGCGCGGGCGCGCAGGGCGGCGGCGATCCAGCTCAGCAGTTCTTCCGGGGCGACGGTTTCCGGGTTGGCGAAATAGGCGTTGAGCAGGCTGCGGGCCAGTGGCGTCTGCCAGACAACCTTGCTGTCGGCGGCGCGCACGGCGACGGTGGCCTGGCCGAAGGCGTCGAGCGCGCTGCGCGCCTGTTTCATCTGCCGGGCGTTGGCCATGTGGGCTGCGATGCGGGCGAGCACCTCGGCCGGGCGGATCGGCTTGGTGACGTAATCGGCGCCGCCGGCAGCGAAGGCGGCGACAACGTGCTCGGTTTCGGTCAGGCCGGTCATGAAGACGATGGGGATGTGCTGGGTCGTGAAGTCGGCCTTCAGGCGGCGGGCCACCTCGAAGCCGTCCATGCCGGGCATCAGCGCATCGAGCAGGATGACGTCGGGCAGGCTCTGCCGGGCGCGTTGCAGCGCCGCTTCGCCGTGCGTCGCGACGAGCACGGTGTAGCCGGCCTCGTCGAGCGCATCGTGCAGCAGGGAGAGGTTTTCCGGCACATCGTCCACGATCAGGACGATGTCGGAGATGGTGCGATCAACGGGCGGCATCGCGCATTTTCCTGAGAATTTCCTTCATCGCATCGAACTGGAATTGTCGCGCAAGATCGCGCAGGACGCGGACGAATTCGCCGTGACTGGCGTCGAGGCGCTCGATTTCGGCGAGTTTGTTGAGGATGCCGCGCAGGTAGCCGAGGGTGATCAGTTCATCGAGCGCGGCCAGTTCGGTTTCATCGGGCGGCAGCAGCGGCAGGGGTTCGGCCGGCGTGGGCTGTGCCACTGCGGCGGGGGCGTCGGCCGTCACCCATTCGAGGTCGAGCTTGCGGCCGAGCCAGGCGAGCAGTTCGTCGACCTTGAGCGGCTTGACGATGAAATCCTCAGGCGTCACGCCGACATCGTTGTCCAGCCCCTTGTCGTAGGCATTGGCCGACAGGATGGCGATGGCCGCCTCGTTGTGGCCCTGCTGGCGCAGGCGGCGGATAGTTTCCCAACCGTCGATGCCGGGCATGCCGAGGTCCATGAAAATGAGGTGCGGCGCGAAACGGGGCACGGCGGCGAGGCATTCATAGCCGCTGGCCGCTTGCTCGACGACGAAGCCGAGCGGTTCGAGGACGTTCTGCAGCAGGTCGCGATCGACCTTTTCGTTATCGACGACGAGGATTCGCCGGCGCACGCCGACGTAGCCGATGCGGTTGAGTTTGGGCAACTCCTTCGCCGCCTGTGCCGAATGGACGGAGGGCAGGAAGAGCCGGATGCGGAACAGCGTGCCCTCGCCCGGCGTGCTGGAGACCTGCATCTCGCCGCCCATGAGGTCGGTCAGCATGCGGGCGATGGTCAGGCCGACGCCACTGCCACCGGCCTGCACGCTGCTGCCGCGCGTGAAGGGCTCGAAAATGCGCTCCATGTCAGCGGCCGGGATGCCGGGGCCGGTATCCCGGATTTCGAAGATCGCCATGTCGCGCCGGCATTCGACGCTGAAAGTGACGCCGCCGCGCAGCGTAAATTTGACGGCGTTACCCAATACATTGATCAGGATCTGGCGCAGGCGTTTTTCGTCGGCACGAACGACGGCCGGCACTTCGCCGAGCGGGCGGTATTCGAACGACAAGCCCTTGTTGCGCGCCTGCAGTTCGAACATGCCGACGATCTGCTGCATGAGTTCCGGAAAGTCCATGGCCTTGACGTCGAGCGTCAGCTTGCCGCCTTCGATGCGGGCAATGTCGAGCGTGCCTTCGATGACAGACAGCAGGTGATCGCCGGATTTGCGGATGACGCTGACCGCCTGGGCGCGATTGGGCGGCACGTCCTCGTCGGCTGCGAGGATCTGGGCGTAGCCGAGGATGCTGTTGAGCGGCGTGCGCAGCTCGTGGCTGATCGCCGTGATGTAGCGGCTCTTGGCCTGGTTGGCGTGCTCGGCGACGACCCGTGCTTTCTGCAGCGCCTCGTCGGTGCGTTGGTGCGATTCGATTTCCTGCATGAGCAGCTGCGTCTGGCGGTTCGATTCCTCCTGCGCGACACGCCGGCTTTCCTGCGTCAAGACCATCCACCAGGCGATGACGCCGGAGAGCATGAGCAGCGCGGCGAAGGTCTTGATGAAGCTGTCCTGCAGGCGGGCAATGACGGCTGAGTCCGGCGCGCCCAGCGCGAGTAGTTCGTGGGTGTAGAGCACGCCGAGGATGAGCGCCAGAATCGGCACGATGCCCGTCATCAGCAGCAGGTAATGGCCGAGACCGGTCTCAAGATAAGGCAGCGCAGCCTTGGGCAGGATGCGCCGGAGCACGGCGTTCCATTGCGCGCCAAGACTGGCTTGTGGCTTGCACAAGTCGTGGCAGCGGGCATCGAGCGTGCAGCACAGCGAGCAGATCGCGCCCTGATAGGCGGGGCAGTAAGCCATGTCCTCGCCCTCGTAGTCACGTTCGCAAATTGAGCATTTTTTCCGGTTGACCGTGGGAATCTCTTTCGGGCGGACCAGGTAGTAGCGACCGCCCGTTCCCCATGCGATCAGCGGCGAAACAAGGAAGGCGGCGGCCAGCGCGACGAAGGGGGCATAAGGCTGCAACGCCTCGCCGAACAGCCCGACGAAGGTGCCGACCGACAGCGCCGAGGCGATGGCCATGGCGCCCACGCCGACCGGATTGATGTCGTAAAGATGGCTCCGCTTGAACTCCAGCCCTGGCGGCGACAGGCCGAGCGGCTTGTTGATGACGAGGTCGGCGACCACGGCTGCCATCCACGAAATGGCGATATTCGAGTAGAGGCCGAGCACCTGACCGAGCGCCTGGAAAACATCCAGTTCCATGAGCAACAGCGCGATCAGGGTATTGAAGACGACCCACACCACGCGACCGGGGTGGCTGTGGGTCAGCCGGGAAAAGAAATTCGACCAGGCCAGTGAGCCCGCGTAGGCGTTGGTGACATTGATCTTGAGCTGCGAAATAACGACGAACAGCGCCGTCGCGGCAATCGCCAGCGTCGTGTTGTCGAAGACGTGCGAGAAACCGATCAGGTACATCTGGTTCGGGTCGACCGCCTTCTCGGCCGGGATGCCGTTGCGCAGCACGAGCCAGGCGAGCAGCGCCCCGCCGAGCATCTTGAGCACGCCGGGCACGACCCAGCCCGGCCCGCCGATGATGACGGCCAGCCACCAGCGACGGTTGTTGGCCGGCGTTTTTTCCGGCATGAAACGCAGGTAATCGACCTGCTCGGCCATCTGCGTGACCAGCGCGATGCCGACGGTCAGCGCCGCTGCGAACAGATGCGGATTGAAACTGGCATCTCCCCCCCGCTCGCCACCGTATTGCCAGAGGCCGGACAGCGCCTGCGGGTCTTCAAGGAAGAGGAAAGCATAGGGCAGGACGAGCAGGAAAATCCACAGCGGCTGGGTCCATGCCTGCAGTTTGCTGATCGCCGTGACACCATGGGTGACGAGTGGAATGACGACCAGCGCGCAGATCAGATAGCCCCAGACCGGCGGTATCTTGAAGGCGAGTTCGAGCGCGTAGGCCATGATCGCCGCTTCGAGGGCGAAGAAAATAAAGGTGAAACTGGCGTAAATCAGCGAGGTGATCGTCGAGCCGATGTAGCCGAAACCGGCGCCGCGCGTCAGCAGGTCCATGTCCAGCCCGTGCCGCGCCGCCATGACGCTGATCGGCAGGCCGATCAGGAAAATGATCAGGCCGGTGGCGAGAATCGCCCAGAAGGCATTGAGAAAACCGGCCTGGACGAGCATCGTCGCACCGACCGCTTCGAGCACGAGAAACGAGGCCGCGCCAAAGGCCGTATTGGCGACGCGCAGTTCCGACCATTTGCGAAAGCTGCGCGGGGTAAACCGCAGCGCGTAGTCTTCCAGGGTTTCGTTGGCAACCCAGGTGTTGTAGTCGCGCCGGATTTTGATGATGCGCTGGGTGGCCGTCGTGAGCTGTGGATCCATGCGGCGATTAAACCATGAATAGACAGCTCGGACGGGCAGGCGAATTACTGCTGAACGTCCCGCGCAAACACCTCAAGCCTGATAAACAACGCGTCCGCCAACCAGCGTGGACTTCACCTTGCCGGTCATCATGTAGCCCGTCCATGGCGAATTCTTGCCACGACTCTTGAGGGCTTCCGGCGTCAATTGCCAGGTTGCTTCCGGGTCGAAGATGCAGATGTCGGCTGCAGCACCGACGCCGAGTTGGCCACTGGGCAGGCCGAGGACAGCAGCCGGTGCCGAGGTGATGCGGGCCAGCGCGTCAGGCAGGCTGACACCGGCTTCTTCGGCCCATTTCAGGGTCAGCGGCAGCAAGACCTCAAGCCCGGTCGCCCCCGGCTTGGCTTCGCCAAAAGGTAGCAACTTGTCGTCAGCACCGACCGGCGTGTGGTCGGAACAGATGGCGGCCAGCCCGGTAGCGGCTGCTTTCGACAAGGCCTGACGATCACTCTGGGCGCGCAGCGGCGGGCTGAAACGGGCGTGCGGATTGAAGTAGCCGATGTCGTTTTCGGTCAGCAGCAGGTGATGGACGCCGATGTCGAAAGTGACCGGCAGGCCTTCGTGTTGTGCCCGCTGGACGAGCGCCACACCGGCGGCCGACGACAGGCGGGTCAGATGCACCCGGCAGCCGGTATCGCGCACGAGCTGGACGATGGTGCCGACGGCAATGGTTTCGGCGGCGACCGGAATGCCGGCCAGACCGAGACGGCTGGAAACCTCGCCCTCATGGGCAATGCCGTTGCGCGACAGCCAGTAATCCTGCGGCTGCAGCCAGATGGCGAAGCCGAAGGTGGCGGCGTATTCCATGGCGCGGAGCAGGGCTTCGGTGTCGGTGACCGGCCGGTTGGCCTGCGAGAAGGCAACGCAGCCGGCTTTCTTGAGGCCGGCTAGCTCGGCCAGACGCTCGCCATTGAGGCCGAGGGTCAAGGCGCCAAGCGGCAGGACGCGCGCCTTGCCGATTTCGGCACCGCGATGGACCAGACGGTCAGCCAGTTCGGGCTCGTCAAGCGGCGGATCGGCATCGGGCGGGACGACCACCGAAGTCACGCCCCCGGCGACGGCAGCGGCCAGTTCGGCTTCGATGGAGTTGAGGCGGGCGCCGAGGTCGATCAGGCCCGGACAGACAACGCAGCCAGCGACGTCGATGCTTTTGTCGGCGACAAAGCCGGCCGGCGCCTCGCCCAGCCCGACGACCTTGCCGTCGGCGATGTAGAGCGAAGTGCTGCGGTCAACGCCGTTTTTCGGGTCAATTACGCGACCGTTCTTGATTTCGATGTTCATTTGATCAATTCCCCGCAACGATGCTCATGACGGCCATGCGGACCGCGATACCGAACGTGACCTGCGGCAGGATCACGGCCTGCGCGCCGTCGGCCACTGCCGAATGGATTTCGACGCCACGATTCATCGGCCCCGGGTGCATCACAATGGCGTCCGGCTTGGCCAGCGCGAGCTTTTGCGGCGTCAGGCCGTAGTGGCGGAAATATTCGCCAGCCGAGGGCAGCAGGGCGCCGGTCATCCGCTCGTTCTGCAGGCGCAGCATGATGACGACGTCGACGTCTTTCAAACCTTCGTTCATGTCGTGGAAGACATGCACGCCGAGCTTGTCGAGATGCTTGGGCAGCAAGGTTTCCGGCCCGATGGCGCGGACTTCCGGGACGCCCAGCGTGGTCAGGGCGTGGATGTCGGAACGGGCCACGCGCGAATGCAGGATGTCGCCGACAATGGCGACGCGCAGCTGGGTGAAATCCTTCTTGTAGTGACGGATCGTGTACATATCGAGCAGGCCCTGCGTCGGGTGGGCATGGCGACCGTCACCGGCATTGACGACATGGACGTCGTCGCGGCCGATGCGCTGCAGGTGTTCGGCGATCAGGTAGGGCGCGCCGCTCGAGGCATGGCGCACGACGAACAGGTTGGCGTGCATGGCGACGAGGTTGTCGATGGTGTCGAGCAGGGTCTCGCCCTTGGCCGTCGACGACTTGTTGATGTCGAGGTTGATGACGTCGGCGGAGAGACGCTTGGCGGCAATCTCGAAGGTCGTCCTGGTACGCGTCGAGTTTTCGAAGAACAGATTGAAGACGCTCTTGCCACGCAGCAGCGGCACCTTCTTGACGTCGCGGGCCGAGACCTCCATGAACGACTCGGCGGTGTCGAGAATCTGCGTCAGGATGCGCTGCGGCAGACCTTCGATCGACAGCAGGTGGGTCAGTTCGCCGTCCTTGTTCAACTGCGGGTTATGCATTTTCCATCCTCCAAACCAGTCGACCGTCGTCCTGCTTGGCGAGCACCAGATTCTGGTGGTCATTGAGCTCCACGGCCCACGCGCCGTAGGTTGCGGCCACCGGCAACTCGCGGCCGCCGCGGTCGGCCAGCACGGCCAGTTCGATGGAGGCCGGACGACCGTAGTCGAACAGTTCATTGATCGCCGCCCGCGTCGTGCGGCCGGTGTACAGCACGTCATCGACCAGGATCAGGTGGCGGCCTTCGACGTCGAAGGGAATGACCGTCGGCTTGCATTGCGGGTGCAGACCCTTCTCGGCGAAGTCGTCGCGATAGAAGGAAACATCGATCAGGCCGATCTCTTCCGGCAAATCGAGCAATTCGCGCAGGCGTTCGGCAATCCAGGCGCCGCCGCTGTAGATGCCAACCAGCGCGGGCTTGCGCGACAGTTGAGGACGAATCAGGTCGGCCAGTTGGCGACACTGCGCCTCGGCATCGGGTAATACTTCAGGCTGGGGTGACATGGTGCGGGCTTTCGAACCAGGTTTGAAGGATGAGTTGGGCGGCCACGGCATCGAGTAGCGGCTTGGCAGATTTGCTGTTGCGACCGGTTTCACGAAGGCGGGATTCGGCATCGACGGAGGTCAGGCGCTCGTCGGCAAAGCCGACCGGCAGGTTGTAGCGGCGCTTGAGGCGCTCGGCGAACTTGGTGGCCAGCCGGGTCATTTCATGTGGCGTACCGTCAGCATGCATGGGCAGGCCGACGACCAGTTGCACCGGTTGCCATTCGGCGACGAGTTTGCCGATGGCGGCAAAACGGTCGTCGTTCGATTCGGCGTGAATGGTGGTCAACGGGTGGGCCGTGCCGAGCATCGTTTCGCCGGTGGCGACTCCGATGCGCTTTTCGCCAAAATCGAATGCGAGGACAGTGCCCATCAACGAGCTGGCCGTCTCATGCGTGTCCGGCCACGTCGGAAAGCTGCGTGAAGCTGATGCCGAGTTTCTGCATGGCGGCCGGCAGGCGCTCTTCCGGCGGCAGGTCGAAAAGAATTTCGGCCTTGGCCGGCACGGTCAGCCAGGAATTTTGCGCCAGCTCATTTTCAAGCTGCCCGGCATCCCAGCCGGAGTAACCCAGCGTGACGATGATTTCGGCCGGCAGGCCTTCGCTGCCCACCGAATTGAGCACATCGCGCGAACTGGTCAGGCCGACCTCGCTGTTGACGGCCAGCGTGGACTGCCATTTGCCGATCGGACGATGGAGGACGAAACCGCGGTCAAGCTGCACCGGGCCACCGAAATAGACGGGCAGGTTGGCCAGATTTTCGGCCGCCAGCTTGATGTCGATCTTGTCGAACAGACCAGCCAGATTCAGGTCAATCGGGCGATTGACGATGATCCCCAGCGCCCCGTTCTCATTGTGTTCGCAAATGTAGATCAGGGCGTTCGAGAAATACGGGTCTTCCAGCGTCGGCATGGCGATGAGGAAGTTGTCGGTCAGGTTGACGTTGTCCATGACTGGAATTTTAATCGCCGGGAGGGTACAAACCAACCATGAAAAAAGAAAAAGCCCTTGTCTGGTTTCGCCGTGACCTGCGTGACCATGACCACGCCGCCCTGAGCGCGGCACTGGCCGGGGCGCAACAGGTTTATTGCGCCTTTGTTTTCGACTCGGAAATTCTCGATGCACTGCCCGCCCGATGTGACCGGCGCGTTCATTTCATTCGCGAATCGCTGGTCGAACTCGATGCCGCCCTGCACGCCAAGGGTGGCGGACTGATCGTCCGTCACGGCCGGGCCACCGAGGAAATCCCCGCGTTGGCCAAAGAACTCGGCGTATCGGCGGTGTTTGCCAACCGCGATTACGAACCTGCGGCCAAGCAGCGCGACGTCCTCGTCACCGGATCACTGAAGTCCGATGGCATTGATTTCCACACTTTCAAGGATCAGGCCATCTTCGATGGCAATGAAGTGTTGACGCAGGCAGGCAAGCCTTTTTCGGTGTTCACGCCATACAAAAACGCCTGGTTGAAGCGGTTGACCGCAGCAGACTATGCCGAGTGGCCATGTCATGGAAAACTGGCCGGTGGCGAGTTTACGGGCATCCCAACCCTGACCGAAATCGGCTTCGAAACCAGCGACCTGGACGCTCTGGGCATTCGCCCCGGCACGTCAGGCGCCCGCGCCTTGTGGGACGAGTTCCGTCAGGGACGTATCGAGCGCTACGGCGCGCTGCGCAACTTCCCGGCGGTCAAGGGCGTTTCCTATCTTTCGGTGCATCTGCGCTTCGGCACCATCGGCATTCGCGAACTGGTCCGCACGGCACTCAACGCAAGAGACACTACCTGGCTCAACGAACTGATCTGGCGCGACTTCTATTTCATGATCCTCGACCATTTCCCGCACGTCGTCGGCAGCGCTTTCAAACCTGCCTACGACGCCGTGCAGTGGGATAACTGGCCGGACGCCTTTGCCGCCTGGAAGGAAGGCCGCACCGGCTATCCGCTGGTCGATGCGGCCATGCGCCAGCTCAACCACAGCGGCTGGATGCACAATCGGCTGCGCATGATTGTCGCTTCCTTCCTGAGCAAGGATCTGGGCATCGACTGGCGGCTCGGCGAACAATACTTTGCCGATCAGCTCAACGATTTCGACCTGTCGGCCAACAATGGCGGCTGGCAATGGGCAGCCTCGACCGGCTGCGACGCGCAACCGTATTTCCGCATTTTCAACCCGGTGACGCAGTCCGAGCGCTTCGACCCGGAGGGCAAGTTCATCCGCCGCTACGTCCCCGAACTGGCCAAAGTCGCCAACAAATACATCCATGCGCCGTGGCAAATGGGGCGGATCGAGCAGGAAAGCATTGGCGTGGTGATCGGGCGGGACTACCCGGCGCCGATCGTCGATCACGCTACTGCCCGGGAAAAGACCTTGGCGCGCTACGCCATACTCAAAAATTAGGCATTATTTCCGGTTGACCGTGGAAGGCCACGGTCAACCGGAAATTCGGGCTATTTCTTGCAATAACCGGCCACGATGCCCAGCAACTCGGCTTCGTCGTAAGGTTTCCCGAGATAGTGGTTGGCACCAATTTCGAGTGCGTAGTTGCGATGCTTGTCGGCCGTCCGCGAGGTGATCATGACCACCGGCAACGAGCGCAAACGGGCATCTGCACGCATGTTGCGGACCAGATCGAAACCGTCCATGCGCGGCATCTCGATGTCGGAAAGGACGACATCGGGCGTCACCTCGACCAGTTGCTCCAGTGCATCGACACCGTCCTTGGCCAGAATGACCTGATAACCCTCGCGCATGAGCAGGCGACTGGTGATCTTGCGCACCGTCAGCGAATCGTCGACGACCATGACGGTCGGCAGGCGGGCCACTTCCGTGATAACTGGCGGCAACATCGACGGCACAGCGGTGTGCACGCTGGAAACCGTCGTCCGGCTGGCCAGAGCGACCGGGTTGAGGATCAGCACGACCTTGCCGTCACCAAGTACCGTAGCACCGGCAATACCGACGACGCGGGCGAGCTGGGCGCCGATATTCTTGACGACGACTTCCTGGTTGCCCTTGAGCTCATCGACGAGAACGCCAACCCGCTGCGAACCGGAACGCAACAACAGCACCCAGTACTGACGATGCGCCTCCGGAACGGCTTCCATGTCACCGAGCAAGTGCGGCAGGAAATGGAAGGGATAGCGAATGCCCTGCCACTCCACCTCGCCCTTTTCGCGAACGGAGGCGAGTACCTTTTCCTTCATTTCCTTGACCTGCTCGATCATCGTCGATGGCACCGCATATAGATGGGTGCCGACACGAACGAGCAAAGTCTGCGTCACTGCCAGCGTGAGCGGCAGGTAGAGACGGAAAGTGGTGCCCTGACCGAGCTGCGACTGGATTTCGATGCGCCCGCCGATTTCGCCGACCTCAGTTTTCACGACGTCCATGCCGACACCGCGGCCGGACAGCTGGGTCACTTCGGTGGCCGTCGAAAATCCGGGCTGGAAGATGAAGTCGTACAGCGTTTTTTCATCGGCCGCCTGCCCCGGCTGGAGCAGGCCCATGGCCTCGGCGCGAGCGCGGATGCGGGCAAGATCGAGGCCCTTGCCGTCGTCGCTCATGGCCAGAATGATTTCATTGCCTTCCTGCGACAGCTTGATGACGATTTCGCCGGCCTCCGGCTTGCCGGCGGCAAGCCGCTCCTCGCGGCTCTCGACGCCGTGCGTGACAGCATTGCGCAGCATGTGTTCGATCGGCGCCAGCATCTTGTCGAGTACCGAACGGTCGATATCAACCTGACCGCCGACGATATCAAGATTGGCCCGCTTGCCGACTTCCTTGGCGGTCTGCCGGACAATACGGTAGAGGCGCTCAGTCTGGCTGGCGAACGGCACCATGCGCACGCCCATGAGTTCCTGCTGCAGGCTGCGATTGAGGCGCGACTGGGCAAGAATCGCCGCGTTGGCGTCGTCGAGGTTCTTGAGCAGACTCTGCTGGACGGTTGCCACGTCGTTCACCGACTCGGCCATGAAACGGGTCAGTTCCTGGAAACGGGTAAAACGGTCGAGTTCGAGCGGATCGAAATCAACCTCGCTGTCTGGCGTCTGGGCTACACGCGCCTGGATCTGCGACTCGGCCTGGATTTCGATTTCGCGCAACTGGCGGCGCAGACGAATGACGTTTTCGGTCAGTTCAAGCAGCGACCCTTTGAGGCTGCGCATCTCGCCCTCAATCCGCGTGCGGGCGATCGACAATTCGCCGGCCTCGCTGACCAGACGATCGATGAGATCGGCGCGGACACGCAGCGTAGGCCGCTGACCGGATGCCTCGGCCTCGGCATCCGCTTCGGTTTCCACCGGCGGCAACGGCCCCGCAACAGCCGGCATCTCGGCAGCCGTATGCTGGACTTCCGGAGCAACGGGCTCCTGAGGGCCTGCCCGCAAACGCTCGACAACCTGATCCAGCGCATCACAACCGTTTTCAATTTCATCGATGAATGCCGGCGTCACGTGTCCGGCGCGCAGGGCTTCTTCAACCCGAGCCTCAAGCTGGTGCGTCGCTTCGCCGAGATTCATCGCCCCAGCCATGCGCGCGCTGCCCTTGAAGGTATGCAACAGTCGGGCAATCGCATGCGGCGCCGCATCACCCGCCAGATCGCCGCGCCAGGCACGGACCTGGGTGGTCAGGTCGCGTGTCAGATCGACGGCTTCCTCAAGGAAGATCGGCAACAGTTGCTCGTCGAGCTCGTCGTTGAGCAACGGCAAAGCTGGTACTGGCGCGACGTGAAGCGCCTCAGCGACAACTTCGGGAGCCTCCGCCTGGCCTGGCATTGCGATGATCTCGGCCCCTGCCGGCAATCTCTCCTCGCCGGGCAGGGCGGCATGGAATACATCCTCCAGCGCCGCGATCAACTGCGTCTGCTCGTCCGGCGAACGCTGCATGGCGAGGCCGGCAAACATTTCTTCCAGTGTAATGATGGCCTGGCGAACTGTTTCAATGCCCTCGATACTTTCCGCCTGCCCCGAGCCATCGCGCCGCAACAAGGCGTGCTCGAGCGCCACAGCGAGCCGGTTGAGCGGCATCAGGCCAACCGTTGCGGCAATGCCGCCAAGGGTATGCGCGGCACGGGTCATTTCAAAAGTAGTCGGAGCTGATGGATCAGCGTCAATGACCGCATAGCTGTCGACCAGCGTCTGCAGGTGACCACGGGCCTCTTCGCGGAATATGTCGTAAAGCGTTGGCGACTCGCCAACCGGCTCCGGCGAAACAAGCACTGGCTGCTCACTTTCCAGCGTTGCCGACAGCATCACCTCTTCCGGCTCGACCAGCGCTTCCGGTTCTTCAGGCAAGGCCAGCGCTTCTATTTCTTCGACTTCCTGAGTTGACCGACCGACCATTTCGGAGGGCGTTTCCACCTCCTGAAGTTCGCCGACAATGGCAGTCGGCACTTCAAACGGCGCAGGCGGAACTTCCGTTAATTCAAACACTTCTTCGGCCTGCGCAACTGTCTCTTCGACAATCGGAAGCTCGTCTTCGATCTCAGCAAGCGTCTCTTCAACAACTTCGGCCGGGACGTCCGCCAATTCAAACGCCTTTTCGACCGGCTCAAGCGGCTCTTCGGACAATTCAGGCACCACCGCCTCGACAGGCTCCTCGATGAGAATCACCGTCTCTTCAGCCGCCACCGGCGCAGCCTCTATCGGTGGAGCGACGGGAACTTCGACGCCGCGCAACCGTGCAGCAAGGGCAACCAATGCTGCCGGATCGGGGGCTCGACCGTGGCCGGACTCGAGATACACGACCCAGTCGGCAAACAAGGCATGCGCCTCCTCGATCAGGCGCTGAAGGTCCGGCGTTACCGCCGTGTCCTGACGTAACCACAGGTTCAGGGTCTGTTCAAACTCCCACGCCGCCTCGCCAAGATCCTTGAGGCCAACCATCCGGCCGCTACCCTTCAAGGTGTGCATTGAGCGACGAACCGTCGTCAACGCCTCGACGTTATCCGGAGCGGCCGCCAGCAAGGCCTTCTGCTCAGCGATAGTGGCCAAAACTTCGTTGGCCTCCTCGAGGAAGATCGACAGCAGTTCGGCATCTATCTCTTCGTGGCTGGACTCAGCCAATTGGAGCGTTTCTGCAGAAGGCGCCGGTGCTTCAGGCGCCAACGGCTTGAGCCCGGACAGGGCGGCATCGACCTCGACGCCTGACTGCAAGGCGGCCAGCGCGGCCTTGGCCGACTCGCCCAGTTCGCGATTGGCGACAAGGTCGGCATCCTTCTGGATATCCTGCAAGTTTTGCTTGAGCTCGTCCTGCAGGCGAGCATCTTGCGGCGCTTCCTTGAGCGCGTCGGCAAGAACCTGCATGTCCCGCGCCTGCTGGGCCAGCAGCGCTTCGACCGTCGGTGCCGAAGGAGCCTCCGGTTCCGGCTCTGGCTCATCCGACACCTCGCCACTCATGCGATGAACAAAGGCATCGAAATCAGCTTCGCCGTTCTGCAGCGAGTCCACAAAGAAGCCGAGCAACGACAACTGGTCGGCAACCACCTCGAAATCCTCATTGGCCGGCTGATAATCGGGCTGCGCAAATTTTTGGATACTGGCCGCGCATTCCTTGAGGCTGTTGACCGCCCCAAAATGGCCAAGCATGGCCAGCGCTCCGCTGATCTGCTTGATCGGATTATCAAGCTGAAGGAGATCGTGTGCCTTGCTCGGATCGCGGAAGAATCCGTCGAGAGCCTGCTCGATCTGGGCCAGATTGTTCTGTATTTCCCGACCCACCTGACCGATCAGCAGCTTCTCCTGTGCCCGCCGCGTCATCTCGTCGAGTAGCGGTATCCCCTCGTCAGCCGCAGGTCGACCGGCAATGCAAGCGTAGAGGCGGGCGACCATCAGATCGACCTGCTGGGCAAAATCGGTACCCAGACGCCGGAAATTCTCCTGCGCATTCTCGAGCAGCAGGATGGTGGTGGCCACTTCCATCGCCACCGCGTCATTGAAGCGCGACGTGTCTTCGGACAGCCAGTTGGCGACGGCACCAAGGCCCTGGCCAAGACGCTTGAGATCAGTCTGGCCGATTTCCTCGGTCAGCTGGGCACAGTGGCGCGCGTTTTCAACAAACCCGGCCAGGCTGCCCGTGTTGCCGGTACAAAACCGGCTCCATAACTCTTCAACCGCCGTCAGCACCTCGCGCAACTTGCGCAATTCGCCGTGGTGCGGCAACGACGCCGCTTGCGGTGCCGCGCTCGGCAACAGATCAGCCAGGCCAAAAACCGACTGTACCTCGGCAATGCCGGGATTCAAATCGGCCGGCGCCTGGGCAATGTAATAAAGCGACTCACGCAGAACGCGTTCGGCGACGTTGTTCGATCCCCCGACCAGACGCCGGATCTGGGCATCGATACGGGAACAAAGCTGGCGCGACGAAGGATCGGTGCCGAGCACCGGATCAGCCAGAGCTTCAAGCACACCGAGTGAAATCCACCAGAACGAACGAGTTGCCGGCGTTGGCTGAACCGCCTCGATTTCGGCGATGGCTTCGCGCATCATGCGGCGACCTGTTTCGGCATCAGCCGGGTCTTTCAGCCAGCGCAGCAGCCCCTTCTGGAACTGCATGCGCTTGACCTTGAGGGTGCGCAACAGTTCTTCAGCATCCAGCACAGGCGCTTCCGTCTCGCGCTTTGGCGGACGACGCGAGAGATCGGGATAAAACAAATCGCATGGATGCGCCCCGGGCAGGCCGCGGGCCTTCTCCAGCGCCTGATAGACAGGCAGCAGCACGAGCGGATGGTTGGGTTCACCCGCCATCAGGTCATCAAGATACTGGCGCAAGGCGCTCATTGTCTGGCGCAGAACGGCGACAGCAGCATCACCGGAAGGCAGTCGCTCGTCTTCCATGCCGGCGAGCAAGGCCTCGGTCGATTCCGTCAGCAGGGTTACGCCATCCAGACCAACCATGGCCAGTGCGCCATGCACCTGGTGAACGTGGGTCCGGCAGAACTTGAGCTGCGTCCGGTCGGCACTCGCAACGTATTCGTCGAGCGCCTGCTCGGCGCGTTGCAAAGCCAGGTCAATTTCGCCCTTGACCCACGTCAGCGGGCCCAAATCAAATTCCGTTGCCGCGTTCATGATTTCTCGCGATTATCGTCAGTCGACCTTGAAGCCGGCGACCGAGCCCTTCAGTTCGGAAGCCAGCGCAGTCAGTTCATCGACCGCCTGCGCTGTACGCTGCGTACCTGCTGTTGTCTGTTCCGTGACGTGCAGAATATCCTGCATCAGGCGCGCCACCTGGGTAGCCGAATCCGCCTGGTTCTGGGTTGAGGTGGAAATGCTCTGAATCAGGTCGGCCAGATTGCGCGACACGTCGCCGATCTCGGACAGTGCCTGACCGGCCGCATCTGACAACTTGGCTCCCTCGACCACACCGCGGGTCGACTGTTCCATGGCGGACACAGCATCCTGCGTGTCGGTCTGAATGGTCTTCACAATGGCCGCGATCTGTTTCGTTGCCTCGCCGGAGCGTTCTGCCAGGCGCTGCACTTCCTCGGCAACCACCGTAAAACCGCGCCCTGCGTCGCCGGCAGACGCGGCCTGAATGGCGGCGTTCAGCGCCAGCACGTTGGTCTGTTCGGTAATGTCGGAAATCAGCTCCACGATTTCGCCAATTTCCTGCGAGCTTTCGCCCAGACGCTTGATGCGCTTCGAGGTTTCCTGAATCTGGTTGCGAATTTCGTTCATGCCCTTGATCGAATCCTGCACGGCCAGCGTACCTTTTTCGGCAGCCTGCAGCGACTGCCGGGCGACTTGGGCCGACTCTGTCGCGTTGCCGGAAACTTCGGACATGGAACGGGCCATTTCCAGAGCCGACTGACCCGCCTCCTGAATTTCGGAAGATTGCCGCTCGGCTGCGTTGAGCAGTTCGGCCGACGTCTGGCGGGCGATTTCGGTTGCCGCGGTCACGCGGTTTGCCGCATCGTTGATACGACCGACCAGCACGCGCAGTTCTTCAATGGTGTAGTTGATCGAGTCGGCGATGGCGCCGGTAATGTTTTCACTAACCGTGGCGGTAACAGTCAGATCTCCATCGGCCAGATCGCCGAGTTCATTCATCAGACGCAAAATCGCGTCCTGGTTTTCACGGTTGGTCTGTTCCGATGCGTGGCGCTGCTCTTCTGCATCTGCAGCACGACGACCGGTATCGTCAAGATAGATCTTGGCCAACAGGGCCAGCGTGGCCAGCGCGATCAGACTCAGCGCGATCAGCAACACGATATACATGCCGCGTTCAGCCAGCCCCTGCTGATAACCCAAAGCCAGTTCGTCAGTTGCCTTCAGGAGGTCTTCGCTCTCGCGGAAAATCCGGGATCCAGCCTGTTTCGAAAGAACCAGCGGTTGCATGTTGCCAAGAATGCTGGAAATGGCACCTTGGTATTCCTTGAACGCGACTTCAAGACTATCGAGCTTGGTACGGCTTTCGGCATCGTTGCCGCCCTTGCTCAAAGCGCTCAGGATGTCGCGGAAGGCATTGGTATCCTTGCCGAGCAGGAACGCCACTTCCGGATTGATTTCGTCACCGACGAGCAGCGCCGATGCATTCTTGGCAATCCGCTGGGTCAACATGACCAACTGGCTGGACGACGCAATCTCTCGGGAAGCCGCCCCACCCTGCAGCTTTAGGGTTGCCAACTGTTCAGTCAGTTCAAGCATCGCGGAATTCTTGTTGTCGATGGTGGCAACGTTCTTGCCCAGTGCGACCAGATTCGCTTCCTGCGCGATAACCGTTTCCGCGTCCTTGTCGGTGGTTGCCCAGCGCTGCCCCAAGGCTTCGAGCTGCGGCCGAACGCTGTCAGGCGAGGCTGGGACGCTGACGCTACCAATTTCGCCACCGTTCGAAAGCTGATCGAACAGCTTTCCGAATGTGTCGCGCGATTCCTTCAACTGACCGAAGGCAACCACGTTGCCCTGCAGCGCCAGCGATGAAGCCTTGGCCAGCCGCTGCGACAGCATGCGCATTTCTCCGGAAGCAGCGATGTAGGCAGTGTTGTGGGTTGATTCGCGGTTGTCGTGGAAAACCAGGCCGGCTATCAGCAACAGAAGGGCGATAAAAATACCACCCAGTGTCTTCATCTGTTGTACAACAGGCTGCCCCGCGAGGAACCCGGGCAACGGCATTTTGCCGGGAGGCATATCTGCCGAAACGGTCATCTGCCCCGATGAACCACCGTTGCCGAGACCAGCAATCTTGGGAAGCTTGAAGCTGAAAGCCATGGAAATCCTCCACTTGGGGTAGGGGCGAAAGCCCTCTGTCAAACCCCGATATTCATGAAATCCTGATCGGCGAGCAGTTCGCGCACCGAAAGTTTGTGCCAGATTTTTCCCTGCGTATCGGCAAAACGCTGCCTGCCCCAGGCCGGCATCGAAACATCGGCCGGTTCGACAGTGAAATCGTCAGGGTTTTTCAGGCCGAGCATGCGCGATACAAGCAGGGCGGCATTGACGCCGTGACGGGCACCGATCAACAGCAAGCGCGCGTTGGCGTTCTGGACGATGGGCGGGCCACCGCGAAAGAGCGAAAAATCGCTGACAGCGTGCAGGTTGCCGCGAATATTGGCGATCCCGGCGAACCATGGCCGGGTCATCGGAACAGGCGCAAGAAGCGAGGCTTGGACAATTTCTCCGCCATCGGAAAGATCAACCAGCCAAGATTCGCCGCCGGCCTCAACACCAAGCCAGGACGACGATCCCTTACCCTTGGCCGCATTGCTCAGACGCGTCGCCAGATATTCCTGAAAATCACGAAGGCTGGTTTTCCGGGCCATCTGGATTACGGCAGCGCAGCGACTCGTTGCAGCAACTCTTCCGGAATCAACGGCTTGACAAGGTAGTCCACCGCGCCCTGACGCAAGCCCCAGATCTTGTCGGTTTCCTGCCCTTTGGAGGTACAGACAATGATCGGAATGTTTTTCGTTTCTTCATCGCGAGTCAGGGTGCGCGTTGCCTGATAGCCGTTCAACCCAGGCATCACGACATCCATCAGGATCAGGTCAGGCTTGTTGGCCTTGGCCTTGGCGATCCCCTCTTCGCCATTTTCCGCTGTGGTTACCTGATAGCCGGCCTTGGTCAGCACATCGACGGTAAAAAAGCGCTCAGTGGGCGAATCGTCGACAACGAGAATATTCTTTACGGGCATGTGCTCTCCCTGAGCTACGTATTGGATTCTGTCTCGGCCGGCAAGGCAAACGCAGCAACCGTTTGCAGCAGGCTGTCTTTTGTAAATGGTTTGGTCAGATACTGGTCGGAGCCGACCATGCGGCCCCGCGCCCGATCGAACAACCCGTCCTTGGACGAGAGCATGATGACCGGCGTAGCCTTGAATTTCGGGTTCTTCTTGATCAGCGAACAGGTTTGATAGCCATCAAGGCGCGGCATCATGATGTCGCAGAAGATGACGCTCGGCTGGTGGTCGGCGATCTTGGCCAGCGCATCGAAGCCATCTTCGGCGAGGACGACCTGACACCCTGCCTGCACGAGAAAAATCTCGGCGCTGCGCCGTATCGTATTGCTGTCGTCAATGACCATGACCCTGACGCCGCGCAGTCTGGATAAATCAGCCACTTTCCCTGTCCCCTGTGCCTCTGATGGAGGCTCTATCGGTGCATCATACTACGGAAGTATTACCGCGAGGCAATGCCAACAACAGTGTTACAGCTTTTTGATGACTACTTCGACCGCCTCGAGATTCGGATAAAATCGCGGCCATCTTACCCAATTCCCTTCGCTCCCGCCAAGGGTGCGAAAAATGATGAATACCACCGCACCAACGCCGCCCTGCCCACCGATGGTGCTGGTCTTTTCCGCCAGCGACCCGTCAGCCGGTGCCGGCATGCAGGCCGACATCCTCACTTTGGTCAGTCTTGGCTGCCATCCGCTCAGCGCTTTGACGGCACTGACGGTGCAGGACACGGTGGGCGTGCAGAGCGTTCAGCCGGTTAGCGCCGAATTGCTTGAACAGCAGGCACGAACCGTTCTGGAGGACATGCCGGTCGCTGCCTTCAAGATCGGCATGCTGGGTAGCGTCGAGAACGTCATCGCAGTGGCCGAAATCATTTCGGACTACCCGGAAATCCCGGTAATTTTCGATCCGGTGCTGGCTTCCGGGCGGGGCGATGAGCTGTCGAGCGAGGATGTCATTTCCGCAATTCGTGAAATGCTGCTGCCACAGACCACGCTGCTCACACCGAATGCGCCGGAAGCGCGGCGACTGGCCGAAAGCGATGAGGACGAAGGCGAGCCGTCGATCGACGTGTGCGCCCAGCGCCTGATTGAAATGGGCGCGCAGTATGTGCTGATTACCGGCACGCATGAAAACACCCCGCAAGTAGTCAACACGCTGTACGGCGCCGACGGGGTCATTCGGCGCGACCAGTGGGAACGTCTGCCGGGCAGCTACCACGGTTCCGGCTGCACGCTGGCCTCGGCCGTTGCTGGCTGCATCGCCGGCGGGGCCAGCATGGAGGATGCTGTGCACGATGCCCAGGATTACACGTGGCAAGCCTTGGCCGCCGGCTTCCGGGCCGGCATGGGCCAGTTCATTCCGGACCGCTTTTTCTGGGCGCGCGGAGAGGACGACGAGGCAGCAAAAAACAAGGATGAGAAGCCCGATGTCTAATCAGATGAGGCCTGAATTGCGTGGCCTTTACGCCATCACGCCGGAGCACGCTGATGGCGCCCGGCTGCTCAGCGAGGTTGAAGCCGCGCTGGTCGGCGGTTGCCGCATCGTTCAATACCGCGACAAAACCAGTGCGATGCCCGAATGCGTCGCTCGCGCCCGGGCGCTGCGCGAACTGACCCGCCATCACAATGCAAAGCTGCTGATCAACGACGATCTTGCCCTGTCCTTTCTGGTCGAAGCTGACGGCGTGCACCTGGGCAAGGACGATGGCAACCTCATGGCCGCCCGCGCCATACTCGGGCCGAAGCGCATCCTTGGCGCCTCGTGCTACGCCGACTTCGCAGCCGCACAGGCGGCCGAAACGGCCGGGGTCGACTACGTCGCCTTCGGCGCCGTCTATCCGTCACCGACCAAACCGAACGCCCCGCTCGCCGGAACCGATTTGTTTTTTGCGGCAAAAACCCGGTTGACCGTGGCAACCTGCGCCATCGGCGGCATCACGCTCGCCAACGCCCCACCACTGATCGCCGCCGGCGCCGACCTGCTCGCCGTCATCACCGACCTGTTCAGCGCCCCCGACATCGCGGCCCGCGCTGCTGCCTATCAACGTCTTTTCGAGGAAGCCCAGTCATGACCTCACGCAACCAGCAACTGTTCGAGCGCGCCCAGCGCCACATCCCGGGCGGCGTCAATTCGCCCGTCCGCGCCTTCCGTTCGGTCGGCGGCACGCCCTGTTTCTTCCAGAAGGGCATTGGCCCGAAGGTGCAGGATGCGGATGGCAAGTGGTACACCGACTACGTTGGCTCGTGGGGCCCTATGATCCTTGGTCACGCTCACCCTGACGTCATCGCTGCCGTGCAGGCCGCTGTCGTCGACGGCCTGTCCTTCGGCGCGCCGACCGAGAAGGAAGTCGACATCGCCGACCTGCTCTGCGAACTGGTCCCGTCGATGGACATGGTGCGTCTGGTTTCCTCGGGTACCGAAGCGACGATGAGCGCCATCCGGCTGGCCCGCGGCTACACCGGTCGCGACATCCTGATCAAGTTCGAAGGCTGCTACCACGGCCATTCCGACGGCCTGCTGGTCAAAGCCGGATCCGGCCTGCTGACCTTCGGCAATCCTTCGTCGAGCGGCGTCCCGGCCGGCGTTGCCGAGAACACCATGGTGCTCACCTACAACGACCCGCAGGAACTGGCCGAGGCATTTGCCAAACATGGCGACAAAATCGCCGCTGTGATCGTCGAGCCGGTGGTCGGCAACATGAACCTGATCGCCCCGACCCAAGCCTTCCTCAACGCCATGCGCGAGCTGTGTACGAAAAACGGCTCGGTGCTGATTTTCGACGAAGTGATGACCGGTTTCCGCGTCGGCCTGAAGAGCGCGCAGGGACTGTTTGGCATCACGCCCGACCTGTCCACTTTCGGCAAGGTGGTTGGCGGCGGCATGCCGCTCGGCGCCTTTGGCGGCAAGCGCGAAATCATGGAACAGATCGCCCCGCTCGGTCCGGTCTACCAGGCCGGCACGCTGTCCGGCAACCCGATTGCCACGGCCGCCGGTCTGGCCACTTTGAAGCTCATTCAGGCGCCCGGTTTCTACGAAAACCTGACCGCCAAGACCAAGGCTCTGTGCGACGGACTGGTTGCCGCCGCGAAAAAACACGGCGTTGCATTCTCCGCCCAGAACATTGGCGGCATGTTCGGCCTCTATTTCGCCGAGAAGTGCCCAGGCACCTACGACGAAGTACTGGCCTGCGACAAGGAAGCCTTCAACCGCTTCTTCCACGCCATGCTCGACGCCGGCCACTACTTCGCGCCGTCGGCCTTCGAAGCCGGCTTCGTCTCGGCTGCTCACTCCGACGCCGACATCGCGGCAACCATCGCCGCCGCCGACGCCTGGTTCGCCACACTCAAGTGAGCACCGGCTCCGCCTGGCTGATCCTCTTCATCGCCGGCCTCTGCGAGGTTGGCTGGGCGGTCGGCCTCAAATACACCGAAGGTTTCAGTCGCCTGTGGCCCTCGGCCGCAACGCTGGTGGCGATGATCGCCAGCGTCGTCCTGCTCGGCTGGTCGCTAAAGGTGCTGCCGCTGGGCACCGCCTACGCCGTGTGGACCGGCATCGGCGCCGTCGGCACGGCGATCCTCGGCATTTTCCTGTTCGGCGAGTCGCGCGAGGTGATGCGTTTTGTTTGCATCGGGCTGATCGTCGCCGGCATTGTCGGCCTCAAACTGGTGACGCCGGGCACTCCCTGAGTTGGCGCACTGCCGCGGTGCCCGCCATGATGCCTGAATACCAAGAGCACCCATTTGGTGCCCCAGTTTGGCCCCACCCGGTGAAATTCGGCCTTTAGCTAGCCGGCACCCTTTTTGCTGTACTGCAACATCCTCCAGGATGGTCGCCGTACATTGCAAACAGGGAGAGCCAGCATGAGCAAGCGCATCGGATCACGTTCGAAAAACACCCTCGATTATCTGTCCGGTTTCATGGGAGGGCTGCGCGCCGACCAGAAGCGCCTGACCGAAATCCAGGCCACCTACGACAACCTGAGCCTGCTCGGCCAACTGCTCTGCTCCGGTACAGATATTTCCCGCATGCGCGAGGATTTCAACAAGCTGGCCAGCCAGTTGCTCGACCAACTGGCCCGCGAGCACTACCAGAAAGCCGCTCTCAACCTCGACTCCTGCGCCCGGGTGGCCATCGACATCCTGACCCGCAACCTATTCGAGCGTACAGCCGATATCGGCTTCCTGGCCAGCGATGCCGAAATCCGCGCCTTCGCCGAGGCAACCGAAGCCGTGCCGGCAGCCGGCTTGGCTGCCGAACGCCAAGCCTTGCAGGCGCACTTCGCCGAATATGTGCGCAAATACTCCGTCTACCACAACATCATCCTGCTCTCGCCAACCGGCGATGTGCTAGCCCAGCTTGATGAAGGCAATCCCGTCGCCCACTCGGCCGATCCCTTGCTCCATGAAGCGCTCACGACCGAACAGGCCTATGTCGAAGTATTCCGCCCGACCGATCTGCTGCCCGGCGAAACCAGCCCTTTGGTCTATGCCTATCGCGTCATGGCTGCCGACGGTAGTCGGCCGCTCGGCGTGCTGTGCCTCTGCTTCCGCTTCCAGGACGAGTGCCGGCGGATTTTCGACAGCCTGATTGGCGAAGACGAGTGGACGGTGATCACCCTGCTTGACGCGCAGGGGCGAGTTATTGCGAGCAGTGACCCCTACCAGTTTCCGGCCGGGGTCCAGCTCGAAATCGTGGACGATGCTGCCTGCCGGGTGGTCCGTTTCGCCGGCCGCGAATACCTGGCAACCAGCCGGCCAACCCAAGGCTACCAAGGCTACGCCGGGCCTGGCTGGGTCGGTCACGCGCTGGCCCCGCTCAACCATGCCTTCGAGATGGCCGAGGCGCACGAACTGGAGCAGGTGCCGGAAGACTTTCTCGATGGTGTGTTGGAGACCAGCATCCTGTTCAGCCCGGAACTGCGCGATATTCCGCTGCGTGCCACGAGCATCCAGCGCGAGTTGAACCGCGCCGTCTGGAACGGTTATGTCTGGCTGGTGCGCGATGCGCTGGCCGCCCAGAATGCCGACTTCGCCAAGGTACTGCTGCGCGAAATCGGCAGCACCGGCGTGCGCACCCACCAGGTGTTCAGCGAATCGACCGACAGTCTGTACAAGACCGTGGTGTCATCAGCGCTTTCCACATGCACGCGACAGGCAGCACTGGCCATTGAACTGATGGACCGCAACCTTTACGAACGGGCCAATGACTGCCGCTGGTGGGCGCTGACCCGCAGTTTCCGCGAGGAACTGGCCCAGGCCGACCCGCACGACAAGGCACAGCGCCAGCGACTGAGCGAAGTGCTGCGCCGGATCAACGGCCTCTACACCGTTTACAGCAACCTGATCCTGTTCGACCAGAGTGGCCGCGTGCTGGCCGTCTCCAATCCAGCCTACCAGGACTGGCTGGGCAAAATACTCAGCGAAAGCTGGGTGCGGCCGGCCCTCGGCTTGGCTGATGCCCAGAGCTATAACGTGTCAGGCTTCGAGCCGAGCGCGCTGTACGACAATCAGTCCACCTACATCTATGCGGCCGGGGTGCGCGCTGCCGATGACGAGCCGGTCGGCGGCATCGCTATCGTCTTCGATGCCACGCCGCAGTTTCGCGCCATGCTGCACGACGCGTTGCCGCGCCGGACCGACGGCCAGCCGGTAGCCGGCGCCTTTGCCGTGTTTGCCGGACGCGACGGCCGGGTCATCGCCGCAACCGACCCCGATTTGCCGCCAGGCAGCCGGCTGATGATCGGCTACGAGTTTTTCAAGCTGCAAGCGGGCGACAGCTGCACCAATGTAGTCATCTACAACGGTTGCTACTACGCCGTCGGCTCGTCAATGAGCGCCGGCTACCGCGAATACCAGGGAGCTGGCGACGGTCAGCGTGGCGGGGTCGTAGCACTGGTCTTCTCGCCGCTGTCGGATCGCATCGTCGACGCCGAACAGTTGGCAGTGCGCCGCGATACGCTGGTCGACACCTACGCCCGGCGGCCGCTGGCGGCTACCGTCGACAGCGTCGATGTCGCCTGTTTTTATGTCGGCAGCAACTGGTACGGCGTGCGCTCCAGCCATATCGTCGAAGCCGTCGATACCGACCGCCTGACTCCGTTGCCCGGCGTCTCGGAGGCTCTCTGCGGCTGCCTGATGTACCGTGACCAGGCGATCAGCGTATTTGACCTGTCGGCCATCCTGTCGTCGCGCCAGCCAGCGACCGAGCGTCGCCGGGCGAACAGGGGCGGCAAGCAGCAGATCGTCGTTCTCCAGGTGCCGGAACAGCAGGCCCGCTTCGGCATCCTGGTCGACCACCTGGGCGCCGTCAGCGAAATTCCGGCAGTTCGCATCGAAACACTGCCCGGCATGTTGAGCGAGGGTAATTCGCCAATCGAAAGTCTGGTCAAGCCGCATGCCGACGACGTCGAGCGCCGCATCCTGATGGTGCTCTCCGCCAGTCGCATGCTGCATCGCCTGGGCGGTAGCAGCCTTACATCAGGAGCAGCGTAGCCAGCCCGAGGAAAATGAAGAAACCACCGGAGTCGGTCAGTGCGGTGATCATCACCGAGCCGCCGACCGCCGGATCGGCGCCGAATTTCTGGCGCAGCAGCGGAATGCCGACGCCGGCCGACGCCGCCAGCAGCAGGTTCAGCGTCATTGCCGAGGTCATAACCAGGCCGAGTTTGACGCTGCCGTAGAGCCACCACGCGGCGATGCCGAGCAAGCTGCCCCAGATCAAGCCGTTGATCGTCGCCACGCCGAGTTCCTTGCGCAGTAGTCGGCGCATGGCATCGGGCTGGACCTGCCCCATGGCGATGGCACGGACGATCATGGTGATCGTCTGGTTGCCGGAATTGCCACCGATCCCGGCAACAATCGGCATCAGGGCCGCCAGCGCCACCAGCTTTTCAATCGAATCCTCGAACGCGCCGATCACCCGTGAGGCGATGAAGGCCGTCACCAGATTGACCGCCAGCCAGGCCCAGCGGTTTTTCACCGAGTCCCAGACCGAGGCGAAAATATCTTCTTCCTCGCGCAGACCGGCCTGGGCCAGTTGTTCGTGCTCGGCTTCTTCGCGGATGTAGTCCACCACCTCATTGACTGTCACGCGGCCGACCAGCTTGCCATCCGGATCGAGTACCGGTGCCGAGACGAGGTCGTAACGTTCGAAGGCCTTGGCCGCCTCTTCAGCAAGGTCGTCGGGTTCGAACTCGACGAAATCGGTCTGCATCAGCGTACCGACTTCGACGTCGACCTCATTGACGAGCAGGATGTTGAGCGGCAGCACGCCTTTGAGGTGCTCGTTGCGATCAACGACGAAAAGCTGGTCGGTATGGTCGGGAAGTTCGTCGAAACGGCGCAGATAACGCAGCACCACTTCCAGAGAAACGTCCTCGCGGACGGTCACCATGTCAAAGTCCATGATCGAACCGACCGACTCTTCGGGATAAGACATCGCGGCGCGCAACTGCTCGCGCTCCTCGATTGGCAAACCGCGGAAAACGTCGTCGATAACGCCTTGTGGCAAGTCGGGCGCGAGGTCGGCCAGTTCGTCGGCGTCGAGTGTTTCGGCGGCGGCGACCAGCTCGGTGCGCTCCATCGAGTCGATCAGGGTTTCCCGAACGGCGTCCGATACTTCGAGCAGGATTTCGCCTTCGAGCTCCGGATTGACCAACCCCCAGGCAATCAGGCGATCGTCCTGCGGCAAGGCTTCGAGAACGTAGGCAATGTCGGCCGGGTGCATCGGCTCGAGGCGGGCCTGCAGCGCATTCAGATGCTGCTTGTGCACCATGTCTTCGACCAGATCGTGGCGCGGCCCTTCCTGCCGGTGCACCAGTTCCTCCACCAGCTTGTGCCGGGCGAGCAGGGTCTGCACCTCGGCGAGGCGCTCCTGCAAGTCTTCGGTATCAGTCAGCTGGGCTTCTTCGCTCATGGTGCGGCGCCGCAAAAGGTGGGGCATTTTAGCACCGGGCGAAGGACCGGGTTCCGACAAAATTACTGCGGAAAACCCCTATTCCGGTGATATTTCACGGCACGTCAGCACCAGCCATCCGCCCGAGGATGATCGAAGTCTTGCGCCCCAAACCGGGCGCGTTGCGATTGCGGTCGTAAAAGCGCGGATTCGGCACCATGCCGGCCAGTCGGGCAGCCTGTTCCGGCCCGAGTTGGGCGGCGCTGGTGTTGTAGTAATGGCGAGCGGCGGCTTCGGCCCCGAAGACACCGTTGCCCCACTCGATCACGTTGAGGTAAACCTCAAGAATGCGCCGCTTGCTCCACAGGTTTTCCAGCATCAACGTGATGATCGCCTCTTCGGCCTTGCGAAAGTAGGACTTCGTCGGTGTCAGGAACAGGTTCTTCGCCAGCTGCTGACTGATGGTCGAACCGCCAGCCGCCAAACGACCCCGCTTCTGGTTCTTTTCCAGCGCCTTCTGCATCCCTTCCCAGTCGAAGCCTTCATGATCGACGAATTTGGCATCCTCGGCCGAGATGATGGCGCGCTTGAGATGAATCGAAATCCGCTCATAGGGCACCCACTGCTTTTTGAGCTGCGCGTCGGGCGCCTTCTGGCGAATTTCGGCCAGACGAATTTCCATGAAACGGGTTTCGCCGGGGTTCATCCAACTCCAAAGCAAAACCCAGCCAAGCAGCCACAACTGCCAGATCAGGAACAACCCGAGCAGGCCAAGGACGGCCCATTTCAACCAGCGGCCGACGACTTTCATGCGGCCAGTTTGGCTCTCAGGTCAGCCAGCACCTGAGCGGTTGCCGGGCGCACAGAGCGCCAGACAAAAAAGGCTTCGGCTGCCTGTTCGACCAGCATGCCAAGGCCATCCGCCCGCTGCACTGCACCCTGCTCGCGGGCCAGCGCCAGAAAAGGCGTTTCGCCTTTGCCGTACATCATGTCGTAGGCCAGACTGCCCGACGCAAAGATTCCCGGCGGCAAGGGCAGGCTTTCGCCGGAAAGACTGGCTGAAGTTGCGTTAACCACCAGATCGAAGCTTTTACCTGCAGTTTTTGCAAAACTTCCGGCATCGACCGGAGCGATGTCCGAAAACGCCTCTGCCAGCAAAACGGCCTTGTCAGCGCTCCGATTGGCGATGAACAGTGACACCGGCTGTTCAGCCAGCAGCGGCGCGATCACGCCGCGCGAAGCACCGCCGGCGCCGAGCAGCAGGATGCGTTTGCCCAACAGCGAAAAGCCAAGGTTGTGCGTAATGTCGCGAACCAGCCCGGCGCCATCGGTGTTGTCGCCGAAGATCTCGGCACCGTTGAAGGCCAGCGTATTGACCGCCCCAGCTCGCGCCGCGCGCTCGGAAAGGCGCGTCGCCAGACGAAACGCCTCCTCTTTGAAAGGTACAGTGACATTCGCCCCCTTGCCACCCGCCGCAACGAATTCGGAAATCGCCTGTTTAAAGCCGTCGACCGCAGCAAGACGCGCTTCATAGACCAGATCCTGCCCGCTAACCGCGGCGAAGGCAGCATGGATGGCCGGCGATTTCGAATGGGCAATCGGGTTGCCGAACACGCAGTACAGATCGCTCATTTGCTGGCCGTATTGAGGGCATCGCCCTGCGTGAAATACCAGGTCCGGGCAAACGAAAGAACGGTCGCCCCGCCCAAAGCCTGCTGAGGAATGGCGCCGAACGGCGCTGACATTCTGAGGATGCGCAGCGCCGCCTGATCGAGAATCTTGTGCCCGGACGAACGCGAAATCTCGGCGCTGTACAGGCTGCCATCCTCGGCCCGCAATTCGACGAAGATCACCACCGCGCCGTAGAGCTTGCCGCGCGCTTCGGGCGGATAGTTGAGTGTGCCGATGCGCTCGATTTTCTGCTTCCAGGCGTCAAGGTAGGCGGCCAGGCCGTATTCCTCGGTCCGCGCACCGACAAATTTCTTGCGTGGCCGCTTGCTGTATTCGTCGGCCGACTTGCTGATCTCACCCTCGAGACGGGCCATCGCCCGCGCCGACTCGGCAAGGTCCAAGCCACTGACCACAGGCACGACAGGCGATGGCTGCTCGGTGGCCGTATTTGCCGCGGCAACGGTGCGCAGACTCTTCGCCTGCGCCAGCAGCCTTTGCTGGGCTGTTTCGAGTTCCTGGACGCGACGCTGCATCTGCTGAATGGAGTCGCCATCGTTCTTTTGCAGCGAGGGCGGCAAGGGTGTCTTGGCCCGCCGATTTTCATCGGTATTGCCGCCGCCATCGAGATTGGCCTGAGCCAGCGCCTGAGCATCCGTCGGCTTGCGTGCAGATTTGGCGTTGACCAGGATGATGTCCATGGCCTTTTCGCGGAAGGCCTGTGAAGCCTCCGGAAACTGGAAATTCAGGAACAGCAACAAGCCATGAAAAAGCACCGAGATGCCCACTGCGATCCACAAGCGGCGATCTTGCTTCGCCGCGCGGGCGGCGCGCAGGGACGGTCTCTTCTTTTTCACTGCTCCTCACTCTCCGTGGCGTCGGCCAAATTGTTCTCGCCAAGCAGGCTGACGAAACGACAGCTGACTTCCGGGGCCAGCAGATCAAGATTCTCGATGGCCAGACGCACACGCTGCCCGGCCACCAGATCAGCCGGCAGCGAAGGCACGCGGAGCAACAAGGGCAGATGGTCGAGCTTGACGCTCTGCTCGCGACGGACAGTGGCCTCGATTTCAGTCAAACCGCGCTGCTGAATCCAGCGCAGACACCAGTAACGTTCCATCTGGCGCTGGAAATCGGCGTAGGCAGCGTAAGTCAGTTCGAAATCGCGCATGGCGCCGAATAATTCGGCCGATTTTTGGGCAAATGCCGGCGTTTCGCCTTTCAAACAGGCAATCAGCTGCCATTGATTGACCATATCGCAGTAACGACGCAGCGGCGAGGTCATCCAGGCGTATTGCGGTACGCCGAGGCCTTCGTGCGGCAGCGGCGAGGTGGTCATGCGGACCTTGCCCTGCGTCTGGGCGCGGTACAGGCAGGCGATGTTCTTCTCGGCGAGCAGGCCACCCCAGGTCGAGTTGGCGACGATCATCAACTCGGCGACCAGTTTGTCGAGCGGGCTGCCGCGCTTGCGTTCGGAAATTTCGACGGTGCAACTGTCCGGATCGGCCAGATCACCGCCGATTTCGAAGTTGTAATCGTTGATGCCCTGCATCGCTGAGGGCTTGCCACGCCGACCTTCGCAGGCGTTGGCGAAATGCCAGAGATGGACCAGTTCGTCCTTGAACGGCTGGTCGGGCAGCGGGCCATTGATCGTTTCGGCATTGAACCACGGTTCGATTTCGTGGTGGCGCAGGTTGGCGGCGATGTGCACCATCTCCAGCCGCGATTCGTGGCTGAGGATTTCAAGCGAGTCATTGACCGTCAGGTAGAGCGAGACGGCCGGGCAATCGACACCGCCGGCCAGTGTGTAATTCTGGACCACGGCATCGGGCAACATGGTGATCTTGTTGCCGGGCATGTAGACCGTCGATAGTCGGGCGCGGGCGATGCCGTCAAGCGGCGAACCATGTTCGATAGCCAGCCCCGGCGCGGCGATGTGGATGCCGATGCGCGAACCGATGCCGGGCAACCGGACGACCGACAGGGCGTCGTCGATTTCGGTCGTGTTGGCGTCGTCGATCGAGAAAGCGCGGACATCTGCGCGCGGCAAATCCCGCGGCAACTTCGGTGCCTCAAGCGGCGGAAAAGCCACGCCCTTGGGAAACTGTTCGTGCAGGAAACGACGGTAATGCAGGAAGTAGGGCGACTTGATGGCACCGCACTTGAAGAGCATTTGCGCCGCCGTCAGGCCGGTTTCGGCGCAGGCCGTCTCGAAGGCCTTGGTTTCCGGTTTGTTGCGGTCCGGCGCGTAGAGCAGCGCATCGGTCAGCACGCCGATTTCCGGCGGCAGGCGGAACTCCTTCAGCTCGCCAATCCAGCCTTCCATCGCGAGCGCTTGCTGACGCTTTTTTTCAAGGCTGGCCAGAGCAGCTGCGAGAATGTCGGCAGGCGCCTTGCGGAAGCGGCCCTTGCCTTTGCGATGGAAATAGACGGGCGCGGCGTGCACGGCAAGCAGCACCGCCGTCGCTTCGAGCGGGCTGGGCTCGTGTCCGTAGTAATCACGGGCAAAATCAAGAAACGAAAATTCGCCATCGTTCACGCACTCCCAGAGGAATTCTGCTTCGATTTCTTCGGCCAGCGGCGTGGCCTGATCGAGCAAGGCCGCCGCCGACGGTTTCTCGAAACGCAGCAACACCGTTGCGGCCTTGATCTTGCTGCGCTTGCCGGTAGGCATTTCGACCTGCAACGAGCTGTCGTTGTCGGCCATGATATTGCCGGCCTTGAAGCCGCCATCTTCTTCAAACAATACATTCATCGGCGGATTATAGCCCAGCGTATTCAATGATTTGCGGCACAAAGTCGGGAAACTTCGTGAAGCTGTGGTCGCCGGCCGGCAGGACGGTTTGCCGGCAACCAGCGTAGAAGGCCTGCGCTTGGCGGAAATCCAGCACCTCATCACCTTCTTCCAGCAACAACCAGTAATGCTCCGGTGTCGGCTTCGAAACCTGCGCCTTGAGTTGTGCGGCGTGGGCCTCGGTGAAGGTGAAAGGCTCGCCGCTATGGAAGTTGGCGTGATTGCCGACGAATTTGCTCAAATCCAGACGGTCGACCGCAGCGGGGTTGATCAGCACGGCTTGCAAACCGTGCTTTTCGGCCAGATGGTTGGCGTAGTGGCCACCCAGCGAACTGCCGATCAAGGTGACCGGCCCGCCGGCCTGTTCGATCAGGCGGCTGACACAGGCCACCGCCTCATCGGGCACCCATGACAGTTGCGGGCAGACGAACTGCTCGGCCATGCCGCGCCGTGCCATTTCCTCGGCCAGCAACTGCGATTTCCACGACGCCGGCGACGAGCAGAAGCCGTGCAGGTAGATGATCAGTGGGCGGTCCATTGCACCCAGCCGAAGTGGGCGGTCATCAGGACGACAATGCCAAAGACGATGCGATACCACGCGAAGGGCGTGAAATCATGGCTGGAAATGAAGCGCAGCAGCCAGCGCACGCAGAGAAAAGCCGAAACGAATGCGGAAATGAAACCGACCACCCACATGCCGATATCGTCGGCGCTGAGCAGGGCACGCTCCTTGTAGAGCTGATAGACGGTGGCCGCGCCGAGCGTCGGGATGGCGAGGAAGAAGGAAAACTCGGTCGCCGCCTTGCGCGACAGGCCGAAAAGCAGACCGCCGATGATCGTTGCACCGGAACGCGAGGTGCCGGGAATCAGCGCCACGGCCTGCGCGAAGCCCATTTTCAGGGCGTCGAGCAGGGTCATTTCCTCGACCGTCTGGACGCGAATGGTGTGCTCGCGCTTCTCGGCCCACAAAATGACGAAGGCGCCGAGGATGAAGGTGGTGGCGACGGCAATCGGGTTGAACAGGTTGGCCTTGATGGCCTTGCCGAAAGCCAGCCCGAGGATGGCCAGCGGCAGGAAGGCGACGAACAGGTTGAGGAGGAATTTCTGCGCCGCCTTGTCGCTGAAGGCGCCACGCGCCACGGCCAGCAGGCGTTCGCGATACTCCCAGACGACGGCCAGAATGGCCCCGGACTGGATAACGATCTCGAACAACTTGCCGCGATCGTCGTTGAAATCGAGCAAATCGCCGGCCAGAATCAGGTGACCGGTCGAGGAAATCGGCAGGAATTCGGTCAGCCCTTCGACGACGCCGAGGATGAGGGCTTTGAGGAGAAGAATCGGGTCCATGGCGTGCAGCCTGTGCTTTTAGCAAGTTGGGGAGGCCGCATTCTACTATCCCGGATGTGTCAAAACTTCGAGTTCGGCCAGCCAATTGAGCGCATGCTCGCGGGATAAACCGCACATCTCGGCCGACGCTTGCAGACCAGCGCAGCAATCCGGCCGTTCGGGACTAGCGAAAATCAGGCAGCGAAAATCGCCATCCAGATGTCGACATGGCACCCCCGCCGGCTTGTTCAGTGAACTGATCGACGGCGCAATGCAGCAGGCGCCGCAATTGGGGCGGCAGGCCATCGGCGGTGGAACGGCGGGGCAAGGCTTTTCGGGCATGCCCGATTGTCGCAGATTCGGCTTGTCCGTTCGGCGCCGATGACTTCCACGGTCAACCGGAAAAACGGGCCAAAAATGAAATGGGGGCCAGCAGCCCCCAAGTGTCAAAAACCCGGATCAGCGACCGGCCGGCTTGGCAACATCAGCCACCGCGCCGCGCGGACCATCGCCACGGCCGCGCGGCCCGCGCTCGGTCGGCTTCATTTCAGCCAGCTGCTTGCGCTGCTCCGGCGTCAGTACCTCGAACACCTGACGATCCGCCTTGGCCCGCGCCAGCGTCATTTCGGACATCGCCTTCGCCGCCTCGTCGGCCAGTGCGCGCGCCTTGGCTTCGCTGTAATCGGCCGCCGAGGTCAGCGCCCGCATATCTGTTTCCGCCTTGCGCAGGGCCTTGGCCTTGTCGCGCATCACCGGCGCCTGGGCATGCATGATCTCGAACACTTTGTCCTGCTGCGCCTCGGTCAGATTCAAGCCGCGCAGATGCGGCGGCATCATGTTGCCACCCATCATGGGGTGGCCTGCACCGCCATGCGCCTCCATGCCGCAGCCGGCATGACTGCCATGACCGCCAAAAGCCGCCGCGGATAACGGAATGGCCAAAGCCACGCTGGCGGCGATCAGGAAACGTTTGATATTGGTATTGGGGGTAGTTTTCATCTCTTCATCCTCTTGTTCAAATTGGCCAACCCAAGCGGGCCAGGCGACAGGACGAATACTCCCCCAAGGCCCTGTTAAGGTGGGTTACCGGGCTGTAAATGAAAGTAAATGGCGTAACAGCAAGCGCAGACCACACGCACAAACCCAGGTTAGACTTATCAAATCGTCATCAACTTTAGGCACTGGCAGCATGGCATCTAGGCTCTGGACCCGTGAGCAACTCAAACTTGCTTTCCACTTGTACTGCCAGCTTCCGTTCGGCAAGCTACATTCGCGCAACCCGGAAATCATTCAGCTAGCAGAGCTGATTGGCCGAACGCCATCAGCTGTTGCGATGAAGCTCGTTAATTTCGCCAGCCTTGATCCAGCAATTACCAGCACTGGCCGCAAAGGCCTCGATGGAGCCTCAAATCTCGACCGTGAAATCTGGTCTGACTTCCACGCCGACTGGGAGGGCTTAGCCCTTGAATGTGCGCGACTTCGAGAACAGCTAAGCCCAACGTCGACGGTCGACCGGGAAAAAGAGGAAAGAACAGAAGGCTTCGAAATTCCTGACGATTTCACCGGCGAAACCCGCCGCGTCTTTACCGAACAACGCATCAAGCAAAATTTTTTCCGCCGCGCCGTTCTCGCCAGCTACCGTGGCCGTTGCTGCATGTCCGGCCTCTCCGAACCGCGCTTGCTGATCGCCAGCCATATCGTGCCGTGGAGCAAGGACAAGGCAAACCGCCTGAACCCAAGCAATGGCCTTTGCCTTTCGGCCATCCATGACCGCGCGTTCGATAAAGGGCTGATTACGCTGAGCGACGACTGGAAGATCGTTCTGTCGGAAGCACTGCGTAAGCGCGACGAACCCTTCGTTCAGGCCGTTCTAAAGCCTCTGGAAGGCCGCGCCATCGAGATTCCGGAACGCTTTGTTCCTGCTGCAGCCTTTCTTCAGCGCCATCGTGCTGAAATCTTTCTGGACAATCGCTTGGCGAGATAGACATGACCGAATTCAGCGTTTTCGACTACCTCTATCGCGACGGAAGCAATTACAAGTCATGGGGCAGCTTGCTGCTTGAGGGTAGTGCCACGGCGGCAAATGTCGAAGCACTCCAAGCGCGCCTTGACGGCAGGGAGTTCTATATCGCCGAACAAATTGGTATTCCGCCCCTCTACGCAGAGTTATGGGAATGCAGTGGCGGCCCCACAGAGGACGACCACGTCTGGCACACCTTTCAAGAACTACGACCGGCAAACACCGACGAAATCAATAGAGAACCTTGGGGCACCGTCTCCGAACTAATCGCACGTTTCAAATCGGTGAAAAATTGGGATGAGCAACTATCGCCACATTGGGATATCTGAATGCAAAAAACCGCCGTTTTTCACGAGGACGTGTTCTACGAATATTTCCGCCCATACAGACATCCGTCGGCACGGTTTGATATCTGGGGCGGGCATGGGCTTGAAACTTTTGGCGACGATTTGCAGCTAGCTTTTAACCACGACGAAAACCATGTTTGGACAGTCGTGGACGGGGAAGTAGGCACCGACCAATGGATCATCCCCGGCTTTCATCGCGTCAATCGCATTTGCTTTCTGTTGTCGGAGGTCGCGCACTTCGATGCGCCCATTGAATTCCGCATCGAACGTGGTCCTCGCTCACTGACACCCGTCGGTCTGACGCGTCGGATTACTACGCTCAAACGAATTCTGCGTGAGAACCAAGCCAAAGACTGAGCGCCGCGGCAAATTTCGATTTTGGCCATTTTTTCCGGTTGACCGTAGCAATCCCAAAAAAGTAAAAAGGCGGCTGATTCAGCCGCCTTTCCTTTGCTAGGAGCCGCTTAGCGAAGCTCAGACCTTGCTATAAACCTCAGCGCCGGCCTTGATGAATTCGATGGATTTGACTTCCATCCCCTTCTCCAGCGCATCGGCTTCGGCGATGCCCTGAGCCGCTGCATATTCGCGCACGTCCTGCGTGATCTTCATCGAGCAGAAATGCGGGCCGCACATGGAGCAGAAGTGGGCGACCTTGGCCGATTCCTTGGGCAGGGTTTCGTCGTGGAATTCGCGCGCCTTGTCCGGGTCGAGGCCGAGGTTGAACTGGTCGTCCCAGCGGAATTCGAAGCGCGCCTTGGACAACGCGTTGTCGCGGATCTGCGCGCCGGGGTGGCCCTTGGCGAGGTCGGCGGCGTGAGCGGCGAGCTTGTAGGTGATGATGCCGGTCTTGACGTCGTCCTTGTCGGGCAGGCCGAGGTGTTCCTTGGGCGTGACGTAACAGAGCATGGCCGTACCGTACCAACCGATCATCGCGGCACCGATGCCGCTGGTGATGTGGTCGTAGCCCGGCGCGATGTCGGTGGTCAGCGGGCCGAGGGTGTAGAACGGGGCTTCGTCGCAGTATTCGAGCTGCAGATCCATGTTCTCCTTGATCATGTGCATCGGCACATGGCCGGGACCTTCGATCATGACTTGCACGTCGTGCTTCCAGGCGATCTGGGTCAGTTCGCCGAGGGTCTTGAGTTCGCCGAGTTGGGCTTCGTCGTTGGCGTCGTAGATCGAGCCGGGACGCAGGCCGTCGCCGAGGCTGAAGGCGACGTCGTAGGCCTTCATGATTTCGCAGATTTCCTCGAAGTGCGTGTAGAGGAAGCTTTCCTTGTGATGGGCCAGACACCACTTGGCCATGATTGAGCCGCCACGGCTGACGATGCCGGTCATGCGGTTGGCGGTCAACGGCACGTAGCGCAGCAGCACGCCGGCGTGGATGGTGAAGTAGTCGACGCCTTGTTCGGCCTGCTCAATCAGCGTGTCACGGAAGATTTCCCAGGTCAGGTCTTCGGCCTTGCCGTTGACCTTTTCCAGCGCCTGGTAGATCGGCACGGTACCGATGGCGACCGGGCTGTTGCGGATGATCCACTCGCGGGTTTCGTGGATGTTCTTGCCGGTGGACAGGTCCATCACGGTGTCGCCACCCCAGCGGATCGACCAGGTCATTTTCTCGACTTCTTCCTGAATCGAAGAGCCGAGCGCCGAGTTGCCGATGTTGGCGTTGATCTTGGTGAGGAAGTTGCGGCCGATGATCATCGGCTCGCTTTCCGGGTGATTGATGTTGTTCGGGATGATGGCGCGGCCGCGGGCGATTTCGCTGCGCACGAATTCCGGGGTGATTTCTTCCGGGATGCTGGCGCCGAAGTTCTGGCCGGGGTGCTGGCGACCGAGCAAGGCAGCCATTTTTTCGCCCATTTTTCCGGTTGACCGTAGCGATTCGATGTAGGCGCGGCGGTTGTTGTTTTCGCGGATGGCAACGTATTCCATCTCGGGGGTGATGATGCCTTGGCGGGCGTAGTGCATCTGGCTGACGTTCTTGCCGGCCTTGGCGCGCAAGGGTTTGCGGTGCAGACCGGGGAAGCGCAGTTCGTCGAGGGACTGGTCGGTGGCGCGCTTGCGGCCGAATTCGGAACTCAGGTCGGCCAGCTCTTCGACATCGCCGCGCTCGGCAATCCAGCCGGCGCGCAGGGCGGGTAGGCCGGAGCGGATGTCGATCTTGGTGGCCGGGTCGGAATAGGGGCCGGAACAGTCGTAAACGAAGATCGGCGGGTTCTTTTCACCACCGAAAGCGGTCGGCGTGTCGTCCTGCGAGATTTCGCGCATCGGAACGCGGATGTCCGGACGGGAACCTTCGATGTAAACCTTGCGGGAATTGGGCAGCGGCTGGACTGCGGCCGCGTCAACGTGGGCGTTGGCGGCGAGAAACTGTTCGGTGGCGTTCATGGTTATTCCTTGCGTGGATGCAGCGGGGTAAGACGGGCAAGGAGCAACAAAGTTCGTTTCCCTACGACGGCATGACCCGGTCAGGTTCGAAGGGTGATTCTCAGCCCGAATCGAGTCGGGCACCCCTAACGAGAGGCTGCAAGTTACTGGAAATACAGGCAAAATGCAAGGAATGACAAAATGCGCTCAAGATTTCTCGAAATCAGCCGAAATATCATCGACAAGCGCCAGAATTCAAAGAGAAAACATGGGAACCAAGATGCGCCTACTGATGATCGCCAGCCTGCTGGTCGCCCTGCCTTTCGGTGCTGCAGCCGCGCCCGCCTGGCAGACCATTTCAGCCGAACCGGGCAAACGTATCGAACTCAACCGCACGAGCCTGAAACGTGACGGCAACATCGTTGAGGCGCAAGGACGCGTCGTGCTCGAAAAGGAACTGGTGGATGGCCGCACCGGCGCGCCTTACCGCGTGATAGAGGCGTTCACCCGCTACGACTGCACGACCCGCAGCGCCAGCACGACAAAGCGCATTTTCAAGAAGAATGAAAATGACATTGTCCGCGAAGAGGACATCAAGGGCGCCGACCTGCCGGTGCGCACCGGCACGCTGGACGACAAGGTGTTGCGCGAAGTCTGTCGCCCGCCCAAGGAGGGCGCCGCCGAGATCGCGCAGAAGGCCAACGAGGCAGCCGGCCAGCTGAAAGCCGCCAACGAGGCGATGCTCAAGAAGGAAATGGCCAAGGCCGAAAAGCCGGAAGCCGTGAAAGCGAGCGATGCGGGCCATAGCGCAGCACCGCTGAAAGAAAGCGCGATTCCGTCGATCCGGCCGAACCTCAAGGCGGCCATGGAAAGCGCCAAGGAAGCGGCACCTCCGGCGCCGCCACCACCCGCACCCACACCGGCGCCGGCCAGAGTCGCCGCGCCGAAGGCGGCCACCGTCATCGTCCACACCAGCCAGGCCCCGGCCCCCAAGCCAAAAAAAGCGCCAAAGCCCCAGATCGCGCACTCCGAAGGCTACATGCTGGAACTGGCTCACAGCGAACCAGCCATCCAGCACGCGCACATCCACTGGGATTACGAAGGTGCCGGCGGCCCGGAAAACTGGGCGAAACTGGACCAGAACAACAAGACCTGCGCCATTGGCCAACGGCAGTCACCGATCGATATCAAGGACGGCATCAAGGTCGATCTGGAGCCGATCAAGTTCAATTACCAGCCCTCGACCTTCCGGATTATCGACAACGGCCACACCGTTCAGGTCGAAATCGGCGAAAGCTCGATTTCACTGACCGGCAAGACCTATGAGCTGGTCCAGTTCCATTTCCATCGCCCGTCGGAAGAAAAGGTCAACGGCCAGCGTTTCGACATGGTCGCCCACCTCGTGCACAAGGCCGACGATGGTCAGCTCGCCGTCGTCGCCGTGTTGCTCGAACGCGGCACGGAGAACCCGTTCATCCAGACCCTGTGGAACAACATGCCGCTGGAAAAGAACCTGCCGGTAGCACCACCAACCACCACGATCGACCTGAACACCCTGCTGCCGACCGCCCGCAACTACTACACCTACATGGGCTCGCTGACGACGCCGCCGTGCTCCGAAGGCGTGCTGTGGCTGGTCATGAAGCAGCCGGTGCAGGTTTCGCCGGATCAAATCAACATTTTCAGCCGGCTGTACAAAAACAACGCCCGGCCCATCCAGCCCTCGGGCGGCCGCCTGATCAAGGAAGGCCGTTGACCGGAAAGTAGTCGCAATGGTAACTTAATGACCAACAAGTCATTAAGTTACCATGTCTGCCATCCCCATCCCCCGCAAGCGACGCAAGGAAGCCCGTCCCTCCGAGCTGCTCGAGGCCGCGCTTCATCTTTTCGTCGAAAAAGGCTTCGCCGCGACCCGTCTGGAGGACGTTGCCGCCCGCGCTGGCGTGTCAAAGGGGACGCTGTATCTCTACTACGAGAACAAGGATGCGCTGTTCAAGGCAGTGGTTCAGGAAGGGATCATCCCGGTCATTGCCGAAAATGAAGCAATTGCGGCAAAACATAGTGGCTGCAGCTTCGAGCTACTGGAACTCCTGCTCCAAAACTGGTGGACAAAGATCGGCCAGACCGCATTTGCCGGCATTCCGAAACTGATAGTGGCCGAAGCGCGCAACTTTCCTGACTTGGCCAACTTCTATTACGAAAACGTCATCAGCCGCGGCCGGGCGCTGGTCGCCGGCGCCCTGCGACGCGGCATGGACAGTGGTGAATTCCGGACCATGGACGTCGAAACCACCGTCGATGTTGTTATCGCACCGATTTTAATGCTGCTGATCTGGCGCTTTTCAATGAGCTGCTGCCAAGGCGCCGAGAGCGACCCGCAGACCTATTTGCGCATACATATGGACCTGCTGCGTCAGGGTTTGCGCAAGCCGGAAAAAGAGAGTCGGGTATAATTTTGATTTGTCGGAATCAATATATTAGCTCGTGCTAATATTCAGTCTGCGGAGACCCACCAATGAACATCGAGCAAGCGCGCTTCAACATGATCGAACAGCAGATCCGTCCCTGGGATGTTCTGGATCCGCAGGTTCTCGACCTCCTGTTTGTCGTCAAGCGCGAGGACTTTACCCCTCCGGCCTATCGCAATCTGGCTTTCGCCGACATGGAAATCCCGCTGGGCGATGGCCAGATGATGCTGGCCCCGAAAATCGAAGCCAAGATGCTGCAGGAGCTGGGCCTCAAGAAGACCGACAAGGTTCTTGAAATCGGTACCGGTAGCGGCTACATGGCTGCCCTGCTGGCTGCCCGTGCCGAGCACGTGGTTACCGTCGAGTGCCGCCCGGCGCTGGTCGATATCGCCAAACAAAATCTCGAGCGTGCCGGCGTCACCAACGTCACGATTGAACTCGGCGACGGCGCCAACGGCTGGTCCCAGCGTGGACCTTACGACGCCATCGTTGTTTCGGGCGCCATTCCCGGCGTTCCTGACGCCCTGCTCAAGCAGCTGCGCGTCGGTGGCCGTCTGGCTGTCGTGGTCGGCGAAGCACCGGTCATGGAAGCCCAACTGATCACCTGCACGGCAGATGGCATCTACAACACGGTCAACTTGTTCGAGACAGTCATTCCCGCACTCGATGGCTTCGTGGCCAAGGAAAGCTTCTCTTTCTGATGCAACAGGTTCGAGCCCAACAACTTGCCGAATGGCTGGCCGACGAGAGCCGGCCCAGCCCCGTCCTGCTTGATGTGCGCGAACCGTGGGAAATCGAGCTTTGCCAGCTGGCTGGATCGCAAAACATCCCCATGCATCTGGTGCCGATGCGGTGCGCCGAAATCGCCCCCGAGCAGGACATCGTTGTCATCTGCCACCACGGCGGCCGCAGCATGCAGGTCGCCATGTTTCTCGAGCGCAAGGGCTACGCTGCGGTCTATAACCTGATGGGTGGCGTCGAGGCTTGGGCTGGTGAAGTCGATTCCAACATGCGTCGTTATTGAGGTAGGCATGAAAAAACTCGCTTGGCTGATCGTCTCCCCGTTGTTGGCATCCCCGCTGTTCGCCGCAGACTTGATGCAGGTCTATCGCGATGCGCAGGACAACGACCCGACCTTTGCCGCGGCTCGGGCAACGCTCGATGCCGGCCGCGAAAAAGCACCGCAGGGCCTGTCCGGCCTGTTGCCCAGCCTGACGCTGACGGGCAACACGGTGTGGAACAAGAACGAGATTTCGACCCACAACGGCCCGACGCTGTCGAAGCCCCAATACAATTCCAACGGCTACCAGCTGACGCTGTCGCAACCCCTGTTCCGCTGGCAGAACTGGGTTTCGTACGACCAGTCGAAAATGCAGGTGGCACAGGCAGAGGCCAATTTCGTGCAGGCCCGGCAGGATCTGATCCTGCGCGTCGCGCAAGCCTATTTTGATGCAATCTACGCCGTCGAAAACCTCAAGGCAGTGCGCGCCAACAAGACGGCTATCGCCCAGCAACTGGAATCAGCCAAGAAAAATTTCGAAGTCGGCACTGCAACCATCACCGACTCTCATGAAGCTCAGGCCCGCTACGATCTGGCATCGGCTCAGGAGATTGCCGCCGAAAGCGACTTCGAGGTCAAGCAACATGCCTTGCAGTCGATTATCGGCAAGGTGCCCGGCCCGCTGGCTACACCGCGCAAGGATGCCGAACTGACCATGCCGCAGCCGAGCGACATGAATCAGTGGGTCGCTGCCGCCGAAAAGGACAGCATCACCGTGCAGGTCCAGCAGGCTGCCGCCGACATTGCGGCCCGCGAGGTAGACAAGCAGCGCGCCGGCCATTACCCGACACTTGATCTGGTCGCCAATCAGGGGCACTCGAAGTCCTATGGCTTCATTTCTGGCGTCGGCACGACACCGTTCGACACCGACTACACCAACATCGGCCTCCAGCTCAACATTCCGCTATTTCAGGGTGGCTTGACCGTTTCGCGCCAGCGCGAGGCTGCCGCCAACCGCACGGCGGCGCAATCCGGCCTTGAGGCCGCGCGCCGTGGCGCTGCGTTGTCGGCCCGCCAGTATTATCTCGGCGTGACCAATGGTCTAGCCCAGGTCCGGGCGCTCAAGGCGGCGCTGGTTTCATCGCAATCAGCGCTGGAGTCGAACAAGCTTGGCTATGAAGTCGGCGTGCGCATCAACATCGATGTCTTGAACGCCGAGAACCAGGTTTATGTAACCCGCCGTGACCTGGCTAGAGCCACGCTCGACACGCTGCTGGCGCAACTGCGCCTGAAGGCGGCAACCGGTTCCTTGGGCGAGGAAGACGTCGCCCAGATCAACGCCCTGCTGGATCCGTCCAGCGCACTATAAGCGCCAGCATCCGCTTGGCCGCGCCCTGATGGGCGCGGGCGAACGATCCCGCCGCTGTCCGCATTTCGGCCAATTTCATTTTTTGGCCAAAAATCCGGTTGACCGTGGCACCGAGCATTTCGGGATTGTCGACGCGTAACGCCGCACCCGCGGCGATCGCATCCTCGGTCGCCTGCTTGAAATTGAAGGTGTGCGGCCCGACGACGACCGGACAGTCACAAGCCGCCGCCTCAATGAGGTTCTGCCCGCCGAGCGGCAGCAAACTGCCACCAATGAAGGCCAGATCGGCCAGCGTGAAATACGCCGCCATCTCGCCCATGCTGTCGCCTAGCCAGACTTGGGTATCGGCCGCCGGCATGGCCACGCTGCGCCGAACGCTGCGCAGTTCCTGCTGCTCGAGCAAAGCGGCCACTTCGTTGAAACGCTGCGGATGGCGCGGCACCAGTACGAGCAAGGCGTCGGGAATGGCCACTTCGCGCCACGCCTTGAGCACCAGCGGCTCCTCGCCTTCGCGCGTGCTGGCCGCCAACCAGACCGGCCGCTGGCCAATCGCCGCCCGCCATTCGTGACCGAGGGCGAGCTTGTCGGCGCGGGGGGTGACATCGAATTTCAAATTGCCGCAGACCTCGACGGTAGTCGCGCCCAATTCAGCTATCCGTTCGGCGTCACCTGCTGTTTGCGCAGCAACGCCGGCCAGCGCCGAAAACGCCGGCCCGGCCAGGGCTGAAAATCGCCCGTAGCCGCGGGCCGAGCGCGCCGAAAGACGGGCGTTGGCGAGAAAGATCGGCACTTTGCGACGCTTCCCGGCAGCCAGCAGATTGGGCCAGATTTCGGTTTCCATTATCACCCCGAAAGCTGGCGAAAAATAGCGGAAGAAACGGTCGACCGCCCCGGGGTAATCGTAGGGCAGGTAGGCCTGAATGACCTTGTCGCCGTAGACCTGCTGCCCGGCGTCGCGGCCGGTCGGCGTCATGCCGGTGAGCAGGATGCGATGATCCGGCCAGCGCGCCTGCAAGCCTTCGATCAGCGGCTGGGCAGCGCGGGTTTCGCCAACCGATACGGCGTGCACCCAGATCAGTTGTTTCGGCACCGGCTGGCGATAGAAACCGTAGCGCTCGCCGAGATGCTGGAGATATTCCGGCTGCTTGCGGCTGCGCCAGAGCAGGCGAAGCCAGATCAGCGGCGTGATCAGGTAAAGCAGCAGCGAATAGAAATAACGCGCCATCAGCCCAGTGCCAGTTGCAATTCGGCCAGCACGGCAGTCGGCAATGGAATCTGGTTCTTGCCGCCCAGATTACGATGAAAGCCGACGCCAAGGACGCCAGTCAGGCCGGGGTCGGTCGCCGTGTAGAGCGCGATGGTCGGCACCTTGAGGGCAACGGCGAGATGGGTCAGACCGGTATCGACGCCGACTGCGGCGCGTCCCCCGGCGAGCAAGGCGGCCAGATCGGGAATGTTCATGACCGGTGCGGCCACGGCACCGGGAATTCCCGCCGCCAGACGACTCGCCCGTTCGCGCTCGACCGGGCTGCCGCCAGGCAGGACCGCGCTGATCCCCTGCGCATTGAGTTGCTGCCCCAAGGCCAGCCAGTTCGCCTCCGGCCACAGCTTGTCGTCGCGGCTGGTAGCGGTCAGGAAGACGACATACGGACGGTGCGGCAGCCAGCCAAATCCGGCGGGTGCCGCTTCGATACCGTAATCGGGCTCACCATCGGCCGCATAGCCCAGCGCAGCAGCGGCCAGGCAACGGTTGCGGACAACGGCATGCAGCTCACGGGAAATGCTGAACTTCCGGTCGTAAAAACGGGCTGCCATGGGTTCGCGGGCCGAATCTGCGGCATAACCCAGCGCCGGGCCTTCGGCCAGACTGGCCATCAACGCACTTTTGAGCAAGCCTTGGGTATCGATAACAGCGTCGTAAGGTACAGCCTGCAAACCACGGCGAAATTCGGCAATCTCCCGCCAGCTTGTCGCTTTTAACAGGTTTTTTCGCCAGCGCCGGACTGCGACCGGAATGATCTTGCCAACCCCGGGATGCAGTCGCGGTATGGCAGCGAAACCGTCTTCCACGCACCAGTCGACCGTAGCATCCGGAAAGTGCCGCCGGATATCGCTGACCACCGGCAGGTTATGGATAACGTCGCCGAGCGAGGAAGTTTTCACGATCAGAATGCGCATCGACGGATAAAATCACGACTTTCGAAGCTGCAATTATAAATGCCGGCACGTGTCAGCTGCCTTTGATTGCGCGCTTCCGGCTGAATATGCACAAGCGTCATAAATTCGATGCTGCACTGCGATAAAATCTGGCAACTTTTCTTCTGGGCAATTCCGTGAAAATTCTTGTTACCGGCGCCGCCGGATTCATCGGTTCAACCGCCTCACTGCGCCTTCTGGCGCGCGGCGACGAAGTGGTCGGTCTCGACAACCTGAACGATTACTACGAAGTCTCGCTCAAGGAAAGCCGCCTCAAGCGCCTGACCTCGCACCCGAACTTCCGCTTCGTCAAGCTCGACGTGGCCGACCGCGCCGGCATGGACAAGCTCTTCGCCGACGAGAAGTTCGACAAGGTCATCCACCTGGCCGCCCAGGCCGGCGTTCGTTACTCGCTGCAAAATCCGCACGCCTACATCGAGAGCAACATCGTCGGCTTCACCAACATTCTCGAAGGCTGCCGGCACAACAAGGTGCAGCACCTGGTTTATGCCTCCAGCTCGAGCGTTTATGGCGGCAACACCAAGATGCCGTTCTCCGAGCACGACAGCGTCGATCATCCGGTCAGCCTTTACGCCGCGACCAAGAAGGCCAACGAGCTCATGGCGCACACCTACAGCCACCTCTACGGCCTGCCGACGACCGGCCTGCGCTTCTTCACGGTCTATGGCCCGTGGGGCCGGCCGGACATGGCGCTCTTCCTGTTCACCAAGGCCATTCTGGAAGGTCGACCGATCGACGTCTTCAACTACGGCAACATGCAGCGCGATTTCACCTACGTCGACGACATCGTCGAGGGCGTCATTCGCGTGCTCGACAAGAATGCTGCGGTCAACGCCGAATATGACGCGATTTCCGCCGACCCGGCGACCAGCAACGCGCCTTACCGCGTTTTCAACATCGGCAACAACAATCCGGTGCAGTTGCTCGACTTCATCGGCGCCATCGAAAACGCCCTCGGCCAGAAGGCTGAAAAGCGCCTGTTGCCGCTGCAGGATGGCGACGTCCCGGCCACCTACGCTAACACCGACCTGCTCAACGACTGGGTTGGCTTCGTCCCGGGCACGCCGGTCCAGGAAGGTGTCAATCGCTTCATCGCGTGGTATCGCGATTACTACAAGGTTTAAGGATCAGCTATGTGTGGCATCGTCGCGGCAGCAGCCGACAAGAACATCGTTCCGGTTCTCGTCGAAGGTCTGAAGAAACTCGAATATCGTGGCTATGACTCGGCCGGACTGGCCGTCATCGCCGGCAACAGCATCGAGCGTGTTCGCTCGGTCGGCCGCGTCGCCGAACTGGAAGCTGCCTCGGCCAACACCCAGGCCATCACCGGCATCGCCCACACCCGCTGGGCGACCCACGGCGTGCCGTGCGAACGCAACGCACACCCGCACGTTTCCGGCAGCATCGCCGTCGTCCATAACGGCATCATCGAAAACTACGAATCCCTGCGTAGCGAGCTGACCGCGCAGGGCTACGTCTTCACGTCGGATACCGACACCGAAAGCATCGCCCACCTCGTTCAGGCCACCCTGAAGACCGAGCCGGACCTGCTCAAGGCAGTGCAGATCGCCTGCCAGCGTCTGGTTGGCGCCTACGCCATCGCCGTCATCGATCACACCCAGCCGGGCAAGGTCATCGTCGCCCGCGAAGGCTCGCCGCTGTTGCTCGGCGTTTCCGATACCGGCAACTATGCCGCCTCGGATGCCTCCGCCCTGCTGCAAGTCACGCGCAACATGGTCTATCTGGAAAACGGCGATATTGCCGAGTTGACCGCAGGCAATGTCCGCATCACCCGCCTCGATGGCACGCCGGTCGAGCGCCCGGTGCATGTTTCCCAGCTGTCCGCTGCCGCTGTCGAACTCGGCAACTACCAGCACTACATGCAGAAGGAAATCTTCGAGCAGCCCGAAGCACTGGCCAATACGCTGGAAATCGTCGGCGGCAGCAAGACCATCCAGCCCGGCATTTTCGGAGCAGAAGCCGGCAACCTGCTGGCTGATGTCGACTCGATCCTCATTCTGGCCTGCGGCACCAGCAGCCATTCCGGCTTCACCGCCCGCTACTGGCTGGAGCGCATCGCCGGCGTGCCGTGCAATGTCGAAATTGCCAGCGAATACCGCTACCGGACGTCGGTACCCAACCCGCGCCAGCTCATCGTCGCCATTTCGCAGTCCGGCGAAACGGCCGACACGTTGGCCGCCCTACGCCACGCCAAGTCGCTCGGCCAGACCAAGACGCTGGCCATCTGCAATGTGCCGGAGTCGGCCATCGTCCGCGAATGCGCCCTGCGCTTCATCACCCGCGCCGGCCCGGAGATCGGTGTCGCCTCGACCAAGGCTTTCACCACCCAACTCGCCGCGCTGTTCCTGCTGACGCTGGTTGCTGCCAAGGTCAAGGGTCGCCTGAGCGAAGAACAGGAAGCCACCTACATTCACCAGCTGCGCCACCTGCCGGTCGCCGTCAACAAGGTGCTTGAGCTCGAAGACGAGATCAAGGCCTGGGCTCAGCGTTTTGCCGACAAGCACCACGCGCTTTTCCTCGGGCGCGGTCGCCACTACCCGATCGCCATGGAAGGCGCGCTCAAGCTCAAGGAAATTTCCTACATCCACGCCGAAGCTTACCCGGCCGGCGAGCTCAAGCACGGCCCGTTGGCACTGGTTGACGAAGACATGCCGGTCATTTCGGTCGCCCCGAACGATCAGTTGCTCGACAAGCTCAAATCGAATCTCAAGGAAGTCCAGGCGCGTGGCGGCGAACTCTACGTCTTCGCCGACGCCGATTCGGAAATCCCCGAATCGGAAGGGGTGCACATCCTGCGCCTGCCTGAGCACTACGGCGAACTGTCGCCCATCCTCCACGTCATTCCGCTGCAACTGCTGTCGTACCATGTGGCGCTGGTCAAGGGTACGGATGTGGATAAGCCGCGCAATTTGGCCAAATCAGTCACCGTCGAGTAGGCAGGCATTTCAATTTTGGCCATTTTTTCCGGTTGACCGTAGCAATGAGCACTTACGCCATCGGCGACATCCAGGGCTGCTACGACTCGCTGCAGCGGCTACTCGAGCGTTGCGCCTTCGATCCGGCCAGCGACCGCCTGTGGCTGGTCGGCGATCTGGTCAATCGTGGCCCGCATTCGCTGGAAACCCTGCGCCTGATCAAGTCGCTGGGGCCGGCGGCAATCACCGTGCTCGGCAACCACGACCTCTATCTGCTCATGGTCGCCGAAGGCGGCGCCAAGTTTCGCGGCAAGGACGACACGCTGCAGGAAATCCTCGAGGCCCCGGACTGCGACGAGTTGCTGATCTGGCTGCGCCATCAACCGCTCTGCCACACCGAGGGCGAATACTGCCTGGTCCACGCCGGCCTGCTGCCGCAATGGACGGCAGCCCGGGCCCGCGAACTGGCCCGCGAGGTCGAAGCCGCCCTGCAAGGGCCCAATTTCCGTGAATTCATTCTCAACCTGTGGGGCAGCGAACCGGCGGGCTGGTCGGACAAGCTAACTGGCTGGCCGCGGCTACGCGTCATCGTCAACGCCATGACCCGCATGCGCTTCTGCACGCTGGATGGCGTCATGGAGTTCAAGGTCAAGGGCAAACTGGCCAACGCACCGGCCGGCCATGTGCCCTGGTTCGATCTACCGAACCGGAAAAGTGCCGACGCCGTGCTGGTTACCGGCCACTGGTCGGCACTCGGCCTGAAAGTTACGCCGAATCTGCTGGCGCTCGACTCAGGTTGTCTGTGGGGAGGCCACCTGACCGCTGTCCGGCTCGAAGATCGGCAGGTGTTTCAAGTGGATTGCTCGCCAACGGAAGCCCAGCCGCCAAAGCGATAGCTTCGCGCGCCTCGGCCGCCACCTGCTTGCGGTCTTCACCATTCAGGCCACGCACCGGCGTGGTCACCAGCCGGGCAATCAGGCGTTTTCGGCCAAGGATGGCCGCCGTGCATTGCCCCATCGAAATATCGCCGTCGTAACGCGGCGCCAGACTGCGCTGGCCATCGAGCTCCCAGTACGAAATCGCCACTGGCAAGACCGGCCGCCCGGCACTCAGCGCCGGCTGAATCAGTGCGGCATGAAAATGCAGCAGGCTCCGGCCATCGGTGGTCGTCCCCTCAGGAAAAACGGCAACATGTTTTCCCTTGTCGAGAACCTCGGCTACCTGCTCGTTGATCACCTTCGCATGGCCACGGCTGCCACGGCGCAGGAATATCGTGTCGTTCTTTGCCGCCAGCCAGCCGATCAGCGGCCAGTGCCGGACCTCTTCCTTCGAGACGAAGGCCGCTGGCAGCGCGGCGTTGATGACGTAGATATCGATCCACGAAATATGATTGGCGACCAGCAAGGCACCCGGAACCGCATGCGTCAGGTCGGCCTCGACCTCGACACCGAGTGCATCGAGCAAGGCAGCCGCCCAACTGGCCTTGAGTGCCAGACGCTTGCGGTCGCTGCACAGAGGGAAAACGCACAGCGAAAAAAGCACCCCGCTGATTACCAGCAGGGTGATACGAAGTATCCGGAAAGCGCGAATCGCTAAATTAGTCTGGCTCAGTGTTCTTATCCCAGGTAGTGCTTGGCGTAGCGGCCGGAAACCTTGGCCATCGGCATCAGAATCGGCAGGTCAGCCGTGTTGAAATCAGGATCCCATGCCGGCTCGCCACAAATCCAGGCCCCGGCACGCAGGTAGCCCTTGATCAGCGGCGGCGTTTCGGCCGGCAAATCCTGCTGCAGGGCAGCCAAAGGCAGCGGACAACGCGGGAAAACACGGTACTCCTGCGGCCCGAGGTGATCGGCAGCCAGACGATTATACAAGCTGGCCGCTGCGTGGCCGCCATCGGCCATGCTGATCGAAGCGCAGCCCATCAGGTAGTCGTAGCTGTTCTCGATCATGAAATTGGCCAGACCCGACCACAGCAAGGTGATCGTCGCGCCAGTCCGGTAGTCCGGATGAACACAGGAACGGCCAATTTCGACCAGTCGCGAGCGCAGGTATTGCAGACGGGTCAGGTCGAATTCGTTTTCCGAGTAGTAGCCAACCTGACGGGCATTTTCCGGCGTCAGGATGCGGTAGGTACCGACGATCTCGCTGGTCTGCGTATCACGCACGACGAGATGCTGGCAGTACGGATCGTAAATATCATGGTCGACGCCCGGGATGCGGCTCGGCAGGTTGGCGCCCATTTCACCGGCAAAAACGCGGTAGCGCAGACGCTGCGCATCGAGGATATCGCTCTGGCTGCGGGCGAAGCCGACAGCCAGACTCTTCTTTTCGGGACGGCTGCGACCAGCCGCCTTATGGATATTTTCCATCTTTGTTCTCCTTGTATTCGTGGAGAACAAGTCTGGACGAGCGTTGTTACATGCACTTTGCCCGAAGATGACAGCGATGTTTCAGTCTATTGGATTACCAAGGCAATGCCCCGAAGGCCTTGCGGAAGCGCTCAGCGATTTCCTCGCGGCTCGGCTGATGATTCTGGCCACCGCGATGAGCGATCTTGATGGCCCCCATCACCGCTGCCAGACGGCCGGTCGTCAGCCAATCGAACCCGTTGGCAATGCCGTACAGCAGGCCCGAGCGATAGGCATCGCCACAGCCGGTCGGATCGAGGATTTCGTCGGCCGTGACACACGGGATGTCGTGACGAACGCCATCCGCGTAGATTTCTGAGCCTTCGCCACCACGCGTCACAATGAGCGCCTTCAGGCTGCCAGCCAGTTGTTCAAGGCTACGACCAGTCCGGTCGCACAGCAGTTTGGCTTCGTAGTCGTTGAAGCAGGCGTAATCGGCCAGATTGATGAAATCGAGCAGTTCGTCGCCATTGAACATCGGCAGGCCCTGGCCCGGATCAAAGATGAAGGGCACGCTGGCATCGGCGAAGTCACGGGCATGTTGCATCATGCCTTCGCGGCCATCCGGGGCAACGATGCCGAGCTTGGCGTTGGCGCTCTCAACCTTGTTGAGATGCGAAAAGCTCATAGCACCCGGGTGAAAAGCAGTGATCTGGTTGTCGTCGAGGTCAGTCGTTATGAAGGCCTGCGCCGTGAAGCTGCCGCCAACCTGACGGACATGGGTACGTGGCAAGCCAAGCTTGTCGAGGCGGTCGAGATAAGGCACAGCATCGTCGCCGACGGTAGCCATGATCATCGGTTCGCCGCCGAGCAGCATAAGGTTGTAGGCAATGTTACCGGCACAGCCACCGAACTCGCGACGCATTTCCGGCACGAGGAAGGCGACATTCAGAATATGAATCTGCTCGGGTAGGATGTGGTTCTTGAAGCGGTCCGGAAAGACCATGATGTTGTCGAAAGCCAGGGAACCGCAAATAAGTGTTGTCATGAGGGATCAGGGATAAAAGATGTAAAGGCGGTAGCCCGAAGCGCCGCTTTCCTTGGCTTCGATCCAGAGTTTGACGGCCATTTCGCCGTCGGCCGGAAAGGCATCGGAAGTCGTGCCGGGCGGCAAGTAATCAGCGGCATACATGACCCGCCGCGACACCACGGCATCGTTGGTATCGGTCAGGCTCAATTCGAGTGCCGGCCACGCCTGGGCATAGCCAGCCCGGTTTTTCAGCGTCGCTTGCAGGACGAACAGGCCACGAGCGTTATCGGCTTGCAGATCGGAGGTTTCAATCGACACCAGCGCCGAATTCCGCGGCAAGGGAATGTCGACCGCAGCAAGCTCATAGAGCCCCACCGTACTGGGGAAGCGCAGCGAAATTTCAGTGCGAAAATAGAACAGTAGTTGGCCTAGCAGACCGATCAACAGCAAAACAGCAACGAGGACAAAGGGCCAGACCGCCCGCTGAGTCGGTTCGTTATCAAAGCCACCCAAACCGTCGCTGGCCAGCGTTCCGGCCAACCAACGGTTGCTCGATGCCGTATCTGCCAGTTCGCGCGAGGCAACCAGCCCGGCCTGACGGGCCGCCTCGGTCGACTCCTCGGGAGATTCGATCAGGGGTTCGGCGAGCGGCTCCTGAATCAATTCCGGTTCAGTCGTAACAGGCTCCACGGTGGACTCGACAGCGATGGGCGAGAAATCCTCGGGAACGACATCATCAGGCTGTTCGGGCTCGTCGTTTGGCGATATTTCTGCTGCAGCGGTCTCGTCAACGACTTCAACCGGCAAATCTGCGGGCCACTCAGCCTGCGGCGCGTCCGATTCAACTTCCGACGCCTTTATTTCCGGCTCGTCGAACGGAGCCTCAGGCTCCGGAAAACCGGACTCTTCGTGCGGAACCGGCTCCTCGACCGGCGGCTCCTCGACCGGCGGCGTCTCGATTAATGGCTCGTGATCCTCGCTGACCAATGCGTCGAAAGCGTTGAATACGGCCTGACAGTGGCCACAGCGAACCTTGCCTGCCCTCAGCCGCAACTGCTCGGTCGTCACACGGAATACCGTGCCGCAGACCGGACAGCGCGTCCGCATCAAGGCTTGATTCCTTCCAGACACACCCAGTCTTCGCGCGTATCGGCCACCTGCATCGGCAGCCACTGAGCGTAGATGGCAATGATTTCTTCGGCCTGCTCGCGGAGAATGCCGGATAGCGCCAGACGACCGCCGGAACGGACATGAGCGCAAATTGCCGGCGCCAGAACACGAAGCGGATTGGAAAGGATATTGGCCACGACAACATCATACTCGCCAGCGACCGGCATTGCCGAATCGGCGAATAGTGCAACCACGCCATTGCGCTCGGCGTTCGACCGGGCCGCCTCAACTGCCAGCGGATCGATATCAACGCCAGCGACGCGACCAGCCCCAAGACGGGCGGCTGCAATGGCCAGAATGCCGGAGCCGCAGCCATAGTCGAGTACGGAACAGCCTTCGGATACGCTGCGTTCAAGCCATTCCAGACAGAGTCGGGTGGTCGGATGCGAGCCGGTGCCAAAGGCCATACCCGGGTCAAGAATCAGATTGACCGCCGCCGGGTCCGGCGTTTCGTGCCATGACGGCACGATCCACAGGCGCTCCGAAACGCGGATCGGATCAAACTGGGACTGGGTCAGCTGCACCCAGTTCTGTTCTTCCACCGTCTCGACCGTGTAGGCTGGCGCTCCACTGAGGCCGATGGCCGCTGTCGCCTCTCCGAGCAGAGCATCGATATCGGCGTCCGGCTCGAGCAGGGCAACAATGCGCGAATGCGTCCAGCCAGAACTCGGCAGGGATCCCGGTTCGCCGAACAGCGGCTGCTCGTCCGGCGTGCCTGCATCAGCATCCTCAATGCTGGCCGACAGCGCGCCTGCTTCAAGCAGGGCATCGCAGATCGGCTCGGCATGCGACGCGTCGGTCAGGAAACTGACACTTTGCCAGCCCATCGCTTACAGCTTCACTTCGCCCTTGTCGGCGAGTTTCTGTTCGAGGTAATGAATGCTCGTGCCGCCTTCGACGAAACGGGCATCCTGCATCAATTCCTGATGCAGCGGAATATTGGTCTTGATGCCCTGGATGCTCATCTCGGACAAGGCAATACGCATGCGGCGGATGGCCTGATCGCGCGTGTCACCGTAGGCGATGACCTTGGCAACCATCGAGTCGTAATGCGACGGCACGGTATAGCCCTGATAAATGTGGGTATCGACCCGGATGCCGGGACCACCGGGTGGGTGATAAAACTCGATCTTGCCAGGACAGGGCACGAACGTGAAGGGATCTTCGGCGTTAATGCGGCATTCGATGGAATGACCGCGGAAGACGATGTCCTTCTGCTTGTAGCGAAGCTTCTCGCCAGCCGCGACACGAATCTGCTCCTGCACGATATCGACACCGGTAATCATTTCGGTTACCGGGTGCTCGACCTGAACGCGGGTATTCATTTCAATGAAATAGAACTCGCCATTCTCATACAGGAATTCAAATGTACCAGCGCCCCGATAGCCAATCTTGCGGCAGGCTTCGGCGCAGCGTTCGCCGATACGGGCAATCAGACGGGCCGGAATGTGTGGTGCCGGCGCCTCTTCGATCACCTTCTGGTGACGGCGCTGCATCGAGCAGTCCCGTTCACCGAGGTAAATCGCGTTCTTGTATTCGTCGGCCAGGACCTGGATTTCCACGTGACGCGGATTTTCCAGATACTTTTCCATGTACACCGCGGGATTGTTGAAGAAGCTGCCAGCCTCCTGCTTGGTCATCCCTACTGCATTGACCAGCGCGGCCTCAGTGTGCACGACGCGCATGCCGCGACCACCACCGCCACCAGCGGCCTTGATGATCACTGGATAACCGACGGCGCGGGCAATCTTGACGATTTCCTTCGGATCGTCGGGCAATTCGCCTTCGGAGCCCGGCACGCAAGGCACCATGGCTTCCTTCATCGCGTTCTTGGCCGACACCTTGTCACCCATCAGGCGAATGGTTTCAGCCCGCGGACCGATGAAAACGAAGCCGGAAGTTTCGACGCGCTCGGCAAAGTCGGCGTTTTCCGACAGGAATCCGTAACCCGGGTGAATCGCCTGGGCATCGGTCACTTCTGCCGCCGAAATGATGGCCGGTACGTTGAGGTAGCTCAGCGACGACGAGGCAGGGCCAATACAGACCGACTCATCAGCCAGCTTGACGTATTTCGCCTCACGGTCCGCTTCGGAATGCACGACCACCGTCTTGATGCCAAGTTCACGGCAAGCACGCTGAATGCGCAAGGCGATTTCGCCGCGATTCGCGATAAGAATCTTTTCAAACATGGCCATATCAGCCAATCACATAAAGCGGCTCACCGAATTCCACCGGCTCGCCATTCTCGACCAGGATGGCCTTGATAACGCCCGAAGCATCGGCTTCGATTTCGTTGAGCAGCTTCATGGCTTCGATGATGCACAGCGTTTCGCCCTGCTTGACGGTCTGGCCAACCTGGACGAATGCTTCGGCACCGGGCGACGGCGAGCGATAGAAAGTGCCGACCATCGGCGACTTGACGATGTGGCCTTCCGGCAACTCGTCCTCGTCATCAAGGTTGACTGCGGAAGCAGCCGGCGCCCCCGGTGCCATCTGGGGAGGCGGCGCGTAATATTGCTGCGGGGCAGCGGCAACGGTGCCGTAATGCTTGGCGATACGAACCTTTTCTTCGCCCTCCGTCACTTCCAGCTCTGAAATGCCGGATTCCTGTACGAGGTCGATAAGTTTCTTGAGTTTACGCAGATCCATGGAGACTCCCTTCTGTGTTGCGCCCGTCGGGCACAAATGTCCGGCCTGAACCGGACTATTCAATATTAAGCTTGTTAAGCAGATATTCGAGGGCCAGCAGGTAGCCCTCATGACCCAACCCGCAGATGACACCGATGGCCAGATCCGAAAAATACGAGTGATGGCGGAACGGTTCCCGCGCATGCACATTGGAAAGATGCACTTCGACGAACGGAATCGCCACGGCCGCAATCGCATCACGCAAGGCTACGCTGGTATGCGTGTAGGCCGCGGGATTGATGATGATGGCGCGGACACCCTGTTCGCGAGCGGCATGAATACGCTCGATCAGCGCACCTTCATGATTGCTCTGGAACGCCTCAAGATCGACACCGGCCGTTTCCGCCATGCGCGCCAGCGACATGTTGATGTCCGAGAGGGTTACCTGGCCATAATGCTCAGGTTCACGGGTGCCAAGCAGGTTCAGATTCGGCCCGTGAATGACTAGGACACGAGGCTTTTCGACCGGCTTGGAAGCTGTTTTTCGCTTCGTCATAGCTGCAAGTTTGCCGCAAATGGCTGCAACTTGTCCAGTCTATTCCTTTAGTAAGGCGCGTAGCGCATCGGCCCGGATGCGTTCGTGCGGACGTCCATCGTGGTGTTTCAGGCTGACTCGCTCCATGTTCGGCGGCAGAATGATCAGGTCCGCATCGGCCGTGTCGGTTTCCATGCGCAGCACAGCCTCGACCCGCTCATTTCGCGATTCTACATGGTCGACGTCGATGGCGCGATTGAGCAGGAAGATCTCGACCTCTTTGGCGCTGTCGGCGAAGAGCAGGATATCGATGTGCGAATGCTCACCGGCCGTACCATCAAGGACTGACCCGGTCAGGTAGGGGTTGAAAATCGCCAGCAAGTCGAGCAGCTCGAGTGCCGTGTGGCGCAACATCCCGAGCAGCTCTTCATGCTCTTCGCCCTGATAGAGACTGCGATAAGCACGCAACTCGGCTTCGACCTCGGCGTTGTCCGGGAAGGCTGAATTGTCGGGCAGCCCCAGTTGGCGGGCCGCCTTCTTTTTGGCGTGGTGATAATCGGTAATGCCGTCCTCCGCCATCAGGCGGGCGGCGGCGCTGGCGATGCTGGCCCGGGTGCCGGGGCTCGTACGTTGCCGTTCATGACGGGCCATGGGGACTCGATCAAGGTAAAATCACCCCCATTCTAACGGCTCGAACTGAAATGCACATTCACATTCTCGGCATCTGCGGCACTTTCATGGGCGGCGTAGCCCAACTGGCGGTCGATTCCGGCCACAAGGTCACGGGCTGCGACGCCAACGTCTATCCGCCGATGAGCGACCAGCTACGCGGTGCCGGTATCGAGCTGATCGAAGGTTTCGATGTCGAGCAACTGAAGCTGGCGCCTGATGTCTTCGTGATCGGCAACGCCATTTCGCGCGGCAACCCGCTGCTTGAAGCCATTCTCGACAAGGGCCTGCCTTATGTTTCCGGGCCGCAATGGCTGGCCGAGAACCTGCTGCAAGGCCGCTGGGTGCTTGGTGTCGCCGGCACCCATGGCAAGACGACTACAGCCTCGATGCTGGCCTGGATTCTCGAGGCCGCGAACATGGACCCCGGCTTCCTGATCGGCGGCGTGCCCCTGAATTTCGGCGTCTCGGCCCGACTGGGCGGCACACCGTTCTTCGTCATCGAGGCCGACGAGTACGACACGGCTTTCTGCGACAAGCGCTCCAAATTCGTCCATTACCGCCCGCGAACGGTCGTTCTGAATAACCTGGAATTCGATCACGCCGACATCTTCAGCGATCTGGCAGCCATCGAGACGCAATTTCACCACCTCATTCGCACCTTGCCGCAATCAGGGCTGATCGTTTCCAATGCCGCCGAGGCCAGTCTGGATCGCGTTTTGCAGCGCGGTTGCCGGACGCCGGTCGAGCGTTTCAACGCCCCGGACGGCTATCGCGTGACCGGCGACGACGCCCGTGGCGAACTGGTCTTGCACTCGCCCGATGGCAAGGTTAGGCGTACCGTCTGGGGGCTTTCCGGCGACCACAACCGGGCCAATGCCTGCGCCGCGCTGCTTGCCGCCCGCCATGTCGGCGTGCCGCTTGAACAGGGGCTGGATGCGCTGTCGCGCTTCGAGAATGTCAAACGGCGTATGGAAGTGCGTGGCGAAGTGCGCGGTGTGACGGTTTACGACGATTTTGCCCATCATCCGACGGCCATCGCGACGACGGTTGCCGGCCTGCGTCGCAAGGTCGGCAGGGCCCGCATTCTGGCCGTGCTCGAACCGCGTTCGAACACGATGAAACTGGGCACGATGAAGGCGCAACTACCGGACAGCCTGCGCGAGGTCGACATGGCTTTCTGCTACGCCGGCAATCTGGGTTGGGATGCGCGCGAGGCGCTGGCACCAATGGGCGAGCGCGCTGTCGTTGAGGATGACTTGGCCCGACTGGTCGACCAGATCGTCATCAACGCGCAACCGGGCGATCACATTCTGGTCATGAGCAACGGTGGCTTTGGTGGCATTCACGGCAAGATACTGGCCGGATTGACGGAGTAGCCTCCTTTTCGGCTGAACTTCCACGGTCGACCGGAAAAAACAGCCAAAAATGAAAAAGGCGCGGCGAGGTTTCCCTCCCGCGCCTTTTTGTTGCGCCGGGTTTAGCGCTCCATGGATTCCACGACAGCCAGCGCAGTCATGTTGACCAGGCGACGCACGGTGGCGGTCGAGGTCAGCACGTGCACAGGACGAGCCACGCCGAGCAGGATGGGGCCAATGGTCACGCCTTCGCCGCCGGTCATCTTGATCAGGTTGTAGGAGATGTTGGCAGCGTCGATGTTGGGCATGACCAGCAGGTTGGCCTCGCCCTTGAGCGGCGAATCCGGGTTGGCTTCACGGCGCAGGTCTTCATTGAGCGCCGAGTCACCGTGCATTTCGCCATCGACTTCCAGTTCGCCGGCCGACATGGCCGAAACCAGCCCGGCAGCGACGCTCATCTTGCGCGCCGACTCGGAATTGCTCGAACCGAAATTGGAATGGGAGAGCAGCGCGACCTTCGGATGGCTGCCGAAACGCTTGACCTGTTCGGCTGCCATGAGTGTCATTTCAGCGATTTCCTGGGCGTTCGGGTTTTCGTTCACATGCGTGTCGCAGATGAACAGCGAGCGGCCCGGCAGCATCAGATAATTCATCGCCGCCAGCGTGCTGACACCGGGGCGCTTGCCGATGATCTGGCTAATCACGCCGAGATGGTGGCTGTACTGGCCGGTCATGCCGCAGATCATGCCGTCGGCGTAGCCGAGCTTGAGCAGCATGGCGCCGATCACCGTCGGCTTGCGCCGCATGGCTTCCTTGGCGATGGCCGGGGTGATGCCCTGACGCGCCATGGCCTTGTGGTAAGCCGTCCAGCATTCGCGGTAACGCTCGTCGGATTCGGGATTGACGACATCAAAATCGACACCCTGCTTGATGCGCAGCTTGGCTTTTTCCAGACGATGTTCGATCACGCCGGGACGACCGATCAGGATCGGGCGGGCGAACTTTTCCTCGATAACCACCTGAGCAGCGCGCAGGACGCGCTCGTCTTCACCTTCGGCAAAAATAATGCGCTTGCCCTTGGCCTGACGGGCAGCCTGGAAGATGGCGCGCATGCCGACACCGGTGTGATAGACGAACTCCGACAACTTGGCGCGGTAGGCTGCCCAGTCGGTAATCGGGCGGGTAGCAACGCCCGAATCCATGGCAGCCTGGGCGACGGCCGGCGCGATCTTGACAATCAGGCGCGGGTCGAAGGGCTTGGGAATCAGGTATTCCGGGCCGAAAGACAAGTCGGCGCCCGGATAGGCCATGGCCACTTCGTCGGTCACTTCGGCCTCGGCCAGCTCGGCGATGGCGCGCACGGAGGCCATCTTCATTTCTTCGGTAATGCGCGTGGCACCAACGTCGAGTGCGCCACGGAAGATGAACGGGAAGCACAGCACGTTGTTGACCTGGTTCACGTAGTCGGAACGGCCGGTGGCGATGATCGCATCCGGGCGGACTTCCTTGACCAGTTCAGGCATGATTTCCGGAGTCGGGTTGGCCAGCGCGAAGACCATGGGCTTGTCGGCCATGGTCTTGACCATGTCCTGCTTGACGACGCCGGCAGCAGAGAGGCCGAGGAAAATGTCGGCGCCGACCATGGCGTCAGCCAGCGTACGCATTTCGGTATTCTGGGCGTAACGCGCCTTGGTCTCGTCCATGCCACCCGGGCGACCGACGTAGATGACGCCCTTGGAGTCGCAAATGGTGATGTTCTCGCGCTTGACGCCGAGATCGCACCACAGATTCACGCAGGAGATGGCAGCGGCACCAGCGCCGGAAACGACGACCTTGACCTCGTCGATCTTCTTGCCAACGACCTTCAGGCCGTTGAGCATGGCGGCACCGGAAATGATCGCGGTGCCGTGCTGGTCATCGTGGAAGACGGGGATGTTCATCCGTGCCTTGAGCTTCTCTTCGATGTAGAAGCACTCCGGCGCCTTGATATCTTCGAGGTTGATACCGCCGAGCGTCGGCTCGAGGGCGGCAATCATGTCGATCAGCTTGTCCGGGTCGTTCTCGGCCAGTTCGATGTCGAAGACGTCAATACCGGCGAATTTCTTGAACAGGCAACCCTTGCCTTCCATGACCGGCTTGGAAGCCAGCGGGCCGATATTACCAAGGCCGAGCACGGCGGTGCCGTTTGTCACGACACCGACCAGATTGGCCCGCGAGGTATACCAGGCGGCCGTCGCCGGATCTTCGACGATCGCATCGCAGGCGGCAGCAACACCCGGGGAGTAGGCCAGCGCGAGGTCGCGCTGATTGGTCAGGCCCTTGGTCGGGCGGACTGAAATCTTGCCCGGGGTGGGCCAGCGATGGTATTCGAGAGCGGCTTCGCGCAGATCCTTTTCCACGGATTCTCCTGGGGGTTTAGGTATTAGGGAAAACCCGTTAGGGTACTCCAATCGTTGCCCCGCTGGAAGTGTAATTCATAATTACAGCGTCAAAATCGATGGCTTATGGTCAGGCGCAGGCTTCTCGGCTCGGTCGGGTGAATATGCCGGTCATTTACAGCAGCCCCTTCGGTGGCAAGCTGCGAGTCGTACCAGTATTCGATGTCATTCACCTTGCGGTCGAAAAGGTTGTAGATGTCGAGCGCCAGCTGCGTGCGCCGGCTGAACTTGTAGCCCATGCGCAGGTTGGTCAGCGCCGATGCGCCGGAGCGGACCGAGTTGTCCTCAATCAGCGGCCGCGGCCCGAAGTAGCGCAGGCGTATGGCACCGAACCAGGGGCCGAGGTGATCCAGCGTCAGCCCGATGTTGGCGGTTGTCGTCACCGCCCCCGGGATGAAGTCGCCGACCAGGGGGGCGTGGTCGCGGAAGCGGGCATGCGACCAGGCGAGGTCGGCATCGACCGCCAGCCAATCAGACAACACGTAGAGATTGGTCCATTCGACACCGTAACGGCGCGACGGGCGGGAAGCTTCGGTCGTCCCGGCATCGCCGACAAAAAGCAGTTCGGAGGCCGAATCGAGTTGCCACAGGGCGACGGTCGACTGCCAGCCCGGCACAATTTCCGAACGCAGGCCGAGCTCGTAACCCTTGGTCCGCACTAGCGGCTTGACCGCCTGCACCGGCGTTACGCCATCGGCCGGATTGACGCGAATGGTCGTGCCGCGCGCGTCGTTGGAATGAAAACCGTGGCCGTAATTGAGATAGAGCTCAGTCTTGCGCCACGGGCCGAAGATCAGCGCCAGCTTGGGCGTCACCATCTGGTCGCCGGCTTTTCCCGAATTTGCCGCCAAATTGCTGTTGACCGTGAAATCGTAAGTGTCGGCGCGCAGACCTTGCACGGAGCGGAACCATTCGGTCCAATGCATCTCGTTTTGCGCCCACAGACCGAGGCTGCGCTGTGTCGCCTTGTCTTCGCGCACCGTGCTCAGCGTTTGGCGGGCACTGGTCGCATAGAGACCAACCGGATTAAGGTCATCGATCCGCCCCTGCAGGCCGATACTGTTCTCGACTTCAAAGCCGCCCCAGCGATCAAACATCGCGTGCGAAACAGCGAAACCGCCGGCCTGCCGACGTTCGGCCTGCTTGAACTGGTCGCCCGGCGGACAGCCGGCATTCAGGCAATACTGGAAGTTGGACCACAGATCGAGGTCGGACTTCAGCCACCAGACATTGGCCTTGCTCTGCGCCTTTTCCCAGCGCTTCGCCCACTCGCCGGACAGGCTGAAACGATGCGTCTCGCCGCCGGTCGTCGGATCGAGCGAGCCGAAACGGTCGACGGCGCCGCTGGAAATGGCGCGCTGGGCGATCTGGTCGGTCGATGTCCACCGGCCACGGTACGCCATGCCGGTAAGCGAAAAACCATCGTTGCGCGCGCCCTGGCTGTAACGCAGGACGCCGTTCAATTTACGGTAATCCTCATCGACCTGCCACGGCCCGTCGTTGTGGAACAGTTCAAGGGCGTAAAGTAAATGTCCGCCAACCAGCTCCGGCGAACCGGCGAGCAGGCTGCGCGCATAACCGTTCTGGCCCAAAGTCAATTGCGCCAGCGTGCCGTCGATCTGACGAATATAGTCAATATGTGCCGCGCCGGCTGACGAAAAATCACCCTCCTCGACAAAGTACGGCCCCTTGCGGAAGCTGATGCGGTCGACCAGTTCGGGAATCAGGAAATTGAGATCGGTGTAGCCCTGGCCGTGAGCGTGCGTCGGCATATTGACCGGCACGCCGCCAACATAGGTGGCGAAATCGGTACCGTGATCGAGATTGAAGCCGCGCAGAAAATACTGGTTGGCCTTGCCGTCGCCAGCGTGCTGGGTGACGATCAGGCCCGGCACCATTTCCAGCGCCTCGCCGGGACGCAGGATGGGCACTGCGGCCAGCCTCTGGCTGGAAACCACGCCTTCGCTGCCCGAAGCCGCAATGCCTTCGAGATTTTCCGCCTTGGCGCGGACTTCGACTGCGGACAGTTCGGTCGACTCATGAGCGACTGCAGCGGTCATCGCCACCATCAAATAAGAACTAAATAATTTTTGTCTTAATTTCATCGCTTAAAAAAGCCGGTCGCCCGGCCATCCCCCCGTCGTCAAGTGACTAAACCGTAACCGGCCGGCGCGTCAGGCGCACCGCAGCAATAAAGCTGAGGGCAATGATCGCCACCAGCGAAAAACCGAATATCAACTCCTTGCCTTCGCTCCACATATCGACCGTCGGCGACAGCATTTTGGCGGCGCCGAAAGCGGCGACCAGCAGGCTGACACCCGACACCACCAGCCCCATGACGCGGGAAGCAATGAGCGCCACCTGATCGGCCCGGGCGATCAGCCTCGCGATCCACAGGCCATTGATGCCATCGGTCAGCAACATGCCGAGCATGAAGAGCAGGGCGAGCACGAGGGCATGTTCCCAGCCACCGAACTGGGTTGCGGTCAGGGCGAAGAAAGCAGCTTGCGACAGGGTGTCGAAGGACAGCGCAAACAAGGCGCCGACCAAGGCAATCAGCGCCGGATGCGAAACATGGCGCAGATTGCCGAGCAGGCGGCCCTTGAGACCGACCGGCTGGACCATTTCATGGGGTTCGGCGGCGAGCACAGCGGCCAGATTGAGACTGCCGAGTGCGACAAGAAAAATAATGGAGATCACGGCACCCAGCATGCCGAACCATTCCGGCACCGCCCACTGTCCGGCCAGCGCCGAGACGCCGAGGGCGATGGCCATCACCACTGCACCGTGGCCGAGCGAGAACAGGGTGCCGCAATAGCGCGCCAGAGCCGGCCGGGTACGGGCGTTGTAGCGGGTCAGGCCATCGATGGTGGCCAGATGGTCGGCGTCGAAACCGTGCTTCATGCCGAGCACGAAGGTCAGGATGAGTAGCGACAGCCAGTCGGAGGGCAGGGTTTCCATGGGCTCTGTATGAACTTTATGTCCATCTTCATACAAAGAGCGTGCCAGATCAATAAGTCGTTGTTCGTATTGACTTCATCATCTGAAAGCTGGCCAGAATGTCCACTAAATGGTCAGTGACTTTCCACCGGAAGTGCAAGGATAAATTCCGCTCCGCCACCCGGAAGGTTGTGGGCGCTGAGCTTGCCGCCATGCCGTTCGACGATGCCATAGCTGATCGACAAGCCGAGGCCGGTGCCCTGGCCGACCGGCTTGGTCGTAAAGAAAGGCTCGAACAGGCGGCCGAGATGTTCTTCGGAGATGCCGGGGCCGTTGTCGGCGAAACGCAGGATGACCATGCCGCCTTCGCTGGCGCCGGAGATGGTCAGGCTGGGTTCGGGCTGGCTGGCCGTGGCATCGCAGGCGTTCTGCACGAGGTTCATGACGACCTGCTGCAATTGCCCTGATGAACCCGAGCATTTCAAATTTGGCGATAAATTCGTGTTGACCGTGAACTTGGCCGCCGCGCTCTGCACCACCCAGCGCACCGAGCGTTCGACGACTTCGTTGAGGCTGACCTGCTCGGGCGTCATCTTGTCGACGGCCGAAAAGCGCTTCAGCGCATCGACGATGTCGCGCGTGCGCTCGGCCCCTTCGATCATGCCGTCGATGAGGTGCGGCATGTCGGCCAGGATGCGGTCGATACGCAGTTCGTCGCGCATGGATTTGAGCGCGGCGTTATCGGCAGCATTGCTGGCGTGCACCGCGCCGAGGTAGCTTTCGAGCCGGCTGGCGTAGCGCTTGAGCGACAGCACGTTGCCGAGCACGAAGCTGATCGGATTGTTGAGTTCATGCGCCACACCGGCCACCAGGCGGCCGAGCGAAACCATCTTTTCAGCATGCAGCAACTGGCCCTGCGTCCGCTTGAGGTCGTCGTGCGCCTGGCGCAAGGCCGAATAGGCACGGCGCAGTTCGCCGACCGGCCGGCCAGTGACGACCATGCCCATGAGCTTGCCGGTCTGCGACAGGCGCGGCGTGCAGTTCATCGACACCGGCACGGTCGAACCGTCACCGGCACGCAGGAAAAACTCGCAGTCGTGGACGCCTTCACGGCCAAACCGGGCAAAGATGTCGCGCGCCTTGGCCCGCTCGATGTCGTCGGCAAAGAGATCGAAGACGGGGGTGTGCTCAAGTTCGCCGGCCGTTTTGCCGGAGATGTGGAGCAGCGAGGAATTGACCTCTTCAATGCTGCCATTGCGGTCGCAGACGATCAGGATATCGGACATCGAGGCAAGCACGCTCTCGATGAACTGGTGCGACTCTTCGAGCGCTGCGTTCTTTTCTTCGAGGGCGACTTCGTATTGCAGGAGGTCGTTGTAGACCTCGTCCATTTTCTGGATGACTTCGATCCACGCCTGCTCGCCACCCGGCGGCAGCGGCGAATCGCCGGCCAGATCAGCGGGCGGGGCGATAGTGGACATGGGCTTCGCCGTGCTCGTCATGGGCATGATGGTGTTCCGCTTCGAGCGCGATGACGTTGAGTTTGCCGTGGCGGACGCCGCGTTCGGCCATCAGCGCGTCGGCAAATTGTCTGACGTCGGCTGTCGAGCCTTTCAAAATAACCGATTCGAGACAATTGTCGTGATCAAGGTGGCTGTGCAACGCTGCCACGGTCAGGTCGTGGTGGTCGTGCTGCAGGCCGGTCAGGCGTTCGGCCAGTTCGCGTTCGTGGTGGTTATAGACGTAGGACAGGTTGGCAACACAGTGACCGGACGGCGTTTCGCGCTGGCGATCGCTCTCGATGGCGCCGCGGATCAGGTCGCGCACGGCTTCCGAGCGGTTGCTGTAGCCGCGGGCCGCGATCAGTTGATCGAATTCCTTGGCCAAAGCCTCATCCAAAGAAATTGTGAAGCGTTCCATGTTCTTTGCTCCGTGCTAAATACGGCCTGAAAACGCGATGCTAGGATGGCCTTCACCGCATTCTAACGTCTGGCTCAAATGACCGCTGCCCTCGATACCGAACAGATTCGCGCCGCCCTGCGCAAGGTGGTCGACCCCGAGGTCGGCGCCAATATTGTCGATCTCGGGCTGATCTACCGCATCGAAGTCGACGGCAGCAAGCTGCTTATCGATATGACCATGACCTCGCCGGCCTGCCCAATGGGCGAAATGATCGTCGATGACGCCTACGCCGAGCTCGACCGCGTCCTGCCGGCCGACTGCCAGCCGGAAATCCGCCTCGTCTGGGAGCCGCCCTGGGCGCCGTCGATGATGAGCGAAAAGTGCCGCCTGAGTCTGGGCTGGGACGAGGCGGACAGCGCATAAATGGCCGACCTCAAACCCGGCGGCCGCTTGCCGCTGCTCTTTTTCGGCATGCTCTCGCTGCTCGGCGGCGTGATGGCCGGCCTCGCCCGCCTCGGCTGGGACGTGCCCGGCCCGGCCATGCAGGCGGCCGGCGTGCATGGGCCGCTCATGATCGCCGCCTTTTTTGGCACGGTGATCAGCCTCGAGCGCGCTGTCGCAGCTGGCCGGAACTGGGCCTACCTCGCCCCGCTAGCGGCCGGGGCCAGCGGCATTGCGCTGCTCGCCGGCGCCCCGTTGCTGCTCGGCCAGATCCTCGGCAGCCTTGGCGCGCTCGGCCTGATCGCCGCCAGCGCGGTCGCCCTGCGCCGTCAGGTTGCCGTCTTCACCATCATCCTGACCCTGGCCGCCGGCTGCTGGCTGGTTGGCAATCTGCTCTGGCTGGCTACGGGAAACGTCAGCACCGCCGTCGCCTGGTGGCTGCTTTTTCTCGTGTTGACCATTGCCGGCGAACGGCTCGAACTGACCCGTTTTCTGCCGACGCCGCCGCTCGCCCCAAAGCTGTTCCTCACCATCGTCGGCGCTCTAATGCTCGGCGCCGCGGCCGGGCTCGACCGGATCTTTGCCGGTGGACTGATCGCCCTTGCCCTCTGGCTGCTGCGTTACGACATTGCCCGCCGCAATATCGCCACCGAAGGGCTGACCCGGTTCATTGCTGCCTGCCTGCTTTCCGGCTACGCCTGGCTCGCCGCAGCCGGCCTGCTCGGGCTGGCCGGCGCCTTCGCCCCCGGTCATGAATGGCGCGATGCGGCCCTGCACGCCATTGGCTTGGGCTTCGTTTTTTCGATGGTCTTCGGCCACGCGCCGATCATTTTCCCTGCCGTCACCCGCATCAGGATTCCCTACCACCCGACCCTTTACCTGCCGCTCGCGCTGCTCCACCTGACGCTGGCGCTGCGCGTCTTCGGCGGGCTCAACAACAATTTCGATCTGCGCCACACCGCCGCCCTGTTCAACGGGCTGGTCCTGCTCGTCTTCATTGCAACGCTGGTGACGCTGGTCGGCAGTAACGCCAAAAGAGGTGCCCGATGAAACGCCATGCTGCCCTGCTGCAACTGTCGCGCGAACACCACCACGCCCTCAAGCTGTCCCGACTGGCCCGCTTTGCCAGCGACGCCGGCCACGCACTGGCCATTGCCGAGGCGGCCGAGAAGATCATCGAAGCCTTTCCCGAAGTGCTCGAACCCCATTTCCAGAGCGAAGAAAACGACCTGCTGCCGGCACTGGCCGCCGCTGGTGCCAACGCGCTGGTCGAGCGCACGCTGGCCGAACACGCCGAATTGCGCGATCTGAACCGGCGCTTGATCGAACCGGACAGCGAAATCCTCGCCCGCTTCGCCACGCTGCTCCACGACCATGTCCGCTTCGAGGAACGGGAAGTGTTCGAAACGGCGCAGCAACTGCTCTACCCGGAGCACTGAACGCTCCAAAGAGGGGCACAAATTGTCGGTTTGCTACGGTCAACCGGAAAAAATGGCCAAAATCGAAACCGCCATTTCGTCTTTGTTGAAAGCCGCAAAGCCGCTTGCGCCAAGGGTTTGCCCTCCTTCCGACGACGACCACCCGACACCGGGAACGAAATATGCTCGACTAAACCCGTAGCACGCTGGATCCGTTAACCGGTCTAAGAGCGCATGGAGGAAGTCATCATGGCACACAGTGAAATCCGACTCTCGGTCGCTGAAGAGCGCACCATCTACGACGTGGCGGCCATCGACCGCGCCATGGAAGAAGCAGCCGGCAATCGCAACGAAGCGCTGGCCAGCCTCTACGACAAGATGAAACAGCGGGGCGGCGGTCGTTTCCTGATCCGCCCGACCGGCGCCGACATGATCGACGATCTCTACGACAGCTGCCCCAATTTTAGCGACGTGATCGACGACCTCAAGAAATACGTCGCCCTTTCCGTTGCCGGCAACGAGCCGATGAGCTTCACGCCGATCCTGCTGCTCGGCGAGCCAGGCATCGGCAAGACGCATTTCGCCCGCGAACTGGCCAACCGCCTGGGCACCGGCCACGAGTTCATCTCGATGAGCTCGCTGACTGCCGGCTGGGTGCTGTCCGGTGCCTCGTCGCAGTGGAACAACGCCAAGCCGGGCAAGGTGGCACACACGCTGGTCCATGGCGACTACGCCAACCCGATCGTCGTCCTCGACGAAATCGACAAGGCCGGCGGCGACTCGCGCTACGACCCGATGGGTTCGCTGTACGGCCTGCTCGAACACGACACGGCGCGTGCCTTCAAGGACGAGTTCATCGACATCGACATCGACGCCTCGCACATCCTGTGGGTAACGACGGCCAACGACGAACGCTCGATTCCCGAGCCCATCCTCAACCGTATGAACGTCTACGAAGTGCCACGCCCGGACCACGATGCAGCGATCAGCATCGCTGCCGCGCTGTACCGCGAGATCGTCGGCCAGCACGACTGGGGCTTCCCGCCGGAAGCCGACGAAGCAGTGCTCGAACGGCTCGGCTCGCTGCCGCCGCGCGACATGCGCAAACGCCTGCTCGCCGCCTTCGGCACGGCCAAGCTGGAAGGCCGCAACTGGCTGGAAGGACGGGATTTCGAACAGGCCAGGATGGGACGGAGCCGGAAGATCGGCTTCTAGGGAGATGGTTGGGCGCTGCGGCGCCCGATCAAACCTCTTCGATGCGTACCGACACCGGAAAATGGTCGCTGTAGCCGTCGAGGTTGACGTTTCCGGCGACATCGCCGGCCGGCAGCCCGAAGCGTATCGGCCCCTCGCCGACGCGGTGGCTGACCATCGGCGGATAGGCCTCGATCCGCGCGCTGCCGTCCACCATGCGCCAGCCGCTCTTGCCGGTGAGCAGGCCGGTTGAAATGAGGATCTGGTCGAACAGGCTGGCATCGCTGCCGAAATACAGCGTGCCGTTGAGCAGGCGCTGATTGCCCTTGCGGTCCTGGGTCATCACCGTCAGATACTCCCAGCTCAGGTTGTAGAACTTGGCACTCCGCGTCCGCGTCACGTCGCCCTTGTCGCGCAGGCCCTGGGCATGGATGGTGACGGATCGATCGAAGGGTTCGTCGTTGAAGTCGCCGAGCGCGATGACCGCGGTGTTGTCGCCTTTGATTTCCCGAATCCGGCCATGCCAATAAGCCAGCGTTTCGCCCGCCGTGGCGCGGAAACCGGACGAATATTCCGCCCCATCACCGGTCGATGACGAGCGTGACGGCCAGTGGTTGGCCAGCATGACCAGTTGCTTTCCGGACGGCGCGACGAAGGTGATCTGCGTGATGTCGCGCGTCCCGGTCTGGCGCATGACCCAGTGCGAAAACAGTTCGTCCATTTTGGCGGTGAACTGGTTGGCGTCGAACAGGAAAGCGGTGTCCACCCCGCGTTGATCGCGGGCCGAATCGACATGAACGAGCTGGTAATTGCGCGCCGACAGAAGCTGGTTGAGGTGGTCGGCCAGCGCCTGCAGGGCATAGCGATTTTCAACCTCGCAGACGCCCAGAACATCCGGACCGGCGCCGTCCTTCATGCGAACGACGATCGAAGCAAGCTGGGCGATTTTTCGTTTGAACAGCGTCTCCGACCAGCCCTTGAGATCCTTCTGCATGGACTTGGCAATCCACGGCTCGCGCCCCGGATAGCCTTCGGGGGCAAAGAGGTTTTCGAGATTCCAGAAGGCAACAAGAGCGGACATTTTGAACTCCTTGGCTAGCGCCCGAGGCGATCAAACCCCGTACGGCAACAGTTTCAGTCTAATGAGCCAGCGCGAAAATTACCAAGTCATTTTCGGGCGGTGCAGTGGTCAATCGAGACGCCGGAAAACGGTCGTCGCCCCATCGCGTTCCTGCAGCTTGAACTCGCGGCGCTCGACGGCGAGCACCGGCGTCGGATCGTCGACTACCCGACTGCCCTGCTTGATGCTCCAGATGATTTTCTGGTCGGCGTAACGCCAGACGCCGTATTGCAGGATGGTGCCGTCGTCCTGACGGATTTCCCACTCGCCATTGGCGGCCAGATGGATGGGCGTGACGGCGCGTGAGGACTGCCATTTGCCGACGAAATCGCCGGCGCTGATCCGCTGACAGCCGGCCAAAGCGACGACAAGCAGGCTGCCGACGAGAAAGCCGGAGATCCGCCGAAGCGGATTTTCCGGGCTGATCCCGGTTTGGCGCAGACGACGGGTAATCACTCGCCGGACGAAAAGCTGCGCCCGCGAAAGCGCTCGATTTCGCGCTGCCGGCGCGCCAGGTCTTCTTCCTTCGCCCGCCGTTCGGCCTCTTCCTTGCGGCGGATTTCTTCTTCCCGGGCGCGATCTGCCTCCTGCTCGGCGCGCCGAAGATTGGCCGAAACTTCAGCGCCCAGGCGTCGTGATTCCTCCTCAAAGCGGCGTTGCTCGCGTTCCTGCTGCTCGACAAGGCGCTGTTGCTGGCTTTCCTCGCGCTCGGCCTGCTCCTTGCGCTTCATGTCGGCCAGCAGCAAATCCGCCTCGGCCCGGTTCGCGGCGCGAATTCCGTAGGTCTGATAGAACTCCTGGAGATAGATCTTTTCGGCCGCCGGCGATGCCGGATCGCCGCCGCTGAGCGCCGAGGCCCGCTGGTAAGCCATGAACACGGCGCTGATCTGGACGACCATGCCGAAGATCATCACCCCGGCAATGATCGTCAGCAAACGGCGGATCGGGCTCCATTTCGTCGGCTCCATCGCCACTTCGATGTGCAGTGGCTGGTCCGCCCCGCCTGGTGCGTTGCCGCGCGTGGTCAGGCCGGCGTCGTAGTCCGAACGGCGCGACGGATTGGAAAGCACCTCGTAAGCGTGCTTGACCAGCTTCAGGCGAAAGGCCGCCTCGGCCGCGCCGAGCGGGTTGCCGGCCGCGCCCAGCTCACGCGAAAGTCTGAGATAGGCGGTGCTGATTTCCGCCAGATCGGCGTGCGGAACCACTTCCAGCAAGTCGTAGTAGGTCGTTGTCTGCTTCATGCGTTGGGTTTTCAGGCCGGACTAGCGGCCAAGCATACCAAATGCATGGGTCCGATACCACGTTCGCCGCTCGGTAGAGGCGTCGCCACGGGTTTTCAATTTTGGCCATTTTTTCCGGTTGACCGTGGGATGCCACGGTCAACCGGAAAAAAGGCCTGAATTTGAAATATTACCCGCCCGGCAGCAGCTTTCCTCAGGCCACTTCGGCCCGGTTGCGTCCGGCGTCCTTGGCTTTGTAAAGCAGGTCGTCGGCAAGGCGGAAGAGCGTCTTGATTTGGCCCATGGCGTGCGGGAAGCAGGCGGCACCGAGGGAAATGGTAACGATGCCATAGGCCCCGTTCTTTTCATGAGGAATACCCAAGCCGGCGACCGCCTCGATCAGGCTGGCCGCCACACCGGCGTGCACGCCCGGCGCGGCGTCTGGAATGATCACGGCAAACTCCTCGCCACCGTAACGGGCGACAAACGCCCCCGGCGCCGTCCGGTCGTCGTTGATCAGTTGAATCTGTTCGCCGAGGCAGGCAGCAACCGCTATCAAACAATCGTCGCCGGCCTGGTGGCCGTAGTGGTCGTTATATTTCTTGAAATTATCGACGTCGATCATCAACAGACTGAACGGCTTGGCCGATTGCCGGGCTTGTTCCCAGGCGATGTCGAGCTGCATGTCCATGGCACGGCGATTGAGCAAGCCAGTCAAGCCGTCGCGATTGGCCTGATCCTGAAGTTTGCCGTTGGCCAGGCACAGGCGGGCGCGCAAGGCGGCGATCCGCGACATGGCTTTCATCTTGGCCTGCAGGACATTTTCCGGAACGGTTTTCGAGATGAAGTCGTCGCCCCCCGCTTCGATGGCCGTCACCAGATTGGTATCGGTATCGGTCGCAGTCACGAAAATAATCGGCGTCCAGGCCCAAGGCTCCATGCCTTCCTGGGCGCGAATCCGGGTCGTCACCTCAAACCCGTTCATGCCTGGCATCTCGATATCCATCAGGATCAGATCGAAGGTTTCCGCCAGAAAGAACTCAAGTGCAATCTCGCCGCTGATCGCATGTTTGACTTCGTAGCCGAACGATTCGAGTCGAGCCCGCATGACCATGGCAATCGCTCGCGAATCGTCTACCAACAGTATCTTCATTCGAATCCCGACCAGGCAAATGCAAACCGCGCAGTGTACTCCCAAGTGCTTGAGGCTTTGCACCGGAAATCCCCGATCTTTATACGCATAGGCATGCCTCCGCAGTGGTCAGAAGATCAAATCGCCGATGCAATCTGGTGGGCGCTACCCGCCGTTTTTACTGATTCATGCTCGGGACGCCGGGCTGAAATACCGGAGCCAGACAAAGCCGAGCCCGCCCGCCGCCAGCGACGCCACCAGGATGGCCATTTTCGACGAATTAATGAGGCTCGCGCTGTCGTGGAAAGCCAGGTTGGTGATGAAAATGGACATCGTGAAGCCGATGCCGCCCAGCAGGCCAGCCCCCAGGATGTGACGGCGCTTGAGGTCGCCGGGCAGGGCACAGACCCCGACCGCCACGGCGAGCAGACTGGCCAGGAAAATGCCCAGCGGCTTGCCAAGGACGAGGCCGCCCAGAATGCCCAGGCTGTTGCTCGACAACAGTTCCTGCTGCCAACCTGCCGAGATGACGATTCCGGTATTGGCCAGCGCAAAAATGGGCAGAACAACAAAGGCGACGGGCTTGGACAGCAGGTGTTCGAGGTGATGCGAGGGCGACGACTCGTCATCGCGATCGCCCGAAAAAGGAATGGCGAACGCCAGCAGAACGCCGGCTATGGTCGCGTGCACCCCGGATTTGAGCATCAGGAACCACATCAGCACCCCGCCCAGCAAATAAGGCAGCAGCGACATGACGCGCAGGCGATTGAGGATGATCAGCACGCCAAAGACAGCGAACGCCGCCAGCAGGTAAGCGGGCGAAAACTGCGTCGTATAGAAAATGGCGATGACGACAATGGCCCCCAGATCGTCCATGACCGCCAGCGCCGTCAGAAAAACCTTGAGCGAAGCCGGCACCCGACTGCCGAGCAGAGCCAGCACGCCGAGCGCAAAAGCGATATCGGTGGCCATCGGAATACCCGCCCCGGCCTGCGTTGGCATATCGGCATTGAGGGCGTAGTGAATCCCCGCCGGGACGACGATGCCCCCCGCCGCAGCGATGATCGGCAGCAGCGCCTTGCGGAAATTCGACAACTCGCCGACATACAGTTCACGCTCCAGTTCCAGACCGACAAACAGGAAAAACACCGCCATCAGCGCATCGTTGGCCCAGTGTTCCAGGCTGAGCCCGGCCACTTTGATGTGCCAGAAATCAAGATAGGCCGGCCCGAAGGCCGAATTGGCGACAAGCAGCGACAGGATCGTGCAGAAGATCAGGACGATGCCGCTCGATTTTTCCGACTCGAAAAATCGGTTGAAACTGCTGGAGAGCGTTGTCTGAAGCGTGGTCATGCTTTTCCTTCGGAAGGGAGCGATTCGGGCGCCATGGCATAGCAGCTGCGTCCATTCTTTTTGGCAACGTACATGGCCAGATCTGCCGCCTTGAGAAGCTGCCCCGGGTCGCTCAAGCCATCGCTCATGGCGATCCCGATCGAGACGCCCAGCGAATGCGCGGCATTTTGCAGCTCGATCGGTTTGGAAATTACTTCGATGCATTTGGCGGCGATTTTTTTCACCACCTCGTCGCCGTTGCCGCCCAGATCGACGATGACAAACACGAACTCGTCGCCCCCGACGCGCGCCAGGGTATCGCTCTGGCGAACCAGCCCGGACAGGCGTCGCGCCACCTCGACCAGCGCTGCATCGCCATATTCGTGTCCCAGTTCGTCGTTGATCGGCTTGAAACCGTCCAGATCGAGAAACAGCACAGCGACTTTCGTCCCGTTGCGCTTGGCCCGGGCAAAGGCTTGCAGCATCCGGTCGTTCAGCAGGTTGCGATTGAGCAGGCCGGTCAGCGGGTCATGATGAGCCATGCGCTCCAGTGCCGCCTGGGTTGTCGACAATTTCTCCAGCAAGCGATTGAAGGCGCCGGTGAGATGGCCGACCTCGTCGTCCCGAACCACCGGCAATGGCGTCAACGGAAGCTCACCCTGGGTCATGCGTTCGGCCAGGTCGGCAGCCGAAAAAAGCGGGCGTAGCAGAACTCTGAACACCAGACCGATGACGACGCAAACAAAAATGACGGCGAGAATCCCGTATTTGACGATCCTCTCCTGGGCTCGCGTCACTGCCTCGAACGCTTCGGCGGTCGGCATCCTGGCCACGACAAACCAACCGGTGCTCGGCACGTCAGCCACCGCCGCCAGCTCCTCGGTGCCTTTCACATTGATTGTTATCCCAGCGCCGCGAAACCCCTGCATGGCGCGATCATGCAAAAGGTTGACACCGAGCGGTGGCGTTTTTTTCAACACGAGGTCGGGATCGCCGGCCGCGACGAAAAGACCATCCTGCGGCGAGATCAGCAAATACCCGCCGGTATGACCTATTTTTCCGGTAAAGATGGGCCCGAGAAAACCGGGAGTATCGAGCGCGCTGACGCCGACAAGGACCGCCTGGACAACACCGTCTTTGTCCTTCAACGCCATGCCCATGGGCAAAACCGGTTTTTTGGCAAAAGCGCCGAATTGCGGCTTGCCGATGCCGGCATTCCCGGTGAGGGCTCGGGCAAAGTCGGGATTGTCGGCAATTGACGCACCTCTTCGCCCGGGAATCGGAGGAAAGTCGGCGATGATGATCCCTTGTCTGTCGGCCACCAGCAATCCCGGCAAAAACACAGGATTGATCCGGTGACGTTCCGCCAGCCAGTCGGTCAACCGCTCAGGCTGCTTCACCATCTCGAGCGGTAAGCTTTCTCCAAGACGATTCAGGGTGTTCCAGCGCGTTGTCAATTGATGATCGACATCCCTGGCAACAGCTTTGGCCAGAGCGATTTGCTGAGCAGAAACAACCTCAATCACATCCTCGCGCAAAAACTTGCCAAGAAAGAAAAAACGCGCCAAAGCCCCGGAAACGACAAGCAACACTCCGAACAAAATCATTCGGGTAACAAGGCTTTTGGAAACTCTGCTGAGATTCATTCGGGGGATGGGATTTACCTGTTCCAAGTCTGATTCATCGCCGCATTGTCACTCTTAAAACCGCTTGGCGGCTGAGTTGATTTTGGACAATAACCGTCAAACCATTTTCCTGGCACGACATTCAGGAACTGCTCGAGGCTAATGCACGGTGCACACCATGCAGGGATCGAAAGAGCGGACGACGTGCTGTACGGTCGGTGGCGCGGCATCGCCGGCCGGCAGGCCGACAAGCGCCTGTTCAAGCGGGCCGGGCTGATTGGAAGCATCGCGCGGTGAAAAGTTCCAGGTGGTTGGGGCGATGATCTGGTAGCGCTCGATGCGGCCGCGCCGGATGCCCAGCCAGTGGCCGAGGCTGCCGCGGGCGGCTTCGACGAGGCCGGTGCCGGTGGCGTCATCGGGCATGTCACCGTGGGCACAGAACGGTTCGCCGGGCTGCAGGGCATTCACCCAGCCTTCCATGGCCGGCAGGACGAGGGCCAGTTCGAGCAGGCGGGCGACGACGCGGGCCATGACGCTGGCGCCGTCGCGCTGCACCAGATCAAGGGCCAGCGGGTGACCGGCGATGACCTGGCGAGCCAAGGCACCGACTTCGTAGGGCTGGCCAGCGTAGCGCGGCGCCTTGCACCAGGTGTAGGCATCGGGCTTGTTGGCATCGACGATGGTTTCGCCCTGCGCCGGGTGGCGTGCTTGGCCGGCTGCCAGCCAGGCGCTGGTGGTGTCTTCGTCGATGGCGACCGGGTCGAAAGCTGCCGCCTGCCCGGCCTGCCAGGTGCCGGCCGGGAACAAATCGTAAGCGCCGTAGGACAGGAAGGCGTCGTAGGCGCGGCCGAGTTTATCGAGACCGAGGTCGCTGGCGGCGTGCAGAAAGGCAGGCAAATCGCCGACCCGCCCGTCGGCCCAGGCGAGTAGCTGGTCCTTGCTGGCCAGTTGGGCGACAGCGGCCAGCGAGTCGCCAAACAGGCGTTTTTCGACAAAGCCGCGGAACTCGCGAAGCAAGGCGAGCAGGCGGATACGTTCACCAGCCGTGATCGCCCGCGTGCTGCCACCGGGCTGGATGGCCAGCGTGTGCGGCCAGCGGCCGGCGAGAAAGCCCATGAGGCGGAGAAAGCCGGCGCGGGCTGGCAACACTTCGGCGGCAGCGTCGCCGGTAACCGCTGTGAACCGCTTCGCCACGGCACCGTGCCAGGGCCGGTCGGCATAGGCCGGGCGGGCAAAATCGGGCATGAAGAAGAGGTAGAAATGCGTCAAGTGATCGGCCAGGTTTTCGGTGGCACATATCAAATTTCGTGATATTTTCCCGTTGACCGTGGGAACGATACCCATCGCCTCGGCCAGCGCCGAGGCTGCCGCCGCCGACTGAGCAACCGAACAGATGCCGCAGATGCGCGGCACGATGGCCAGCGCGTCGAGCGGCGCCCGGCCGATCATGATCTGCTCGAAACCGCGGAAGAGCGGCGAATTGACCCGCGCCGACTGGATGAGACCGGCCTCGACATCAAGGCTGACTTCGAGATCGCCTTCAACGCGGTTGAACGGCCCCACGACGATGCGCGTCACTTGCCGCCGCCTTTCTTGCGAACGGCCGGCATGACGACCGGGTGATCCTCGACGGCATTGTTGCGCACGCGTTTCGGCGTCGCCGACTTGGACAGCGCGGCGAGCGCGACAAACCAGGCTTTCGGCATGTCGGTCGGCAGGCCGATCGGGATGCCGGCCAGTTTGGGTGTTTCCTGGAAAGCGTGGCCGGGCGATTCGAAACCCGGTTCGGTGCAGGCGATGCAGGCAAAGCCGCCGCGCAGACACGATCCGCTGCCGTTCCACGAGCGCAGGTTGCAGTCGGCGTGCGCCTGGGTGCCCTTGCAGCCGAGATTTTCCATGAGGCAGCCGAGGTCGGATTGCTTCATGGCGCTGGCCTTGAATTCGTAAAACTCGTTGCGGGCGCAGCCGTGATGAACCAAGCCACCGGCGTAAAGCAGCGGTCTCCCGAATTCGTCGAGGTCTTCCGGGCTCAGGCCCTCCAGCGCGGCCTTTTCCAGCGTGTCCACAACCCAGCCGGGATGCGTCGGGCAACCGGCAATGTTGATCACCGGCAAGGCGGCCGACGACTGGAAGCCGGCGCCGAGCAAGCCGCCCGGCGTCTGCTCGTCGAACTGCAAGCCGCAGGCTTCAAGGGGATTGCCAGGCGTATTGGCCGAAAAGCCGCCGTAGGCCGTGCACGAGCCGATGGCGAAAACCCATTTGGCGTGGCGGGCCAGACGGGCGACCCATTCGGTCAGCGGCCGGCCGCTGCCGGCCATCAGGTGGAATTTGCCGGTGCCGTTCGGGCCGCGCAGCATGGCCCCTTCGATGCACAGGGCGTCGAAGGCGAGCCGGCCTTCGGCACAGTCTTCCAGAATAGCGAGCGCTTCCTCTCCACTCTCGACCGAGAGGGCCGGGTGCCAGAGAAATTCGATGCCGGCATCACCCAGTTCGTCGAACAGCGAACGCGGCTCGGAGCAAAGCATCGACTGCGTGCAACCGCCGCAACCGCCGCTCTGCAGCCAGAGCACTTTCATTCGGCTTGCTCCAGCCCGTGACGGACCAGCTTGGCGCGCAGACCGACGCGCGACAAGCCCAACTCCCGCGCCGCCCGCGATTTGTTCCAGCGATGGCGACTCATCGCTTCTTTGAGGACATGCATTTCGAGCTGGTCCATGCGCTCCTTGAGACCGCCGCTCAAGCCGGCGGCCCAGGCCGGCTCGTCACCCGGACGGGTGTCGCCATACTCACCAACCGGGCTGCGCAGCACGCGCGGCGAGAGCAGATCAGCACCCAGTAGCGGCGTCGTGGACAGCGCAACCATGCGCAGGATTTCGTTTTGCAGTTCGCGCACATTGCCCGGCCAGCGGTAGGCGGCGATGCTGGCGAGCGCCTCGTTGGTGAAACCTTCGACCGGCTTGGCGAGCGCATGGCAGCTGCTGGCGAGCAGGCGACTGGCCAGCAGCGGCAGATCCATTGGCCGGTCGCGCAGGGGCGGCACGTGCAGGGCGATGGTCGCCAGCCGGTAATAGAGGTCTTCGCGGAAACGGCCGGTACGCACATCGTCTTCGAGATCCCGGTTGGTCGCGGCGATGACGCGAACGTCGACATGGACCGGGCGATTGCTGCCGAGGGGGCGGAATTCGCCTTCCTGCAGCACGCGCAGCAATTTGACCTGGAAAGCCGGGCTGGTTTCGCCGATTTCGTCGAGGAACAAAGTGCCGCCGTCGGCTTGCTGGAACAGTCCGACCCGATCATCAACAGCGCCGGTGAAGGCACCGCGCTTGTAACCGAAGAGCTCGGATTCGAGTAGGTTATCGGGCAGCGCGCCGCAGTTTTCGGTAATAAACGCCTTGCTCGCCCGACTGCTCTCGTAGTGGATGGCGCGGGCGATCATCTCCTTGCCGGTACCCGATTCGCCGGTGACCATGACCGACAGGTCGAACGGTGCGACACGGCCGACCATGTCGCAGACGGCATTGATCGGACTGCCCGGAGCGCGGATCAGGCCGGCCAGACCAAAGTTGCTTTTAACCTTTTCCTGCTTGCTATCGACCTGCCGTTTGAGCACCGGCTCGGCGGTGCGCAGATCGAGCGACAGGCGCTGGTTTTCCTGTTGCAGACGCCAGACTTCGGCAGCGCGCTGCAAAGTCAGCAGCAGTTGCTCGGGTTGCCAGGGCTTGAGCAGGTATTGCCAGATGCCGGCCTCGTTGACGCCGCTGATGATGTCCTCGGCGTCGGTATAGCCGGAAAGGATGATGCGCACGATGTCCGGCCAGCGCGTGCGCACTTCCTTGAGAAACTGGACGCCGGTCGTCCCCGGCATGCGCTGGTCGCAGAGCACGATGCGGACGGCTTGCTCGCGCAGGAGAACTTCCATGCCCTCGTCGGCGCTCGACGCGCAGAGCACCTCGAAATCCTCTTCCAGCGTCCGCCGCAGTGCTTCCTGCGAACGTACCTCGTCGTCGACGACGAGGATGGCCGGCAGGCGGCGCAGGCTGCTGTGGGAAGAAGACGGAAGGGTCATGCCGGAACTTTCCAGTCGAGATCGCGGTGGCGGGCAAGGTGGCGCGGCGTCCACGAATGCGCCGAGCGGGAGACGAAATGATAGCGCGCGACGTGGTACGAGGGATCGAAGCCGTAGAAATTGCGGCGCATTTCGGTCAATTCCTCGGCGCGGTAAGCAGCCAGCGGCTTGGCGGCTTCGTCGGCGTGGCGTTTGGCCTGCTTGGCGGCAAGTTTTTCCGGGAAATCCGGGGCGGCGGCCAGTTCGGCGGCGCGCCGGGCGACATCGACGGCGAAGCCGGGACCGGGCAGGCAGGCGTCGTAGAAGCCGAGCTTGACGGCTTCCGGCGCCGTCATCGGCAGGCGGTGGCGCATGATCGCCTTGGCCCCCTCGTCGCCAACGCGCGGCGGGAGCAGATAGGTCCAGAATTCCGAGCCGTAGAGGTTGCCCATGTTTTTGTAATGCGGGTTGAGCATGACGCCGTCGCGGGCCCAGACGTAATCGGCGGCCCGCGCCAGGAAGCAGCCGCCGGCTCCGGCATTGCCGCCGACCGCAGCTACGGTCAACTGCGTTTCGCAGCGCAAGATGGCCTCGGCCAGATCGTCGATGGCATTGATGTTGGCCCACGACTCGTCGGCCGGGCTTTCGGCGGCTTCTATGGTGTTGAGGTGGATGCCGTTCGACCAGAAATCACTCCCGCCGCGCAGAACGATGACCCTGGTTGGCCTTGTCGTTGCCCACTGAAAGGCTTCGGTCAGGCGCCGACATTGGCCGGTACTCATCGCACCGTTGTAGAACTCGAAGCTCAGGAAGCCGACCGAATTTCCGTTCCATTCGGCCTCCTCGTAGGCGATGTCCTGCCAGGTCGGGATCGGCGATTTCCAGTAGCCGCCGTCTAGCGGCAACTCCGGCAACTCGGCAGCCTCCGTAAAAGCCAGCGATGTCGGCAGCTTGATGCCACCAGCCGGCTTGACGTGGCCGATCCATACCGAGCCGTCAGCCGTTGCTCGACAAATTGCCGTTTCGCGGCGGCCAAGCAGACTGCCCGGCTCGCCCTTGAGCGAGGCTTCCGGCCAGACATCGAACAGGTGACAAGGCTGGCCGAACAGTTCATCGGCGACGCCGGGAAAGCCATCGGCAGCATTGAGCCTGGCCAGAATGGCGGCGCTGGTTTCGCTCTGCCAGTCGATAGCGCGGTCGGCCTGTTGCATGAGGGCGTGCGCTTGTCCGGCCACCCTTTCAGGTTCGAAATTTGGCTCTTTATTCCGGTTGACCGCAGCAAGCACCGCCTGGACGGCTGCTTCGGTCACTTCGTTGCGATAAATCGAGGCTTTCCGGGCCGGGCGCATCGGAAAGGTCGCCGACGCCCAGACCGGCCCGGCATCCATCTCCGCCTCGGCCTGTAACACTGTGACACCCCACTCCCTGGCGCCCCCCTGAATCGCCCAGTCGAGCGCCGACGGACCGCGATCGCCAACCGGCCCCGGATGAACGATCAGGCAGCAATAGCGCGACCAGATCGACTCGGGAATCGCTCGTTTCAAAAATGGTGCGATGATCAAATCCGGCCGGAACAGGGCCACAGCCTCCTCGCTGACCGCATCGGCAATGTCAAATTCGATGCTGATTTCGTGGCCGCGCGTAACAAGTTCGCAATAAAGTCGCTGGGTCAGGCCGTTGAAGCTATGGGTAATGAAGAGAATTCGCACGATTTACAGTTCTTTACAATTCATGTCAGCAAGATGAAACGAGACAGGACGGGGCTTTGCGGGGAGTACCGTCCCATGCCGCATATCTCTATAACTTTCGCGATATTTTTCAGACACTTGGCTTTGTCTACGATGCACATCAATAAAAATGGGATCGGAGAACAACAATGCAAACACAGCAAAAGCGAGTCAAACCTCGGGATCTTCCCGTCAGCCGGGCGCCGCGTCCGGAATACGTCGCCGCCATCCGCTATCCGGACGGTCGTCGTGACCTGTTCCACATCCGCAATGCCGACAATTTTGCCGACGCCCGCGAACTCGTCATTTCCGAAGTCGGCGACGTGCTGTCGGTAATGATCGCGCTGCGCCACTAAACCAGTCTCAGCAAATCCGCGGCAATTGCTCGCCGCTCAGCCAGTCCACGATGCGACGGCCACCAAAGCCGGTCGTCATCTGGACGAAATGGTGCTCATCCTCAAGCACCCTGCCGACAATGGCCGCCGCCGCACCGAGCGGGTGGGCGCACATCGCAGTCAATAGCTTCTCGGCATCGTCTTCAGCGCAGATCGCCACCAATTTTCCCTCGTTGGCGACATAAAGCGGATCCAATCCCAAAAACTCACAGGCCGCGTTGACCGCCGGGGTCACCGGTATCGCCTTTTCCTGCAGCATCATGCCAACCCCGGATTGCTTGGCGATCTCATTGAGCGTCGTGGCCAGTCCGCCCCGCGTCGGGTCGCGCAGGACGTGGATATCGGCGCCGCTGGCCCGCATCGCCTCAATCAGGCCATGTAGCGCAGCCGTGTCGGAAACGATGGGCGACTCGAAACCGAGGCTTTCGCGCTCGGCCATGATCGCCATGCCGTGATCGCCCAGCGTGCCGGAAACCAGGATGACATCGCCCGCTTTGGCATAACGGCCGGACAGTTCCCGACCCGGTGGGACGACGCCGACACCCGTCGTCGTAATGAACACGCCATCGCCCTTGCCGCGCTCGACGACCTTGGTATCACCGGTCACCACCGGCACCCCAGCCTCCTTGGCGGCAGCAGCCATGCTTTGCACGATGCGCGCCAGATCGGCGAGCTTGAAGCCTTCTTCAAGGATGAAGCCGGCAGAAAGATAGAGCGGCTTGGCGCCCATCATGGCCACGTCGTTGATCGTGCCATGCACCGACAGGCAGCCGATATCGCCGCCGGGGAAGAAAAGCGGCGAAACGACGTGCGAGTCGGTGGCCATGACCAGTTTTCCCTCGCCCGGGTTTGGCAGCAGCGCACCGTCGTCACCCTGCGCCAGGTATTCGTTGCCGAGGTATTTGGCGAACAGTTCCTCGATCAATTGCGCCATCGCCCGGCCGCCCGAGCCGTGGGCCATGTCGACCTGGCCGTGCTTGATGTCGAGGGGACGAACGTAGGTTTTGCGGGTTTCGGTCATAGGGATGGATCAAAGGATCTTGTAGGGAGCTGAGGCGCAGCTTTTCGCACCTGACGCGGCGATAGTTTTCTGAACCGTTGGGTTCCGCCCTTGCGGGGCGTCTCACTTTTTCTTGCTTCGCCAAGAAAAAGTAAGCAAAAAGAAGGCGACCCTGGGTCGGTGCCGGCTGCGCCGGTTCCCTGCGCTACTCGGTGCTGGCGGGGGCTGCGGAACTCGGGCTTCGCCCTCAGACAGTCCTCGCCCTTTTTCCGCCAGCCCCTGCGTTGCTCGGCACCTCTCAAGGGGCCCGGTGAAACGACCTGTACTTGAGCTTGGGTGCTTGAATAACAGATTTCATTTTTGGCCGTTTTTTCCGGTTGACCGTGGAAACCGGTTTTTTGGGGCACAACGTTTGAACGTGGACGCCTTTGGGGCCCCCGTGGAAGGCGCTGAGCAACGCAGGCGGGCCGGGGGCAGTCGGCTTGCGTTGTCTGAGCCGCAGGCGAGTTTAGCAAGCCGCCCGGCCTGCCGAGTAGCGCAAGGAACCCGAAGGGCGCCGCCCCCGGGGTCGCCTTTTCTTTGGCTACTTTCTTTTGGCGAAGCAAAAGAAAGTACGCCCGCCAGCAAGGCGGAACCCCATGCCAATTAAAAAGGAAAACCCCCACCTCAGGCCACATCCTTATACCGCCCGTACGTATAGTGCGCCGCACAAGCCCCCTCCGACGACACCATACAAGACCCCACCGGATTCTCCGGCGTACAAACCGTCCCAAAAATCTTGCAGTCTTGCGGCCGCTTGACCCCGCGCAGAATCGCCCCGCACTCGCAGGCCTTATGGTCAGCCACCGATTGATAACCAAGCGGAAAGCGCTTTTCAGCATCAAATTCGGCGAACTGGCTGCGAATGCGCAGCGCCGAGTAGGGCAGGATGTTCAAACCGCGCCATTCGAAATTCTTCCGCATTTCGAACACTTCGGCGACCAGTTGTTGCGCCTTCTTGTTGCCATCCCGGTCAACAGCCCGCGAGAATTCGTTTTCAACCTCGGCGCGGCCTTCATTGACCTGACGAACCAGCATCTTGATCGCCTGCATGACGTCGAGCGGCTCGAAGCCGGCGATGACCACCGGCTTGCGGTATTCCTCGGCAAAAAATTCGTAGGGCCGACTGCCGATGATGGTCGACACGTGGGCTGGCCCGATGAAGCCGTCGAGTGGCACGGTGCCCCACTGGCGGACTTCCGGCGATTCGAGGATGCTCGAAATGGCCGATGGGGTCAGCACGTGGCAGCAGAGTACCGAGAAATTCTTGAGGTCGAGGGCGGCTGCCTGCTTGATCGCCACGGCCGTCGGCGGCGTCGTCGTCTCGAAGCCGATGGCGAAGAAGACGACCTGTTTGTCCGGATTTTTCTGGGCCAGCGTCACGGCATCGGCGCTTGAATAAACCATGCGGATGTCGCCGCCGCGGGCCTTGGCCTTGAGTAGCGAGAGGCTGTCGGAGGCTGGCACGCGCAGGCAGTCGCCGTAAGTGCACAGCGTGACCCCCTGTTCGAGCGCCAGCCTGATCGCCTGATCGACACGGCCGATGGGCAGCACGCAGACCGGGCAACCCGGGCCGTGAATCATTTTGACGTTGGCCGGCAGCAGGTCGGAAACACCGTAGCGCGAAATGGCGTGGGTGTGGCCGCCGCAGAATTCCATGAAATGGTAGCTGCGCGCCGGGTTCGCCTCGCGGCGGATGGCTTCGGCCAACCCCTTGGCCACCTCGCCGTCGCGGAATTCGTCGATGTATTTCATCAGTGGATGGTCAGATCGTCGCCGGGTGCCAACTCGCCCTGCAGTTGGCCGATTTCGGCGAACAGCTTCAAGGTCTTGGCGGCCTCTTCCGGATCGAGCTTGTTCAGCGCGTAGCCGACATGGACGATCACGTAGTCACCCACCGCCACGCCCTCGACCAGGGCTAGCGAGATTTCCTTCTTGACCCCGGCCAGATCGACCAGGGCGTTGTCGTTGTCGCGCAGTTCAACGACTTGCGCAGGAATGGCCAGACACATGACGGCTCCTCAAACTCTCAAAATTCGGTTCATCGCCGGCCGCTCAGGGCACGCAGAAAGCCGCGCCGACTGACCGGCTGGCGCGGTTCATCGCCAACCACGGCCACGTGGGCGCCAAGGCCGAGCGCCAAACGGGCATCGCCGACGAGAAGGCGGGCCGCCGCCATGCCCAGCACCTGACTGATCGGCTGCACCAGGTCGACGTACTGATAGTCGCCAAGTTCCGGGTCGTGGGCCGCAACGAAGCGCCAATCCATGTTCCCAAGCGCCAGATAGCGTTGCTGCCCGAGTGGAATGTCGCCCCACAGTTCGCCACCCCCGGGCAGGAGAAAAATACGGACGAAGCCTGGCGCGATCACGCCGGCCAGCCAGTCGCCGCGCTCCTGAACGCACCAGCAGACTTCGCCCGTCAGCGCCGGATTGACCGGCAAGCCTTCCGACAAGGCGGCGGAGCGCTGCATCAACGCACTGGCCGGATCAAGCTGCCACGAAGTCGGCGCTTTATCGCTCAAGACATTTCCTTTGTCGAAATCTGTTCTGACCGATTTTCGCTGCTCGGCTGCCGGTCGGCAAGCGCCAGACGGCGGGCGATCCAGGCCTGTCCAAGCGCCAGACCGCCATCGTTGGGCGGCGCCTGACGGGCTTCGAGGAGTTCGATGCCGGCCGCATCGAAACGGCTGCGCAGCGCCGTCATGAGCACGGCGTTCATGGCGCAGCCGCCGCCGATGGCGACTTTCAATTTTGGGCCTTTTTTCCGGTTGACCGTAGCAATCGCCCAATCGGCCAGACCGGCCGCCACGGTAGCGTGGAACAGCGCGGCGCCGTGGGCGGCATCGTCCTTGCAGCCCATCAGAGGCGACAACATCGGCGAAAAATCGAGGATCGTGCCGTCTTCGAGCAAGGCATAGCCACCGGGCAAAGGATCGACCGGACCGTATTGGACGGCCAGACCTTCGAGCTCCATCGCTGCCTGACCTTCGAATTGCATGAGATCGCGCACGCCGAGCAGGCCGGCGGCGGCGTCGAACCAGCGGCCGAGGCTGGTCGTCGGCGGGCAGCGTAGATTGCGGGCGAGCATGGTGAGCAGCGGGCCGGGGTCGCGGCTCGGGTAATACTGCTTGATCCAGCCGCCGACGCGGTAGCCGAAGCCGGCGCCGTGCAGGGCAGAGACGGCCATGCGCCACGGCTCTTTGGCGGCGCGGTCGCCGCCCGGCATGGCCAGCGGACTGAGGTGGCCGAGGCGTTCGCAGTTTGCGCCATCAAGATGCAGCAACTCACCGCCCCACGCGCCACCGTCCGGGCCGAGGCCGACGCCATCGAGCGCCAGACCGATGATCGGCTCGTTGACGCCGTGTTCGGCGCAGATCGCGGCGAGATGGGCGTGATGATGGCCGATGGCGATGGCCGGAATGGCGAGCTTTTCGGCCAGGCGAACGGCCAGATGCGTCGATGGGAAATCGGGGTGCAGGTCGTGGGCGATAAAGTCAGGCCGGACATCGAGGATGGCCAGCAGACGCTCGACCGTTTCTTCGAGAAAACCGATGGCCGCCGCGTTGTCGAGGCCGCCGATGTGCTGCGAGAGGAAGGCTTGGCGGCCTTTCATGAGGCAGATCGTGTTCTTGAGGTAGCCGCCGAGCGCCAGTACGGTCGGGCCGTCATCGGCCAACGCAATCGGCACCGGCACGTAACCGCGGGCGCGGCGGATGAAGGCCGGGCCGGCCGGCGTTGCCCGGACGACGGAATCGTCGCAACGGATGACGATTTCCCGGTCGTGCAGCAGGTAGGCGTCGGCAATGCCGGACAGGCGTACAAGCGCTTCATCGTTGCCGATGACCAGCGGCTCGCCGTGCGGGTTGGCGCTGGTCATGACCAGCAGCAGGTCACTGGTTTGGGCCAGCCAGTCGATGCCGGCCGGGCGGCCGGCTGCTTCGTGCCAGAGCAGCAAATGCAGCGGCGTCGTCGGCAGCATGGCGCCGAGCCAGGCGAGGCCGGGGGCGATGCCTTTCAGTTCGGCGGCGCCCTTCGGGCAGAGGACGATGGGTGCGGCAACGCTGTGCAGCAACGCCAGATCGTCATCGCCAATCCGCGCAAACTCGGCCAGCGAGGCGACGTTGAGGCCCATCACGGCAAAGGGCTTTTCCTCGCGCTGCTTGCGTTCGCGCAGCTCGGCGACAGCCGCGGCGTTGCGCGCGTCGCAGGCGAGATGAAAACCGCCGAGACCCTTGATAGCGACGATTTTGCCGTCGCGCAGCAGGCGCAGGGTTTCAGCAATGGGATCGCTAGACAGTGGCTGTCCGTCGGCTGAAAGCAAGTTCAGTTGCGGGCCGCAGTCCGGGCAGCAGGTCGTTTCGGCGTGGAATCGGCGGTCGGCCGGGGCAAGGTATTCGTCGTTGCACGGCGCACAGAGCGGAAAGGCGGCGAGGCTGGTTTGCGCGCGGTCGTAGGGAATGCGACGGCTGACTGTATAGCGCGGGCCGCAATGCGTGCAGGTGGTGAAGGCGTAGCGCCAGCGGCGGCTGGCCGGATCGCAGATTTCGCCGATGCACTCGGGACAGATCGCGGCGTCGGGGCCGATAGCGGTTTTGACTTCGCCCGGTTCGCTGTCGAGGATGACAAAGCCTTCGCAACCCACTTCGGCTGCTTCGTCCTCGATGCTGTCGATGCGCGCCAGACGGGGCGCCTCGAGCGGCAAACGGGATTTGAATTTTGGCCAGTTTTTCCCGTTGACCGTGGCAATCACCCCGGCGCCATCGTTGCGCACCCAGCCGGTCAGCCCGAGTTCGCAGGCCAGCCGCCAGACGTAGGGCCGGAAGCCGACCCCCTGGACGAGACCGCGAATACGGAACAGGCGGCCGCTCATCGGCGGCCTACTTTGCCGCCAACTGGCGCTCCAGTTCGGCTACCCGGCGCTTCAGCGCGTCGACCGATTCCGAACGCTTGGCGCGCTGTGCCTCCAGCCCCGATTGAATCCAGTCCAGCCAGGCGCTCAGGCCATCCCCGCTGGTTGCCGAGACGCGGAAGATGGTCAGGTCGGGATTGACCCGGCGGGCGTTGGCTTCGGCCAGGTCGGCGTCGAATTCGAGGTAGGGCAGCAGGTCGCACTTGTTGAGCAGCATGACGTCGGCCGCGGCGAACATGTCCGGGTACTTGAGCGGCTTGTCCTCGCCTTCGGTGACCGAGAGGATGGCGACCTTGTGGTGTTCGCCGAGGTCGAAGGCGGCCGGGCAGACGAGGTTGCCGACGTTCTCGATGAGGAACAGCGATTCATCGGCCGGCTGCAAGCGCTCCAGCGCGTGACCAACCATGTGGCCGTCGAGGTGGCAGCCCTTGCCGGTGTTGATCTGCAGCGCCTGAACGCCGGTGGCGCGGATGCGCTCGGCGTCGTTGGAGGTCTGCTGGTCGCCTTCGACAACGCTGATGGCGACCTTGTCTTTCAACAGTTCGATGGTCTTGCAGAGCAGCGTCGTCTTGCCCGAACCGGGGCTGGAGACGAGGTTGAGCGCGAAGATGCCGCGCTCGTCGAAATTCTGCCGATTGGCCGCGGCGTAGGTGTTGTTCTTGGACAGGATGTCCTGCTCGATCTGCACCATGCGGGCCTGCGACATGCCCGGCACGTGGGCGCCGGCCGGGCCGGTGCCGTAGTCGAGATCGCCGGCGACGCCGTGTTCGTGGTGATGGTGCTCGCCACCATGGCTGTGGGCGTGCTCGCCCGAATGAACATGGTCGTGGCTGTGTTCGCTGCCGTCACCGTGGTGATGACTATGGGCATGGGCGCCAACCAGCGCGGCGGCATGGCTGTGGGCGTGATCGTGGTCATGCCCGTGATCGTGGGTGTGGGTATGCACCGTGCCATCCTCGTGGACGTGGGTGTGTTCGTGGGGTTTTGCGTGCACTCCCTCGATCTTCGTTTCCCCTGCCCCGCAGCCGCAAACTGTACACATATCGGTCTCCTGATTACTCGATTTCTATTTCCTTGACCCGCATTTCCGTGCCGCCGGTGGCCTGGACCTGGTGGCTGCCGCATTTCGGGCAGGCGCCGTAGAGTTCCTGCATCGGCACCGTTTCGGCACACAGCATGCACCAGCCGGCGCCCGGCACGCTAACAATCTCCAGCGCGGCGCCCTGGGCGATGCTGCCGTGCGTTACCGCCTCGAAACAGAACTTGATCGCCTCCGGCTCGACCGACGACATGCGGCCGATTTCCAGTACGACCAGTTTCACCCGCCTGGCGTTCTCGCGCTTTGCCGTGTCCTCAACAATTTGCATGACGCCTTCGGCCAGCGACATTTCATGCATCGACCACCTCCGCGACATGGGGCAGACAGGGATCGAGCGCCAGTATGGCCCGGTTCAAGCCCTGCCTGGCCTGATCGAGCGAGGCAAAGCGGAGATTACCCAACAGCGATGACAGGGCCGTGGCATCGGCAAAAAAACTGTCGGTCGGCGCCTGCACACGGTAGTTGGCGACCTTGCCCTCAACCACATGCACGGCATGCGTCAGCACGCCGCGCGCCGTCAGCGTTTGCCCGACGCCCCAGCCGTCCTCGCCGGCACTGGCCACCGGAAACGGGGCGCCGCCAGCCAAGGCATCGACGGCCGCCAGCGTTTCGGCCAGGCGCGCCAGAAAAACCGCGCGAATCGAGGTCGGCACGGGCAGCGCCGGCATTTGCGCCGAGGTGCCCTGCCAGTAATCCAGCCAGGCCTGCGGGGCGAGCGGCGCGGCGGCCGGAATCTCCAGATCGCCATCATCCGGCGCCACTTCGTCGGTGCTACGGTCAACCAGCATTTCGAGGCATTTTTCAGCCATCGGGCGCAGGCTTTGGTGCAACAGATTTTGCGTTACCGCCAGACAATCGCCACCCTGCCGCGCGTTGCGCCAGGCAATGAAGGCTTCTTTTTCCGGGCGCAGGCCGAGCGCTGGCGGCCAGTCGAGCAGCAGGCGCCAGAAATTTTCATGCAGCACTTCCAGCCACAGTTCGGTGCTATCGAAAGCCCGCGGCGCCTCCCCCAGCGCGGCCGTTACGGCGGCCTCGGCGGCCGTCCGCTGGGCATGGGCGCACAGCGTGAACAAATAGGGCACGGTCTTGGTCACCGCATCGGGCAACTGACCGATGAACAGGCGGGTGACCGGCGGGCGCGTCAGGGTGACACGAATGTCGTGCAAGGCGCGCTCCCGGAAAAGCGCCTTGACGGTGAGCAGGCCGGCACTGCTGCTCATCGCCCCAACCCGAGAAAGGCGCGACGACTGGTCGCCTTGGCCGCCGGCGGCTCGGCCAGCGGGTCGGCGAACAAGGCGTGCGCCGCAGCCAGCGCGGTCAGGCGGGCCGCCTCATGGCTTTCAAACTCGAGGGCCGGCGAGAACAGCGAACAGAGATGATAGATGCCGATGCTGTCTTCCTCGGCCACGGTGAATTGATAGTCGCCGGACGGAAAATGCCAGTCGTGCTTGGCGCAGGCAGCCAGCGCCGGCCAGTCTTCGGCCTGACCGGGCAGGCAGAGCAGATTGATCGCCCACGGCGTGATCATCGCGCCAGCCCAGTGGCCATCCGGACGCTGCTGAAAACCGACGGCCTCGACTTGCAGATTCGGGTTGCAGATCGGGATATCGTGCATCCGGGTCCGGGCGATGGTGGCGAAGGCGGCGACCAGAGCGGACGACGGGTCGGTCGTCCAGACATTCATCTTGCGCTCATTCGGTCACCATGAATTTATGCTTCGGCGCATCGCACCCAGGGCAACACCAGTCGTCGGGCAAATCAGCGAACGGCGTCCCCGGCGGAATGCCGCGCACGTCGTCACCCTGCTCCGGGTCATAGACCCACCAGCAGATGCCGCATTCCAGCCGGTCGCCCGGCTGGACATTGAGAAACGAACCTTCGAAGCGCATGAAGGAGGAGACTAGACCGGCTCCACCATCATGTCGAGATATTCGCGCAGGCGCTCGACGGAATCGGTGAAATCCTCGTCGGCCGCCAGCGCCACTTCGGGCATGGCGATGACTTCGATGGAGTTGAGGATCAGCGCATCCATGCTGTTGAAGTACTGCACCCACCAGACGTTGTGCAGCCGCGTACTGGTGATCCGGCAATTGCCGTAACCGCGCGACAGGATGGAGACTTCGCGGTGGCCGAGCCAGCCGTAGAGCGTGTCGAGGTCGGCGTCGCTGACCGGCAAAAGGGTCAGGTTGATGATGTGCGCCGCGTCGCCGGGTTGCCATGTCGCGGCCTGCATGCGGATTTCTTCGACCAGGGCCTGGGCGTTCATGCAGCCGACCGGGTAGTCGGGCGGCGGCAGATCGGCGGTCGCCGTGGCCAGCATGGTGTCGGTCAGCGCAGCCGGGATGGCGCCGGTTTCGAGACGGTCGACGACCATCGCGCCATCGTCGGCCACCTGCAGTACGCGCCAAATGCCGGAAAAAGCCGTCTCCTGCACCCGCCAGTGTTGCGGTGCTGTGGTGAAGGCGCTGACTTCGCCGAAGCCCATCGACTGGTTGATGACGTCGCGCATCGTCGCGTCGAGGTCGCGCAGGTTGAGCGTGGCCCCGCCTGCAAAGCCGACTTTCTCGGCCTCGTCTACATAGGCGCCAACCAGGCTGGCTGCACTATTGACCACCTCGGGCGCCACGTTGTCCGGCAGGCGCGGCTGCGAGAAGGTTTCCATGCCTTTCGGCATCGGCAGGTAGTCCGGCGCTTCTTCGCCCTGCGAGCCGGGGCCCATGGCGACGACGGAGATCGGGAAGGGACGCATCGTGGACGGGTTCATGCGCAGGCTCCTTGCGTGCTGGCGGCGCGGACGGGGATGCCGATCGGCTTGGGTTGCGCCGGGCCGGTGAGCAGGCGGGCGATTTCGTTCTGGTATTCGTTCCAGTCGCGGATGCCGTTAAGGACGCCGACAAACTGGCCGTCCCGCAGGAAGACGACGGCCGGGGCGCGCGGCACACCGTATTGCTGCATGAGCGGCGCGGAAAACTCGGGGCCGGCGACCCAACGGGCGATTTGATTGCCGACCGGTTTGAGCGCTTCGGGCAGGATGACGCAGGCATCGAGCACTTCGAGATTGCGTTGCGGGTCTTCGGTGAGGAGCAGGGCGGTCAGACCGGCCGGGAATTCGGGATTGCTACGGTCAACCGGAAAAAAGCCGTGTTTTTGAAGTAATCGGCTGATGGCCGTTTCGAGTCTTTCGAGCGAGGTCGGGCCGGCTTTGAGTTCGAGGCTCATGATTGTTGTGTCCTCAGGAAATCGGGGAGTTGGGGTTCGCGATCGAGATCGGCGAAGAAGGCAGAAAAATCGGTGGCGCCGGCTTGTGCCGCATCAAGTGCATCAAGCGCCGCGTCGATGGCGGCGGCGCGCTCGGCGTCGATTACCTCGCGCGCTGCATCGAGAAAAGTCATGAGCCAGGTACCCGGCAGTTGCTGGCCGACCAGACTGAGGTCGACGCGCACTTCGCCGTTGCGGCCGGCGCAGCGGGCGAAATGTTCGCCGCATTCAACCACCTGGACGGGGATGCCGAGACACATGTCAGGCAGTTTCCATGTTCAGAAAGCGGGCGTCACCCAAGCGGTAGGCCAGCTCAGCCGGCGGCCGTTCGGATTCATAGACATCCATGGCCAGCGCGTTATCAGTGATGCTTTCGCTCTGCCCGTCACGCACCCGGCCCGCCGCGCCCCATTTTTCCAGCCAGTCGAGCGCCAGGTTGAGGGCAGGCACCATCTGCGCCTTGACGATATCGCGCAAGCTGCCGCCGAAGTCCTCAAGTTGCTCGGGCTGGACGCCGATCAGCACCAGTTCGGCCGGCAGCTTGTTGGTCAGCTCGGCGGCCATGAGCACCTCCTGGAAACCGGTCTGGTGCAGGCTCATTTTCTTGGCGCCCATGAAACGCGGCACTTCGTTGCCGACTACCTCGCGCAACCGGCCGGCCGGATCGCCGTAATCGACGGCGTCGAAAACCAGCAGGCAATCGGCCTCCTGGACGTAGGGCAGCAGGTAGAGACCTTGCGTGCCGCCGTCCATCACCGTCACCTGCGGCGGAAATTCCCAGCCGGCGTTGAGGGCTTCGACACAGCGCACGCCGAAACCTTCGTCGGCCCACAGGATATTGCCGATACCGAGGACCAGTATGCGTTTTGAAGTCATTGTCACCACCTGAAAAAGTGCCCCGGGTACGGCTGTACGCCGGGGCGAACGCAAGTTGAAGCCTCAGTCCTTGAACATCCGCCAGCCGGAAATCATGGTCGAGATCAGCGACTGCCGGCTCATGATGTCCTCGCGGATCGCCGCGTAAACATGCACGAGTACGAAAGTCATCATGATCCACATGCCCAGCCGGTGCAGGTTATGCACCTGCATTGAGCCGCCGAGGGCCGGAATGACCCAGCCAAACAGGGTGTCCTGCCAGCTGCCCAGGCCGGCGCCTTCGCTGTACAGCGCGAAGCCGGTGAACAGCATGCCGACGGCCAGAATCGTGAAGAAGAAGAACATCATGAGCTGCGCCATCGGGTTGTGGCCGACGTACTTCTTCGGCGTCTTTTCGAGGAACAGATACCAGCGCAATTCGAAGAAGACTTCGCTCCACCATTGCGGATTGGTGATCGGCAGCTTGAAGATCTGCTTGGCGTGATGGTTCCCGACGAACGCCCAGTAAACCCGGCCGAGCAACCCGACAGCAAAGATGTAGGCCGCGGCAAAATGAGCGAAACGGATGTAGCCCATCAGGAAGTTGTCCGACGCTTCACCGGGCATCGTCGGCAAGGGTTTGCCGATGAAATACCCGGTTACCGCCAACACCACCATGGCCAGCGCATTGATCCAGTGCCACAGGCGGACTGGCGCTTCGTAGACATAGATCGAACGGACTTGTTTACCGTGCCGTTCGGCCTCGAGCATGTCCTGTTGAGAGAGCATGATTGCCTCCTTTCCGGACCGCTTAGCGGACCTTGACCGACGTCATTTCCTGTCCATCCGGGCTCATCACGTGCGTCGAGCAGGCCAGGCAGGGATCGAAGGAATGCAGCGTGCGCAGGATTTCGAGCGGCTCGTCGGCCTTGGCCACCGGGGTGTCCATCAGCGAGGCTTCGAAGGCACCGATCTGGCCCTTGTGGTCGCGCGGACCACCGTTCCAGGTGGTCGGCACGACGCACTGGTAGTTGTCGATCTTGGTGTCCTTGATGCGGATCCAGTGACCGAGCGCACCGCGCGGGGCTTCGGTGAAACCGGCGCCCATCGCTTCCTTCGGCCAGGTGCTCGGCTCCCACTTTTCGATGTTCGCCGTGTTGAGGTCACCGGCCTTGAGGTTGGTCATCAGCTTGTCGAAGAAGTAGGACATCTTGTGCGCCGCCCACTGGCATTCCAGACCGCGTGCCGCGGTACGGCCCAGTGTCGAGAACAGCGCGGTGACCGGTGCATCGAGTTCCTTCAACAAGGCATCGACCGGCTCCTTGAACTCCTTGTTGCCCTGGGCGTAGCCGATGATGTAGCGGGCCAGCGGGCCGACTTCCATGGCGTGGCCGCGCCAGCGCGGGGCCTTGATCCACGAATACTTGCCGCCTTCGTCGAGCTCCTTGATGTTGGTCTTGGTGCCCTTGGTGTTCGGGCCGAGCACGAAGCTCGGTTCGGTGACGCCGTCGAAGGGATGCAGGCCCTTGCTTTCGTCCGGGTACTTGTACCAGGAGTGGGCGACGAATTCCTGAATCTGCTCCGGATCCTTGAGGTCGATTTCATGGACCTTGGACAGGTCGCCATTGATGATGGCGCCGCGCGGCAGCAGCAGGTTGCCGGCCGAGTAGTCGTTGGCCTTGTCCGGGATGTCGCCGTAGGACATGACGTTCTTGCCCGACAGGCCACCGCCATATAGCCAGCCCTTGTAGAACTTGGCGATGGCGATCAGGTCGGGGATGTACACCTGCTCGGTGAACTCAATGCTGCGGTCGATGATGCTCTTGACCAGATTCAGCCGCTCCATGTTCACCGCGCCAACCGCCCCCGTGCCTTCCATGTTGATGGCGCAGGGCACGCCGCCGACCAGCCAGTTCGGGTGCGGGTTCTTGCCACCGAAAATGGTGTGCACCTTGACGATTTCCTTCTGGAAATCGAGGGCTTCGAGGTAGTGCGCCACGGCCATCAGGTTGGCTTCGGGCGGCAGCTTGTAGGCCGGGTTGCCCCAGTAGCCGTTCATGAAGGGGCCGAGCTGGCCTGATTCGACGAATTTCTTGAGGCGATTCTGGATGTCGCGGAAGTAGCCCGGCGACGACAGCGGCCAGCTGGAAATGCTCTGGGCCAGCGCCGAGGTGGCTTTCGGATCGGCCTTCAGGGCGGAGACGACATCGACCCAGTCGAGCGCATGCAGATGATAGAAGTGCACCAGATGGTCATGCACCTGCAGGTTGAGCTGCATGATGTTGCGGATGCTGTTGGCGTTTTCCGGAATCTTGATGTTCAGCGCATCCTCGACGGCGCGCACCGAGGTCAACGCGTGGGTTCCGGTACACACGCCGCAGATGCGCTCGGTGAAGGCCCAGGCGTCGCGCGGATCGCGGCCCTTGAGGATGACTTCCAGACCGCGCCACATGGTGCCCGTGGACACGGCGTTACGAATGACGTTCTTGTCGTCGAGATTGACCTCCACCCGCAGATGGCCTTCGATGCGGCAGACCGGGTCGACAACGACACGTTTGCCGGAGTTGTCGAGCTTGAAGCCTTGAGTTTCGTAAGCAGCCATTTTTTACTTTTCCCCCTCTTTTTCCGGTTGACCGTGGGAATTCGAATTGCGCGCCCGAGCCAGTGCCGAGACGGCAGCATGGGCGGCAATCGCGGCGCCGACGGTGCCGGCGGCAGCCTTGCCGATGGTGTCGGCATTCGCTTCGACGCCGAAAGCCTTGATGTCAGTCACCCGGTCGTAGAAGCTGCCCTTGTCCCAGAAGCCCTCCTCGGAACAGCCGATACAGCCGTGGCCGGACTGCACCGGCCAGCTGACGCCGCCGTTCCAGCGCATCGACGAGCAGGCGTTGTAAGTCGTCGGCCCCTTGCAGCCCATCTTGTACAGGCAGTGGCCCTTGCGCGAACCTTCGTCATCCCAGGCTTCGGCGAACTGGCCGGCATCGAAGTGGCCGCGGCGATAGCACTTGTCATGGATACGCTGGCCGTAGAACATTTTCGGCCGGCCCTGGCGGTCGAGCTCGGGAATCCGGTCGAAGGTCAGCATGTAAGTGACGACGCCAGTCATGACTTCGGCGATCGGCGGGCAACCCGGGACGTTGATGATCGGCTTGCCGGAAATCACCTTGTGCACCGGCGTCGCACGCGTCGGGTTCGGCTTGGCGGCCTGGACGCAGCCGTAGGAAGCGCAGGCGCCCCAGCTGATGATCGCCTTGGCATCAGCACAGGTTTCCTTGAGCACTTCGACGAACGGCCGGCCGCCGTGGATGCAGAACATGCCGTCCTCGTTGAGCGGCGGATTGCCTTCGACGGCAACGATGTAGTTGCCCTTGTATTTCTTCTTGACCTCTTCGATGATCGCCTCGGCCTGATGGCCGGCAGCGGCCATCAACGTGTCGTCGTAATCGAGCGAGAGCATCGAGAGCACGACATCCTTGGTCAGCGGATGCGCCGAGCGGATGAAGGATTCCGAGCAACAGGTACATTCCAGACCGTGCAGCCAGATCACCGGCGTTCGCGCCTTGGTTTCCAGCGCATGCGCGATGCGCGGTGCGGCGGCGCTGCCCAGCCCGAGCGACGTCGCGGTCAGGCTGCAGAATTTGAGAAAGCTGCGCCGGGTTATCCCCTGGCGGCGCAGCACTTCATAAAAGGTCTCGGTCACTGGTATGTCCCCCGTTGGTTTTGTTGCCAAGTAGGCGTGCTACTACGCAAAGCGTGTGCCACAGAGCTGAAATCACTGATTTATCGATTGAAATCAAGGCACTTCGGACACCTGCCAAGGCCTTTGAGGAAGCCGCGAAGGAGAATCGGGTGGTTAGCACCAATCCATGGTGGAAACCACTCTTCCACACTCGATTAGCCCGGAGGATTGACCGCCATCAAGCCGCAACAGCAAGGAATCGTTCTAGAATCAAACAATGAAAAGAAAACGCGCGACCAAGATCGTCGAGCTGATATCTACCCAAAGCGATCGCGTCGGACCCGACATGAGCCTGCGCGAGGTGGCGTCTCGCATGCTGGAGTCGAAGATCTCGTCGGTCATCGTCGTCGATCAGGGCGCCATCCTCGGCATCATCACCGAGCGCGACATCGTGCGCGTCATGCGGCAGCATCGCTCGCCTGACCAAACCGCCAGCGAGACCATGAGCAGCCCGGTACATAGCGTGCCGGCCGCCACGCCCTTCCAGCAAGCCTACCGGGAAGCCGCCAACCTCGGCATTCGGCGTATCGTAGTCACCGACGAGGCAGGGCTGCCACTCGGCGTCGTCAGCGAATCGGATTTTCGCAAACATCTCGGTCCCGACTTTTTCCTTCAGTTGAACAGTGCCGATACGTTGATGGAGCGCACTTTCCCCCGACTACCGGCCGATGCCAGTCTCGAGGATGCGCTGCTCGCCATGGAGGCGGTCAGTATCAGTTGCGTCTTTGTCGTCGATGGCCGACGGCCTCTCGGCATCGTCACCGAACACGACGTTGTTCGCTTCTTCCTCGACACCCGGAACAATCCCTGCCTTGGCGCGGTAATGACCCAGCCCGCCATCAGCATCCGGGCCGACCGCCCGTTGTCGGAAGCGGCGCAGCAGATGCTGGAACGCAACATCCGGCATCTGGCTGTGGTCGACGAGAACGGCGCTCTGGTCGGCCTGCTCTCCGAACACACGCTGATGAGCCCGCTCAACCTCGGCCAAATAGATAGCGCACTGAGCGAGCAACAATCGATGCTTCGTTCGCGCGAGCGAATCCTTGAGGAAACCGCCCGCAACGAACGCTACCAGCGCGCTCTGCTCGACAACTTCCCCTTCCTGGTCTGGCTAAAGGATACAGAATCGCGTTTCCTGACCACCAACCGCAGCTTTGCCGAAGCGGCCAATCAAGCGAACACCAGCACCATTGTCGGCAAAACCGATTTCGATTTCTGGCCACCCGAGATGGCGGAGCGTTTCCGCGCCGACGACGCGGAAGTCATGGCCACCCGGAAAAACAAGGTCGTTATCGAACCGGTAATGATCGGGCAGCAGCGCATCTGGCACGAGACCTACAAGGCTCCGGTCGTCGGCGAAGACGGCAGCCTGCTCGGCACCGTCGGCTTTGCCCGTGACATTTCCGAACGGCTGCGGGCTGAAGAAGCGATGCGCCTGCGCAATGCCGCGCTGGCCGGGATGATCAGCGGAGAAACCCTGTCCCGCGCCCTCGAACTGCTCGTCATGTCGGTCGAAGCCGAGATGCCGGACTGGCGCTGCTCGATCATGCTCAGCGACGAATCCGGACAGCACCTCCGTGTCGGCGCCGCCCCGAGCCTGCCAGCGGCCTACAGTGCCGCGATCGATGGCATGCCGATCGGCGAAGGTATCAGTTCCTGCGGCACGGCAGCGGCGCTGAAACAGCGGGTCATTGTCGAAAACGTGTTCGACGACCCGCTGTGTGCGGCCTATCACAACCTCGCCCGGGAAAGCGGAATTGCCGCCTGCTGGTCTGACCCGATCATCGGGCCGGACGGCATGTTGCTTGGCACTTTCGCCGCCTATCACCGACTGCCCAGCCAGCCGCGCGAAGAAGACCTGGGCTGCCTGATGCAGGCCTGCCAACTGGCTGCCCTGCTCATTGCCCACCAGCACCGCTCACGTGAACTGGATAAAAGCCTGGAAACCTTTCGTGGCATTTTCAACAGCGTCAGCGAAGCATTGTTCATCCAGTCCGAGGATGGCATCTTTCTCGACGTAAACGCCGGCGCCGAGCAGATATCCGGGGTACCACGCGAACAGTTGATCGGTCTGAGCCACGCGGCGTTTACCCAGCCAGGGCTGACCGATGTGCAGACCATCAATCGGCACATTGCCAGCGCGCTGGCCGGCACACCGCAAACCTTCGAAATTCTCGCTCGCCACAGCGAAGGGCGCATCTTCCCGGTCGAAATCCGGCTACATAGTTCAAGATACTTCGGGCGGCCGGCAGTCATCGCTTCAGCGGTTGATATTTCCGAGCGCAAAAATGCCGAGTTGCGCCTCGAAATCGAGCACGACCTGGCACAAGCGCTGGCGGCCGGCCTGCCACGCAACGCCGTGTTTCAAGTCCTGCTGCAGGCCACCTTGCGTTTCCCCGACCTCGATTCGGGCTGCCTCCATTGGCGACAGCCCGATGGCAGCTATCAACTGATTGCCCACGCCGGCGTTTCGGGCGACTTTGTCGCCAAAGTCTCCCGGCTCGACGCCAACACCCCGTTTGCCCGCTTCGCTCTGGATGGCGGCACGATTTGCAACTGCCAGGAACCGAGCGACCACTGCGCCGACGCCAGCATTCTTGACAGCGAAGCGATCCGCGGCGAAGGCTTGGGCTGCCTGGTCGCCTTGCCCATCATGTTGGCCGATCAGCCGGTCGCCTGCATCACGCTGGGCAGTCGTCGGGCCACCGGCGTTCTCGCCTCGACCCTGCGCTCGCTGGAGATGCTCGGCACACACTTCAGCCAGACCCTGCTGCAACTGGACGCACAAGAAGAAGCTCGCCGCCTGCAACAGAATCTGAGCGGCCTGTTCGATGCGTTGAAGGATTTCATTTTCATCCTCGACGAGGATGGTCACATCCTGCACTACAACCGGGCCGTAACTGAAGGCCTCGGCTATGGGCCTGACACCCTGATCGGCAAGCTGATTGCCACGGTCCACCCGAAAAATCTGCAAAAAATCGCCAACGAGCAAATGATCGACGTTGTCGCCGGTCGCCGCTTCAGCTGCCCGCTTCCCATCCTGCACGCCAACGGCGAGCAGACCATGATCGAAACCCGCATCACGCATGGCTACTGGAATGGCCGCCCGGCCCTGATCAGTACGTCGCAGGACATTACCGAGCGCCTGATCGCCGAAGAGCGCCAGCAACTGGCGGCCAGCGTCTTCGACAATGCGCACGAAGGGATCATGATCACCGACCCGAAAGGGCGCATCGTCGAAGTCAATTCAACCTTTACCGAATTGACCGGCTATCCCCGAGACGAAGCCATTGGCCAAACTCCTGATCTGCTCAAGTCAGGGCATCACGATCCGGCCTTTTACGCCGAAATGTGGAAAAAAATTGCCGAGGACGGCTACTGGCGAGGCGAGATATGGAATCGCAAGAAATCCGGTGAAATATTTGTCGAGCTGCTGACCATCTCGACCGTCCGCAACCGGAACGGCGAGATCGCCAATTTCGTCGCCATTTTTTCCGACATTACGGTCATCAAGCAGCACCAACAACGCCTCGAACACCTCGCTCACTACGACGCGCTGACCCAGCTACCCAACCGCATGCTGCTCGGCGACCGCCTCCAACTCGCCATGGCGCAAACCGAGCGCAGCGGGAAGATGCTGGCTATCTGCTATCTCGATCTCGACAATTTCAAGCCGATCAACGACCGCTTTGGCCACTCGGCCGGCGATTTCCTGCTCATCGAAGTTGCCCAGCGCCTCAAGACCTGTGTCCGGGCCGGCGACACGGTGTCACGTCTGGGTGGCGACGAGTTCGTACTGCTCGTTTCCAATCTTGATGACTTGCACGAATGCGACTATGCCGTCGCCCGCATCATCAGCGCACTGAATCAACCTTTCCGCGTCTCCGAACACGCCATTTCGATTTCGGCGAGCATTGGCGTGACCCTCTACCCGCATGACGGCTCGGATGCCGACACGCTGCTCCGCCATGCCGACCAGGCGATGTACGCGGCCAAGCAGGGCGGCCGCAATCGCCATCACCTGTTCGACCCGGAAAACGACCGCCGCACCCGCATTCGCCGCGAAGAAATCGTGCGCATTCGGGAAGGCCTCGCCAAGGGCGAATTCGAGCTTTACTTCCAGCCCAAGGTGAACATGCGCAAGGGCAGCGTAACCGGCGCCGAAGCACTGATCCGCTGGCAACACCCGACCGATGGCCTGCTGCTGCCGGGACGCTTCCTGCCCATCATCGAAGACAGCGAACTGGATATTGAAGTCGGCGACTGGGTCATCCAGGAAGCCCTGCGTCAGATGGAAGACTGGCACGCCCAAGGTGTCGACCTGCCGGTCAGCATCAACATTTCCGGCAAGCACCTGCAGCACGAAGGCTTTTCGCGGCGCCTAGCTGAGTTGCTGGCGGCCCATCCGAATCTGGCACCCGGCCTGATCGAGCTTGAAGTGCTCGAAACCGCCGCCCTTGAAGACATGGCCAACGTCGCCGAACTGTTCGGCGAATGCCGGCGCCTCGGCGTCAGCTTTGCCCTCGACGATTTCGGCACTGGCTATTCGTCACTGACCTATTTCCGCCAGTTGCCGGCCGATGTACTCAAGATCGACCAGTCCTTCATCCGCAACATGCTCGACGATGCCGACGATCTGGCCATCGTCGAAGGCGTCATCGGGCTGACCCAGGCTTTCCGCCGGCAAGTCATCGCCGAAGGGGTGGAAACCGTCGAGCACGGCCTTGTTCTCCTGCTTCTGGGCTGTGACATGGCGCAAGGCTTCGGCATCGCCCACCCGATGCCGGCCGCGCTTCTGCCCGAATGGATCAGGCAATTCAAACCGGATGAACTATGGGGTCTGGCCACGGCCTTCAAATGGTCACACGAGGATTTGCCCATGCTGATCGCCGACGTCGACCACAGCCGCTGGAAAAAATCGCTGTATGCCTACCTCGACGACACGACGGGGGCCATCCGCCCTCCCGAACTCGACCAACATCAATGCCGTTTTGGTCGCTGGTACTACAGCCAGGACGGTCAGCGCTATGCCAGTGCCGACGCGTTCCGAATGATCGAAGACCTGCACAAGAAACTGCACGACATCGGCAGCCAATTGCGTCGCTGCCACGACACTGGGGACAGCAGCGCCATCGCGGCTTTGAAACTGGAATTCGAGGAGCAGAACGCCAGCCTGACCGAGTGCATCCAGCACATTCAGGCCGAAGTGCTGATGAACACTCAGACCAGCAAGCGATAGGCTGGCGAACGGAGCCCCCGCACCGCATCAAGCAGCGCCTCGATGGCCTTCGGCCGCACGAATCCCGGCCGCCAGGCCAGCGCCACCCGGCGGGCCGGGGCTGGCTCCTTGAAGGGAATGACGCTGATCATGTCGTTGCTGTAAGGATGGCCCAGCGCGCTGTCCGGCAACACTGACACGCCGAGGCCGGAGGCCACCATGCAGCGGATGGTACCGATCGAATGGCCGAGCCGGACGTCGGTTTCCGGGCTACTGACCTGCGGACAGGCGCCCAGAACCTGATCGCGGAAGCAGTTGCCGGCCTTCAGCAACAGCACCTCATCGCCGGCCACGTCCTCGGGCGCAATCCACTTCCTGCTTTCCCAGGGATGACCGCGCGGCACGACAACCTTGAAGGATTCATCGTAGATCGCCCGGGTCAACACCCCCGGCACGTCGAAGGGCAGCGCAATGATGACGACGTCGACTTCGTTGTCGTGCAGCATGTCGGCCAGCGTAGCCGTCATGTTCTCCTCGATGGCGAGCGGCATGGCCGGCGCCACCACTTTCAGGGAATGAATGAGTTGCGGCAGCAGATAGGGGCCGATGGTGTGAATCACACCGAGCCGCAATGGCCCCTCCAGCTGGTCCCGGCCAAGCATGGCCACCTGCCGGACTTTCTCCGCCTCACCAAGCGCCCGCTTGGCCTGCTCGACCACCTTGGCACCAACCGCACTCGGGCTGACAAAACCCTTGCCGCGCTCGAACAGTTGCACGCCAAACTCGTCCTCCAGGCGGGCGATCGCCACGCTCAGCGTTGGCTGGCTGACCGAACAGTGCTCCGCCGCCCGGCTGAAATTACCTTCCTGAGCCAAAGCGACGATATAGCGCAACTCGGTTAAGGTCATTGCTACTCTCCATTTGACACACGAGGGCTCATGCCCCTTCTGACGACTATAGGGAACGGCTATAACCGCTATAACCAAAACCCATAAAAATCATTGACTTGGATCAATATTAGCACAAGCAGGAAGGGGAGAATCGACCATCGATACTTTTTCACCAAGGGAGATAAACGATGAAACACACTACGTTGTCCGTCGCCATTGCACTGCTTTCCGGAGCCATCATCAGTCAGGCTGCCATGGCTGCCAGCAATGAACCGATCCAGCCAATTGCACCGGCCAAGGTCACCAACCCGGCCCTCGTCGAACTGGGCAAAAAACTCTATTTCGATCCGCGCCTCTCCAAATCCGGCTTCATCTCCTGCAACTCCTGCCACAACCTGTCGATGGGCGGCACCGACAACATCAAGACCTCGATCGGTCACAACTGGCAGGAAGGCCCGATCAATGCGCCGACCGTGCTCAACTCCAGCCTCAACCTCGCCCAGTTCTGGGACGGCCGCGCCGCCGACCTCAAGGCCCAGGCCGGTGGCCCGATCGCCAATCCGGGTGAAATGGGCTTCACCCACACGCTGGCCGTCAGCATGCTGCAAACCATCCCCGGCTACGTTGCCGAATTCAAGAAGGCCTTCGGCTCCGAGACGGTCGATATCGAAAAAGTCACCAAGGCCATCGCCGCCTTCGAGGAAACCCTGGTCACCCCGAACTCACGCTTCGACAAATACCTGAAGGGCAACAAGAAGGCCATCACCAAGGATGAACTGGCCGGCTACCAGCTATTCAAGGACGCCGGATGCGTTGCCTGCCATAACGGCCCGGCCGTCGGCGGCAACTCCTTCCAGAAGATGGGTCTGGTCGAAGCCTACAAGGCATCCAGCCCGGCCGAAGGCCGTTCTGCCGTGACCGGCAAGGATGCCGACCGCTTCAACTTCAAAGTGCCGACCCTGCGCAACGTTGAAATGACCTATCCGTACTTCCACGACGGCGCTGCCAACACCTTGCCGGAAGCAGTAGACACGATGGCCCGCATCCAGCTCGGCAAGAAGTTTACAGCCGACGAAAACGCCAAGATCGTCGCCTTCCTGAAGACCCTGACCGGCGACCAGCCGAACTTCAAGATGCCGATCCTGCCACCGTCATCCGACGCGACGCCGCGTCCGACGCCGTTCGAAAAGAAATAACAACCGCTCCAGAGAACGGGCGGGGGCTGCGGCCCCCGTTTTTCTTGTTGGTGTTTATTTGATTCCCGTTAATCTGCCGTTAAACTTGCGCGTCCATAATTTGTGCCTGATTTCTTTCGGTTTTCCCCCTGATGCTTGAAGCTGACAATCTGGAATGCGTGCGCGGCGAGCGCCGCCTGTTCGCAGGCCTTGGCTTCAAGCTGGAGGCCGGGGAATTGCTGTACCTGCAGGGCAAAAACGGCGCCGGCAAAACCAGCCTGCTACGCATGCTGATCGGCCTTTTGCCACCGGAAACCGGTGAAATCCGCTGGAAGGGCGAGTCGATCAAGTCCGACGAATTCCGCGCTGACCTCTGCTACCTTGGCCACCTCAACGCCATCAAGGAAGAATTGACCCCGCTGGAAAACCTGCTGGCAGCAGCCCGCCTGGCCGACGAGGAACTATCCGAAGACGACGCCATCGACGCGCTGGAACAGGTCGGACTGGCCGGCCGCGAAGACCTCGCCTGCAAATACCTCTCGCAGGGACAGAAGCGTCGTGTTGCGCTGGCCCGCCTGGTCAAGGAAAAACGGCCACTGTGGATACTTGACGAACCTTTTGTCGCCCTCGACGTTGCTGCGGTCGACTGGCTGGCCGGCATCATTTCGGGCCATCTGCAGCGAGGCGGCCTGGCCGTGATGACGACGCACCAGTTGGTCAGCATTCCGGCCGGTACGGTGCGCGAATTGCGACTCGGTTGAGGATGATGCGCTGATGTTCAAAATCGTTGCAGCCGTCATTGGCCGTGATCTCAAACTGGCCATGCGGCGCCAGGCCGATATCGTTTCGGCGCTCTTCTTCTTCGTCATTGTGGTCAGCCTGTTCCCGCTCGGCGTCGGACCTGAACCCGACCTGCTGCGCAAGCTGGCGCCCGGCGTGTTGTGGGTCGCCGCCCTGCTCGCCACCATGCTCTCTCTGCCCCGCCTGTTCGCCGACGACCATCGCGATGGCACACTGGAACAACTGGCGCTGGCCCCGCACCCCCTCGGGCTGGTCGTTACCGGCAAAGTGATTGCTCACTGGCTGGTCTCGGGCCTGCCGCTGGCGCTGATCGCCCCGGTCCTCGGTATCCAGTTCGATCTGTCGACCGACGCCTTGATCGTACTGACTTTCGCCATTCTGATCGGCACCCCGGCGCTGTCCGGCATTGGTGCCATCGGCGCGGCGCTGACCCTGGGCTTGCGTGGCGGCGGCGTGCTGCTCTCGCTGCTGGTTCTGCCGCTATATATTCCAGTGCTAATATTCGGCGCTGGCGCAGTGGATGCGACGGTGACCGGGCTCGGGGGAGAAGGTCACCTGTCACTGCTCGCTGCACTTACCTTTGCCTCACTTGGCTTTGCCCCCTGGGCATCGGCCGCTGCCTTGAAGATCGCCCTCGAATGAAAGATCGCTTCAATCTCTACCGCTTCGCCTCGCCGGCCACGTTTTATCCGTTCGCTGGCGCGCTGATTCCCTACTTCGTCGCTGTCTCGATCGTTTTCGGCCTCGCCGGGCTCTGGCTCGGCATGCTCGTCGCGCCGACCGACTTCCAGCAGGGCGAGGGCTACCGGATCATTTTCATCCACGTCCCGGCTTCCTGGATGTCGATGTTCATCTATCTGGTCATGGCTGGCTGGGCCGCCATCGGCCTGGCTTTCAACACCCGGCTGTCGGGCATGATGGCGCAGGCCCTGGCGCCGACCGGGGCCCTGATGGCCTTCCTCTCGCTGCTCACCGGGGCCCTGTGGGGCAAGCCGATGTGGGGGGCGTGGTGGGTCTGGGATGCGCGCCTGACTTCGGAACTGATCCTGCTTTTCCTCTACATCGGCTACATGGCCCTGACCGCCGCCATCGATGATGCGCGCCGGGCCGACAAGGCCGGTGGCCTGTTGCTGCTGGTTGGCGTCGTCAATATCCCGATCATCTATTTCTCGGTCAAATGGTGGAACACCCTGCATCAGGGTTCCAGCGTCAATCTCGCCAAGTCGTCGATGGCCACCACCATGCTCTGGGGCATGCTGCTGATGGCCATGTGCTTCTGGATGTATTCGATTGCCATTGCACTGATGCGGGTGCGGACCATCATGCTCGAGCGCGAACGCCACACCGACTGGGTCAAGGCCGAGTTGCTGGGCAAGGCAGGAGACGAAAAATGATCCACTGGGCCAGTTTTTCCGACTTTATCGCCATGGGCGGCTATGGCTTTTACGTCTGGGGCTCGTTCGGCGCCACCGTTTTGATCATGGCAATTGAACCGATCATCGTCGTCCGCAATCGAAAGACCACCATCGCTCGCCTCAAGCGCCAGTTGCGCGCCGAAACAAGGAACACCGCAGAATGAAATCCCGTCACAAGAAACTCGCCCTGATCGGCGGCGCGCTGGCCATCATCGGCATCATCGCGGCGCTCGTTTTGAACGCCCTGAACAGCAACATCGCGCTCTACATCACGCCGACCGAAGTCGCTGCCGGCAAGGCGCCCAAGGACAAGCTGTTCCGCATCGGCGGCTTGGTCAAGGAAGGCAGCATCCAGCGTCAGGCTGATGGCGTGACCATCCAGTTCGTCGTCACCGATACCGAAAAAGACATTCCGGTGCACTACAAGGGCATCCTCCCCGACCTCTTCAAGGAAGGGAAAGGCGCCGTGGCCCAAGGCAAGCTGACTGCCGACGGCAATTTCATGGCCACCGAAGTACTGGCCAAGCACGATGAAAACTACATGCCGCCGGAAGCCGCCAAGGCTGTCGACGACGCCCAGGCCCGCGCCGCCGGCAAGCATGTTTCCCCGTCTTCTTCTGGCGACAAGCCGAAAGCGAGCTACTGAGCATGATTCCCGAACTCGGCCATTTCGCCCTCATTCTCGCTGCGCTGGTCGCCCTGATCCTCGGCACCCTGCCGCTGATCGGCGCCCACCAGAACCGCATGGCCTGGGTTGCCGTCGCCCGTCCGGCCGCCTCGGCCATGGCGCTGCTTGTCACTTTCTCCTTCGCCTGCCTGACGCAGGCCTTCGTGACCAATGATTTCTCCGTGGTTTATGTTGCCCAGCATTCGAATTCGCTGCTGCCGCTGCAATATCGCGTCGCCGCGGTGTGGGGCGGCCATGAGGGTTCGCTGTTGCTGTGGATGCTGATGCTGACCTGGTGGGCCTTTGGCGTCGCCATGCTGTCGAAGCAACTGCCGGAAACGATGGTTGCCCGCGTCCTCGGCACGCTCGGTCTGGTCGCCTTCGGCTTCCTGCTCTTCATCCTGATCACTTCCAGCCCGTTCGAGCGTCTGCTGCCGGCAGCGGCCGAAGGGCGCGACCTCAACCCGCTCCTGCAGGATTTCGGGCTGGTCATTCACCCGCCGCTGCTCTACATGGGCTACGTCGGCTTCTCGGTGGCTTTTGCCTTTGCCATCGCGGCCCTGCTTTCCGGCCAGTTGGACGCCGCCTGGGCGCGCTGGTCGCGGCCGTGGACGATGGCCGCCTGGTGCTTCCTGACCCTCGGCATCGCCATGGGTTCGTGGTGGGCTTATTACGAACTGGGCTGGGGCGGCTGGTGGTTCTGGGATCCGGTCGAAAACGCCTCGTTCATGCCCTGGCTGGTCGGCACTGCTCTGATCCATTCGCTGGCCGTTACCGAAAAGCGCGGCAGTTTCAAGAACTGGACGGTGCTACTGGCCATTTCGGCTTTCTCGCTGTCGCTGCTCGGCACTTTCCTGGTTCGTTCGGGTGTGCTGACCTCGGTGCATGCCTTCGCCACCGACCCGCGACGCGGCATTTTCATCCTGATCTTCCTGGTCGCCGTGATCGGCACCTCGCTCGCGCTGTTCGCCTGGCGCGCCCCGAAGGTCGGACTGGGCGGCCGCTTCGGCCTGGTCTCGCGCGAATCATTCCTGCTCACCAACAATGTGCTGCTTGTCGTCGCCTGCGCCACCGTGTTGCTCGGCACGCTCTACCCGCTGCTTATCGACGCGCTCGGTGTCGGCAAGATTTCGGTCGGACCGCCGTACTTCAACGCCGTCTTCGTCCCGGTCATGGCGCCGGTGCTGTTCCTCATGGGCGTCGCTCCCTTCGCCCGCTGGAAGGAGGCATCGATCCCGGAAATCACCCGCACCGTACGCTGGGCGATGATTGCCGCGGCCGTCGTCGCCATCGCGCTGCCGCTGGTTTATGGTCAGTGGAGCGCCTTGACCGCGCTCGGCATCCTGCTCGCCGCCTGGGTCACCTTTACGACGCTGACTGCTTACGTCCAGCGCGTCCAGCACACCCGCGCCGGCCAGTCTTTCCTGAGCGCCGCATTCAAGCAGCCGCGCAGCTTTGTCGGCATGTGCGTCGCCCACTTCGGCATCGCGGTGTTTGTCGTCGGCGTGACCATGGTCAGCAGCTTCCAAGATGAAAAAGACGTCAAGATGGCGCCCGGCGACACCGTCGATGTTGCCGGCTACAGCTTCAAGTTCAATGGCGTCAGGGAAATTCAGGGGCCGAACTACGTGGCGGCGCAGGGCGACTTTGATCTCACGGTCGACGGGAAATTTCGCCTGAAAATGAAACCCGAAAAACGCAACTACGCGTCGTCCGGCATGCCGATGACCGAAGCCGCCATCGACGCCGGTTTCCTGCGCGACGTCTATGTCTCGCTCGGCGAACCGATCGACCGCGACCGGCCGGAAGCCGAATGGGCGGTCCGCGTTTATTACAAACCCTTCGTCGACTGGATCTGGGGCGGTTGCGTACTGATGGCACTGGGCGGCCTGCTGGCCATGCTTGATCGCCGTTACCGCGCCAAGTCCCGCGCCTCGTCTGCCGTTCAAACCCCGGCTGGAAGCCAACACGCATGAATCGTTATTACTGGATCCTCGGCGCTTTCGCCGCTCTCGTCGCCCTGCTTGCCGTCGGCCTCAACCTCAACCCGCGTGACGTCCCGTCGCCGCTGGTCGGCAAGCCGGCCCCGGCCTTCAACCTGAACGTTCTGGCCACGCCGGACAAGATGCTTGGCCCCAAGGACATGCAGGGCAAGGTCTGGCTGTTCAATGTCTGGTCCTCGTGGTGTGTCTCCTGCCGCGCCGAGCACCCGGTGCTCGTCGAGTTCTCGAGGAACACCAAGGTGCCGCTGGTCGGGCTGAATTACAAGGAAGTGCGCGGCGACGGCAATTTCGACATGAGCAAGATGCCGGCCGATGAGGAGAAAAAACTGGCCTTCCAGCGCGCCAACCAGTGGCTGGCCCAGCACGGCAATCCGTACACGCTGACGGTCATGGACATCGATGGCCGCGTCGGCATCGACTACGGCGTCTATGGCGTGCCGGAAACCTACGTCATCGACAAAGCCGGGATCATCCGCATGAAGCACACCGGGCCGATATCACCGGACGTGCTGAGCAAGAAGATCATGCCGCTGCTCGCCGAGCTGAACAAATGAAGCGCCGCGTCCTGATTGCCCTTTTCATTTTTGGCTCTTTTTTCGGGTCGACCGTGGCATTCGCCGATGCGGCCACGGAGGCCGCCACGGCGGCCGATCCGGTCGCCGAAAAGCGCCTGCAGAAGCTTTCCGAGGAGTTGCGCTGCCTGGTTTGCCAGAACCAGACCATCGCCGACTCCAACGCCGAGCTGGCCCAGGACCTGCGGCGCGAAGTCCGGACCATGATCAAGGACGGCAAGACCGACCAGGAAATCGTCGATTTCATGGTCGTCCGCTATGGCGATTTTGTCCTCTACCGGCCGCCGGTCAAGGGCATCACGCTGCTTCTCTGGGGCGGCCCGGTCGCCCTCATGCTGCTCGGCCTGTTTATCCTGCAGCGTTACCTGCGCCGTCGCGCCACCCGCATCAATGCCGAAGACCAGCCACTGTCGGCTGACGAATCCAGCCGCGCCGACGCGATGCTCAAGGAAATCGACCAGAAATGAATCAGTTCGCCCTGTTTGCCGTTCTCTTGATCGTGGTCGTTTCCGCCTTCATCCTGCCGCCGCTGTGGCTCGGCCTGCGCTCGACGAGCAAGGCCGACCGCAAGGAAGCCAACCTCGCCATCTTCCGCGACCAGTTGGCCGAACTGGCTCGCGAAAAAACCGAAGGATCGCTCGCCGAGGCCGATTTCGACCAAGCCAGACATGAGCTGCAACGCCGCCTGCTAGAAGAGGTCGAGCCAGCCACCGCCGGTGGCGCCGCCCCGGCGGCCACACATGGCCCGAGCCGCAAGATGGCCATCGCCATCCTGATCCTGCTGCCCATTCTCGGCCTGCTCGGCTACGGCATCCTCGGCAATCCGAAGGCGCTCGACCCGGTACAAACCGCTGCACCGCAAGAAATGACGCCGGAAAAGATCAATGAAATGGTCGCCAGCCTGGCCGAAAAGCTCAAAGCCAACCCGGACAACATGCCGGGCTGGCTCATGCTCGCCCGCTCGTACAAATCGATGGGCCGCTACGACGAAGCCGTTCAGGCCTTCGCCAAGGCCGAAAATGCCATCAACGACGATCCCGACCAGCTCGCCAGCTATGCAGAAACCGTCGCCATGGCCAATGGCAAAGGCATCAACGGCAAGGCGCTGCAGCTCATCGAACGGGCGCTGAAAGTCGATCCGAAGCACGCCCACAGCATGTTCCTGGCCGGCGCTGCCGCCATGGAGGCCGGCGACAACAAGAAGGGGCTTTCCTACTGGGAGCCACTGCTGTTACAAGTCGAGCCGGGCTCCGAGATCGATCAGATGCTGCGTAGCGGCATCGAGAAAATGAAAGCAGGCAAGTAGGCCAAGCCACCATGGTCGACCTGTCCCGCCGAGGCTTTTTCCGCGGTCGACCGCGCCCCAGGGCTGAAATCCGCCCGCCCTGGGCGCTGCCGGAAGCCGAATTCATCGACCGCTGCACGCGCTGCAATGACTGCCTCAAAGCCTGTCCGACGGGGATTCTGGTCGGCGGCGATGGCAGCTATCCAACCGTTGATTTCAGCCTCGGCGAATGCACTTTCTGCGGCGACTGCGTTACCAGTTGCCAACCCAAGGCCTTGCTTCGTCACCCCGAACAAGCCGCCTGGCCTTACAAGGCAGCCATCGGCGAAGACTGCCTGCCCCGCCAGGGGGTCGAATGCCGCGTCTGCGGCGACTTCTGCGAGGTTCGCGCCATCCGTTTCACGCCCCGCCTGGGCGGTAGCCCGCTGCCCGAGATCGATCCCGAAAAATGCACCGGCTGCGGCGCCTGCGTCGCGCCTTGCCCGGTCATTGCGATCAGCGTTCGCTAGCCTCTTCCGATGCAGGCGGAACCAGTGGTGGCGGCGAAAATCCAAGGGCTATCATCTCGGCCTCCAGCTTGATGCGGAGGATCAGCAGCCCATGCAAGGACTCTCGTGCCTTGTCGTCGGCCCAGTTCTCGTGGTGATTGCGCAAACAGGCATCAATTTCGTGGCGATTGGCCAGATTGACGCGACAAACAGCAGCGTACCGGTGAATCTCGCTATCAAGATCCCGCAATTCGCGATCATAATGTTCAAATCCGCTCATTATTCAAGCTTACTCCGGAAGGAGCGACCATGCATTGGTTAACATTGCCTGAACCGCGCAAGAACATCGCCCTGGCCTTTCACGACATGGGATCGGCAAAAACCTGGCTGGCCAGCCAGCCGCAAGCCCAGCCCATGCACATGCTGGCCGCCATCAGCCTGCAGATCGAAGCCATCGAGGCATCGGCGCTCCCGCCAAGCCTAGCCGTCGAATTGCTCGACCTGCTGCGGACAGCCGCCGTACCGGCCCAGGATGCGATGGAGCCGCGTTACGTGCGCAAGGCACTGCCCATGCTCGACGACGACCAGCGCGCATTCGAGGTTGCCCAGCGCCTCTGGCTGCGTCTCGGTACTTCCTATCTGCGCCTGGCGCCACATTTTGCCTCGGGCGAAAAAGGCAAACTGCTGCACCGGGCAGCCTGTGCCATCCGGATGGCCGAATACTGCCATTTCCTGGCCGCCCGGGAATGTCCGCCCCTGCTCGATCAAATACTCTTCGCCATCCTCGATCAGGCCGAAAGAGACGGTTTGTCGCGCCATTCGCTGCCTGATCCCGACTTCCCCCATCTGGTCGACACCACCATCGCCGGCCATCTGGCCTGGGCTTTCATGCTGCGCCTGATCGACCCGTATCGCCTGTCGGCCGCCCAGCTTGCCGTCGCCAACCGGGCGCTGAGCCGCTGGCGCGAACTGGCCGGTTTCCAGACCATGCCGGACGATGACCCGAGAGGTCACTCGGTCGATCTCCAACCGCTTTTTGGCAGCACCTTGCCGGAAGGCATTCCGCGCTGGCTCGAAGTCCCCCGGGTGACCCGCAAGATCGCCCAGCGCATTGCCGCGCTCAAGGAAGGCGAATCACCCGAAGCCCTGAAACTTGGCCGCGAACTGTCGCCAGCGGCCTGCATCCGCCTGCTACGCGACATCGAAGCCAGCCTTGAATCGCATGGTCAGCACCGGAGCACTGAAATCGGCGAAATCGAACTCGCCTTCGGCGCTGAATTTGCCTATGCAGCGTTTACCGGCGAAATGATCGTGCAGAGCGGATCGCTCGATGTTGGCAGCGCAACCCTGGCCCATCAGCGCACGGCGATGTTCGGATTCGACCGCGTATCGACCATGCCGACGGCCGTCAAGAAGCTCAATGTCCCCGGTGAAAACTGGCTGCTCGTCGATGGCAAGGCCATCCGCCCGGCCGACCGCAAGGGCGCCCGCCGCCAATCGCCCTGTCTGATCGCCTCGACCTCCCTCGGCGGGCCACGACTCGGTGTCATGGTCGGCCTGCAAAGCCTTCCCGGCGGCGCCCTGGCCGCCGATCTGCAATGGTACGAAGAACGCATCGAACCCGGCCGCCTCGCCCGCCCGGCGGCTGGCCAAACACATGCCGTAGTCCCCGTCTTCCTGCTCCATGACGGTGAAAACTGTTCGCTGATCGTCCCGAGTGTGGCCGGAGTCCGGCTCGATACCGGCGTTACGCTGGAAGGCACCTCGGTCAGCCACCTGCTGCCGACCGAAGTGCTCGAACGCGGGGTCGATTTCGTCCGCTACGCGATCAGCAAACAATAAAAAAGGCCCGCTGGTTAGCGGGCCTTCGCTTCCACGGTCGACCGGAAAAAACGGCCGAAAATCAAATCACTCGAATTCGATGATGACCTGATCCACCGTCAGGCTTTCGCCGGCAGCCGCTGAAATCTTCTTCACCTTGCAGTCCTGGTCAGCCTTGAGGATGTTTTCCATCTTCATCGCTTCGATGACCGCCAGCTTCTCGCCGGCCTTCACTTCCTGACCAACCGTCACCGCAACTTCGCGGAGCAAACCAGGCATCGGCGAAATCAGGAACTTGGACAGGTCAGGTGCCTGCTTCTCGGGCATCAGCGCCAGCAGTTCGGCTGCACGGGCGCTCATCACCATGAAGTCGGCACGCGTACCCCAGTGGAACAGCGAGTATTTCGTCTTGTGCCGTTCGACCTGCAGCGTGAAAGCCTGACCGTTGCAGGTACCGACGAACAGCGACTCGCCAAGTTTCCAGGAAGAACGCAGCTCGTAGTGCTGACCGCCGTACTCGATGTCATAGCCACCATCGACCAGACATGCCGTGACCGGATGATGCTGATTGCCGGCGGCGTCGAGGCGAACGACCATCCAGTTGTCGCTGACCAGACGCTCGTGGCCCTGCAGCTGGCCGGAGATGGAAGCGGAGCGATCGGTGAAGGCACGGTAGACATAAGCAGCCACCGAAACCAGCAAGGCCGGATCATCGTGCGGCACCATCGAGGCATCGAAGCCCGTCGGGTAGTGCTTGGGGATGAAGCCAGTGTCGAAGATGCCGGAATGGAACACCGGGTGCTGCATCAACGCAGCCTGGAACGGGATGTTCGAGGAAATGCCGCGGATGACGAAACCGTTCAAGGCGTCACGCATGCGGGAGATCGCCGTGCTGCGATCCTTGCCGTGCACGATCAGCTTGGCGATCATCGAGTCGTAGAACATCGAAATTTCGCCACCATCGTAAACACCGGTATCGACACGGGTAGTGCCGCTGGCGTCGCTGGTTTCCTTGGGCGGCAGGAACTTCACGAGACGGCCAGTCGACGGCAGGAAGCCGCGGAACGGGTCTTCGGCGTTGATCCGGCACTCCATGGCCCAGCCATTGATAGGAACTTCAGCCTGGGTCAGCGGCAGCTTCTCGCCGTAAGCGACGCGGATCATCTGCTCAACGAGGTCGAGGCCGGTAATCAGTTCGGTAACCGGATGCTCCACCTGCAGGCGAGTATTCATTTCCAGGAAGTAGAACTCCTTGGTCGCGCCGGAAACGACGAACTCGACCGTACCGGCCGATTCATAGTCCACCGCGCGGGCCAGCGCCACGGCCTGTTCGCCCATCGCCTTGCGCATCTCGGCATCAACGAAGGGGCTCGGCGCCTCTTCGATTACCTTCTGGTGACGACGCTGAATTGAGCAATCACGTTCGTTCAGGTAGACGTAGTTGCCATGTGAGTCGCCGAGCAGCTGAATTTCGATGTGACGCGGTTCCAGCACGTATTTTTCGATGAAGACGCGGTCGTCACCGAAAGAGTTGCGCGCTTCATTGACGCAGGAGGAGAAACCTTCGTGCGCTTCGGCATCGTTGTAAGCAACGCGCAGACCCTTGCCGCCGCCGCCGGCGGAAGCCTTGATCATCACCGGATAGCCGATGCCCTGAGCGATCTTGACAGCTTCGTCAGGACCGGCGATGGCGTCGTTGTAACCCGGAATGGTGTTGACGTTGGCAGCGATGGCCAGCTTCTTGGATTCGATCTTGTCGCCCATCTTGGCGATGGAGTAATGCTTCGGACCGATGAACTTGATGCCTTCTTCTTCCAGACGACGGGAGAACTCGGCATTTTCAGACAGGAAGCCGTAGCCCGGATGGACGGCCTGGGCGCCAGTCTGCTTGCAGGCGGCGATGATCTTGTCGGCAACCAGATAGGACTCTTTCGAAGCAGCCGGTCCAATACAGACGGCTTCATCGGCGAGGTCGACGAACAAGGCATCCTTGTCGGCTTCGGAATAGACGGCGACTGTCTTGATGCCCATCTTGCGGGCCGTCTTGATGACGCGGCAGGCAATTTCACCGCGGTTGGCGATCAGAATTTTAGTGAACATATTCCTTTTTCTCCCTGACGCTTACAGAGGAATGTTGCCGTGCTTGCGCCACGGATTTTCAAGTTTCTTGTCGCGCAGCATGGCCAGCGAGCGAGCGATACGCTTGCGGGTGGCATGCGGCATGATGACGTCGTCGATGAAGCCACGCGCGCCAGCCACGAACGGGTTGGCGAACTTGGCCTTGTATTCGGCTTCGCGCTCGGCCAGCTTGGCCGGATCGTTCTTTTCCTCGCGGAAAATGATTTCCACGGCGCCCTTCGGGCCCATGACCGCGATTTCTGCTGACGGCCAGGCGATATTGACGTCGCCACGCAGATGCTTCGAGGACATAACGTCGTAGGCGCCACCGTAGGCCTTGCGGGTAATGATGGTGACCTTCGGCACGGTACATTCGGCGTAGGCGTAAAGCAGCTTGGCACCGTGCTTGATGATGCCGCCGTATTCCTGCGTGGTGCCCGGCATGAAGCCCGGCACATCGACAAAGGTAACGACCGGAATGTTGAAGGCGTCGCAGAAGCGGACGAAGCGGGCGGCCTTGATCGACGACTTGATATCGAGACAGCCGGCCAGCACCAGCGGCTGGTTGGCGACGATGCCAACCGGATGGCCATCCATGCGACCAAAGCCGATGATGATGTTCTTGGCGTAGTCGGCCTGCAGCTCGAAGAAGTCATTGTCGTCGACCACTTTGACGATCAGCTCCTTCATGTCGTACGCCTTGTTGGCGTTGTCCGGCACCAGGGTGTCGAGCGAATAGTCCATGCGATCGACCGGATCGTTGGTCGGCGTGACTGGCGGCTTTTCGCGGTTGTTGGCTGGCAGGAAATTCATGAACCGGCGCAGCATGGAGAGGGCTTCGACGTCATTCTCGAAGGCCAGATCGGCGACACCTGATTTGCTGGTGTGAGTCACGGCACCGCCCAGCTCTTCGGCTGTGACGTCTTCGTGGGTCACGGTCTTGACGACTTCCGGACCGGTCACGAACATGTAGGACGAGTCCTTGACCATGAAGATGAAGTCGGTCATCGACGGCGAATACACCGCGCCACCGGCGCAGGGGCCCATGATCATCGAGATCTGCGGCACGACGCCGGAGGCCATCACGTTGCGCTGGAAGACGTCGGCGTAACCGCCCAAGGAGGCAACGCCTTCCTGAATCCGCGCACCGCCCGAGTCATTAAGGCCGATCACCGGAGCGCCAACCTTCATCGCCTGATCCATGACCTTGCAGATTTTCTCGGCGTGGGTTTCCGACAGCGAACCACCGAACACGGTAAAGTCCTGCGAGAAAACGAAAACCAGACGGCCGTTAACCGTACCGTAACCAATCACGACACCGTCACCGGGAATTTTCTCGGCCTGATCCATACCGAAATCGGTACAGCGGTGCTCCTTGAACATGTCCCATTCCTCGAAGGAATCCGGGTCGAGCAGCAGCTCGATACGTTCGCGGGCGCTCAGCTTGCCCTTTTTGTGCTGGCTGTCGATACGCTTCTGGCCACCGCCGAGGCGGGCCATTTCACGCTTTTTTTCCAGCTGGCGGATGATGTCGTGCATAGAAAACTCCCTAAATGGATCGGGTGATTAGTGTTTCAGATAGTCGAGCAGCGCATACGCGGCGGCAGCCGGAGTCGTATGGCCTTCCTCGACGGATCGGGTAAAGGCGGGCAGGTTCTCCTGCACGCGCGGGTGATGACGGAAATACTGACGCAAACCGGAGTCGATCAGTTGCCACATCCAGCTCAAAGCCTGATGCTGGCGCTTGGCATCGAACTCTCCGGTCGACTTCAGAGCCGCCTGATACTTCTCGACCTGTTCCCAGAATTCAGCGATGCCTTCCTTGTGCAAAGCGGACAGCGTGATAACCGGCGGTGCCCAGTTGGGCGAGGCCGGGCGCAGCATGTGCAGGGCGTTGCGCCATTGGGCACGGACCACAGCAGTGGCCTGACGGTCGATATCGGCCTTGTTGATGATCACCATGTCGGCGATCTCGACAATGCCCTTCTTGATCGCCTGCAGGTCGTCACCGGCATTCGGCAACTGGAGCAGGCAGAACATGTCGACCATGCCAGCCACCGTCGTTTCCGACTGGCCGACACCGACGGTCTCGATGATGATCACGTCGTAGCCCGAGGCTTCACAGAGCAGCATCGCTTCGCGCGACTTCTCGGCCACGCCGCCCAGCGAACCCGATGACGGACTCGGCCGGATGAAGGCCTCCTCGCGCTGGCTGAGCAATTCCATCCGCGTCTTGTCACCAAGGATCGAACCACCAGAAACCGAAGATGAAGGATCGACGGCCAGCACAGCCAGCTTCTTGCCCTGCTCAATGAGCCAGACGCCAAGCGCTTCGATGAAGGTGGATTTACCCGCCCCCGGCACGCCGGAAATGCCGATACGGATCGCCTTGCCAGTACTAGGCAAAATAGCGTTAAGCACTTGCTGGGCGCGCTGCTGATGATCTGGACGCGTCGACTCGATCAGCGTGATGGCCTTGGCCAGCGCACGGCGCTGACCAGCCAGCACACCATCGACCAGCAGTTGGTCGCCAGCAGACAGAATATTGGCACGCACGGGAACTTCGCCCAGATTCATCCGAGACTTAACCGCGTGCCTTGCGAATTTCTTCGATCACCTTGATGGCCGAATCCTCGATCCGCGTTCCCGGTCCGAAAATGGCTTTGGCGCCTGCGTTGTAGAGATAGTCGTAATCCTGGGCCGGAATCACGCCGCCAGCGAAAACGATGATGTCATCGCCGCCTTGATCCTTCAAGGCCTTGACCAGTTGCGGCAACAAGGTCTTGTGACCGGCCGCCAGCGACGACACACCCACGGCGTGCACGTCGTTCTCGATGGCCTGACGGGCAGCTTCTTCCGGAGTCTGGAAGAGCGGGCCCATGTCGATGTCGAAGCCGAGGTCGGCATAGGCCGTAGCCACCACCTTGGCGCCACGGTCATGGCCATCCTGGCCGAGCTTGGCGATCATGATGCGCGGACGACGACCTTCTTCTTCGGCGAATTTGGCGACATCGGCCTTGATCTTTTCCCAGCTTTCCTGACCTTCCACAACACCTCCGTACACACCCGAAATGGTCTGGTTGTTGGCACGGAAACGACCAAAGATCTTTTCCAGCGCATCGGACACTTCACCCACCGTGGCACGCAGGCGCATGGCCTTGACGGTCAGGTCGAGCAGGTTGCCTTCGCCGGATTCGGCGGCTTTGGTTAACGCCTCCAAAGCCGCGTTGACCGCAGCACTGTCGCGCGTCGCGCGAATCTGCTTGAGGCGGGCAATCTGCGAGTCACGCACGGCGTGGTTGTCGATATCGAGGATGTCGATCGCGTCTTCCTTGGCCAGCTTGTACTTGTTGACGCCGACGATGACGTCCTTGCCGGAGTCAATGCGTGCCTGCTTGTCGGCCGCGCAGGTTTCGACCTGCATCTTGGCCCAACCCGATTCAACGGCCTTGGTCATGCCGCCCATGGCTTCGATTTCCTGGATGATGCCCCAGGCCTTGTCGGCCATGTCCTGGGTCAGCTTTTCCATCATGTAGGAACCGGCCCACGGATCGACGACATTGGTGATGTGGGTTTCTTCCTGAATGATCAGTTGCGTGTTGCGGGCGATACGCGACGAGAACTCGGTCGGCAGCGCAATGGCTTCGTCCAGCGCATTGGTGTGCAGCGACTGGGTGCCGCCGAAAACAGCCGCCATCGCTTCGATGGTGGTACGCACGACGTTGTTGTACGGATCCTGCTCGGTCAGCGACCAACCGGAAGTCTGGCTGTGCGTGCGCAGCATCTTGGACTTGGGGCTCTTGGCGTTGAAACCGGTCATGATGCGATCCCACAGCAGGCGGCCAGCGCGCATCTTGGCGATCTCAAGGTAGAAATTCATGCCCACCGCCCAGAAGAAGGACAGGCGGCCGGCGAAGGTGTCGACGTCCATGCCGGAGGCGACGCCGGTACGCACGTATTCCATGCCGTCAGCCAGCGTGAAGGCCAGCTCGATGGCCTGATTGGCACCGGCTTCCTGGATGTGATAACCGGAAATCGAGATCGAGTTGAATTTCGGCATGTGCTGCGCCGTGTAGCCGAAGATGTCGGCAATAATCTTCATCGATGGTTTGGGCGGATAGATGTAGGTATTCCGCACCATGAATTCTTTGAGAATGTCGTTCTGGATAGTGCCGGACAGCTTGTCCTGGCTAACACCCTGCTCTTCGGCGGCGACGATGTAGCCGGCGAGAATCGGCAGCACCGCGCCGTTCATGGTCATCGAGACGGATATCTTGTCGAGCGGAATGCTGTCGAAGAGGATCTTCATGTCTTCGACGGAGTCGATCGCCACGCCGGCCTTGCCAACATCACCCGTAACACGGGCGTTATCGGAGTCGTAACCACGGTGCGTCGCCAGGTCGAAAGCCACGGAAACGCCCTGGCCGCCGGCGGCCAGCGCCTTGCGGTAGAAGGCGTTGGAGGCTTCAGCGGTGGAGAAACCCGCATACTGACGGATGGTCCACGGCTTGACGGCATACATCGTCGGTTGCGGGCCGCGCAGATAGGGCGCAAAACCGGGCAGGGTATCGGCAAATTCGAGACCGGCGACATCTGCCTTCGTATACAGTGCCTTGACGGCTAGCCCTTCGGGGGTATTCCACACCAGATTCCCGACATCGCCCCCTGGTGACTGTTTGGCTGCGGCCTTTTCCCAAGCATCCAGGTTATTGGAATCAAAGAACTTTTCAGACATGACACACCCCTCGCTGATTCGATTTTTTCGGGCTTATGATGCAGAATTCAAAATTCTACGCTTTTGGGCCCAGCTTGACATACCAAGCCCCACATAATACTTTATCCATAATTATGGAAGCAAGTCGGCTAAGTCCCGATCGGCTCAATCACATCACACCAAAACCATGACACGTATCGCACCTACCGCGCTCTATCAGGAAGTGGCCGAAAGACTGCGTCAACGCATCTTCGCACACGAACTGACCCCGGGTACCTGGATCGACGAGCAGAAGCTCGCCGAGGAATACGGCATTTCCCGTACGCCCTTGCGCGAGGCACTCAAGGTTCTCGCTTCCGAAGGGCTGGTCGATCTGCGCCCCCGCCGTGGCTGCTACGTCACCGAGATTTCCCGGCAGGACATGGACGACATATTCCCGCTGATGGCCATGCTGGAAGGGCGCTGTGCGGCAGAAGCGGTCAAGCGGGCGAAACCAGCCGACATCTCGGCACTGAAGAACATCCATGAGCAGCTTGAGGCGGCGGCCCGCGAGGGACGCATTGACGCCTTCTTCGAGTCGAATCAGGAATTCCACAAAAAAATTCAGGAGCTGTCCGGCAACCGCTGGCTGCTCTCGGTCATTCAGGACCTGCGCAAGGTATTGAAGCTCTCTCGATTGCACTCGCTCTCACTCGAGGGCCGCCTGCAGCAGTCTCTGGACGAGCATCGCCTGATCATGGCTGCGCTGCAGGCCGGCGACGCCGTCAAGGCCGAGAAACTGATGCACGATCATCTGCTGTCCGGGCGCGAAGCCCTAGCCAAGATTCGGGATAGTGCCGCGGGGCAAGGCAACTGATCGTTGCCACGGTCAACCGGAAAATTCAGCCAAATTCAAAACAAGATCCGGTGCAGCACTGACGGAAAGACCGGCCAAGCCTTGGCTGCAAACCGGCTCGTTGCCGGCTTCAATGAGTTTTCCGCGCCAATAAACAAAAACCCCCTGACGGCTTTCGCCGTCAGGGGGTTTTTTCTGCAACAGAAACCTAGTGGTTGCTGGCGGAGGCTGCGCCGTAACCCGTCTGGGCACGGACATACTGATCTTCGAAAGCCTCGATTTCCTGACCGGCACGCACACTCGAATCGGTCTTCGAGAAAATGTAGGCCAGGATGAAGGCAATCGGCATCGCGAACAGCGCCGGCTGGGTATAGGGGAAGAGCGGCGCTGCATTGTGCAGCACATCGACCCAAACCGACTTCGAGAAGACCACGAACAGCACGGCAGAAACCAGGCCACCGTAGCCACCGAACAGCGCGCCGCGGGTGGTCAGGCCCTTCCAGTACATGGAGAGGATGAGCACCGGGAAGTTGGCTGCAGCCGCGACGCCGAAGGCCAGACCGACCATGAAGGCGATATTCTGCTTTTCGAACAGGATGCCGAGGATGATGGCAACGAAGCCGAGGCAGATGGTGGCGATCTTGGAGACGCGGATTTCGGAAGCTTCCGAAGCCGTGCCTTTCTTGATCACACGGGCATAGAGGTCATGCGAGATGGCCGATGCACCGGCCAGCGCCAGTCCCGACACCACGGCGAGAATGGTGGCGAAAGCCACCGCGGCCAGGAAGCCGAGCAGCATGTCACCACCGACAGCCTTGGAGAGGTGCATGGCAACCATGTTGCCGCCGCCGATCATCTTGCTGCCAAGCGTGCCGCCTTCGAAGAACTCCGGGTTCTGACCAACGATAATGATGCCGCACAGGCCCATGATGAAGATGACGTTGAAGAAGTAGGCGACAAAACCGGAGGCATACAGCACCGATTTGCGCGCTTCCTTGGCGTCGGTCACGGTGAAGAAACGCATCAGGATGTGCGGTAGGCCAGCCGTACCGAACATCAGGCCAAGACCGAGCGAGATGGCGGTGACCGGATCGGCCAGCAGGCTACCCGGATACATCAGCTTGGGACCGAGCTTATGAACTGCCGTCGCCTTTTCCAGCAAGGTCTGGAACGAGAAGCCGAACTGGCTGAAGGCCAGGAACATGACCAGCGTACCGCCAGCCAGCAGCATGCAGGCCTTGATGATCTGCACCCAGGTCGTGGCGACCATGCCGCCGAAGGTGACATACACCATCATCAGGATACCAACGGCGAAGATGGCGACGTTGTAGTCCAGACCAAAAAGCAGTTTGATCAGCTGACCGGCACCGACCATCTGGGCGATCAGGTAGAAGCAGACCACGGTCAGCGACGAAATCGCGGCCATGGTGCGCACCTTGCCCTGATCGAGGCGATAGGCGGTGATGTCGGAGAAGGTGAACTTACCCAGATTGCGCAGGCGTTCGGCCATCAGGAAGAGGATGATCGGCCAGCCGGCGAAGAAGGCCAGCATGTAGATGTAGCCGTCGTAGCCCTGACCGTAAACCATGGCAGTCAGACCAAGCAGCGTGGCGGCCGACATGTAGTCACCGGCAATCGCCAGACCGTTCTGGAAACCGGTGATGCCGCCGCCGGCCGTGTAGAAGTCGGCTGTCGACTTGGTCCGGCTCGAGGCCCAGTAGGTAATACCCATGGTCATGCAGACGAACAGGCAGAACATGATGATGGCGTGCCAGTTGGTCGCCTGCTTTTCAGTGACGCCTTCGAGCGGGCCGCCGGCAAAAGCCATGGCAGCAAGGGCGAAGAGACCGAGCGCGGTGCCGAGTTGAGTCAAACGTCGCATTATTTGTTCTCCTTCCAGGCTTCCTTGACGATTTCCTGCGTCAGGGCGTCAAATTCCGAATTGGCGCGTTTGACGTAAACTGCCGTCAGCGACCAGAAGAAAATGAACATGAATAGCTCAACGGCCACACCCACCGTCAACATGGAGCCTTCGGCAACCGGTTGGCCGAGGGCCGCCGGATTGAAAGCCACCACCATCACAAAGCCGTAAAACATGGTTAATACGACAAAAGCCAACGTCCAGGCAAAACGTCCCCGTCTTGAAACAAGCTCCTGAAACTTCGGATTGGCCCGCATCCGCTCATACATCGCGCTGCTCATGGCTTGATCTCCTAACTTTTAATTAATAATTACCGACAAAAAAGCCGCAATATTCTATCTTATATAAGACTCGTTTCCTTTGATCTGGATCGACTAATCCCATATTTTTTATATGGTCATTCGAGATAACCCATGAGCACCATTGATTTTTCCTGCGACAACGAAGTCGCTACCCTGACCTTGAACAACCCCGGCAAGCTGAACGCCATCAACCTCGGGATGTGGAACCAGCTGGCCGAAAAAATGGCTGAAATCAGCGTCGACCGCAGCATTCGCTGCGTCGTGCTGCGCGGAGCCGGCAGCGACGCCTTCGCCGCCGGCGGCGATCTTGAAGAATTCGTCACTGGCCGGGCAACACTGGAACAGGCGCTTCATTACCACGGTCAGGTCGCCCTCGCGCTTCAGGCCATCGACAATTGCCCGCATCCGACGGTGGCGCTGATTCAGGGTGCCTGCATCGGCGGCGGGCTGGAAATCGCCGGCGTCTGTGATTTCCGGATTTGCGGCGAGTCGGCCCGTTTTGGCGCGCCGATCAATCGTCTGGGTTTTTCGATGTACCCGGGTGAAATGGAAGGCTTGCTGCGTCTGGCCGGGCCGGCTGTCATGAAGGAGATCCTGCTCGAAGGCCGCATCCTGAATTCTGCGGAAGCCTACGCCAAGGGGCTGGTCACCCGCGTCGTTGCCGATGAGGAAACCGAAAGCGAAGCCTACACCACGGCCAAACGCATCTGCGCCGGGGCGCCGCTCGTCGCCGGCTGGCACAAGCAGTGGATACGCCGACTGCTCGATGGAAAACCGTTGAGCGATGAGGAGAAAGCCGCCTCGTTCGCCTTCCTCGATACCGAGGATTACCGCGAAGGCCTGGCTGCCTTTCTGGAAAAGCGCAAACCGGCGTTCAAGGCGCGCTGAACTCGGCAATCAACTGCCGTACAGGCTCCACAGCATTTTGCTCGACAGCACCAGGAGCAGCCCAGCAAAAATCCGCTTGAGCACGACCACCGGTAGACGATGGGCGAGGCGGGCGCCGAGCGGGGCGGCCAGGACGCTGGCGAGCAGGATGACGGCCAGCGCCGGCAAATAGATGAAACCCAGACTGCTCGCCGGCAAGCCGGGATGCCCCCAACCATTCCAGACATAGCCGATGCTGCCGCCGATGGCGATCGGCAAACCGACCGCCGCCGAAGTCCCGATGGCCTGGTGCGGCCGGACGTTACACCAGATCAAATAAGGCACGGTGAGCGCCCCGCCGCCCATCGCGGCCAGACTGGCGACCGTGCCAATGACACTGCCGGCAAGGCCCAGGCCGCCGCGCCCCGGCAGGTTGCGGCTCGGTTTCGGACGCAGGTTGGCCATCATTTGCACGGCGACGAAAATCATGAATCCGACGAAGAAAATCGACAGTGCCCGCGACGAAATACGGGCCGCCAACATCGCCCCGAGCATCGTCCCGACCAGGACACCCGGCGTCAGGTCGCGCATTACCGGCCACAGTACGGCGCGGTGTGCGTGATGGGCGCGCAAGCTGGAAATGGACGTGAACAGGATGGTCGCCATCGAGGTGCCGAGTGCCAGATGCATGACTTCGTTGGCCGGAAACCCCTGCCCGGCAAAGATGACGGTCAGCAACGGGACGACCACAACGCCACCGCCCACGCCGAGCAGCCCGGCAAAAAAACCGGCCACGGCACCGGTCAGCAGGTACGCCGGAATGACATCGAAAGGGATCACGAGGATGGAGGCAGCGACAATATTGGCAAGCGCCGAACTTTATCAGTGGCCGGCGTCCAGCCAGCGAACGATGCCGTCGATGCTGCGAAAATCATCGCAGGCACGAACCGGAATCTCCGGGGCGAGTTCGCCAAACAGCTTGGCCAGCGCATTGCCGGGGCCGATTTCGAGCACTGCATCGGGTTGCATCTCACGTACCGTTTGCAGACAGGCCGCCCAATCGAGCGGCGTACAGATCTGGCGGGCCAGCGCGTCAAGCGCCGGGCGAGCAGTGCGCGCGACCGTCGCGTCGATGGCGCTGAGGACGGGAAAGGCCAGGCGGCGCTCGGGCAGCAAAGCCAATCGTTGCCTGAAGTTGGCCGCCGCTGTGGCCAATAACGGCGTATGCGATGGCGTGCGTACCGCCAGATGGACCAGACGGGTCGCCCCCGCCCTCTCAAATTTGCCGGCGACGACCACAATGCCGGCACGTGGCCCGGCGACCACCAAATGCCGCGGTGCATTGCGGATCGCCACCGCCAGCCCGGCCTCCTCGGCGAGCGTGGCGACCAGCGCCTCATCCAGCCCGAGCACGGCGAGCATGCCGTATTCACCGCTGACCGCGCTATCCATCTCGGCGGCGCGCTCGGCGCACAGCACCACGCCTTCGACCGCGCCAAAGGCCCCGGCGACGGAGCTCGCCGCCATTTCGCCAAGCGAATAGCCGGCCGCGCAGATCGGCCGCGGCAGGCGGCTTTGCAACTGAGCCCAGAGCAGCATCTGCTGGGCAAAGATCAGCGGTTGGGCAATTTTGTTTTTTGCCAGTTTTTCCGGGTTGACCGTGGAATCTAGTTCTGCGATGCCCGGCAACGCCTGCAATATCGCCGGGCCCAATTCGCCGTCAATGCCAGCCTGCACTTGCTGCCAGTGCGCGACGGTTTGGCCGCCCTGGCCACTGAAGAGGAGGGCGAGGCGCATTTCAGTCCCGGCCGTCGAGTTCGGCGAGAAAGAGCGTCACGCCGAGCAGGTCGGCGCTACCGCCGGGGCTGAGATCGCGCGCCACAAAATCGCGGTCGATTGCCGCCGCATGCTCGCGCCAGTCGTCGGCGAGCACGCCGCCGGCTGCCAGAAACTCCCTGGCGGCACGCCGCCCGCGGGCCAGTCCGGCCGGACCGCCACGCCACAGCAGGTTGGTGTCGTCGAGTTCGGCAATCAGCGCAAACAAGGCCTGCACCGCCGCCAGTTCGCCGTCGCCGATGGCGACCAGAATGTTTTGGTAGGCCGGCAGGCCGATCTCCAGCGCCGCCGGGAAACCGCTCGCCGCCTCCTGACGCGCCCCACCGCTGCCGTAGCGACGGGCGACTTCCAGTCCGTGGCTGAGCTGCGAGGCGGCTGGCAAGACGGCCAGACCGTCGAGAATGTCGGCCGCCCAGTTCGTTTTGACGGCCGCGCAAGCCGTCGCGGCACTTGGCGTTTCGCCATCCGCAATCAAGCGGCCGGCTGCCGCACAGAGCAGGCCAAGATTGAAAATCGCCCCGCGGTGGGTGTTGACGCCACTGGTTGCCGCCAGCATGGCAGCTTCGGCCTCGATGCCCAGCGCCCGCAAAGGCGCAAAGCCCGGGCGTTGCAGGCCGCAACCGGCGATGGCGGAAAAATAGCTGCGCAAGGCCTGCAGACTGCGCAGGAAGGTGCTGAAATCCATGTCGCGGTGGCTGCCCTGGCTGTTCGGGCTGACCAGTCCGGGCTTGGGCGCCAGTGCAGCCTCACGGTACAGGCTGCGGATGGCCAGGCGACCGATGCGCTCGGTTGCCGCGCGCCCGGCCGATATGGCCCGCGGGGCAGGACGATTGCTCGGGACGATGTGCTCAAGCATGACAGCAAACCTCGTTCAGGCTGGCGAGCAAGGCCTGCACGGGCCGCAAGCCAACCTCGTGCGGGCCTTTGACCAGGACCAGGGCAGCGGGATTTTTCCGCTGCGCAGCCATTTCCCGCCAGGCGACGGCGTTGCCATCGGGAAAGCGGATTTCGCCATCGAGCCGGCAGGGCAACTCGCCAGCCGCCAGTCGCAGCGCCGCCAGCATGTCGTCGAATTGCGGCATTGTCTCGACATCGCAGATGAGGTCGATATCCGATTCGGCATGGCGGTAGTCTTCGCCACTTAGCGCCTCCCAGGCCAGCGAGCCGAAAACGCCGAGACTGGCCGAACAGGCAACCGCCCGCTCGGCCAATCGGCGCAGCACGTCGGCCTCGGCAACCGGCAGCCGGGAACAACAGCGGGCGATGGCAAGCGGTACGTCGATTCCGGCTACGGCCCGGCGGTCGACGTGGATGGTCAGCCGCTTTCGTTGCTGGTTCAGCGGCAGGCTCAGGCCGAGCAGCAGCGGGCCGCCACCTGCCGGCTGGCGGGCAGCAACCAGCGGCCGGCCAGCGGCGATCCAGTCGCGCGCCGCCCGCCACGAGGCATCGCCTATTGCGGCGCAAGGCGTCTCGAATGCCGCATCGCGATCCAGATAAACGAGGTCGTGGCGACGCATCCCGTCAGGCTCCGCAGGCGGCGTTCTGAACGGTTTTGGTGATGCCTGCCGCCAGTTGGCGGCCACCACGCTCGGCACCGCATAACTGGCGTAGATCGCCGACCGGCGCGACCTGCCCGGCGGCGAGCGCTTCTTCCAGCAAGCCAGCCGATGGTACCGGCCAGATCGCTTCGATCGCACCCATGCAGACATAGCTCTCGGCGCCCGGCGCGAAAATCGGCGAGCCGGCAGCGAGTTCGAGCAGACGCTCATGAGCGATCTTGGTGACGCGAGACATGGCACGCAGGTCCATGACCCGGACCTGGGCATCGGCCAGCGCATAGGCCCGGTCGGCCATCAGGCCGAATGACAGGAAGCCGCCACTGACGGCGTTGGCGGTGACCAGACTGAGCGAGGCGTGGCCCTGTCGACGAGCCAGATCGACACACTGTGCGAGGTGGGCCAGCGAGCCGTTCAGGCAGAGCAACTCCTGGCTGCGCGACAGGGCCTGACCGCTGGTGTCGACCAAATAGACCAGCGGTCGGCCGGGGTGCTGCTCGATGGTGTCGAGAATGAAGCCGGATAAAGCCAGCGCCATGGCGTGGTCGATGGCCGCCGCGTCGGTGGTGCCGAGCACGGCGACCGTGCCTTGCGCCGTCGTCGCTTCGCCGGTAATCACCTTGTTGTCCACGGCAACCGCGTGGCCGGCCGGGAACAGGCTATCGAGAATGTCGTTGAGGCTCATGTCGGCAATCCTTCCTTCAAGGCGACCAGGCTGTCGCGGTCAAGCAGCGGCACGCTTTCCGGCTGGGCAATACCGAGTGCGGCCCAGACTTGCAGGCCGTCGCGATAGCTGGCGTAGGCGGCCAGACGATTTTCCAGCGCCTGCTGGCCGGCCCGCAGATGGGCGAGGCTTGGGGCGGGCTCGCTCCAGCCGGCAAGGAATTCCGTGGCGCCGTGGCGGAAGGCCGCGATGTCGTCTTCGACCAGCATGGCGCAATCGCCCATCAGGTAGCGATGCTTGCCGCCGGTGACGCGCCAGACCAGCGCCCGGTCCTTCGAGTCGAATTCCTCGACGCCGGCCACCGTTTCAATGACTTCCGGGCCGGACAGCGCGAGTCGGCCTTCTTCGGAAATGATGATGGCCGAACAGAGTTTGGCGACGATGCCCATGCCGCCGAAAGCACCGCAACTGCCGCCGACCAGCGCCAGCACGGGCACGCCGGCCGCACGCGCATCGAGCACGGCGCGCATGATTTCGGAAATGGCGATCAGCCCGGCATTGGCCTCGTGCAGACGAACGCCGCCGGAATCGATGAGAAAGAGCACGGCTGCCGGCTTTTCTTCAATCGCGCGGCGAAGCATCCCGACGATCTTGGCGCCGTGGATTTCACCGACGGCGCCGCCCATGAACTGGCCTTCCTGGGCGATTGCAAAAATCGGCTTTTTTTCCAGTTGACCGTAGCAAACGACCACGCCGTCATCAAATGCGCCGGGCAGGTCGAGCAGGGCGAGATGCGGGCTGGGTGTGGATTCGGCCGGCGGCAGGATTTCGCTGAAACTGCCGGGATCAAGCAGGCCGGCGAGGCGAGCCCGGGCGGTCGCCTCGAACCAGCTGTGACGTGCAGCAAGCGACGCGATCATAGTGCGCCTCCCTGATATTCGGCCAGCGCCTGAGCCAGGCGCAAGGTGACGACAGCCGGCGTCGCCCCCATGTCGTTGATGGCGATAACGGTGCCGCCGGCCGGATGACTCGTGGCGAAGCTGTCGAGCACAGCACGCCAGGTGTCGCCAAAGCCGCGCGCCGAGGTCTTGATGCGGACCCGGCAAGCCTCCGGCTCAATACCGGGCTTGACGAGAATTTCCAGATTGCCCGAACCGACCACGCCACACAACGCGGGATCGGCTGCCCGCGGCACGGGCTTGGAGTCGAAACGAAAATCGAGAGTTTCCATGGCGGTCACCAATTGCGGAAGCGTGAAGGGGGGGCGTACAGGCCACCGGACCAGCGCACCAGATCCTTGACGGAACGGGCGGCGAGCAGGTCGCGCGTAGCCAGCCGCGGGTCGATGCCGAGGTCTTCGGCGCGGCGGATGATGCCGCGGTCGCGCAGGTTTTCGACCATCGCCTTGTCACGCGCCATGCCGACCGGCGTGAAGCCGGCAACGCCGCGGATCGCCTGTTCGCGCTCTTCCGGCGAGCGGCAGAGCAGCAGGTTGGCGATGCCTTCCTCGGTGACGATATGGCTGACATCGTCGCCGTAGATCATGATCGGCGGCAGTTCGGCGCCCATCGACTTCTGCAGTTTCCAGGCATCGAGTTCCTCGACGAAGACCGGCGCCATATGCTCGCGGAAGGTCTCCACCATCTGCACAACCAGCTTGCGGCCGCGGATGGCGTTCGCCCCGTAGGCCTCGCGCCCGGCCTTGAGCCAGGCCGGACTGGCGTGGCGCCGGCCGTGCGGGTCGGAGCCCATGTTCGGGGCGCCGCCGAAGCCGGCAATGCGGCCCAGCGTCGCCGTCGAGCTGTTGCCGGCCATGTCCATCTGCAAGGTCGAGCCGATGAACATGTCGCAGGCGTAGAGGCCGGCCGTCTGGGAAAACGCCCGGTTGGAACGCATGCTGCCGTCGGCGCCGGTGAAGAAGATGTCGGAGCGGGCCGAGATGTAGGCATCCATGCCGACTTCCGAACCGAAGCAGTGCACCGATTCGACGAAGCCGGATTCGATGGCCGGGATCAGCGTCGGGTGCGGATTGAGCGCCCAGTGCGTGCAGATCTTGCCCTTCAGGCCAAGGTCGGCGGCGTAGGTCGGCAGCAGCAGCTCGATGGCTGCCGTGTCGAAACCGATGCCGTGGTTCAGGCGGGTGACGCCGTACTCGGCGTAGATGCCCTTGATCGCCATCATCGCCATCAGCACCTGCACTTCGGTGATCTGCGCCGGATCGCGGGTGAACAACGGCTCAATGTAGTTCGGCTTCGGGGCGAGCACCGTGAAATCGACCCAGTCGGCCGGCACGTCGACGCGCGGCAGCTTGTCGAGGCGCTCGTTGACCTGGGCGATGACGATGCCGCCCTTGAAGGCGGTCGCCTCGACGATGGCCGGCGTGTCTTCGGTATTCGGCCCGAGATAGAGATTGCCCTCGGCATCCGCCGCCTGCGCCGCGATCAGCGCCACATTCGGCGTCAGATCCATGAAGTAGCGGCCGAACAGTTCGAGATAGGTGTGAATCGCCCCGATCTCGATGCGCTGCTCCTGGACCAGCTTGGCCAGGCGGGCGCCCTGCGGACCGCTGAAAGAAAAGTCGAGGCGGTTTGCCAGGCCGCGCTCGAAAAGGTCCACATGGCTCGGAAGCGCCAGGACTGACTGGACCATACTGAGGTGATTGATGCGTTCCGGGCTGCAATCAGCCAGGGACTCGGAGAGGAAATCGGCCTGCTTCTGGTTATTGCCTTCCAGACAGACGCGGTCGCCCGGCTGGATGACGGCTTCGAGCAGGTCGATGATACGGTCGACCGGGATTTCCCGGCCAAAACCAAGGCTCGCCGCCCGCTCGAGGCGGCGGCCACGGCTTTGGCGCAGGGAATCCCAGTCACGCGGGAGAGGTGCGTTCATGATCGTCTTTCCGCTCGCTCAGGAACCGCTGTACTGCGACGGCAGCCAGGTGGCGATTTCCGGGAAAATGCAGAGCAACACGATGCCGAGCGCCATGAGCAGCAGGAAGGGCACGGTGCCCCACATGATTTCCTTGAGCTTGATGTCGGGGGCAATGCCGCTGATCACGAACAGGTTGAGGCCGACCGGCGGGTGAATCAGGCCCATTTCCATGAGGATGGTCATGATCACGCCGAACCAGATCAGGTCGATGCCGAGGGCGTTCAGCGCCGGCAGGATGATCGGCGTGACCATCAGGATGATGGCGACCGGCGGCAGGAAGAAACCAAGCACGATGAGCAGGATATTGACCCAGAAGAAGAAGGCCCACTTGCTCAACTCCAGTGAAATCATCCAGGCGGCGGCCGACTGGGTGATGTGCAGGTAGCTCATGACGTAGGTGTAGAGGAAGGACATGGCGATGATCAGCATGATCATCGACGACTCGCGCGCCGTCCCGGAGAGGATGACCTTGAGGTCGCTCCAGCGCCAGCAGCCATAGATCGCCATGACCATGAGCAGCGCACCGAAGGCGCCGATGCCGGCGACTTCCGACGGCGTGGCCCAGCCACCGTAGAGGGCAACCATGACGATAATGATCAGACCGAGGAAGGGCGCCAGGCGGGGCAGCGTTTCCAGGCGCTGTTTCCAGCTATAGGACTCTTCCGCCGGCATGGCCATACCGGTCGAGCGATTGGCCGAAATTTTTTCGTTCTTTTCGGCCCAGGATTTGTAGATCACCCAAGTCGAGAACAAAGCAGTCAGCATCAAGCCGGGGCCAACGCCGGCCATGAACAACTTGCCAATCGACTGTTCGGTGGCCAGACCATAAAGAATCAGCGTCAGCGACGGCGGAATCAGGATGCCCAGCGTGCCGCCGGCGGCGATCAGGCCGGTGGCCAGACGCTCGGAATAACCGCGTTTGCGCATTTCCGGAATGCCCGATGAACCGATGGCCGAGCAGGTTGCCGGCGAGGAACCGCACATCGCAGCGAACACCGAGCAGGCCAGCGTATTGGCCAGCCCGAGGCCACCCGGTACCTTGTACAACCAGCGGTTCAGGGAGTTGTAGAGATCCGCGCCAGCGCGCGATTTGCCGATGGCTGCGCCCATCATGATGAAGAGCGGAATGGTCAGCAGCGTGAAGCTGTTCAGTTCGGAAAAGATGGTTTCAGCGATGATCGACAGCTGCGCCACCGGCATGAAAAAGTACATGAAAATCAGGGCGACCGAGCCAACGGCAAAGGCAATCGGCATCCCGGAAAACAGGAATATGAAAGTGGCGGCCGCGTAGAGCAAGCCCAAGGTTCCGACGCTCATTTGCGCTCTCCTTCGTCGTCATGCTGGATGCGTTCGATGGCCACCTGAATGGCCGCGTTGTGTTGCGGCGGCGGCTGGTGCGAGCGCATGGCTTCGGGCAGCGAGTCTTCGATGAACTGGACAAAGACCTGCAGGGCGAGCGAGGTCATGCCGACCGCCATGGTGGCAAAGACCGGCCACATCTTGGGCGCCCAGGAGGTGTCACTCATCCGGCCTTCGTCCCAGGCTTCGTAGAACAGGTGCCAGCAGTTCCAGGCGATGAAGGCGCAGAACAGGAAGGACAGCAGGTCAGAAAACGCCATGCGCCACTGGGTCCAGCTCGGCGGCGTGACTTCGTCGAGAATTTCAATCGTCACATGACCGCGATTGAGCTGGGTATGGGCGGCGGCCAGAAAGCTGGAGGCAATCAGCAAATAGACGCAAAACTCGATTTCCCAGTCGGTCGGCCAGGCAAAGAAATAACGGACTGCGACCTCAAAAACAAGAACGCAGGTAGCGATGACGATCAGAAAAGCCGACAGGTAACCTGTCGCAATATTGAAGGCCTTGACCGCTCGGCTGATGAAATATCCGGGGCTCATGATTCACCTTTAAGAAGGATGGGCCGGGCATGCCCGGCCGGTGGATTACTTGACCGACAGCGCCATGTCGAGCAGGACGCGGCCATCCTTGATGTTCTCGGCGAAATCCTTGAAAGCGGTCTGTTCGGCGATACCGCGCCAGGCCAGGAACGCTTTCTCGTCCATGTCGGCCACCTTGGCTCCTGCTTTGGCGAACACCTCGGCCATGCGCAGGTCATCCTTCTTGGCTTCCTCAACGCCAAACTTCTCCAGACTGGCACCGACGTCACTGATGATCTTCTGTTGTTCCGGGGTCAACGAGTCGTAGAGGCCCTTGGAGATCAGCAGTGGCTCGAACATGAACCAGAAGCTCTTGTTGCGGGCCGTAGTCACGTACTTGCTGAATTCCTGCAGACGGAAACTGATCAACGACGTGCTGGAGGTCAGCGCCGCGTCGAGCACACCGGACTGCATCGCACTGTAGATTTCCGAGGACGGCATGCCGGTCACTGCGGCGCCGGCGCCCTTCAACATCTGGTCCATTTCCTTGCTGCCGCCGCGGAACTTCAGGCCCTTGGCGTCATCGGGAACAACCACGGTCTTCTTGGTCGAGGCAATTCCGCCAGCCTGCCAAATCCAGGTGATGATCTTGATGTTCTTGTCGGCCAGAATGCGGTCAAGCTCCTTGCCGATCGGGGCTGTTTTCCAGCGCATCCCCTGTTCGTAGCTATTGACCAGCGTCGGCATCAGCGTGATGTTGACCTGCGGAATCTCTCCACCGCCATAGGCTAGCGGGACCAGGCTCATGTCCAGCGCGCTCTTGCGCAGGGCCCCGATCTGGCTGTTGGTCTTCATCAACGAACTGCCGGGATAAATTTCGAACTTCAGGCTGCCCTTGGACTGCTTTTCAACTTCCGCTACGAAGCGGCGGACAAGTCGATCACGGAAATCGCCCTCCTCGTTGGTCGCGGCGGGGAATTGATGGGAAATCTTGATGACGCGCGGCGTCTGGGCATGGGCGACGGGCAGAGCACAGGTGAGAGCGGCGGCAGCGATGGCCAGCGTAAGCTGGCGTTTAGTCTTGCTGAACATGGATATCTCCTCCAAGGTTAGAAAAGCACTGACGGTGAAACCTCACTGGCTGGCTTATCCACGCTAGGGAATACCGCACTCTTGTTTTGTGTTCAAAAATCACCGTTGTGTATACACGATAGTCATACATTGAATACTGGTCAACTAATTTCGTATAATTAAATCGTTGCCGCACGCTGGAGCACTAATCATGAACAGCCCTGTCGAAATACCCCCTACCACCCGCCAGTCGGAACGCCTCGGCGAACTGATTGAAGAGCGCATCGTCACTGGCGTCTATCCACCCGGCACGCGGCTCGACGAGCAGGAATTAGCCGACACCTTCGGCGTATCCCGAACGCCGGTACGCGAAGCCTTGATCCAGCTTGCCTCGGTCGGACTGATCGAAATCAAGCCACGACGCGGGGCGACCGTCCCGGAAGTTGGGGCCGACCGGGTCTGCGAAATGTTCGAAGTAATGGCCGAACTGGAAGCGATGTGCGGCCGACTGGCCGCGCGGCGTATTACGCCAAGCGAGCAAGTGGCGTTGCAGGAGGCACATGACGCCTGCGAAGCTGCGCGTGACGCCAATACTCCGGATATCTACTACCAGCTCAACGAGGTCTTCCATCAGCGCATCTACGAAGCCAGCCACAACGGCTTCCTGGTTGAGCAGGCGACCGCCCTGCACCGCCGGTTGCGCCCCTATCGCCGGCTACAGTTGCGCGTCCGCAACCGGATGGCGACCTCGTTCAACGAGCACCAGGCCATCGTCGATTCCATCGTCAAGGGCGACAGCGAACTCGCCTCGGCGCAGCTACGCGCCCACGTGACAGTTCAGGGCGAACGTTTCGCCGACCTCGTCGCCACCTTGCGCGACTTCAAGGCCGGCTTGTGACCCCGGTCAGCCGAGCGAGCAGCCGGGCAGGCCGCTATCGCTCCAACTGGCGAGGCGAAAACCGAGCACAGCCGAGATGCCGATCGCGTTGCGTACCATCTTTTCTGAACATGTTTTTTACCAGTGGATGTAACAAATCACTCCGATTGCCGAATAGCCATGATGAAGCGCTGTGCTTCGTTACCATTCAGGAGTTATTTGATGAAAACACTCTTTTCCACAATTGCGCTGGCCTTCGGGTTGATGCACACGATCTTTGGCGGTACCGCATTCGCAAGAGAGGCCGTACCTGTCGAGGCCAAGAATGTCGTCCTCGTACATGGAGCCTGGGCCGATGGCTCCAGTTGGTCCGACGTCATCCCCTACCTAGGGGCGGCCGGCTTGAAGGTGATAGCGGTCCAGAATCCCCTTACCTCCCTCGCCGATGACGTTGCCGCAACGAAACGGGCGCTCGCCCTGCTGGATGGACCCACGGTCCTCGTAGGACATTCCTACGCGGGAAGTGTCATCAGTGAAGCAGGGGGAGAGCCGAAGGTTACGGCGCTGGTCTACGTCGCGGCTCGCGCACCTGATGCCGGCGAAGATTTTCTGGCGCTTGGCAGTCAATTTCCGACAATGCCCCTCCGCGCTGGCGTCGAAAAACACAATGGCTATTTGACCGTTTCGGAGAAGGCTTTCTTCAACCACTTTGCGGACGGCATACCTATGGAGAAGGCAAAGACGCTCTATTCCGTACAACAACCGGTCGCAGCAAATCTGTTTGCTGACAGAACCACAACTGCAGCCTGGAAAACCAAGCCATCCTGGTACGCGGTCGCAAAGAACGACAACACGATCTCGCCTGATTTCCAGCGATTCCTTGCTGGGCGCATGAAGGCCAAGACGATAGAAGTCGAATCCGGACATCTCCCCCTTGTTTCGCATCCGAAAGACATTGCGGCGCTTATTCTGGCTGCAGCCGGGAAACGGGGATTGTAATTTGCTAGTCAGGAGATGACGTGGATAGCTTAGCCAATTCCCGTGAGCTTCCGTGAAGCTTGACCACGACATCATGCCTTGCAACGACGGCGTGGTATGAGAACGGAGCATCAGGAGTGGGATTGCACAAGCAAGAGAGCACTTGGGCGAATGCCATGCGCAAGGAGCGAGTGGGTGATCGCTTTGCATACGAGCATTTCCTCCAGGAGTTGGCGGCGTATCTGCGGCGAGTCATCAGGTATCGGTTGCATCATGCTGGATTAAACTCCGTGGAGGCCGAGGACGTGGTGCAGGACGTACTGATCGCTGTGCACTCAAGACGCGACCAATGGGATCATGGTCGGCCGCTCCTGCCATGGTTGAATGCCATTGCGCGCTACAAGATCATCGATACGGCGCGGCGTCTGCGAAAGGAAGCGCACGGCAGGGTGGATCTCGACGATGAGCAATGGTCCTCCCTGCCAGCCTTCAATCAGAGAGACCCGGAAGAGTCCGGCATTGACGTCGAACGCTTGATCTCCGAGCTGCCGCCAGGCCAGCAGTCGGTTGTCCGCGCGATTGGCGTAAATGGGGCGTCACCCAGTGAAGCAGCCACCGAACTCGGGATGAAAGAGGGGGCTGTGAGAGTTGCGTTTCACCGAGCATTAAAGAGATTGATCGCGGCAGCAAAGGGGAGCGTAAATGATGCGTAAGCGTAACAACGAGATTATGCGGACGGATGAGCTTATCCATCGGCTGTCCAATCAGGCCGGCATTAAGACTCATGCGGCCATGTCCTTTGGTCGCACCGTGTGGGCAAGCCTGACGCTGTCCACTGTCGCAGCCTTGCTCATTGTAATTGGCGTATCCGGGTTGCGTCCGGATCTGCCCACGATGCTGACGGCCTGGCCATTCCAGTTCAAGGCTGCAGCAATGATTCTGCTCGCCGGTGGTGGCGTCATTCTCGTCCGCGCCGCCGGAACCCCGGGGATGGCAACAAGCCCTCTGGCTTTGCTCCCAGGCGTTCTATTTCTTCTCGCCGGCGCGCTCTTCGATCGCAGCGGCATCCCGCCACTAGGGGTGCGACAACTGTCCGCGCCAATTTGTGTAGGGGTCATCGTCGCCGCCGCCCTTCCTGGCCTCATCATCATTCAGGCCGGATTGCGCAGGGGTATTCCGACTCGGCTTGCCGCCGCTGGCGCGATTTCCGGTGTCCTGTCGGGCTCGCTCGCAGCCTTGGCTTATACGGTTGCATGCGTAAACGATGGCGCCATGTTTGTCGCCATCTGGTACGTGGTCGCAATCTCCATCACGACTGCGATTGGGGCGTTTACCGGCCGCTACGTGCTGGCCTGGTAGCTACATCCGTTCGCCATCAGTATCTGGCGATGGCGGCATGGGTGGATAGGGGTCGCCTATTCTCCGGGGTCGCTCCGAGAACAAGCAATCTCATAATCCGCCTAGCCGATCAGGCTGTACAACATCTTGGTGGCGAGCAGGGCGAGAAAACCGCCGAATGCCCGCTTCAGTTGTTTGACCGGCAATTTGTGCGCCAGTTTGGCGCCGACCGGCGCCATCAGGATGCTCATCACGACGATGCCGACGAAAGCCGGAAGGTATATGTAGCCCAGCGAATAATTGGGCAAACCAGTGTCACTCCAACCAGCAACGATGTAGCCGATGGCGCCAGCCAGGGCAATCGGAAAACCGAGCGCCGACGAGGTGCCAACCGCCGAGTGGATGGCAACATTACAGAACAGCATGAACGGCACCGATAGAAAACCGCCCCCCGCAGCAACCAGACTCGACACGCCCCCAATAGCGCCCCCGACAGCAAACAATCCGGCCGGTCCGGGCAGTTGCCGGTGGGCTTGCGGCTTGAAATCGAGGATCATCTGGATCGAGGCGTAATAAACGATGACGACAAAAATCACCGTCATCGGCCCGGTCGGCACCTGACCAGCGACCAGCGAGCCAGCAAAAGTCCCAAGCACCAGACCCGGCGCCAGATTGCGGACAACATCCCAACGCACCGCGCCATGCGCATGGTGGGCGCGCATGCTGGAAATGGACGTGAAAACGATGGTCGCCATCGAGGTACCGAGCGCCAGATGCATGACATGCTCCGGCGGGAAGTTCTGGGCGACGAACAGCATGTACATGAACGGGACGAGGGTCAGCCCGCCGCCAACGCCGAACAGACCGGCAACGAAGCCGCCGAAGATTCCCAGCAGGGGATAGGCCAGCCACCAGATTGTCATGAGTTATCTGCCATGAGACGGTTGATGAATGCCCACTCGTCGGGCGTGACCGGCATGATCGACAGGCGGTTGCCGCGGGCAAGGAGGCGCATGTTGGCAAGCTCCGGATAACCGCGCAGTTTGGCCAGCGGAATCAGGTGCGACTTGCTGACGAACCGGACATCGCGCAGCCACCAGCGCGGATTTTCCGGTTTCGATTTTGGGTCAAAATACCGGTTGACCGTAGCAAACTGCGTCTCGTCCGGATAAGGCTCGGAACATACTTCGCAAATGCCGGCAATGCCCGGTTCGGCGCAACTGGAGTGGTAAAAGAAGGCAAGGTCACCGACCTGCATCGCATCGCGCATGAAATTTCGCGCCTGATAGTTGCGTACACCGAACCACGGAAACGCCTGTCCCGGCGCGCCAGCGAGGTCGTCGATGGAAACCTCGTCCGGCTCCGATTTCATCAGCCAATATTGCATGCGTTCAGGTAATTTCGAGGGCAAAAAAAAGGCCCCCGCAAGTGCCGTCAGGCCGGCATCCTGAACCTGGGTCCAGAGTGGTCGCATTCCTTCCGCATCAGGCACGCTCACTGGGAGCGCGCACAACAGCGGATTGATGGTCCGCAACCGATGCCAATTAGCATTGGTTCAAGGAATGTATGGCCTTAACAAACACCGCAGGGGACGCTCGGCGGGCGGCGCCGGGGTCAGCAGAACCGACTACAGGTCCAGTTGCTGCTGGGGCGCAAGCACGGCATCAAGTCGTGCTCCCATGTCACCGATTCTACGCTTCGTTTCGGAAGTATCAACTGCTTCCGAGAACTCTTTTCCAGCCCCGCCGGCAGCCCCGGAAAGGTGCTCGTGGGCAATGTTCAGGGCAGCCATGACGGCGACGCGTTCGGCGATGGTGTTCTTGGTGCGCTGCGCGATGTCACGCATTTTGTTGTCGACCAGATCAACCGCCGAGAGCAGGGCATCACGCTCTTCTGGCGTGCAGGCGACGCGGTATTCGCGACCCATGATCTTGACGTCGAGGAAATTCGGCTCGCCACTCATCTCAGACATCCTCGGGAATCTTGTCCATCAGACCTTCAAGTCGCTCGCGGGCGACCGTCATCGTCTGCCGCAGATGCAGCCGTTCAGCCTCGGCCGCGGTCATCTGGTTCTTCAAAACCTCATTCTCGGCGCGCAACTGATGAACCAGTGCGACAACCTGTTCGATTTTGGCTTCTAGCGTTTCGAGTTCCACATTCATGCGACGAACTATAGAGGGAAAAACGCCGCGTGGTCAAGGACTAAGCCATTATTCTAAAAGTGGTTTATAGCAAACACCAGCATGCCGCCTGATGCGCTGCAGCACGAATGAATGTAGAATGCGCGCCGTGTCAGGTGCTGCGTAAGGTTTCTCCAAACGCAGTTAAACGGGAAAGCGGTGCGTCTCCAACGAGACAAATCCGCTGCTGCCCCCGCAACGGTAAGCAAGTGCGGGCGTATCAACATGCCACTGGGTGCCAACCTGGGAAGGCGATACGTCAAGACTTGTGAGCCCGGATACCGGCCTGAGACAAAAAGCGGAAGTGCCACGGGGGTGTGGTGCGGGTTAACGCAACCAGCCCTTCTCCCCTCGCACTTCCTTTTCAATGCTCTTCCGGCATGCGGGGACGCCCGCCGGGAAAAGGAAAACCATGTATCCACGTTTGAAACCAATGGCCGCGCTGCTGGCCTTGTCTTTTGCCCCTGCGGCTTTCGCCGTCGACCAGCTCGCCGCACTTGACCCCATTCTGATCACTGCAACGCGTCAGGAAATGCGCGTCGCGGAACAGTTGTCGGATGTTTCCGTGATCGAACGCGAAACCATTGATGCGGCCGGCCAATCGAGCCTCGAAGAAATTCTGTCGCGGCAACCGGGCATCGAATTTTCGGTCAACGGCAGCTTCGGTGCCAGCTCATCGCTGTACATGCGCGGCACAAGCGGCGCCCATGTGTTGCTGCTGGTGGATGGCATGCGCATGGGATCGGCCACTTCGGGCAGCGCTTCATGGAATCGCATCCCAGCTAGCCAGATCGAGCGTATCGAAATCGTCCGCGGCCCGGCCTCATCGCTCTATGGCAGCGATGCCATCGGCGGGGTCATTCAGGTATTCACTCGCCAAAGTGACGGACCTCTCCGCTTTTATGGCGAAGTGGGCGCTGGCTCTTACGATACCGCCTCGGCCTCCGGTGGATTTTCTGGCGCGCAGAACGGCTGGCGTTACGCACTGAATGCGGCCACCCATTCGACTGCCGGTTTCAACAGCAAGCCGTGGACCGCCACAGCCAACAAGGATCGCGACGGTTTCTGGATGAACAGCCTGAGCGGCCGGCTGGCCTACAGCTTTGCCAAGGGCCATGAAGCCGGCATCAATTTCTTTTACAGCGACGGGGAAAGCAAGTACGACGGCAGCGGCGCAACGGTCGACTGGCGTAACCGGAACAGCGTGAGCAGCATGAATGCGTTCATAAAAAACGCGCTGACTGAAAACTGGACCAGCACGGTCACTGTCGGGACGAGCGCCGATGATTCCGATGACATCAAGAACGGGTTGCGAAACAGCAATTTCCGGACTGATCAGCGCCAATATTCCTGGCAAAACGATCTGCGCACCCGGTTTGGCAATTTCCTGCTCGCCGCCGAGCGCCTGGAACAGGAGGTCGACACCACGGCCGCCTACGCCGTCCGCGAACGAACCAACAATTCCCTGCTCGGTGGCTGGACGTTTGGCTACGAAGCGCACCGCCTGCAGGCCAACCTGCGCCGCGACGACAATTCGCAGTTCGGCGAAAAGACGACCGGCTCGCTGGCCTACGGCTATCGCTTCTCGCGCAACTGGCGTGCCAACGTGGGTTACGGCACCGCCTTCAAGGCACCGACCTTCAACGACCTCTACTACCCCCTGAGTTTTGGCTATCACGGCAACCCCAACCTTGTGCCGGAAAATGCCCGCAACCGCGAAGCGGCCTTGCATTTCGAAACCGGTACACAGCACGTTTCGCTGACCTGGTATCTGAATCGCGTCGAAAACCTGATCGTGTGGACCAATACGCCGAGCAACGTCGGCAGCGCGCGACTGGAAGGCATCACCCTGGCCTACGAGGGCGTGCTTGCCGGCCTCAACGTTCAGGCCAGTTACGACTATCTGGACGCCAAGGATCTGGACACCGATCTTCGTCTGGCCCGCCGCGCGCAGAATCGCGTCGCCGCAGCCATCGGCAAAACGCATGGCGCCTGGGAATGGCGCGTCGAGGAACAGGTCAGCGACGACCGCATGGATTATCCTTTCGGCCAGCCGGCCAAGAAGTTGGGCGGTTATTCGCTCACCAACCTCTATGGAGCCTATCGATTTGCCAAGGACTGGTCGGTTTTCGCCCGGGTCAACAATCTGTTCGACCGAGAGTACGTGTTGGCCGACACCTATGCCACGCCGGGCATGAACGCCTTCGTCGGTATCCGCTACAGTCCGAAGTAACAATTCATGCCCACCCGTCACCGCGCCTTCCTGATTCTCGCCAGCCTCGGCCTTCTGGCCGTGGCGAGTATCGGGCTGGCGTTGACAGTGGGTAGTTTCAAGGTTTCCTACGGTGAAGTGCTGGCTGCGCTGCTGGGCAGTGAAGGCGGGGCCGGCGATGTCGTGCTGCAGCTTCGCCTGCCGCGCGCCTTGGCCGGCTTTGCCTGCGGCGGGCTGCTCGCCCTGGCTGGCGCGCTGATGCAGGTTTTGCTCCGTAATCCGCTGGCCGATCCTTACGTGCTGGGCATCTCCGGCGGCGCCGGGGTCGGGGCGATGTTCGCCATGCTGCTTGGCTTGCCGGTTCTCGGCGTCGATGGGCTGGCCTTTGTCGGCGCCTTCGCCGCGATGTTGCTGGTTTTCGGGCTGGCGCACGGCGACGGGAGCTGGACGCAGACCCGCCTGCTGCTGACCGGCGTCATCGTCGCCGCCGGTTGCGGCGCGCTGGTCGCGCTGATGTTGAGCATCGCCGACGAGCACAAGCTGCGCGGCATGTTGTTCTGGCTAATGGGCGACCTCGGGCAGAGCGCCCAGTGGTGGCCGGCCTTTGCCGCACTGGCCGTGGCATTGGTGCTGGCCATGCCCTTCGCCCGCGAACTGAATTTGCTGTCACGTGGCCTGATGCAGGCGCAGGCGCTGGGTGTTGCGGTCGGTCGGCTGCGCTACGCCATCTATCTGCTCGCCTCGCTGGCTACCGCCGCCTCGGTGACGACGGCCGGCTCGATTGGTTTCGTCGGCCTCGTCGTGCCGCATCTGGTGCGGCTGGCCACCGGCAACGACCAGCGTTTGCTGTTGCCGGCCTCGGTGCTGGCCGGCGGTTCGTTGCTTGTGCTGGCCGACACGCTGGCCCGCACCTTGATCGCGCCGCAGCAGTTGCCGGTCGGCGTGCTGACGGCGCTGATCGGCGTGCCGGTCTTCCTTTTCCTGCTTTCGCGGCAGCCGAAATGACCCGGCCGCTGCTCGAAGCCAAACAACTGGTCGTCGAAATCGGCGGCAAAACGGTGGTCGACCGTGTCGACCTGAGCGTCGCCAGCGGCGAGCGCATTGCCATCCTCGGTCGCAACGGTGCCGGGAAATCGACCCTGTTGTCGACCCTCGCCGCCCTGCGCCCGCCGGCCGGTGGGGCACTGCTCCTCGACGGCGAAGATGCGGCCTTGCTGCACGCCCGCGAGGCTGCCTTGCGCCGTGCCTGGCTCGGCCAGTTCCAGTCCGATCCTTTCGGTTCGAGTGTGCTCGAAACGGCGCTGACTGGCCGCCACCCACATCTCGGGCGCTGGGACTGGGAATCGAAGCACGATGCCGAACTGGCCCGTGCGGCGCTCCAAGCCGTCGGGCTGGACGGCATGGAAGCCCGCCAGATCCACACGCTGTCCGGCGGCGAACGCCAGCGGCTGGCCATCGCCACGCTGCTCACCCAGGCGGCGCCGCTCTATCTGCTCGACGAACCGCTGGCGCACCTCGATCTCAATCACCAGATGGCCGTCCTCGAACTCTTCGCCAGCACGGCCCGCGATTGCGGCGCCGGCGTCATTATGGTCCTGCATGACCCGGCGCTGGCCCACCGTTTCTGCGACCGGGCGCTGCTGGTTTATGGTGACGGCCGCACCGAGATCGGGACGGTCGATCGCATTTTGACGGCCGATACGCTGTCCGAACTGTACGGCTATCGCCTGCGCCAGATCGAAGATCGCGGCCATCGCTGCTTCATTCCCGAATAAGCCATTTCAATTTTGGCCGATTTTTCCGGTTGACCGTGGAAATCGTCCCATCCTGACCCAGAAAGCCACCATGACCGTCACTCACGAACAACGCATGCAGAAGAAGAAAGCCGTCATTGACGGCAAGATCGACGCCGCGCAGGAAGAGCGCGGCGTACTGGTCATCAACACCGGCAACGGCAAGGGCAAGTCGAGCGCCGCTTTCGGCGTCGTCGCCCGCGCCCTCGGCCATGGCCTCAAGGTCGGCGTCGTCCAGTTCGTCAAAGGTCGCTCGGACACAGGCGAAGAAGCCTTCTTCCGCCAGCAACCCAATGTCGCCTGGCATGTCGGCGGCGAAGGCTTCACCTGGGAAACGCAGGACAAGGACCGCGATGCCAAAGCTGCCCAAGCCGCCTGGGAAATCGCCTGCGGCCACCTGCGCAATCCGGAAATCGGCCTCGTCGTCCTCGACGAAATGACCTATGCCTTCAAATACAACTGGCTTGATCTGGACACCGTCATCTCCCAACTCCTCGCCCGCCCGGCCATGCAGCACGTCATCATCACCGGCCGCGGTGCACCGCAAGCCCTGCGCGACGTTGCCGACACGGTGAGCGACATCGGCATGGAAAAACACGCCTTCCAGAGCGGCATCAAGGCCATGCCCGGCCTCGAATTCTGAGTCCAAGCCGATGAAAAACCTGAGCCGTTTCGTCTTCCTGCTACTCTTTTCCGCTGCCGCCTGGGCGGGCGAAATCGACATCCCGGTCAATATCCAGGCCGAAGGCCGGATCATCCGCGGCGAACGCGATGGTTATTGGGAAAAAGTGCTGCTCGTTTCCTTCCCCGAAACGCGACGCGCGCTATCCACCTCGGACGGCCTGCTCGATGCCCGGGCCGCGCTCAACCACGCCGGCCACCCGCTACTCTGGCAAAAACTCGGCATGCGCTTCATGGGCCAGGATGGCCGGGGCGGCAAAGCCTATGCCGAGCATGTGCATGAGAACATGGCCGCCCAGCTAAAGCTGGACAAATCGGTGGTCGCCGGGATGTCTACGGCCGCCGATCTCGACAACCTGGCGGTCGTCACCCAAAGCTACGGCCCGCTCACCGTCACCGTGCTGGCGACGGCCGGTGCCCGCAGCAACGCCATCCGCACCGGCGTCGATGCCGGCACCTACATTGAAGGCAACGAGCCGGCCGGCACGATAAACATCATGCTGCTGACCAATATCCGCCTGACTGACGCGGCAATGGCACGTGCTCTGATCACCGTCACCGAAGGCAAGACGGCGGCGCTGCAGGACCTCAACGTACCGAGCACTTACACCAAGACCGTGCAGGCGACGGGGACCGGTACCGACAGCATCATCGTCGTCTCCGGCATGCAAGGGCCGCAGGCCAGCTACACCGGCGGCCACAGCCGGATCGGCGAGTTGATCGGCAAGGCCAGCCACCAGGCGGTAATCGAAGCCCTCGGCAAGCAAAACGGCTTTTTCCTGCCGGGTGCCAAGCGTTTCGCAACGCCTGCCGCCGCTCCGGCCAAAGCGCCGGACGCGCTGCGCATCGCCCTGCTTCATCTCGACGCGATCCCCGGCGACATCGCCGGCAACCGCACCCGCATCGAAGCCGGCATTCAGGAGGCGGTCAGCCACGGCGCCAACTGGATCATGACGCCGGAACTGGCCGAAACCGGCTACAACTTCGCCAGCCGCATCGGCACCGACTGGATCGCCCCCTTTCCCGACGCCTGGATCAGCACGCTGGCCGCCATCGCCCGCGACAACCGGGTGGCGCTCTTCGTCGGCTTTGCCGAGCGCGACGCAAAGAGCGGCAAACTGCACAACAGCGTCGTTGCCATCGACCGCGACGGCGTCATTCAGGGCGCCTACCGCAAGCAGCGCGTGCATGGCGGAGCCGAAAGCTGGTCCACGCCCGGCAGCGGCGGCGCGCCTTTCATGGTCGACGGAATCCCGGTCGGCCTGCTGATCTGCGCCGACACCTACAAGCCCGAACCAGCCGCCAGCTACCGCCAGCAAGGCGCCGCCATCCTGCTCGCCCCAGCCAACTGGCCGCCGGTCGACGGCATGGGGCCGGACGACCTGTGGGAACGACGCAGCGCCGAGACCGGCCTGCCATTGATCGTCAATAACCGCACCGGGCGCGAACCTGAGCTCGATTTCACCCTCGGCGAAAGCGTCGTCGCGGCCGGTGGCAAGCGGCTGTACTCGTTCAGCACCAGCCAGAGCCGCCTGTTCTACGTCGATTGGGATCGCCGCCAAGGCTTCAGCCAGCCGGCTCGATGAACCCGACAAGTACCCTGCGCCGGCTGGCCAGCCTGCTGGTCCTGGCCACCCCCTTGCTGGCCGAGGCGGCGACGCTGTTTGCAGTCGTCACCGAGCGCGCTGCGCCGACCGCCATCGAAGCAGCGCACCGCCATCTCGCCCGCCAGCCGCAGGACCGCATCGCACTGCGCACGCCGGCCCAGTTGATGGCGGCCAGCGACAAGCAGGTTGCCCAATGGCTGGGCAGGGCCGACAGCGTCCTGGCCGTTTCAGTGTTCGGCGATCCGGCACGCCGTCTCAAAGACGTGCTGGCGCGCCACGCCCGGCCGCAAACGCCGGTGCTGGCGATGAACGGCGAAGCCAGCCTCAACCTGATGAGCCGCGATGCGACCGGCAGTCTGGCCGGCTTCCCGGCCGAAACGTTGCGCCAGCTGGCACTGGAAACCCCACCCACCGATGCCCTGGCCGCTGCCGAAGCACACCCCGCGGCCCGCCACTGGCTGGCCGCCCGGCGCCTTTGGCAGGCCGGCGGTGTCGACAACACGCAGGCCCTGTTCGCCCATCTGCTCGAGCCCAAACGGCCGCTCGCCACGCCGAGGCCGGAAGCTACGTTGCGCCTGCGCGTCGGCGAGCACGAGCTGAGCGACGCCGCAGCCTGGGGGCAGGCCAGCCAGCTTGGCCTGAAAGCCGCGCCCACCGTCGTCGTCCTCGACCTTTCGAACATGGAGGGCAGCGCCCCGGCCGCGCTCTGTCAGGCCATTGAAAAACAGGGCCAGCCCTGCGTGCAAGTGCTCACCCGCTGGGGCGGCGCCTCGCGCCAGGCGCTCGAACGTCTGCCCGAACTGATCGCCCCGGCCAGGCCGGCGGCGCTGGTCGTGCTGCAGGATTTCGTCGTCGGCGCTGCCGAGGGCCGCGATGCCGTTAGCGCCGCCTTCAGGAAACTCGACGTACCGGTCTTCAAGGCCATTCGCCTGAGCGAGCGCACGGCTACCCAATGGCGCCTGTCGCCGGACGGCCTGCCGGCCGATTCGGTGCAATACCGTGTCGCGCTGCCGGAATTGCAGGGCATCGGCCAACCCATCGTCGTTTCAGCCCTGGGCAAGGCGCTGCCGGACAAGCTGACCGGCATCGAAACCCGCCCGCCCGTCGTCCTGGCCGCCGAAGTCGACCGCCTCGCCAGCCGTGCCGGCCGCTGGCTTGCCTTGCGCGCCAAGGCCAATGCCGACAAGCACGTCGCCGTGATCTACTACAACCACCCACCGGGTCGCCAGAACATCGGCGCCGACAACCTCGATGTGCCGCAATCGCTGTTCGACATGCTGCATGCCCTGAAGGCCGCCGGCTATACGGTCGGCAACCTGCCCGCCTCACCGGAAGCATTGCTCGACGACATCATGGCGCACGGCGTCAACCTGCCGGAAGATCGCGCCGCGCTGCGCGAACTGGCCCGTTCCGTGGCTCACGTTCCGGCTGCCGACTACGCCACCTGGTTCGCCAAACTGCCGGCCCGCGTTCAGGGCGAAATGCGCGACGGCCCGCTCGGCCGCCTGCACGCCGAGGCGCTCGAAGCCGAAGCGGCCAACGAGCGCGGCGTCGGCCGCAAGCGGGTCGATGCCGCGCTCAAGGAGCTGCATCACCTTGTCGAAGGGGCCGATCACCCCAAACGCCAACAGGCCATCCGCGACCTCAACGCACTCGAAGCCGGCTATCAGGCTTGCCTCGCTGATCGCCCCGGCCAGCGCTGCGCCAGCCTCGCGCCCCTGGCCAAACGCCTGACCGGCTACGGCATCGAGGGGCTCAAGGGCTGGGGCGCCGCACCGGGCAAGATCATGGTCGATAGCGGCAAGCTGCTGGTGCCCGGCCTGCGCTTCGGCAACATCTTCATCGGCCCGCAGCCGCCGCGTGGCTGGGAGGTCGATGAAGAGTTGCTGCACGCCAATACCAGCGTCACGCCACCGCACCAGTATCTCGCCTTCTACCACTGGCTGCGCGACCGCTTCCAAGCCGATGCCGTGGTTCATGTCGGCCGCCATTCGACCTACGAATTCCTGCCCGGCAAGGCCGTCGGTCTGGCGGCCGACGATTACCCGAGCCTGATCGCCGCCGACCTGCCCGGGATCTACCCTTACATCGTCGATGGTGTCGGCGAGGGGACACAAGCCAAGCGACGCGGCTTGGCGGTGATCGTCGACCACCTGACGCCGCCGCTCGCCGCGACGCCGCTCTACGACCAGTTGCTGGTGTTGCGACAGATCGTCGAGAGCTACGAGGCCGCTTCCTCCGAATCGCTCAAGGCGCAGGCCGCCCGAACGATGCGCGAAAAGGTCGTCGAACTGAACCTCAAGACCGAACTGGAAGCCTCGATGGCCGATGTGCTCGACGTACGCGGCATCGGCTTCGAAGCGGCCGACGACGACCTGCTGGCCCACGAGGTCGGCCACTACCTGACCAAGCTGCAGGAAAAGTTCATGCCCTACGGCCTGCACGTATTCGGCCGCAACTGGAGCCGACAAGCGCTAGATCTGATGCTCGGTTCGATGAAGCAGGGCGGCATTGACGACCCGGCTACCACGCAAAGACTGATCGACTCGCCGCGCCTTGAAATGCAGGGCCTGCTGGCCGGCCTGGACGGCCGCTACATTCCGCCCGGCAAGGGTAACGACCCGCTGCGCTCACCCGAGTCGCTACCCACCGGGCGCAACTTCCACGCGGTCGATGGCGACATCCTGCCCACCCACCTCGGCTACCGGCTGGGCAGTGATCTGGCGCAAAAGGCGCTGGCTCGCGACAAGACCGGGCAAGGTTCTGAAGGCGTCATCCTGTGGGCCTCCGACGCCGTCCGCGACGAAGGCGTCATGGTCGCCTTCGCGCTCGCCCTGATGGGCACCGAGCCGGTGTGGAACGCCCGTGGCATCGTCACCGACGTCCGCCTCAAGCCCGGCGTCGTTCGCCGCGATGTCATCGTCACCACCTCCGGCCTGTTCCGCGACCTTTATCCCAATCTCAACAACCTGATCGACCGCGCTGGCCGCTTGGCGCTCGCCGCCTCTGCCGCCAGCCTGGCCGAGCAGCGGCCGGAACTGAAGGAAGCGCTGGCCGCCGCCCTGGCGCCAGTGCCGACCGCGCCATGGGGCCACGAACCGGCCGCCGACAACCGCGTTGCCCGCGAATGGCTGGCCCGTCTGGCCGCCCTTGAACAAACCGGCCTGCCGACGAAGGAAGCCGGCCGCGCCGCCGCCCAACGCATTTTCGGCGATGCGCCCGGCGCTTACGGCACGGGCGTCAATCGCCTGACCGAGCGTTCCGGTGCCTGGCGCGAGCGCGACGAAATCGGCCGCGCCTACCGCAACCGCATGGGCCACGCCTACGGCCTCGACGAGTCCGGCGAGGCCGCCCACGCCGCCTTCGATACGGCGCTCGACGGCATCAAACGCACCTACCACGGGCGGGCCAGCAACCTTTACGGCCTGCTCGACAACAACGACGCCTTCGATTATCTCGGCGGCTTGTCGCTGGCCATCGAAGGCCGTACCGGCCAGCCGCCGGAAGCGTTGATCCTGCAACACGCCGAGCCTGGCCGGGCCGATGTCGAACCGCTGACCAGCGCCCTGCTCGGCGAACTGCGCGGCCGCTTCCTCAATCCCGCCTGGCTCAAGCCGCTGATGGGTCACGGCTACGCCGGGGCACGGACGATGGGCCAGGAATTCCTCGAAAACCTGTGGGGCTGGCAGGTGACGCGCCCCGATCTGGTCAAGAACTGGGCGTGGGATGAAGTGAAGGCCGTTTACTTCGACGATGCGCAAAGGCTTGGCCTGCCGCAATTCCTCGGCCAAGGCCACAACGCCCACGTCAAGGCGCACATGCTGGCCATCTTCATGGTCGCCGCCGAAAAGGGTTTCTGGAAAACCGATGCCGCAACGATCAGGCAGATGGGCGGCGAACTGGCCCGCCTTGTCGCCAAGAACGGCCTGCCCGGCAGCGGCCATGCGGCGCCGAATCACCCGATGTGGCAATGGCTGGCCCCGCAACTCGACGCCGCCGACGCGCAGGCGCTCGGCGTGACACTGGCCAGGGCGCGTGGCGAGCTGGTCAGCGCGCCCAATGCGGCGCCCGATGCTACGGCAGCGACTTCCACGGTCAACCGGAAAAAACAGCAAAAAACGGAAAGTTCAGACGCTGCCGAGTCCGCGTCGAACACGCCTGAACCGGCCGAAGCCAGTCCCCGCTATTACGAACTGCGCGACCCCGAAATCACTACCCCCAGCCTCATCGATCACACCCTCAAGCTGCTCGGCCTGCTGGCCGGCAGTCTCAGCCTGTTCACCGTCGGCCTGTGGCTCGGCCGGCGGAATGCTTGACCCAAGCGCCTAACCCAAGGAGTCCCTGATGAACGAAGCCCTGTCCTTTGCCTGGCTGCACGATGCGGTCACCTGGCTGCTCGCCCCGGCCCTGGCCGCTCTGCTGCTGGCCTGTGCCATCGCCCTGATCGAAGCCGGCATCGCCGTCGGCGAGCGCTTTTCCGGTCTCGCCAAACTGCAGGCAGCCGGCAATGTAGTGCGTGTGCAGACCATCGCCCGCCATCGGCTGGAGCGCGCCGACCTGCTCGCCCGCATCCCGCCCATGCTCGGCCTGATGGCTACCATCATCCCGCTCGGACCCGGCCTGGCCGCGCTCGGCAAGGGTGATCCGGCGCAACTGGCCAGCGCCGTCACCGTCGCCTTCGACGCCACCGTCCTCGGCCTGGTCGCCGGCATCGCCGGTCTGGTCATCGGCAAGCTGCGCCGCCGCTGGTACGAAGAAGTATTGGAGAACATGGAATGAGCGAAGCACACGAGCACCCGCAAGCCCGCAAGCGCCTGCGCCTCTACGCCCGGCTCGATGCCCGTTTTGATGACCACGACGAAGACCCGCGCGCCAGCCTGGTCAATCTGGTCGACGTCATGCTCGTCTTCGCCTGCGGCCTGCTCGCCGCACTGGCCGCCGGCACGCAAAGCGCCCTCAAGGTGCCCAAGCCGGTCGAGAAAGGCCAGCAGATCGAACGCCCGGCCACCGGCATCACCCAGCAGGGCTCCGGCTATGACCGGGTTGGCGAAGTGTTCCGTGACCCAAAGACGGGGAAACTGGTATTGATCGAACCGGTTACCAGCAAGGAAGAAAAATGACCGCCTGTCCTGCATTGCTCATCGCCGCCCCTGCCTCCGGCCAGGGCAAGACCACCGTCACCGCCGCGCTGGCCCGACTGCACGCGCGGCAAGGCCGACGTGTCACCGTCTTCAAATGTGGCCCGGATTTTCTCGACCCGCAAATTCACGCCTTCGCCAGCGGTCGCCCCTGCCAGAATCTTGATCTCGGGATGTGCGGCGAAGACGATGCGCGCTGGCGACTGGCTCGCGCCGCAGCCGACTCTGATCTGATTCTCGTCGAAGGCGTCATGGGCCTCTTTGATGGCCAACCGTCAGCGGCCGACATCGCCGAGCGCTTTGCCATTCCGGTCATGGCCCTGATCGACGCCGGATCGATGGCCCAGACTTTCGGTGCCGTCGCCCACGGCTTGGCCAGCTATCGGCCCAGCCTGCCGTTTGCCGGCGTGCTGGCCAATCGCGTCGGCAGCGCCTACCACGCGCAACTCCTGCGCGACAGCCTGCCAGCCGTCATGGGCTGGTTCGGCGCCCTGCCCAAGAGCAGCGACAGCCTGCCCGAACGCCACCTCGGCCTGCTTCAGGCAGCGGAAATAACCGATCTCGAAGCCCGCCTCGATGCCTTGGCCGATGCACTGCAGGCCAGTGCCACGGTCGACCTGCCAAAACCGGTCAATTTCGAGGCCACGCCAGCACCTGACGTTAATCCGCTGCTCGCCGGCCAGCGTATCGCCGTCGCCTGCGACGCCGCCTATGGTTTCATCTATCCGGCCAATCTCGAAACCCTGCAGGTTCTCGGTGCCGAGTTACGTTTCTTCTCGCCAGTCGCCGGCGACCCGCTACCCGATTGTGATGCCGTCTGGCTGCCCGGCGGCTACCCGGAACTCCATGCCGACGCCCTGAGTCGGCACGCCGCGCTATGGCTGGCCCTGAAAAACCATATCGCCGCCGGCAAGCCGCTGCTCGCCGAATGCGGCGGCATGATGAGCCTGTTCAAGGAAGTCGTGGACAAGGCCGGCGTCAGTCATCGTTTTGGCGGTTTGCTAGCCGGGCGTTCGGTCATGCAAAAGCGCATCGCCGCGCTCGGTACACAATTCGTCGAACTCCCCGAAGGCCGCCTCGCCGGCCACACTTTCCATTACTCGAAAAGCGAAACGCCGCTCACCCCACTCGTCCGCGCCACCACGACCGATGGCCGTGATGGCGAAGCGATCTTCCGGCAAGGCCGCCTGACCGCCTCCTATGTCCATTTCTACTTTCCATCAAATCCAGTAGCCGTTGCCGGTCTGTTTACGACAGCCTGACACTTCGGTTTTCACGAACAATAATGCAGGCATGGATTAGTTTTTCTGCAACAGGAAGCAGATACACTATGGCTTGCAACTTTTCCACACGGAGACAACCATGAAGAATTTCGTACTGATGGCCGCTGCAGTGGTGCTCGGCTTTACGCTGCAAATCGGTGACGCTGAAGCCAAGCGCCTCGGTGGCGGCAGCTCGGCCGGCATGCAACGCCAGTCGGTTTCCCCCAGCGCCCCTCCCTCGGCTGCCAAGCAGGCGCCGGCCGCCGCTCCTGGCGCCGCCGCCGCACAACCCAAGCGCTCGTGGATGGGCCCGCTGGCTGGCCTGGCCGCCGGTCTCGGCCTGGCCGCGCTGGCTTCGCATTTCGGCTTCGGCGAAGGCCTGGCCAACATGATGATGATCGGCCTGCTGATCATGGCTGTCGTCATGGTCGTCGGCTATTTCATGCGCAAGAAGGCCGGAGCGACCCAGCAAGGTGGCATGCAGTATGCCGGCGCAGGCGCCAACTACGGTGCCAACGCCCCACGTCAACCCGACTTCATGCCGGCCGGCGGTTCTGCCGCCGCCTCGGTTGCTGCCTCCACCGGTAGCGGCAACATTCCGGCGGACTTCGACGTCGAGAGCTTCGTGCGTAACGCCAAGGTCAACTTCATCCGTCTGCAGGCCTCGAACGATGCCGGAAATCTTGACGACATCCGCGAATTCACCTCTCCGGAAATGTTCGCCGAGATCAAGATGGGTATGAGCGAGCGCGGCAACGCCAAGCAAGAAACCGATGTCGCCCAACTCAACGGCGAAGTGCTTGATGTCGCCGAAGAAGCCAACCGCTACATCGTCAGCATCCGCTTCACCGGCCTGATCAGTGAAGAGAAGGGCGCCGCACCGGCTCCGTTCGACGAAATCTGGCACATGACCAAGCCAACCGACAACAGCCGTGGCTGGGTTCTGGCCGGCATTCAGCAAGTCCAGTAACCAACAAAGCCGCATCCAGGGCTGGCCGGAGCAATCCGGCCAGCTTTTTTTTGGCATAAACGGCTGCCGACGCTGTTCCATGCACCTATATCGTGAATTAGCCGATTGATATGAAGCCTGACCAATGGCATAGTCACTACTTATCCAAGTGCCGCGCAAAACACATTGTTTCGCAACAGTAAATTTCGGAATGCCTTGAAAGTTTCGTGTGCGGCAACAGCCATCACCCTGGCCGTCGCATGGCATCCTGCACACGCTGCCCAGGATGACGATCTCAACCTGGAAGACCTGACAAAAACCGAAGTTTCGTCCGTTTCGCGGCGCAACCAGAGCCTGAGCAACGTTCCCGCCGCTGCCTTTGTCATTACCGCCGAGGACATCCGCCGTTCAGGTGCCCTGGCTCTGCCGGATGTACTGCGCATGGTGCCGGGCATCCAGGTGGCGCAGATCGACAGCGGACGCTATGCCGTATCAGCGCGCGGTTTCAACGGTCGTTTTGCCAACAAGCTGCAGGTGCTGATTGACGGCCGCAGCGTCTATCATCCCTTCTTTTCAGGAACGGTCTGGGAATATGACCCGATCCCCCTCGAGGATATCGAGCGAATCGAAGTTATCCGCGGCGCGGGCGCAGCCATGTGGGGCGTCAATGCCGTCAACGGGGTGATCAACATCATCAGCCGCCATTCGCGCACACAGGCGGGCGGCATGGTGGCCGGAGCGATAGGAAGCAATGGTCTGGGTCAGCTGTACACCCGGGTCGGTGGCAGCCTCGATGCCGACACGACATGGAAATTGTCTGCCCAGGGACGTCATGCCGAGCCTTCGCGACAACTCGCCAACGACAGTTACAGCGAAGATGACCTGAGCAACGGCGTGGTCGATTTTCGCTTCGACCGTTCGCTGTCTGGCGGCAGCGATTTCCGCGTCTGGGCCAATGCCGGCAGTTCGTCGGTAGGCGATCTCTACCCGATCGCGCCCAACCTGGCCAACCTCCAAACCTTGACTTCGGTCCCTATTACGCAAAAGGTCGCCAGCCAGACCGTAGGCGCGCGCTATCGCTGGCTGAGCGAGCAGGGCGTCGAATCATCGTTGCAAACATCGGTAGGCAGCACCTCGATTGAATTGAAGAACGTCTTCGAAGTCACCAACACTCAGTTCGACCTCGACTATCAGGGACGCTACAGCTTTGGCAGCCACGATCTCCTGTGGGGAGCAACCCACCGGCTGGTTTCCGATGAAGTATGGTCGAGATACGTCATTTCCGTCGCCAAACCGGCATTCACGCAACATACGACTGGCGTCTTCCTGCACGACAACTGGACGCTGGTCGATGATCGCCTGCAACTCGGCCTCGGCGCTCGCTGGGATCAGACCAATCTGGGCGGTAACACCTTCTCTCCAAGCGCGACGCTGATGTGGACGCCAACCCGCAGCGATACGCTGTGGGCCAAGTATGCCAAAGCCCCGCGGATGCCGTCACGCGGCGAACAGGACGTCAGCATTTACGTCGGCTATCAGCCGCCAACGGCGAGCATCCCCTTCCCCGTCGTACTCAATGCGCAGCCGGGCAATCAGCCACTGTACAAAGAAACCATGGAAGGTTTCGAGCTGGGCTACCGCAGTCAGCTGACGCAACAACTCAGCTTTGATGCCACCGTATTCCAATACCGTTACTCCGACATCGTAACGAGCTCACTTGGTGGGAACGGTGCGATAGCGATAGGCGGAGGATTCTTCCTCCCGGTTCAAAACCTGGACCGCACCAACGGGGGAAATGGCTGGCTGAGCGGTGCAGAACTAAGTGTGGACTGGCTTCTGGCGCCAACGTTGCGGGTGCAGTTGTCGTATGCCTTCACGCATGTGAACATGGACGATTCGGCCAATCCGATTGCTCAGGGTCAGGGCCTGAAAGAAGAGCGCAGCACGGCTCGGCACTATGGTTCTCTACGCTCGCAATGGAATATATCGTCGAGTCAACAGTTCGATGCCTGGATCCGGGGCTCATCAAGCATTGATCGCACGCTTTCGCCCTACACCACGACAATCCGCGTCCCAGGTTATGTGACGCTTGATCTGCGCTATGCGTACAAGCTCAACAAGGATATCGAGTTGGCCCTGACCGGGCGCAATCTGATCGGGCCCCGACGCACTGAATATGTCACTGATTACGTTCCCGCGACGCCCGTAATCATCGAACCGTCGCTACTTTTGTCGGCACGCTGGAAATTCTGATCGTGCGCGCTGCCGCCTTCAGTTCTCTGCGAAACCGTCCGCTTCGCTGGCTGGCAGCCCTGCTGCTCACCAGCGTTTCGCTGGCTTTTGCCCAACCTGATTCCGAGCCGCAACTGGAATCCGCCTATCTCGTCAATTTCCTGAAATATGTCGAGTGGCCGGCCAGCAACCGGAACACGGCTACCATCTGTCTGTTTGGCCGCGATACGCTGGGGCCGTACCTGAGCAACCATGAGGGACGCGTGATCGGCGGCAAGGAACTGCGCATTCGCCGGGTCAGCAGCCCCGACGACATGCAACACTGCCAGTTGCTCTACATCCCCGATGTCGAAGAGGCACGCATTGGTGCGGTTTTACGCTGGATACAAGGGATGCCTATTCTGGCGGCCAGCAATGCTGATGGTTTTGCCCGATCAGGTGGCGGCATCGAGCTTCTGCGGACCGGCGGCCGCGTGCAATTCATTGTCAATGCGGACACGCTGGCCCGACATGGATTGACCCCGAGTTCGCAAATGATGCGACTGGCCAACCGGGTGATTGGAGGTGAACGATGAACGCTCGCCAGACCATCCGGAAAAAAATCGCGCTGGCCATTGCGGCTTCACTCGGCGTCGGCCTGCTGCTTTCCTTCCTGACCTTTGCCGTGCGCGAGATCGATCAGCGGCGACAGGCCAAAACAACCGAGTTGTTTGCGATGGCCGACGTCGTCGCCTTCAATGCTTCGGCCGTCATCGAGTTCCGCGATGTCATGGGCGCCAAACGCCTGCTCAGCTCGTTTGCCGAACACAAGGATGTGCTGGCGGTACGTCTGATTGGTATCACCTCCGACTTTCACTATCGCTACGATGCTGAACGGCCGTTACCGGCCCAGGTCGGCCTTGGCGACAAGCCGCACCGTGAACGGGCGGTCTATGCCGATTGGTCGTCGGTCACCGTTGCCGTACCCATCCGCTCGGACGATGAAGTGGTCGGCACAGTCTCCATTTCAGCCAGTCTTGACGCCGTCTGGCGGGCGATCGCCTGGAACTTGACACTGTCCTTGCTGGCACTGGCCATATCGTTCGTTATCGCCTTCGCCATCGCCCGGCAAATGCTGGCATCGATTCTCGCTGCGCTGGGGTCGTTGACCGATACGGCTCAATTCGTAGCCGAATCGAAGGATTACACGCGGCAAGCCAGGATCTATTCGGATGACGAAATCGGCCATCTGGGCAATGCCTTCAATAGCATGCTCAGCGAGATCGCCGAGCGCGACGGACAACTGGCTGACCAGCGCGATCATCTTGAGGACACGGTGCAGGAGCGAACCCAGGCCTTGTCCCTGGCCAAGGAGGCGGCCGAGGCGGCCAGCCGCGCCAAGAGCACATTCCTGTCCAACATGAGCCACGAACTGCGGACACCGATGAACGCCATCATCGGGATGACCTACATGCTCCGGCGCAACAATCAGGATCCAGGCCAGATGGACAAGCTGGGCAAAATCGACAATGCTGCCAACCACCTGTTGCAGCTGCTGAACGATATTCTCGACCTGTCGAAAATCGATGCCGACCGGATGACGCTAGAACAGACTGCCTTCATGGTCGACGCCCTGACCGATGAACTGGCCAGTCTGCTGGCCCCCCGCGCCGAATCGGCCCGCCTGCGTTTTATTCTCGATATCGATTCGCGTCTCAAATCACTGCAGCTTCTCGGCGACCCCCTGCGCCTGCAACAAATTCTGCTCAATCTGGCTGGCAATGCCATCAAATTCACCGAGCGCGGCGAAGTTCGCGTCGTCGCCCGCATTGCGGAGGATGACGGCGAGTCTGTTCTGCTTGAGCTGTCGGTCTGGGATACCGGCATTGGCATTGCGCCGGAGGCGGTCGAACGCATCTTCAACCCGTTCGAGCAGGCCGATGGTTCGACGACGCGCAAATATGGCGGCACCGGGCTGGGTCTCCCCATCTGCCAGCGGCTCGTTCGCCTGATGGGTGGCGAAATTCAGGTGGTCAGCACGCTGGGGGCCGGTAGCGTCTTCACCTTCACCGTTCGCTTGCGTCGGGCCCAGGCGGCGCCTGCCGAATCTGCCGAAATGCATCAGTCCGGCGTCGCCGCCGAGCACGCCTTGCGGGCCGAATTTCCGGGTTGCCACATCCTTGTCGCCGAGGATGACTGGGTCAATCAGGAGGTTGCCCTCGAACTGCTCCGGGAAATGCTCGGCTTCACGGTCGATATTGCCGGGGACGGCGCTCAAGCCCTCGACATGGCGATCAACCGCCGCTACGACCTGATCCTGATGGACATGCAGATGCCTGAGCTCGACGGCTTGGGCGCCACCCAAGCCATCCGGGAGATTGACGGTTACGCCGAAACGCCGATCATCGCCATGACCGCCAATGCCTTTGCCGAAGACCGCACACTTTGCCTGGACGCCGGCATGAACGATTTCATCGCCAAGCCGGTCGATCCGGACAAGTTGTTTGTAATCATGCTCAAGTGGCTGCAGGCGCGCTTGCCGGAGAGCATCCGCCAGAGCAGTTGAGCCCCGGGCTCGACAGCGCCGAAGATGACTCAGAAACCGGCCGCCTCGGCTTCCAGATAGGCGATGCTGACGTACTTGCCGATATTCGCCTCGAAACCCTTGGTTTCCTTCGCCCGACAGGCCACACGCGGATCCTTGAGAACCAGCGCCTTGGCATCCTCAAGCGCCAGACCATCCTTGACGGCTTGCTCGCAGGGACGGTAGATGCCCTCGAACAGCTCGCGGTTCCACTTCAGCACATGCTCGCCCGGTTCGCCATGCGCCGGCAGCCAGATCCGGGTCCCCGTTTTCTTGATCAGCGTGTCATAGGCCTTGAAGGTGCCGAGGTAGGAGCCATCGTCCATGTTGGCAATGCGTCGGTCCATCGCGATGTCGCCAACCAGCGTGACGCCATCCTGGACAACCTCGACACAGAGGTCGAAGGGGGTATGCACGGTGCCGTAGTGATGGATGCGCAGCGTGACATCGCCGAACTTGAGCACCGCGCCATGTTCGAGCGGGGTATTGGGCGGCACGATGCGGGTGCCGAGCGAAGCCTGATTGGTCGACTTTTCGATCAGCGTCAGCCAGAGACTGCCCTGAATGCCCTTGACCGCCTGAATGGTGCCGGGATGGGCATAGATCGGCAGGCTGTCGCCAAAGCGGTCGACGTAAGCGTGATTTCCGAGCCAGTGGTCGCCGTGATAATGCGTGTTGATGATGGCGATGACCGGCTTTTTCAGATGCTTTTCCAGTTGCCGGATGGACATTTCGCCGATCTGCACCGAAGCGCCGGTATCGACGACGACGATGCCCTTGCTCGTATTGACGAAGGTCACATTGCTCATCATCCCCTGGTTTTCCGGGGTCGGGAAAGCGTCAGGCGTGAAGATGATCGACACGTGCCGCGAAATCTGGCGCAGCGGGTAGTCCTTGATGGCCGGGCCACGGACGAAGTCATCGACCTCCCGGGCGAAGGCGCTCACGGCCTGCCACGGGGTGAACTCGACCGCCCCCAGCGCCGAGATGGCGGCGACTGAACGCAAAAAATCGCGACGGTTCATGAGCATCTCCTGAAACGTTAAAATAGCGGCCTATCATCGCGCCGAATCGGGCGCTCGTCTACACTCACACCATGCGCCGCTACCCATTCTCTTTTGTTGCCCTGACCGCCCTGGGCGTTCTCTGCGCCATTCCCGGCGCGATCAGCCTCGCCGGCTTTGGCGCCAGCATTCATCCGGTGCTCGACGACCCGATGGCCGGCCTGGCCTTCATCGTCTCGGCCATCGCCCTGATCGGCTCGGGCGCCTTCCCGCTGATCATCGAGAAACTCAAGGAAAACGAAGGCAACTGAGCAGTTTCAATTTTGGCCAGAATTTCCGGTTGACCGTGGCAATGCCGGTCAGGCTTCGCGCATCACGCGCCAGTACTGGAACTTGAGCGTTGCCGCGGCGCCGGCGACGATGGCCAGGAAGGTGACGATGGAGCCGAGCGCCAGGGTCGAAAAACCGGAGATCCCCTGACCCACCGTGCACCCCATCGCCACCACGCCGCCAAAACCCATCAGGGCGGCGCCGATCAGGTGGCTGGCCGTATCTTCAACGCTGGCGAAGCCTTCCCAGCGGAAATTTCCGGTCAGCAAGGCCCAGGTCCCCGAGCCGGCGATGACGCCAAGTACCGTGGCGATGGCAAAAGTCATCGTACGGCTGGTGTCGGACCACAGCATCAGCAATTCCAGCGTATAAGCCTGCGGTGCGACGAAGGTCAGCGACTCCATGCGGCCGCTGTTGGTCGCCAGAAAAGCTTCTTCGAGCGTATCCGGATGTTCGGCCAGATAGCCGAGGTGGCCGCTGATGTACCAGGCAGCAACGACGGCCAGGCCGGTGCCAAGACCGCCAAGCAGATTGTCGAGCGTCCAGAAATCGCGATTGAGCAAACAGAATGCAGTCAGGCCGCCACCGATGGCGAGCACGGCCAGCCAAAACGCCGTCTTCGCTTCCAGGCCGGCGGCCATCAGCAGCGCCGGAATATCCTGGCCGCCGGGAAAAGTGATCGTCGCTTTTTCCAGCACATTGACACGAAAAACGCCGAACACGCCGCGCATGGTCATGTAAGCAACGAGACCGAGCACCAGAAAAACGACCAACGATTTGAGGTTGCCGGCGCCGATGCGGATCAGCGTCTTCGAGCCGCAACCGGAGGCGAAGACCATGCCGATACCGAAAGTCAGACCGCCGACAATGTAGGAAAGCCAGGTGAAATTTGGTGTCCGATAAATCGACTTGCCGAGGTCGATCAACCCCGCCGAGTGCAGCGCACCAGCACCCAGAATGGCGACGCCGATGGCCAGCAGCCACATGCGCATGCGGCCCCAATCGCCCATATTGACGATGTCGGAAACTGCCCCCATGGTGCAGAAATGGGTTTTCTGGCCGATGGCGCCAAACACGAAGGAAACGGCAAAAGCCAGCCAGAGAACGGTATTCGACAGGGCAGCAATTTCCATGATCAGGCTCGGTAAAGGGTCGGGTCGGGCAAACCGGCGGCGGCGAAACCTTCGGCACGCAGGCGACATGAATCGCAGACACCACAGGCCCGGCCAAGTTCATCGGCCTGGTAACAGGAAACGGTCAGTCCGTAATCGACGCCGAGCGCCGCGCCGGTGCGGATGATGTCGGCCTTGGAAAGGTCGATCAGCGGCGCATGAATGCTCAACTTGACGCCCTCGACGCCGGCCCGCGTGGCCAGATTGGCCATCTTCTCAAAAGCGGCAAGGTACTCCGGCCGGCAATCCGGGTAGCCCGAATAATCAACCGCATTGATGCCGACGAAAATGTCACGGCTGCCCAGCACCTCGGCCCAGGCCAGGGCCAGCGACAACATGATGGTGTTGCGCGCCGGCACGTAGGTGACGGGAATACCCGGCTGCACACCGTCGATCGGGACATTGATGTTGGTATCGGTCAGGGCCGAGCCACCGAACTGGGCCAGCCCGAGATTGAGCACCCGATGCTCGACGGCGCCGAGGGCCTTGACGACCCGCTCGGCCGCCTGCAACTCGGCACAGTGACGCTGGCCGTAGTTGAACGACAGACAATAACAGTCAAAACCCTGGCTGCGGGCAATGGCGAGGCAAGTGGCGGAATCAAGTCCACCGGAAAGGAGAACGACGGCTGGCTTCATCATGGGGCGCGAATATACCTGAATTTCGGCCCCTTTTGACCCGGTATCTGCTTGTTCCTGCGCTACAATTTGCCGTATTGCGCCCCCTGACTGGAGATACGAATGTCGCTTCGCCTGACTGTCCTTGCCGCTGCACTGATGCTGGCCGGCTCCGCCCACGCTGCGGACCGGATCAAGGTCGGCTTCGTCTCCACGCTGTCCGGCCCGGGTGCCGGCCTTGGCGTCGACATCCGCGACGGTTTCAATCTGGCGATGAAGCAACTCAATGGCAAACTGGGCGGCCTGCCGGCCGAAGTGCTGATCGCCGATGACCAGCAAAGCCCGGACATCGCCAAGCAGGCGGCCGACCGCTTCCTCAAGAAGGACAAGGTCGATTTCATGACCGGCATCGTCTTCTCCAACATCATGCTCGCCGTCGGCCCCAGCGTCTTCGAGAACAAGACCTTCTACATCTCGGCCAATGCCGGCCCGTCGCAATACGCCGGCGAGCAGTGCAACCCCTTCTTCTTCAACGTCGCCTGGCAGAACGACAACCTGCACGAAGCCGTCGGCAAGATCGTCCAGGACAAGGGTTACAAGAACGTCGTGATCGTCACCCCGAACTACCCGGGCGGCAAGGACGCCGTCTCCGGCTTCAAGCGCTACTACAAGGGCAAGGTCGCCGAAGAGGTTTACACCAAACTCGGCCAGCTCGACTACGCGGCCGAACTGGCGCAGATCCGCAGCCTGAAGCCCGACGCCCTGTTCTTCTTCCTGCCCGGCGGCATGGGCATCAACTTCGTCAAACAGTTCGTCGCCGCCGGCCTGTCGCGCGACACGCAACTGTTCGCTCCCGGCTTCTCGGCTGACGAGGACGTCATCAAGGCGGTCGGCCCCTCGATGATGGGCATGTTCAACTCGTCGCACTGGGCGCACGACATGGATAACGCCGAAAACAAGCGCTTCGTCGCCGACTTCCAGAAGGAATACAACCGCCTGCCCTCGCTCTACGCTTCGCAGGGCTACGACGCGGCGCTCATGATGGACGGCGCCGTGCGCGACGTGAAGGGCAAGGTCGAAGACAAGGCGGCGCTGCAGAAGGCGCTCGAAGCCAAACGCTTCAAGTCCGTGCGCGGCGACTTCAAGTTCAACACCAATCATTACCCGGTGCAGAACTATTACCTGCGCGCCATCGGCAAGGACGCCAGCGGCCGGGTCACCAACAAGACCATGGGCACCATTTTCACCAATCATGCGGATGCCTACGTTGCATCCTGCAAGATGAAGTGATCGCCTCAACCGTCGTTCCCGCATCGGCGGGAATGACGGGGTTTCCCCCATGACTCAACTCATCCTCGAACAAGCCCTCAACGGCCTCCAGTTCGGCCTCATGCTTTTTCTGCTGGCGGCCGGGCTGACGCTCGTCTTCGGCATCATGGACTGCATCAATCTGGCCCATGGCTCGCTCTACATGGTCGGCGCTTACTTCGTTGCGGCAGCCACCCAGGCGGCGGATTCGTTCTGGATCGGGCTGGGCGCAGGGGTGGCGGGCGCGGCCGTGCTCGGACTGCCGCTCGAGCTGTCGCTGTTCCGCCAGTTGTACAAACGCGACCACCTGTCGCAGGTACTCGCCACTTTCGCGCTGATCCTCATTGCCAATGAAGCCGTGCGGGTCATCTGGGGCGCCCAGCCGGTGATGCTCAATCCGCCGGATGCACTGGCCGGGCCGGTCGAAATCGGTGATTTTTTCTATCCAGCCTACCGGCTGGTCATCATCGCCTTCGGTCTCGCCGTTGCCGGGCTGCTCTACCTGGTCGTGGCGAAAAGCCGGGTCGGCATGTGGGTGCGGGCCGGTGCGTCGAATCGGGAAATGACCGAAGCGCTCGGCATCAACGTGCAAGCGCTTTTCACCGCCGTCTTCGTTTTCGGTACGGCGCTCTGTGCGCTGGCCGGCGGACTGCTCGGGCCGCTGCTCGCCGTTCAGGTCGGCATGGGTGAGAGCGTGCTGATCCTGGCTTTCGTCGTCATCATCATCGGCGGCATCGGGTCGATTCGCGGCGCGCTGGTCGGCAGCCTGATCGTCGGCTCGGTCGATACGCTCGGCCGGGCGCTGTTGCCGACCTTGCTGCGCGCATTGCTCCCGGCTGACGCTGCTTCGACGCTCGGCCCGGCGCTGGCCTCGATCCTGATTTACCTGCTCATGGCCGGCATCCTGTTCTTCAAGCCGCAAGGCCTTTTCCCGGCGCGCGCCTGATGGCTTTCTACCGTGCCGCTCCGTATCAGAAGCCGGTGGCCGTCGCGCTCTTGCTGCTTTTGGCCGCCTTGCCGTTTGGCCTGACTGCCTTCGGCCAGGAGTTCTACATCGGCTTCGCCACGCGCATCCTGATCTTCGCGCTGGCCGCCTCCAGCCTCAATCTGGTCCTCGGCTTTGGCGGCATGTTCTCGCTCGGCCATGCGGCCTTCTTCGGCATTGGCGCCTACGCGGCGGCGATTTGCCAGCAAGCCGGCATCAACGAGGCGCTCATCGCCTTTCCGCTGGCCATGGCCGTTGCCGGGATTTTCGCGCTGGCCGTCGGGGCCATCAGCCTGCGCACGCGCGGTGTCTATTTCATCATGATCACGCTGGCTTTCGCCCAGATGGCCTATTACCTGTTCATCTCGGCCCGCAGTTGGGGCGGTGATGACGGTTTGCCGCTGGTCGGCCGGATGACGCTGGCCGGCGTCTCGCTGGCCGACGACACGCATTTCTATTTTGCGGCTTTTTTCGGGTTGACCGTGGCAATGCTGTTTCTTGGCCGGCTGGCCGACGCCCGTTTCGGCCGGGTCATCCAGGCCATCCGCGAAAACGAGACGCGCATGGAAGCGCTCGGCTACCCGGTTTTCCGCTATCGCCTGATCTGCTTCGCGCTCGGCGGCGCCCTGGCCGGGCTGGCCGGCGCCCTGCTCGCCAACCTGACCGGGCTGGCCAGCCCCAACCTGCTGGTGTGGACGCAATCCGGCACGCTGCTCGTCATGGTCATCATCGGCGGCGTTGGCTACCTCTATGGTGGCGCGGTCGGTGCGCTGATCCTGCTCTGCCTCGAGGAAGTACTGGTCGGCTTCACGCCGCACTGGCACATCGCGCTGGGTCTGATCCTGCTCGGCGTCGTGCTCTTTGCACCGAAGGGCGTGGCCGCCTTGTTCGGGAAAAAACATGGCTGAAGCGTTGCTCGAAGTTCGCCAGCTATCGCGCCGCTTTGCTGCGGTCGACGCGCTAAAAGACGTCAATTTCAGCGTTGAGGCCGGCGAAGTCCATGCCCTGATCGGCCCCAACGGCGCCGGCAAGACAACCTTCATCCATCACGTTTCCGGCGCCCTGCAACCGGATTCGGGCGGCGTGCATTTTGCCGGCCAGGATGTGACGCGACTGGCCATGCACCAGCGGGTCGCCGCCGGCATGGCGCGTTCGTACCAGATCACCAACGTCTTCCTCGGCCTCTCGGCCCTCGACAACGTCGCGCTGGCTGTCCAGGGGCGACCGGATGCCGGCAGCAGTTTCCGCTTCTGGAAGCCAGTCAGGTGCGAGGCAGCGCTGTTCGACGAAGCACGCGAATATCTCGTGCAAGTCGGCCTCGAACACCGCGTAAACGCCGTCGCCGGCAACCTCGCCCACGGCGAACAACGGGCGCTCGAACTGGCCATGGCGCTGGCCACCAAGCCGAAAATGCTGCTCCTCGACGAGCCGATGGCCGGCACCGGCCCGGAAGAATCGGCGCGCATGGTCGAACTCATCGAACACCTGGCCCGCCACGTCACCATCCTGCTCGTCGAGCACGACATGGCCGCCGTCTTCCGGCTGGCCGACCGCATTTCGGTGCTGGTCAACGGCCAGCTGATCTGCACCGGCGAGCCGGAAGCGGTGCGCGCCAACCCGGCAGTCCGCCGCGCCTATCTCGGAGACGATCTGTGAGCGCCTTGCTTGAAATCAGTGGCCTCGAAGTCGCTTACGGCCCAAGCCAGGTGCTGTTCGGCCTCGACCTGAGCATGAACGAAAGCGAAGCGGCGACGCTGCTCGGCCGCAACGGCATGGGCAAGACGACGACCCTGCGCGCCATCTGCGGTCTGCAGGCGGTCAAGGCAGGGACGATCCGCTTTGCCGGCGAACGCATCGATGGCCAGCGCCCCGACCGCATCGGCCGGGCCGGCATTGCGCTGGTGCCGGAAGGGCGTCAGTGTTTCCCGAATCTCACGGTCGACGAGCATTTGGTGGCATTTTTCGCCAACCGGCGCGGCGTCGGCGAGCCATGGACACCGGCCCGGGTTTACGACCTCTTCCCGCGCCTGCTCGAACGTTCGAAAAACCTCGGCAACCAACTTTCCGGCGGCGAACAGCAGATGCTGGCCATCGGCCGGGCGCTGGTTACCAACCCGCGCCTGCTCATTCTCGACGAAGCGACCGAAGGGCTGGCCCCGCTGATCCGCGAGGAAATCTGGGCCTGCCTGTCCCGGCTACGGGCCGATGGGCAAAGCATTCTGGTCGTCGACAAATATGTCGAGAAACTGATCGGGCTGGCCGACCGCCACACCATTATCGAGCGCGGGCAGGTCGTCTGGCACGGCACATCGGCCGATCTGGATGCCGATCACGACATCTGGCATCGCTATCTCGGGATCTAGATCACCCAGTCATCGCACTCATCCAACTGCTGCCCGGACAATCCCTCCAGAGCCGCATCAAAATCGGCGAAGGACATCGGTTTACCGAACAGGTAACCCTGAAACTGACAGCAGCCGTGTTCAACCAGATAGTCGTGCTGAACGCTGGCCTCGACACCTTCAGCCACCACCCCAAGGCGCAGCGTATTGCCCATGGCGATGATCGCCCGGACGATGGCCGCTGCATCGGCGCTGTGCGTGATATCGCTGATGAAGGATCGATCGACCTTGAGTTGTTCGAAGGGATATCGCTTCAGGTAAGCCAGCGAGGCGTAGCCAGTACCGAAATCGTCTAGTGAAAAGCGTACGCCCGTTGCCCGCAGGGCCTGCATTTTGGCCACCGTATCTTCAACATTGTCGAGCAGCAGGCTTTCCGTCAGTTCCAGTTTGAGCAGGCACGGATTTGCGCCATGGCGGTTCAGCGCGTCACAAACCTGCATGACAAATTCGGCCTGACGAAACTGCCGGGCACTGACGTTGACCGCCATCGACAGACTACTCGTCCGCGGATCATTGGCCCAGCGGCGCAAACCGGCACACGCCGTGTCGAGGACCCATAGTCCGACTTCGACGATCAGCCCGGTCTCTTCGGCGAGAGCTATGAATTCTCCCGGCAGCACCATCGGTTGGCCGGGCGGTTGCCAGCGCAGCAGGGCTTCTGCGCCGATCAGCCGGCGTTGGGCATCGACCTGTGGCTGAACATGCAGCAGCAGTTCCCCCCGCGCCAGCGCCCGCCGCAAACCAGCCTCCAGCGCAGCCCGTTCATCAAGTGCCGTCTGCATCGCGTTGTCAAAGAATCGTATGGTGTTTCGACCGGCATCCTTGGCCTTGTAGAGGGCAATATCGGATTGCTTGAGCAGCACCTCGGTCGATTTTTCCTGGCCCAGGAAGAGGCTGATGCCAATGCTCGCCGTGCGCACATATTCGGTATCCTCGCCCAGAAAATAGGGCCTGCCGAGCTCAGCACGAATTTTCTCGGCGACCATTTCGGCCTGGATGCCGGCACTTTCCGGATCGCTGCCCAACTCTTCGAGCATCACGACAAATTCGTCTCCGCCCTGACGGGCAGCCGTATCTCCCTCGCGGATGCAGTCGCCCAGACGGATCGCCACCTCAACCAGCAGGTGGTCGCCAACGTCGTGACCGAGCGTATCGTTCAAGGTCTTGAAATGATCGATGTCGATGATCAGCAAAGCGCCGTATTTGCCGCTCCGCTTGCCGGCAGCACTGGCCTTGTTGATGCGGTTGAGCAGCAAACGGCGATTGGGCAGCCCGGTCAACGGATCGTAGAAAGCCAGGTTATGGATTTCCGATTCCGCCACTTTGAGATTGCTGATGTCGGAAAACGTGCTGACGTAATGGGTGATCTCGCCACGGGCATCACGCACGCCATTGATGGTTAGCCATTCGGGATAAATTTCGCCATTTTTGCGACGATTCCAGATTTCGCCCTGCCAATGCCCTTCCTGCACAAGCGCGTCCCACATGTCTTGATAAAACGCATTTTCCTGGCGCCCGGACTTGAGCAACTTGGGGGTCTGCCCGACCGCCTCGTCAGCAGAATAGCCGGTCAGTTGGGTAAATGCAGCATTGACCTGAAGGATGCGCTGGCTGGCATCGGTGACCAGAATCGCAGCCTGTGATTCGAAGGCAATCGCTGCGATACGCAAGTCCTGCTCGAGCTTTCGCCGAACTGAAATATCCGCGGCAATGCCGAGATAACCCTGCACGCGTCCCTGCGTATCGTGCAAGACACTGACCGCGAGGCTCACCGGCAGCCGCGAGCCATCCTTGCGAACCATTGTCCAGTCTGCATCGTATTGCGCCTTGATTCCCAGGCTGGCAATGAATACGTCAAATCCGGCCGCCACGGGTCGCTGCAATTCGGCCGCCAGGGCCTCGGCCCGACTGGTCACTTCATCGGCCAGATGGAAGATCATCGGGGTCGTCCGATACACCACCTCGTCCCAGGTGTAGCCAAGCAGTTTCTGGGCGGCCCTGTTGAAATAGACGATCAGCCCATCAGGATCGGTCAGGATGATTGCACGGCCGGCATTTTCAAAGATCGCATGCTGAATCGCGCACAGCCCGATTGAACGAACAGGAGCTTCCGGAGCGCCTTCGCTCAAACAGCATGGATGCTCAACAAGATGGCCAGACGTCATGAGACTCAAGCTTGCCAAAGGGCGGGTCCATCCTGCACGGCGCCGAACAACGGTAATGACGTCGTTCGGCCATGGATCCTCCCAGAACCATGTTACCCCCGTGAATTGGTTTGAATGATCGGGGGCTCCGAAACGGATTATGGCGAATGTCTGCGTTATTCAGCAAGCGCTAATATTGAAGCGCCTCGATCACCGCCGAAGTCAATCGTGCGTCAGAAGGGAGAATTCCCGCTCCGCCATATCTTCATCACCCAGATTGAGCTCGACCAGCCGCCGCAGATGGGTAACGCTGTCGAGGTCGATGTCACGACACGCCAGGCCGTAGTAATTGGCCATATGATGGACGATGGTGGCGTCCATGCGGATGCTTGACCCGGAATGGTCGAGGCGGATTTTCAGGGTGCAGTTGGTGCCAACCGTAATGAAGACGTTGGCATTGGGATGGATCAGCGCGCCTTTGAGCGAGAGATCGAGCACCTCGACGACGTATTCGCCATCGGGCAAGAAAAGGCTGGCCTCGGCCTGGAAGGGAATGCGGGAAAACTTGCGGCGATTACTTTCCATGACCGTCTCCTCCTTTATTTTCCCTTCATGTTACCCCAAAGCAGCTTGTGCAACTGCAGCTGGAAGCGCACGTTGAGGCCATCTTCGAGGATCCAGTCGGCCAGTGACTGGGGCTCGATGAGTCCGCCGGCCGGCGACAAAAGCACCGGACAGAGGCGATCAAGCTGTCTTTCGCGCAGGACATCGCGAGCCCATTCGTAGTCGCTGCGCGAGGCGATGACGATCTTGATCTCGTCGCGCGGGTTGAGCACATCCAGGTTGCTCCACATGTTCCGGGCCAACTCGCCGGAATCCGGCGCCTTGAGGTCCATGATCCGCGCCACGCGCGGGTCGACGCCTGCGACATCGAGCGCCCCGGAGGTTTCCAGCGAGACGTCGTAGCCGGCGTCGCAGAGCGCCGTGAGCAGCGGCAGGCAGTCTTTCTGCGCCAGCGGCTCGCCGCCGGTGACGCAGATCTGGCGGGCCGGGTACTTGCCGACTTCAACCAGCACGGATTCGATTGTCGCCGGTTCGCCGCCGGTAAAACTGTAGGTCGTATCGCACCAGGTGCAACGCAGGGGACAGCCGGTCAGGCGGACGAATACGGTCGGCAGGCCGGCGCGCGACGCTTCTCCCTGCAGGGAGTAGAAAATTTCGGTGAGACGCAAAGCCAATTACTTCTTCTTCAGGCGATCGCGTGCCGCATCGGCAGCCGGGGTACCCGGGTATTTGGTAATGACTGTTTCCAGCGAGCGTTTGACGCCCGTCGGGTTGCCCATTTCCTGCTGGCAGGTGGCGATGGCCAGCCAGGCATCGGGCGCCTTGGGGCTGTCGGCGTACTTGGTGGTGACCACGCTCTGCGCCTCGATGGCGCGCTTGCAGTCACGCTGGGCGTACCAGGCGTTGCCAAGCCAGTACTGAGCATTGGGAGCCAGCGAACTGGCCGGATATTTCTGCACGTAGGCTGCGAAACCGGCGGCGGCCTCCTTGTACTTGCCGGCCTTGAACTGGTTCAGAGCGGCTTCGTAGTCCTGACTTTCCTTGGCCGGGTCGGTGGCCGGTTTGGAATTTGGCGCGTTTTCCGGGTTGACCGTGGCATTCGCACTGTCGGTCGTTTCAAACTTGCGCAGGCGGGTATCGAGATCGAGATAGAAGTCCTGCTGGCGCTTCTTGGCTGTTTCAAGCTCATAGTTGAGCGTTTCGATCTGGCCGCGCAGGCGGGCAATCTCGTCGGCCTGGCGCTGGATCTGGCTGGCCAGATCCAGCTGGCCCTTGGCCTGCTGGTCGAATCGCGCCTCGGTCTTGATCCGCAGATCGGCAACCTGGCGACGCGCTTCTTCGTCGTCAAACACGCCGGCGTGGGCCTGGGCGGCCCCCAGCGCGGCGATAAAAAGGGCGATTCGAACCGGGCGCATGATGCTTAGAACTCGCCGCGACCGTCAGCACCCTTGTACAGGATGTCGGCACGACGGTTTTGCGACCAGGCAGCTTCGTCATGACCGGCGTCCTTCGGCTTTTCTTCGCCGAGGCTGACGGATTCGATCTGGGCTTCCGAGACGCCGAGCAGGGTCAGCGAACGCTTGACGGCTTCAGCCCGCTTCTGGCCGAGCGACAGGTTGTATTCGCGGCTGCCGCGCTCGTCGGTATTGCCTTGCAGCAGAACCTTGAATCCCTTGTTGGCGCTCAGATACTTGGCGTGCGAGGCGACCAGATCCTTGTACTCGTCCTTGACTTCATACTTGTCGAGGTCGAAGTAGATGCTGCGCTGCGACAGCTTGCTCTTCGGATCGGTCAGTTCGCGCGGCAGGCCGTTGGCGTCAACACCGCCGGCGGTCACCGAGGCAACGCCGGTGGAGGCACCGCTGCGGGACTCGACCGGGGCGCCGGCGGTATCTTCCGGCAGCGGGGTGGTCGAACAACCGACGAGGATGGCGGACAGCAGGGCGGGGATAAGCAGTTTTTTCACAAAGTTCTCCGGATGGATGTGAGGATTATTGATAGTAGGGGCCCCAGGCCGGTTCGCGAACATCACCTGCGGCGACCGTGAGACGTTGTTTGATCCTGCCATCGCTGGAGACAGCCGATAGTACGCCGCGCCCGCCAACATCAGTGGCGATCAGGATCATGCGGCTATTCGGGGCGAAACTTGGCGATTCGTCCTTGTTCGAGTCGCTCACCACCTGGACCTGGCGACTGGCCAGATCCATCACGGCGAGCTGGAAGCGGCCTTCACGGCGGCTGATGAATGCGAGGCTCTTGCCGTCCGGCGACGGACGCGGCGAGACGTTGTAGCTACCCTCGAAGGTGACACGACGGACATCCCCACCGGTGGCTGCCATCTGGTAGACCTGCGGGCTGCCGCCGCGATCGGAGGTGAAATAGATCGTGCCGCCGTCGGCCGAATAGCGTGGCTCGGTGTCGATACCCGACGACTGGGTCAGGCGCTGCAGGCCGCTGCCATCGGCGCTGACCGAATAGAGCTGCGAGAAGCCATCTTTCGACAAGACGACAGCCAGCTTGCGACCGTCCGGCGACCAGCCCGGTGCCGAGTTGGAACCCTTGAAATTGGCCACGATCTGGCGCTGGCCGGAAGCCAGCGAATGGACGTAGATGACCGGCTTTTTCTTCTCGAATGAAACGTAGGCCAGACGACCGCCGTCCGGCGACCAGACCGGGGAAATGATCGGTTCGGTAGAGGTCAGCGCGGTCGCCGCATTCTGGCCATCCGAATCGGCGATCTGCAGCAGGAACTGGCCGCGCGCCTTGACGACGTAGGCGATGCGCGTCGAGAAGACACCCTTTTCGCCGGTCAGTTTTTCATAGATGAAATCGGCGATGCGGTGGCCGGCGGCACGCAGCTGGGCATTGCTGGTGACATAGGCGGCACCGCCCAGCGACACGCCTTTTTGCGTGTCGTAGAGGCGGAAGCGGGCTTCCATGCGACCGTCGGCGCTGCGCGCAATGCTGCCGGCAGCCAGTGCGTCGGCACCCTTGCTCTTCCAGTCAGCGTGGTTGATCGGCGCGTTTTCGTCGAAAGCCAGATTGCTGTGATCGATCAGCTTGAACAGCCCGCTGCGCTCGAGATCGGCGCGCACCGTCGAGGTAATGACGCGGGATGCGGCCGGATCACCCGGAAAATCGACAATCGTCACTGGAATGCGGTTGGCACCAGCGCCGGTAATCTCGATCGACAGCTGGGCCTGGGCAAATCCCACGGTCAACAGGAAAAAAGGCAGAAAAATGAAACGGAAAATTAGGGACATTGCATTCATTTTCAAAAGGGGTCGCGCGATTTTACTCTTCAAAGGGCTTGTAATTAATTTTCAGCTCCCGCGAGAATTGCGATGGATCATCCGGCTTGGGTAATGGAGATGATTTCAATATTGCCGTCTCAATAGCTCTATCCAGTGCAGCATTCCCACTGGGCCGCTTCAGTTTTACGGCCAATACTTCACCGGTCGGCAACTGACTAACCTCGAAAACCGCTTCCGGATTGCCCTGGATGGAGGGCGGCAAGATGATATTGCCGCGCACCTTGCCGCGAATTTTGTTCACGTAATCAGCCAATCCCTTTTTGTTAGCCGACGCCCGCTGCTCGGCTTCAGCCGCTGCGGCATTGGTCATCTGCTGGGTGTTCGGCCGTGGTTTCAGATTTGCCGTTTCCTGAGCCAATTCCTTGCCGAAATCGAACTTGGGTGGCGGTTTGACCTCGGGCTTGGGTTCAGGTTTTTTCGGCTCCGGCTTGGGCGGTTCCGGTTTGGGCTCGGGCTTTTTCGGCCCCGGCTTCTTTTTTTCTTCCTTGACCACGATTTCCGGCTTTTTCAGCACCGGCTCGGGCTTCGGCTCGACCTTGGGTATCGGTTTTGGCGGCTCCGGCTTCACTTCCGGCTCAGGTGGTGGCGGAGGCGGCGGAACATATTGCGCCGGCATTGGCCGCGGTGACCACAACTCGACTTCCATGACCTCCGGTTTGCTGCGCTTCCACTGCACCCCGAAAAACAGGAAGGCGAGCAAGGCCACGTGCACCAAAATGGTGAACGCCAGCGCGTACTTCTTGCCGGGCTCTTCGGGTTTGTCGAGGATCATGTCCACTTATTTGCTGGCGGTTTCCAGGCCAACCTTGTCGAAACCCATGCGCTTGACCTCGTCGAGCACCTCGATGACGTTCTTGTACTGGGTTTCCTTGTCGCCGGCGATGAGCACGGCGATCTTCTCATCGGCCTCTTTCAGGGAAGTCAGTTCACCTTTCAAGGCCTTGATCCCCTTGATCTTCGTCGCCTTGCCATCGGCGTTGTAGACCGAAAGGGCACCATCGCTACCGACCTCAACCTTGATGTATTTCGGCGGTTTCTGGGGCGCCGTGCCGGTGCTCGGCAATTCAACCGAACCGGTCGTCATCATCGGCGTCGCCACCATGAAGATGACGAGCAAGACGAGCATGACGTCGATGTAGGGAACGACGTTGATTTCGCTTTTCAGACGACGTTGGCGCATGGCTTAACGCATCTGCCTTTGCAGGATGTTCGAGAACTCTTCCATGAACGACTCGTAGCGCGTCGCCAGACGGTCGATGTCATGCGAAAAGCGGTTATAGGCCAGTACGGCGGGAATCGCCGCGAACAGGCCGATAGCCGTGGCGACCAGCGCTTCGGCGATGCCCGGGGCGACGGACGCCAGCGTCGCCTGACCGACGTTGGACAGGCCACGGAAGGCATGCATGATGCCCCAGACGGTGCCGAACAGGCCGATGTACGGGCTGACCGATCCGACCGAAGCGAGGAAGGCGAGGTGGGCTTCGAGCGAATCCATTTCGCGCTGGAACGTGGCGCGCATGGCACGGCGCGAGCCGTCGACGATGTCCTTGGATTCGAGGTTCTTCTGGCCGCGCAGCTTGGTGAATTCGCGGAAGCCGGACTCGAAGATGCGTTCCATCGACCCGGCGTGGTGACGGTCATTGACCGCGCTGTTGAACAGGTTGTTGAGGTCGCCGCCGGACCAGAAGTCGCGCTCGAAGGTCTCGGTCTTGGCGCGCGCCTGCTTGACGGCAAACCACTTCATGAAAATGTAGTACCAGGACATGAACGAAACGCCGGCCAACAGGGCCATGACGGCCTGGACGACGGCGCTGGCCTGAAGGATAAGATGGAGGATGGAAAGATCCTGGGTGACGTTCATTTAAGCGCTTCCAGTTTGCTGTGCAGGAATTCGGGAATGGCGGAGGGCGTCATGGTAGCCATGTTGACGCAGGCGATTTCGACGGTGCCGGTAACCAGTTCGACGTCGCCGCGGCGGACGTGCTGGCGGAAAACAACGCGGACACGGGTCAGTTTTTCGACTTCGAGGCCGACAATCAACTCGTCGTCAAGACGTGCCGGCTTGAGATACTCGCAGCTCGCCTTGCGCGCCACGAAGCCGATGCCGGCTTCGGCGGCCAGGGCCGACTGGTCATGGCCGGCAAAACGCATCCACTCGGTACGGCAGCGTTCGAAGAATTTGAGGTAATTGGCGTAGTAAACGACGCCGCCGGCATCCGTGTCCTCGTAATAAACGCGGACAGGAATGGTGAAGGCGTTCGGCTTCGGCTCGTATTTCATCCCGGGATTTTACATTGCGCCGCAACATTGTTTTGTAACGATCTGTTTCCAGACCGATATTTTATCCTCAACATAAAACGGGAAGGCATGGCGTTCCCGACAGCCGTCCCACATAATTGCCCCCATGCCCCGTCATTTCAAAATCGGTGATCGACGCAGCCTGATCCTGCTGTTGAGCCTGCTTCTCAGCAGTGGTTTCTTCGCCACAACGCTGTTTGGTTACTTCGTTTCCAAAGATGCCATCCGCAGCGCCATCATCGGTCAGGATCTGCCGCTGACCTCCAGCAACATCTATTCTGAAATCCAGAAGGATCTGGTCCGGCCCGTCCTCATTTCGTCGACCATGGCCCACGACACCTTCTTGCGCGACTGGGTGCTCAGAGGCGAAAAGGATGACAGCGAACTGGCCCGATACCTGGCCGAGGTCAAACTGCGCAACAAAGCCTTCAGCAGCTTCTTCGTCTCCGACAAGACCCGCAATTACTACACCAGCGAAGGTGCTTTCAAACAGGTATCCGAAACGGAGCCGCGCGATGCCTGGTACTACCGTGTCCGCAACATGCAGGACGACTACGAAATCAATGTCGACCCCGATCTCGCCAACCGCGATGCGCTGACCATTTTCATCAATTACCGCGTTTCCGATTTTGCCGGGCAATACATCGGCGCCACCGGCATCGGCCTGACCGTCGATTCGGTTCGCCACCTGATCCAGGAATATCAGGCCCGCTTCCAGCGCACGATCTACTTTGCCGATGCCACCGGTCGCGTCGTCCTCTACGGCGGCCAGAAAGGCTTGGCTCCCGATCTGCGCAGTCGACCTGGGCTGGCCGCGATTCTTGACCGTATCCTGGCCGAACGAAGCGGCTCCTATCAGTTCCTCGATGGCGGCGACAACCACATTCTCAACGTCAATTACGTTTCCGAACTCAAGTGGTACCTGTTCGTCGAGCAAAACGAGGACGTTTCGCTGGCCGGCATTCGCCAGACACTTTACATAAATCTGGCGATCAGCCTGGCCGTCACGCTGGTGGTCATTTTCCTGACCCACCTCGCCCTTGGCCGCTACCAGTCGAAAATCGAGGAAATGGCCTCCACCGACAAGCTGACCGGCCTCCTCAATCGCCACGCTTTCAGCATCCTGATCGACAAACTGATGGCCAACTATCGGCGCAACCCGCAAGCCATCACCGTACTGCTGGCCGACGTCGACCACTTCAAGAGCATCAACGACCGCTATGGCCACCGGGTTGGCGACGAGGTCCTGACCAGCGTCGCGCACCGGTTGCGCTCGACGCTGCGAGCCGCCGATTTCGCCGTGCGCTGGGGTGGCGAGGAATTTCTCATGGTGCTGCCCGGCTGCGCCGCCGAAGAGGGTCGCCAGATCGCCGAAAAACTCCGGCTGGCGGTGGCGGAGAGCGTCCCTTGCCCGAACACGCCGGCGATTCGGGTGTCGATCTGCGTCGGCGTGGCTCAGTTCGATGGCACCGAGTCGACTGACCATACGGTCAACCGGGCCGATGCAGCACTCTATGCCGCCAAGGCCGCCGGGCGGAATCGCGTCTGCCTGGCCGGTGATGCCGCACCGAGCGACAACGCGGCCTGATCAGCTATCGGCCAGCAGATCGCGAACGACAGCACTGGCCGGCTCGGCCAGACCGAGATGGCGATAGATGGCGGGGGTCGCGATGCGGCCGCGCAGCGTACGCTGCAGATAGCCTTGCTGGATCAGGTAGGGTTCGAGCACGTCTTCGATGGTGTCGCGCGCTTCGCCGATGGCGGCCGCGATGTTGTCCACGCCGACCGGGCCGCCACCGAATTTGTCGATGATGGCCGACAGCAGCTTGCGGTCCATGATGTCGAGCCCGGCCGAATCGACGTCAAGCATGACCAGTGCGGCGTCGGCCACCTGGCGTGTGATATTGCCGTCGGCCTTGACCTCGGCGTAGTCGCGAACGCGACGGAGCAGGCGGTTGGCGATACGCGGCGTACCGCGCGAACGTTTGGCGATTTCGAAGGCGCCTTCCGGGTCGATCGGTGCGTTGAGCAGCGCGGCAGAACGGCTGACGATGCTCTTCAGTTCTTCGGCCGTGTAGAACTCAAGCCGGGCGACGATGCCGAAGCGGTCGCGCAGCGGGTTGGTCAGCATGCCAGCCCGGGTTGTCGCGCCGACCAGCGTGAACGGCGGCAGATCGAGCTTGACCGAACGGGCGGCCGGGCCTTCGCCGATCATGATGTCGATCTGGAAATCTTCGAGCGCCGGGTAGAGGATTTCCTCGACGACCGGGCTCAGGCGGTGGATTTCGTCGATGAACAACACGTCGTGCGGTTCGAGATTGGTCAGGATGGCGGCGAGGTCGCCGGCGCGCTCAAGCACGGGGCCGGAAGTCTGGCGCAGATTGACGCCCATTTCGGCGGCGACGATGTGGGCCAGCGTCGTCTTGCCCAATCCGGGCGGGCCGAAGAGCAGCACGTGATCGAGCGATTCGCTGCGATTGCGGGCGGCCTGGATGAAGATTTCGAGCTGTTCGCGGATCTTGACTTGACCGGTGTAGTCGGCCAGCCGCTTGGGGCGCAGGGCGCGCTCGAGCGCCTCTTCCTGGGCCGATTTCGAATTCGGGGCAATTATCCGGTCGACCGTGGGAATGGCCACCGGACTCAGTTTGTCGGTTTCGATCATGTTCGTTCCTCACGCAGCCAGCGCTGCAGCAGCATGTCACCGAGCGCCAGCAAGACCGGGCCGAGAAAGATGCCGATGAAGCCGAAGACCAGCACGCCACCGAGCACGCCGAGGGCGATGAGCAGAATCGACAGCCCGGCGCCACGGGCGATCAGGATCGGCTTGACGAAATTGTCGATGCTGCTGATCACGAACAGGCCGTAGAGCACCATGAAAATCGCCCAGCCGGTCTGCCCTTCGCTGTACAGCCAGGCCGCTGCACCACCCCAGATCAGCGGCGGGCCGACCGGGATCATCGACAGGAAAAAGGTGGCAAAACCAAGCAGCATGGCGGCCGGAACGCCGGCGATCAGGAAACCGAGCATCGCCACCGTACCCTGCGCGGCCGCCGTGCCGACGATGCCGAGCATGACGCCAACGACCGTGCCGCGCGCCTTGTCCATCATGTTTTCGCCGAGTTCGCCACCCAGCTTGCGGGCGCCGATGTAGAGCGCCTTGCTGATCGCCGCACCGTCGCGATAGAGGAAGAAGGTCACGAAGAGAACCAGCGCCAGTTGCAGCAGGCCATTGGCCGCAATGCCACCGAGGGCCAACGCGAACTGGCGGGCCGGCGCAATCATCTGCTTGACCAGCCCATTGAGCTCTTCGCGATTGCTGGCCAGCCGATGCCAACTGGTCTCGATTTCCGTGCCAACGAAAGGCAGGCCGCTCAGCCAGCCCGGCGGCTCGGCCGGCAGGCCCTGCTCGATATAGGGCTTGAGAAAATCGATCAGGTTGTCGGCGCCGTTGGCCAGCGAACCGGCCAGGAACAGCGTTGGCAACAGCATGACCAAAACCAGCGCCAGCGTCATCAGCGAGGCGCCGAGCGTATCACGCTCACCAAGCCGCGGCAGCAATTTTTCTGCGTAGAAGCGCCAGGTGCACATCCAGACCACGAAGGCGAACAGCACGGCACCGATGAAGGGCAGCAGGAGCGCGATGCAGCCGATGATGAGGAGCACCACCAGCGCAATTTGCGCCAGCCGTTTGGGATCGTTTTCTTCGATCATCAGACCTTCGACAGCAACTTGAGGGCCGCCCGGATGCCATCCGAGGTGCCGATGTCGGCCGGCAGCTGTTTCATCGCTGCGGCCGCTTCCTTTTCGTTGTAACCGAGGGCGAGCAGGGCGTTGGAAATATCCTGTTTGGCGTCGTCGGCCACAGCATGCAGCGAAACGCCGCCGATGGTGTCGGCCAGCTTGCCTTTGAGTTCGAGGAGCAGGCGCTCAGCCGTCTTCTTGCCGATACCGGGCACCTTGATCAACCGGCCGAGTTCCTGTTGCGCCACGGCGGCAGCCAAGTCGTTTACCGACAGGCCGGAGAGCACCGACAGCGCCGTCCGGGCACCGATGCCGGACACCTTGAGCAACTGGCGGAAGGCGAAGCGCTCGGCTTCCGTCAGAAAGCCGTAGAGAAAATGACCGTCCTCGCGCACCGCGAAGTGGGTGAGCAGCGTGACCTTCTCGCCGCTCGCCGGCAGGTTGTAGAAGGTGCTCATCGGCACATCGAGCTCGTAGCCGACGCCGTTGAGGTCGAGCACGATCTGCGGCGGGTTCTTTTCGGCGATCAGGCCGGTCAGTCTTCCGATCATTTGGTGGCGATCTCTTTCTCGACAAAGTACTGTAATTTCACACAGGTCATCATCCTACCAGTCGTCCGCCACGAACGCGATAGCCGGCTGTCGCCAGCGCCCCGAGACCTTGCCCGCCATGCGCATGGCAAATGGCGCAGGCCAGCGCATCGGCGGCATCAGCGGTTGGCGCACCGGGCAGGCCGAGTAGCCGAATCACCATGTCCTGCACCTGTTCCTTGGCCGCCTTGCCGTGTCCGACCACGGCCTGCTTGGTCTGCAGCGCCGTGTATTCGGCCACCGGCAAACCGGCGTGAACCAGCGCGCTGAGCGCAGCACCGCGCGCCTGGCCGAGCAGCAGCGTCGATTGCGGATTGACGTTGACGAAGACCTTTTCCACGGCCGCCTGATTCGGCGCGTAGGTGGCGATCACTTCGCTGATACCGGCGAACAGCGTCTTGATGCGGTCGGGCAGCGACTCCTTGTCGTTCGACTTGATGCAGCCGCTGGCGACATAAACGAGCTTGTTGCCGTGCATTTCGATGACACCAAACCCGGTGATCCGCAGACCGGGGTCGATGCCAAGAATACGCGGTGCGGTGATGCTCATTTCGTCCTCGCCACCAGATAAACGCCACTCACGGCCACGACCATGCCGAATGCTGCGGTCAACGTCAAATTTTCGCCAAAAATGAAATAGGCGATCAGGGCGGTTGTCGGTGGTGTCAGGTAGAACAGGGCGGCAACATTGACCGCGCTGCCGCTGCGGATCAGCAGGTTGAGCAGGCTGATGGCACCGAGCGAGAGGACCAGCACGAGCCAGCCGAGGGCGAAGATGAACTGGCCGTTCCACTCGATCCGGTAATCCTCGAAAACGGCGACTGCGATGGCCGTGACGATGGCGGTTGGGACGAACTGGATGACCGAGCCGGTACGCAGGTCGAATTTCGGGCAGAAACGTTTCTGGTACAGCGTGCCGGCCGTGATACCGAGCAGCGCAACGACCGCCGGAATCAGCATCGGCCCCAGTGCGCCGTCACCGAGTTTCCCCGAAACGACCAGGCCGACGCCGGCAAAGCCGAGCCCGAGCCCGGCCCATTGGCGAGAGCTTACTTTCTCGCCGAGCAGCCAGCCGGCGCCAAAGGCCGTCAACAGCGGCTGCATGCCGACGACCAGCGCCGTCACCCCGGCCGGCAGGCCGTGCTTGATGGCGACGAAAACGCCACCGAGATAAACGGCATGGACGAGCACGCCGGAAACGCCGATGTGCAACCAGTCGCGCGCCTTCTCCGGCCAGGGCGCCCGGGTCGCCAGCGCAATGACCAGCATCAGCGTGATGACCAGCCCGTAGCGGCTGAGCAGGAAGGACAGCGGCTCGGCGTAAGGCAGGCCGAGCTTGGCGCCGATGAAGCCGGTGCTCCAAAGAAAGACGAAGAGAATGGGGTAGAAGCGTTGCATGGCCGCTCAGACGATAAGGTCGCCGGTACATTGCCGGCGTGCTTCGAGCAGGGTTTCAAAGAGGGTTCGCGCATCGCCGCTGGCCCGGTGACGTTGCAGCGCCAGGCGCGCTTCAACCTGCGACCGGGTGGCGTGCCACAGCGATTTCTCGCACTCGCTCAGCAGCTCGCGAATATCCCGAAAAACGAACGACGGCACCAGATCGACCGCGTCGTACATCAGGCTGAGCCAGACATAGTCGTAGGACCAGGCATCGCAATAGACGTGCTGGCCGCGCAGGTTGCGGTTGAGGGCCAGACAGACATCGACGGCGGATTTTCCATGGCTGGCCAGTTGTTCGCGGGCGATGCCATGCACCGCCTCGGCCGAACTGTCCCAATGCGTCCAGCTTGCTTCCGGGCGGATCAGCGTGCAGAACGAGCTGCCATCCGGCATGAAATAGCCGATTTCGATCGGATAGCTGCCCTTGCCGAAGCCGGAGGCTTCGATGTCGATGATGACGGGCAAGGTCATGGCCTGCCGCGCGCCGGGCGTCTCAGGTTTCAGTCGCAGCTCGCCTGGCAATTGGCCGCATCGCCGGCGCAGGCTTTTTCATCGAGCAGCTTGCAGGCGCCTTTGGTCCGGTGGGTGAAATTGATCCCGCTCGGGTAAGTGCACACCAGCTTGGTCAGCTTGCCCTGCGCCACGACTTTCATGCCCGTCGCCTTGAGCGCCTTGAACCTGTCGGCCGGCAGATCGCAGGAGACATAACCGTCGAACTCGCCATCCTTCGATTCCCAGCGCGCCGTGTTCTTCATCTGGCGATAGTCTGCGTAGCGAACGCATGAATCAGTCTGATTGGCGTAAGCCTTGGCGTTGTCGCTGCAATAACCGTTGTAGGTGAATTTGAGTTCTTCTTCGCTCGGGCAGGCATTGACCTGGACGGCGGCGGCCAGCTCAGGGCAGGCCAACTGGCCGGCAGAGGCCGAAACACTCAGCGTGGCAGCGAACAGGGCAAGGGTGAGCGAACGAAGATTCATGGAAGTCCTTTGGCTGCAACGGCAAGGCAGGGGCGAGGCGCGCCCCCGAGGGCGACGCGCCTCGCGGCACGTCAGTCTTCGATGACTGCCGTGGTGTAGATTTCCTGCACGTCGTCGAGGTTTTCCAGCGCGTCGAGCAGCTTCTGCATCTTCACGCCTTCCTCGCCGGTAAAGACGTTTTCGCCCTCTGGCTTCATCGTCACTTCGCCGAACTCCGGCTTGAAGCCAGCGGCTTCGAGCGCATCCTTGACGGCCATGTAGTCGTTCGGCGGGGTCAGCACTTCGATCGAGCCGTCGTCGTTGGTCGTCACGTCGTCGGCACCGGCCTCGATGGCGGCGTCCATGAGGGCGCCCTCGTCCGTGCCCGGAGCGAAGATCATCTGGCCGCAATGCTTGAACTGGAATGCCACGCAACCGTCGGAACCCATGTTGCCGCCGAACTTGGAAAACGCGTGGCGAACTTCGGCCACCGTGCGCACCTTGTTGTCGGTCAGGCAATCAACCATGATCGCCGCGCCGCCGATGCCGTAGCCTTCGTAGCGGATCTCGATGTACTCGACGCCTTCGAGTTCGCCCGTGCCTTTCTTGATCGCCGTGTCGATCTTGTCCTTGGGCATATTGACGCCCTTGGCCTTGTCGACCGCGACGCGCAGGCGCGGGTTGAAGTTGATGTCACCGCCGCCCATCTTGGACGCAACGGTAATTTCCTTGGCAATCTTCGAGAAGGCGGCACCGCGCTTCTCGTCCTGGCGACCTTTACGGTGCTGGATATTGGCCCACTTGGAATGACCAGCCATGCTGTTTTCCCTGAATGCAAATAACGAAGAAGGCGTGATTTTACTCGCCCGGCGGCTTCTCGTCAGGCCGGCGTAGCAGGCCAACTTACGCTATTTAACAAAGCGCCATCACGGCATTGCTAGAATGCCGGAATACTTTTCCCGCTGGAGCCTTTTGCCATGTCCGAACCCATGTACCTCGCCAAATCCGAAGACGGTTACCCGGCCCTGCTGCCGCAGATGGCCAACCGCCACGGGCTGATCACCGGTGCCACCGGTACCGGCAAGACAGTGACCCTGCAATCGATGGCCGAACGGCTGTCCTTTGCCGGCGTCCCGGTCTTCATGGCGGATGTGAAAGGCGACCTCTCGGGCATGGGCGCCGCCGGCAACCCCTCGGAAAAGCTGCTCAAGCGCATCGCCGATCTCGGCCTTGAAGGCTTCGTCCCCTACGCCAACCCGGTCGCTTTCTGGGACGTCTTTGGCGAAAACGGCATTCCAATCCGCGCCACCGTTTCCGACATGGGCCCGCTGCTCCTCGCCCGCCTACTCAACCTCAACGACACGCAAGGCGGCGTCCTGCAACTGGTCTTCAAGATCGCCGACGATCAAGGCCTGCTCCTGCTCGACCTCAAGGACCTGCGCGCCATGGTCCAGCACGTCGGCGACAACGCCAAGACGTTCACCACCGAATACGGCAACGTCGCCTCGGCCTCCATCGGCGCCATCCAGCGCGGCCTGCTGACGCTCGAACAACAAGGCGGCGACCAGTTCTTCGGCGAGCCGATGCTCGACATCAACGACCTCATGAAAGTCGACGAAAACGGCCGCGGCGTCATCAACGTGCTGTCAGCCGAAAAGCTCGTCCAGGCCCCGGCCCTCTACTCCACCTTCCTGCTCTGGCTGCTCTCCGAACTGTTCGAGCAACTGCCCGAAGCCGGAGATCTCGACAAGCCCAAGCTCGCCTTCTTCTTCGACGAAGCCCACCTGCTGTTCAGCGACGCACCCCAGGCGCTGACCGACAAGGTCGAGCAGGTCGTCCGCCTGATCCGCTCGAAGGGCGTCGGCGTCTATTTCGTCACGCAGAACCCGCTCGACGTTCCGGAAAAAATCCTCGGCCAGCTCGGCAACCGCGTCCAGCACGCCCTGCGCGCCTTCACCCCGCGCGATCAGAAAGCCGTCCAGGCAGCAGCCGAAACGATGCGCGCCAACCCCAAATTCGACGCCGCCACGGTCATCACCGAACTCGGTGTCGGCGAAGCGCTGGTTTCCTTCCTCGACGAAAAAGGCCGGCCGACCATCGTCGAACGCGGCCTCATTTTCCCGCCCGCCTCCCGCCTCGGCCCGCTGACCGCTGACGAACGCCAGGCCTTCATCAAATCGAGCCCGCTGCTTGCCACCTACGGCACCACGGTCGACCGCGAATCCGCCTACGAAATCCTGCGCGGCAAACCCGCCGCCACCCAAGCCGCCCCCGGCGCCATCCCCGCCCCGCCGGCCGGCGGTAATATCAATGACAGCGACTGGGGCAATAGCGCCAACCAGGAACCCGTGCGTCGCCAACCTGCTCCGCAAGCCCGCCAGCCCGAACCGGCACCGCAAGAGTCCGGCGGCATCTTCGGCACCATCGGTGACATGCTCGGCGGCACCACCGGCCCGCGCGGCGGACGCCGTGAAGGTGTGCTCGAAAGCGCTGCAAAAAGCGCCGCGCGCGGCGTTGCCGGAACGGTTGGCCGGGAGATCGGCAAGCAGATTTTGCGCGGGGTGCTGGGGTCGATTCTGGGTGGGCGGCGCTGAGCGACTAACCCTGATAGTCCCCGGCCTTTGCCGGGGATTCCTCCCCCTGGCAATGGCGCAGAACCTCCTGCGCCATTTTCATTTTTGGGCCATTTTCCCGGTTGACCGTGGCTATCACTGCCCCCCGTCGCCTCGTGCAATTCGTGCCGATCCCGCCCATCGGCGGCGGGCACGGTGAATCGCAAATGACATATATCAACATGATTTGCCGCGGCGGCGATAAACTCGCCCGGCATTTTCCATTTGGCATATCAGGATGGTGTTGATTCCGATCGCCAGATACCCTTCAAACGGCTCAGAAGCAAGTCAGGGCCGCCGTCCAATACACAAGAAAGAAACCCGAACGTCATGCAATCGTTAAATAAAATCAAACACGGCCTGAGCATTCTGGCCCTCGCCTTTTCGGCACAATCAGCCCTAGCGGCCGACGGTTGGCAGATCAATCCGCTGGGCAGCGGGGCAAGTGGCGCCAGCGCGGTTTCGACGCTCAATGTTGGTGGCATCGGCTTTGTGCAAATGCTGCCGGATGCGATCAATCCCGGAATTTTCACCTTCATCGAACATGGGGCCTATCAGGCGTTCAGCCCGGGCAGCAGTTCACCGTTCGCCGGCAATGAAATCACCGTTTCCTATTCGGTTTCCGGCTCCGGCAGCATTGTTGACCCGAGCGCCCTGCGCTTGACGACCGGGAAGATCGAGCTTTTCTCCGATTCGAATCGCGACTTCGGCTCGATGGCGACTAATTACGGTGCCGACAATGGCATCCATATCGCCAGTTTCGACGTTACCTACGGCTACCCGGCAAACAGTCAGGGGCTGGTTGTGGTGAACGCCGTTGGCGTTGTCGGCAGCTTTGCGTCGGGTTATCTGTTCAATTCGGCCGGCACCGATCTGGCAACGCTCTCGAACATCCAGCTTCAGCTCACCCTGTTCAATCAGCAGATCGACGCCGATGGCCCGATGATCGCCGGCGTCGCCTGCGGCCTTGCCGAAGCTTGTCCGGAAGGCAAATTCGCCCCCTCACCACTGGCCTTCACCGTGCAGGACAGTGGTTCGGTGAGCATTTCGGCCGTGCCTGAACCCGAGTCTGCGGCGATGCTTCTGGCCGGTCTCGGCCTGCTGGCTGGTGTCGCGCGTCGTCGTCGCGGCTGATTCAGAATAGTCCGGGCGCCGATCTGCCGCCCGGACCGCTTCACCACAATGGCGCAGGATCTTCTGCGCCATTTCATTTTTGGGCCTTTTTCCCGGTTGACCGTGGAATTCGACGGAGAAGCTATCCCACAGCCTCCGGCTCACCTCGCGGCGGGCGCAGCAGACTGGCCAGCATCGTCCATTCATGCACGCTGAGCCCGAGCAGGATCAGACCGGTGCCGAACCACAGGCGCAGGCCGATGCTCTCGCCGTTGAGCCAGTGGCCGAGCAGCAGCGCGATGACCGGGGTGATCAGCGTGATGAGGGCCACCTTCGAGGTTTCGAGGTGCTTGATCACGTAGTAATAGAGCGCGAAACCGATCACCGAACCGAAGACGCCGAGATACACGATGGCCGCCCCGGCCCGTGGCGGGACCATCTCGGGCAATCGGCCATCGGTCAGATACCAGACCAAGCCAAAGAAGGGCAGGGCGACGGTCAGCGTACCGACGGTGGTGGCCAGCGGCGGGCTGTCGTCGCCGATGTGCTTGAGCCAGACGAGGCAGCCGGAGTAAATGAAGACAGCGACGAGCAGCGCGACCAGACCGGGCAGCGCATTTTCGTGACCAAGGCTGTCGCCGTGGATGAAAATCGTCGCCAGACCGAGCGCACCGAGCAACATGCCGGTCAGCTTGAGGCGCGTCAGTGAGCGCTCACCCAGGAAGAGCGCGGCAAGGAGACCGGCGGCCAGCGGCGACAAGCCAAAGAGGACAGAAATCAGCCCGGAATGAATATAGCGTGCCGCCCAGTAGGTGAGCGCCATGGCGAAAAACAGGCCAAGGCCGCCGACCAGATAGGCGCGGCGCGCCCGGTCGTGCAGCGGAAAACGGATGCGCCAGGCGATGACGACGGCGGCGGCGACAAGGACGCCGATCAACATGCGGGCGAAGACGGCGAGGGCAAAACTGGTGCCCTCGGTACTCCACTGGATGGCCAGTGGCGTGGTGGACCAGATCAGGATGATGCCAAGATAGGCGAAGGGTATGGACACAGTATTCTCCGGTTCAGTGCGGTTGCGGCGAGGGCGGATGTAACGCGGCCTGGGCAAGGCGCTCGGCGTCGATGAAGGCGGCGATCATGGCGCGCCAGGTCGCATCGACCACGGCCGGATCGGCGCCCAGCTCAACGGCCAGCGCATCTACTTTCGCCATTACCTGGGCGACGCGTTGCGGCGCTGGCACCTCCTCGGCGGTCTTCTTGAAGCCAGCCGCCTGCCGGACATAAGCGCCACGCTCGGCAATCAACGCCACCAGTTGGCGATCCAGGCGATCGATGTTGTCGCGCACTTCAGCCAACGAGGCAGATTGGGCGATACGGGTCATGGCACTTCCTTTCGGTGACGGAAAATACAAAGAGAAAACAAAAAGGCCGCGGGTTTAAATCCGCGGCCTTTGCTTGAATCAGGTCAGAAAACTTCGACTATCTCACCCCGGGCCCCGGACAAACAGCAACGCGCCACGCACGCAGAATGCGGCGGCACGGGGCGTTCAGGACGAACAGGGAAATAGCAGAAATCATGGATTCATTTTGCCGGCATATTGTGCAGTGCGTCAAGCACCGGCTTGATCTGCGCGGCAATCGGCGTCGTCGGGCGTCCGATCAGCCGGCTCAACTGATGACTGTCATCGAAAAGCGCGCCCTGAGCGGCGCCCGCGTCGGAGTCGGCGAGCAAGCCGGCAAAGCCCTCCGGCAATCCGGCACCAACCAGCGCCGCCTTGAATTCAGCCTCGGGCAGATTCTGGTAGACGACGGGCTGTCCGGACTGGCGCGCCACCTCGGCGGCCAGCTCGGCCAGTGAATAGCTTGCATCGCCGGCCAGTTCGTATATCCGTCCGGCCTGGTTGTCGGCGGTCAGCACCGTGGCCGCAGCGGCAGCATAGTCGGCCCGGGCAGCCGAGGCGATCCGGCCATCGCCGGCACTGCCGATCAGCGCCCCGAACTGCAATGCCGTCGGCACGCTGGCCAGATAGTTTTCCGAATACCAGCCATTGCGCAGCAGCACGAACGGCAGGCCGGAATCCTTGAGCAACGCCTCGGTCGCCTTGTGTTCGGTGGCCAGCCCGAGCGGCGAGGTATCGGCATGGAGCAGGCTGGTGTAAGCGATCAGCTTGACCCCGGCGCGGCTGGCCGCTTCGATGACGGCGCGGTGCTGCGGGACGCGGCTGCCGACTTCGCTCGAAGAAATGAGCAGCAGCTTGTCCACCCCGCGAAAGGCGGCTTCCAGCATAGCCGGCTGGTTGTAGTCGGCGTGCCTGACATGTACGCCGCGCGCGGCCAGGTCGGCGACCCGATCCGGATTGCGCACGGCGGCAACGATTTCAGTGGCCGGCAATTCTTTCAATAACGCTTCGATGACAAGACGGCCGAGTTGGCCGGAGGCTCCGGTGATGGCGATCATGGTTGAAATTCCTTGGGTTGGTTGAGGAGAAATGGCAGAATACCAACCATGCTAATTTTTAGTAAGTACGCACATAAAGGTAAGTACCAATGCACAACGACAACACCCAAGTCGCCGAGGCATCTTCCACACTGTCGGCGCAGATGCGGCGCGGCGACCTGTTCGCCGAAAAATGCCCGTCGCGAGACGTCCTCAAACACGTCACCAGTCGCTGGGGCGTGCTGATCCTCGTCGCCTTGCTCGGCGGCACCCACCGCTTCAGCGACCTGCGCCGCAAGACGGCCGGCGTCAGCGAACGCATGCTCGCCCAGACCCTGAAATGGCTCGAAAGCGACGGCTTCGTCGCCCGCAAGGCCTACCCGGTCGTCCCACCCCACGTCGAATACAGCCTGACCCCGCTCGGCCACCAAGTCGCCCTCAAGGTCGAAGCCCTGGCCGACTGGATCGAAGGGAACCTGCCGCAGATCATGGCCGCCCAGGCGCCGCCGGAGGCATGAATGGTGTCGGGACTTAGCCAACCGGGAAAACGCCGAACTGTCATCAAGCGGGCGTAAAATAAGCGTTTCCTAATTTAGATTGGAGTCCGCCATGAAAGCACTTCTCCCCATCGCCCTGTTGCTTGCCGCGCTACCTGCCCTGGCTCAGGACATCGGTGCGCTGACCGCCGAAACGAAAAAAGCCGTACTGCCAGTCGTCCCCAAAGTCGTCAATGCCATGCAGGAAGCTGTCGCCGAAAAGGGCGTCGCCGGGGCGATTCCCGTATGCAAGGAACAGGCGCCGGAACTGATCAAGGCCAAGCGCCAGGAAACCGGCTGGGACATCCGTCGCGTCAGCCTCAAGACACGCAATGCCGAGCGCGGCACGCCGGATTTGTGGGAAGTTCGCCAGCTCGCCGACTTCAACATTCGCGCTGCCAATGGCGAGAAGATCGACACGATGGAAAAGAGCGAGATCGTCAGCATCGACGGCAAACAGGTCTTCCGCTACATGAAGGCGCTGCCGGTCGGCGACGTTTGCCTCAAGTGCCACGGCGCGGTCGATGGCATGGAAGCCGGCCTCAAGGCCAAGCTGGCCGAGAGCTACCCGCATGATCAGGCCACCGGCTACAGCAAGGGCCAGATTCGTGGTGCGCTGACCGTCAAGCGCCCGCTGTAATTTCAGCGCCGCCCTTGCCGGCCAGATGGTCGAAGAGGGCGGCCGCCGCCGGGCTCAGTACGGCCCGCGAACGAACGCACAGTTGCAAATCGCGCGGCGCCCACGGGTCGGTGATTTCTATCGTTTTTATGCCGTCGACCGTGGCCGAGCGCGGCACCATGCCGATACCGACGCCGGCCGCCACCATGCGGCAGACGGCGCTGAAACTGCGCACCTGAATGCGCACGTCGAGCCGGCTGCCGAGGCGGGCAGCGTGGTTCATCATGAAGGTATGGATGGCGCTGCCGGCGTGCAGGCAGACGAAGGGCTCACCGAGCACATCGGCGAAAGCCAGTTCGTTTTTGTCGGCCAGTGGGTGGCCGGGGGCGACGATGAGGACCAGACGGTCCTGCCGGTACGGGCGCGTTTCGACGCCGGTCAGGCCGACTTCCGACGCCACCACGCCAATATCGACCTGCCCGGCCACCACGGCCTGAATGATTGCCGGACTCGGCTGCTCTTCGAGGCTGACGCGGACGCGCGGATGTTCGCGCAGGAAATCACCGAGGTCTTCCGGCAGGAAGCAGTTGATGGCGTTGGTGTTGGCAAACACGGTGACCTGGCTGTTCAGGCCGCTGGCGTAGGGCGCCAGATCGGCATGCATCTGTTCGAGCTGGGCGAAGACTTGCCGGGCGTGGCGGAGCAGCGATTCGCCGGCCGCCGTCGGCGTCAGGCCACGGGCATGGCGGGCGAAGAGCGGCACGCCGAGGGCAGCTTCAAGTTGCGTCAGCCGGTGGCTGGCCGAGGACGGCGCCAGATGCACCTGTTCGGCGGCACGGGTCAGGCTGCCGGAATCGGCGATGGCGGCGACAAGCCGCAGGTCAGGGAGGTCGTAGCGCACGGTTTCGTCCATAACGAATGCTTGCTTTGAATAATACCAATTGCCCAGCCAGCCAATGGCGCTTTTAATGGCATCTGGCCAACATCAACCCGGGAATGGTTTTGGAAAAATCGAATGCTTATGGTGCAGGTCTGGCGCTCATCGCGGCGCTCGGCTTTTCGCTCAAAGCAATTTTCGTCAAGCTGGCCTATCCCTACGGCGTCGATGCCATCACGCTGCTCGCCTTGCGCATGGGTTTTGCGCTGCCGGTTTTCCTGTGGGTCGGGCTGGCCGGGCAGCGGGCCGGCGCCAGCCTGACGCGCGACGACTGGCTCAAGCTGTTCGCCCTCGGCTGCCTCGGCTATTACGGGGCGAGCATTCTCGACTTCTGGGGGCTGGAATACATTTCGGCCGGCCTCGAACGGCTCATTCTTTTTACCTACCCGACGCTGACCATCCTGATCGGCGTGCTCTTTCAGGGCAAGCCCTTCACCCGCCGCGAAGTGATCGCCGTGGCGCTGTGCTATCTCGGCATCGGCTTCGCCTTCGTGCACGACCTTGGCCTCGGCGATGCGCGCGATGTGTGGATCGGCGGCGCGCTGGTCTTCGGTTCCAGCGTGTCGTATGCGCTCTATCTGTCGGGCAGCGGGACGATGATCGCCCGCCTTGGCGCCATGCGTTTTTCGGCGCTGGCCATGCTCGTTTCGTCGGCCGTGACGCTGGCGCACTTCTCAGCCTCGCACCCGCTCACCGCCTTCATCCAGCCGCTTCCGGTTTATGGCTGGGGGCTGGCGATGGCCGTGTTCGCCACCATCGTCCCGGTCTTTGCCCAGTCGGCGGCGATACGCCGGATCGGCGCCGGCCGGGCTTCGCTGTTCGGCATGGTCGGACCGATCCTGACCATCGGTTTCGGCTGGTGGCTGCTTGGCGAATCGATTTCGCTGGCCCAGCTGGCCGGCGCCGCGCTGGTCGTCATCGGCATACTGATCGTCAGCCGCCGGTAAATGCGCTTCGGGTTAGAATCCCGGGCATGATCGGCATCTTTCTCATCACCCACGGCAGCTATGGCGAGGCGCTCGTCCAGAACGTCAGCCATGTGCTGAACAAGCGCCCGCCGCAGGTGATGCAGCTCGGTCTCACATCGCAGGATGATCCGCTCGACATGCTGCCGATGGCGCGCGACATGCTCGCCCTGGTCGACAAGGGGGACGGGGTGCTGATCCTGACCGATATTTTCGGCGCCTCTCCGGCCAACCTTGCGCTAAAGTTGCTTGAACGTGGCCGGATCGAAGGTCTGACCGGCGTCAATATGCCCATGCTGTTGCGCGCCCTGACTTACCGCGACAAGGGCATGGAAACCCTGCTTGTCCGTGCCCGCGATGGCGGCCGCGACGGCATCATCAACATGCTGGACCACTGAAAACCATGATCACGACCGAAACCGAAATCATCAACAAGCTCGGCCTCCATGCCCGCGCCTCCGCCAAGCTGACCCAGATGGCCGGCAAGTACAAGTGCGAGGTGTGGATGAGCAAGGGCACCCGCCGCATCAACGCCAAGAGCATCATGGGCGTCATGATGCTGGCCGCCGGCAAGGGTTCGAAGGTAACGCTGGAAACCAGCGGCCCCGATGAAGCCGAAGCCATGGAAGCCCTGCTCGCCCTGATCGCCGACTATTTCGGCGAGGGAGAATAAGCCGCCATGAGCTTCATCCTGCACGGTCTCGGGGTTTCCGGCGGCATCGCCATCGGGCGGGCCATGCTCATGTCGCATGCGACGCTCGAGGTGGCTCACCTGACGCTGACGCCGCGCATGATAGACAAGGAAATAGAGCGCTTCGACGACGCCATCAAGGCGGTCAAGGAAGAGCTCATCCAGATGAAGGAGAACACCGAGCACGCCCCGGCCGAGCTCAACGCCTTTATTGACATCCACACCATGTTCCTCGAAGACCCGGAACTGGCGGTCAAGCCGCGCGACATCATCCGTGAGCGCCGGTGCAACGCCGAATGGGCGCTGGTCCAGCAGATGGAGCACCTGGTCGACCAGTTCGAGCAGTTTGACGATCTCTACCTGCGCGAACGCAAGTTCGATGTCGTGCAGGTGGTCGAGCGCGTCGTCAAGGAACTGCTTGGCCACCCCCGCCGCGCCACGCTGAAGGCGGCCAAGAGTTCGAAGGAAGAGGCGCTGATCATCGTCGCCCACGACCTTTCGCCGGCCGACACCATTGCCTTCAAGGACCACCGTTTCGCCGCCTTCATCACCGATGTCGGTGGCGCCACCTCGCATACCTCGATTCTCGCCCGCAGCATGGCGATCCCCGCCGTGCTCGGCCTGGAGAACGCCCGCGGCCTGATCCGCGACGATGAGTTGCTGATCGTCGACGGCATGCGCGGCGTCGTCATCGTCAATCCGGACCAACGCGTGCTGGACGAATACCAGCTGCGCAAGGAACAGATCGAACTCGAAAGGAACAAGCTCAAGCGCCTCAAGACAGCCAAGTCGGAAACCATCGACGGCATCCCGGTGCAGCTGTTCGCCAATATCGAACTGCCCGGCGACGTACCGATGGCGCTCGATTGCGGCGCCGAAGGCATCGGCCTGTTCCGCACCGAATTCCTGTTTCTCGACCGCGGCGACATGCCCGACGAGCGCGAGCAGTACGAGGCCTACAAGAAGGTGGTCAAGGGCATGGGCGGCCGGCCGGTCACCATTCGCACCTTCGACCTCGGCAACGACAAGGACTTGCGCCCGAACAGCAGCGCCGGCGACCGCGTGCAGACCAACCCGGCGCTCGGCCGCCGCGCCATCCGGCTGTCGCTGGCCGAGCCGCGGATGTTCCAGACGCAACTGCGGGCCATCCTGCGTGCCTCGAAACACGGCCCGATCAAGCTGCTCATCCCGATGCTGGCCCACGCCCACGAGATCGACCAGACGCTGGCCGCACTCGAGCAGGCGAAATCGAGCCTGCGTGGCGAGAAGGTGACTTTCGACGAAAACATCCAGGTCGGCGGCATGATCGAAATCCCCGCCGCCGCGCTGGCCATCGGCATCTTCCTGCGCCGCCTCGACTTCCTGTCGATCGGCACCAACGACCTGATCCAATACACGCTGGCCATCGACCGCTCCGACGAGCAGGTCGCCGCCCTCTACGACCCGCTGCACCCGGCCGTGCTGATGCTGCTCGCCCACACGCTGTCGATGGCGGAAAAAGCCAACATCCCGGTTTCGGTGTGCGGCGAAATGGCCGGCGACCCTGACCTGACCCGTTTGCTGCTCGGCATGGGCCTGCGCATTTTCTCGATGCACCCGTCGCAGATTCTCAAGGTCAAAAACCGCGTGCTCAAATCCGACGTGAACGAAATCGCCCCCAACGTCCGCAAGATGCTGCGCCTCGACGAACCGGGAAAACTGCGTGAAGCGCTCGACAAGCTGAACGGCGTTACCGCCAGCTAAGGCGGTTTCCGGGCGGCTGGCGCACCAAACAGCCGGCCGATGCGGATGCCACGGTCAACCGGAAAAAACGCCCAAAATTGAAATGCCGGCCGCGCTCAGCGTATCGTCGTCGCTGCGTCCAGCGCCGCCGTTTCGGTCGGACGCCCGGCATCCATCCCGGCCCTGTGCCTGAGTTCGGCGACAACCAGGGCTGAGCTTGCCCGCGAAGCCGCCACCTGTTCGCGGCGGTCGCGCTCCTCGATCAAGGCCAGCGCCTGCTCTCGCCAGGCGACCATTTGCGGCTCATGTTCGTGATGCAGATGGTGTTTGCGATTCATCGTAAACCAGCGGTGCGCCTCGGCTTCGTCTGCCGCCACGCCCTGACCGATCTGGTACATCAGGCCGATCTGCATCTGCGCCACCTTGTCACCCAGCTCGGCTGCCTGCCGGTACCAGCGCAGCGCCGCCGCATAGTCGAGCGGCACGCCGTCAGCGTACTGGTGAATCACCGCCAGGTTGTAGGCGGCATCGACATTTCCCTTGGCGGCCAAGTCGGTCCAGATCGCCACCGCCCGTCCGGTATCGCCGGCCTTGTGCAACTTTGCGGCCGTCCGCAAGTCGTCATCGGCCGTGCCGGCCATGACGGAAAGGCTGGTCACCGAGAGCCAAAGGGCGACAAGAAAACGGATCGGCATTCCTGACATGGACTGACTCCGGCGCGGCAAAAGAAGCGTCGAATCCTACGGCGCCACTGCCTCCATTGGAATTAGACAAATTGCCGCGCGACAATTTGTCGCATTCCCGCCGCCCGCCAACTCCCGGACAATCAGCGCGCGTTTAAACACCAATACCAATAATTCAGGGAGAGTTTCATGGGGTACCACCTTCGTCCGCTGGCCGCCGCAATGGCTGTCGCATTTTCCGGCAGCTTGCCGGTCATGGCGCAAACCACCGTACTCGACACCGTCGTCGTCACGGCCGCGCAAATGGACGAACCGCTCAAGGTGGTCACCGACCCCAAGGCCCCGAAGCAACCGATCCCGGCCCATGACGGCGCCGATTACCTGAAAACCGTGCCCGGCTTCAGCGTCATCCGCAAAGGCGGCACCGACGGCGACCCGGTGCTGCGCGGCATGGCCGGCTCACGCCTCAACATCCTGCTTGATGGCGAACACATTCTCGGCGGCTGCGGCAACCGCATGGACCCGCCCACCGCCTACGTTTTCCCCGAATCCTACGATCGCGTGACCATTCTCAAGGGCCCGCAAACGGTCAGCCACGGCCCGGGCAATTCGGCCGGCACCGTGCTCTTCGAGCGCGACATCCGGCGCTTCGCGCAAACCGGCTACCGCTTCAACGGCAGCCTGACCGCCGGCAGCTTCGGCCGCAACGACCAGGTCATCGACGCCCGCGCCGGGACGCCCGAGTTCTACGCCCAGATCAACGGCACGCGGTCGAGCAGCGACGACTACGAAGACGGCGACGGCAACAAGGTCAATTCCGCCTACACGCGCTGGAGCACCGGCGCGACGCTGGGCTGGACGCCGAACGACAACACCCGCCTCGAACTCTCCGTGCTCAAGAGCGACGGCGAAGCGGCCTACGGCGACCGGACCATGGATGGCGTCAAGTTCGACCGCCAGAACGTCGGCCTCAAGTTCGAAACGCGCCAGGTATCGAGCCTGATCGAGAAAATCGAAGCACAGGTCTATTACAACTATGTCGATCACGTCATGGACAACTACACGCTGCGCACCAAGCCGGCCGGCAGCATGTACATGGTCAGCAACCCGGACCGCGAAACGACCGGCGGGCGCCTCGCCGTCGCCCTGCGCCCGACCGACATGCTGCAACTGACGCTGGGCGCCGATTACCAGCGCAACATCCACACCCTGCGCAGCGCCTCCTCGATGACCGCGGTGCCGGCTTTTGAGCAACTGAGCCGCGCCGAAGATGCCAATTTCACCAACTTCGGCCTGTTTGGCGAAGCGACCTGGCATCTGTCCGACGCCCGGCGCATCATCGGCGGCCTGCGCAGCGACAGCTGGGAAGCCCGGGACCAGCGCACCACGCTGCGCCTCGGCACCGGCATGGGCGCCACTACCGTCGCCAACCCGACCGCCGGCCAGAGCCGCGACAGCACGCTGACCAGCGGTTTCGCCCGTTATGAGCACGACCTGCAGGCCGGCTCGACGCTTTACGCCGGCCTTGGCCACAGCGAGCGTTTCCCGGATTACTGGGAAACGGTGTCGGCGAGCAAGGAAAGCGCCGACTCGACCAGCGCCTTCAACACCAAGCCCGAGAAGACCAACCAGCTCGACATCGGCTGGATCCGCAACCTCGGCGCGCTGTCCTTCTCGGCCTCCGGTTTCTACAACGAGATCGACGACTACATTCTGGTCCAGTCGGGCGTCGTCAAGGCGACGCCGGCCCGCACCGTATCGATCGTCCGCAACATCGACGCCCATACCTGGGGCGGCGAAATCGGCGCCGCCTACCAGATCGACAGCAACTGGAAAATCGACAGCTCGCTGGCCTATGTCCGCGGTGAAAACGAGACCGACGGCACCCCGCTTGCCCAGATCCCGCCGCTCGAAGGCCGCCTCGGCCTGGCGTGGAACAATGGCACCTGGTCGGTCGGCTCGCTGCTCCGCCTGGTCGCCGGGCAAAAACGCTACGACCTCAACAAGGGCAACATCGTTGGCCAGGACATCGGCGCCACCGGCGGTTTCGGCGTCTTCTCGCTGAACGCCAGCTACAAGCCGAGCCGCGCCGTGCTCGTCTCGGCCGGGGTCGACAACCTGTTCGACAAGACCTACGCCGAACACATCAGCCGCGGCGGCGCCGCCGTCACCGGCTACGACCAGACATTCCGCATCAACGAGCCGGGCCGCACGCTATGGCTCAAGGCCCAGGTCAGTTTCGACTGAGCGAGGAGTTTTCAAATTAGCCTGTTTTTTCCGGTCGACCGTAGCAATCCCCCCGGCGCCCAGCGCGCCGGGCGCCAACTGGCGGCCGGCGAAGGCATCTATCACGCCGGCGCCGATGGCCTGGCCTGGCGGCTCAACAGCGGCGTCGTCCGGCTCGACAACGTCAGGTCAGCCAGCGACGCCTCGTTTGCCAGCCTCGCCGTCCCCGGCGACATCCTCGGCTGCGAAACGCTGCTCTTTGGCTGCTACACCTTCTCGGCGACGGCGCTGACCCAGTGCCAGCTATCGCCGTGGCCAGAGGGCGCCGGCGCACTGGCCGGCGAATCGCTGCTCGCCTCGCTCGCCCAGGCCCAGCAACGGGCGGCCGAAGTCGTCGCGCTACGCGGCGGCCAGGCGGCGGATCGGGTCCTTGGCCTGATCCGGCTATTCACCGACAGCGCCGGTCAGGTCGTGCTGCCGACGCGGCAGGATATTGCCGACATCACCGACCTGCGCTTCGAAACCATCTCGCGCATCATCAAGACGCTGGAACGGACCAAAGTCCTGCTGCCGATCAAGGTCGAAGGCGTACACGCCACACGCAGTTTCCGGGTTGATCTGGCGGTGGTGGCCTAAGTTCAGAAGCGCAGGCCGGTCGCCTTTTCAACGGCGGCTGTCGAGACGACTCCGGCGATAACTGCCTTGCCGCCGCGCCCGTCGAACAGGAAAGTCCGCGGCAATTCGCCGCCCCATTTCGGGTCGATGGCATAGGCAATGGCTTCCGGGTTGTCGGAGCCGTAGGCATAGCTTGGCCCGCTCAGCGCGTATGGCTTGAGCATCAACCCGAGCTCGGCGCTTTCGGGCTCGGCGGCGACCGTGATGAGGCGCAGCTTCTTGTTGCTTTTGGCCAGGCTGGACAACAATTTCAGGTTCTGTTTGCAGTAATTGCAGTCGGACGACCACAGGGCGACGATGGTCGCTTGCTGATGGCTTTCAGGGTTGAGCAATTTCCTGGCCGCCAGACGATCAAGCGGCGTGAATTCGGCAGCGGCCAGGGGCCCGGCGGCGAGCAGGAAAATCAGGGCGGATAGTCGACGAATCATGGCAATGGAAATAAACGGAAGCCTTCTTTTTCGGTGCGCCAGAAGGTAAAGAGTTTGTCTTTGCGCCGAATGACCCGCGCCTGATCGGAGGCGCCGTCGGTGCTGGCGAGGGCGATATCGGTGAAGCTGTGGCCGCCGTCGCTGGAAATCATGGCGCGCAACTGCGTCCGCTCGCCGTCGAATTCCTTCCAGGCAATCGCCAGCTTGCCGCCGGCCGCAGCCATATCGGCATGCGCCGCCCGCGGGCCGCCAACCGTACGCTGGCCGTCGACTTCATTTTTGCCCGAAATTTCCGGTCGACCGTAGAAGACGCGTCCTTCGCCGTCCTTCTGGTTGAACCACACGGCGTGGAGAATTCCCTTCTCATCGACGACCAGCGACGGGCCGTGGTGCGGGCAGCCATCGACCTTCCAGCGATCGAAAGTGGCGCGCTGAACGCTCTCCGCCGTGCCGTCCGGCTTCAGGCGGGTAATCGCGTGGTCGCGCTCGTTCGGCGCATAAACGTGGCGCCACATGAAAAGCGGCGCACCGTCGCGGTCGATGGCGCTGGTCACCCGGCAGCATTCGCAGGAGTGGTCGGCCAGCTTGTATTCGGGCTGGAAACTGCGCCCGCCATCGGTCGATAGCGCGGCGTAAAGAGCCGCCCCGCGGTAAGGCGTCTTGTCGGCCTTGGCCGATTCGAGATCGCGCTTGTCGATCCAGGCCAGGATGACCCGGTTGTCAGGCAAGGCGAGCATCGACTCGAAGCGATGCGTGATGATCGCCGTGTCCTGATGCACGGTCAGTGGCGGCGCAAAACGTTGACCATCATCCGAACGCGCCAGGCGGACCGATCCGGTATTCGCTTTGGGAAAGGGATGCGTCCATGACACGAGCAACCCGCCATCGGCCGCGAAGGCGATTTTCGGGCGGTTCTCGCCATCGGCCGAAATCGCCTCCGGCTGGGCGTTGACCGCAACCGGCGCCGACCACGTATGGCCCTCGTCGGCACTGCGGTAAATCATCACGTGCTCGCCTTGCTTGGCCGCCACGAGCAGGCTGCCATCCGGGGCGAAGATGGCCGATGAGCCGAGTTCCGGCCGGGCGCCCTTGGCCATGCCGGGCATGCCATCGGCGGCAAAGCCGAGCGTGGCGAACAGGCCAAGACCGAGGATCAAGGAGCGGGCCAGCGCGTGACCAGCAAATGTTTTCATGTCAGCTCGCATGGATTACAGATCGAACTTGATGCCGGCAAATATGGTTCGTTGCGAGTAAGGATACAGCGTGTAGTACTTGACGTTGGTGATGTTGTCGATGCCCACCGAGGCCGACCATTGCTTGTCAATTCGGTAGAGCAGCTTGGCGTCAAAGACACTGAAACTGCTGCGCCCGCCATAGACGTTCGGGTTGGGATCGGGATAGGCCCCGGTTGTCGCATTGGCCAGCCCGCTGTGCTGGCGACCGCTGTAGCGCCAGCCGAGGCTGTACGAGAGGGCATCCGAAGCGTGATAGACGGCGAGCAGCGAGGCGCGCCAGTCGGGGATGAGCGGCAGTTCGGTGTTCTCCAGCCCCGGGTTGGCGCGGTCTTCGGCAATCCGCGAATGAATGTAGGCGATGCTGCCCGACAAATCGAGGCCGTCGATCAGCAGGTCGCGCGACTGCAACGAGGTCTCGATGCCGTAGCTGCGCACCCGGTCAATATTTTGCACACTACTGATGACGAAGCCCGGCAAGGTGGTGATATCCGTTTGAGAAACCAGCGCATTGCGCTTTTCCTCACCGAACAATGAGGTGCGCCACACGCCGTTGGGCAGGAAGCGTTCGAGGGCAAATTCCCAGGACTCGGCGGTCTCCGGCTTGAGATTCGGGTTATTGGTCAGGGCAACGTTGTACGGTGCCGTGAAGGCGGCAATTTCGGCCGGCGTCGGGTTGCCGCCGCCGGTCGTCTTGATGCCGACATTCTTGAACAGTTCATTGACCGTCGGGAAGCGCACGCCACGGCCGTAGGAACCGCGCAGCGACCAGTCATCGGAGAGCAGCCAGGTAAGTGACGCTTTGGGCGAGAAAGCCCGAACCGTCTTGTCCTGATAAGTGACGTTGTTGCTGTTAGCGTAATTGCTGCCTTCCGAAGCCGTCCATTTTTCGGCTCGGCCGCCGACCACCAGCTTCCAGTTCGGCGACATCTGCCAGGCATCCTGCAGATAGATGGCATCGGTCGAGGTCACGCCACGCGAATTGGTGTTGAGGGTGCCGGCTGCGCTGTTCAGCCAGTTGCCGGCGCCCAGCGTATATTGGTCCGACTTGGTCGTGTAGCTGTCGGTATGGAAGCCGAAGCTGACCTGATGCTCGCTCTGCAGATTGCCGCCAGGCCGCCATTCGCCGCGCAAATCAAGATTCTGCCAGCCGGTGCCGTCCAGGATGGTGATCGTCCCGGCCGTCGCTGAGGTACTCGGTGTCGTACCGAAGTTGCCCGACGAAGCGCGGGTCACGTCCTTGTTCTGGTCAAAGATGCTGGCCGTCAGCTCCCAGTCCCAGGTGCCGCCGGTCTGCGATTTGACCGACAGGCCGTGCATGAAATACTCGGCTTCGGAATGACTGACGCTCGGTGCGGTGACGGAATAGTCCAGGCCGTTGATCCGCAGGTAGCGGTAGACACCTGCTGCCGAAGTCGAGCCATAGATCGTGTTGCCGGCCGCATCCCGCAAATAGCTGTCCACCAGCTTGTCGGAGGTGTTTTGCCAGACATTGAAGGTGTAGGTGGCACGCACGCTGGGCGAGAAATCGTAGGCCACCTTGAGTGTGCCGTCGTTCTTGACCGTGTGATCGGCGCTGACCGCCGCCGTATTGACCCGGACAGCGTTGGCAATATTGCGGTCGACATGGGCGCCGGTGACCTCAGTGTATTGCCCAACTGCGGCAGGCGTCGCCTTGGCCGTCGCCGCCGTGAAATCGGTCGGATGGCTGTGGTTATCGAGACGATCGGCGCTCAGCCAGAATGACCAGTCGCCGACCTTGTTGCCCACCGTTGCCGCCGCATGGCCGCCGGTAAAGTTGTCGTCGGTGCCGTAGAGCTTGAAACGCTCGTTGAAGACATCGAGCTGGGCGTGGGCTTCCAGTTTGCTCGGCATGTGGGTCGTCATGAGCACCACGCCACCCACCGAATTCCCCGGATAGAGGGCCGAGAACGGACCGTACATGACATCGACCCGGTCGATGGCGTGCTGCGACACCACTCCCCAGCGCGGGCCGGGGCAGCAACTGTTGCTGAGGAAATTGGAGAGCAGCAGGCCGTCGGCGTAAACAATGGTTTCGGCGCTCGAATTGACGCCGTACATGCGCATGGCCAGGCCGCCGTTGACGTCGCCGATGAAGCGCTCGCGGACGTGGACGCTCGGCACGTATTGCAGGGCGCCGGCCGAGGACACCGAGTTGACGCTTTCGGCGATCTGCTTGGCCGTCACGCTCTCGGTGGTCGATGGCACATTGGCTGGCACTGCCGGCTTGTCGCTTTTGATGACCATTTCGCCGAGTTGTTTGTCGCTCTCCGGCTCGGCCGCTTGGGCGGCTGGCAGTTGCGAAAAGGCGGCGACGACTGCCAGGAAAATACCGTTGAATCTGAACGTCCGGTGACCCAATTTCGAAACCCCCATAAATTAGCCCGCTAGCGGGCGTTGAAACACCGCGGCGTCTAGCGCGCCGACTCGGTCAGAAAGGCAATTTTCACTATGCTGGTGCGCTGGGCAGCGGCCATGACGTCGGCCACCTTTTCGTAAGCCACCTTGCGGTCAGCCCGCAGGTGCAGCTCCGGCTGACGGGCGCTGGCCGCGGCAAAACGGGCGTCGAGCGCATCACGGTGGATGGCTTCGCCATTCCAGAAGACCTTGCCGTCGACATCGATGGCGAGCTGAATCACTTCCGGCTTGTCGTCGAGCTTGGTGGCGTTAACTTGTGGCAGATCGATCGGCACTGCCTGATGAAAGAGCGGCGCAGTGATGATGAAAATGACCAGCAGCACGAGCATCACGTCGACCAGCGGCGTCGTGTTGATTTCGGCCATCGGCTGGGTGACGCCCGCCTCGTCGAAGCTTCCGAAGGCCATGATCAGGCCTGCCGGCTGGCGCGGGCGGCGCCGATGTCGACCAGATTGACATTGCCGCCGACGCGTACGCCGGTCGTCAGGTAGGCATGCAGGTCATGGGCAAAGCCATCAAGCTGGACGGCGACCAGGCGGTTGGCCCGGGTGAAGGCGTTGTAGGCGAGCACGGCGGGAATCGCAACAAAGAGGCCGGCTGCCGTCATGATCAGCGCCTCGCCGACCGGGCCGGCCACCTTGTCGAGGACCACCTGCGTCGCGCCGGAGAGACCGACCAGCGCGTGGTAGATGCCCCAGACCGTGCCGAACAGGCCGATGAAAGGGGCGGTCGAACCGACCGAAGCGAGAAAGGTCAGGCCCCGTTCGATCCTTGCCTGAGTATGGACGATGTGCGAGCGCATCGAACGCGTCACGAATTCGCTGGCATTGACCCCGGCACCGATGCCGCGCGCGGCGTTCTGCTGGTGGGCCTGGGCGGAATGGGCGCCGGTCAGCGCCAGACCGGCGAAGATACCGGACGGATCGTCACGACGCAGGGTTTCAAGGGCCTCGGGCAGCGAATTTGCGTCCCAGAATGCAGCCAGTGCCCGCTCCTGCGAGCGCGAGGCGCGCCAGGCCGACATCAGCCGGCTCAGAATCACCGACCACGAAGCCAGCGACAACGCGGCAAGGATAAGGGCAGTGATGTGGGTAACCAGATCGCCCTGGCTCCAGAAGTGGGCGATGCCCATTTGCTCGTGCATGTTTTTCCTTTTTTACTCAAGTGCGAAGGTGATCGGCACGATCACCGAAGAATCAACTGCTTCATCGCCCCGCCGGGCCGGTACAAAACGCCAGCGTGTGACGGCGTCGACTGCCGCCGCATCGAGTCGCGGGAAGCCGCTGGATTTCGAAATGGCCACATCGAGCGCGGCACCTTGCCCACTGACGCGTACCTTCAGCAAAACCTTGCCTTCTTCGTTCATGCGCCGGGAAAGCGCCGGATAAACCGGCTTCGGGTTGTGCAGATAATCGGCATCGAAACGGGCAGCGACCACAGCCGCCGGGGCTGGTGCCGGCGGAACAACGACCGGCTGAGGTGGTGGGACCGGTGGCTGTGGCGCGACGGTAAAGCTGCTCGTCGCCGTCGGACTGGCCACGGCGAGGACCGGCTGCGGCAGGGGCACCGGTTGCTTGCGCACTTGCGGCTTGGGCGGAGGTGGCAATGGCCTGGCTGGCTCCGGCTTCTCTTCGATCATCGGCAGCAAGCGCACACTGATGCTCTGTGGCAACTGAATCAATTCATTTTTGACCGAGACGTACAACATGGCGTAGGCCAGCATGACGTGCAGCAACACGACCATCGTCGCATTCGCCAAGTGTTCGCCACGGGACAAGGGCTTTTCCTGGCAGTCGAGTGGAGGCAAAACAACCGCAGTCACAGGAGGCGCTTGATCCATATCAAAAAACGTTGAAAAACAAAAACTTAACAAGGCACGGATTGTATGCATTCAGGTCATCGTTGCCGATGCGGCAAATTGTCACAGGGGCCACGGATATAATCGGAGGATGTCTGCCGGCCCCCGTCTCCCCCAGCCGAAATCTCCAGAGTGGCTGCATAGCGGTCGCTATTTGCTGATCGCGCTGGCGTTGCACGTACTTGTTTTGCTCTATCCGCTGACGCTGAGCGTCGACCAACTTGAAGTGATGCCGCCCGCCCCGGTTCAGGTCCAGTTGACCGAGAGTGTTTCGGCGGCTCAGGCCGTGCCGCCGGCGCCACCGGAAAAGGTCGCGGCGCCCAAACCCGCCCCGCGGGAAAAGCCAGCCCGGACAGCACCCCCGGTCATCGCCTTGGCTGCCGAACAGGCCAGCGCTCCACCGGCCTTTTCAGTTCCTGCCCCGGTTGCCGCCCCACCCGTTTCACAACCGGCCACCACACACATAACCGCGTCAGCCCAGCCCGTAGTAACCCCTGCCCGCTTCAACGCCGCTTACCTGAACAATCCGGAGCCAAAATACCCTTCGCTTTCGCGGCGACTGGGAGAGGAGGGCAAGGTGCTGCTCAAGGTTCGGGTCATGCCGGACGGTCGGGCTGCTACGGTCGACATCGAAAAAAGCAGTAATTTCGACAGGCTGGACGAGGCGGCACGGCAAGGCGTAGCAAATTGGCGCTTCGTGCCGGCCAAACGGGGCGACGAGGCAATCGAGGCAACGGTCCTCGTGCCCATCGTCTTCCGGCTCGACAACTAAAAACAAAAGCCGGACGTGACGACGGGGACCGAAGTCCCCGCCGGCTGTCTTGAGTAACAAGGCTTCAGCGGCCCCGGCTAACCGTTTTTAGGCGGCAATAGCGAATTGCTCATCATTGGCAATTATGGATTTGCTTCATTAACGTCGATCGCCTGACGAGTTGCCTGCGCACCTTTGCCCGCCCTGTCGAAGCCAGTACACCCCCAACCAAAAACACTCAGCGGAATGCTCTTGGGTGGAGGTGAGGGGAATCGAACCCCTGTCCAGAACGCCTCCAGATTGCCGGAATTACAACCATGCTTCGAATTATGGGGGCGGGGTGGGGGTTTTTCAAGCGAGGATTTGCCACGGCGGACAAATTCAGTGACTGCACCAACTACGGTGGTCATCGTCGCCGAAACTACCGCGCAGACTTTCCGGCGAGGCCAGGGTCGAGCGCACCCGCCGCGAGGTTCCGTCAAACAACACGTCGAAACGGGCCGGTTCGTTCCAGTCGTCGCAATAACGCCACTCCCAGACCAGTTCGTCACGCGCCTCGTAATAAACGGTCCATGCGGCCACGGATGGCCCCAGGATGCGGACCACCTCGTCGGTCGTCATGCCCGCCCGAATGCGGGCAAAGTGCCGGGTATCGAGCACGTTTTCCTGACTCAGCACGGTGCCCCGGGCGTCAATACGGACAAAAAAGGTGTGATAACCCATCGAGCCACGCGGATAGACCAGCGTCTCGCCGCCATCGGTTTCGCGCCAGCGCACGGCCGGCGGCCCCATGACGCGTTCCATGTCCTCGACCCGCGCGGCGCCGGCTGGCAACCCGAAGCCGCCGTAGGCGGCGCAAGCGCCAAGCAGGGCGGCAAGCAGCGCAACGACCGCCAACCGGTAGGGCATGGCGCCTACTCGCGCTCGGCAGCCAGCAAACGCTCGCAGTAGCGGGCGATCAGGTCCACTTCCAGATTGACCTTACTGCCCGGCTTGAGGCGATTCAGCGTGGTGTTTTCCAGCGTGTGGGGAATCAGGTTGATCGTGAAATCGGTGCCCTTGACCTCGTTGGTCGTCAGGCTTGTGCCGTCGACGACGATCGATCCCTTGCGCGCGATGAACTTGGCGATTTCCTTCGGGGCGCGGATTTCGAGCAGACGGTTGTCGCCGACCGGGTCGAAACGCAGCACTTCACCCACACCGTCAACGTGGCCGGAGACCAGATGGCCGCCGATCACGTCGTTGAGGCGCAGCGCCTTTTCCAGATTGACCGGGCCGGGCGCATCGAGGCCGACGGTGCACGACAGGGTTTCCGGCGAAACATCGACGGCAAAGGTATTGCCCTCGCGGGCCACCACGGTCAGGCAAACGCCGTTGTGGGCAATCGAATCGCCGAGCGAAACATCGTCGAGTTTGAGGCCGCCGCCATCGACATGCAGACGGTAGCCGACCTCGCGCGGGGTGAGGTGCGTAATGCGGCCAACCGCCGCGATGATTCCAGAGAACATGGCTGATCCTGCTGTGCGCAAAAAACGGACTTTATCACGCCCTCTTGACCAGTCGGCTTGCGTGAAAGCCCTTTTGGCAATAGGTTTTTACCTTTGCAAAACGGATTCACGTTAGGGAGACAAAAATGAAGAAAACACTGATCGGCACACTGCTTTCTACGCTGGCCGCGACGGTGCTGGCCGACATCAACATCGGCGTAACGCTGTCGGCTACCGGCCCGGCTGCCTCCCTCGGCATTCCCGAAAAGAACACCATCGACCTGCTGCCGAAGACCATCGCCGGCCAGAAGGTCAATTACATCGTCCTCGACGATGCGTCCGACACGACGACAGCGGTCAAGAACGCCAGGAAGCTGATCAGCGAAAGCAACGTCGACCTCATCATCGGCTCAACGACGACACCGAATTCGCTGGCCATGATCGACGTTGCCGCCGAAGCGGAAACCCCGATGATCGCCATGGCAGCCTCGGCGCGCATCGTCGAACCGATGGATGCCAAGCGCAAATGGGTATTCAAGACGCCGCAGAACGATACCCAGATGACGACCGCCATCATTGAGCACATGACCAACAACAACGTGAAGACCGTTGCCTACATCGGCTTTTCTGATGCCTACGGCGAAGGCTGGTGGAAAGAGTTTTCGAAGCTGGCCGAGGTGCGCAAGGTCAAGGTCGTCGCCAACGAGCGCTTCAATCGCACCGACACCTCGGTCACCGGGCAGGTTCTCAAGGCTATGTCAGCCAGGCCCGACGCCATCCTGATCGGTGCAGCCGGCACCCCGGCTGCGCTGCCGCAGAAGTCGCTCAAGGAAAAAGGCTACAAGGGCACCATTTATCAGACGCACGGCGTTGCCAACAACGACTTTCTGCGTGTTTGCGGCAAGGATTGTGAAGGCACCGTACTGGCCACTGGCCCGGTACTCGTTGCCGACCAGCTACCGACCGACAATCCGGTCAAGAAATCAGCCACCGAATATGTCGGCAAATACGAAGCGGTACACGGCAAGGGGAGCATCAACGCTTTCGGCGGCTACGCGTGGGATGCCGGTATCCTGCTCGCCAATGCCGCGCCCGTCGCGTTGAAGAAAGCCAAGCCGGGCACCGGGGAGTTCCGCGCCGCCCTGCGCGACGCGCTGGAAGCCACTAAAAACCTTCCCGGCGCCCACGGGGTCTTCAACATGAGCAGCAGCGACCACCTTGGTTTCGACCAGCGCGCCCGTGTCATGGTGCGCATCGAAAAAAATACTTGGAAGCTGATCAAGTAATTTGCCGTGCCCGCCTCGGCGGGCGCCGTCTTGTACTCCCGCTGGCACGGGAGTGACTTTTAAATCCCTCCCGCAAGCAAGGTCGCATGGACCTCCAGATTCTCCTTTTTCTCGGCCAGGATGGCATCACCAACGGCGCCATCTACGCCCTGCTCGCCCTTGCGCTGGTGCTCGTCTTTGCCGTCACCCGCGTCATTTTCATTCCGCAGGGCGAATTCGTCGCATTCGGCGCTCTGACGCTGGCTTCCCTGCAGGCCGGGCAGATTCCCGGCACGGTCTGGCTACTGCTCGGGCTGGGCGTCACGGTAGCCGTCCTCGACAGCGTCCATCTGATGCGCGAAAAGCGCTACGCCCGATTGCCGCCGGTGCTCATCATCAACGTCGGCATTCCGCTGCTTTTCGCCGGCGCCCTGTTCGCCATGCCGCCGACCCAACTTCCGCTGTGGGCGCAGGTCGTCGTGTCGATGATGCTCGTCGTCCCCCTCGGGCCAATGATCTACCGCGTCGCCTTCCAGCCGCTGGCCAGTGCGCCGGTGCTCGTTCTGCTCATCGTATCGGTCGCCGTGCATCTGGCCCTGATCGGCCTCGGCCTGCTCTTTTTCGGCGCCGAAGGCTGGCGCACGCCGGCCTTTACCGACCTCAGTTTCGAGTTGGCCGGCGCTCCGCTGCAAGGCCAAACCATCCTCGTCGTCGTCGCCTCGGCCCTGCTCATCATCGGCCTCTATTTCTTCTTCGAGCGGACCATTTACGGCAAGGCGCTGCGCGCCACCGCGATGAACCGGACCGGGGCACGCCTCATGGGCATTCCACCGATCCTCGCCGGCAAGCTGTGCTTCACGCTGGCCGCCGCCATCGGCGCCTTCTCGGGCATCCTGATCGCGCCGATCACGACCATCTACTACGACTCCGGCTTCCTGATCGGCCTCAAGGGCTTCGTCGGCGCCATCATCGGCGGCCTGGTTTCCTACCCGCTCGCCGCGCTCGGTGCCATCCTGGTCGGCCTGCTTGAATCGTATTCATCGTTCTACGCCAGCGCCTTCAAGGAAGTCATCGTCTTCACGCTGATCATCCCGGTGCTGCTCTGGCGTTCGCTGACAGCACGTCATGTCGAGGACGATGATGAACATACCGACGAGGTAAATCCCGACTCCCGACCCGAACGGGCCAACCGGCGTTGGCTGCGCCATTTGCCTTTCGCTGTCTTCATCGGCCTGCTGCTTGTCGCGCCGCGTCTCCTGCCCGAGTTTTCGATCACCCTGCTCAACTACATCGGCCTTTACGCCATCGTTGCTGTCGGGCTTGTCCTGCTTACCGGCGTCGGCGGCCTGACTTCGTTCGGGCAGGCAGCTTTCGTCGGCCTCGGCGCCTACACGACGGCCTTCCTGACCACCACCTACGGGCTGTCACCCTGGCTCACGCTGTTCATCGGACTGGCCATCACCGCCGCCGTCGCGCTCTTCCTCGGCTTTATCACGCTGCGCATGGGTGGCCACTACCTGCCGCTCGGCACTATTGCCTGGGGCATCAGCCTGTATTTCCTGTTCGGCAACGTCGAATTCCTCGGCGGCCACACTGGCATAACGAGCATCCCCGCCGTATCGCTGTTCGGTTGGGAACTGAAGTCCGGCAACCAGTTTTACTACCTGATCTGGTTCGTCGTGCTGCTCGCCATCGTCGCCATCCGCAATCTGCTCGACTCGCGCCAGGGCCGGGCGATTCGCGCCCTGCGCGGCGGTGTCGTGATGGCCGAAGCAATGGGCGTCAATACCCAGCGCACCAAGATAGTCATCTTCCTGATCGCCGCGCTGCTGGCCAGCACCTCGGGCTGGCTCTATGCCCACCTGCAGCGCTTCGTCAATCCGACGCCGTTCTCGCTGACCCAGGGCATCGAATATCTGTTCATGGTCGTCGTCGGTGGCATGGGGCATGTCTGGGGCGCCGTGCTCGGTGCCGGCCTGATCACCGTCCTCAAGCAGTGGCTGCAGGACTGGCTACCGCAGATTCTCGGCCAGAGCGGCAATTTTGAAATCATCGTCTTCGGCATCGCCATGGTCATCGTGCTGCAAAAAGCGCGCGTCGGCTTGTGGCCGGTCATTGTCAAACTGCTGCCTACCCGTCCGCAGCAGCGCACCATTGCCGCGGCCGAAACTCTGCCCAAGCGCCCGTCGACCGCAGCCGGCGGCCTGCTGCTCGACGCCAGCGAGGTGACCAAGCGTTTTGGCGGCCTGGTCGCCAACAACAACATGGAGCTGACCGTGAAGGCCGGTGAGGTGATGGCGCTGATCGGCCCGAACGGCGCCGGCAAGAGCACGATGTTCAACTGCATTTCTGCGGTCGACCCGGCCAGCGAGGGAAAAATCGCCTTCCTCGGCGAATCGACCGTTGAACTGGCTGCCCGCGAAATCGCCCGGCGCGGCATGAGCCGCACTTTCCAGCACGTTCGCCTGCTCGGCCAGATGTCGGTCATCGAAAACGTCGCCATCGGCGCCCATCTGCGCGGTAGCAAGGGCGTCATCGCGGCCGCGCTGCGCCTCGACCGCGCTGAGGAAAACCGCCTGCTGGCCGAGGCGGCGCGTCAGATCGAACGCGTCGGCCTCTCCGAACACATGTTCGACCCGGCCGGCAGTCTGGCGCTTGGCCAGCAGCGGATTGTTGAAATCGCCCGCGCCCTGGCCTCGGACCCCTGCCTGCTGCTCCTCGACGAACCGGCCGCCGGCCTGCGCTACAAGGAAAAACAGGCGCTGGCCGAACTGCTTCGCAAGTTGCGCGCCGAAGGCATGGGCATCCTGCTCGTCGAACATGACATGGACTTCGTCATGGGTTTGGCCGACCGCGTCGTGGTCATGGAGTTCGGCGAGAAGATCGCCGAAGGTCTGCCCGAGGAGGTCCAGCAAAATCCGAAGGTGCTCGAAGCCTATCTCGGCGGAGTGGAATGATGACCAAACACGCCCACCTGCACGACCACGAGGTCATTCTCGACGTCAAAAACCTGCGCGTCGCCTACGGCAAGGTCGAAGCGCTGCACGAGGTCAGCCTGACCATCCGGCGCGGTGAGATCGTCACCGTTATCGGCCCCAACGGCGCCGGCAAGACGACGCTGCTCTCGGCCCTGATGGGCCTGCTGCCTTCGAAGGGCGAGATCATTTACATGGGCCAGGCCCAATGGCCGGAACGCTCGGTTGAGCACCTCGTCCGCCACGGCATGACACTCGTCCCGGAAAAACGCGAGCTGTTCGCCGAAATGAGCGTCGAGGACAACCTGCTGCTCGGCGCTTTCGATCGCTACCGCACTGGCCACCGCGACCAGATGGAAACGATGGATGAAGTTTTCGAGCTCTTCCCGCGCCTTGAGGAACGCCGCGCCCAGTTGGCCGGCACGCTATCCGGCGGCGAACGCCAGATGCTGGCCATGGGCCGCGCCCTGATGGCCCGGCCCAAGTTGCTCATGCTCGACGAACCCAGCCTCGGACTGGCTCCGCTGATCATCAAGGAAATTTTCCGCATCATCGCCGCGCTCAAGCAGACCGGCGTCGCCATCCTGCTGGTCGAGCAGAACGCCCGCGCCGCCCTGCAGGTTTCCGACTACGGCTATGTGCTGGAAACCGGCGAGGTGTCGCTGGCCGGGCCAAGCGCCGAACTGGCCGCCGACCCACGGGTGATCGAGGCCTACCTCGGCCTCGGTCACAAGATTTAAGGCTTAACGCCCACGACGGTCGTCGTCATCGCCGTGACGACGGCGTTGTTCCGGCTGGCCACCTTGCGGTGGCGCCGGCTGACGCGGCGGCTCAACTCGCGGCTGGGGCATCGGTGCCGGGGCAGGCGGCGGTGCACGGAATTCCGGACGCGGTGGCTCAGCCCGTTGCTGCGGCATCGGCATAGGGGCCGGTGCCCGCAACTCCTGCGCCTGACGCGGCGGCTCAGCGCGTGGTTGCGGCATTTCGCGCACCGGTGGCGGGGCGGGCATCCTGACTTCCGGAGCCGGCCTCTGCATTTCCGGCTGGCGCATGATTTGAGGTGCTTCCCGTTCGCGGGGGGGCGGCGCCGGAGGTTCCACGCGCTGAATTTCCCGCGCTTCGCGACGCTGCTCCCTTTCCTGTGGCGCCGTCATCGGCCGGGGCTGACGCTCTTCTGTCCGCATCTCGGGCGTTGGCATATCGCGGCGCATTGGCACCGGGGCGGCCTCAGGTGAGCGGCCACGCAGCTCCGTTTCGGGGCGCGCTTCACCCGGACGGCGGAAACCTTCGCGACGTTGCAGCGGTGACACATCGACGGGCGGGGACCTGCCAACGTCAGGCGCTGGCTGACGTTGTTCCGGCGGCGACATCTCGCGGCGGATCGGCGGAGCATCCTGAACCGGCGTTCTGCCACCTTCGAGCCCGGGCTGACTTTCGGCCGGGCGGCGGAAACTGCCACGGCGCCCGTCGAGTGGCTGAGTCTGGGCGGCATCCGGCACCGCCTGACGCATTTCCGGCGGCACAGCCTCACGATGTTGCGGCCCGCTGGCTGGGGCAACGTCAAGCGGACGCCCCCGATTTTCATTTCCCGGGCGCTTGTCGGGCGAGCCATGCCTGCTTTCACGGCGCGCTTCGCCATCGCGGCCATTTCCTGCTTCCGGCATTTGCTGGCGGAGAGCCGGACGTTCGGCGCCCCGCTGCATCGGTTCCGAACGCGGTGCGCCACGCTCCTGGCCACTCGGACCCTGGATGCCGAAATCGCGGCGCGGCCGGTTGATCGGTTCGCGTCGTTCGTCGTTACGCGGACGAACCGCTCCCTGAGCCGGAGCCAGCCAGTCGGCGCTCGGTGCCTGGCGGGCGAGCGGAGCACGCCCCAGTTCCGGGCGGTCTGGACGGCGAATTTCACGGGCCGTGATCGAACGGCCTTCGCGGACCATGTTGGCCGGCACGACGGTGACGGCACGCGGCAAGCGGTGATGGGCAAACGGAACTTGCGGACCGCCATGCACGGCACGATCAATCACACTGACGTCGCGGACGTAAGCGACATTGAGTTGGCGAACATAGTTGGGGCTGTGCCGATGTGCCGGGACGTATACTTCGCGCGGCGCGAGCGGAAACCAGCCGACAGCGGGGGCGGCGCCGAAGCTGAAGCTGACGCTCCAGCCCGGGTTGCCGATCCAGGCGACGAGGGCTGGAGCATATACCGGGCGGGCGACGAGACGGCCGGGGATCCAGCCCCAGCGGCCATGGATGATCGCCCAACGGCCATAGTGGAAAGGCGCAAAACCCCATGGCGCCTGGTCGATCCAGGTCCAGCCCCAGGGGGCAACCCAGGCCCAGCGGCCATAGCGGTAGGGGGCCCAGTCGTCGGCCACGGTGCGCGGGTACCAGACGGAACCGTAGTCGGGCGCCGTCTGCCAGTCACCGTAGGCATCGAGGTCCTGATAGCCGGTCATGTGCGGCGAAACGTGGCGGCGCGACTGGCTGGCCAGCGTCACATTCTCGCGATTGGCGACCCAGCGGTCGAAGGCATCGTTGCTGCGGTCGGCATCGAGTTGCTCGTTGCCATCGCTCCAGTGGCTGACCTTCTGGCCGGCAGCAACCGGCGTCGCCCGCTGACCGTCATCGAAAACGGCACGGCCGGCCTGCACGCTCAGTTCGCTGCGATCAGCGAAGACGTCGATGCGATAGCGCCCCGGCGTCAGGAAACGGACGTTGCCATCCGGCGTGGCGATCACCACGTCATCAACCTGGTCGCGGTCGAGAATGCTGACTGCCAGACTGCCGCCGCTGACGCGGACATCGACTCGCGCATCGTCGACGACGGGAAACTCGACCTCGCTGTCGTCGGCCAGTCGATAGGCGGTGGAACCGATCCACACCTCGGCCCGGCCACGCTGGCCGGTTTCCAGCACGGCACCGCTGCTGATCGGCCAGTTGAGCGTGGCCGGTCCGCCCTGATCGCCACGGTCAACCCGAAAATCGACCTGATTTTCAATATGGGCCAGACGCCCGACGCGGGCCGGTGGATCGCTCTGCGCCAGGGCGGGCAGGGCAACCGCCATGGTCAGCGCGAGAAGAATTTTTTGCATGGATTGCAGCATCGTGGACTCCCGAAGGAAAAGCGCCACCCGCACGAAAAGGCGGGCCGGTGTGTAATCAACGCGCCAGCACGAGAAAGGATGAGTCAGCGGCGCAACAAATTGGTTTCAAAATGTTGCCGCCCTGATTTTTCAAGTGTTGTCGGTGGCAATACCGTATTTCTTGGCGACCGTGACGTACAGCTCGCGGGCCGAAGCCACTTTGGCGCTCTTGCGGTCCTTGCGCTGGGCGCGCTGCAGATAGTCGAGTGCCCTGGCTGCCAATGCTTCATCCCAGCCTTTCTTGTCCATCAAGGCAAAAATGGCCTTGGCGGCATTGACCAGAAACTGCAGGTTGGGCACCTGCTCGACGGCCTGGATCAGTAGCTGGACAGCGCCTTCAAGGTCACCGCTGCGGGCCGCCAGGACGCCCTTGTTGTTGAGCTCGACAATCTCCTTGCCGACCTGTTCGAGCATCGCCTTGCCGGCATCGGGCTGGCCGGTTTTTTCGAAAACGCTGGTGATGTGGTCGATGAGGTTCCTGTCCTCATGGTTTTCGGCCGCCACCTGGCGCATGATCTTCGCCGCCTCGTCTGGCTTGCCGGTGGCGTAGCAGGCGTGGGCCAGATCGACCGCCAGCCGTTGCGACACATGCTTGCCTTTCTCGGCCGCCTCTTCGCTGATCATTTTCTGCAAGGCCAGCGCCTGATCGACCAGATGCTGAGCCTTGTCGGCCGAGCCTTCGCTGTTCAGGCAAAGACTTTCGGTCACCAGCGCCGCCAGCTCGGCCTGCATGTCGCCGCGCCATTCGCGCTTCATCTCCGCCGAAATCTTGCGCGAGGCGCTTACGTTGCCCCGCTCGACCAGCACGCGCGACAGGTTGGCAAAGTCGTCCACCGTCCGCAGGCTCGATCCCTTGCTCCGCTCGATGACCTTGCCGTAAGCCTTTTCGGCCGCCAGCAAATCGTTGTTGCGGGCGGCCACATCGCCGACCAGCCGCTGCCGCACGGTATTGTGCGGCGAAGCATCGGCCGCCCGCTGCAGGGTCTGCTGGGCCGCCTCCAGCTTGCCCTGTGCTTCGTGCACCGAAGCCAGGAAATCGTAGGCCGACAGGTAGTCAGGCGCCTCGACGGTGACCTGTTCCGCCAGCTGTTCGGCCTCGTCGAGCGCCCCCCGGTCGCGCAGGGCCATTGCCAGCCCCATCTTGGCCCAAGGAACGACGCGCCCTTCGAGGACACGCCGGAAAATCTCTTCAGCCTCATGGGTCTTGCCCAGCGTATGCAGCAGATCACCCTTGAACCGCAGGGCGTCGTACATGTATTGCGGCTGCTGATGGATGACGCGGTCGCAGGCAGCGATGGCTTCCTGCAGGGCGCCGCGCTCGATCTGCTCGTAGATGTGGCGCAGTACGTGTTTTTTGTAGATCGATCTGATCAGCCTGGCCTGTAACTGGTCGGCGGTAAACGGCTTGATCAGGTAATCGTCGGGGGCCAGTTCGGCCAGCGAAACAACGTTGGTATAGCCGCGCTCGCTGGTGATGATCATGTACACCGTCGACAACGGGATGAGGTGGGCGTGGCGCAACTCTTCGAGCAGTTGCTGGCCGTCGCGGCCGTCGTCGAGGACGAAGTCGGAAAGCACGATGTCGAAACGGTTGGCCTTGACCTGACGGATGACCTCGGCCGAGTTGCCAGCCCCGTGCACCAGTGTCACGCCCAACGCACCGAGCATCAGACGCAACGAGTCGCGCGCCGGCGAATGGCGATCAACAATCAGAACCCTCTTTTTGGTCAGCGACTGCTGCAAAACCAGCAGCATCTCCTCGTTATCAAGAGGGCTGGGCCCTTTGGCTTGGCTTGTACTCATTTCGCAAACTTACTTGAGTTCGCAGGGGAGGGCAAGGAAGTGGCAAAAACCTTCGAGTTTTCAGCGCCCTGAAGTAAAATCCGCAGTCCGCTATTGCGCTGCAACAAAGCCAAACCCATGCTCTATCCCACCCGTTTCGATGTCATCGTCGTCGGCGGCGGCCACGCCGGCACCGAGGCTGCGCTCGCCGCGGCACGGGCGGGTGCGAACACGCTGCTGCTGACGCACAATCTCGACACGCTCGGGGCGATGAGCTGCAATCCGTCGATCGGCGGCATCGGCAAGGGGCATCTGGTGCGCGAAGTCGATGCGCTGGGCGGCGCCATGGCAGCGGCGACCGATGAGGCCGGTATCCAGTTCCGCATTCTCAACGCCTCCAAGGGTCCCGCCGTGCGCGCCACCCGCGCCCAGGCCGACCGCGTGCTGTACAAGCAAGCCATCCGCGGTCGACTGGAAAATCAGGCCAATTTGACCATCTTCGCCGAAGCTTGCGACGACCTGATCGTCGAGGGCGAGCGCGTCGCTGGCGCCGTGACCAAGCTGGGCATCCGCTTCATGGCCGAGGCCGTCGTCCTGACCGCCGGCACCTTCCTCAACGGCAAGATCCACGTCGGGCTGGAGAACTACACCGGCGGGCGCATGGGCGATCCGCCATCAAACTCGCTGGCGGCCCGGCTGAAAGAGTTGAACCTGCCGCAAGGCCGCCTGAAAACCGGCACGCCGCCGCGCCTGGACGGCAAGACCATCGATTTTTCGGTGATGGAAGAACAGCATTCGGACAACCCGATGCCGGTCTTTTCCTTCCTCGGCAACGCTGCTCAGCACCCGCGCCAACTGCCGTGCTGGATCACCGAGACCAACGAGAAGACCCACGACATCATCCGCAGCGGATTGGATCGCTCGCCGATGTACACCGGCGTCATCGAAGGTGTCGGGCCACGCTATTGCCCGTCGATCGAGGACAAGATTCACCGCTTCGCCGACAAGAATCAGCACAACGTCTTCCTCGAGCCGGAAGGCCTGACCACACACGAAATCTACCCGAACGGCGTGTCGACCAGCCTGCCCTTCGATATACAACTGGCGCTGGTCCGTTCGATCCGCGGCATGGAAAACTGCCACATCCTGCGCCCCGGCTACGCCATCGAATACGACTTCTACGATCCGCGCGGCCTCAAGGACACGCTGGAGAGCAAGGCGATCAACGGCCTGTTCTTCGCCGGCCAGATCAATGGCACGACCGGCTACGAAGAAGCCGCTGCGCAGGGCCTGCTGGCCGGCATCAATGCTGTGCGCTATGTCCGCGACGAAGCCGGCTGGTGCCCGAAACGCAACGAAGCCTACCTCGGCGTGCTGGTCGACGACCTGATCACGCGCGGCGTTTCCGACCCCTACCGGATGTTCACGAGCCGGGCCGAATATCGCCTGAGTCTGCGCGAAGACAATGCCGATCTGCGCCTGACCGAACAAGGCCGCGAACTCGGCCTGGTCGACGATATCCGCTGGGCCGCCTTCTGCCAGAAACGCGACGCCATCGCTACCGAGCAGGAACGCCTGAAATCGACCTGGGTCAATCCCAAGCTGACCCCGGCCGAAGACTGCATCCGCGTGCTGGGCAAAGCCATCGAACACGAATACAACCTGTTCGAACTGCTGCGCCGGCCCGAAGTCAGCTACGCAGCGCTGCTCACGCTGCCTCTCCACGGTCAACCAGAAATTTTGCCCAAAATCGAAATGGACCCGGCGGTCGTCGAGCAGCTCGAAATCTCCGCCAAGTATCAGGGCTACATCGACCGTCAGGCCGAGGAAGTCGCCAAGTCGGCCAGCTACGAAAACACAGTGCTGCCGATCGAGCTCGACTACGCCACGGTGGCCGGTCTGTCCAACGAGGTCAAACAGAAACTGGCCCAGCACAAGCCGCAGACCATCGGTCAGGCCTCGCGCATTCAGGGCATCACGCCGGCCGCAATCTCGCTGCTACTGATCCACCTCAAGCGCCACAACCTGTCGCAAGCCGCATGAGCCAGGACGCCCTTGCCAGCGGCCTGGCCGCCCTCGACATAACGCTGCCAGCCGAGGCGCAGAGCAAGCTGCTCGCCTTCCGCGACCTGCTGCTCAAGTGGAACAAGACTTACAACCTGACCGCGCTACGCGACCCGACCCAGGCCATTTCGCACCATCTGCTCGATTCGCTGGCCATCCTGCCGCACGTCGGCGCCGGTAATCTACTTGATGTCGGCAGTGGCGGCGGGCTGCCCGGCATTCCGCTGGCCATCGCCCGACCGGAACTTTCAGTCAGCATGGTCGATACCGTGCAAAAGAAAACCACCTTCCTGCAACAAGCAGCCATCGAACTGGCGCTCAGGAATGTTACGGTGCACCACGCCCGGGTCGAGGAAATGCAGGGACAATACGCCCAGATCAGCTCGCGCGCCTTTGCCGAAATCGGCCTTTTCATCAGCCTGACCCGCCATCTGCTGGCCCCGAACGGTCGCTGGCTGGCCATGAAAGGCGTGCGACCGGACGACGAACTCAATGCTTTGCCGGCCGACATTTCGGTTGAAGCAATCATCCGGCTCTGCGTACCAGGGCTGAATGCCGAACGACATTTGATCATTTTGAAAGCCGGGTCATGAAAGTACTCGCCATAACCAACCAGAAGGGCGGCGTCGGCAAGACGACCACCGCAGTCAATCTGGCGGCGTCGCTGGCCGCCGAGGGCAAGCGCGTCCTGCTCATCGACATGGACCCGCAAGGCAACGCGACGACCGGGTCGGGCATTACCAAGAAAGAGGCACTGCCGACGGTCTATCAATTGCTGATCGGTGCCGCGACGCTACTCGAAGTCTGCATCGCGACCGCTTTCGACTTCGACATCCTGCCCGCCAACCGCGAACTGGCCGGCGCCGAAGTCGAAATGATCGAGCTCGACCAACGCGAATACCGTCTGAAAAAAGCCTTGGCGCAAAACCACGCCGAATACGACTTCGTGCTTATCGACTGCCCACCGGCGCTCAACATGCTGACCGTCAATGCCCTGGTCGCTGCGGATTCCGTGCTGATCCCGATGCAGTGCGAATACTACGCACTGGAAGGCCTGTCCGATCTCGTCGAAACGCTGCGCAAAGTGCGCCACCACCTCAATTCGCGCCTCGAAATCGAGGGCCTGCTGCGCACCATGTACAACAGCCAGAGCACGCTGACCCAACAGGTTTCCAGCGAACTCGAAAGCCATTTCGGCGACAAGGTCTACAAGACCATCGTGCCGCGCAACGTCCGGCTGGCCGAAGCACCGTCCTACGGCAAGCCAGTCATCGCCTTTGACAAAAACTCGAAGGGTGCGCAGGCCTACAGCGCGCTCGCCCAGGAAATTCTTGAAAGGGTCGCCCAATGATCAAGATGAAAGGACTCGGCCGCGGCCTCGACGCGCTGCTTTCCGGTAGCGACAAGCCACAGGGCGACGAACAACGCAATCTGCCGGTCGAACGTCTGCGTCCGGGGAAGTACCAGCCGCGCACCCACATGGATCAGGATTCGCTGGCCGAACTGGCTGCCTCGATCAAGGCGCAGGGCATCATGCAGCCGATCCTGGTCCGCGCAGTGGATAGCTCGCCCGGTTCCGAGCGCTACGAAATCGTCGCTGGCGAACGCCGATGGCGCGCCGCCCAGCTCGCCGGGCTGACCGAAGTTCCAGTTCTCGTTCGCAGCATTCCGGACGAACAGGCACTGGCCATGGCGCTCATCGAGAACATCCAGCGCGAAAACCTCAACCCGCTCGAAGAAGCACAAGGCCTGCAACGCCTGATCGACGAATTCGGCCTGACCCACCAGCAGGCCGCCGATGCCGTTGGCCGCTCTCGCCCCGCCGCCTCGAATTTATTGCGTTTGTTGCAACTGACCGCACCGGTTCAGGAATTGCTGATGACCGGCCGGATCGACATGGGCCATGCCCGTGCCCTGTTGCCAATTTCCAGCGGCCAGCAAGTCGGCGTTGCTCAGCGTATTGTGCAAAAGGGACTATCAGTCCGCGAAACCGAACGATTGGTCCAGCAACTGTTGAATCCACCCAGGCATGCGCCCGAAAAAACCATCGATCGCGACCTGCTAAACCTGCAGGAACGCCTGTCCGACGGCCTGGGTACCAACGTTGCCATTCGCTCCAACAAAAAGGGCGCTGGCAAAGTCACCATCGAATTTTCGAGCCTGGATCAACTCGACGGCCTCATTTCACGACTGAATTCGTAAGCCATGTCACTAATCGTAACCCACAGAAAGTACGGGAAAACCCTCAATTTTTGCACTGCGGAAATTGACTCCTCTATAAGACTCCGTTACACTCGCACGGTTATTGATCGAGGCATGTCTTGCATCCGCAGGTAAGCTGGATACTCAGCCGCCAAGCAGCGTTGACAACCATCCTAGCCATTGCGGCAGGCCTGTTTGTTAGCGTCAATGCAGCAGTCTCGGTTCTGATCGGGGGATCAATCGGATTCATCGCCAATCTCGGCTACGTCCTGAGAGCATTGCGAATGGGTTCGAGTACAGACCCGGTCAAGGTTTATCAGGCGCAAGCCGCTGGGGAGGGATTCAAGTTTTTGCTGACTCTCGCCGGCTTTGCGCTGGTGTTTTTAGGGTACAAGGAAGTGGCGGTTCTTCCGCTCTTCCTTGGATACGCATCAACCTTTGTCATCTACTGGATGGCACTGCTGAAGAATCGCTAGGCTGACTGGAGAAAACATGAGCGCAGAAGGCGGCACAACTGGTTATATTCAACACCACCTGACCAATCTCGCTGTCTGTGCAGACAGCGCCAAGGTGGATGGGGTTTGTAGCGGTTTCTGGACTTTTCATATAGACACCTTGCTGGTCTCCGGCCTGTTGGGTCTCGTGGTTTTCGGCTTCATGGCCTTAATGGCTAGCAAAGCCACCTCCGGCGTTCCGTCCGGCGGGCAGAATTTTGTCGAGATGGTAGTTGGTCTGGTTGACCAACAGGTACGCGATACTTTCCATGGCAAGAGCGCGCTGGTTACGCCGCTGGCCATTACCATTTTTGTCTGGGTCTTCGTCATGAATGCCATGGACTTGATTCCGGTAGATTTCCTGCCCGTCGCGCTCCAGGCGGCAACCGGCAATCACGAAATGCCCTTCAAATTTGTCCCGACCACCGACCCCAATCTGACGTTTGCAATGTCGATTACCGTTTTCTTTATCTCGCTCTTCATGGGCCTCAAGATCAAGGGTTTCGGCCACTTCATGCATGAAGTTTTCGCGGTTCCATTTGGTCTCAAACTCGCGCCGATCAACCTCCTGTTCCGTATCGTTGAAGAAATCGCCCGACCGATCTCGTTGTCCCTGCGACTCTTCGGCAACATGTACGCCGGTGAAATGGTCTTCATTCTGATTGCCCTGCTCGGAATCTATCAGTTGCCGCTGGCTTTGCCTTGGGAACTGTTCCACATCCTGATCATTACCCTGCAAGCCTTCGTGTTCATGATGCTGACCATCGTGTACATGTCGATGGCGGCAGAGTCGCACTAAGTCGTAGTAGCAGTCTTTTTAGTAGTTTTTAACTTTAACCCCGCAACAAACCTACCTTACTGAGGAGTAAACATGGAACTCGCAACCGTCCTCTCCAACACCGCTATCGCTGTAGCCATCCTGATCGGCGCCGGCGCTCTGGGTACCGCTATTGGCTTTGGTATCCTGGGTGGCCGTTTCCTGGAAGGTGCTGCTCGCCAGCCGGAAATGATCCCCACGCTGCAAGTCAAGATGTTCATCGTCGCCGGTCTGCTCGACGCCGTGACCATGATCGGTGTTGGTATCGCTCTGTTCCTGCTCTTCGCAAATCCGTTCCTGGCTCTGCTGTCGCATTAATCCGCGCCCCTGAAACCCTTATAACCAGGAGGTTAGCGTGAATATCAACGCTACACTGATTGGCCAGGCAATCTGGTTTGCTCTCTTCATCTGGATCACGATGAAGTATGTCTGGCCGCCGCTGCAAAAAGCGATGGCAGACCGTCAAGCACAGATCGCTGATGGCCTGGCTGCAGCTGAACGAGGCAAGCACGAGCAAGAACTCGCTGCCAAGCGTTCCGCTGACGCGTTGCGGGAAGCCAAGGAGAAATCCTCGGACCTCATCGTTCAAGCCGAAAAGCGTGCGCAACAGATCGTCGAAGAAGCCAAGGGCACTGCCAAGGTTGAGGCCGACAAGGTCGTCGCCGGTGCCAAAGCAGAAATCGATCAGGAAGTCGAACGCGCCAAGCAAGCTTTGCGTGAGCGTGTTGCCGAACTGGCGGTTGCCGGTGCGGAGAAGATCCTGCGCAAGGAAATCAACGCGTCCGCGCATGCTGACATGCTGGTCGCCCTGAAACAGGACCTGTAAGCGATGGCTGAATCCGTCACTATCGCCCGTCCTTACGCCGAAGCCCTGTTCCGGGCGGCGAAGGAAAGTGGCAATCTGGCCAAGTGGGCCGAGCAAGTATCAACGCTCGCCCAGGTGGCCGCCAGTCCCGACGTCCGTGCGGCTATCGGCGATCCCAATGTGGCGGCCCCGCAACTGGTCGACCTCTTCCGGTCTGCCTGCGGTACGGCGGTAGATGCGGAGCTGGCGAACTTCATCCAGCTACTGTCCAACAATGACCGTCTGGGATTGTTGCCGGAAATCGCGGGTTTGTACGAAAGCTACAAGCGCGCGGAGGAAGGTAGCAAGCAAGCCGAAATCATTTCGGCTTTTCCGATCGAAGATAACCAGGTGAAAGCCCTGTTGCCCCAACTCGAAGCCGTATTCAAGACCAAGCTCGAAACTTCGGTGTCGGTTGATCCGACCCTGATTGGTGGCATCAAGGTAATCGTTGGCGACCAGATGCTGGATGCTTCAGTCCGCGGCAAGCTCGACGCCATGGCTACGGCGCTGAACAACTAGGAGAATTTCATGCAGTTGAATCCTTCCGAAATTTCTGAACTGATCAAGAGCAAGATCCAGAACCTGCAAGGCGCATCGGAAGTGCGCACGCAGGGCACCGTGGTATCCGTCACCGACGGTATCTGCCGTGTGCACGGCCTGCAAGACGTTATGCAGGGCGAAATGCTGGAATTCCCCGGCAACACTTTTGGCATGGCGCTCAACCTTGAGCGTGATTCCGTCGGTGCTGTGGTTCTTGGTGCATACGAACACATCTCCGAAGGCGACATCGTCAAGACGACCGGTCGCATTCTGGAAGTTCCTGTTGGTCGTGAGCTGCTTGGCCGCGTGGTCAACTCCCTCGGCCAGCCGATCGACGGCAAGGGTCCGATCAATGCCAAGCTGACCGACAAGCTGGAAAAGGTTGCGCCAGGCGTTATTTGGCGTAAGTCGGTTTCCCAGCCAGTGCAAACCGGGCTGAAGTGTGTGGACTCCATGGTTCCTGTTGGCCGCGGCCAGCGCGAGTTGATCATTGGTGACCGCCAGACCGGCAAGACGGCTGTTGCGGTCGACGCCATCATCAACCAGAAAGACAAAGGTCTGTTCTGCGTTTATGTTGCTATCGGTCAAAAGGCTTCCACCATTGCCAACGTCGTTCGCAAGCTAGAAGAGCACGGCGCGATGGCAAACACCATCGTCGTTGCCGCCCCGGCTTCGGAATCTGCTGCGTTGCAGTACCTCGCACCGTACGCTGGCTGCACGATGGGTGAATACTTCCGCGACATCGGCGAAGATGCACTGATCGTTTATGACGATTTGACCAAACAAGCTTGGGGCTACCGTCAGGTTTCCCTGCTGCTGCGCCGTCCGCCGGGTCGTGAAGCCTACCCGGGCGACGTGTTCTATCTCCACTCACGTCTGCTCGAACGCGCAGCTCGCGTTTCGGAAGAGTGGGTCGAGAAAGTCACCAATGGCGAAGTCAAGGGCAAGACCGGTTCTTTGACCGCTCTGCCGGTTATCGAAACGCAAGCCGGCGACGTGTCAGCTTTCGTTCCGACCAACGTGATCTCGATTACCGACGGTCAGATCTTCCTTGAAACCGACCTTTTCAACGCCGGTATCCGTCCCGCTATCAACGCCGGTATCTCCGTGTCCCGCGTCGGTGGTGCAGCCCAGACCAAGCTGATCAAGAAGCTCGGCGGCGGTGTTCGTCTGGCTCTCGCCCAGTACCGCGAACTTGCAGCATTTGCCCAGTTTGCTTCCGATCTTGACGAAGCAACCCGCAAGCAGCTGGAACGTGGTCGCCTGGTGACCGAGCTGATGAAGCAGGCACAGTACTCACCGATGAGCATCTCCGAAATGGCTGTCACGCTGTACGCAGCCGACAAGGGCTACTTCGATGATGTCGAAGTCAAGCGTGCTCTGGAGTGCGAAAAGGCCATGATCGGTTACCTCAAGTCAAATTGTGCTGCCCTCATGAACACCATGGAGACGACGGCCGATCTGAGCGCCGATTCCGAGAAGCAACTTGCCGCCGGCATCGTCGCTTTCAAGAGCAGCTGGGTCTGATCTAGGAGAACGCCATGCCTAGCGGCAAGGAAATTCGCAACAAGATCAAGAGCGTCGAAAACACGCGCAAGATCACCAAGGCCATGGAGATGGTGGCCGCATCCAAAATGCGCAAGGCGCAGGACCGGATGCGGGCTGCCCGTCCCTATGGCGAGAAGATCCGGCGCGTTGCAGGCAACCTGTCTCATGCTCTCACCGAGTACCGCCACCCGTTCTTGGTGAATCGTGAACAAGCCGCTGTCGGCTTGATTCTGATCACCTCGGACAAGGGGCTGTGCGGCGGTCTGAACTCAAACCTTCTTCGTCTGGCCGTGACCAAGATGAAGGAGTTCGAGTCCAAGGGCAACAAGATTCAGGCTACCTGCATCGGCAACAAAGGTCTCGGCTTCATGCAACGTGCTGGCGCGAAAGTCGTCTCGCATGTCACCGGATTGGGCGATACGCCCCACCTGGAAAAGCTAATCGGGCCGGTCAAGGTTCAACTTGATTCCTACATGAAGGGCGAGATTGACGCGCTGTATATCGGCTATACCCGCTTCATCAACACGATGAAACAGGAGCCGGTGTTCGAACAGCTGCTTCCGCTGTCCAGCACGACGGTCGGTACTGCCTCGCACAAATGGGATTACGTCTACGAACCCGATGCCAAGGCTGTTATCGATGATCTGCTGATCCGTTATGTCGAAGCTTTGATTTATCAGGCCGTTGCTGAAAACATGGCCTCCGAGCAGTCTGCCCGGATGGTTGCCATGAAGTCGGCATCGGACAACGCCAAGACCGTTATCGGCGACTTGAAGCTGGTTTACAACAAGGCCCGTCAGGCTGCGATTACGAAAGAACTTTCGGAAATCGTCAGCGGCGCCGCCGCGGTGTGACGCGTAGATTTTTATTTTTGGGGATTTGAATATGAGTCAAGGTTCAATCGTTCAGTGTATCGGCGCCGTGGTGGACATCCACTTTCCACGCGACGCGATGCCGAAGGTCTACGACGCCCTCAAGCTGGATGCTGCTGAAGCAAACGGCATGGCAGAAGACGGCCTGACCTTCGAAGTACAACAACAACTCGGTGACGGCGTCGTTCGAACCATCGCCATGGGTTCCTCCGACGGTCTGCGTCGTGGCATGAAAGTGAACAACACCGGCGCTGGCATTTCCGTGCCGGTCGGTATGGGCACCCTCGGCCGCATCATGGACGTGCTGGGTCGTCCGATCGACGAAGCTGGTCCGATCGACTCCAACGAGTTGCGTGAAATTCACCAGATGGCTCCGAAGTTCGACGAACTGTCGTCGTCCATCGACCTGCTCGAAACCGGCATCAAGGTTATCGATCTGATCTGCCCGTTCGCCAAGGGCGGCAAGGTCGGCCTGTTCGGTGGCGCCGGCGTTGGCAAGACCGTCAACATGATGGAGCTGATCAACAACATCGCCAAACAGCACGCCGGCTTGTCCGTGTTTGCTGGCGTCGGTGAGCGTACCCGTGAAGGTAACGACTTCTACCACGAAATGAAGGACTCCAACGTTCTCGACAAGGTTGCGATGGTGTTCGGTCAGATGAACGAGCCACCAGGCAACCGTCTGCGCGTTGCGCTGACCGGCCTGACCATGGCCGAGCGTTTCCGTGATGATGGCCGCGACATTCTGTTCTTCGTCGACAACATCTATCGCTACACGCTGGCCGGTACGGAAGTTTCCGCACTGCTTGGCCGTATGCCTTCTGCCGTGGGCTATCAGCCGACGCTGGCTGAAGAAATGGGCCGTCTGCAAGAGCGTATTACCTCCACCAAGGTCGGCTCGATCACCTCCATCCAGGCCGTTTACGTGCCTGCCGATGACTTGACCGATCCGTCGCCTGCTACCACCTTCCTGCACTTGGACTCCACGGTCGTGCTGTCGCGTGACATCGCCTCGCTGGGTATCTACCCGGCTGTTGATCCCCTCGACTCCACCTCCCGCCAGCTCGACCCGCAAGTCGTTGGTGAAGAACACTACGCCGTTGCCCGTGCCGTGCAGATGAATCTGCAACGTTACAAGGAATTGCGCGACATCATCGCGATTCTGGGTATGGACGAACTGTCTCCGGAAGACAAGCTGGCCGTTTCCCGTGCCCGCAAAATTCAGCGCTTCCTGTCACAGCCGTTCCACGTTGCTGAAGTCTTCACCGGCTCGCCGGGCAAATTTGTTTCCCTCAAGGAAACGATCAAGGGCTTCAAGGGCATCTGTGCTGGCGAGTACGACCACCTGCCGGAACAGGCGTTTTACATGGTTGGCGGTATCGAGGAAGTCCTCGAAAAGGCCAAGACGCTGTAATAACGCAACGCCGTATAGGAGCTAGTAATGGCTATGACTGTTCATTGTGATGTCGTCAGTGCTGAAGAATCGATATTCTCCGGTCTGGTGGAAATCGCAGTGTTTCCCGGCGAAGCCGGGGAACTCGGCATTCTTCCGCGTCACACACCGCTTCTGACTCGCATCAAGCCGGGTACCATTCGTTTGAAGGTACCGAACCAGAGCGAGTTTGAATTGGTGTATGTTTCCGGTGGCATGCTGGAAGTTCAGCCCGACATGATTACCGTGTTGGCTGATACCGCGATTCGTGCGCACGATCTGGACGAAGCCAAGGCACTGGAAGCCAAGAAGCGCGCCGAAGAAGCACTTGCCAATCGGAACGCTGAAATGGATTACGCTGCTGCTGAAGCAGAACTGGCACAAGCTGTCGCCCAGTTGCAAGCAATCCAGCGTCTGCGCAAGCACACGCACTAATTCCGGGACTCCGGAACAAAAAAGGCAGCCTAGGCTGCCTTTTTTGTTTCACTCGCAAAAAATATTACAGACGGGAAATCCGTTTTTCAAGTCGCCCGACATCATCCCGCAAGCTATTGACTGCTCTGCCGAATTCAGCAAGATCCCGGCTAGGTGTCAAAACACCCGACTCTTCGACCACATATTCCGAAAAATTCTCGGTAACTCTGGTGATGGATTGCCGCATTGCCTCAGCCATCGCCTGAGCGATTTGGACAAAACGACGAGCCGGAATGTCCCCAATCAACCGAGCAATATCAGCCTCGGCATCCCATTGCAAATTACGTAAAACAAATGCGAGGCTCTCAGCGATATCAGCGGAGCCGCCGAGTTTTACCGAGGAGAACAACGAGTCGCGGTCAAATAACAAACGGGCCGGTACGTCGGGGGGCAAGGTGATACTGACATCGGGTTCATGTGTCAGGTCACCTGCCCGGAACAAGCCGGATTCATCAATACCTATTCTGACCATGAATGGACCAGACTCAATCAGCACCTGCGCCCCGGAATGCGCTGCCAGTCGGCCCTGCGCCCAACTTTCGGCCTGGATCAGATGGTTCAGGACACGAATGGCCAGTGAATTGAGTACATCCATTGATTGCAAAACCTAAAACTTGAACCCGCGATGGAGGGCGACAACGCCCAAAGCGAGATTGAAGTACTCGACTTTTTCCAGACCGACCTGCTCCATCATTGCTTTTAGTTCCTCCTGCCCAGGATGGACTCGAATGGATTCCGAGAGGTAGCGATAGCTGTCCGAATCGTTGGTAACCAGCTGGCCAACGCGCGGGATAACCTTGAAAGAATAAAAATCGTAGAGCGGTGCCAGTGGCTTCCAGACCTGAGAGAACTCCAGCACCAGCAGACGACCACCGGGGCGCAGGACGCGTCGCATTTCAGCAAGGGCTGCGTCCTTGTGAGTCATGTTCCGTAATCCGAAGGCGACCGTGACGCAGTCGAACCAGTCATCAGGGAAGGGGAGTTTCTCCGCGTCGCATTGCGCAACCGGCAGCATGTACCCCTTGTCGAGGAGCCGGTCGCGGCCGCGGGCAAGCATTGCATTGTTGATATCGGTCAGCCAAACCTGACCGCTTTTGCCGACCCGCTTGGCAAAAGCCAGCGCAAGATCGCCGGTCCCCCCCGCCACATCAAGAACACGTGAACCTTCGCGAACGCCGCTGCGCTGGATGGTGAAAGCTTTCCACAAACGGTGCATGCCGCCTGACATCAGATCGTTCATCAGGTCATAGCGACTGGCGACCGAATCGAATACGTCGGCAACGCGCCGAGCTTTCTCTTGCTCGGCAACAGTTTCATAACCAAAATGGGTTTTTTCGTTGTTCATGATTTCAGTGGTGGTGGCCGCAGCTTCCCGCTGCTGGACGTGATGAAGTGTCAATATCGCGCGATAGTCCCTGCTTTTCAATTTGCGCTAGATATTCTTGCCAGAGCTCGTCGTGATGTTTGCCCAGGTTGTAAAGCAAGTCCCATGAATAAAGGCCGCTGTCGTGACCATCGGAAAAGACCAGGCGCAGGGCATAGGTTCCAACCGGCTCGATACGTTCGAGATCAATATCGCGCTTGCCCGTCTGCAAAGTCTCCTGGCCGGGACCATGCCCTCTGGCCTCAGCCGAGGGGGTATAGACACGCAGAAACTCGAAATCCAGCGAGTAATTTTCGCCATCAGCGTAGATCAGCTCCAGCCGGCGGGATTTTTTGTGCAGCTTGATTTCGCTCGGTATCGGGGTGTCTTGATCTATACCAGCCATAGTTTTCTCCAGAATGAGGACGCTAGTTTAGCGCACTCGCCGCAGAGCTACGCCGGGACAAGTCAAATCACCTGATAGCTGATTCGATCGTAATCAGTGCCGCGCTGAAGAACATGGTTCATCCTTATCTGCCAGGGAGTCTCTTCTCCAGACGATACGTCGAGTATCCGGCTGGCCTGATACATCCCCGGCGGAAGGACAATCGACCCTTCTTCCTTGATCGCCGGCACCGGCGGCAGCAGGAAGGCGCGCACGAAGCGCTCGTTGTTGCCCGCCTTCAACGCAGCAACACGAACGGCAATGCCGGCCGGCATGCCGGGCAGAGTTGCCACGCCGACGATCAGTCCGCCATTGTCTTCCTGCATCAGCCAGGTTGCCTGGACCAGCAGGAAATGATCACCATCGTGTGGACAGACCACCATCAGCTGGCCGTGCGATATCCGCATTCCTGCGCAGCTCCGACCCAGCCGGAAACCATTCGCCGAATGATTGATCACCGACCATTCGTCAATGGGGAACGTAACCAAGGGCCGGATGGCCGGCGTCTGTTCCGAATCAACACGCTCACCAAAGGTGAACAACTGGTCGAATTCGCCGCGCGAGAAGGCGGCGGCCGAATCCGGCTGCTCGAACTCCTTGCCGGTGATGCAAAAGTGGATCGCCTCGAAGCCAACCGCGACGCGAGCAATTCCCTCGGTGGCGAAACGGCGGAAACGACGCGGCGAGGCAGACTGAGTCCAGGGACGGGAAAGATGATCGAGCAAGCCGATAACGTGACCGCTGGTTTCCTCGCCCAGACCGAGTTGGGATGGCGTGATGCGTTGACGCAACTGGCTCAGCATGTGATTGATCTGCAAACCGAGCCGTGTGGTGTCCAGGCGCCGTGTATCGGCGGACGGCTCGTCAGCAACAGCCGTCGGATGCAGCGGCGCATCTTTCATCAATTCGATGACGTAGGCCGGAGCCTCGAGATCGTCTTCCAGCTTGTGAATGGAAACCAATGGTGCCCACATGCCGGCCCAGCGCCGGATCAGGTTCAGATTGCGCACGCTGTTGCTGTAGGGGCTGGCAATGTCGATGAGCAGCAACGTCGTGTAGGCGGCAGCGCAATGTGTCGCCTGCAGGCTGTTTTCGAGGGCGTCCTCGACCGGCGTGTAGGCAATGCCCCATTCCTCGGCCGTCTCATAGTAACCGTGCAAGTCCAGCCAGATTCCCGGCGGCAAATCGCGGCGGGCGCGGTAGTGCTCAAGGATGACCATTCCTGTGTAATACAGGCAGCGATGCAGAATCGTCGCCATCATGGTCACATACTGAGCATTCTCCGCATCCGGCTCCTCGAGTCGGGCAGACAGCGCATAAGCCTTGCCCATCTTGCGCCAGGCGGTCACAACCTGCTGAAAATAGGACTCCTCTTCAGGAGCAAGAGGCAGCGCCTTGTTGTGGTAACGCCGCGCCATTTCTTCTTCGACAAAACACATCGGTGCCCGCGCCTGCTCAAGCAGCGCCAACAAAATTCCGGATTCGGGCGGCGCCAGGAGCAGCGAGTCGATGAAGCACATCAACTGTCGCTCGGCAAGTATCGGATTGGCCAGCGACAACTGCGAGAGATAGTTCATCCCGCTTTGCAGATCTGAAATTACGGGTACTTCCATGGCGGTTGAATTCATGATCCCCAGCCTTATTCGATATTTGCCAACGCTGCGGCGACAGCCTGCGCCAGAACGGCGTCACTGACCGCCGGCCGTGGCGTCAGGCCCTCCCGCCGGACGCTTCCCCACACCGGTTCCGGAAAGTGTCTGTCGTCCTGCCAGCGCGGGATGACGTGCCAGTGAACATGGGGAACCATGTTGCCAAAACTGGCCAGATTGATTTTATCCGGATTGAATAACTGTCGCACGACTGATTCGACGGCAAAAACAACGCGCATCAGAAGCGCCTGTTGGCTTGCTTCAAGATCAGTCATTTCGCGAACATGATCGTTCCAGATGACGCGGCAAAAGCCCGGGTAGTACGGATCATCCACCCTCACGACGCGGCAGGACCCCGACTGCCAAAGAATGGCTCCGCCGGGGTTCATGCACAATTCACAAGACTGATTTTCGCTACCCACGTTATCTGACTCCGGTTTTCCGTGAAAGGATTACACCGGAGAATAAATATCACAAGTCGCGATAGCAAAAGAACCTGCTATTTCACGGTCAACCGGAAAAAATGGGCAAAAATCAAAGGAGAACCCGCTCGATCCCGCCCGTGTTGGCCTTGCCGACGTAATCCGCCATCCAGTTTTCGCCGAGCAGATGCTTGGCCAGTTCGACCACGATGTAATCAGCCTTGGTGCCGGCGTCATCATCGTAACGGGACAGGCCCTGCAGACAGGCCGGGCAGGAAGTCAGAATTTTGACGTCGCCCGTAAAACCGTCAGCCCGCAGCTTGGCAGCGCCGCTTTCGATTTCTTCCTGCTTGCGGAATTTGACTTGCGTCGCGACATCGGGCCGGGAATAGGCGAAGGAACCGGCATCGCCGCAGCAACGGTCGGTCAGCGGCACTTCCTGGCCCATCAACGCCTTGGTGACAGCCAGCGGTGCGTAGGCCTTCATCGGCGTGTGGCAGGGGTCGTGGTACATGTAGCGCGTGCCGCTGACACCTTCCAGCTTGACGCCCTTTTCCATGAGGTACTCGTGGATGTCGAGCAGGCGGCAGCCCGGGAAGATCTTCTCGAACTGGTACTTTTGCAGCTGATCCATGCAGGTGCCGCAAGAAACGATCACCGTCTTGATGTCGAGATAGTTCAGCGTGTTGGCCACGCGGTGGAAGAGCACACGGTTATCCGTCGTGATCTTCAGGCCTTTGTCTTCATCGCCCGAGGCCGTCTGCGGGTAGCCACAGCACAGGTAGCCCGGCGGCAGCACGGTGGTGGCGCCGGTTTCGTAGAGCATGGCCTGCGTTGCCAGACCAACCTGCGAGAACAGGCGCTCGGAACCGCAACCCGGGAAGTAGAAGACGGCATCCGATTCCTCAGTCGTCTTGCGCGGATTGCGGATGACCGGGATAACCTTGTCATCCTCAATGTCGAGCAGGGCGCGCGAGGTGCGCTTGGGCAGATTGCCCGGCATCGGGCGGTTGAGGAAGTGAATGATCTGCGTCTTGACGGTCGGCGCGCCAACCGTCGCCGGCGGATGGGCGCGGCCATCCTGAACGAAACCAAGCGCCTTGGCCGCCTTGTGGGCGAGGCGCTGGGCCTTGAAGCCGAAGTCCATCATGCCGAAACGCATGAGCTTGATGGTTGCCGGATCTTTCAGGTTGAGGTAGGTCATCGCGGCGAAGGTGCCGGGGCTGAAGCGCTTTTTCTCCTGCTTGCGCAGGAAATTGCGCATGGCGACCGAAACATCGCCGAAATCGATGTCGACCGGGCAAGGTTTGACGCAACGGTGACAGACCGTGCAATGGTCAGCAACATCGTTGAATTCGTCGAAATGCTTGAGCGAGATGCCGCGCCGGGTCTGTTCTTCGTAAAGGAAGGCTTCGACCAGCAGGGAGGTCGCCAGAATCTTGTTGCGCGGTGAATAGAGCAGGTTGGCCCGTGGCACGTGCGTCGAGCAGACCGGCTTGCATTTGCCGCAGCGCAGGCAGTCCTTGACCATGTCCGAAATCTTGCCGATTTCCGACTGTTCCATGATCAGCGACTCGGTACCGAGCAGACTGAACGATGGCGTGTAGGCATTGCCAAGATCGCCGCCGGGCATCAGCTTGCCCTTGTTGAAGCGGCCTTCCGGATCAACCTTCTGCTTGTAGGCGCGGAAGGGGCCGAGTTCTTCTTCGGTCAGGAATTCCAGCTTGGTGATGCCGATGCCGTGTTCGCCCGAAATCACGCCATCCAGCCCACGGGCGATGTGCATGATGCGTTCGACTGCCTTGTTGGCCGTCTGCAGCATTTCGTAATTGTCGGAATTGACCGGCAGGTTGGTATGCACGTTGCCGTCGCCAGCGTGCATGTGCAGCGCAACAAAGACGCGGCCGCGCAGCACTTCCTTGTGGATCGCTTCGATGCGCTCGATGATCGGGCGATAAACGCCGCCGTCGAAAATCTTGGCCAGTCGGACATGCAGTTCCTGCTTCCACGACGTGCGCACCGAGTAATCCTGCAGGCGGTGGAACAGCGTCGGGTTTTCGGCCCGGTTGGTCAGTTCGCCGGCCACCACGCCATACGAGGCAAAACGCGACTCTGCTTCGGCCAGCGGCAAGTCGAGGTTTTCCAGCAGCCATTCCCAGCGCAAACGCACGGCCTCGACGTAATCGAGAGCGGCCTGCCGGCGGTCTCCGATCAGCACATCGGTATCTAAGGTCGTATCACCGCGATGCAGCGGCAGGTCGCCCTTGAGGAATTCTGAAAGGGCGTCGCACAGCGCCAGCTTGTTCTGCGTCGACAATTCGATGTTGATGCGTTCGATGCCGTCGCAGTAGTCGCCCATGCGCGGCAGCGGAATGACCACGTCTTCGTTGAGCTTGAAGGCGTTGGTGTGGCGCGAAATGGCGGCAGTGCGCGAACGGTCGAGCCAGAATTTCTTGCGTGTTTCAGCGTTGACCGCGATGAAACCCTCGGCAGCGCGCAGGTTGCACATGCGGACGACTTCGGAGGCGGCGGCCATCACGGCATTTTCGTCGTGGCCGACGAGATCGCCGATGAGGACCATCTTCGGCCGACCGTGGCGCTTGGCCTTGGTGGCGTAGCCGACGGCCTTCACGTAGCGCTCGTCGAGGTGCTCCAGACCAGCCAGTTGGACGCCGGCGGCATGCCCGGCCCCGCCCGGCTTGAAGTAGTCGGTAATTTCAACGATGGCCGGCACGGCTTCGCGGACCTGGCCGAAGAATTCGAGGCAGACAGTCCGTGCCACCGGCGGCATCTTGTGCAGCACCCAGCGGGCAGCAACGATGATGCCGTCGGTGCCTTCCTTCTGCACACCCGGAATGCCACCGAGGAACTTGTCGGTGACGTCCTTCCCCAGCCCGATCTTGCGGCAGGCGGCGCCCGGCAGGGTCAAGACTTCCTCGCCGAGCAGCTTCTTGCCGCTCGGGTCGAAGCGCTTGAGGCGGAATTCGACGTTTTCCTGCTCGTGAATCTTGCCGAAGTTGTGATTGACACGTTCGACTTCCAGCCAGTTGCCGTCCGGATCGACCATCTTCCACCAAGCCAGGTTGTCGAGCGCGGTGCCCCACAACACGGCCTTCTTGCCGCCGGCGTTCATGGCGATATTGCCGCCAATGCAGGAGGCTGAGGCCGAGGTCGGATCGACCGCGAAGACGCGGCCAGCCAGCGAAGCAGCTTCGGAAACACGGTCGGTGACGACGCCGGCGCCAGTGCGGATAGTGGCGTAGGGCGTTTCATGGCCGGCCAGCACGAGTTCTTCAACCGGGCCGATGTCGATCAGCTTTTCAGTGTTGATGACCGCCGCGTACGGCGTCAGCGGCACGGCACCGCCGGTGTAGCCGGTACCGCCGCCACGGGCGATGATGGTCAGGCCGGCTTCGATACAGCCGCGGACGAGGTGGCCGATTTCCTCCTCGGTGTCCGGATTGAGGACGACGAAGGGGTATTCGACACGCCAGTCGGTCGCATCGGTGACGTGCGAAACGCGGGCCAGGCCGTCGAAGGCGATGTTGTCCTTGCGCGTGTGCTTGCTCAGGATGCGCGTGACCTTGCGGCGCAGATCCCAGGTTTCGCCAAATCGTTCGGCAAAGCGGTTGACCGCGATGCGCGCCGCGTCAACCAGACGTTTGACCTTGGCCGCCCGTTCCTTGTCCTCACCTTCGGTCGCTTCGCGCCGCTTTTCGACCTCGTTGAGCCGGTGGTGCAGGGCGTTGACCAGCGCATCGCGCCGCTCGCGATTGTCGAGCAGGTCGTCTTCCAGATAGGGGTTACGCTGGACGACCCAGATGTCGCCCAGCACTTCGTAAAGCATGCGCGCCGAACGGCCGGTGACGCGCTCGGAACGGAGTTCGTCCAGGACCGCCCAGTTGTCGGCGCCGAGCAGGCGGATGACGATCTCGCGATCGGAAAACGAAGTGTAGTTGTAAGGTATTTCGCGCAAGCGAGCAGTCATGAGGCGACCAGAATCAATAGCGTTAAAGGTGGAATTTTAGCGTACCGGAGGGGTACGCAACGAGCACGGGTACCTTCCGACAGAAATTAGCCCCAAATGTTCTACTTATATTGATGAGGGGAGTAAAATATTCCAAAAGTTATAGGTATTCTAAATGCATCGGCGACACATCCTCAGATGGCTAGGCATTTTGCCCTTCACGCGGAGCTTGCTGGCGGAAGGAGTGGAGTCCCGTCCGCTTCGTCTGGGCATCATGCCCTTCAATTCGACGCTGGCGCTGTTCAAAACGCATCAGCCCTTGCGCCAATATTTGCAGATCGAGTTGGGGCGGCCGATCGAGCTTTTTACCGCCGCGGACTACTTCACCTTTCTCAACAGCTCGCTGGCCGGCGAATACGACCTTTTGATCACCGGTCCACACTTCGGCGTAATGTGCCTGCAGTCCTACGAAGCACTGGTTCGCTACAAGGCTGTACTACAGCCGGTCTTCGTCGTTCGTCCGAACTCCGGCATCCGTTCTCTAGACGACCTGAGAGGCAAGCGCATCGGGCTGTCCAGCCGGCTTTCGATTTCCTCGATTGGCGGGGTCAAATGGTTGCTCGACCACGGCATGCAGATGGGCCGCGATTACCAGTTGTTCGAACGCGCTACCCATGGCGCCGCTGTCGCCGCCGTGGCTGTCGGCGAGCTGGATGCCGCCCTGACGACACACACCCCGCTGCATCAGGTGCCGGAGGATGTCAGGGCCAAGGTCAGCATTCTGCCCATCGACGTCAGCGTCCCGCATTTGATGACGCTCGCCCACCATCGACTGGGCAAGGCCGAGCTCAAGCGGGTTCGCGCTGCATTGCTCAAATTCGGAACCACCGCGCAAGGCCAGGCCTTCTTCCGCGACACCGGCTATGAGGACTACGCGGCGATTACGCCCGAGGACCTCGAGTCGCTCGCCCCCTATGTCACGCTGTCCAAGGCTCTGCTCGGGCACCCGTCATGATGTTCAATATCCGGCGTTCGCTGCGGGCCAAATTGCTGCTCGCCAGCGTCATGATCGAGGCGCTGATGCTGGCGTTGCTGGTCAGCAACAGCGTACGCCTGATCGAGCACCATCTTTCCCAACAACTCGATGCGCGCGTCCAGGCTGTCGAGCTGGCCTACAAGACGGCTGTTGCGGTACCGCTGGCCTCCCGGGACTACGCCACCTTGCGCGACATTCTCGATGGCTGGCGCAAGGCCTCCGACATCACTTATCTGGCGGTCACCGATCCTGATGGCCGCATCCTCGCCTCGTCCGGGTGGCCGCCTGGCGAGGCCTTGCCGCTGATCAACCGGAGCGAGGGGCAGATCCGGCACGTCCGTTTTCCCGTCGACTACCTTGGCCAGATCTACGGTCACATCCATTACGGCATGTCCACCGCCTTCATGGACAAGGCCTCGGCCGAATTGCTCTGGCAGAGCGGCCTGATCGCGCTGGCCGAAATTGTCCTGTCGCTCGTCTTGCTGTCGATCATTGGCTACCTGCTGACCCGGCATCTGGTCACCCTGGCCAAGGCCAGCATTAACGTGGCCAATGGGCATTACGAAGAGCGCATGGCGATTTCCGGCAAGGACGAGGTTGCGATCCTCGCGCAGAACTTCAACATGATGACCGACGCCGTCAAAGCGCGCATTGCCGATCTCTCGTATCAGGCCAACCATGACTCGCTGACCGGACTGTTCAATCGACGCGCCTTCGAGACTCATCTCGAAACAGTTCTCAAAAGTGAAGACTTGGAAGAAGATCCGGCGACCCTGCTTTACCTCGACCTCGACCAGTTCAAGGTCGTCAACGACACCTGTGGCCACGCCGCCGGCGACGAACTTCTGATCCGCCTGACGCGGATGATCGAAGAGCGCTTTCCCTACGGTTTCCTTGCCCGGCTGGGCGGTGACGAATTCGGCATCGTCATGCGCAACAGCAGTCCGCAGGAAACCATACACCGCGCCACCCAGTTGATCGCCGAGATCTGCGCTTTCCCGTTTTTCTCGGATGGTCGCAGCTTCCGGCTCGGCGCGTCAATTGGCGTCGTGCGCTCCGGCCCCGACATGATGAGCGTGACCGATCTGCTGATCGCTGCCGACACCGCCTGCTACGCCGCCAAGGAAAGAGGGCGCAATCGCGTCGAGATCTACACCCCGAGCGACGACTGGTATCGCCAGCGCAGCGAAGACTTCCGAACCATGCCGCAACTGACGAGGGCCATCTCGGAAGGGCGCTTCTTGCTCTTTCACCAGCGTCAGGAACCGCTGAAGCCCGGGCTGCCGGTCACCGCTGAAGTGCTGCTCCGCCTTTCCGACCCGCTCGGCAAGATCAATTCGCCGAGCCGCTTCATCGCCACCGCCGAGCGCTATAACCTGATGCCCTACATTGATCGCTGGGTGGTCGAGAACGTCTGTCAATACATGAGCGACTGGCAAAAGAGCGGCCAGCCGTTTCCGTTCCGCCACCTTGCCGTCAATGTCTCGGGCGCCAGCCTGAGCCTCAACGATTTCCCGGCCTTCGTCCGCCAGCAGATCGAACAGCATGGCATCGACCCCGCCATGCTCTGCTTCGAGATCACCGAAAGCTGCGCCGTCGCCAACCTCGGCCAGGCACTCGAATTCATCGAGCAAATGCATGCCATTGGCGCCACGCTGGCCCTCGACGACTTTGGCAGCGGGCTCTCGTCATTCGCCTACCTCAAACGGTTCAAGATCGATTTCCTGAAAATTGACGGCATGTTCGTCAAGAATATCGACCAGGATCCCCGCGACTACGCGGTCGTCGAAGCCATCGTGCAACTGGCCCGCGCCCATGATCTGATCACCGTCGCCGAATACGTCTGCAACGCCACCGTCGACCGCATCGTTCAGGAAATTGGCGTCGACTACGCTCAGGGCTTCGTCCGCCACGTGCCGGAACCGCTGCCTAAAGTACCCGACCCCCGAGTCGCCGGTGGCACATAGCGCCAGGCACCAACATCCGCACCATCAACTCACCGCCGTCTGGGCAACCAGCCAGTAGCGGGCCCACTTGCCGATCGCCATGAACAGGCAGCAGGGCAGCCAGTGCAGCCTTAGCCAGCCGGCGGCAAGGCACAACGCATCGCCAATCACCGGTGCCCAGGCGAGCAGCAAGGTGGGGCTGCCCCAGCGTTCCAGCTTGTCGCGATGCGGCAGGTTTTCGAGTTTTTGCCAGCGCGGCAGGTAGCGGCCGCACCACCAGGAGGTCATGCCGCCGGCCGTATTGCCGAGCGTGGCGAGCATCAGCGCCGGGCCGTACTCTGCCGGATGCAGGCGCAAAAAGCCCCACAGCAACGCCTCCGAGCCGCCGGGCAGCACCGTGGCCGAGAGAAAACTGGCCGCCAGCAGGCCCCAGAGACCGCTTTCCGCCGTGACGTTTAGCCACTCCACCCGTAGAATCTCCCTTTTGCCTTAATGAGTTGCGCCAAATGCACCCGGATTATCTCGAAAAAGTTCTCAACGCACAGGTTTATGACGTGGCTATCGAAACGCCGCTCGACCTGGCCAGCAACCTTTCCGCCCGGGTCGGCAACAAGATTATTTTGAAGCGCGAGGACATGCAGCCGGTGTTTTCCTTCAAGCTGCGCGGCGCCTACAACAAGATCGCCAGTCTGTCGGCCGAAAAACTGAAACGCGGCGTCATTTGCGCCTCGGCCGGCAATCACGCCCAGGGCGTCGCACTGTCGGCGAAGAAGCTGGGTTGCCGGGCCGTCATCGTCATGCCGACCTCGACGCCGGGCATCAAGATCGATGCCGTGCGCTCGCGCGGCGGTGAAGTCGTGCTGCATGGCGATTCCTATGATGAAGCCTACGCCCACGCCATCGAACTCGAGAAAACCGAGAAGCTGACTTTCGTCCATCCCTTCGACGATCCGGAAGTGATCGCCGGGCAGGGCACCGTCGCCATGGAAATCCTGCGGCAGCACTCGCGCCACAACGGCCCGATCACCGCCGTCTTCTGCGCCATCGGCGGCGGCGGACTGGCCGCTGGGGTGGCTGCCTACATCAAGCGCCTGCGTCCGGAAATCAAGGTCATCGGCGTTGAAACCTTCGACGCCGATGCGATGAAGCAGTCGCTGGCTGCCGGCAAGCGCGTTCGCCTCGATCAGGTCGGCCTGTTCGCCGACGGCACCGCCGTCAAGTTCGTCGGCGAGGAAACCTTCCGCCTGTGCAAGGAATACCTCGACGAAGTCATCCTCGTCGACACCGACGCCATCTGCGCCGCGATCAAGGACGTCTTCGAGGACACCCGCTCGATTCTCGAACCGGCCGGCGCTCTCGCCGTGGCCGGCGCGAAAGAGTATGCCCGGCAGCACAAGCTCAAGGACAAGAACCTGATCGCGGTGACTTCCGGCGCCAACATGAATTTCGACCGCCTGCGCTTCGTCGCCGAGCGGGCCGAGTTCGGCGAACAGCGCGAAGCCGTCTTCGCCGTCACGCTGCCCGAGAAACCCGGCGCCTACAAAAAATTCCTGGCCCTGATCGGCAAACGCAACGTCACTGAATTCAACTACCGCTACCACACCGCCAGCGAAGCCCACGTCTTCGTCGGCGTCCAGGTTGCCGACCGCAAGGAATCGCTGAAGCTGGTCGACAGCCTGCAAAAGCACGGCTACCCGACGCTCGACCTGACCGATGACGAAATGGCCAAGAACCATATCCGTCACATGGTCGGCGGCCACGCCCCGGCGGTCTGCGAAAAGGGTATGCGCGAATTGCTCTACCGCTTCGAATTCCCCGAAAAACCGGGTGCCCTGATGAATTTCCTGACCCAGATGAGCGCCGGCTGGAACATCAGCCTCTTCCACTACCGTAACCACGGCGCCGACTACGGCCGCGTGCTGGTCGGCATGCAGGTGCCGCCAGGCGACATGGGGCAGTTCAAGGAATTTCTGACCAAGCTCGGCTACGCCCACTGGGACGAAAGTCAGAACCCGGCTTACAAGCTGTTTTTGGGCTAAGAAATCCCACCCGGTTGGCTTCCACGGTCAACCGGGAAAATGGCCCAAAATCTAAACTTCAGCATCCTCAGGCCAAGCAGGCCTGAACCACCCACAACGCCCCCATCCCCGCCGCTATCGTCGCCAGCACGCTGCGCGTCAAACGGGCGACCAGCAAAGCCACCAGCGCTGCCCACAACCGCGGGTTATCCGGCGTGGCATTGAGATTGCCGCCGATCATGAAAATCTCCGGCCCGATCAGGGCGCCGAGGATGGCCGGCGGCACGTAGCGCAAGACCGCCTCGATGCGCGGATCGTCCGGCAGGTGATGGCCGAAGGCAATGAAGGACAGGCGAATCAGGAAAGTCACCAGGCCGCAGGCCGCCATGGTCAGCAGCAGCATGGTCGTACTCACGGCTTTTTCCCGTCGAAGCGACGCATCAACAAACCGAATACGATGCCTACCCCGGCCGCCACCAGCAGGCCTAGCTTGTGCGGCAGAACCAACGCCGGCAGTACCACCGCCGCCGCAGCAATCGCTGCCCACGCATCGCTGCGCCGATGCACGGACAACACCAACAGGGCTATAAAAGTCAGGGCAATGGAAAAGTCGAGCGACCAGCTCTCGGGAATCGCCGCTCCGAGCAGGACTCCGGCCAGCGTCGACAACTGCCAGCCTGACCACAAGGTAAAGCCCGTACCACACAAAAACCAGTGACGATGCGCCGTCGCCGGGCCGTCGCGCAGGCGGCCAATCGCTGCGGCAAACGCCTCGTCGGTCAGCAGATAGGCCAACAACAACTTCCAGCGCCACGGCAGGTCGCGCAAATAGTCGGCCACCGCAGCGCTGTAGAGCAGGTGGCGCAGATTGACTACACCCACCGTCGCCACCATCACCGGCGGCGGCGTTGCTCCGCCCCAAAGCTGGGCGAACACCACCTGCGAGGAGCCGGCAAAAATCAGGGATGAACTGAGGACCACGGCCCAACCGGGCAAACCCGCCGCCAACCCGAGCACCCCGAAAATCAGCCCGAACGGCACCACGCCGAGTAGCAAGGGCAGCTCGGCGCGAACACCGCCAAGAAATTCGGCACGGGGAGAATCGTCAAACATCAGGTAGGGCAGGGGAATCGGCAAAGTCGCCATCCTAATCCATCGGCGCCAAGGCGTTGGTTTGGGCGGAAATTCGGGCAGTGAATTAAACAAGGAAGAGCCCACTCGGACCCGGTCAGCCATTTCAGTTTGGGTTGTTTTTCCCGGTTGACCGTGGCAAACCGGTCTTTTTGACCCAAATTACCCCATAACCGACAATTTCATTGGGTAACCATTTTCGACTGCATTATACTTACCCTACAATATTCTTTTTTATTGGGTAAGCCATGAAAACCCCGGCGCTCTTTCGCCCGAACCAGCCTGCTTTTCGCCAGCAATATACCGCGCTTAGAGAGCAGTCACTCACCGTTGGCGCCTTGCTACCCGGTACTCCGGGCACCTTGCAACTGCGCCGAGGCACCGGCTACGCCTACTGGTACCGGGTCTATTACCCGGTGCCCGGCAAGCAAGCCGAAACACTGGTCGGCCGGGAGGGTGATAGCGCGGCCGAAAACGCCATGCGGGCGCAAATGGATTTTGCCGAATCGACCGCCCGCCAGGTCAGCATGCTGCGCAAGCTCGGCTTTCACGTCGCCGACAAGGCCAGCGCCCGCGCTCTGGTCGAACTGCACAACCTCGGCGCCTTCGAAAGCGGGCTGCTGCTCGCCGGCAACCTCGGCTGCATCGCCTGGCTCAACGAACTCGGCGCCCGTCTTCGTCAACCTGCTGGCGAGCTGGCTATCCCGCCGTACCTTGAACTGTTGGCGCCTGAGGCTTTCCTGAGCCAGCCACTGGCCGCCACGCTCCCCCTCGGCGCCGCCCCCGAAGCCAGCGCCGAAACGGTAAACGACACCACGAACCCGCTTGCTCCCCACGCCGCCATCACCTTGCCCGGCCTGCCGGCCATGCCGGCTGACATTCTTGTTGCCGGCCCCCGCTTTGGCGCTGCCGTATCGACGCCCGGGCTAGCCTGGTCAGGCACCACCACGCCCGACCACGCCTACCTGCGCGCCGCCCCCGCGTCCGGCGCGCTGCTCGCTGGCGGGCACTGCATTCCCGTCCGCCTGCCGCAGGCTGCCCGGCTCGTCTGGCACCAGCTCTATGCCAGCCTCCGCCGCTCGGCACCGCGGGCGACAGTCGAACGTCGGCTGGCCCTCAGCCTCGCCGCCGTCCTGCTCACGCTGGACCCGTGGGCCATGCTCACCGCTTGGGAAACAGCACCGGCAGCCATCACCGAGCCGCTTCGCCCGCTGCGTGACAGCCTGCTGATCAGCGCCGCCGCCCACCCCGATTTGCAGGATCTGCTCGCCGATTGCCTGGGCACGCCCTCGGCCTGAGCCGGTGGCCGATTTCAATTTTCGCCACTTTTCCCGGTTGACCGTAGCAATCGCGCAGGAAAACCTTCAGCTACTGCTATGGCGTCCGCATCCCCGCAGCCAAGGCGGACGGAGGTCTACCGCTGCGCCAGATTTTTCGCCGCTGCGCCGCTCGTCACCTGCCGCCCCCAGAGCTGGTAGACCTTGCCGGTAGTCGAAAGTACGACAACGGGGCTGTAGTAGCTGTGGCGCATGATGGTCGAGTCGACTTCGATGCTGACCTGACCGCCCGCCCCACCCGTTACACCCAGTTGCGTCGGATTGAGGGTCATGACCATGCGGACGACAGCGGCTTCGGGCAGGACCGATAGCTGTTCGATGCGGACCTGGATACCTGGTGTCGGGTGCTCGTTTTTGTGCCCGTCAGGCCCGAGCTCAACATTGGCCACGCGCTGGCAGTCGCTGGCGCCATCGCAGGCAAGCAGGTAGAGATCATAGGCAGTGGTTGCCGCGTGCACCGGAGCGGCGAGCAAGGTGGCGAAACCAAGGGTGAGAAGTTTGCGCATCTCCGGATTCCTTTCAGCCTGGGCCATCCCGGGGTGGGGCTGACCTGCTCGGCATCGAGCCCATGACATGAGCCTGCCGAAGACGCCACAATGTCAGGGCGACAAGCGGCCGTCAATCAGCCAAACGTCATACGCAGGAGGTTCGCCACGAGCCTTCGCGGATAACGCCATACGCATTAATTCGCTTTGGTTATGTGTATGTCAAACTCAATTCGTTTTCAGAAAATTGACCGCAATCCAGGCTTCAGTCATCACAAAATTATTTCAAAGGACTGGAGTTCAGCATGTTCAAATTTAGCCGTTTTTCCCGGTTGACCGTGGGATTCACCCTGCTTTCCGGGGTCATCTCCATCGGCAGCGCCGTCGCCCTGCCTGTCCATCCTCGCCGAGCCACCGGTGGCCGTGGTGGACAAGGTGGTCGACACGCGCGGCACGCGGCTGACGGCGCAGAAGACCCATTTCACCGACGGCGGCACTTTCGACCAGATTTACCGGAAGAAATAGCACGATGCCCGCGCTGGCTGCTGCCCCACCCACGACAAGCGCAGACTCGCCTACAATCACTTATCCCCTTCCGGAGCCTTCCCATGAAAATCGCCAACGATGTCACTGAACTGGTCGGCAACACGCCGCTGGTCAAGCTCAACCGCGTCACCGCCGGTTGCGGCGCAACGGTTCTCGCCAAGCTGGAATTCTTCAACCCCGGTAGCAGCGTCAAGGACCGCATCGCGGTCGCCATGCTCGATGCCGCCCAGGCGGCCGGCAAGATCGGCCCGGATACCGTCGTCCTCGAGCCGACCTCGGGCAATACCGGCATCGGGCTGGCCATGGTCTGCGCGGCGCGCGGCATCAAATGCGCTTTCACGATGCCGGAAACGATGAGCCGCGAACGCAAGTTGCTGCTCAAGGCCTACGGCGCCGAGCTGATCCTGACCCCCGGACCGGACGGCATGGGTGGCGCCATCAACAAGGCGACCGAACTGGCCGCCGCCGACAGCCGCTATTTCATCCCGCAGCAATTTGAGAACCCGGCCAATCCGGCCGTGCACCGCAGCACCACGGCCCAGGAAATCTGGCGCGACACGGCCGGGCTGGTCGACATCTTCATCGCAGGCGTCGGCACGGGCGGCACGGTGACCGGGGTCGGCGAGGCACTCAAGGGCATGAACCCGAAGGTGCAGATCATCGCCATCGAACCCGACGCCTCGCCGGTGCTTTCAGGAGGCACCAAAGGCCCGCACCCGATTCAGGGCATCGGCGCCGGCTTCGTCCCGGCCGTGCTCAACACGGCCATTTACGACGAGGTGATCCGCGTCAAGAACGACGACGCGCTGACCATGGCCCGCCGCATGGCAACCGAAGAAGGCCTGCTCGTCGGCATTTCCTCCGGCGCCGCCAGCTGGGCCGCGGTGGAAGTCGCCAAACGCCCGGAGAATGCCGGCAAGAACATCGTCGTCATTATTCCGTCCTGCGGCGAACGCTACCTGTCGACCGTGCTCTTTCAGCACCTCGAAGTTTGAGCCCGTTCGACCAGCCCATCGACCGGCGCCACTCCGACTCCATCAAATGGAGCAAGTACGCCGGGCGTGATGTCCTGCCACTGTGGGTCGCGGACATGGATTTCGCCGCGCCACCGGCCGTCATCGAAACCCTGCACCGGCGCATCGAGCACGGCGTCTTCGGTTATGGCGGACCGTGGCCATCGCTCACAGAGTCAGTGCTCGCTCACCTTGAAGGCGAATACCAGTGGCGAATTGAAGCCGAGTGGATCGTCTGGCTGCCGGGGCTGGTCACCGGGCTCAACGTTGCCTGCCGGGCCGTCGACGGCGAGATTTTGACGGCGACGCCGATCTATCCGCCTTTCCTCTCCGCCCCGCATTTCTCCGGCCGCAAACTCAACCGAGCCGAACTGGCGTGCACCGACGACGGCTGGCGTTTTGACCATGCCGCCTTGCAAGCTGCGCTGACGCCAGCCACCGATCTGTTCCTGCTCTGCCACCCGCACAACCCGGTCGGCCGCTGCTGGAGCCGCGATGAACTGCTCGAACTGGCCGCGCTGGCCGAAGCCAATGATTTCATCGTCTGCTCCGACGAAATCCACTGCGGCCTGATCCTCGACGCCGACAAGCGCCACATCCCCTTCGCCAGCCTGTCGCCAGAAGCGGCCAAGCGCAGCATCACGCTCATGGCACCGTCGAAAACCTTCAATATTCCCGGCCTCGGCTGCGCTTTCGCGGTGATTCCCGACGCCAGCTTGCGCCACCGCTTCGAGCACGCCATGCACGGCATCGTCCCGCACGTGAACGTCCTCGGGCTGGCCGCCTGCGAAGCGGCCTACCGCGACAGCGGCGACTGGCACCGCGAATTGATCGGTTATCTGCGCGGCAACCGCGATTTGGTGATTGCCACGGTCAACCGGGAAAAAGGGCCAAAAATGAAATCGGTCGAGGCCACCTATCTGGCCTGGATCGACGTCCGCGAGCTCGGGCTGGCCAGGCCCGCCGCACATTTCGAAGCGCACGGCCTCGGCCTCTCCGATGGCGCCGATTTCGGTGCACCAGGCTGGCTGCGGCTCAACTTCGGCTGCCCGCGCAGCACGCTCGAAGAAGCGCTCAAGCGATTCACCACCGCCTGCCGGGCCGCATGAACACCTACCTGCTGAGCCTCTATTTCCTGTTCGTCGCCGCCCTGAGCCAGGCGCTGATCGGGGGTTTTGCGCTGAAATCTTCGCTGCAGCGCGATCTGCCGCGCGAGCGCTGGCGCCTGTGGGTGGCATTAAGCATCGGCACGCTGCTCCTTGCCCTGCACCACAGTTACACGCTGAATCTCGCCCTGCAAACGGGACTTTACGATTTCCGCCAGGCCACGCTGGTCATGCTGGCCGGGCTGGCGACAAGCTTTGCCGTGTGGCAGCTCAGGCGGCTGAAATTTTGAAGCTGCCGGCCTCGGTGACGATCCAGTCGAGACGCTGATCGTGGTTTTCCGGCCGGATGCTGTCCAGCCGATTGATCTCGAAACCGACGCCAACGGCCAGCGGGCGAGGGGAGAGCGCGGCCAGCGTCCGGTCGAAATAGCCGCCGCCGTAACCAAGTCGATATCCGGCAGCATCAAAACCGTTGAGCGGCAGCAAAATCAGATCGGGCCGCACGAAATCACCAGCCACCGGCGTCGGAATCCCGTAGCGATCCGGCTCCAGCTGCGTTTCATTCGTCCACAGGCGGAAGGCCAGCGGCGCCTCCTCGACGACCACGACCGGCAGGGCTGCCTGCGCCCCGAACATCGCCCACCGTTCAACCACCGCCCGGACATCCGGCTCGTGCTTGATCGGCCAGCAGAATGCGACGACGCGGGGCACCGGCAAGGCGGCCAGCAAGTGTTCGACAATGCGCGCCGAGAGCCCGCCATGCTCCGCCTCGCTCAACGCCGCACGTCGCGCCACCATGTCGCGTCGCAATGCCCGGCGCCGGGCCGTGTTATCCTCGTTCGGTTCAACCATGGCACTAATCTAGCATGAAGTTTCGCCTCATCCTCATCGCCCTCGCACTCCCGTTTTCAGTCCTTGCCCAGAGCAATGGCGACGCCGCTTTCCTGACCGCCCGCGACGCTTTCCGGGCCGGTGACATCAACAAGCTGGAGCGCGCCAGCAGCCAGCTCGGCAACCATGAACTGGCCGTGTACGTCGAGAGCTACCGGCTACGCATGTGGATGGAGAAGGGCGACCCGAACAACCTGCGTGATTTCCTGCAACGCAACGAAGGCAGCTACGTCGCCGAAAAGCTGCGCGCCGACTGGATACGCTGGCTCGGCAAGCGTTTGACCTGGAACGAGGTAGATGCCGAGTTCCCCAAAATGCTCGCCCCCGAACCCGATATCGTCTGCTACAGCCAGCAGGCCCGTCTCGCCCGCGACGACCGCAAGGTACTCGCCGAGGCCGAAAAGCTGTGGCTGACCATGCTCGAGCCACCGGAACCTTGCCGGCCGGTTTTAGATGCGCTCGTCAGCAACCAGCGCATTACCGCCGATGAAGTCTGGGCGCGCACCCGCCGCCAGGTCGAAGCCAATCGCCCGGGCTGGGCCAAAACCACGCTCAATTACCTGCCCGAAAGCCAGATGCCGGACAGCAAGGCTTTTGACAGCGCCATCAATAGCGCCATGAGCTACCTTGTCCGCCAGCCGGGAAACTGGTCGACCAGCCAGGCCGGGCGCGAACTCGCCGCTTTCGCCATCTCGCGCCTCGCCGCCAGTGACCCGCGCATCGCCGCCGGCGAACTCGAAAAGATCAAAGGCAAATTGCAGGATTCCGAACGCCAGTGGGCGTGGAGCCAGATCGCCCTGCACGGCGCCAAGAAGCACCTGACCGAAACGGTTGGCTGGTATGCCAATGCCGGCAAAGCCCCGCTGTCCGATGAAGGCGCCCAGTGGAAGGTACGTGCCGCCCTGCGCGCCCAGGAATGGGGGGTTGTCCGCGACACCATTGAGGCCATGCCGGCTGAACTCGCTGCCCGGCCGGAGTGGATCTACTGGCTCGGCCGCGCCCTCAAATCCGGCGGGCGCACGACAGAGGCCGACGCCCTGTTCGAGAAAATCGCCGGCCAGACCAATTTCTACGGCAATCTGGCCGACGAGGAACTTGACCGCAAGATCACGCTGCCCCCCAAGGCCACGGCAACAACCGCCGAAGAAACCAAAGCGGCCATCGACAACCCGGGCATCCGCCGCGCCCTGGCCTTCTTCCGCCTCGATCTGCGCACCGAGGCAGTCAAGGAGTGGATCTGGTCGCTACGCGGCATGGATGACCGCGAGCTGCTTGCCGCGGCCAACCTGGCCAAGCGCAACCAGATATGGGATCGCGCCATCAATACCGCCGACAAGACCCGTAGCGAACACGACTTCTCACTGCGCTTCCTCGCCCCCTACGGCGATACCGTGCGCCCGGCCGCCCAAAACCAGTCGCTCGACGACGCCTGGGTGTACGGCCTGATGCGCCAGGAAAGCCGGTTCATTACCAACGCCAAATCGAACGTCGGCGCCTCCGGCCTGATGCAGTTGATGCCAGCCACCGCCAAATGGGTCGCCAAAAAGATCGGCCTGCGCGATTTCAGCCACGGCCGCGTCAACGACACTGAAACCAATGTCCTGCTCGGTACCAGCTACATGCGTCTGGTCATGGAAAACCTCGACAACCACCCGGTCCTCGCCTCCGCCGCCTACAACGCCGGTCCCGGCCGGGCCAAGAAATGGCGCGCCGACCGGCCGCTCGAAGGCGCCATCTACGCCGAGACCATTCCGTTCAGCGAAACGCGCGATTACGTCAAGAAAGTGATGAGCAACGCGGTTTATTATTCTGCCCAGTTCAACGGCAAGCCAGATTCCCTGAAAACTCGCCTCGGCGTGGTTGGTGCCAAAACCGCCGAAGGCATGAAAGACGCAGACCTACCCTAGGAAACAGACATGGCGGTGCAGTCCGACTCATTTCATCTCCTGAGCGACACTCGGGCCCTTTTCCTCAAGCACCTCGGTGCCTTGCTGCAGGATAGCGGCTTGCTCTCAGCCCCGGCCATCCAGGCCATTCAGGACGGCGCAGCCGCCTATTTCGATGAAATGGCCTCGACCAGCCGACGCGGCGCCTTCGCGGAAGAAGTCGACGGGCTGACCGCTTCGCGCATCACCCTGGTCGGCGAAGAGGATCTGGAACTGGGCATCCGCCTCGACGACATGAGCGCCCGGCTGTTCGAATCGACCGGCGGCAGCCTGTGGCGCACCCATTTGCGTTTCGTCACCTTGCTCAAGCGCCCGGATCTGCCAAAAAGTGCCAATCCGGTCGGACCGAAAGGTATCGCTCAAGGTCTGACCGCCATGTTCGCGGCGGCCGGTGCCTTCGCCATCGACAACAAGCTGGAATTGCTCGACCGCATCGAAGCCAGCCTGCTCGAGGGTCTGCCGGCCCTCTATGCCGAGATCAACGACTTCATGGATCGCAAGGGGATCGACGCCGCCCAGCCGACTATTATCGGCAGCCAGGACAGCCCGACAACACCCGACGCAGGTCCCGGCGTTCGCGAAAACGCGCTCCTTGCCCTGCAGCAATCACTACTCGCCCGAGTACCCGGCCTCGCCGATTCGCCGCAAATGCCTGTGAGCGGCGGCGCTGCGGCTTCGCTACTCAACCAGGCAACGCTCGAACGCCTCGTTTTGCGTCTGGACGAACTTGATCGCCAAGGCGCCTTCGACCAGAAGTTTGCGCCGGCCAGAACGGCGGAGGGCATGATTCCGGCCCTTTTCACCCCTGACGGTGACTTCCCTAGCCAGCCCAAAGTCCTCAAGTCTGCCCAGCTCGGCATTCCGACGACGGCCGGTGAAAGCCTGGCCATCGATACACTGGCCATGATCTTTGAGTCCATTTTCGCCAATCCGGCCCTGCCGGACACCCTGAAAGCAGTGATCTCCAGCCTGCAGATCACGCTGCTCAAGGTGGCGATGAAGGACAGCTCGCTGTTCGCCAATGAGCAACACCCGGCCCGACTGGTCATCGACCGCATGGGGCAGGCCGTACTCGGCCTGCCGAGTGACGTATCGGCCCGTCACCCGGTGTGCGCCCGCCTGTTTGAAATCGCCACCCGGTTGCGCAGCGAAAATACCAGCGACATGGCCGCCTTCGAGAAGGCAGGAGCCCAGCTCGATACGCTGCTGGCCGAACGCGGTGCGACGATTGTCGAGGCCACCAAGCCCTACCTGCCATTGATCGAGCAGCTTGAGCGCGGCGACGATGCAGCCAGCCAAGTGCGACCTGCCATCGAAAAATTCATCGCGACCAATCCGCCAAAGGTCATCCGCAACTTTATCGAACAATCCGGCAGACAGTTGCTACAAGCCGTCTGGCTCGATCATGGCGAACAGAGCAGCGAGTGGCAGGAGAGCCTTGCCCTGATCGACGATCTGCTGTGGACCATTCAGCCCAAGGCTGACAGCGATGAACGCAAAACGCTGGCCCGCCGACTGCCCGACATTCTGAAGCGCCTGAGGGCAGGGATGAAGCGCGTCGGTCTTTCGCCCGAAGCGGAGTCAGCCTTCCTCGACGAGTGTTTCGAACTGCAGACCCGGGCGCTGCGGGCGCTCCCCGCAGCCGTCGTCAGTGATGACCCGAGTGCCGGATTTTTCCCCAGTGGCATTTTCGCGCCAGCCAGTGCACCGATCAGCGGCGAACTGCGTGTTGGCGAAGCGGTTCTGGCGACTTTGGATTTTGCCGAGTTCCAGCCGGCACCTGCGCGCCATCTGCCTTGCAAAGAAGGGGACTGGCTCGAATTCCTCATGCCCGGTGGCGAAAAACGCGTCGCACGAGTCTGCCATATCAGCCCGACCAGCCAACGGATGCTGTTGATCAATCCCGATTCTGCGCTGGCCATGGCCGTCCATCCGGCCATACTTGACCGCCAGTTGCGGGATGGCGAGGCCCACATCAGTTCGGCCAGCTCCCTGTTTGAAACAGCGGCCAGCGCCGCCTTGCGGCAAACGACGGGCGGCTGAGGACAACCAGTCAGCGGCCATCGGCCACAGGTCTGCCCGGAAAGCGGCAAATTGCCTTAAAATCCGGGTTTTACGTATTCAGCTTTCGGGATTTCAAATGGACATCAAAAAGGTCTTGCTGCTGGGGGGTAGCGGTTTCGTCGGTACCTATATCGTCAACCGTCTGTCGCAGCGCGGTATTGAAGTTACCGTCCCGACACGTCGCCGCGAACGCACCAAGGCGCTGATCATGCAGCCGGGCGTCAGCATGCCGGAAGCCAATATCCACTGCGAAAAAACCCTCGCCGAACTGATGCGTGGCCACGATGCCGTGATCAACCTGGTTGGCATCCTGCACAGCCGCGATGTCGTCCTGCCCTACAGCGCCGATTTCGCCAATGCCCACGTCGAACTGCCGAAGAAAATCATAGCTGCCTGCAAGGCTACCGGTGTCCGCCGCCTGGTGCACATGAGCGCGCTCAACGCCGACCCCAAAGGCCCATCCGAATACCTGCGCTCCAAGGGCGACGGCGAAGCCCTCGTGCTCGCTGCCCAGGGTGAGCTGGACGTCACCGTCTTCCGCCCGTCGGTCATCTTCGGACTCGGCGACTCCTTCCTGTCGATGTTCGCCAGCATTCTGAAGAAAGTCCCGTTTTTCCCGCTCGGTTTCGGTCATGCCCGCTTCCAGCCGGTTTGGGCGGCCGATGTCGCCGATGCCTTCGTCGATAGCCTGAATGATGTCGCCACCTACGGCCAGGTCTACGAGCTGGTTGGCCCGAAGACCTACACACTGCGCGAACTGGTCGACTACACCAAAAAGCTGGCTGGCAGCACTGCCACCATCGTTCCCTTGTCCGAAGGCTGGGCCTACCTGCAGGCTGGCCTGATGTGGCTGGCGCCGAGCCCGATGCTGTCGCCGGACAACCTGCGCTCGATGGAAAAGGACAGCGTGGCCGAAGCTGGCAGCAAGCAGCCCGCCAACTGGAACCCGACGGCGCTGGAAGCCATCGCACCGACCTACATCGCGCTCAACACGCCAAAGGGCAAGCTCGACGGCTTCCGCTATCGCGCCGGTCGCTGAGGGCGCGCCACCGACTGTGCAGATATTCATCGTTGGCGGCGCCGTCCGCGATGAACTGCTCGGCCGGCCCAACGCCGACCGCGATTACGTCGTCGTCGGCGCCACCCCGGAAGCCCTGCTCAAGCAGGGGTTCCGTCCGGTCGGCAAGGATTTCCCGGTTTTCCTCCACCCGAAGACCCAGGAGGAATACGCGCTGGCCCGCACCGAGCGCAAGTCCGGGCATGGCTACCATGGCTTTACTTTCCACGCCGCACCGGATGTTACGCTGGAAGAAGACCTCGCCCGCCGCGACCTGACCATCAATGCCATGGCCAAAGCGGCCGATGGCACGCTGATCGACCCTTTCCACGGTCAACCCGATTTATCGGCCAAAATCCTGAGGCATGTCGGCCCGGCTTTTGCCGAAGATCCGGTGCGTATCCTGCGCATTGCCCGCTTTGCCGCCCGCTTCAGCGATTTTTCGGTAGCCCCGGAAACGTTGGCGCTGATGCGCGACATGGTGGCCAACGGCGAAGTCGATCACCTGGTCGCCGAACGGGTCTGGCAGGAGCTGGCCAAGGGCTTGATGGAAGACAAGCCGTCACGGATGTTCGAAGTTCTGCGCGAGTGTGGCGCCCTGGCGCGTTTGCTGCCCGAGCTCGATGTTCTGTTCGGCGTACCGCAACGCGCCGATTACCATCCTGAAATCGACACCGGCATCCACACCATGATGGTCGTCGACCAGTCGGCAAAACGCGGCTTCGCCTTGCCGGTTCGCTTTGCCGCGCTGACCCACGATCTTGGCAAGGGAACGACGCCGGCCGACATCCTGCCGCGCCATATCGGCCACGAAGAGCGCAGCGTGACCCTGAGCGAAAAACTGTGCGCCCGCCTGCGCGTGCCGAGCGACTGTCGCGACCTCGCGCTACTCATGGCGCGCTATCACGGCAACGTTCATCGCGCCGCCGACCTGAAGGCCAGCACCATCGTCACGCTATTTGAAAAAACCGACGCCTTCCGCCGGCCGGAACGCTTCCAGCAACTGCTCGATGCCTGCCTGTGCGATTACACCGGCCGACTCGGCTGGGAAAACCGCCCCTACGACAGCCCGCGCTACCTGCTTGCAGCACTCGCTGCGGTCAACGCCGTCGAAGCTGGAAAAATCGCGCAGGCCTGTACGGACAAGGCCAAAATTCCCGAACGCATTTACACCGCACGGGTCGATGCGCTCAAGCTATTGTTAAATGACTCGGGAGAGCAGCCAGAGCAATAACGAAAAAATGATCGTGGTCGCTACCGGAAACGTGTAGCTTCGACCACGAAAGCGGAATGCAAAATCTCCCGGCAATTTGCCGAACCGAATAAAGCGCGCCAGATGCGGGCCGATGATGCCCAGCAAGAAAATCGCCACGACCAGCGTCAGAATCCACTTCAGCATTTGCCTTGTACCGCAGGGTGAAAGCCGCATTAAATCACGCCTCACCCTGAACAGAGCCCCATGCTAAAAACTCAAATCGTTGAAGGCCTCGAAGTCTTCTCCTGCCTGCCTTCCCGCAAGACCACCAAACCAGCACTACTGTTCGTGCACGGCGCCTTTGCCGGCGGCTGGATGTGGACCGAAACCTTCATGCCTTTTCTCGCCAAGGCCGGCTACCCCTGCTACGCCCTGTCACTGCGTGGCCACGCCGGTAGCGCAGGTGTTGAACATATCAACTGGCATTCGATTGGCGATTACGTCGATGACGTCAAGACCATCGTCGACTGGCTGGGCGAAGCGCCGGTCCTGATCGGTCATTCAATGGGCGGCTTCGTGGTCCAGAAATATCTCGAACATCGCGAAGCCCTGGCCGTCGCCCTGGTCTGTTCGGTGCCACCGCAAGGCCTGATCGCCTCCCAGTTCCACCTGATGTTCAACAAGCCGCAGCTGTTCCAGGAAATCAATCAGATCATGGACGGCAAATACACCGACACCGGAACGTTGCGTGAAGCGTTGTTTGCCGGCGAGGTCGATGAAACGATGCTGGCCGCCTGGCTGAGCCGGATGCAACCGGAATCGCACCGCGCGCTATGGGATATGTCGATGTTCAGCCTGCCCAACCTCTACGCCATGCATCGGCCGCCGATGCTCATCCTCGGCGCCGAAGACGACGTCCTGGTGCCTGCTTTCCTGGTTCAGACCACCGGGCACACCTACGGCGAACACGTCCATATTTTCCGCGACATGGGCCACGCCGTAACCCACGAAAAAGAATGGCCGCTTGTCGCGGCCACCTTGCGTGACTGGCTGGCCGAAATCAAACCTTGACGTCGACCGCGTTGCCCAGGTTCGGCGGGTTGCTCGGCACTTGCGGCAAGGCCTCCAGCAGCTGCGCCGCATTCTGGGCCTGAATGTCCATCGCCTTCTTGAGAACCGCCGTATTGGCGGCGTCCCTGATCTCCACGGGCGACATGGCGGAGGTCAAACTGCCTACAGAAGAAACATCCATCTTGCACTCACTCCAATTCGGACACATTATTGGTCCACTGTAGTCGAACTATTCGCCAATTCAATGAGTAATTCCGAAAAACCCGGACCGCTGTCAGCCATTCTCGAAGCCATCCGCGCCAAACGCGAGCGCAAGACCGGTACGGGCAGGGATATCGCCGAGCTTGAAGCCGCATTGCTGGCCGACATTGAGACTTTCGATCTGGATGCCGCTGAACGGCGCGCACGTCGGGAATATCTGGCCAACTCCGGCGCCGGCATGACTGACCCGACACTCGTTTTCCCGGAGATCGCGCCCGCCAGACCCGCCGCCAAACCACTCGAAGTCAAAGTAGCTGAAGTTGCCGGAGCCAAGACAGCCGAGCCGCCCCCCAAAAAAGAAAACAACCCGGAACCCGGCAGCAGCTTCCTCGACCAGCTACGACAGCGAGCTGAAGTACGACAGCGTGAAATCCATAGCGCCCTGGCCGAACGCACCTCGATCAACGAGGCAATCGACCAGGCGCTGAAACACCTCTTCTTCTATCTGCACGAACTGGTTCAGCAACTCAACATCATCAAGCCGGATGTCCCGCGCGATTACCCGCTGATCGAACAGTTCGAACTGAATCAGCTGAGCTGGCAAGAGGGCTTCGCCGACTACCGGACCCAGTCGCAAAGCGCCGGCGCGCTGGTCGAGCTGGTCACGTTCTCGTATCACCTGAGCGGCAGCACGACGCTCCATGTCGAACGTGACGGGCCGTCCGTAGAGCGATTCCGGGCGATGATTTTTGACTTCGGCTTGCCGTTCACCTACAAGGAATTCAAGAACGAGCGCAGTTATGTCGAACGCGCCGAGTTTGAAATTCGCAGTGAAGTCAGCGTCAGCGCACGCTGGCGGGCCGATTTTTCAAAGGGCGTCATCACCCTCGAAACACGCAACCTCGAACGACTCGGTAGCGCCCTCTACAACGTCCGGCCACAGTTTGTCGACCAGGCGCTGCTGGATGATTTCGGTCGCCTTGTTCTCGGCCAGCCCAATCGTTTCCGCGAGCTGGCCAAGCGTTAATAGCTACAGCTACAAACGACGGCTCTGATCGCCGTTGGCAAAGCCGAGAAGTGGCTCATCCAGTCCACGACCGATGGCGATCACCTTGAACAGCTCGCCCATTTCGTGCGGCATCAGCAACTTGCCGACCGCGCTGGCAGCTCGAATGTAATCCGGCGTGGCGTGAGGAATTGCAGCGAGGCAGTCGAGAATCCCGCAATTGAGCAGGAACTGTCCCTGACTGGCATAGCCAAGCAATTCAAGCCCACTGGCGTGGGCTGCGGCAATAATTGCAGTGAAATCGACGTGGACCGTAACATCCTGCAAACCCGGCAAATAGAACGGGTCGGGGTGCGCATGATGACGGTAATGGCACATCAGGGTTCCGCGCCCACGTTGCTGGTGATAGAACTCGCGGCGCGGGAAACCATAATCGATCAGCAGCAGCGCCCCCCTGTCCAGGCGATGCCCCCATTCTGCCGCCCAGGCCCGCGTGGCGAGACTGATTTCACTCTCGAACCCCGGTGGCAGGCTGCATTGCTCACCGATCTCTTCGGCAGCAGCAAGCAGGGCGCCGCTTGCCGGGCGCTCGTTCCACGTGAAACCACCAGACTCGTCAACGACAACGCCGCGCTCGAGAATTCCATCTTCCCGCCAGGCGACGATGTGGGCAGGCATGGCGTCAAGTAGTTCATTGGCAACGACAGCGCCGGAAAAATGCTCAGGCAAGCGATCCAGCCACTCCACCCGGGGCAAAAGATGGGGCGCCGTCGCTGCGATCGTTTCCTGCTGGCGCTGGCGCAGATCGGCTGACAAATCGAGAATGAAGTAGCGTTCAGGCAGAGCCTCGGCCACCTCCAGAGCAAGCAGAAGGTCGGCCGCCAAACGCCCGGAACCGGCCCCCACTTCAAGCACCACCGGGCACGATGCAGCCATGACCTGAGCTACCTGCCGGGAGAGCGCCTTGCCGAATAATCCAGTCATTTCGGGCGCCGTGACGAAATCACCGGCGGCGCCGAACTTGCGCGCTCCCGCGGCATAGTAACCAAGGCCAGGGGCATAGAGAACCTGCTCCATGAAACGGGCAAAGGAATACCAGCCACCCGCGGCAGCAACCTCGTCGACAAGTGTTTGTTGCAAGCGCTGGCTGTGAGCAAGCGCTTCCGGCGCGGGGATCGGCAGGTTATTCATGGCAAGTTCAAAAAGTGTCAATTTTAAGGCCGCAACGAGAATTTCACCGCCGCCTATGCTATTTTTGCATTCTGCATCAAAGGAGGAAACACACCTTGCGCATCAAACAAATAATCAATCGCAAGCCGGCGGAACTGGCCTCAGCACTGAGTCGTATCGGAGATGAAACGGCGGACCTCCTGCTGATTTTCGGCAGCGTCGAACACTTGACGTTCCCCGGCTTGCACGAGTCGCTTAGCAACGCTTTTCCTGGCGCCTTGCTGCTTGGCTGTTCGACCGCCGGCGAAATTACCGCCGACGGTGTCGATGATCAAACATGCACCGTCACAGCCATCAAATTCGACCACGCCAGCCTCCATCAGGGTAGTACACGTCTGGCTGGCATGGAGGACTCCTTCGCCGCAGGTGAAAGACTGGGGCGACAGATTGCCGGCGCCGGCCTCAAAGCCGTCCTCGTTTTCGGGCCCGGCGTACAAATCAACGGTAGCGCCCTGGTCAATGGCATCACCAGCGTCATTGGCAGCGCTATTCCGATTACCGGTGGCCTGGCTGGGGATGGCGGTGCGTTCAAGGAGACATTTACCATTGGCCCGGACGGCGTGGCCAACGACAACATCGTTGCCGTTGGCCTGAGTGGCGACGGACTACGCTTCGGCCATGGCTCATTCGGTGGCTGGGAACCTTTCGGCCCGGCTCGCAAGGTAACCAGCTGCGACGGCAATATCCTGCATGAACTGGACGGTGAACCAGCACTCGAAATTTACCGGCGCTATCTGGGCGAACACGCCAAGGGGCTGCCGGCATCAGGTCTGCTTTTTCCCTTCGCCATGCTTGGTGAAGACCATAGCGCAGTCGGCTTGATCCGCACCATTCTCGGCATAGACGAAGCAAGCGGCAGCCTGATTCTGGCTGGTGAAATAGATCCCGATGGCTATTTGCGCCTGATGCACGCCAGTACCGACAAGCTGGTTAGCGGGGCCGAATCGGCGGCAGAAGCAGCGGCGGCAATGTTGCAGGGCAACGGCGAAAGCGTCGCCATTCTGGTCAGCTGCGTTGGACGAAAACTGGTCATGGGCGACCGTGTCGATGAAGAGGTCGAGGCTGTCGGCGAGGTATTTGGCCAGGCCGGCGTGCTGACCGGCTTCTACTCTTATGGCGAAATCAGTCCCTTCGCCCCTGGCGCGTCGTGCAAACTGCACAATCAGACAATGACCATCACTTGCCTGAGCGAGGCCTGACCTAAACCCCATGCAAAAAGCGCTTCTCCGTCAGTTGAAACGCAGCCTCGGGATTGCCAGCGAAGCCGAACTGGCTGCGCTTCTGAACTCGATGAGTCTGGCAGCAACGACGGCAGACCCCGCCTTGCGAACCGCGCTGGATGGTTTCGGCGAATTTCTGAAGCGCGTTGATAGCAGCTACGAACAATACGAGCGCGATCTGGATTTGCGCACCCGCAGCCTCGAAATTTCCTCGTCCGAGCTTTCGGACAGCAACGAGAAACTGCGTCTGTCGCTGGCTGATCGCGAAAATGCACTGCGTTCGTTGCGAAAGACTGTTCGGGATTTGTTGCCAGACGCCGATTCAGGCGGTCTCGCCGATACGTTTGCCGATGAAGATGTCGCCGAGCTATCCAAGCGAATCGCTTCGATGGTCGCTGAAAGTGAGCATGGTCGCCGTGAGCTGGCGACGCAGAAATTCGCCCTCGACCAGCATGCCATCGTCAGTATTACCGACACTGCCGGCACAATCCTTTATGCCAACGACCGTTTTTGCGACATCAGCGGTTATGCCCGTGAAGAGCTCCTCGGTCGCAACCATCGCATCATCAATTCCGGCACCCATCCAACAGAAATGTTCCGCGACATGTGGCAGACCATCTCGCTTGGGAAGGTCTGGCGTGGCGAAGTCTGCAACCGGGCGCGAAACGGAGACCTGTACTGGGTGAATGCGACGATTGTCCCGTTGCTTAACGCCACCGGAGAGCCGGAACGGCACATCGCCATCCGTACCGACATCACCGACCGCAAGCGCATCGAGGCACAACTCTCGGAACAACTCCATCTGGTTGAAGAGCTGATCGAAGCCATCCCGCTGCCGGTTTATCTGAAAGATAGCGCAGGACGCTATGTTCGCCTGAACAAGGCCTTCGAGCTGTTTTTCCAGATCAGTCGCGAAGAACTACTCGGTCACACGCTGAACGATCTCCTGCCACCGGAAGATGCCAGCCTGCACACTGAAAAAGACGCCGAGCTGTTTGCCAACAAGGGGATGCAGTCGTACGAGGCCTCGGTGCATAGCAGGGACGGGCTGATTCACGATACGGTCTATCGCAAAGCGGTCCTGACGCGACGCGACGGAAGCGTTTCCGGCTTGCTCGGCGTCATCGTCGATATCACCGAGCGGAAGAGGGCCGAGATCGAAGTCCTGCGCGCCAAGGAGGCAGCGGAAGCGGCCAGCCGAGCAAAAAGCGATTTCCTGGCCAACATGAGTCACGAGATTCGTACGCCGATGAACGGCGTCATCGGCATGACCGATTTGGCCCTGGAAACGGCGTTGACCGCAGAACAGCGGGAATACCTGACCATCGCAAAGTCATCCGCCGAGTCGCTACTCACCATCATCAACGACATCCTCGATTTTTCGAAGATCGAAGCCGGCAAGCTGCTCGTCGAGGAAATTTCCTTCGATCTGTACCGCCTTGTCGCCGAAGTCCTGAAACCCTTGGCCCTGCGCGCCCACGAAAAGGGGATCGAACTGCTCAGCGAGGTGCTGCACGATGTCCCTCGCTACGTTCGAGGTGACCCCAGCCGCATACGGCAAGTGCTGGTCAATCTGGTCGGCAACGCCATCAAGTTCACCAACAGTGGCGAAATCGCCTTGCGCACCGAACTGCTGCAGTTGCAGGACGGCCACGCGATCGTCCATTTTGCGGTGTGCGATACCGGCATCGGTATCGCTCCCGACAAGCAGGATCTGATTTTCGACGCCTTCTCGCAGGAAGACACCTCGACAACGCGAAAGTATGGTGGCACCGGTCTCGGGCTATCAATTTGCCGCCGCCTGGTTGAACTGATGGGTGGCCGAATCTGGCTGCACAGCCAGATGGGCGAGGGCAGCACCTTCCACTTTTCGGTACAACTCGAGCTATCCGAGCAGGCAACATCCGCCCAGGGTAGTCAGGTCAATTTGGTCGGCCGCCGCATCCTTGTGGTCGACGACAATGCCACCAACCGCCGCATCCTGTGCAGCATGCTGAGCTTGCTGAAAACCATTCCCCGCGCAGTCGATTCCGCTCATGCGGCGCTAGCGTTAATGGAAGAGGGCAGCACTGATTTCGATTGCATCCTGCTCGATGCGCAAATGCCTGAAATGGATGGATACGAACTGGCGCGCCTCCTGCACGCCACCTACAAATATCTGCCGCCCATGTTGATGCTCTCCTCCGGCGCCCTGCGGGGCGATGCCCAACGATGCCAGGAAGCCGGGATCGCCGGATTTTTCTCCAAGCCCATTTCGCTGGACGAGTTGCATGCCGCTCTGGGGCGACTGTTCGACAACGCGCCCATCACCAATAAGGTGACAGGGGCGCCACTGGTCACCCGCCATTCACTGCGCGAAGCCCGGCGCGCACTGGTAGTCCTGCTCGTCGAAGATCATCCGACCAACCAGAAACTGGCCCTCGGCCTGCTCGGCAAATGGGGGCACATAGCAACGCTGGCCCGAAACGGCCAGGAGGCGCTCGACATTTTGGCCACCCGGTCCTTCGACGTGATCCTGATGGACATGCAAATGCCGGTCATGGGTGGCATCGAAGCAACGCAGCGTATTCGCGCCCGCGAGACTGAGCATCAACTTAAGCACACGCCGATCATCGCGATGACCGCTGCAGCCATGCAAGACGACCGCGATGCCTGCCTGGCGGCAGGGATGGATGACTATCTGTCGAAACCAATCAGAGTCAAGGAGCTGCAGGAAAAACTGCAGTCGATTGGCGGAAACCACTGATTCAACGCAGATTTTATTCTCCGGCCCGGTGACACAAGGTAAACTGGTCGTTTTTCAATTTCAGGCAATAAATCCGGTTGACCGTGGCTAACACGCTGCATGGTCCGCACCCCGTCCTTATTCCTTGCCCCATGACTCAATCGAACAACCTGTTAAAGCTGCGCAAATATCTGGAAGGCCGTACCGGCAAGGCGATCATCGACTACAACATGATCGAGGAGGGTGACACCGTGCTCGTCTGCGTGTCCGGGGGAAAAGATTCCTACACGCTGCTCGCCATGCTCATGGCACTACAAAAGCGTGCGCCAGTCAAATTCAGTCTGATCGCCATGAATCTCGACCAGAAGCAACCCGGTTTTCCAGCTGACGTTCTGCCCCGCTACTTCGAGTCTATTGGCATAGAACACCGGATTGTCGAAGCCGACACCTATTCGGTCGTCAAGGAAAAGATCCCTGAAGGAAAGACCACCTGTTCGCTCTGTTCGCGACTGCGGCGTGGCGTCATCTACCGTACAGCCAAGGAACTCGGCGCCAACAAGATAGCCCTCGGCCATCACCGTGATGACATGGTCCATACGCTATTTCTCAACATGCTTTTCGGCGGCAAGCTCAAGGCCATGCCGCCCAAGCTCGTCACCGACGACAAGGCCCATATCGTCATCCGGCCACTCGCCTATTGCGCCGAGGCCGATATCGCAAAATTCGCGCGCGGCATGGAATTTCCGATCATCCCCTGCAACCTGTGCGGCTCTCAGGACAACCTGCAACGCCAGAAAATCCGCGAAATGATGCAGGACTGGGACAAACGCTATCCCGGCCGTACCGAATCCGTTTTTACCGCCATGCAAAATGTCGTTCCCTCCCACCTGGCAGATGGCGATTTGTTCGATTTCCGTGGGCTCACTCTGGACACTCCTGTCGAAGAGGGCGATATTGCATTCGACCTCCCGGAAATGCCGATCAGCGGGACCATCCCGATAAGCCTTTCGGCATAATGCAGAAGCGGCACGATCAACATATAATGAGCAGTCGTTAATTCATGGACTCCAGGTAGACAATGAGTGCCACGCAACGAAAACTGATTGTGATGTTCGCCGATGTCTCCGGCAGCACCGCGCTTTTCGAGCGTCTTGGCGACAAAGAGGCAATGCACGCAGTTGAACGTTGCCTCAAGCGCATGAAGCGATCCATCGATGGCTACAAGGGCAAGACCATACAGGTCGTCGGAGACGAGTTGCTGGGTGCCTTTGAAACAGCTGAAGATGCATGTCAGGCTGCGATCGACATGCAACAGCGGATCGCCGATCTGCCCCCTGTTTCCGGCCTGAAACTCACTATTCGCATCGGTTTGCATTGCGGAGAAGTGTCTGACGACGGCAAAAAACTCACCGGCTCGGCCATCTCGACGGCCGCGCGTATCGCCGGTATTGCTCGGCGAGATCAGATTTTGTGTAGCTCGCTTCTGGTTGAGGCACTGTCCGAACCCTGCTTCATTTCTGCCGACCCCGTACCAGAACTTGGTAGCGTTCCGGAAGACGGCGAAGCATTAGCGCTTTTCCAGATCAACTGGCCAAACTATCAAGGTGCGACCGCCAATTCGGCACATTCTGCTTTTGGCCCAAGCAGCACAGCCCCCCCCGACCGACTATGCGTTCGCCATCGCGGCAAAGCCTTCCTGCTTGACGATAAAACCCCGGTGCTGACTATTGGCCGCGATCTTGGCTGCAAGCTGATCATCGATGACCGCAAGGCCTCGCGCCAGCATGCTCGGGTCGAACGGCGCAACGATGGCTTCTATCTGATCGATACCAGCACAAATGGCTGCTTCGTCACTCTGTCAGGGCGTCAGGAAGTTATGGTCCGGCGCCATGAAATTCAACTCGAAAGTCGTGGCCAGATCAGTTTTGGCAATTCCGGTAGCGATCCGCTGGCCGATATTGCCGAATTCGAGCACTTGTAAAAAAATCGGCCATCCGCAGATGGCCGACTATTCCCCGTACGGGTTGATTACTTGGCTGCAGCGTCGGCCGCGCACTTCTTCATAAAGCTGTTCTTGGCGGCACCAGCCAGTTTCTTTTCCTTGGCGGCGGTGGCACAAGCTTCGTTTTCCGGAGCAGCACCGGCGTCTCGGGTGCACTTCTTCATGAAGCTGTTTTTCGCGGCACCAGCCAGCTTTTTCTCGGCGGCCTGGGCAGCACAATCATCAGCGGCAAAAGCAGTGGTAGCAGCAAATGCGACAATCAACAGAGCAATCAATTTCTTCATTGGGAGTCCCCTCTATAAGGTTTGAAACGCCGATGTACTATCGGCCATTCATGCGTCATCGTCAAGCATCGTACGTTGCTGGCGATCCATGAAATCCTGCATGCTGTCGATCCCCCGCAACTGAAGAATCGTGTTGCGCACTGCCGCTTCGAGCAAGACTGCCAGATTGCGGCCAGCTGCCACGGGAATGACAACCTTGCGAATCGGAACGCCGAGCACTTCATGGGTTTGGGCATCGAGCGGTAAACGTGGCGCATCGGCTGCCGTCGACGTTCTTTGCAGGTGAACGATCAGCTTGAGTTTCATTTTCCGGCGCGAAGCCGTTTCGCCAAAGATTGTCCGGATATTGAGCAAGCCAAGCCCGCGCACCTCAAGAAAATCGCGCAGCATTCCGGGGCAGCGGCCTTCAATAGTGGTCGGCGCTATTCGGGCCATTTCGACAACATCATCGGCAACCAGCCCATGGCCCCGCGAAATAAGCTCCAGAGCCAACTCAGACTTGCCTACTCCGGAGTCGCCGGTAATCAGGACGCCCATCCCGAGAACATCCATGAAGACGCCGTGGAGGCTGACCGTATCGGCCAGGCGTGCTGACAGGTAAATGCGCAGCAGATCGATGATTGCCGAACACGGCTTGGGTGAAAAAATCAGCGGTGTCGTCAATTGGGTGCAGGTCTCGACCACCAATGGTGGTGGCGTCAGGCCATCCGCGACGATGACGGCTGGCGGTTGGGCCCCGAGCAGATCACTGAGCATCTGTGCGAAGCGACGCTCGCCAATGCGCATGGCCCACTCATATTCCGCCAGACCAAGGACCTGCAGACGCTCCGGATGAATAATATTGATGTGGCCAACCAGATCGGCACCGTAATTATTGGAGCCCTTGATCTCGATGCGGCGGTCAGCATGGGGGACGATATTCCAGCTCAACAGCAACTTTTCGCGGTTGTCCTCGTAAAGCTGAACCAGACTTACGTGACGCACGAACTAAACTCAGCCCTGAAAAAGGGCGACTACGGCGGCTGGATCAGCCGCGGCGTGCAATTTTTCGCGGAATGCCCGATCGGAAAAGTTCTGGGCCAACTCGGAAAGTATCTGCAGGTGCTGCTCGGTCGCTTGCTCGGGAACCAATAGCACGAAGAGCAGATCGACGGGTCGCCCGTCCGGCGAATCAAAAGGAACCGGTGTTGCCAGACGCAGAAAGGCGCCAACGGCTTGTTTCAGCCCCTTGATTCGACCATGGGGAATTGCTACACCCTGACCCAAGCCGGTGGAACCGAGCTTTTCGCGGGCGAACAAGCTATCGAAAATGATCGATCGGGCAAGACCAAGGCGATTTTCGAAAAGCATGCCTGCCTGTTCGAAGACCCGCTTCTTGCTGCTGGCCTCAAGATCGAGCAGAACCTGATCGGTTGATAGAAGGTTGGTTAGGGGGTTCATAGGGAAGGTTGGAAAAACAAAGGCCGCAGCCTGTTACGGTGCGGCCCGTTCAACGCTTATTCAGCGACGGAGTGCAGCCCCGGCTTGTCACCGCGATGGTGGTCCTGGACTTTTTGCTTGTACTTCTGAACCTGACGGTCCAGCTTGTCGAACAAGGCATCGATAGCGGCGTAGAGATCGTCACCGGACTCTTCAACGTGGATGTCCTTGCCAGGCACGTGAAGCGTGACTTCACCTTTCTGCTTGAGTTTCTCAACCGACAACACGACGCTGACGCCGGTTACCTTGTCGAAATGGCGGATCACGGGATCCAGCTTGTTCTCGACGTATTCGCGAAGTGCCGGGGTAACTTCAATGTGGTGACCACTAATCTGCAGATTCACTTTATTCTCCTCTCTCTACAGGGTCTTGCGTAAATTGACCGGTGGGATGTTGAGCGACTCGCGGTATTTTGCAACCGTCCGTCGGGCAACTACGATTCCCTGCTGGCCTAGTATTTCGGATAATTGACTATCCGACAAGGGCTTCTTGCCATCCTCGGCCGAGATCAATTGCTTGATCAGCGCCCGGATGGCCGTAGCAGAACAGGCACCACCGGTATCGGTGGAGACATGACTGCCGAAGAAGTATTTGAGTTCGAAGATGCCGCGCGGCGTCGCCATGTATTTCTGGCTGGTGACACGCGATACGGTCGACTCGTGCAAACCGAGAATGTCAGCGATTTCGCGCAAAACGAGCGGGCGCATGGCGACTTCTCCGTGTTCAAAGAATTGACGCTGACGGTCAACAATGGCCTGCGTAACACGATGAATTGTCTCAAAACGCTGCTGTACGTTCTTGATCAGCCAGCGAGCCTCCTGCAGCTGTGTCGACAGGTTGCCGTTACCACGTCGCTGCTTGGCAAGAATTTCGGCATAAAGACGGTTGATACGCAGGCGTGGGTAAGCGTCAGGATTGATGTACGCCGTCCACTTTCCCTTGAGCTTCTTCACAATCACGTCCGGCGTGATATAGCGCGCTTCAATCTGGGAAAAACGGGCGGCTGGCCGCGGGTTGAGGCTGGTAATCACAGCCTGTGCAGCCTTCAGCGACTCGTCGTCGCAACCAGTCAGACGGCGAATCTTGGTGAAATCACGGGCGGCCAGGAGTTCCAGATGCTTCTGGACGATAGTCAAAGCCAGATCCCGGACCTCATCGCCGCGCGGCAAGGCTTTTAGTTGCAGGGCCAGACATTCCTGCAAATTTCGGGCACCAATCCCGACCGGATCGAAATTCTGGATGTGATGCAGCGCGATTTCGAGCTCTTCGATTTCAATTTCGTACTCCGGCGGCAGCGTTTCCCAGAGCTCCTCCAGCGTAGCCGACAGATAGCCGTCGTCGTCGAGCGCCTCAATCAGGAAGCGCACCAGACTGCGGTCACGCTCCGAAACCTGGGTCATGCCCAATTGCCAGCCGAGGTGATCGCGCAGGCTGATCGTCGTGCCGTGCGTATCCTGTGAATCGCTGTCGTCGTCCTCATCCCGCCCGGCGCCGGTAAAGGTGCCGGCGTCAGCGGCCCAGCGGTCATCGTCGACATCAGAGGGAGCGGAAGGTACGTCCTGCTCGCGGTCGTCACGTGCATCACGCTCTTCGCGCTCGACCCTTTGTTCGCGTTCGCCTTCGGTGGTCTGCGGAGAATCAAATTGCTGAGCGCCGGAAAAAGCCTCGCCGCCCTGTTCGTCCTCGCGCTCGAGCATCGGATTCTCGAGCAAATATCGCTCGATTTCCTGCTGCATTTCGATCGTCGACAACTGCAGCAGTTTGATTGACTGCTGCAGCTGAGGAGTCAGCGCCAGATGTTGGGAGAGTTTTAGCTGGAGTGCCGGCTTCATTGGTTGGGGTCGGTTTCTATCTTCCGGTCAGAGCTTGAAGTGCTCGCCGAGATAAACCTTTCGTACGCTTTCATTATCAACGATTTCGTCCGGCCGTCCAGCCGCCAGAACGTTTCCGGCGTTGATAATGTACGCGTGGTCGCAAATACCCAGCGTCTCGCGGACATTGTGGTCGGTAATCAGGACGCCGATTCCGCGCTCCTTGAGGAAGCGGATAATTTTCTGAATTTCGAGCACGGCGATCGGATCGACGCCGGCAAACGGCTCGTCAAGCAGGATAAACCGTGGATTGGTCGCCAGGGCGCGGGCAATTTCAACGCGACGCCGCTCGCCACCGGACAGTGCCGAGGCATTGACGTGGCGGACGTGGCTGATATGCAGTTCGGCCAGCAACCCCTCAAGGCGATCGTTCAACTCGGCTTGCGGCAATTTGAGCAGCTCGAGGATGGCACGGATGTTTTCCTCGACATTGAGCTTGCGGAAAACCGAGGCTTCCTGCGGCAGATAGGACAGGCCAAGCCTCGCCCGGCTGTGCATCGGCAGGTGAGTCAGGCGATTGTCGTCGATATAGACTTCGCCGCCGTCAGCCGCGACCAGCCCGACGATCATGTAAAAACAGGTGGTCTTGCCGGCACCGTTCGGACCAAGCAGACCGACGACTTCACCGGACTTGACCTCGAAAGAGACGTCTTCGACGACTGTCCGCGCCTTGTAACGCTTCTTGAGATTGTGGGCCGAGAGTTTGGCTGCCGGCATGTTCATTCATCCACTCCCTGCATGGCCCGCCGAATGGCGTCGTTGGAAAAGCCACGATATTGCAGGAAACGCATCTGTTTGCCACGCTCCTCGGCGGTTTCCGGCGGTCGACCGAACTTTTTGGTCCAAATTACCCGGCAGCGTTCGGTTTCATCACCGGCTTCGGGCAGGGCCTTGGCGATGTCGGCATCGCTGACGCCTTGCTGGCGCAACTCCTGGCGCAGTCGCGCATCGCCGTAACGTCTTCCCCGCACTGCAACCCGTTGAGTAGCGTAGCGGCAATCGGAGAGCAGGCGTTCGGCCTGCAAGGTATCGAGCACTGCCGACAGCTCTTCCGCCGATTCGGCATGCGGAGCGAGCTTGGCCTGCAAGCCGGCCCGGCTGTAGTCACGCCGGGTCAGCAATTGCAGGGCGCGGACGCGCAAGTCAGGCATCCGCCGCAGCCGCCTTGGTCGGCTTGATGACGGTGGTGCTGGCCGCTTCGCGGATCTTCGCCTCGATTTCCTGGGCGATTTCCGGGTGCGACTTCAGGAATTCGCGGGAATTGTCCTTGCCCTGGCCGATCTTTTCGCCCTTGTAGGAGTACCAGGCGCCGGATTTTTCGACCAGCTTGTGGGAGACGCCCATTTCGACCACTTCGCCCTGACGGGAAATGCCTTCACCGTAGAGGATGTCGAAGATGGCTTCGCGGAAGGGCGGAGCGACCTTGTTCTTGACGACCTTGACCTTGGTTTCGCTGCCGATGACTTCGTCGCCCTTCTTGATCGCGCCGATGCGGCGGATGTCGAGGCGAACCGAAGCGTAGAACTTGAGCGCGTTGCCGCCGGTCGTCGTTTCCGGCGAACCGAACATGACGCCGATCTTCATGCGGATCTGGTTGATGAAAATGACCAGCGTGTTGGTCTTCTTGATGTTGGCAGTCAGCTTGCGCAGGGCCTGGCTCATCAGGCGGGCGTGCAGGCCGACCATCTGGTCGCCCATTTCGCCTTCGATTTCAGCGCGCGGGGTGAGGGCGGCGACCGAGTCGATGACGATGATGTCAACCGAACCGGAGCGAACCAGCATGTCGGCAATTTCAAGGGCTTGTTCGCCGGTATCCGGCTGCGAGATCAGCAGGTCGCCGACATTGACGCCAAGCTTCTGGGCGTATTGCGGATCGAGCGCGTGTTCGGCGTCGATGAAGGCAGCAACACCGCCGAGCTTCTGCATTTCGGCCACGACTTGCAGACAGAGCGTGGTCTTGCCGGAAGATTCCGGACCGTAGATTTCAACGACGCGACCGCGCGGCAGGCCACCGACGCCCAGCGCGATGTCCAAACCGAGCGAGCCGGTAGACACGACCTGAATGCCTTCGTCGATTTCGGCGTCGCCCATCTTCATGATGGAGCCTTTGCCGAATTGCTTTTCGATCTGTTGCAGCGCTGCGGCGAGCGCCTTTGCCTTGTTGTCGTCCATGGAGTTACCTCGGAAATTTGAGCGGATTATGGCACAGGGGCCAAAGATGGAATAGAAATTGCTGCGTTTGATCGACAGGCTGATTGTTCCGGATATGCCATCGGCAGCCGTCAATTTCACTGATTACACGGAGCAGACGAGGTATATTCCCAGCCCGCTCCGCCATTACTTAAATACTGTGTATAAATACAGTACATTTACCATGATCGCTTGGCAAGAAAATTCTGCATTCAAATCAAGGCTCGGCAAGCTGCTGCTCTGCATTTGGCTGGCCGTCAATGCGCCGCAGAGTTTCGCCAAACCAGCGCCGTGGTACTGGTGGGCGAGCAAGACGACCGACCACCGGGTCTGCGCGCAGACTTCACCTGGAACCGGCTGGTTTCGCGAGAGCACGGCGTTCAGGGACAGCGGCTGCAGTGTCCGGGTGAAAGCATTTTGACGGCCTATTTTCCTCCACCCGATAGCGGTCTGACCGTCATCCACGTCGATAACGAAATCATCGTTGTCGACAAACCGGCCGGGCTGCTCTCCGTCCCGGGGCGCGGGGAGGGCATGGACGATTGCCTGGCGTCGCGCGTCCAGGCCCGTTATCCCGATGCACTGATTGCCCATCGCCTCGACATGTCGACCTCCGGCCTGCTCGTTCTGGCGCGTGGCGCGGAAATGCACCGGCAACTTTCGCGATTTTTCCGCGAACGCCAGATCGACAAACGTTATGTCGCCATCGTTCACGGGCAAATGGTGGAGGATAGCGGCGAGGTTGAGTTGCCGTTGATCTGCGACTGGCCGAACCGGCCGCGACAAAAGGTCGATTTCGAGATCGGCAAGCCGTCGTTGACCCGTTTTCGCGTCGTCAGTCGCGATCCGGAGGCCAACACGACGCGCGTCGAACTCGAGCCGGTGACTGGCCGCTCGCACCAGCTACGCGTCCATATGGCCTCGCTCGGCCATCCGATTCTCGGTGACGATCTCTATGGTGGCGAAGCGACGGCACTGGCTGATCGACTGCTCTTGCACGCCATGGATTTGGGCCTGTTTCACCCGTTGACCGCAGCAGCCATTCAATTTCATTCCGACGCCCCGTTTTGACGCTGCTAAACCGCCCAACGACCGTATAATTTTCGCGTTTTGAACCTTTTTCCCGGTTGACCGTACGATCATGCTGATCTGGTTCGTCGTCCTCTACCTGATGGTTTCCATCGGCATCGGCCTGTTTGCCGCGACCCGCGTCCATAGCGCCAAGGATTTTGCCGTCGCCGGCCGCCATCTGCCGCTGCCGGTCGTCACCGCCACTGTGTTCGCCACCTGGTTCGGCGCCGAAGCGGTGTTCGGCGTCTCCGCCACCTTCGTCAAGGATGGCCTGACCGGCGTTGTCGCCGACCCCTTCGGCTCGTCGATGTGCCTGATCATCGCCGGCGTCTTTTTCTCGCGGAAGCTCTACAAGCTCAACATCCTGACGCTCGGCGACTATTTCCGCCTGCGCTACAACCGCACGGTCGAGGTGCTGACCACGCTGTGCATCGTCGCCAGCTACCTCGGCTGGGTATCGGCCCAGATCAAGGCGCTCGGGCTGGTCTTCAACGTCGTCACCGCCGGTTACGTCAGCCAGACCGCCGGCATGATCCTTGGTGCGGCCATCGTGCTGACCTACACCACCTTCGGCGGCATGCTCTCGGTAGCCATCCTCGACTTCGTCCAGATGGGCGTCATCATGGGCGGCATGCTGTACATCGGCTATGTCGTCTCCGGGCTGACCGGTGGCGTCGAACTGGTCATCAACCATGCCTCGGCCGCCGGCAAGCTCGATTTCTTCCCACCACCCGACCCATGGCTGTGGCTGACCTTCCTCGGCGCCTGGATCACCATGATGCTCGGCTCAATCCCGCAGCAGGACGTCTTCCAGCGCATCACCTCGGCCAAGAGTCAGCGCATTGCGCTGTGGGGCTCGATCCTCGGCGCCTCGATCTACTTCTGCTTCACCTTCGTGCCGATGTTCATCGCCTATTCGGCAACACTGATCGACCCCGAACTGTTCAACGGCCTGATGCAGACCGACTCGCAACTCGTCCTGCCCACCCTGGTCCTCAATCACACCCCGGTCTTCGCCCAGGCCATCTTCTTCGGTGCCGTCCTGTCGGCCATCATGAGCTGCTCGTCGGCCACCTTGCTCGCCCCCTCGGTCGCCTTCTCGGAAAACATCGTGCGCGGCTTTTACCCACACATGGGAGACCATCAGTTTTTGAAAGTGATGCGCGGCTCGATCGTGGTTTTTGCCGGCATCGTCCTTGGCTTCGCGCTGTACTCCAACGCCAGCATTTTCAAGATGGTCGAAAACGCCTACAAGATCACGCTGGCCGGCGCCTTCGTGCCCCTGTTCTTCGGTGCCTTCTGGAAACGGGCAACGACGCAGGGCGCGCTGGCCGCCATCTTTGGCGGCCTGTCGGCATGGATTCTGATCGAAGTACTGGTCAGCGTCAGCGGCCAGCCTTCCGGCGCGCCCGACTACGCCTACGCGCTGGTCGGCATCGGCCAGGCCGTGCCGCCGCAGTTGATCGGACTGGCCGTCAGCATCGTCGGCATGATCGCCGGGTCGCTGTTGCCACAATGGGTCGGCCATCGCCTGCCGCATGAAGACATCCATGAAGCCCTGCACCACCGGGCGGCAGCCGAAACCCATCACGCCACCGAACATCCGCACCACCACTAAGCCGGTACGAAACTTCGGGACCCTCAGGATTTGCCTGACAGTGTGACCAACCGTCACCCGAAAATCCGCTACGCCGCCATCATTGTTACGACACATAAGGGCTGACGGGCCGGCCAATCGCCCCTAAAATCAGGTCATGGCACATCATGGTCGTGGCCCCATCCTGCTTTCCCGCTACCTGGCGCTCGCCTGGTGCGGGCTGGTCGTGTACGGCAGCCTGCACCCGTTTACCGGCTGGCGTGATACCGGCGTCTCGCCACTTGCCTTCCTTGAAGGCGGCTGGCCGCGCTATTGGACGGTCTTCGATCTGGCGGCCAATGTCGCGGTCTACCTGCCTTTGGGCTTCTTTCTGACCCTCGCGCTGAGCAGCCTGCCTTGGCGTTTCACCGCCCTGATCCTCGCCGTACTCCTCTCTGGCAGCGTCAGCTTCGGTCTCGAAACAGTACAGACCTGGCTGCCCTCACGCGTCCCGTCCAATCTCGACCTCGCCTGCAATACGCTGGGCGGGCTGCTTGGCGCACTGTGGGCACAGCACGTCGGACCACGCGTCTTCGCCCGCATCGCGGCGCTCGAACACCGGCTGATCGCCCCCATCCCGCACGCCGAACTGGGCCTGACCTTGCTCGGCCTGTGGCTGCTCGTGCCGCTGTCGCCCGAAACACTGCTCTTCGGGGCCGGCGATGTGCGGCAGATTTTCGGGTTGACCGGTGCCGTTCCCTTCGCCGCCGAGAGCTTTGTGATGATCGAGGCCAGCATCACCGCCTTCAATGTCGTCGCCGTCGGCCTGATCGTCCGCATGCTGTGTGCGCGGCTACTCTTCGCCTACCTCATCGTGCCGCTCTTCCTGCTCCTCTGCCTGGTCATCAGCACGGTCTCTGCCGCCGTTCTGGTCAGCCCGGCCGATTCGCTGGCCTGGCTGACGCCGGGCGCCAAGCTCGGGCTGGCGGTTGGTTGCGGCATCCTCTCCGTCGCGCTCGCCCTGCCGGCAACGCCGCGCCTGATGATCGCCGCGCTGGCGCTGATGGCCGGTACGGTACTGGTCAACATGGCACCGCCCAACCCGTATTCGGAAGCGGCGCTGGCTGTCTGGCGGCAGGGACACTTTCTCAATTTCAATGGCCTGACGCGCCTGCTCGCTACCCTATGGCCCTTCCTGACCCTGCCTTTCCTGTTCCTGACGACGCGCCGGACCTAGCCTGGCATGCCGACACTGCTGAAGCGGCCGCCCGACGGCTCGGGGTCGATCGCGCGGCGGGTCTGGATGATGAAGAAGCAGCCTCCCGACTCACCCGCCACGGCCCCAATCGCCTGACCGAACGCCCCGGCAAACCAGCCTGGCGCCGCTTCGCCGAGCAGGTCATGCAACCGCTCGTGCTGGTGCTTATCGCGGCCGGGGCAATCACCGCCGCCCTCGGCGAATTCGTGGACGCCAGCGTGATATTCGGTGTCGTGCTGGTCAATGCCCTCATTGGCTACTGGCAGGAGGCCAAGGCCGAAGGAGCGCTGGCCGCTCTGGCGCGCAGCGTCACCACCCCGGTTACCGTGCGCCGTGGTGGCCATCGCCAGCAACTCGACGCGACGCAACTGGTTCCCGGCGACATCGTCATGCTCGCCGCCGGCGACCGCATTCCGGCCGACCTCCGGCTGATCCAGCAACACGAGCTGCACACCGACGACTCGATGCTGACCGGCGAATCGCAGCCCGTCACCAAGGACATCGCCACGCTGCACCCCGATACCGTGCTCGCCGACCGCCTCAACATGGCCTACGCCGGCACCACGGTGGTGGCCGGGCAGGGCACCGGGCTGGTCATTGCCACCGGCGACGCCACCGAAACCGGGCGCATCGCCGGGTTGATCGCCGCCGCACCCGATCTGGTGACGCCGCTGACGCGCAAGATGGCGCGTTTTTCCAATTGGCTGCTGTGGGCCATCGGCGGGCTGGCGCTGCTCACCGTCGGCGTCGGTCTGACCCGCGGCGAAACGGCTTTCGACATGTTCATCGCCGCCGTGGCGCTCGCCGTCGGCGCCATTCCGGAAGGCCTGCCGGCCGCCGTTACCGTCACGCTGGCCATCGGCGTCGCCCGCATGGCCAAACGGCGGGCCATCATCCGTCACCTGCCGGCCGTTGAAACGCTGGGCAGCACGACGGTCATTTGCTCGGACAAGACCGGCACGCTGACCGAAAACGCGATGACCGTGCGCGTCCTGTGGTGCGCCGGCGAAGGCTATGCCATCGGCGGCCACGGCTACAACCCGGAAGGCGCCATCTCCCACGACGAGATGCCGGCCGGAATCGACGGCGCGCTGCGCGAAGGCCTGATCGCCGGCGCGCTGTGCAACGACGCCTCGCTGCGCCACGATCACGGCCAATGGAAGATTACCGGCGACCCGACTGAAGCTGCGCTGCTCGTCGCGGCGCGCAAGGGCGGGCTGGACGAGCACACGCTGGGCGCGCTCTTCCCCCGCCGCGACGTGCTGCCTTTCGACGCCTGCCGGCAGTTCATGGCTACCGCCCACGATGGCGACGGGGAGGGCGTGGTGTATGTCAAAGGCGCCCTCGAACGCCTGCTGCCGCTGTGCGTCGATCAGCTGTCGGCCAACGGCCAGCCGCTGCCCGTCGACCGCGCGGCCATCGAAAAAATTGCCTGTGCCTACGCCGAGCAGGGCATGCGCGTCCTGTTGCTGGCCCGGCGCAATTTCAATTTTGGCCAAAATTTCCGGTTGACCGTGGAAGGCGTCGACCAGCTCACGCTGATCGGCCTCGTCGGCATGATCGACCCGCCGCGCAAAGCCGCCATTGGCGCCATCCGCAGCTGCCATTCGGCCGGCATCCGGGTCAAGATGATCACCGGCGACCACGCCGTCACGGCGCTCGCCATCGCCCGTCAGATCGGACTCAATGCCGAAAAAGCGCTGACCGGCCGTGAGCTGGCCTTGCTCGACGCCGCCGCGCTGGACGAAGCCGCCCACAGCGTCGACGTCTTCGCCCGCGTCGAACCGGAACAAAAGCTGCGCCTCGTCCGCGCCCTGCAGGCGCGAGGCGAAGTCGTCGCGATGACCGGCGACGGGGTCAACGACGCACCAGCCTTGAAGCAGGCCGACATCGGCATCGCCATGGGACTGGCCGGCACCGAAGTGGCCAAGGAGGCGGCGGCCATGGTCCTCACCGACGACAATTTCGCCAGCATCGAGGCGGCGGTCGAGGAGGGTCGCGGCGTCTGGGACAACCTCGTCAAGTTCATCACCTGGACGCTGCCGACCAATTTCGGCGAAGGCCTGGTCATCGTCGCCGCCATCCTGTTCGGCAGCACGCTGCCGATCACCCCGCTGCAGATTTTATGGATCAACATGACGACGGCCGTCCTGATCGGCCTGCCGCTCGCCTTCGAACCGATCGAGCGCGGCATCATGCGCCGGCCGCCGCGCCGGCTCGACATGCCGGTCCTCGACGGCAGCCTGATCCGTCGCATCATCCTCGTCTCGGTGCTCATGCTGGCCGGTGCCTTCGGCCTCTTCCTGCTCGAACTGAAGCAGGGTCACACGCTGGCCGAAGCGCGCACCGTCGCGGTCAACGTCTTCGTCATGGTCGAAATGGCCTACCTTTTCAACTGCCGCTCGCTGACTCATGGCTTCTGGAAGCTGGGGCTGTTTTCCAACCCGTGGATCTGGGCCGGCCTCGGCAGCATGCTGGCCCTGCAACTGGCGCTGACCTACCTGCCGGTGATGAATCGGCTATTCCAGACGGCACCGATCGGGCTGGTCGAATGGGCGGAAATAGTCGCTGTCGCCTTGCTGTGTTCGTTGCTCATCGGCATCGAGAAGTGGCTGTCTCGGATCAGGACGGAAAAAAGCTGAAGCGGGGCAGTTTGCTGTTTCACTGCACCCCCTTGCTTTCCGTTCTTGCGTTTATTGAGCCGACGGCGCAGAGGCCGTTCTTTTGTGTTTACTTATGCCCAGGAAGCCTTATTGAGCAACAGCAGCCGACTTCCACGGTCAACCGGAAAAATCGGCCAAAATCGGAATCGGCCACCCACCGGAATCCGTTCAGGACGGATTGTCCGTCTTTGGAATGATCCGTATCAGCACGATGCGCGGACCGGTCATTTTCTTGACCACGGCGTCAAATTGCGGGAAGGAGATGCGCTGTCCTTCTTCCGGCAGGGCACCCAATTGCTGCAGGATCAGACCGCCAACCGAGTCGACGCCGGCTTCATCGATGTCGATGCCCAGGGTGCGTTCGAGCGTGAAGATGGGCAGGCTGCCCTTGCCGATCAGCGAGCCATCGTCGAGCCTCGACCACTCGTTGTGGGTCTGGCGGAATTCGTCGCGAATCTCGCCGACCAAGGCGCCAAGCAGGTTATCGAGCGTGATGAAACCGATCGGATGACCGTCGCTGTAGGCGACCACGGCAAAATGCGGCGCCCCCTGGCGAAAGCGGCGAAACAGCTCGGTTGCCGAAAGACTCGGCGAAACGACGACGACCGGCCGCACCAGTTTGTCCAGCGTGTTGAGGTCCGGATCCTTGCGCAGGGCGATGAAGATGTCTTTCAGGTGGACGACGCCCTTGGCGTGACCATCCTCGGCCAGATAGGGATAGCGGCTGAAACGATGCTGCACGATCCGCTCGAGGCTGACCTCGATGTCGTCTGTTTCCGACAGCGGCACGGCTTCGCTGAACGGCCGCATCAGGTCGGCCACCTCGAGGTCGCGGAAATCGAGCGCCTGGGCCAGGACCCGCCACTCGTCGCCGGTGAAATCGGCATTGGCCCGTGACGAGCGGAGAATGACCTTGAGCTCTTCAGCCGAGTAGTGGGTGTCGTGCCCGGTATTGATGTCCAGATTGACCTTGCGCAGTACCCAGTTGGCGCTGTGGTTCAACACCCAGATGGCCGGATACATCGCCCAGTAGAAGGCGTACAACCCGGGCGCCGTCCACAGCCCGACCTTCTCCGTGACGCGGATGGCCATTGATTTGGGGGCCAGTTCGCCGACCACGATGTGCAGGTAGGAAATGATGAAAAAGGCGACGGCAAAGGCGATGCCATGCACCAGTTCCTCGCCGACAACGCCGAGCGCGTTGAGCAGCGGGCGCAGCAGATCGGCAAAGGCCGGCTCGCCGATCCAGCCGAGGCCGAGCGAGGCGAGGGTGATGCCGAGCTGGCAGGCCGACAGGTAGGCTTCCAGATCCTGATGAACCTTGGCCAGAATGCGACCGCGCCAGCCGCGCGTCTTGGCAATCGCCTTGACCCGACTTTGACGCAGTTTGACCAGACTGAACTCGGCGGCAACAAAAAAGCCGTTCAAAACAACGAGGACCAGCGCCAGCATGACCAGCATCAAACTATTACCCATATGTCGGACACCGTGTGCCCCGCTCCTTTAAGTGAACTGGATGAATCGGATACTACCCCGTAGGTCCGCCGCGACGCGAAAGCACCGATCCGGCGCGGCCGTCGTGGCTCGCCCATTGGCGGGCACGGCAGGCTTCCACGGTCAACCGGAAAAAACAGCCAAATTTGAAATTCCCCGCCACGTTCCACGTGAAACCGCCTCGCCTATAATGCGGGTCTGCACAGGAGACCCCGCATGAGCTACTTCAAACATCACGTTTTCGTCTGCACCAACCAGCGCGAGGCTGGCGAGCAATGCTGCAACAACGTCGGCGGTTCCGACATGTTCGCCTACGCCAAGGAGCGCATCGGCGCCCTCAAGCAGAACGGCGTCGGCGCCGTGCGCATCAACAAGGCCGGCTGTCTGGGCCGCTGCGAGGTCGGCCCGGTCATGGTCGTCTACCCGGAAGAAACCTGGTATTCCTTCATCGACAAGGAAGACGTCGAGGAAATCATCCAGTCCCACCTGATCGGCGGCAAGGTCGTCGACCGTCTGAAGATCTGACCCCATGCGCGTCGTCGAAGAGAAGATTCTCGTCGATGGCCCGGTCGGCAAGATCGAGGTCATCATGGAACGTCCGGATGCGCCGAAAGGTATCGCGCTGATCGCCCACCCGCACCCGATCGGCGGCGGCGCCAATACCAACAAGGTCGCCTACACGCTGGCCCGTACCTTCGTCGCGCTCGGCTACGCTGCCTTCCGCCCGAATTTCCGTGGCGTCGGCGGCACCGAAGGCGTTCATGACGAAGGCGTCGGCGAGACCGACGACCTGCTCGCCGTGCTCGAAGACGCCAAATGCCGCTGCGGCAACCTGCCCGTCGCCCTGGCCGGCTTCTCGTTTGGCGCCTACTGCCAGACCCGCGTCGCCAAGCGCCTGAGCGAAGCCAGCCACCCGGCCCAGCGCCTCGTTCTGGTCGGCACCGCCGCCGGCTTCATCGAAGGTACCCGCCAGTACGACACCGAAGCCGTGCCGCACGACACCATCGTCATCCACGGCTCGGCCGACGAAACCGTGCCGCTCGCCAATGTCCTCGACTGGGCGCAACCGCTCGACCTGCCGGTCGTCGTCGTGCCCGGCGCCGATCATTTCTTCCACCGTCGCCTGCACCTCATCCGCGACATCGTGACGCGCGCATGGCGGCACTGACAGCCAGCAATCTGCGCAAGACCTACGGCGACAGCGAAGTCGTCGCCGGTCTGTCGTTCGCCGTCGAACCCGGCACCTGCTTCGGCCTGCTCGGCCCGAACGGCGCCGGCAAGACGACGACGCTACGCCTCTGCCTCGGGCTGACCGGGCCGGACAGCGGCGACATCGTCCTCAACGGCCACGTCATTCCCGACGACGCCCAGGCGGCGCGGGCGCGCATTGGCGTCGTGCCCCAATTCGACAACCTCGACCCCGACTTCACCTGCGCCGAAAACCTGCTCGTATTCGGCCGCTATTTCGGGCTCAAGGATGCCGACATCCGCGTCAAGATCCCGCAATTGCTTGAATTTGCCGGCCTGTCGAGCAAGGCCGGCGCCCGCTTGGCGACGCTGTCCGGCGGCATGAAACGCCGGCTGACGCTGGCCCGGGCCATGGTCAACGACCCCGACATCATCTTCCTCGATGAGCCGACCACCGGCCTCGACCCACAAGCCCGCCACCTGATCTGGGAACGCCTCAAGCAGCTCAAGTCGGCCGGCAAGACGCTGATCCTGACCACCCATTTCATGGACGAAGCCGAACGCCTGTGCGACACGCTGATCGTCATCGACCACGGCCGCAAGATCGCCGAAGGCAGCCCGCGCCAACTGATCGCCGAGCAGATCGAACCGCAGGTCGTCGAGGTTTTTGACGAATCCCACGGTCAACTGGAAATTTTCGTCAAAAATCAAAAGCACCTCGCCGAGCGCGTCGAAACCAGCGGCGAAACCGCCTTCTTCTACTGCCGCGACCCGCGCGAACTGCTGGCCAAATTAGCCGATGCCGACGGCCTGCGCTACGTGCACCGCGCCTCCAACCTCGAAGACGTTTTCATCAAGCTGACCGGCCGCGAACTGCGCGACTGAATCCGGCGCAAAAAAGCCGGTCAGCCAGCAAACCAGCCCGGAAACGGCACCAATCCAGGCCCTTGGCATTCGCTACCCGAGATGCCAAGCTCATGTTTCTCCTGGACATTTTCCAAAATCTGCTAGAATGGAACATTGACTCAGTTTGGAAATCGCAATGCGTTGGTTGATGGTCGCGGCAGTGCTCGCATTCTCGGCAGTGGAAGTCGGTGCCTCGGAACAAGGTTCCGACGAGGCAGCGTCCGTCGTCGACATGTCCGTAGCCGCCCAGGGCGTCACCATCTCGGCCATTCCGATGCCGCCGCGCGCCATCAAGGAACTGACGCTCGAAGAGTCCGACCGCTTGCGCGCTGCCAAAAAGGCACGCATCGAAGCGCGCCTCGCCAAGAAAAAAGCAGCGACCGTGCTCATGCTGAGCCGCACCGAGCGCCGCCAGGTAGCGCTGCTGAGCGCCAGCACGCACGCCGGCGAGCCGCAGGTATTCACCTACGACCCGAACGACAATTATCAGGGCGGTCTCGATGAACTCGACCTGCACCGTTCGTTCAATCGCCCCAAGGTCGTCGATGAGTCGGCCAGCGACGACGCCGACCAGGATGAAGTGCCCGGCCACATTCGGCTCCGCCTGATGGTGGCGCGACTCAAGGCAGTCGAAGCCCACGCCCTGAGCCAGGTGCCGGATACCGACGAGGCCCTTCCCGATTCAGTCCTGCTTCGCCTCAAGGAAGCCCGCCTGAAAGCCGTTGCAGCGCATCAGCGCAAATTCGGCTGAGCCTCGTTTTTCAGCCCAGCAGGGCGTCGACCGCAGCAGAAAAATCATCGTAAACCGCCGCCGGACGAATGTCCGGATGCGCGTCGTCGCCGGCCCGGAATTTCCCCGTCCGCACCAGAATCCCCCGAATACCCGCCGCCTGCGCGCCGCCGATGTCGTCGCTCAGATCGTCACCGATCAACACCGCCTGAGCCGGCGCGATCCCCAGCTCAGCCAGCGCCGCATTGAAGAAAGCCGGTGCTGGCTTGCCGGTGATTTCGGCCGTGATCCCGGCCGAATACTCCAGCCCGGCAACAAAGGCGCCCATGTCCAGCGACAGCCCGTCCGGCTCCATGAAATAGCGATTGCGCGCCATTGCCATGAGCGGCAGACCGTCCATGAGCAGCCGGAAAGCATGGTTCAGAATCGGGTAGGTGAAATGCGTCCCCATGTCGCCGAGTACGACGATGTTGGGCTCGGGGTCACTTTCCCCCATTTCGGCGGCGATATCCGGGTGAATCAGCCACAGCGGGCGCAAACCCCGGCTACGGACCAGCGTTCGCGCGGCCAACGCTGCCGTCTGGATCTCGCTGGCGGCCAGCGTGAAACCCATGCGCTGCAACTTGGCGAACAGGATGGTGCTCGGCGTCCGCGTCGTATTGGTCAGGAAACGCAAGGGCAGGCCCGACGCCCGCAGCCGATCAAGCGCCCGCACCGCCCCCGGCAAGGCGTCATCCCCGGTGTGCAGCACGCCGGCCAGATCGATCAATACCGCTTTCGGTGAAATTGTCGGTGCCATCTCCGCCACCTCCGAGGAGTTTTAACAGGGGTTCGATTATCGTTTTTGACTAAAGTTTTGTCATTGGCTCGCCGGGCTAAAATAACCGGATGACAACGCCTTCCGCCGCCGCCGAAAAGCATTTTTATGAAGCCCTGCGGGTCATGGAGCAGGGCGATCTGGCAGCCGCAGAAAACGGTTTTCGCCAAGCCTTACAGTTGGCGCCGACGCTGTCCGAAGCCCGCGCCAATCTTGGTTATCTGCTCGACAGTCAGGGCCGCCATCAGGAAGCCGAGGAAAGTTACCGTCAGGCGCTGGCACTGGCCCCGATGCAGGTGCAGACCTACATCAATCTAGGTGCCCTGCTCGAATCGCAGCAGCGCTTTGGCGAAGCCGAGGTGGCTTACCAGAGTGCTTTGGCCATCGACCCCGAATCGCCCGCCGCCTGGTCCAATCTCGGCGTGTTGCTGACCTGCATGAAGCGGGAAATGGAAGCCGAACGCTGTTTCCGCAACGCACTTGAACTGGCCCCCGACTATCAAAAAGCGGCGTTCAGCCTTGCACACCTGCTGCTGCGCCAGGGACGCTACGAAGAAGGCTGGCGCCACATGGAATCGCGCGACTGGTACGCGCAGATCGAGAAACACCTGGGCATGCCGCGCTGGCGAGGCGAATCCTTGACCGGGAAATCGCTCCTGATCGGTCTCGAGGCCGGCCACGGCGACATGATCCAGTTTTGCCGCTTTGGCAAACAACTCAAGGAACTCGGCGCCCGCCGCGTCTCCGTTCTTTGCCATCCGCCGCTCAAAAGCCTGTTCCAGCATCTGGCCGGCATTGACGAGGCGATTGCCGTCGGCGATCCCGATCCGGGCATTGCATGGGATTTCTGGACGCCGCCCTTGAGCCAACCGTATTACCTGGGCACGCGCCTCGACACCATCCCGGCCGAACTGCCCTACCTGCGCGTAGCGCCGCACAAGGTCGCCGATTGGCGGGCCGTCATGGGCGACAGCGGCGACGCGCTGCGCGTCGGACTGGTCTGGAAGGGCAACCCGCGTTTCGAGAACGACGCCTATCGTTCACTGCGCTCGCTGCGTGATCTGGCGCCGCTCGGCGACGTCGCGGGCATCCGCTATTTCAGCCTGCAGAAAGGCGCTGGCGAGGACGAAACGGCCAGCGCCGTCGCGCCGTTTGCCATCACCCCGCTTGGCGCCGACATCGCCGATTTTTCGGATACCGCGGCGATCATGATGAATCTCGATCTGGTCATCGCCGTCGATACCGCCGCCGCGCATCTGGCCGGCGCTCTCGGTCGCCCCTGCTGGGTCCTGCTGCCCGATTACAAGACGGACTGGCGATGGCTCGCCGAGCGCAGCGATTCGCCGTGGTACCCCGGGGTCATGCGGCTGTTCCGGCAGGACGCCACTGGCACCTGGGGGCCGGTCATCGCCCGGCTTAAAGATGCGCTGGCTGATCTGGTCAAGCAACGCGGCCAAGCAATTGCCAGCGCGCCGTGATTGTTAACCGGAGTTGGCGCCGTGCCGGTCCTGACGCTGGGCAAGGGCCCTGGCCAACCGCGGCACCGGCTTTTCCCGGTCCTTCAACAAGCCTTGCAGGCAGGCCGGATTGGCGCGGGCGCCGCTAGCCTGATAATCGGCGAGCAATGTCTGGCGGACGCTTTCCTTTTCCATTCCGATCACGCCGGTCAGATAATCAAACAGGCTGTCGAGCAGTTTTTCCGGCGTCAGACGGCTAGTCTGGCCGGTGCTTTGCCACAGCCAGTCGGCGAAGGCGAGGAAGGCATTGAAGGGCGAAGGGCCGGCGAGCAGGAGAGGCAGGGTTTGCGGGAAGCGGCCCGAGTTGGCGAGCAGATCCCAGTAGCGGGCGAGGCGGGTGAAGCGCTCGACGGTCGGCGCGTCGACCACGGCGGTTTGGCGGACGGTGTAGGGCGGTTCGGCGTCGTAGGTCATGCCGTGGACGACGCTATGGCGGGCGATCGGCGTGCCGCGCAGGCGTTTGAGGAGGCCGAGCTGGATTTCGTGCGGGCGCAGGGCGTACAGGCGGTCGAAACCTTCAGCGAAGCTGGCCAGCGTTTCACCGGGCAGGCCGAAGATCAGATCAGTGTGCAGGTGGGCGTGGCTGTGATTGACCAGCCAGGCCAGGTTTTCGCAAGTTTTGGCGTTGTCCTGCCGGCGCGAGATGGCCTGCTGAACCTCCGGATTGAAGGTCTGGATGCCGACTTCGAACTGCAGCACGCCGGGCGGGAAGCGGGCGATCATGTCTTTCAGGCGTTCCGGCAGGTGATCGGGGATCACTTCGAAATGCAGGAATAGATCCGGCGTCAGGCGGTCGAGGAAGAATTGCAGGATGGTCAGCGAGCTGTCGATTTTTAGATTGAAGGTCCGGTCGACGAACTTGAAATTGCGCGCCCCGCGCTCGTAGAGCCTTTCCAGCGCGGCAAGAAAGCGTTCCGCCGAAATGGCCCAGGCGGTCTTGTCGAGCGAACTGAGGCAGAACTCGCACTTGAACGGGCAGCCACGCGAGGCCTCCACGTAGAGCAGGCGATGGACCAGATCGTCGGCGCTGAACTCGGCGTAGGGCAGGGCGATGTCGTCCAGCGCCGGCTGCTCGCCGGGGATCACTTTCATCAGCGGAGGCGGCCCGTCGAGCAGGGCGCGGCACAGTTTCGGAAAACTGACGTCGCCCCAGCCGGTGATCAGGTGGTCGGCGAGCCGGACGATTTCCTGCCCCTCCCATTCGTAACTGACTTCCGGCCCGCCGAGGACGATTTTCAGCGCCGGCCGGGCCTGTTTGAGCCGGCGGACGACCTCGGTCGTTTGCTCGACGTTCCAGATATAGACACCGAAACCGATGACCTGCGGCTCCTCGGCGAGCAGCGCGTCGACGATCTCCGGCACCGGCCGGGCGATGGTGAATTCGCGCAACGCCGTCCGTTCGCGCAGCCCGGCGCCGCCATGCCGCTCCATGTTGGCCAGCAAGTAGCGCAGGCCGAGCGAGGCGTGGATGTATTTAGCGTTGAGCGTGCTCAGGATGATGGCGGGCGTCATTTCGCCATTTTGACAGCTTCGCCGAGGCCATCTGAAGTGATCCCACGGTCAACCGAAAAAAAGGGCAAAAATCAAAATCCACAGCGCACAGAACTTAAACGCTAGCGTCTTGGACAGAGGCTAAAATGCGTCTTCCAATTCGTTAGCTCCGCCCCATGCTGCCTCAACCCTCCCTGCTCGGCTGGCTTCCCGTCTGGCAACGCAATTTCCTGGTCTGGCGCAAGCTGGCCCTGCCATCCATCCTCGGCAACCTGGCCGATCCGCTGATCTACATGCTCGGCCTCGGCTACGGGCTGGGCGCCATGCTGCCCAGCATCGAAGGCCAGCCCTACGTCGCCTTCCTCGCCGCCGGCACGGTCTGCGCCTCGACCATGAATGCCGCCACTTTCGAGGCGCTGTACTCGGCCTTTTCGCGCATGCATGTGCAGAAAACCTGGGAAGCCATCCTCAACACGCCGCTCGGCCTGGGCGATGTCGTCGCCGGCGAACTGTTCTGGGCCGCCACTAAATCGCTGTTCTCGGGCGCCGCGATTCTCGTCGTCATCACCGGCATGGGCCTGACCAACGGCCCGCTCATGCTCTGGGCACTGCCGGCCATCGTCCTCACCGGGCTGGCCTTCGCCGCCCTCGGCCTGATCTGGAACGCGCTGGCGCCGTCCTACGATTTCTTCATGTACTACTTCACGCTGTTCATCACGCCGATGACGCTGATTTCCGGCGTCTTCTTCCCTACCGACCAGCTCCCCGGCTGGCTGGCGCTGATCGGTGGCTGGCTGCCACTGGCCCAGGGCGTGGCGTTGGTTCGCCCGCTGCTCGCCGGCCAGATCCCGGCCGACGCCCTGATCCATGTCATGGCGTTGCTCGGCACAGCGGCCGTAGCCTTCACCATCGCCCTCCACCTGACTCGCCGCCGCCTGCTCAAGTAGACACAGTAGAATTCGCTAATGGAAACCCTGCTCGTCATCACCAACTGCCCGGATGAAGAAACCGCCAACGCCATCGCGCTCGCCGCGGTTGAAGAAAAACTGGCTGCCTGCGTCAACATCCTGCCGCGCGTCCAGTCGGTCTATCGCTGGCAGGGCAAGGTCGAATCGGCTTCCGAAATCCCTCTCTTTTTCAAGTCGACCGCAGCCAACTACCCGGCACTCGAAGCCAGAATCCGCCAACTCCATCCCTACGAGTTGCCCGAAATCATCGCCCTGCCGCTCAGCCACGGCTTGCCCGCCTACCTGAACTGGGTAGCGGCAGAAACGACCCCATGACCATGCGCCTACTGTTCCTCGTTTTCGCCTTTTTCCTCTCGCTTGCCCACGCCGAGGAATTCCTCGATCCGGCCGTCGCCTTCAAGCCCTCGGTCAAGGCGCTCGACGGCCAGACGCTCGAAATCAGCTACGAAATCGCCAAGGGCTACTACCTCTACCGCGACAAGTTCCGCTTCACCGTCGACGGCGAAACGGCCCCCCTCGGTACACCGACCCTCCCCAAAGGCAAGGAGCACGACGACGAAAATTTCGGCAAGGTCGAGGTCTATTACAAGACCGTCGCCATCCGCGTCCCGGTCGAGCGCATGTCCTCCGGCCCGCTGGCGCTGAAACTCAACGTCACCTCGCAAGGCTGCGCCGATGCCGGCGTCTGCTACCCGCCGCAAACCCAGCAGCTCAGCGTCGAGCTGCCCGACCCGGCCAGCGCACCGCCGGCCTCGGCCGCCCCGGCCGACGGCGACGAAAGCGGCCGGATCGCCGACACGCTCAAGAACGCCGGCTTCTGGACCAGCCTCGCCTTCTTCTTCATCGCCGGCCTCGGCCTGTCGCTGACCCCCTGCGTCTTCCCGATGATCCCCATCCTGTCCGGGATCATTGCCGGTCAGGGGCACAAGAATTCCCACGCCCGCGGTTTCGCGCTGTCCATGGCCTACGTCCTCGGCATGGCCGTCACCTACGCCGCGGCCGGCGTCGCCGCCGGCCTGAGCGGCACGCTGATTTCCGCGGCGCTGCAAAACCCGTGGGTGCTCGGCAGCTTCGCTCTGGTTTTCGTCGTGCTCTCGTTTTCGATGTTCGGCTTCTACGAACTGCAATTGCCGACCGCGCTGCAAAGCAAGTTGTCGGAAGAATCCGGCCACCTGCAGGGCGGACGCGGCATTGGCGTTTTCCTCATGGGCGCGCTGTCGGCGCTCATCGTCGGACCCTGTGTTGCCGCCCCGCTGGCCGGTGCGCTGCTTTACATCGGGCAGACCGGCGACGCCGTTTTCGGTGGCGCTGCATTGTTCGTCATGGCCCTCGGCATGGGCGCGCCGCTGATCGCCGTTGGCATCGCCGGCGGTTCGCTGCTGCCGAAAACCGGGCCGTGGATGGAAGGCGTCAAGAAGGCGTTCGGCGTGCTGCTGCTGGCTACCGCCGTCTGGCTCGTTTCGCCGGTCGTCCCGCCGGTGGCATCGATGCTGGCCTGGGCGGCGCTGCTCATCATTCCGGCCATCTACCTCCACGCCCTTGACCCGTTGCCGCCGCACGCCAAGGGCTGGCACCGTTTCTGGAAGGGCATCGGCATCGTCATGTTGCTGACCGGCGCCGCGCTGCTCATCGGTGCGCTGGCCGGGGGCCGCGATCCGCTGCAACCGTTGGCCGGATTACGCGGACAGGCGGTCGCCGCCGAAGAGAAAAGGTTGCCTTTCGAACGCGTCACCTCGGTGACCGACCTGGAAGCCCGAATCAAAACCGCCGGCAAGCCGGTCATGCTCGACTTTTACGCCGACTGGTGCGTCTCGTGCAAGGAAATGGAACGTTTCACCTTCTCCGAACCCGCTGTTCAGGCCAAACTGGCTGGTTTCACGCTGTTGCAGGCCGATGTCACGGCCAATTCGGATGACGACAAGGCTTTATTGGCCAAATTCAAACTGTTTGGCCCGCCGGGCATTATTTTTTACGATAGCAAAGGGCAGGAAATCAGAGCCGTCCGCATCGTCGGTTTTCAGGATGCCCGGCAATTCCAGAAAAGCCTGCAACAACTTGGCGTTGCCGGCTAGATTTCCCGAACGGATAGTCAGGCGACCGACCGACAACAGCCCGGCAAGCCTTTGGAAAACATGGCCTTTCGGCTAAAATTCACAGGTTATGGAATCTATTGGCCTGATTCGCGATTTTCTCAAGGACCGCCTCGGTGTCGAGCCGGAAAATGTCGTTCCCGGCGCCCTGCTGGCTGAACTTGGCGTCGACTCGCTGATGATGCTCGAACTGATGTTCGAGTTCGAGGACCGCTTCGGCATCAAGCTTTCCCGCGACATAAAAACCCCCCGGACGGTTGGCGAGATGGTTTCGCTGATGGACGGGCTGATTGCCAAGTCAAAGAGCTGAGCGATGAGCCAGCGGCGGGTGGCGATTACTGGCCTCGGATTGGTCAGTCCTTACGGTGGCGACCTCGCTGATTTCTTCACGCGCCTGTGCGCCGGCCAGTCGGCCGTCGGCTTCCTGCAGACCGACGATGTACCACGGCCGCTATCGATGCCCTTCGTCAGTTGTCCCGCTTTCGATCCCGATGTCGCGCTCGGCAAACCATTGGCCAGCATGATGGACCGCTTCGCCCAGTTTGCCATGGCTGCCGCCTTCAGCGCCTGGGACGACGCCGGCCTGCCCCGCAAGGGCGAAGGTGAAGACCGCGACGACTGGGGCGTGGCCTGGGGCACCGCCCTCGGCGGCACGATGGCCTACGAAAAAGGCTACCGCGAGCTGTGGCAGAAGGGCCGTGAACGGCTGTCGCCGCTGACCGTTTTGCTCGGCATGAACAGTTCGGCCAACGCCCACATTTCGATCCAGCTCGGGCTGGGCGGCGTCAGCATGAGCCACACGGTGGCCTGCGCCTCGTCGGCCATCGCCATCGGCGAAGCTTTCCGCCGCGTGCGCAGTGGCGAAGCGACGGTGATGCTGACCGGTGGCTCCGACGTACCGCAAGCCTACGGCGTAGCCCGCGCCTGGGAAGCCCTGCGCGTCATGGCGCCGGGCGATGCCGATACCTCGGCCACCGCCTGCCGGCCATTTTCGGCCGATCGCCACGGCCTGGTGCTGGGCGAGGGCGGGGCGGCGCTGGTTCTCGAAGACTGGGAGCATGCAGTCGCCCGTGGCGCCCGTATTCACGGCGAGATCGTCGGCTACGGCACGACTTGCGACCACAGCCATCTCGTCCGCCCGGAGGCCGAAGGGCAGATCCGCGCCATCCGGCTCACGCTGGCCGACGCCGGGTTGAACGCCGCCGACATCGATTATGTCAACGCCCACGGCACCGCAACGGCCGAAGGCGATCCGGTTGAAGTCGCTGCGCTGAAGTCCGTTTTTGGCGAGCACGCTGCATCGTTGCCGGTCAGCGCCACCAAGTCGATGCACGGCCACATGCTCGGCGGCTCGGCGGCCATCGAAGCCATCGTCACCGTCCTCGCATTGCGTGACGGGTCGATCCCGCCCACCGCCCATCTCGGCCAACTCGATCCGGCCTGTATCGGCGTCGACCACGTCACCACGGCCCGCCACGGTCAGCCGCTGCGCGCCGCGCTCTCCAATTCCTTCGCTTTCGGCGGCAGCAACGCGGTCCTCGCGTTCCGCGCCGTCGACCTGTAACCCCACGGATGTACCGCCATGTCTGAAGCCATTTCCCCGGAAATCATCGAAGCCCTGCTGCCGGAAGTCGCCGAGCTGATCGTCACGGCGCTCAATCTCGACATGCCGCCAGCCGAAATCGAGCCGGATGCCCCGCTGTTCGGCGAAGGTCTCGGCCTCGACTCGATCGACGTGCTCGAAATCGCCCTGGTCATTTCGAAGAAATACGGCTTCCAGCTCAAGTCGGACAATGAGGACAACCTGCGCATCTTCTCGTCGCTGCGCGCCCTGTCGGCCCACATCGCCACCCAACGGACCAAATGAGCCTGTCCCCGGGCCAGTTGCTGCGCGGCCTGGCCGTCGTCGTCTTTCTCGCCGTCTGGGCTTTCCTGGCCCACACCGGCAGCGCCGGCGAAGGCTCCGGCGATCTCTCCGTACTGCTCGGCATCTCCCCTATTGTCGCCGCCCTTGGCCTGTTGCTCTGGCGCAGCAGCCACCCGGCGCTGACCGGCACCGGCATTCTCGCCATGCTCGGCGCGCTGGCCTGGTATTGGCCAACCCTGCGCGAAAACATCGCGCTGCTTTTCTTCATCCAGCATCTCGGCACCAATCTGGCGCTCGGCACCCTGTTTGGGCGCAGCCTGCTCGGCGACGGCGAAGCGCTGATCACCCAGCTCGCCCGTGCCGTGCATCAGGGCGAACTATCCGAGCGCAAGCGCCTTTACACCCGGCGCGCGACGCTGGCGTGGACGCTGTTTTTCCTCGGCAATGCACTGATTTCAGCCATTCTCTGGCGGCTCGCCCCGCACACCATCTGGTCGATTTTTGCCAATCTGCTATCGGCCCCGCTGCTTGCCGCCATGTTCATTGGCGAACACATCTGGCGGGTCAAAGCCCTGCCGCCCGAAGAGCGGCCGAGCATCGCCCAGGTCGCCCGCGCCTACCGCATGCGCAACCAGCAGAAAGCGCCGGCGGCCGATCTCGAAACGCCGCAGCCCCCCGCCAATCCGTCATGAATACCGTACCACTGCTCGCCCACGGCGACCTCGACGCCGTGTTTGCCTGGACACCGGAAGGCCCGATCAGCGTCGGCGACTACCTTGCCGACGCCCGCCAGCTGGCCGAACAATTGCCGGCCACCGGCTATCTGCTCAACCTCTGCCACGACCGTTACCGCTTTGCCGTCGGCTTCGCCGCCGGCCTGCTGCGCGGCATGACCAGCCTGCAACCGTCGTCGCAGTCACCGGAAACCTTCCGCCGCCTGCAGGCCGAGTACGCCGGGCTGGTTTGCCTGTGCGACGGCGCCGCCGATACGCTCGACCTGCCGCGCCTCGACTTCCCAAGCGATTTTTCAGCCACTTCCACGGTCAACCGGAAAAAAGAGGCAAAAACGAAATCGGCCATCCCCGAATTTCCCGCCGACCATCTTGCCGCCATCCTGTTCACCTCCGGCTCGACCGGCCTGCCGCAGGCCCAGCGCAAAACCTGGGGCAAGCTGGTCGCCAACGGCCGCTCGGAAGCCATCGCCCTCGGCCTTGACCGCCAGCCGCACGCCATCGTCGGCACCGTTCCGGTCCAGCACAGCTACGGCTTCGAATCGACCTTCCTGCTCGCCCTGCATGGCGGCTGCGCCTTCTGGGCCGGCAAGCCGTTCTACCCGCAGGACATCGCCGGCGCCCTGGCCGCCGTGCCGCAGCCGCGCCTGCTCGTCACCACGCCTTTCCACCTCTCGGCGCTGCTCTCGGCCGAAATCGAGCTGCCGCCCGTCGACCTGCTGCTCTCCGCCACCGCGCCGCTGTCGACGACGCTGGCCGCTCAAGCCGAAGCCCGTACCGGCGCCCCGATGCGCGAAATCTACGGCTCGACCGAGTCCGGCCAGCTGGCCACCCGGCGCACCACCGACGGCGCCGCGTGGACGCTACTGCCCGGCGTCCGCCTCGAACAGGACGGTGACGACACCGTCGCCTGTGACGGCCACGTCGAAGGCCGCGTCGCCCTGTCCGACCTCATCGAACTGCTGCCCGACCAGCCCACGCAAGCCCTTCAACAGTTCCTGCTCCATGGCCGCCACGCCGACCTCATCAACATCGCCGGCAAGCGCACCTCGCTGGCCTATCTCAATCACCAGCTCGGCGCCGTACCCGGCGTCGTTGATGGCGCCTTCTTCCTGCCCGACGAAGAGGGTCCGGACGGCATCACGCGCCTCACCGCCTTCGTCGTCGCCCCCGGCCTGAGCGCTAGGCAAATCAGCGTCGAGCTGCGCCAGCGCATCGACGCCATCTTCCTGCCCCGGCCGCTCGTCCTCGTCGACGAGCTGCCACGCAACAGCACCGGCAAGCTGCCGAGGGCCGAACTGCAGGCGCTGTACACCGCGAAAGTCAGCCATGGCGGACGCTGAATATCGCTGGCTGGTCCCGGCCGACCACCCGGCCTTCGCCGGCCATTTCCCCGGCCGGCCCATCGTGCCGGGCGTCGTCCTGCTCGACCGTGCCATCCTGTTCGCCGAAGAAATGCTCGGTAAGCCAGGCCTCAACTGGCAGGTCGGCAACGCCAAGTTTTTCAGCCCGGTCGGACCTGAGGAAGCGCTTACTTTCTCGCTGATGACCAAGCCAAGCGGGGCCATTGCCTTCACCGTTCGTGCCACCGAGCGCGACGTCGCCTCCGGCAGCCTGACCCCCGCCGCGCCATGAGCCGGAAAGAGCCTCCCGACGCCGACTGGATGCGTCAGCAGGAACGCAGCAATCTGGCCATCCTCAAGCTGATGGTCTGGATTTCGCTGACTTTCGGTCGCCGGGTCGGTCGCCTCGTCCTCTACGGTATCGCCGCCTATTTTGTCCTGTTCGCCCCGCGCGCCCGTCGCTTCAGCCGCGACTACCTGCATCTGGCGCTCAACCGCTGGGCTGAATGGTCGGACGGCTTCCGCCACGTCTTCAGCTTCGCGAGCACGATCCACGATCGGATCTACCTGCTCAACGACCGTTTCGACCTCTTCGACATCGAGATCATCGGCAACGAAGCCGTCCAGAAAGTGGCCGCCGAGCACCCCGGCGCCTTGCTCATCGGCGCCCACCTCGGCAGCTTCGAAGTCCTGCGCGCCGTCGGGCGAGGGCAGCAAGGGCTCAAGGTAGCGATGATGATGTACGAGGAAAACGCCCGCAAAATCAATTCGACGCTTGAGGCGATCAACCCGGCGGCCAGTCAGGACATCATCCCGCTGGGCCGCATGGATTCGATGCTGCAGGCCCGCGACAAGCTCGACGAAGGCTACCTCGTCGGCATGCTGGCCGACCGCGGGCTGGGCGACGATGCTACGGTCGACTGCGATTTTCTCGGCAAACCGGCCCCGTTCCCGCTCGGCCCCTTCCGCATGGCCGCCATGCTGCGCCGCCCGGTTTTCTTCATGACCGGCCTCTATCTCGGCGGCAACCGCTACCAGCTGCATTTCGAGCCGCTCGCCGATTTTTCGCAGACGACGCGCGAAGAACGCGACACGGCGATCCATGCCGCCATGCAACACTACGCCGACCGTCTGACGCACTATTGCCATCTGGCACCGTACAACTGGTTCAATTTCTTCGATTTCTGGCAGAAAAAATGATCAAACGTCTCTTCGGCTGTCTTTTTCTGTTGGCTCTCGCCCTGCCGGCCACTGCTGCCTTCGATGTCGGCCAGCTGATGACCGATCTCGCCAAAAACAAGGGTGGCAAGGCCAAGTTCACCGAGAAGAAGTACATTTCGCTGCTCGACAAGCCCGTCGTCTCATCGGGCGAAATGAGCTACACGGCGCCCGACCGCCTCGAAAAACGGACGCTGGTGCCCAAGGTCGAAACCCTGCTGCTCGACAAGGACATGCTGTCCATCGAGCGCGAGAAGCAGAAACTCAGCATCAATCTGGCCAACCAGCCGGAAGCGCTGGCCTTCGTCGACAGCATTCGCGGCACGTTGTCGGGCAACCGGGCGGCGCTCGAGAAAAACTATGCCCTGCATTTATCGGGAAATGCCGACAAGTGGGTGCTCACACTACTGCCCAGCGACCAGAAAATATCGGCGCTGGTCCTGCGCATCACGGTCAGCGGCAGCAAGAGCCTGATCCGCAGCATCGAGTACCTGCAGGCCGACGGTGACCGTTCGGTGCTCAACATGGAGCCGATCGAAACCAAATGAGCGCGGCGGCCCGGGCCTTCCTGATCTGGCTGCTGGCCAGCATGGCCGGGGCAGCCGTGGTCTGGAACAGCCACTTTTCGGCCGATATGTCGTTTTTCCTGCCGGCCCGGCCGAGCGCCGCGCAACAGGTGCTGGTCGACCAGTTGAAAGAAGGCGTCGTCACCCGGCTGCTCATGGTCGCCATCGAAGGCGGCGATGCGGCGCAACGGGCGGCCGTTTCGCGCCAATTGGACGGTCGACTGGAAAAATTGCCCGAATTCGTCAGCGTCCAGAACGGTCAGGCCGGCAACCTCAATGCCGACCGCGACTTCCTGTTCCGCTACCGCTATCTGCTCAGCCCGGCCGTCAAGCCCGAACGCTTCACCGTCGACGGCCTGCGCGAGAGCATCGCCAACAGCGTCGATCTGCTCGCCTCACCGGCCGGCATGATGATCAAGCCCTTGCTGCCGCGCGACCCGACCGGCGAAATGATCGAACTGCTCTCCGGCCTCAACGCCGGCGCCCAGCCCTATGTGCAGGAGGGCGTCTGGGCCTCACGCGACGGCCAACGGGCCATGCTGCTGATCCAGAGCGCCGCCCTCGGCTCCGACACCGATGCCCAGGAACAGGCCATCGCCACCATCCGCAGCGAGTTTGCCGAGAGCGCCCGTGAGGCTGGCATCAGCGACGCCCGCATGGTGATTTCCGGGCCCGGCGTCTTTGCCGTCAAATCGCGTGAAACGATCAAGGACGAGGTCAGCAAGCTGTCAGCGATCAGCACGCTGGCCATCATCGGCGTACTGCTCTTCGTCTATCGCTCGGCCCGCCTGCTCAGCCTCGGCCTGCTGCCCGTGGTGAGCGGGGCGCTGGCCGGCATCGTCGCCGTCAGCCTTGTCTACGGGACGGTCTTCGGCATTACCGTCGGCTTTGGCGCCGCACTGATCGGCGAGGCAGTGGATTACTCGATCTATTATTTCGTCCAGTCCGGCCGGCTTGGTGCGGCTGAATGGCGGACGCGCTTCTGGCCGACCATCCGCCTCGGCGTGCTGACCTCCGTTTGCGGCTTCACCGCGCTGCTTTTTTCCGGTTTCCCCGGCCTGGCCCAGCTCGGCCTCTATTCGCTGAGCGGCGTACTGACTGCCGCACTGGTCACCCGCTTCATCCTGCCGGCGCTGGCTGGCAACGATCATCCGGTGCGCGACCTTAGCCACCTCGCATCACCGCTCAACGCAGGCATCCGGGCCATGCAGAGCCTGCGCTGGCCGGTCATTTTGCTCACGGTAGCGGCAACCACCGTCCTCGTCATCGACCGCCATGAACTTTGGCATCCGAACCTGTCGGCCCTGAGCACGGTCAGCGCCGAAGACACGGCAACCGACATGGCATTGCGTGCCGACATTGGCGCCCCGGATTCGCGCTACATGGCAGTGATTACCGCACCCGACCGCGAAGCCGCGCTGCAGGCAGCAGAGCGGGCCGGGCGACAGCTCGATGCGCTGGTCGCCCAGGGCATCATCGGCGGCTACGACAGCCCGGCCCGCTTCCTGCCCAGCCAGGCCATGCAGGCTGCCCGCCGGGCCAGCCTACCGGCCGGTGACGAATTGGCGGCGCGCCTGCAATTGGCGCAGGCTGATTCGCCGCTCGCCGCCAACAAGCTTGGCGCCTTCCTCGACGAAGTCGCCAGGGCGAAAGAGCAGGGCAGCATCACCCGCGAAACGCTCAACGGTACCAGTCTGTCGCTGGCCGTCGATTCGCTGCTCATGCAACGGCCGGATAGCTGGAGCGTGCTGCTGCCGCTACGCCCGCCAGCCGGCGACAAGAATGTCGAGATCAGGATCGAACCGGTGCGCGCCGCCCTGGCTGCCAGCGATGCGCTGCTCATCGACATGAAGTTCGAATTCGACCGGCTCTACAACGATTACCTCGACGAAGCGACGTTGCTCTCGCTGGCCGGTTTCGCCGCCATCGTCGCGCTACTCGCCGTCACACTGCGCTCCGCCCGCCGGCTCGGCGCCGTCCTGCTGCCGCTGCTGCTTGCCGTCATCCTGGTCATAGCCGGCGTCCATCTGGGGGGTGAACAGCTGCACCTCATGCACCTGATCGGCATGTTGCTGATCGTCGCCGTCGGCTCAAATTACGCACTGTTCTTCGACCGAGCCGGCAAGGAAAACCGGCTCGATGCGCCGACGCTGGCCTCAATGGCCGTCGCCAACCTGACCACCGCCATCGGCTTCGGCACGCTCGCCCTGTCCAGCGTGCCGGTCCTGCACGCCGTCGGCATCACGGTCGGCCCCGGCGCCGTGCTGGCGCTGCTGTTGGCGGCTTGTTTTTCCGGGAAAGACCGTGCATAGCCCGCTTTCCACGGTCAACCGCAAAAATGGGCCAAAAATGGAATCCCACGTTTCACGTGAAACCGCCGCATGAACGCCGCGCTCCGCACCCTGCGCCATGACGGTGGCGGCGACAGCCTGCTGGTACTGCTCCCCGGCGCCTACATGACGCCCGAACACTTCGCCGAAAACGGCTTTTTTGCCGATGCCAGCGTGCGCCATCTCAGGCTCGACATCGTTGCCGTCGATCTCGGCCTTGACGCCGTGTCGAGCGGCGAAGCGCTGCCGGCCGTCATCGAACAGATCCTGATCCCGGCCCGCGCCCAATATCGCCAAGTCTGGCTCGGTGGCATTTCGCTCGGCGGGTTGCTCGCGCTCTGCCTCAACGCCGACCATCCCGGCCTCGTCGACGGACTTTGCCTGATCGCCCCTTACCCCGGCAGCCGGCTGACCACCAACGCCATCAAGCGCGCCGGCGGCCTCGATGTCTGGGAGCCGACGGCCGTTGATCTGACCGACCCCGAGTGCCGCGCCTGGCGATGGCTCAAGGCGCCGCCGGCCAGCTTCCCGGTTTTCGTCGGCTACGGCACCGAGGATCGTTTCGCCGAGGGCATGCAGGCCATCGCCGCACGTTTCCCGCCCGCCGCCCGCTGCGCCTTGCCGGGCGACCACGACTGGCCGGTGTGGCGCGATTTGTGGGAACATTTCCTGAACCTTGGCCACTTCGCCGCCTGACATGCCGACGCCCTGGAAGCCGACCCTCGCCATCAAAGCCACGCTCGCGCTACATGCCGCAGCGGCCGTCGGCTGCCTGCTGGCACCGGCCTTCTGGCCGTGGGCCGTCGGCGCGCTGGTCATCAACCACGCCATCATCACGACGGCCGGCCTGCTGCCGCGCACGACGCTGCTCGGCCCCAACCTCAATCGCCTGCCGGATGACGCGGTCGCTCGCCGCGAAGTCGCCATCACCATCGACGACGGCCCCGACCCGGAAGTCACGCCGCGCGTCCTCGACCTGCTCGACGCCGCCAACGCCAAGGCCACCTTCTTCTGCATCGGCTGGCGCGCCCGCGAAAACCCGGCGTTGTGCCGCGAAATCATCGCCCGCGGCCATCGCGTCGAGAACCATGGTGACAGCCATTCCAAGGCCTTCGCCTTCTTCGGCCCCGGCCGCATGAAGGCCGATATCGCCGCGGCGCAAGCCACCTTCGCCGAAATCACCGGCCAGCTGCCACGCTACTTCCGCGCCACGGCCGGCCTGCGCAATCCTTTCCTCGACGCCGTCCTGCACAGCCTCGGCCTCAAGCTGGCCAGCTGGACGCGCCGCTCCTACGACACGCGCTGCGGCGACCCGGAGATCATCTTTCGACGCCTCAGCCGTGACCTCGGCCCCGGCGACATCCTGCTCCTGCACGACGGCCACGCCGCCCGCACGGCGGATGGCCAGCCGGTCATCCTCGCCGTGCTGCCACGCCTGATCACCGCGCTGCGCCAACATTCACTCAACCCCGTCACCTTGCCCGACGCCACATCATGACCAAGCGTTTCCTGCGCACCCTGCTCGACGAAGCCAGCCGCCCCTTCATCGGCGGCGGCCATTTCGCCTACCACTACTCGCGCGGCAAGCTGTCCTCCGACAGCATCTTCCGCGAGATCCTCAAGCGCGGCTTGTTCCCGGCCGAAGGCCGTTACCTCGACCTCGGCTGCGGCCAGGGCAGCCTGTTTTCCTGGCTGCTCGCCGCCCGCAAACTGTACGAAGCCGGAAACTGGCCGAAAGACTGGCCGGCCGCGCCCAAGGCCCTGAGCCTGCGCGGCATAGAACTCATGCAGAAGGACGTCGACCGCGCCGCCCGTGCCTTCGGCGCCGACCATCCGGTCCTGCGCATCGAGCAGGGCGATATGACCAAGGCCGATTTCGGCCAGGCCGACGTCATCACCATCCTCGACGCCCTACATTATTTTGATCACGCCCACCAGAAGGACGTCATCAAGCGCATCCGCGCCGCGCTGCCGCCGGGGGGGCTGTTCCTGACCCGGGTCGGCGATGCCTCGGCCGGCCTGCCTTATCACCTGTGCAACTGGGTCGACCACGCCGTCACCTTCGTCCGTGGCCACCGCCTGCCACGCCTCTATTGCCGGCCGCTGGCCGAGTGGATCGCCCTGCTCGAAAGCCTCGGCTTCATGGTCGAAACCGATCCGATGAACGACATCAAGCCCTTCGCCAACGTCATGCTGGTCTGCCGCGTTCCGGCCAATTCGCCGGCCTGATTCGATGCGCCTGGCCATCCTCTCCGCTGTCCTGCTGGCCACCCTGGCCGGCTGCTCGCTGTTCGAGGAAGGCGAGGAGGAGGGCGGGGCGCTGCCGTCCGACATGGCACGCCGCGCCGATGGCAAAACGGCCACGGCCTGGCCAACATCGCTGACCGAAGCCGATGTCAAAAAGCGCATCGTCCGTCTGATCCCGGGCTACGCCAGGGACCGCCAAGGCTGGGCTGACGACCTGCACAGCGCCTTCAAGGCCCTGGAAGTGCCGCACGCGACGCAAACCTATTGCGCCGCCATCGCCATCATCGAGCAGGAATCGAGCTTTCAGGCCGACCCCAGCGTGCCCGGCCTGCCCAACATCGTCCGCCGCGAACTCGAGAGCCGGGCCGGCCGCTACGGCGTGCCGTCGCTGCTCGTCAATACCGCGCTGAGCAAGAAGTCGCCGGACGGCAAGAGCTACAACGAGCGCATCGACGCGCTGAAAACCGAAAAACAGGTCAATGCGCTGTTCGAGGACATGACCGGCGAACTGCCTTTCGGCCGCCAGTTGTTCGCCGACTTCAATCCCGTGCGCACCGGCGGGCCAATGCAGGTCAGCATCGATTTCGCGACGCAGCAGGTCAGGGAGCGCAATTACCCCTACCCGATGGCGAAAAAGGTGCGCGACGAGGTGTTCACGCGGCGCGGCGGCGTCTATTTCGGCAGCGCTATCCTGCTCGATTACGAAGTGCCCTACGACACCATCGTCTATCGTTTCGCCGACTTCAACGCCGGCCGCTACAGCAGCCGCAACGCCGCTTTTCAGCTGGCGCTCGGCAAGCTCACGGGCAGGCCGCTGGCCCCGGATGGCGACCTGATGCGCTATGAAAACGGCCAGCCGGCAACCGTACCGAGCAGTGTCGAGGAAGCCGCCATCGGTATCGCCAAACAACTCGACATGAGCCGCCCGCAGATTCGCCGTGACCTGCTCCTCGAAAAATCCCCGGCCTTTGGCCGCAGCCCGCTCTTCAACCGCGTCTTCGAACTGGCAGAAAAAGGGGCCAAGCCGATGCGCCGCCAAGCCCTGCCGCAAATCGACCTGAAAAGCCCGAAAATCAGCCGCAAGCTGACGACAGAATGGTTCGCCCGCAAGGTCGAGGGGCGCTACCGGACCTGCCTGGGCCGGAGCAGCGGCAAGTAAGCCGCTGCCACGGTCAACCGGAAATATCGGCCAAAATCGAAATCAGAAATACAGCTGTGCCAGCCCGTAGGCGACGATGGTTGAGGTTATGACGCCGATCCAGCCGGGAATCATGAAGCTGTGGTTGAGCAGGTATTTGCCGATGCGCGTCGTGCCGCTGCGGTCCATGTTGATCGCCGCCAGATCGCTCGGGTAGAAGGCGAAGAAGAAGTAGGCGTAGCAGGAGGGCATGAGACCGAGCAGCAGTTGCGGGCTGAGACCGAGCGCCAGGCCGAAGGGCAGCATGATGGTCAGCGTCGCCGCCTGGCTCTTGACGAAGGCGGAGACGGCGAACATGGCCAAGGCGAAGGTCCAGGGCGCGTACTCGACCATGGTTTTGATGTTTTCAACGAGGAAAGCCTCGTTGGCCTTGACGAAGGTGTCGCTCATCCAGGCGATCCCGAAGATCGAGACGACGGCGATCATACCGGCCGTGAACACTTCCGACTTGGCGATGGCCGCCGCCTTGACGTCGGCGGCGAAGAGGATGAAGGCGCCGAAGGCGAGCATGACGAGCTGCACCACCGTCGTCATCGGAATCGGCTTGCCCTTGGCCAGCGGCAGCACGCTCGGGTAGAGGGCGAGGGCGACGATGGTCAGGATGCCGGTGAAAAAGAGCACGACCGACAGGCGGGCCGACTTGGGCAGGGTCTTGTCGAGCGTCGTCACCGACATTTCGACCGTGGCGCGGAATTCCGGGTCTTTCATGCGCGCCTGAAATTCCGGATCCTTGTCGAGATCGAGGCCGCGCTTCATGCTCCAGAAGGCCGCTGCCAGCACGCCGATCAGGCCGGCCGGCAAGGTCACCATGAGAATCTGGGCCAGCGTCACCGGGGCATCGGTCTTCGCCGTCATCGCCAGGAAAGTCGTCACGGCCGCCGCCACCGGGCTGGCCGTGATGCCCATCTGCGACGCGACGCTGGAAATCGCCATCGGCCGTTCCGGGCGGATCTTGGTTTTGAGTGCCACGTCGGCGATCACCGGCAGCAATGAATAAACGGCGTGGCCGGTGCCGACGCAGACGGTCAGCAGGAAGGTGGAGAGCGGCGCCAGAATCGTGATCTGCTGCGGATGCCGGCGCATCAGGCGCTCGGCCTGCTGGACCAGCCAGTCGAGCCCGCCGGCTACCTGCAAGGTTGCCGAAGCGGTGACCACGGCGAGGATGATGAGCATGACGGTAATCGGCGGCTCGGATGGTGCAACGCGGAAACCGAAACTGAGCACCGCCACGCCCAGCCCGCCAATCAGGCCAAGCGCCACCCCGCCACGACGGATACCGATCAGGATAGCCGTCAGAACCAAGGCAAACTGAATCCAGAAATCAAACATGGTGTTCCCCTTAAGCAAACCCTTATATGCTGCAGCGCAGCAATTTCAGGTCACTATGCCACAGGGGGATGGGCGACAACAGGCTGCAGACAAGGTAAATCTGGACGGCAGTTGACCTGCATCAGGCAAAGCAGCGCTTGCCACGGTCAACCGGGAAAAACGGCCAAAAATGAAATTGGCGATCAGCGACCCAGCATCCAGCCGGCGATCTGCCCGACCACCTCGCGCTCGATGCCATTGAAGCCGTGATAGGCCATCGCCTCGCACGGATCGCCCCGGCTCATGCCGTCGCGGAAGGACAGCAACTGCTGGCGCGGCAGCCCTTCCAGCCTCTGCATGAGCTTCGGCATGTCGCTGAAGGCGCAATGGCTGCAACCGTCCAGCTCATGATGGGCGACAAGCGTCGGAATGCTCAGCTTGTCGAGCGCCATGGCCGGCACCGCGGGCGCCTTCGGGTCGGTCAGAATGGTTGAGGTCAGGACCAGGCCATCCGGCCCGTCGGCCCGACTCAGGCGTGTCGCCACCGCGGCAATCGACTGCGTTCCCCGGCTGGTCCCGACCAGCCACACCGGCAAGCCCGCTTGCTGGCGCACCCAGGCGATCACCGCCTGGACATCCGCCGCATGCTCAGGCCCCTGGCGGTAGCCGGCCAGAAAGGGTGGCGATTGGCGATCCGACGGCGCGTCGATGACCACTGTCAGCAAGCCCTGATCGACAAACAGCTGTCGGCTGCGAATCAGGAAATTCCCCTTGCCCCAGCCAAATGAACCATCCGGCGCAATCTGCAAACCGCCATGCCCGCCGACGAAGAGAATGACCGCCGCCTTGGGTGTCGGCGGAGCGAGCACCAGCAGGCGCTGCGTGACGCCGGGGCGGGTTGGGATGTCGACGACCGTGGCCCCGGTCTGGCCGAAAGCCAGAGTAACGAAAAACCACAAGACCAGGCCCCGCCAGTTTTTCAGTAAGAGATGCATCTTCATGGCCCATCTTCCCGCGAAAAAATCATAACAAGTCCATGCCCCGGTGAGCCTGACGGAATTGCCCGATAGTGTACAAGACCGAAACAGGCTGGCTGCGCCACAGATAGGCAATCATGCCATCCATTTACAAGCGCCCCCTCTGCTAAAATCCACCTCACCCCATTTCGAGCGCCACCGTGACCCCGCTGCTGCTTTCCGCCTACACCGCCACAACCTGCCTCGGGCGCGGGCTTGATGCCATGCGCGAGGCTTTGCGCAATGGGCGGAGCGGGTTGGTGCCATGCGCGTTCGAAACGGTGCAACTCGATACCTGGATGGGCGAAGTGGCTGCGGTCGACGCCGAAAAGCTGCCGGCATCGCTGGCCATCTACGATTGCCGCAACAACCGTCTGACGCAAATGGGCCTCGAAACCGATGGCTTCGGCGACCGCGTGCGCGAAGCCATCGCTCGCTACGGCAAGTCACGAGTCGGCGTTTTCCTCGGCACCAGCACGGCCGGCATTTTGCAGACCGAGCTAGCCTATCGTCGGCGCGATCCCGAAACCGGTGCGCTGCCGGACGATTTCCACTACCGCACGACGCACAACTCCTTCTCGCTGGCCGAATTCACCCGCGATTATTTCGGGCTGGAAGGCATGGCCATGGCCATTTCGACCGCCTGTTCGTCGAGCGCCAAGGTCTTTGCCGCCGCTGCCCGCCAGCTTCAACTCGGCAGCATCGACGCGGCCATCGTCGGTGGCGTCGATACGCTGTGCCTGACCACGCTCTACGGCTTCGCCTCGCTGCAATTGACCTCCACCCAGCCGTGCCGTCCCTACGACGCAGCACGCAACGGCATATCGGTCGGCGAGGGTGCGGCGTTTGCCTTGCTCGAACGCTGCGAACAACCGACGCCGGGCTCGGTGCTGCTGCTCGGCACCGGTGAATCGAGCGATGCTTATCACATGTCTTCGCCCCACCCGGAAGGGCTGGGTGCCCGGATGGCCATGGAAGCCGCACTGCGCTCCTCCGGACTAACTGCCGCTGACATCGACTACATCAACCTGCACGGCACCTCGACGCCAGCCAACGATGCCGCCGAGGGCAAGGCTGTCGCCGCGCTGTTCGACCAGCGCGTCCCGTGCAGTTCGACCAAGGGCGCCACCGGCCACACGCTGGGCGCAGCCGGCGCGGTTGAAGCAATCATCTGCGCCCTGACGCTGACCGACGGCTTCCTGCCCGGCAGCCCGGGCACCGAAAACGTCGATCCGGCGATTCCGGTCGACTACCTGCTGAAAACCCGGGTGGGCAAAGTCAGTCGCGCCCTGACCAACTCCTTCGGCTTCGGTGGCAGTAATTGCAGCCTGATTCTCGGAGTCGCGCCGTGAGCCGCCCGCTGACCGCCTGGATTGAAGGCATCGGCTTCCTGGCCCCGGGTCTGCCCGACTGGCCGACCGCCCGCGGCGTTTTGCGCGGCGAAATGCCGTTGACCGCAGCCCCTTCCGTTTTGCCGGCGCCGAGCATCCTGCCGCCGGCCGAGCGCCGTCGGGCCAGCCGCGTCGTCAAGCTGACGCTGGCCGTCGGCCTCGAAGCCGCCGCCCATGCCGGTGCCGATGTTGCGACGCTGGCCACCGTCTTCTCCGCCTCGGGCGCCGACGGCCACAATTGCCACGCCCTGTGCGAGCAACTGGCCACCGACGACCGCCAGATTTCGCCGACCCGATTCCACAATTCGGTGCACAACGCCGCCGCCGGTTACTGGGGCATCGCCACCGGGGCGATGGCACCCTGCCAGGTCATCTGCGCCTACGACGCGAGCTTCGGCGCCGGCCTGATCGATGCGCTCGGGCAGGTTGTTCTCGACCGCCAGCCCACACTTTTGATCGCCTACGACAGCGAATATCCCGAGCCGCTGTTTGCCAAGCGGCCGGTGCCGGACGTTGCCGGCGTCTCGCTTTTACTTACACCGGAACGCAGTGAGCGCTCGCTCGCATCGATCACCGTGACACCCTCCAGCGCTGTCGCCGAGCCGCTGGCCGACGCCGCGCTGGAAGCCCTGCGCGTCTCCATCCCGGCCCTGCGCGCCTTGCCGCTGCTGCAGAAACTGGCGCGCGGCGAAGCCGGTCAGGTCTGGCTCGACTACCTGCCACCCATGCAACTGCAGGTCGACATCGGGCCGTGCTAGACCAAAGCTGGATCGCCGCCCACATCCCGCATCAAGGCAGCATGTGCCTGCTTGATGCGGTCAAGGAGTGGTCCGACTCGGCGATCACCTGCCGCGCCAGCAGCCATACCGACCCGGCCAATCCGCTGCGCGCCGAAGGTCGTCTGGGCGCCGCCAACGGCATCGAATACGCCGCGCAGGCCATGGCCGTTCACGGCGCGCTGATTGCCGGTGACGATGCCGCACCACGCCAGGGCTACCTGACCAGCGTGCGTAGCGTCAGCCTGCATGTCGCGCGTCTCGACGACCTGCCGGGCGAACTCGATGTGTGCGCCGAGCGCCTGTCGGGCGACAGCAACAACATCCTCTACCAGTTCTCGCTCAGCCACGCCGGCCGCTGCCTGCTCGAAGGCCGCGCCGCCGTGGTGCTCGACGCTGCAGCGCTGGGCTGAGAATCCCACGGTCAACCGGAAATAATGGCCAAAAAGGAAAACCCATGAAACGTGCTCTCGTCACCGGCGGCAGCGGCGGTATCGGTGCTGCGATCTGCAAGCGCCTTGCAGCTGACGGCCATCACGTCATCGTTCATGCCAACCGCAGCCGCGAGAAGGCCGAAGCTGTCGTCGCCGAGGTCATCGCTGCCGGCGGCAGCGCCGAAGCCGTCGCCTTCGACGTTACCGAGCGCGCCGCAACGGCTGCCGCGCTGGAAAAACTGCTCGAGCCGGGGCCGATCCAGATTCTGGTCAACAACGCCGGCATCCACGCCGACGCCGTCTTCCCGGGCATGAGCGCCGAGCAGTGGCATTCGGTTCTCGACGTCTCGCTCAACGGCTTTTTCAACGTCACCCAGCCGCTGACCATGCCGATGATCCGGACGCGCTGGGGCCGCATCATCAATATTTCGTCGATTGCCGGCATCACCGGCAACCGCGGCCAGGTCAATTACTCGGCCGCCAAGGGCGCCTTGCACGCCGCCAGTAAATCGCTGGCGCTCGAACTGGCCAGCCGCGGCATCACGGTCAATGCCGTGGCGCCGGGCATCATCGCCACCGACATGATCGACGGCACCTTCGACGCCGAGGCGATCAAGAATCTGGTGCCGATGAAGCGCGCCGGCAAACCGGAAGAGGTGGCCGATCTTGTCGCTTTCCTCGCCTCGGAAAAAGCCGCCTATATTTCCGGGCAGGTCATCTCGATCAACGGCGCGATGATCTGAAGCCAGCCTTCGGGCCCGGCAAATAATTCACCTTGCATGCGCCGTTCCGATGCCGGATGATCGGATTCGACCCGTCGCCAAGGAGAATCCACCATGCCTGATTTCTACCCTCGTCTCACCCCGAAAACCTTGCCTGAGGCCAAAGCCAAGGCTCCCCTAGATTTTTTCCAGAACCCTTTGTCGGCTTGGCAATCGTTCCAGATGCCACTGTCCGGCGACGTCACGCAGGCGATCAATCCGTGGTCATGGACCTTTGGCTCAGCGACCAGCCAGCTCGGGCTGGTCAATATCAACCTCGGGCGCAGCGCCAACCCGGAAGTCGAGCAGGAAGTGCTCGATGAAGTCGGCAGCTACGGCAAGCAGCTCGGTTGCATAGGCGATGCGCTGGCGGTGCTCATCAAGCACGTCAAGCTGGACGAACTGGCCCCGGCCGAGCGCGATGCCATCACCAAGCTGCGCTTCCAGCTCGAGGCCATCGAGCAAATCAAGGCCAGCCACCGGACGCCGAAAAAGGTCGCGAAACGCGCCTGACCGCTGTGGTGCAGGGCTAGAATAAAGCTGCCGAAACCTTGAAGGAGGTGTTCATGAATCCCCCAAATGACAGCTGCCTGAGCCTGCACGACGCGGCGCTAACCCTGGGCACCGGGCCGGACGGCCAGCACGATATTGAAGTCGCCCTGGCCCACGCCATCGAGCATGGCGAGCTACACGCCAATGTGAAGCGCTGGGCCACCGAACAATGGGAAGGGCGGCAATTGCCGGGCAATATCAACCGGCTGGAAACCTTCATCGAGCGCGCCGAACTGGATGCCTGGCAACAACGGCGCCGCCAGCCGGCCTGAACCAATCAGCCGGCGAGCAGTTCGCTGATTTCCTGAGTGCTTGTGGGCCGAACAACGCGGCCGATTTCCTGACCGTCGCGCATGAGGATCAGCGTCGGCCATAACTTGACGCGAAACGTGCGGCCCAGCCGCCGACCGGCACCATCTTCGACCTTGATGTGGCGAAGATCGGGCTGGGCGCCAAGGGCCGTTTCAATGAAGGGCTGGGCACCCTGACAGTGCGGGCACCAGTCGACACCAAATTCGATCAAAAGGGCGCCGGGCAGGGCATCGATTTCAGCCCGGTCCGGTGCGGCTTCTTGGTATTTGGCCACATAGTTCATGCTTGTCTCCTCAGGCAGAACGCAGAATCAGCGATTTCAGTCGGGCCAGCTTCGGGGCGACCAGCGGCACCGTCAGCATGGTGCTGGCAACAGCCATCAACAACAAGGCCGTGAAGGTCTCACTGGTGATGATCCGCTTGTCGAGCAGGATGTTGGCAAAAATGATCATGATCAACGCCTTGGTCTGCAGCAGCCAGCCGATGATGCTGGCCTCGCCCGGCGCCCATTTGAGGATGCGACCGGCGATCCGGACGCCAATCAGCTTGCCGGCGACCGAGGCCACCAGGAGCAGGGCGGCAGCAATGAAAACGGCGGCACCGCCGACATCCCAATTGGTGCGCAGGCCGGTGGACAGGAAGAAGACCGGCATGAAGACGAGCAGCACGTGGTGGCGCAGGAGGTCCATTTTTTCCTGGTCGAACCACTCGGCTTCCATGCTCGCTCCGGCCAGGAAGGCGCCGACCATGAAGTGCAGCCCGGCCCAGTCGGCGCCAAAAGCGACCACGGCCAGCCAGATCAGCGCGACATACCAGCGGTCACGGGCCGGAATGCGCACCATCAATTTGTGGAACAACCAGGCAGCGATGGCAAAAACGAGCAGGAAGGTGACCTGCCGACCGATACGCTCCCAATCCATGAGAATCAGTGCCAGAACACCCCAGATCGCGATGTCGTCGAGACTGGCGTAGCGCAGGATGCGCTGGCCGATCGGCTGACGCAGGATTTCAAGTTTTTCCATGAACAGGATCAGGATGGGCAGGGCGGTCACCGCACAGGCCATGCCAACGCCGACGACGAATTGCCAGGTCATCGCCTTCTCGCCGATCCAGCCGTCGAAACCGAGCATCAGCAGCGCCGCAGCGCAACCGAAGGCGAGCGGCGTGCCGAGCGCAAGCCCCGCCGTGATGCCGCTCTCGCGCCGATAGGCCCAGACTTTCCGGAGATCGAGCTCGACACCGGCAATCATCACGAAAAGCATGACCGCCCACCAGGCGATGCCGTTCAGCGACTGAATGACGGCCGGATTGAAGACGAACTGGTAGTACTCGGGAAAGGCCCGGCCGAGAACGCCCGGCCCGAGCAGGATGCCGGTGATGATCTGGACGACGACGAGTGGCGCGTAATAGTCGGTGTTGCCCAGTCGCCAGATCAGGTAGGGCAGGGTAAAGATGATCGCCATGGCGATCAGGAAGACTTCGGTCGTGTTCATCTCAGGCGACGCAGGATCAGCCAGGGCAGGCGTAGCACGAAGCCGATGAAGAGGCGGGTGTGCATCCACGTCAGCAGCGTGTTGTCGCGCAGGTATTTGAAGTGCGAAACGCCGCCCTCTTCGGCCCGGAAATAACGCACCGGGGCGTCGATGTTGAGCGGCTTCACGCCCGCCCAGCACAGGCGGACGACGGCTTCCGGATCAAAATCGAAACGGCGCATGAAACGGTTGGCGCGCATGATTTTGATGAGCGGCTGGATCGGATAGACGCGGAAACCGTAGAGCGAATCGCCGATGCCCATCCACAGCGTTTCAAGATTGGCCCAGCCGTTGGAGACCTTGCGGCCATTGACCCGCAGCGCCGGTGCGTCGGCGGCGAAGACCGGCTTGCCGAGTACCATTTTGTCCGGCTCAGCTTGCGAGGCGGCCATGAAGGCGGGGATCAGGTCAGCCGGGTGTTGGCCATCCGAATCCATGGTCAGGGCGTGGGTGAAGCCGGCGGCGGCGGCCAGCGTGATGCCTTCGAGTACGGCCGAGCCCTTGCCGCGATTTTCGGGCAGGACGATTACTTTCAGGCCTTCATCGCTGGCGGCCATCGCCTGCAGCTTTTCGGCGCTGCCGTCGGTGCTGCCATCGACCACGACCCACACCGGCGTCCATTGCGCCCGGGCCGCCTGCACGGTGGCCAGCACCTTGGGACCGGGGTTGTAGCTGGGGATCAGGACGAGATGGGTTTTTGAAGCGACGGGCATGGTGAAAAGGGTGCGGACAGAGGTTCAGGCAGCGATTGCCACGGTCGACCGGAAATTTTGGCCAAATTCGAAATTAAAATAGGCGTCGAGCTCGGCAGTAAATGTCTGGATGTTGGCAGGCGGCGGAAAGCGGCGGCCGAGGCGGACCCGGCAGCTGAGCGGCAGTTCGGGACGACGAAAGAGTGGCCAGGCCTTGCCGAGATACGGGGTGGAAAATTCGATGAGCAGGGTCTGAACGTCGACCTTGCTGCGGTTGGCAATTAGCCCGACGCTCGGCGAGCTGGCGCCAAAGGGGAAATCGAGCGTCCGCGAGCCTTCGGGAAAAATAACCAGATGGGCGCCTTGCTGCAGCTCGTCGCGCGCCCCGAGTATCACGTCGAGTGCCGCATCGTTGCGGATGTAGCGGGCCAGTCGGGCGGCGGCCCCGAACAACAGGTTGTCCATGAGCGCCGCCTTCATGACGCAAACGGCGTTGGGCAGCCGGGAGACGATCATCACCGCATCAAGCAGGGAAGGGTGGTTGGCGGCAACGATGAGCGGCCCCTGGTCGCACAGGCGGTCGATCTCGTCGAGTTCGAAACGGCAGGCGCAGAAAGCACTCAGAATGCCCAGATAAAACCGGAAACCCCATGAAATGACGGCACGGCCAACTGTTTGCCCGAGCTTGCGGGGTAGCAGAAAATCAAGGACCAGCGCGCAGGGCAGCCAGATCAGGCAAAGCACGGCCAGCGCACCCAGGCCGACAACCATGGCCAGGTACTCGTAGGCCATCCACAGGGGATTGCCTGCGCGCGGACGATCAGTCATCGACCTTGACGCGGGTCGAGGACTCCCCGAAAACCCAGGTGAAGGCTATGCCGGCGGCGAAATAGTCCTTCTGGCGAACCAGCGGGCTGTTTTCGAAGGTAGCGCCGCTCAGGTTGTCGTAACGGACGAAGCCGCCGACCCAGTATTTGGGGAAGCGCTTGGACAGCGCGACGAGATACTGCATGCCGGCGTAGCCCGCCTTGGCCTCGTAGGCCGGACGGTCGGCCGTCGCATACTGCGGGGCGACCGAGTAGTAGTAGGCGTGCTGACGCTTGTCCCCGAACAGCGGGCCGGCCAGCATGCCGAGATTCCAGCCACCCATGCCGGGGATGTCGGTGATGTCCATGTTGAGCTTGGGATGGAAGACCCAGCCGATGTCCTTGGGTGAGCCTTGGACCGTGATGGCGGCGCGCAGGGGCAGCAGCAGTTTGACAAAACGAGCCCGATTCTCGGAACGCCAGAAGGTGACGTCCATTTGCGGCCCGATCTCGAAGGTTCCCTCAAGATCAGGCATGCCGGCGCGCGCCGTGATGTCGTCGCTGCTCACCGGCGGGGCAAGGGCCAGGCTGACCGTCAGGTCGAGCCGGTCGGAGTCGAAGAAACTGCCGCGGATACCCTGGCGGTCGGCCTTCAGAAAATCGCCGTGATAGGTGAAATGCGGCACCGGCATGAGGAAATTGTCGGTCTGGTCCGAGCCGCGATACGACGGGAAACTGAAGGCGGCCATGCCGGCTCCGAGCTCCCACAACGGCTGGTCACCGGCAGCCTGCGCACCGCTTGCCATGGCGACCAGCCCCAGCGCCGCCAGCGCTCCCTTGCTCAATTTTTTCGACATGGCCATCAAGCTTCCTCCAGCGAGTGTGAGGCCATCGCCTCGATTTCCAGCAATAGATCATGTCGGCAGATATCTGCCTGCATGTAGACAATTTCGGCCTGACCAATCAATGGCGCCAGCGTTTCGCGGATGACCCGGAAATCGGCAGCCTGACGGATATAAACGCGGTAGGAAAGATCAGTCAGCGCGTATGGCGCGGTGCGGCATGACCGATTGGCCTCGGCGACGACGGCGGCGATATTGGCCATCGATTCGCGGCATTGTCCGGCCACATCGCCCGAGGCCACGGTCTGATGACCGACGATACTGGCCGTGCCGGAAATGAACAGGATTTCCTGAGCCGGTGGGTAAACCAGTGCGCCGCGCGAGAAAGTCGGGCTGCGTGGACCGTAATCGGCCGGGTAGTTGTAGGCGCTGACCTGACGCGGATTTTCGAGCGGAACCGCCGGCGAGGCGCCGGCCATGAAGGCAATGCTCAGCGGGCTGCCGGCCAGACCGATGGCGCAGGCAGCCGGCACGTTGCCGGTGGCGCCGCGATGGCAGTCAAGGAAGGCATCCTGACGGCCGATGTTGAACTGGCGGTAACGTTCCAGACCATCGGTTTCCAGATTGATCGCTGACAGATAGTTCCAGACCCGCCACAGGTGCGGCATTTCTTCAATATCAAGCAACCTGAAAATACGGCGATAGGCCTCCTTGCTGGCCGCCTGCAAGGGCGAACAACCAGGCGATGCTGCAAAATCTGCTTCATCGAGTTCAATCACGCCAAAAAGCAGACCATCCGTGCGCCGCCAGATGATGCCCTCACAGTGACCAGCAATGACCGGCTGATCACTCAGCCAGGTTTCATGAATGGCCGCTGAAGTCGCCCCGAGCAACGGGGCAAAAACCCGTTGCACCGGCCAGACCGGGACGGCACCGCTGGGCGGCTCGCCAACCAGGGCACCACCGAGTTCGCTGCCGGTTTCACGTGAAACAGCAGACGGCGAGGAAACGAACTGGAGTGCCACTATGCGTTGTAAACGACCGCGTCGTCGACCTTGCGGATGTTGAAGCGGCGCTGTTTCCAGCCCTTGAAGGCGAGCCTCGGCTGAGTGATGTTGGCGATGTAATAGAGCATCTTGAAAGCAAAGATTGACGACCAGATCGGGGTCTTGCCGAAGATGTCGCCGGCCAGCATCGACAGAACAGCCTCCTTGGCGCGGAAGAAATTACGCGGTCCCATGAAGAATTCACGCATGATCGGGTTGGTCACACGATAGATGAACCACGAGAATTCCTTCGGCCCGTGCTTCATCAGCGCATCGAATTTCTTGAGTGCAGCCGGCGCCTTGGCCGGCGTCTTCAAGCAGGTATCGATGGCCTCGGCGGCGATGACGCCGCTGTTCATGGCGAGCAGCACGCCGGACGAGAACACCGGGTCGATGAAGGCATAGGCGTCGCCGAGCATGACGTAGTTGTTGCCGTGATTGCGCTCGGAAACGTAGGAAAAATTGCCGGTGGCCTCGATCTCGTTGATCAGCTTGGTGTCCTTGAGGCGCTCAGTCAGCTTCGGGCATTGGGCAAAGCCGTCACGCAGGAATTGCTCAAGGCTGCGCTCGCCCTTGGTTTTCATGTAGTACGGCCAGGTCACCATGCCGATGCTGGTTATATCGTTTTGCATCGGGATGAACCAGAACCAGCCGTGCTCGAACCAGAAAATGGTGATGTTGCCCTCGGCCACGCCTTCGTGACGTTTGCAGCCGGTGAAGTGACCATAGATCGCCGAACTGTTGTGCTTGGGGTTGCGGTGCTTGATCTGGAAACGGTTGGCCAGGAAGGTGTCGCGGCCGGAAGCATCGACGACAAAGCGGGCCTGCCACTCGCTTTCACGACCGTCGTCATGCATGGCTCGGACGGTGGCCGTGTTGTCCGGCAGGAAATCAACCGATTTTGCTTTGCAGCCTTCGTGAACCTCGACGCCTTTCTTCGCGGCGTTGCGGATCAGGATGGTGTCGAATTGGTCGCGCTTGACCTGATAGGCGTGGGGCATGGACTTATCCCAGGCTTCGGCGAAGACAAAGACCGACGACATTTCATGGTTCGGCGAAACGAATTCGGCACCTGGCTTGTGCATGCCAATGGCCTTCACTTCCTCGGCGATACCCATCCGCTCGAAGAGCGGCAGATTGGCTGGCAGCAACGATTCGCCGATATGAAAACGCGGGTGGTGCGCCTTTTCCAGAACCACCACCTTGTAGCCTTTTTCGGCCAGCATCGGCGCTACGGTACATCCGGCCGGCCCGCCACCGATGACCAGCACATCGCACTGTTTTCGCTCCACTCCCTGCACTTGTTCCATCATTGAAACCCTTGTTTTGTTCTCTGTGGCGGCGATGAGTTATTTGCCTTTGTAGGTCATGTAGCCCACTGTTTCGGAATGGCCGTCGATCTTGCTGACGCTTCCCTTGGCCCAATACACGTAATAGGGGCCGAAACTCGACCACCAGTAGCGCCAGTAGGGACCATCCAGGCGCGGATTTTCATTGGTTTGCGGATGGCCGACCGCCATGATGACCTGTTCCTTGGTCATGCCTTTCATGAGCTGGCCCTTGGTGATCGCATTGCGCACGGCTGGCGAAAATTTCGCCATCTTCACTTTCGGGTCGGCGAGCACCACCATCTTGCTGACCCATTGTTCGGTCGTTTCTTCGGCCCGACCGTAATCATGGCCGAGGCGATACGGCTTGCCTTCGACTTCGATGTTGGCGCGATAGCCGTCAATCTTCAGAACCTTGATCGGCGTGCCGACCGGAATGAATGGCAATTGGGCCAGATTCGAATCGCTGATCCAGTCGCCCGAATAGTGCAGGTTGCAGCAGGCGTAACCAGTACGCACCGCGTTATCCTTTTTCACCTCGGCCGTCGGCGTGCCGTCTTCCGGCCTGGTTTCGTTGCCCTTGCAGGCGCCCAGCGCAACGACGACGCAGGCTGCCACGGTCAACCGGAAAAAACGGCCAAAAATGAAATGTTCCTTCATGTCAGCGCTCCCCAATGCCCATGACGAAAGAGGGGCGATTATACCGCTGCCTGTACGGCTGGCGGCGTACAGCATGCCGAAGCTTCATAGACGACCGGAATGATCTGCTTGGCCGCATCGCGCCGCGTCAGCTTGACCGGCGACAGCGAGACGATGTTGTCGATTAGCAGCTCGGTCGATAACTGCGGCTTGAGGCCAAGCGGCTGGCGCGGATGCAGTTTGAATTCGCGCGCGGCTTTTTCCAGTTGCTCCTTGTTGGAACTGAAGTAACGCGCTGCAGCAATGGTTTCCGGCAAGTGCTTGAGCACGTGCCACAGGCTCCAGCGATGCTGCCACAAACGCTTGGCGAATCGGCGCCGATAGCCCTTGCTGTCATAGAAGCGTTTGACGTGCCAGTTGTACAGCGCATCCATTTCTTCGCGCGACTTGAAACCTTCGGGCAGATACACAAAGTTCAGGCAATTCATGAGGCGCCAGTCTTCGACAAAATCACCAGTCGGATCGTTGATGCACTCGTCCCAGATCGGCGCCCCGTGCAGCGGGCTGAACTTGGTCATGTTCATTTCATCGAGTTCAAGCGAGAGGATGAAATCGCTGGTCGTCCGCACCGTTTCCGGCGTCTCGCCCGGCATGCCGAAAATGAACAGGCCCTTGGCGCGTAAGCCAGCAGCGTGGATCGAACGGACGGTTTCGCGCACCGCTTCCAAGGTCACGCCGGCCTTGTGCCGTTCCATCATTTCCGGATCAGCCGATTCGATGCCGATCGACACCATGAGCGCTCCGGCCTTCTTGAGTTTGGCCAGCATTTCATCCGAGGTATGGCCGGCGCGGATCGCGCAGTTGAACTGCATGCCGAGCGGGTTTTCGATCAACAGGTCGCAGAGATCGAGGACACGCTGTTTCTTGGCCGTGAACAAGTCGTCGTACATGTTGATGTGCCAGACACCGAAGTTGTCCCGCAAATACTTCATGTGATCGTAGATATATTGCGGCGAATTGGTCTTGTAGGCCCGCTCGAAAACCGTCCGGTCGCAGAACGAGCAGGTGTAGGGACAACCGCGCGAGGTGATCATCGTCGCGCCGTAGCGCATTTCATAGGCAAAAAGCGGCAAATGATAGGCGTGCGGAAAACCCGCCAGCTTTTCATAAGCCGGGAAGGGCAATTCATCGAGACTGGTGATGCGGTCACGGCGCGGATTGGCGACGATTCCCCCGGCGTCGTTGCGCCAGATCAGGTTACCAATCGTCGCCAGCGGCTTGCCATCGGCCAGTTCGAGCATGGCGCCTTCGCCTTCGCCGATGACCAGATAATCGATTTCCGGGAATTTTTCGAGGATGGGCGCGCCCAGTGAAGAAACATGGACGTTGCCAAAAACGATCTTGATTTCCGGCCGACGCTCGCGGATATAGGCGGCAATCTCGAACGCATCCATGAAGCCCGAAGTCGTTGCCGAAAAACCAACCATTTCCGGATCGGTCGCCAGCACAATTTCGGCATTTTCAGCGGTGGTCGGTGGTGCGTAAGGGCCTAGGCAATCGTGCAGTTGCACGCTATGACCAAATTTTTCCAGCCAGCTGGCCAGTTGCATGATGCCGATCGGCGGCATCCGATTGGCCAGTACCGAAAAATCGGGTTGGCCAGGGACAAAATTGAAGCCAGCTGGGTGAACAAGCGTGATACGCATTGGTTTTCCTCAAACGAAGTGGCTAAATTTTATTAGAAAATGCTGACGCACTTCAGTTCCGGAAAAAGTATTACAAAAGCCTGAACGTATCCCAGGTAAATTTCACGATCAAGACAGCGACGGTAACGAGAAACAACTGTCGAATGAAACCACTGCCATGCTTCAAGGCCAGCCGTGTACCGATTGCCGACCCCGTGACATTGGCCACGGCCATTGCCGCAGCCAGCAGCGGTAAAACATGGCCGTGTGGCAGGAAATAGCCAAGCGCTGCGAGATTGGTTGCCACATTGACTACCTTGGCGCCAGCCGAGGCATGCAGGAAATCAAAGCCAAAGAAGCGGACAAACAGAAATATCAGGAAGCTGCCAGTTCCCGGTCCGAAAAAACCATCATAAAAGCCAATGATTGCGCCGAGGAAAATTGCTAAAACAAGTTCGCGATGGCCAGCATGGGTTGGTTTGTGAATCAGGCCGAAATTCTTGCGTTTTAGCGTGTAGACCGCAGCAATGATCAATAACAGCAGAATGAGCGGCCGAACCACGTCCTTTGGCAACCAGGCAACAACTGCCGCACCGATATAGGAAAAGGAAAAAGCCGCAAAGGCTGCCGGCAGGATGGTTCGCCACGGCATTACAACCTGCCGGGCATAGCGCCAGGTTGCGTTGGCAGTTCCAAAAACACTGGCGACTTTGTTCGTGCCGAAAAGTGTCGCTGCCAATTCTCCTGGATGGATGGCAAACAGGGCAGGTATTTGAATCAATCCACCACCACCGACGACCGCATCAATGGCACCAGCCATCAGCGCAGCAAACAACAAAACCGCTATTTCCGGTGTGATGAAGTCCAAGTTATGAGTCCAGATTTCAAGGTAGTGCGGTGTATAGGGTTTTTGATAATAACTATATGTAAACCAACTACTGAGAATAACTTAGCAACAAGTCTGTGGATAAATTAAAATTATGTTTTATTTTCATATACTTGAATATGGCTTTTCTCGCTTGGTAACCTACTGGCTTGCCTGTGGATGGATTCCGGATAGTTTTTCGATTTTCGAAAATAGCCGACTTGCTCACAATCGCTGGACAGCTTGTACACAGGCTTATCTACAGGCTTCAAACAGGCAATCCAGGCAGAACTCTGAACAATTCCTTGCTCCAGAAAAGCAAAAACCCGGCACGGGGCCGGGTGGTTTTTTAACATGGTAATTCTGGAAAACGACTCGTGGCAGCGATTTTTGAACTACCGCGCTACCCTATTCAACGTTTGTCTGTCTCCGAAGATGAGTCATTCAGGCGATCAATCTCGTTGTAGGCAATGATCTGACTGCCAGCACCATCAAAGGTGGATGGTGACTGGACCTGTTTTCTTTCCGGCAGGATGCTTTTCAGAAAATCCTCGGTAAGAAACTCCAAAGGATCGCGGGGACCCAGGACGTATTCGGATCGACGGGCAGTGATTACGACAAACGACCCCGCTTCGATCTCATACGCTGTCAGGTACGAAGTCCGGATAATCGATGCTTGCGGGAAGCGGGGGTTTGAACTGGCTACTTCACCTTCAATGCACGCAAGGTACTGACCATTTTCCGGCGCTTTCGCGTGAATTATTTTCCAATGGTTGAGTACGTTTCGAGTATTCATTTGCAAGTCATGAAGTGATTGTTGTCTATTTTCCGATGCAAAACCGGCTGAAAATAACGCCCAACAGGTCGTCGGCGGTGAACTCGCCGGTAATCTGGCCGAGGGATTGTTGAGTCAGACGGAGCTCTTCGGCAAAAAGTTCGAGTGCAGGAAAAGTGCCTTCGACGACATTTCGAGCGGCGGCGATATGTTCCTGCGCATCCGACAAGGCGCGAAGATGGCGTTCACGGGCAATGAAAACGTCTTCCGCCTGATGCCATCCGGCAATGCGCAGCAACTCCTGACGCAGCAGATCTATTCCATCTCCGGAACGCGCTGACAGTGAGATTGCCGTGGTATCCGGCTCATCGTGTCGTTCGGCCTGGGCACCGGAGAGATCGATCTTGTTGTAAATGGTGACCCGTTTCAGGCGCTCTGGCAGACGGGAAAGTATTTCCTTGTCGGCAGCGGTGACGCCAGTTCTCGCATCAACCAGCAAGAGAACGGCATCGGCACGTTCTATTTCCTGCCAGCTGCGGGCAATGCCTATTTTTTCAACCTCGTCTTCGGTCTCGCGAAGACCGGCAGTATCGATAATGTGTAGCGGAATACCTTCTATCTGAATGGTCGATCGCAGCGCATCGCGAGTGGTGCCGGCAATCGGCGTGACAATGGCCAGATCGTCGCCAGTAAGCCGGTTGAGCAGCGAGGACTTGCCGACGTTGGGTTGCCCGGCCAGTACGACATGCAGGCCGGATTGCAGTAGTTTTCCCTGGCCAGCGCGGTCGAAGATCTCGGCCAGCTTGAGCTGCAAGGTTTCGAGACGACCAAAGGCGTTGGCCGCTTTGAGAAAATCAATGTCCTCTTCCGGGAAATCGAGTGTCGCCTCGACCAGCATGCGCAGGTTGATCAACTCGTCGTTCAGTTGGCCGATAGCCCGCGAGAACTCGCCCTGCAGCGAACGGACCGCAGAACGGGCTGCGCTGCTTGTGGCGGCATCAATAAGATCGGCGACGGCTTCGGCCTGGGCCAGATCCATTTTGCCGTTCAGGAAAGCACGACGGCTGAATTCACCGGGTTCGGCCAGCCTTGCCCCGAGATCGAGACAGCGGGCGAGCAGCATCTGCATGACGACCGGGCCACCGTGGCCCTGCAACTCGAGCACGTCTTCGCCGGTAAACGATTGGGGATTCGGGAAAAACAGCAGTATTCCGCTGTCGACCGTGGAACCATCGGCTGCCTTGAATTCAGCCAACGTCGCGTAGCGCGGTTTGGGTATTTTTCCGGTCAGCGCAAAAGCAAAGGGCAGCAATTTGCTGCCCGATACGCGAATGACGCCGACACCACCACGGCCTGGGGCCGTAGCGATGGCGGCGATGGTGTCTGCGGGCTTTACACCACTCACACCTTAGGCTTTCGCGTCGTTGGCAGCCTTGCCGCCAGCGTCGATAACCCGCGTAATCTGCCACTGCTGGGCAATGGAGAGCACGTTGTTAACGACCCAGTAGAGGACCAGACCGGCCGGGAACCAGAAGAACATGAAACCGAAGATCAGCGGCATGGCCATCATGACCTTGGCCTGGATCGGATCCGGCGGCGTCGGGTTAAGCTTGGTTTGGACGAACATCGAGACCATCATGATGACCGGCAGAATGTAGTACGGGTCAGCCGAAGCCAGATCCTTGATCCAAAGGATCCACGGAGCATCGCGCATTTCGACTGCACCGAGCAGCACCCAGTAAAGAGAAATGAAGACCGGAATCTGGACCAGAATAGGCAGACAGCCACCAAGCGGATTGACCTTCTCCGTCTGGTACATCTTCATCATTTCCTGGTTCAGGCGCTGCTTGTCGTCGCCAAAACGCTCTTTCAACTGCATCAGGCGCGGCGTCAGAACTTTCATCTTGGCCATCGACTTGTAGGAAGCGGCCGACAGCGGGAAGAAAATGGCCTTGATGATGATGGTCAGAATGACAATCGCCCAGCCCCAGTTGCCAACCAGCTTGTGGATCGCTTCGAGCGCCCAGAAAATGGGTGCAGCAACAACAGTCAGCCAGCCGTAGTCGACAACCAGATCAAGTCCGGTAGCTACTTCCTTGAGGGCAGACTGTTCCTGCGGACCGGCATACAGGCTGACCGAAGTTTCGCCCTTGGCCCCCGGTGCGATCTCGGCAACCGGCACAATGACGCCAGTCTGGAAGACGTTGCTACCTTCAACCTTGCGCATGTAGAACTCGCGCTGGGTCTTTTCCTTCGGTACCCAGGCGGCTACGAAGTAGTGCTGGACCATGGCCAGCCAGCCGTTGTCGGCTGTCTTGGCAAATTTGGCCTTGTTGTCAGCAATATTGCCAAAATCGATCTTCTGATACTTCTCCGCGTCGGTATAAACCGCCGGACCGGTAAAGGTCGAGACCATCTTGGTTTCGCCCGCCGGCGCCACATCGTCACGCTGCAACTGGTAGTAGGCATGCGGAGCGATGGCCTTGTCGCTGCCATTGGCAATTTCCCAGGCAATATCAACCTGATAGGAGCCACGCTTGAAGGTCAGGATCTTGGCAACCTTGATACCGTTCTGGTCCGTCGATTCCAGACGCAGTATCAGCTCGTTAGCACCGTCAGCCAATGTCGTGGCGCCTTCGACACGCTTGAAAACCGAACGATGGGTCGGCAAACCTTCGCCAATCAGGCCGGCCTGCGCCAGATACTGGTGTGCCGGGTCGAACAGGACAAAGGTCTTGTCCTTGTTGTCATGTTCCTTGTATTTCAGGAGCTCAAGACCGACCAGATCGCCGCCTTGGGCGGAAATGGTTGCCTTCAGCAGATCGGTGGTCACCGTAAAAGTCTCGGCGGAAGAAACCGGTGCTGAAACTGCAGGGGTGATGGGAGATGCCTTGGCCTGCAGCGAAGCAGACGGTGTTGGGGCAGCGCTGCCAGCAGGGGTTGTTGCTACCGCATCGGCGGTCGGCTTCGGCTGGTTGTATTTCTGCCAGTTTTCCCAGAGCATGAAGCTCGAGAAAGTGAAGATCATAACCAGTATCAGGCGTCGAGTATCCATGAACAACCTACAAAAGAATTCTTGAATCAGGGTACAGGATCATACCCACCAGGATGCCATGGGTGGCAACGGCCGACTCTTTTCAAGCCTAGCCAGCCACCCCGGAAGGCGCCATATTTCTGTACAGCTTCCACCATATACGCCGAGCAACTCGGCTCATGTCGGCAGCTGCGCCCGAGAAACGGACTGATTGCGTATTGATAGACGCGAATCAGACCAATCAACAGGTGCTTCATCATTCTTCCCGCTTCGGCCGTGGCCGTTGCAGTTTATTCAGCAGGGCAAGGAAATCTTCAGCCAGCAACTTGCCGTCGAGCGGTGCCGGTTTTGCTGCCAGCCGGATCACCAGATCGACTGGTGGCAAGCCTACCAGTCGCAGACGGAACTGCTCGCGAACCACGCGCTTGACCTTGTTCCGATCAACCGCCCGTTTGAGCAGTTTTTTGGCGACGACAAGACCCAGACGTGCTTCGGTATTTCCTTCGGGGCGTGGCTGATAATGCAACATCAGCAGCTTGCCTCGAATTGCCCTCCTGAAACCAAAAACGGATGAGAACTCATCCGTTTTTGTCAGGCGATAGCGTCGGGCGAAGGTTTGTTCCACCTCGCCGAACGTCCGGTTTATACGGCCAGACGCGTGCGACCCTTGGCGCGGCGAGCAGCAATGACTGCACGGCCACCCTTGGTGCGCATACGGACCAGGAAGCCATGGGTGCGCTTGCGGCGCACGACCGACGGTTGATACGTGCGTTTCATGTTGTTGTCCCTTGATGTGCGAAGAAAAACGCGTGATTACACCTTGTTTGAAGGTGCTTTGTCAAGATCAATTATTTTTCAAAGCTGTGGATAACTTCCCGGATGGCGGGTAGAATCTTGGCTTCGCTGGTCTCCGTCCGGTCATCAGCCTATTCAAAAAACGGTTTTTAAATCAAGTATCTAATAACCGCCATCGAAGTCAAAATCGAATGCGCGGGGAGGAGTGTTTTCGTCAATGGCCGGTTTCTGGGAATCCTGTTTGCAGCGCTTCGAGCAGGAATTGCCCGCGCAGCAATTCAACACCTGGATCAGGCCATTGCGGCTCGAAGGCGAAACCACGGCTCTGGACGACGGCTTGCGTCTTATCGCGCCGAACACTTTCATTTTGAAGTGGGTACGTGACCGCTATCTGACCCGCATTGAAGAATACAGCCGGAGCTTTTTCTCCGGCCCGGTCAGTATCGCGCTGGTTATTGGCAGTGGAAAAACAGCCAGCCGGGTTGAAACCGGCGGCGATACGGGCGAAAAATTACCTGCCAAACCGGTTTCAGGCAGCGAAAAGAAAGCATCGGCGCCCGAGAAACCACGCGCCAAGAGTGGCAATTACGAAAAGTCGCGGCTGTTTCAGTCCTTTACCTTCGACAATCTGGTTGTCGGCAAAGCGAATGACCTAGCACGTGCTGCTGCTGTTCAGGTCGCCAACAACCCTGGTGGCGCCTACAACCCGTTGTTTATCTATGGTGGTGCCGGCCTCGGCAAGACCCACCTGATTCACGCCATCGGCAACGCCATCGTCGCCGAAAACCCGGAAAAGATCGTCCGCTACGTTCATGCCGAGGATTACTACTCGGATGTGGTGCGGGCCTACCAGCAAAAATCCTTCGACACTTTCAAGCGCACCTATCGTTCGCTCGATGTGTTGTTGCTCGACGATGTCCAGTTTTTCAATGGCAAGAATCGTTCGCAGGAGGAGTTCTTCTTCCTGTTCAATGCGCTGATCGAGGCTCGCAAGCAAATCATCATTACCTGCGACACCTATCCGAAGGATATCAACGGACTCGATGATCGGCTGGTCACGCGCTTCGACTGGGGCCTGACTGTCCAGATCGAGCCACCGGAACTGGAAATGCGCGTCGCCATCCTGAAGAAGAAGGCGGAAGCGGAAGGCATTCATCTCGACGATGAGGTTCCGTTCTTCATTGCCAAGCATTTGCGTTCCAACGTGCGCGAACTTGAAGGCGCATTGAAGAAGGTGCTGGCCTATTCGTCCTTCCATGGTCGGGCCATTGCGCTCGACCTGACCAAGGAAGCGCTCAAGGACGTCATTGGTTCGGCCCGCAATGTCGGCATCGACAACATCCAGAAGACCGTAGCCGATTATTACAAGATGAAGGTTGCCGAGCTGTTTTCGAAAAAGCGCACTCGCGCCATTGCCCGGCCGCGTCAGGTTGCTATGTGGCTGTGCCGGGAAGTGACTTCACACAGTTTCCCGGAAATCGGCGATGCCTTCGGTGGCCGCGATCACACCACGGTCATTCATGCCGTCAAGACCATCGATGCTTTGCGCATCAAGGAAAATGAACTCAACCACGACCTGCATGTGTTGCTGCAGGTATTGAAAGGATGAGGTTGTCGATAAGTCTGTGGAAAAGCTGTGTATGAATTGTGGATCATATGGAATTACCCACTTTGTGGGAAAATTGTCCGGATTTCACCCACAGGCAATCCAGTTGTTTTCGCAGACCGTAAAATTTGATTCAAACATCTGAAATTAAACAATATTTTTCAGTTATTCACAGAATTGTTCCCGATATAGTCTACTTAGGAATTTAATTTATGGTTCTTATCAAAACCCAAAGAGACACGCTTCTGGCCCCGCTGCAGTCGGTATCGGGAATTGTCGAGCGTCGTCATACGCTGCCTATCCTGTCCAACGTCTTGCTGGAAAAGAAGGGTGATCGCCTGACCTTGCTGGCCACCGACATCGAAATTCAGATCACCACGAGTACCGAAGGTGCTGGCGGTGATGGCGATGGCGCCGTAACGGTCGGTGCCCGCAAGCTGCAGGAAATCCTGCGTTCCCTGCCGGATACCACCGAAGTCAGTCTGGTTCTCGAAGACAAGCGTCTGCTCGTGCGCGGCGGCAAGAGCCGGTTCAGCCTGCAGACCCTGCCGGCCGATGATTTCCCGCGCATGACGGTCAACGAAGGCGAAACCAAACAGTTTTCGATGTCGCAAAAGGCTTTCCGCCAGCTGATCAGCAAGACCCAGTATTCGATGGCGGCACAGGACGTGCGTTACTACCTGAACGGTCTGCTGCTGCTGGTCGAAGGCAAGGAACTGCGTGCCGTGGCGACCGATGGTCACCGCCTGGCTTACGCCAGCGTCGAGATCGACACCGATCTGCCGCGTCAGGAAATGATCCTGCCACGCAAGACCGTGCTCGAATTGAACCGTCTGCTGCTCGATAACGATGATGCGCTGAACATCACGTTAACGCCGAATCAGGTGCGCTTTGCTTTCGGTTCCGTGGTGCTGGTTTCCAAGCTGATCGATGGCAAGTTCCCGGATTACGAACGCGTTGTTCCGGCAACTCTGAAGAACCACATGAAGGTTGGCCGTCAGACCCTGATGCAGGCCATGCAGCGCGCCGCCATCCTGACCAACGAAAAATTCCGTGGCGTTCGTGTTGTTCTCGGTGAAAACAGCCTGAAGCTGATCGCCGCCAACGCCGAGCAGGAAGAGGCCGTCGAAGAAATCGAAGTTGATTACACCGGCGACGTCATCGATGTCGGCTTCAACGTCGGTTATCTGCTCGACGTGCTCAACAACATACACACCGAAGAAATTCAGTGGAGTTTCAACGACGCCAATTCCAGCGCGCTGATTACTGTCCCCGGCAACGACCGCTTCAAGTATGTCGTGATGCCGATGCGCATCTGACCGACCAGGCAACAACCCAAGAAGGCCTGCCCAGCCGGGCAGGCCTTTTGCAGTTTCACGTGGAACCAAAACAATGAGTGAAGAGAACGTCCCGCAACCGCAAGCCGAGTCACCCGCCTATGGCGAAGCCAGCATCCAGATCCTCGAAGGCCTGGAGGCTGTCCGCAAGCGCCCTGGCATGTACATCGGCGATACCTCCGACGGTACCGGTCTGCATCATCTGGTCTTCGAAGTCGTCGATAACTCGATTGACGAAGCGCTGGCCGGGCATTGCGACGACATCATCGTCACCATTCACACCGACAACTCGATTTCCGTCATCGACAACGGCCGGGGCATCCCGACCGGCGTCAAGATGGATGACAAGCACGAGCCGAAGCGCTCGGCAGCCGAAATCGCGCTGACCGAACTGCACGCTGGCGGCAAGTTCAACCAGAACTCCTACAAGGTGTCCGGCGGCCTGCACGGCGTTGGCGTTTCCTGCGTCAATGCGCTGTCCAAGTTCCTGCGCCTGACCATTCGCCGCGACGGTAAGAAGCATTTCATGGAATTTTGCCGTGGTGTGCCGGTTGACCGCAGCATCGAGATCCGCGACGGCTTTGAAGTCTCGCCGCTCAAGGTGCTGGGTGATACTGAAAAACGCGGTACCGAAGTGCACTTCCTGGCCGATGACGAAATCTTCGGTCATGTCGAATTCCATTACGAAATCCTCGCCAAGCGTCTGCGCGAACTGTCTTTCCTGAACAACGGCGTATCCATCAAATTGGTCGACCAGCGCGCCGGCAAGGAAGAGCTGTTTGCCTTTGCCGGTGGCGTGCAGAGCTTCGTTGAGTACATCAACCGCACCAAGTCGGTCCTCCATCCGAACATCTTCTATTCGGCCGGCGACGCCAAGGTGGGCCAGGGCGCGGCCGATTCCGCCATTACCATCGGTGTCGAAGTGGCGATGCAGTGGAACGACTCCTACCAGGAACAGGTGCTCTGCTTCACCAACAACATTCCGCAGTCGGACGGGGGCACCCACCTGACCGGCCTGCGCGCTGCGATGACCCGCGTCATCAACAAGTACATCGACGAAAACGAGATTGCCAAGAAGGCCAAGGTCGATATCGCCGGCGATGACATGCGCGAAGGCCTGGCCTGTGTGCTGTCGGTCAAGATGCCCGACCCGAAGTTCGCCTCGCAGACCAAGATGAAGCTGGTTTCATCCGAAGCCCGTGCAGCCGTTGAAGAAGTCGTCGCTCAGAAGCTCGCCGATTTCCTGCTCGAGCGTCCGGTCGATGCCAAGATGATCTGCGGCAAGATCGTTGAAGCCTCCCGGGCTCGTGAAGCTGCTCGTCGCGCCCGTGAAATGACGCGCCGCAAGGGCGTTCTCGACGGCGTTGGCTTGCCCGGCAAGCTGGCTGACTGTCAGGAAAAAGATCCGGCGCTGTGCGAAATCTACATCGTCGAGGGCGACTCCGCCGGCGGCTCTGCCAAGCAGGGTCGCGACCGGAAGTTCCAGGCCATCCTGCCGTTGCGCGGCAAGGTGCTCAACGTCGAGAAGGCGCGTTTCGACAAGCTGATATCGTCCGAACAGATCGTCACGCTGATCACCGCACTCGGTACCGGCATCGGCAAGGACGACTTCAACGTCGAAAAGCTGCGTTACCACCGCATCATCATCATGACCGACGCGGACGTCGACGGTGCGCACATCCGTACCCTGCTGCTGACGCTGCTCTATCGCCAGATGCCCGAGCTGATCGACCGCGGCTACGTCTATATCGCCCAGCCGCCGCTCTACAAGGTCAAGCACGGCAAGACCGAGCGCTACCTCAAGGACGACCTCGAATACAACCAGTTCCTGCTCAACATGGCGCTCGATGAAGCCGCCCTGACGCCGCGCACCGGTGTCGAGCCGGTTACCGGTCCGGCGCTCGAAGGTCTGGCCCGCTCCTGGCTGGCCACCGAAGCCGTCATCGATCGCCTGTCGCACCTGATCAACCCCGAAGTGCTGCAGTCCATCGTTCGCCATAACCTTGCGGTGGACCTGTCCAGCGAAGATAAAACGCGGGCCAGTGCCGAACTGATCGCCTCCTACATCCCGGCTGGCACGCGCATGGTGCCGAAGTACGACGACATCCAGGAACGCTGGACGCTGCGCGTCGAACGCATGCACCACGGCAACCTCAAGGTTGGCCTGATCGACGAAGATCTGCTTTTGTCCGGCGACTTCATGCAGCTACGCCGGACGGCCGAGACGCTGGCCGACATGTTCGGCGCCGGTGCCGTGATGGCGCGGGGCGAGAAGAAACAGGTCGTGACCAACTTCGGTGACGCCATGAAGTGGCTGCTCAACGAAGTCGAGCGCGGGATCAGCAAGCAGCGCTACAAAGGTCTGGGTGAGATGAACCCGTCGCAATTGTGGGAAACGACGATGGACCCGAAGGTCCGCCGCCTGCTACGCGTACAGATCGACGACGCGATTGCCGCCGATGAGATCTTCACGACCCTGATGGGCGAGGACGTCGAGCCACGTCGGGCCTTCATCGAAACCAATGCCTTGAGCGCGCGGGTCGATATTTAATATAAAAATTTTCGGAAATACGCTCGCTATTCTGAGGATAGAAAGGCCCCGATTTGGGGCCTTTCTTTTTATTCCGACTGCTTGAGCACCGTTTATTTCCGGGCAATATTCAACTGGTTTTTGGCAGCGCTGTAGCTGGCGACGCAATAGGGCACGATGAAATTGAGCGCGACGTGGGGCCAGGAAATTCCGGACCATGAAATGAGCGCTTCGCCCTGATTTATCAGGTTCAGCACGCTGCCGACGACGAGCGCGATGCGAATGGCGTTGGTCACGATGGGGCGGGTGAGCGCGGTGCTGAGGACGTCGTTCATTGCGGCTTTGGCGGGAGTTGGCGGGGTGTTTGGTCCATTTTGACAAGGAATTCGGTATGCGGGTAGTCATTCAGCGGGTCAGGGAAGCCAGTGTCACGGTCAACCGGAAAATTTGCGGAAAAATAGAATCGGGCTTGCTGGTGCTGGCCGGGTTTGAAGAGTCTGACGGCGAAGCCGATCTGGCCTGGATGGCCGGCAAGATCGTTCGCCTGCGGCTGTTTGGCGATGAGAGCGGGGTGATGAATCGCAGCATTGTCGAGGCTGGCGGGGAGATTCTGGCCGTTTCGCAATTCACGCTCTATGCCTCGGTGAAGAAAGGCAACCGGCCGTCGTGGAGCCGAGCGGCGCGTGGCGATGTTTCGCAGCCGCTGTTCGAGCAGTTTGTCGCCCGGCTGTCGACTGAGCTCGGCAAGCCGGTGCCGACCGGGGTTTTCGGGGCGGACATGGAGGTCAGCCTGATCAACGACGGGCCGGTCACGCTGACGATCGATTCGAAGACGCCGGAGTAGGCAGCTTCAGTCTTTGGTGCAGGCTTGGTGGAGGCGGCTGATGCCGTCGAGGCCGCCGACGGCTAGCCCGATGCCGTTTGCCGTGTCGGGCACTTCCGGCTCCCCAGGGTTGATGCGGATGAGCTTGCCGCCGCTGTCTTCGGAAAAATGGCGGACGGTGGGGATGTTCTTCCCGGCGCCGATTTCGATGCAAACGAGACGCTCGGTCATCGCCAGCCATTGTTGCAGACGCTGGTATTGCAGCGTCGTGCGCCGCTCCACCCAGCCCCAGTCGCCGAACATCAGGATGTTGGGCCGGGCCAGGGCGCCGCAGTGCGGGCAATGGGGTAATTCGTCGAGCAGACGGCAGTTGGTGGCGTCGATTTCGGGATGAAAATCGTCGGCCGGCCAGATTTGTTCGCCACAGCCGGCCGCGCATTGCAGGTGATGGATGGAGCCATGGATTTCGCAGACCTGATCGGAAGCGAAACCGGCTTTCTGGAACTGGCCATCGACGTTGCTGGTGAAGGCGCGGATGCCGTGCCGCATGTCTTTCGCCAGATCGCGGAGCAGGGCGAAGCCGGCGTGCGGCGTGGTGTGCCGGTAGAGGGCGAGGCGATGGCCGTAGAAGCCCCAGGCCAGGCGCGGGTCGGTTTCGAAGGCGGCCGGGTTGGCGATCGATTCGAAGGCGATTCTGGCCCGGCCGAGCGCTGGATAGACCGACCAGAAGCCACCCGGCCCGCGAAAGTCGGGCAGCCCCGAGTCGATGCCCATGCCGGCGCCGGCGGTGACCAGCAGGCCGTCGGCTCGACGCAGCCATTCGGCCGCCCGGGCGAGGTTTAGGGCCAATTGTCGGTCAGGCACGGTTTCTCCACCCAATTCCACGGTCAACCGGAAAAAAGGCCCAAATTTGAAATCATCGCCGCTCAGTCAAGGCCGCCCTCGGTGCTGGACAGCACGCCCGGGTAGCCCGCCGGATCGTCCTTGTGGTGAAAGATCTCGTTGATCTGGAATTCCAGATCGGTGAGGGCGCCGTGTTCGTCGGCGTAGATTTCCTTGATGCGGAGGATTTCCGGTATCGCTTGCCGGAAAGCATCGATCAGTTGCGGGTCGAAATGCTTTCCGGATTGCTCGTAGAGGTAGTGCAGGGCTTCCTCGACCGGCACTGCCTTCTTGTACGGGCGCACTGAAACCAGCGCATCGAAGACGTCGGCGATGGCCACAATCCGGCCTTCGAGCGGGATGTTCTCGCCCGCCAACTGCTGCGGGTAGCCGCTGCCATCCCACTTTTCGTGGTGGGTCAGGGCGATGATGCGGGAGGTTTCGAGCAGCTCGTTGTCGTGCTTGCCGATGATTTCGGCGCCCATGATCGGGTGCTGGTGCATGACGTCCCATTCTCCGCTATCGAGCTTTCCCGGCTTGAGCAGGATGGCATCGGGGATGCCGATCTTGCCGATGTCGTGCATCGGCGCCGTGTTGAAGATGATGTTTGCCGCCTCTTCGCCGAGGCCGTGGGCGACGGCGATGATGCGGGCGTAATGGCTCATGCGCAGGACGTGGTTGCCGGTTTCGTTGTCCTTGAACTCGGCGGCCCGGCCAAGACGGCGGATGATTTGCTGGCGCGTCGTGAGCAGCTCGTGGGTGCGCTGGCGGACCATCCGTTCGAGTTCGCGCGACTGGTCGTAGAGCGCCAGATGGGTGCGTACGCGGGCTTTGACGATGGGCGGGCTGATCGGCTTGGTGATGTAATCGACGGCACCAGTTTCCAGGCCGCGCTGTTCGTCTTCGACGCTGGTCATGGCGGTGACGAAAATGATCGGAATGCGTCGGCGGTCGGGATTCGATTTGAGGCGTCGGCAGATTTCCAGGCCGCTCAGGCCGGGCATCATGATGTCGAGCAGGATGAGGTCGGGCGGCTCGTCGGAATAGACGATCTTGAGCGCCTTCTCGCCCGAGGTGGCGATGCGGATTCGATAGTCGTCACGCAGCAATTCGCTGAGCAGATCGATGTTTTCCGGGCTGTCGTCGACGACCAGGATGCATTGTTTGGGGAGCAAGGGGGACATGATTTATGGTTCTCGTCAGGTTGGCTCAGGGTTTGCCGTGAATCGGGGCGAGCTGCTGCAGGGTTGCTGATGCTTCCTCAAAGTCATATTGCCCAATCTGCCGGGCAAGCTGTTCGACCAGATGCGGGTCGCAATGCTGACGAAGCGAAGCGGATATTTCTTCAAAATGCTGGACGGCGGCGGCATCGTCGTCGTCCAGCAGCTGGCGCAGCGTGGCCAGCGCATTGGCCGGCATTTCGGAAGCGTTGCCTGAGGCGATCGGTGGCGCAGCCGCCGGCAGGGTCGCCGGAATGCTCAGGGCGGTCGGCAGCGCGGTGCTTAGTTCGGCCAGCAGCGTGTCGATGGCCTCGTCGTCGGCCGGTGTTCCTTTTCTCAGCTTCTCTTCCAGTTCGCCGGCCAGACGGGCGAGGGCGACGGCGCCGAGGTTGCCGGCCAGGCCACGCAAGGTGTGGGCGCGCAGGATCATGGCGGCGCTGTCGCCCAGTTGCCGGTCAGACCGAAGCCGCTCGATCACATCAGCCTGATTCTCGCGGAAGCGGATGACCAGACGGTCGTACATGCTGCGATTGCCACCCATCCGCGCCAGGGCGGCGGCGGTGTCGATGTCGGCTGTATCAGTCGGGCTTGCCGGGATGGCGACAGCGGAGCGAGGCGAGCTGTCGCCATCGCGTGGCTTCAGCCAGTGGGCCAGCGTGGCGTGGAGGACGGCAACGTCGATCGGCTTGGGAATATGGTCGTTCATGCCGGCCGCCAGGCAGCGCTCACGGTCGCTGGCCAGTGCATTGGCGGTCATCGCGACGATCGGCAACTGACCTAGCTGCAACTCGTCGCGGATCATGGCGGTCGCGACATAACCATCCATCACCGGCATCTGGCAATCCATCAGGACCAGCTCGTAAGCGTTTTGCTGCACGGCGTCGACGGCCTGCCGGCCATTTTCAGCCGTGTCGACACTCAGCCCGATGTTGCGCAACATCTCCTCGGCCAGTTCGCGATTGACCTCGTTGTCTTCAACGAGCAGGACGCGCCGGCCCGCGAGCTGGCGCATCAGATTGTCCGGCCTCACCAGCGGCAGGGCGGCCAGGGCCGTTTCACGATGCAGCGCGACCATGATGCTGTCGAACAACGACGACGGCGTCGCCGGCTTGCTCAGGATGGCACCCACTGTCAGGCTGCCGAGCGCCGCCTGCAGCTCTTCGTGATCGAAGGCGGTGGCCATCACGATGGCTGCCTTGCCTGCCGCTGCCGACTGGCCGATTCGCCTGACCAGCTCGACGCCATCCATGCCCGGCATCTTCCAGTCGATAATGAGCAGTCCGTAGGATTGTCCAGCCTGGCTGGCGGCGGCAAGTTCGTCCAGCGCCGCGCTGCCGCTGGCTACGGCATGGCTGGCGATGCCCAGCGCCATCAGCATCTGCGTGAAGATTTCGCAGGCGCCCGGGCTGTCATCGACAACCAGGGCGCGCAGGTCATTTGGCAGCCCGATGCGTCGCGGCATGGCGTCATCGCCGATGACCATCCCGAAGCCAAGCTGGAAGCTGAAACAACTGCCGGCGCCAAGCCGGCTGGTGACGCTGATGCTGCCGCCCTGCAGGTCGACGATGCGCTTGCAGATCGACAGGCCAAGGCCGGTGCCGCCGTATTTTCGGGTCGTCGAGGTATCAGCCTGGGTGAAGGCCGAGAACAGTTGTGCCTGCTGCTCGGGGCTCATGCCGATTCCGGTATCGCGCACTTCGAAGCTCAGTTCGACCTTCTCGTCGTGGCTGGCCAGCCGGTGCACGACCACCGTGATTTCGCCGGCTTCGGTAAATTTGATGGCGTTGCCAACCAGATTGAGCAGGACCTGACCAAGGCGCAGCGAATCACCGATCAGGTGGTCGGGAACGTCGGCTGCAACGTCGTAGAGCAGTTCGAGGCCACGTTCGCGGGCCTTCTGGGCACACAGGTCGCCGAGGTGGCGCAGGCTGGCGTCGAGGCTGAAGGGCGCCTGCTCGAAATGCATCATGCCGGCCTCGATCTTCGACAGGTCGAGAATGTCGTTTATGATGCCGAGCAAGCCCTTGGCAGCGTTGTCGACCTTGCTCAGGTAATTTTTCTGGCGGGGCGTCAGTTCGGTTTGCAGGGCAAGGTGGGTCATGCCGATGATGGCATTCATCGGCGTCCGGATTTCGTGGCTCATGTTGGCCAGGAAGTCGGCCTTCGCCGCCGCGGCCGATTCGGCAGCCGCCTGCGCCCTTTCCGCCTCGCGCTTGGCTTCCTTGAGCGGCGAGATGTCGACGATGATGCCGATCAGGCCGCCCGGCGTGCCGTCGGGCGAACGGAAGCCGCTGATCGAGTACAGCGTGTCGCGTAGCCTGCCGGTGGCATCGGCCATCTGCACTTCGCGGGTAACCCTGCTGCATTCGGCGATAACCTTTTCGTCTTCTGCCTGATAGGCCTGGCGGGCGTCTTCCGGCAGATAGTCGAGATCGAGCACGCGCTTGCCGATGAAGTGGTGGCGATCGACGCCGAAAAACTCTTCGTAGGCGTGGTTGCAACCGAGGAAACGGGTGTGGGCACCCTTGTAGAAAATGGCGTTGGGAATGGTGTCGAGCAAGGCCTGCAGGAAGGCAAACTGGCGAATCAGCTCGATTTCTATTTCGCGGCGCTCGGAGATGTCAAGGACGGTGACAAGCAGCGAGTCGAGCTTGCCATCCTCGTCGCGGATCGCGGCGATCTGGACGTCGCCCCAGCTGGTCTTGCCATGCGAGTCGAGGAACTCGAATTCCTGGCGAACGCTTTTGCTCTGCCCGGAGGCGATCTGGGGCAGGACTTCGTTCATCCGGGCCTGAATTTCGGCCGGAAAAACGATCTTTTCCGGATGGGCCAGCAAGGTATCGATTGGCTGGCCGACAAAACGGGCAAAGGCCGGGTTGACCAGCGTCGGCTTGCGGTCCGGGCTGAGGCTGACAATGCCGACCGCGGCGTTGTCGAAAATGGCCCGGAAGAAGGCTTCGCGCTTTTGCAGGATGTCCTGGCTCTGGCGCAGGGCCTGGGTACGTTTGGCCACCTTGAGTTCCAGCTCGATCTGGGCGTCTTCCTGCTCCCGGCGGGCGCCGCGCAGGTGCTGGCGCATGCCTTCGAGGGCGGCGGCGAGCTGGGTGACTTCGCGCCACGGCGCCTTGGTGGCCACCGGCTGGTCGAGTTCGAGCCGGCCGATGCGCGCGCTGTCCTCGGCCAGGGCATGCAGCGGCTCGCCAAAGCGGCGGGCGATGTGGATGGCAACGGCCATGCCCAGGGCCAAGGCGGAAAGGGTGATGAGGGCGAGCAGCAGAAGATCTTCGCGGGAAATCGGGACAAAGTCGTTTTCCGGGGCGATGACGCTGAGCAGGATGCCGCTGGCGTTGCCTTCGAGCGGGCGGAACAGGCTGACCCAGCGCCCGTCGGGGCGATCGTATTTCTGGACGCCATGAACGGTCGCCGGCATCGCCTGCCAGCGGCGGAAAGCCTCTGAGAACTCGGGCAATTCGAGCTCTTCGGATGTTTTCAGCAAGGCTTGGTTGATCGCCTGGCGGTCGTTGAAACGGGCGTCACGGGGCGGCGCGATGAGCTTGCCTTCCTTGAGGAAAAGCGCCGCCTTGCCCTGCGAGCCGAAAGTCATCCGGGTGGTGAATTCGGCGATGTCGATGAGCCGGACGTCGTGGGCAATGACGTAGGTCGAGCCGTCGCTGGCCGTCCACCGCATGGCGGCCGTGATGCCGGGGTCCTTGGTGGTGAAGAAGATGTACGGTTCGGTCCAGTGCACCGCCTGGGCGTCGGTCAGCGCCATGGCGCCCTTGAACCACGGACGTTCCCGGGCGTCGTAGTTGCGCTCGCGCATGTCGATATTTTCGATCCGGCGATTCTTGTCCCAAGTGATCCAGTAGGTCTGGTTGCCCCATTCGGCCGGATTGCTGATGCGGTTGGTCCACCGACCGTCGTCGGTCATCAGGAGCAGGATTTCACGGCCCGATTCGTGGGCGAAGATGACTGAGGTGATCTCGCCATGATTGGCGATGATGGGGAAGAAATACTCGTTGAAACGCAGCAGCTCGGCTTGGTCGAGATCGTTGTTGACGCCCCAGCCATGGCTGCTGCGCAAGGTTACTTCGACGGTCTTGAAAAGGTGGGTGACGCGGGCTTCGAGTTGTTCTGCGGCGAGCCGCATCTGCGATTCGGCCAATCGGTCAACGGTGGGCCGGCCGATCAGCTGATACAGGGCGAAAGCGAAGACGGCGAGCGAAAGCAGGATAAGCAGGCCGATACGCAGTACCAGACTGTTGGCAAACCCCGGCTTGTTGAAGAAACCACCCCGCAGCATTCTGTCCCCTGTTCGTGAATGCCTACGTTCCCCTGTCGATGAATTATTGTTTTTGTTTCAGCAGCAATGTTACGAGAAATCACTATCGCGCGTATACATGTCAGGAGAATGAATTTATCTCAGGGAAGCACCGTCAGTTCAGGCGTCTGCCCGATGAATTCGAGGCGCTGGCGCAGGGCTTCGGTGACGAAAATCCGGTTGTCGCGGTCAACGCGCAAAACGAGGCCGATTTCCATCTGGCGCGCCATGTCGCGCCAGCCGTCCGGGCCGGCAATGAAGATCGGCTTGGAAGTGGCATCCGACAAGGTGCCGGAGCGCGGCCCGGCTGGAATGAGCACGGTGACGGCCTGCGTGTGGTTGGCCGGATAGCCGGTGCGCGGGTCGAGCAGATGGGCGTAGCGCTCGCCGTCGACTTCGAAGAAGCGCTGGTAGTCGCCCGAAGTGCCGATGGCTTCGCCGTCGGCCAGGGTGACGGTGGCCAGCGGGCCGGGCTGGCGCGGATGCTGGATGCCGACGCGCCACGGCTTGCCTTGCTTGCTGCCGAGCGCCATGACGTTGCCACCGATGTTGATCAGCGCGTTGTTGATGCCCTGGGTGCGCAGGATGGCGGCGGCGCGGTCGAGGGCGACGCCTTTGAGGTAGCCGCCGAAATCGAGGGCGACGTTGCGGTTGCGGCTGCGCACGGTGGTGCCGTCGAGGCTGATATCGGCGATTGACGGTTTGTTCTCCAGCCAGGCCTTGATGTCGGCCGGCGGGGGTAGTTCGGCCTTGAATTCATCGGCCTGAAAGCCCCACAGCTTGATGAGCTGGCCAATGCCGGGATCGAACAGGTAGTCGCCCTGTTTTGACAGCGACTGGGCTTCCTGGATGAATTCGGCCAGTTCCAGGCTGACTTTCCACGGTCGACCGGAAAAAATGGCCGAATTCAAAGTCGTCAGTTCGGAGTCCTGCCAGGCGTGATAGGCCCGGTGCAGGCGGTCGAACTCGCGCAGCACGGCGGCGATGGCCTTGCGCCCCTGTTCCGGGTCTTCGCTGACGACCAGCACTTCGACCCGGGTGCCGAAGACGTAGGCCTGTTGTTCCTGCAATGGCGTACGGCCGCAGGCGGTGAGGAGCAGGGCGGAGACGACAGTCAGGGCCGTCAGGAAAAGCTTCAGGATAGGTGTCAGCTGAGGCCGCATGCGTGTTCGATGGCGGTGATGAAAGCGCCGGCCGCATCGAAGCCGGATTGCTGGCGGATCTCGACCATGCAGGTCGGGCTGGTCACGTTGATTTCGGTGAGATGGTCGCCGATGACGTCGATGCCGACGAGCATCAGCCCGCGCTTGAAGAGGATGGGGCCGAGCGTTTCGGCGATTTCGCGGTCGCGGGCCGACAGTTCCTGGGCGACGCCGGTGCCGCCGACGGCAAGGTTGCCGCGCGTTTCGCCGGCTTTGGGGATGCGTGCCAGGCAAAAGGGCACCGGTTTGCCGGCGATGATCAGGATGCGCTTGTCGCCGTGGCTGATCTCGGGCACGTAGCGCTGCGCCATGATCGTCCGGGCGCCTTCGTGGGTCAGCGTTTCGACGATGACGTTGCGGTTCGGGTCGTTGCGATGGACGCGGAAAATCTGGCTGCCGCCCATGCCATCGAGCGGTTTGAGGATAACGTCGCGCTGCTCGTCGATGAAATGATGGATCTGCGCCATGTCGCGGCTGATCGCGGTGGTCGGGGCAAAGTGGGCGAACTCCATGAGCGCCAGCTTTTCCGAGTGATCGCGCAGGGCCCGCGGCCGGTTGAAAACCTTGACGCCATCGGCCTCGGCTCGTTCGAGCAGCCAGGTCGCCGTCAGGTATTCGAAATCGAAAGGCGGATCCTTGCGCATGATCACCCCGTCGAAGGCGGTCAGCGGCAGCCATTCGCGGCCGGTTTCGCGGTACCAGTCGTGGTCGTCCGGGCGCAGCAGCAGGTGCGTCGCCTCGCCGACCACGCCGCCGGGGTGACCGGCCTCCGGCTTGCGCCAGCCGAGCGTCGCGGCGTCGATGGCATAAACATCGTGGCCGTGGTTTTCGGCGGCGCGCATCATGGCGATGGAAGAATCCTTCCACGCCTTGAGATGCTCGAGCGGATCGACGATGAAGGCCAGTTTCAACGACTGGGCGCTACCGCCGAGCAGGTGTTTTTCGAAATGAAGTTGCTGAGCCACGGCGCTCAGTCGTTTTCTGGCGCCGTGCGCTCGAGTTCGATGGCAGCCGCCAGACAGGCCAGCCGGCCAACGACGCCGTAGGCGTAGAAGCGGTTCGGCGCGGCGTCCGGGTTGTTGCAGCCGTAGTCAGGCATGTTGCAGCCTGTCTCGAAGGCCAGTGGCTCGAAATGCATGCCCGGCGCGTTGAGGTTCTCGTCCTTGCCGCGGCCGGTGTGTACGCGGTAGAAGCCGCCGACGACATAACGGTCGATCATGTAAATGACCGGCTCGGCTACCGCCTCGTTGAGCGTTTCGAACGAATGGACGCCTTCCTGGATGAGCACTTCGGAGACTTCAAGGCCTTCCTTGACGACGCTCATCTTGTTGCGCTGCTTGCGGTTCAGGGCGATGACTTCATCGACGTTGCGCACCGTCATGATGCCCATGCCGTAGGTGCCGGCATCGGCCTTGACGACGACGTAGGGTGTCTCTTCGATGTCGTATTCGCGGTACTTTTCCTTGACGATATCGAGCACGGCCGAAACGTTGGCGGCCAGGCACTCTTCACCCTGCCGCTCATGGAAATTGACGCTGCGGCAGACCGAGAAGGCCGGGTTGATGCGCCACGGATCGATACCGATGGCCTTGGCGAAATCGTTGGCGACCTGGTCGTAGGCGGCGAAGTGGTTGGACTTGCGGCGCACGGCCCAGCCGGCATGCACCGGCGGCAGCACGACCTGCTCGTTGAGACCTTGCAGGATGGCAGGAATGCCGGCCGACAGGTCGTTGTTGAGCAGGATGGCGCAGGGATCGAAGCCATCCAGGCCGAGGCGGTGCTGGGTGCGCACGAGCGGTTCGAGGAGCAGTTGCTGGCCGTTCGGCAGGTCGACCGGCGTCGGCTGGGTGATGTCCGGGTTCAGCGAACCGAGGCGCACGTTCAGTCCCGTCTGCTTGAGGATGGCGGCGATCTGCGCGACGTTCTGCAGGTAGAACTGGTTGCGCGTGTGGTTCTCGGGAATGAGCAGCAGGCTGCGCGCTTCCGGACAGAATTTTTCGATGGCGCTCATCGCCGCCTGCACGCAGAGCGGCAGGAAGGCGGGGTTCAGATTGTTGAAGCCGCCAGGGAAGAGGTTGGTGTCGACCGGCGCCAGCTTGAAGCCGGAATTGCGCAGGTCGCACGACGAGTAAAACGGCGGCGTGTGCTCGAGCCATTGGCCGCGCAGCCAGTGTTCGATCTGCGGGCTGGCGGCGAGGAAGCGACGCTCGAGCTCGAGCAGGGGGCCGGTGAGGGCGGTAGTGAGGTGTGGAACCATGTGCTGTGTCTCAATCCAGGGGTTTTTATTTTGGCTGCAAATCTTACACCGCAGTGCAGCAAAAGTGCTGCCTTGCTGCCGTTAACTCCCTGAAAACAGGTAAAATTCAGCCCTTCGTTTTACCGTTATTTCAGATTGGAATCGTAGTGCTTGTCGCCGCCAACATCACCATGCAGTTCGGGGTCAAACCCTTGTTCGAGAACGTCAATGTCAAATTCGGCGAGGGCTATCGCTACGGCCTGATCGGCGCCAACGGCGCCGGCAAGTCGACTTTCATGAAGATCCTGTGCGGCGCGCTCGAACCTTCGGCCGGCAATGTCTCGAAGGACAAGCACGAGCGCATGGCCTACCTCAAGCAGGACCAGTTCGCTTACGAAGACATGCGCGTCCTCGACGTCGTGCTCATGGGCCACGAGGAAATGTGGGCCTGCATGAGCGAGCGCGACGCCATCTACGCCAATCCCGAAGCGACCGAAGACGACTACATGAAGGCTGCCGATCTCGAGCATCAATTTGGCGAGTTCGACGGCTACACGGCCGAGTCCCGCGCCGGCGAACTGCTGCTCGGTGTTGGCATTCCGACCGAACAGCACAACGGCCCGATGAGTCAGGTGGCGCCCGGCTGGAAGCTGCGTGTGCTGCTTTGCCAGGCGCTGTTCGCCAACCCGGACATCCTGTTGCTCGACGAACCGACCAACAACCTCGACATCAACACCATTCGCTGGCTTGAAGACACGCTGAATGCCCGCGACTCGACGATGATCATCATCTCCCACGATCGTCACTTCCTGAATCAGGTCTGTACCCACATGGCCGACCTCGACTACGGCAAGATCACGACCTACGCCGGCAACTACGACGACTTCATGGAAGCCGCCCAGCAGGCCCGCGAGCGCCTGCAGAATGCCAATGCCAAGGCCAAGGAGCGCATCGCCGAACTGCAGACCTTCGTCCGCCGCTTCTCGGCCAACGCCTCCAAGGCCAAGCAGGCGACCAGCCGCGTCAAGCTGATCGAAAAACTCAAGCCGGAAGACATGAAGCCGTCGTCCCGCCAGTACCCGTGGATTCGCTTTGATTACGACGAGAAGCAGAAATTGCACCGTCAGGCGGTCGAGATCGAGAATGTTTCCTTCACCTACGAAGGCGGCGAGCGCAAGATCTTCAACAACCTGACGCTGACCATCAACGCCGGCGAGAAAATTGCCGTCATCGGTGAAAACGGCGTTGGTAAAACCACGCTGCTGAAGCTGCTGATGGGTGAAGTTACGCCGCAATTCGGCACCATCAAATGGGCCGAAAAGGCCTATCCCGGCTATTACGCGCAGGACCACAGCGCCCAGTTCGCCGGCACCGAGAGCCTGACCGAATGGATTGCCGGTTACGCCCGCGCCACCATCGACGAGGGCGGCGACCTCGAAACGCTGATCCGCGGCACGCTCGGTCGTTTGCTGTTCTCCGGCGACGAAGTGAAGAAGTCGGTCAATGTCATTTCCGGTGGCGAACAGGGCCGCATGCTGTTCGGCAAGCTCATGCTGTCGAAGCATAACGTGCTGCTCATGGACGAACCGACCAACCACCTCGACATGGAATCGATCGAAGCGCTCAACAGCGGCCTGGAAAAATTCCCCGGTACGCTGGTCTTCGTCTCGCACGACCGCGAATTCGTTTCCTCGCTGTCCACCCGTGTGCTGGAAGTGAAGAGCGATGGCCGGATCATCGATTACCTTGGCGGCTATGAAGACTACCTGGCTTCGCAGGGCGTCGAGTAAAACCTTTGTTGAGAGCCGTTCAGGCTTTCAACGAAACTTGATTTTTAGCCATTTTTCCGGTTGACCGTGGCAAGCCCGGTTTGATCGCAGAAGGCCGAAACGCAACGCGTTTTCGGCCTTTTTTATTGAATCTTGCCGCCGGCTGCCAGGGTGCGGATGATCCGCACACAATCGATGTCGGACTGGTTGTAGGCCGATTTTACGTACTCGATGTAGGCTCGTTCCTCGGAGTTCGGATCGGTTGCCAACGTTGTCTGGTAAGCGAAGCGCAGGAACAGGAAACCGGGTTCCGGCTCCTCGATGGTGATCATCAGGCTGCCGCCGGGATGGACCTCGGAGGGCTGGATATCGAAACGCACCCATTCCATGGCGAGCAGCGTCACCCGGTCATGAATCACGGCCGGGCCGAAATCGAGTTCGCGGAGCAGGGTGTCGGCCTGCCGCTCGAGAATGGTGCAGGATTCCAGTCCGGGCAGGAAAGGAACGGCGTTTTCAACGCGATGGAGCAGGCCCTGCCAGAGCTGATCACGGGTCATGGTTTCGACCAGCGGATTTTCCGGGTCGTTGATTTGTATGAGATGTTCGAAATTCATGGGGCGGATGTTAACATCTCGGCCATGCAACTAGAACGTATCCTCCAAAAACACGGTTTTGGCTCCCGTCGGGAATGCCGGGGCCTCATCCGCCGCGGACGTGTCGCGATCAATGGCCAGGTTTGCGACGATCCTTTCGTCGAACTCGACATCGAAGGTCTGGTTTTTACCGTCGATGGCGTCGATTGGCCCTATGCCGAATTCGCCACGTTGATGCTCAACAAGCCGGCCGGCTACGAATGCTCACGCAAACCGAAACACCACGCCAGCGTCCTCGAACTGCTGCCGGTGCCCTTGCGTGAACGCGATGTGCAGCCGATTGGCCGGCTCGACGAAGACACTACCGGACTGCTGCTGATCACCGACGACGGCCAGTTGAACCACCAGCTATCCTCGGCCAAACGCAAGGTGCCGAAAGTCTATCTGGCAACGACCAAACACCCGCTCGATCAGGCGCAGATCGATCAGCTACTGGCCGGTGTCCTGCTCGCCGACGAGTACGAAACGATTGCCGCTGCCGCCGCCGAAATTGTCGGCGAAAAGCTGCTGCGTCTGACCCTGACCGAAGGCAAATACCATCAGGTCAAACGTATGGTCGCTGCCGTCAGCAATCGCGTCGAGGCGCTGCACCGCGAAGCTGTTGGCGAACTGACGTTACCGCCAGACCTCAAGCCCGGCGAGTGGCGTTGGCTTTCTGCGGTCGACCTGCAAAAACTCGGATATTCCAAATGACCCTGACCGAAATGCGCTACATCGTGGCTCTGGCCCGCGAGCGGCATTTCGGCAAGGCAGCCGATGCCTGCCACGTCAGCCAGCCGACCCTGTCGGTGGCACTCAAGAAGGTCGAAGGCCAGCTCGGCTCGCCGCTCTTTGAACGCGGGGCCAGCGACGTCCGCATCACGCCGCTCGGTGAGCGTATCGTCGCCCAGGCCACCCGTGTTCTCGAAGAAGCCGTCAAGCTCGAAGAGATCGCCGAAGCGACTGGCGAACCGCTGAGCGGCCAACTCCGCGTCGGCATCATCTACACCATTGCGCCCTACCTGCTGCCCCAGTTGATTCCCGCGCTGAGCAAGCAGGCGCCAAATATGCCGCTCTTCCTCAAGGAAGATTTCACGGCCAATCTGATTCCCGCGCTCAAGGCTGGCGAACTCGACGTCATCGTCATCGCGCTACCCTTTGCCGAACCCGGTCTGGTCGCCCAGCCGGTGTACGACGAGCCTTTCCGCGTCGTCGTCCCGGCCAGCCATCCGTGGGCTTCCCGTTCGGACGTCAATGGCAATGAGCTGGATGGCCAGAACCTGCTTCTGCTCGGCCAGGGCAACTGCTTCCGCGATCAGGTCCTCGAGTCCTGCCCCCGCCTCAGCGCACCGGATGCGCTCGAACATTCGCTCGAAGGCAGCTCGCTCGAAACCATCCGCTACATGGTGGCCAGCGGCGCCGGCGTCGCGGTGATGCCGAGCACGGCTGCCGATCCGCTGATCACCAAGGAACCGATGGTCAGGGTGCTGCCCTTTGCCGGAACCCAGCCCAAACGCACCGTCGGCCTAGTCTGGCGCATCACCTTCCCGCGCCCGCAAGCCATCGACGCCGTGCGCGCCGCACTGCTCTCCTGCCAGCTACCGGGAGCTTTGGCAGTTCGTTGAGGTTTCACGTGGAACGGCAAGTCTGATAGCGCTCATTTCGCAGTGCGAAAAAAAGCCCTCGGCGTTCGCGGAGGGCTTTTTGCTGTGTGGCTGGCGGTGAATCAGGTCGCCGCGTCGGTTTTCTTCTTGGCTGGCGCCTTGGGCTTGGCGACTTTCTTCTCAAACTCGAAGCCGACCTTGCCGTCCTTGGCCACCAGATAGGCCGAGAACTTGCGGCGGGTTCGGTTGGAGACGAACTCCTTGAGCAGGTCAGTCTTGCCTTCGGCCAGTAATTTCTTCATCTGGCCGAGGTCGATCGGTTGCTGAAGAATGATCTTGCCGGAGCGGAAATCGCAGGTCTTGTCCGGCCCGACCGATTTTTCGCAGACGTAGGAATTGCCGTGATCGAAGACGTTGCTGGCGCATTTCGGGCATTTGCCGATGCTTTCCTGCGCCGAAAAGTCGACCGGCTCGGCATCGGCCGCGTCGGCCTTGTCCTGGCCGAAATCGAATTCCGGCAATTTGTCGTCATTGAGCTTGATGGCGGCAGCAAAAGTGCGGCCCATCTTGTTGCGGAAGCCGGTTAGCGGGCCAATCGTGCCTTCGTTGATCAGGGTGTCGATTTCAGCCGGTTCGAACTGGCGGCCGGCGACAATTTTCCATAGCGAATAGTCGCAGCCACCGCACTGGAATTTCTTGTAGGTTTCACGAATCTCGCCACCGCAGCGTGGGCATTTCGCGGTCAACACGCCGAAATCGCCGGGAATCGTATCGGCTTCGTAGTGCTTGGCGCGTTCGACCATGTGGCGGGTCATTTCGGCGATTTCGCGCATGAATTCCTCGCGTGTGAATTCGCCTTTTTCGATCCGTCCGAGCTTCCATTCCCAGTCGCCAGTCAGTTCCGGCTGGGTCAGTTCGTTGATGCCGAGGCCGTTGAGCAGCGTCATCAGCGAGAAAGCCTTGGCCGTCGGGATCAGTTCGCGGCCTTCGCGGTGCATGTATTGCTCGCCGATGAGGTTTTCGATGATCTGGGCGCGTGTCGCTGGCGTGCCGAGGCCGCGGCCGGCCATGGCCGCCTTGAGTTCCTCGTCGTCGACCATCTTGCCGGCGCCTTCCATGGCGGAGAGCAGGGTGGCTTCAGAGTAGCGCGGCGGCGGCTTGGTGGCGTTGGCTTTGACCGTGACTTCGTCGGCTTTGACCTTTTCCTTGGCGTCGACCGCAACGAGATTGCCTTCATCGCCGTCCTGACCTTCCTTGCCATGCACGGCAAGCCAGCCCGGATTGACCAGCACCTTGCCCTCGGTCTTGAAGGGGTGGCCTTCGACGCGGGTGATGCGGGTGGTCACCATGTATTCGGCGGCCGGGAAGAAGATGGACAGAAAGCGGCGAACGACGAAGTCGTAGAGCTTCTGTTCCAGTTCGTTGAGGCTTTTCGGGGCCTGCGGCGTCGGAATGATGGCGAAGTGATCGCTGATCTTGGCGTTGTTGAAGATGCGCTTGTTCGGCAACACCCAGTTGCGGGCCAAAATCTGGTGGGCAAACGGCGAATAGCGGGCGAGCAGCACCTCGTCGTGACCCTTGCCGGCACCTTCGCCGGTCAGCACGGCGAGGGTCTCCTTGACGGTGGGTAGATAGTCTTCCGGCAGGCAGCGCGAGTCGGTCCGTGGGTAGGTCAGGACCTTGTGCTTTTCGTACAGCGCCTGGGCCAGTGACAGCGTGGTCTTTGCGGAGAAGCCGAAACGGCTGTTGGCTTCGCGCTGCAGGGTGGTCAAATCGAAGAGCGCCGGCGACAAACGGGTTTCCGGCTTGGCTTCCTCGGTTACGTCGCCCGGCTTGCCCAGGGTGGCGGCGCGGATGGCGTCGGCCTTGTTTTGTTCCCACAGGCGATCTGCGCGGGCATGTTCGTCTTCGTTCTTGCCCTTGAAGCCTTCGTCGAACCACTTGCCTTTGTAACTGCCGGCTTTGGCGGTGAATTCAGCTTCGACTTCCCAATAGTCGCGCGGCTTGAACTCGCGGATGCGTTTTTCGCGCTCGACGACGATGGCCAGCGTCGGGGTCTGAACGCGGCCGACGGTGGTTAGGTGGAAGCCGCCGGTCTTCGAATTGAAGGCGGTCATCGCCCGTGTGCCATTGATGCCGACCAGCCAGTCGGATTCGGAGCGGCAGACGGCGGCGTCGCCGAGGCCCTGCATTTCGTTGCCATTGCGCAGGCGCGAGAAACCGTCGCGGATGGCGCCTTGCGTCATCGATTGCAGCCACAGCCGTTGTACCGGTTTGCCGGACTTGGTGTGCTGGGCGATGTAGTTGAAGATCAATTCACCTTCGCGCCCCGCGTCACAGGCATTGATCAGGGCGCTGACATCCTTGCGCTTGATCAGCTTGGCCAGCACCTTGAGTCGGGATTCGGTCTTCTCGATCGGCTTCAGCGCAAAGTGCGGTGGGATGACGGGCAGGTGAGCAAACGACCATTTGCCGCGCTTGACCTCGAATTCCTCGGGGCAGGCGAGTTCCAGCAGGTGACCGACAGCCGAGGAAATGACGTGGGTGTCACTTTCGAAATAGTCGTCGTGCTTGGTAAAGCCCCCCAACGCCTTGGCGATGTCGGCAGCGACGGAAGGTTTCTCGGCAATTATCAGCTTTTTGGTCATGTTGGGGCCTGTGGAGTCCGGGGCATGATAAGTGCCCGGTGCGCGGCTTGGCAAGCCGTCTCTATATATGGGGGACCTAGCTCAGGCGCTGGTAGCGGTTGCCGGGCAGGGGGGCGATTTTGCCCGAGAGTTCGAGCATCAGGAGTTCGGGAAGCAATTGGTCAGCGCTCTGTCCGGTGTATTCGACCAGGTCGTCCAGGCCACATGGATTGTGGCCGAGGGCGGCGAGAACAGGGTGTTCGTCGTCAGTAGACGTGCTTTGTTCTGGTTCTTCAGGAGAGGTGAGGTTACCCAGCTCTTCGAGAACATCGTTCGCGGTTTCGACCAATTTGGCGCCTTGCTTGATCAGTTTGTGACAGCCGCGGGCGACGGGTGAGTGAATGGAGCCGGGGATGGCGAAAACTTCTCGTCCCTGTTCGCCGGCCAGGCGTGCCGTGATCAGCGAACCGCTTTCGGGCGCCGCCTCAACGACCAGCACCCCGCACGACAGGCCGGAAATGATGCGGTTGCGCCGCGGGAAATTGGCGGCAATGGACGGGGTGCCGAGCGGAAATTCGGAAATGATGGCGCCATGTTCGACAATGGCCAGCGCCAGTTCCTTGTTGCGGGCGGGGTAGATGCGATCGGCGCCGGTACCGATGACGGCAATCGTGTCGCCGCCGGCTGATAGCGCGCCGCGGTGGGCGGCAGCGTCAATCCCCAGGGCCAGGCCGCTGACGATGCAGAGGCCTTTTGCCGCCAGCGTCTTGGCAAAGTTTTCAGCGGTTTGCAGGCCTTGAGGTGTCGCATTTCGGCTGCCGACCATTGCAAGGCAGCGCATCTTGAGTATGGTGGGATTGCCGCGAACGTAAAGCAGGCTGGGCGGATCGGCGATTTCGAGCAGCGCTTTCGGGTAGGCGTCGTCGGCCAGGGTCAGGATATGCTGTCCCGGCTGACTGGCCCACTCGATGCTGCGGTCAACCTCTGCTGCCGGATCAAAATCAAAAAGCAGGTCGGCGCGGTCGCCGATAACGCTACGTGCAGCGAGCCGCCCGGCTGAGAAAACAGCCTCGGGTAAACCGAAAGCGGCGAGTAGCTTTCTTTGCGACTCGCCGCCGATACCGGGGATAAGCGTCAGCCGCAACCAGGCGGCCAAGCCTTCGGAGATGATCACGGATTTCTTGCCGAATCCCCGACGATGACGGATTTGGATGAGCTGACGACCAGAGCGTAGGCTACCCGGTCGAAGACTCGGAAGACGAAGGCCAATCCGTAGCGTTCTTCGGGGACTGGAGTATCGGTTCGAATGCCGTTATCGTCGATATTCGTTGAAACACGATTGCGGAATAGCGCAACGACGTGGCCGACTTCCAGACCGTCGTTTTTGCCGCGGGTCAGAGATACGACGGATGTTGTTCCGCCTTCCTGAACGCCGCCGTAGATCGACATGATGCTGGCTTCAATTGCCTGATCCGGACGATGCGGAACATAGGAGATGATTTCCGGTGGCTGAGCCGGAATCAGTTCGTCGCCGCGCGCAATTTCTTCTTTGGCCAGCGTGACGCGCAGCGTAGCGGGTTCGCCTGGCTTGATCAGACGGGCATTGCCGAGGTAAAAGGCTTCGTAAGCGAGGACCTCTCCGGTTTTCGGATCCTTCAGCGGTTTGCCCTTGCGGAAAAGTTGCCATTTTTCGATGCTGCCATCGGCGATGCCCTTGGCGTAGAAGGAGTCGCCGGTGCCGAGCAGCATGCGGTCTTCCTGGGCTGCAACAATGACTGCTTCGCTGTTGCTGCCGCTTGATTCGACAATCAACGGCTGGGAAATGAATGGCTCAATGATGTTCGACGGAATGCTGGGGATGACCAATTCGCCCGGGGTGCTATAGACCATTGGCTGGACCTTGCCGTCCTGGCCGGTGACGCGTTTGGCCATTTTGAGGCGAGGTGATCCGCTCGATGTATCGAGCAGGATGATGTCGCCGGGATAAATCCAGTGCGGGTTCTTGATTTCTTCCTTGTTCATCTGCCAGATTTCCGGCCAGCGCCAAGGTTGCTTGAGGAATTTGCCCGAAATGCCCCACAGGGTGTCACCTTTGACGACGATGTGCCGGTCGGGCGGGTTATCGACGAGCGTTAGCGGCTCGGCGGCCGATGCGCAGGCGGCCGTCACGGCCAGGATGAGCGCGGATATAATGCGAACCATAGTCGTAACCTCATGTGCCGGCGGAACGCATTACCGTCGTCGCAGTCTCAATACAGCGGCGATCAATTTGCGTTCCATATCTCGGGAATTGCTTTAGATTCTGCACGTAATAACCTAATCGAGCAAGCTTTTATTCCTATTTTCATATGGCCCTCTTACCCATTTTGCGTTTCCCCGACCCGCGTCTGAAAAAGGTCGCAGCCCTTGTTACCAAGGTCGATGACAGCACCCGAAAACTGGTCGCCGACATGGCAGAAACCATGTACGAGGCTCCGGGAATCGGCTTGGCGGCGACTCAGGTCGATGTGCATAAGCGTATCGTCGTGATCGATGTTTCTGAAGACAAGAGCGAACTGCAGGTTTTCATCAATCCGACGCTTGGCCGGTGCGAGGGTTCGCAGATTGGCGAGGAGGGTTGCCTGTCGGTGCCCGGCATCTACGACAAGGTCGAGCGTGCCGAACGGGTGTCGGTGACCTATCTCGATCTCGACGGCAAGCAGCACACGCTGGAGGCTGAGGGCCTGCTGGCGGTGTGCATCCAGCACGAAATCGACCATCTCAACGGGACGGTCTTCGTCGATCACCTGTCGCTACTTAAACAGACTCGGATCAAGAACAAGATGGCCAAACAGGCGCGCGTCACGGCATGAAGCTGATTTTTGCCGGGACGCCGGAATTTGCCGCGCAGGCTTTGCGGGCCATTGTTGCGGCGGGGCACGATGTGGCGCTGGTACTGACTCAACCGGATCGGCCGGCCGGGCGTGGCATGAGTTTGCAGCCGTCGGCGGTCAAGAAGGTGGCGCTGGAGCATGGCATCGAAGTCTTCCAGCCGCTGACATTGAGGGACGCCGAGGCGCAGGCGAAGATTGCGGCGATTGGCGCCGAGGTCATGGTGGTCGCGGCCTACGGTCTGATCCTGCCGCAGGTCGTCCTCGACATGCCGCGTTTCGGCTGTATCAATATTCATGGCTCGCTGCTGCCGCGCTGGCGCGGTGCGGCGCCGATCCAGCGGGCCCTGTTGGCCGGCGATGCCGAGACGGGTGTTTGTATCATGCAGATGGAGGCCGGTCTGGATACCGGGCCGGTACTGCTGCGTGGGGCGTTCCCCATCGAGGCGAGTGATACCACGGCTACGTTGCATGACCGATTAGCCGAACTGGGCGCGAAGCTGGTCGTCGAGGCGCTGGGCAAGTTGCCGCTGCCGGCCGAGCCACAACCGGCTGCGGGGGTGACTTACGCGCACAAGATCGAGAAGGCCGAGGCGCTGATCGATTGGTCGAAGAGTGCGGCGGAACTGGATCGCCATATCCGCGCCTTCAACCCCTTCCCCGGGGCCCAAGCCCTCTTTGGCGGCCAAACGGTGAAATTGTGGCTGGCGACGCCGGTGGCCGGTGAGGGTGAAATTGGCACGATTTTGGCAGTTGACCGTAGCAGTGTCGTTATCGCCTGTGGCGAAGGCGCGCTGGCCGTTACTGAATTGCAGAAGGCCGGTGGCAAGCGTTTGCCGGTGCAGCAATTCCTGGCCGGGCATCCGTTGAAGGTTGGCGACCGCTTCGATATTCCCGCCTGATTTCCGCTGAACAGCTTCAGCCAGCTGCAACGCGGATCGGCTGTTCACGAATGGTTGGGGGCAGGGTTCCGACGACGGCCAGACTCGGCCTTTCGCCCGGTTTCTGGTGGCGCAGTGTCAGATAACGCAGGCAGGTGACGCGCAGGAAGGAGGCGAAGTTTTCGACTTCGCCGCGGTAGGCCTCGATTTCATCATAGAGCTTGGCGATCAACTGGTTGGTCGTCATTCCCTCGTTGCCGGCCAGTTCGGCCAGGATGTCCCAGAACAGGTTTTCCAGCCTGATCTTGGTGACGAAGCCATGAATGCGCAGCGAGCGGGCCCGCGACTCATAGAGCATCGGGTCGGCCTTGACGTAGATTTCACACATGTTGCCTCCTGGTCGGATCGGGCAACACCAAGGTGATGTCGCCCGGTCCATCGGTCAAAGCGTGATCCGGGTGCCGAGCAACGGCAGGAATTTGGCCAGCCAGGCCGGGTGCGCGGGCCAGGCCGGGGCGGTGACCAGATTGCCATCGACGTGGGCCTGATCGACCGGAATGTCGGCATATTGCCCGCCGGCCAAGCGGACTTCGGGGCCGCAGGCCGGATAGGCGCTGCACGAACGACCATTCAGAACCCCCGCTGCCGCCAGCAGTTGTGCGCCGTGGCAGATCGCTGCAATCGGCTTTCCGGTGTCGGCAAAGTGGCGAACCAAGGCCAGGACCTCGGGGTTCAGGCGCAGGTATTCGGGGGCGCGACCGCCGGGAACGACCAGTGCATCGTAGTCCTCAGCGCGGATGTCGGCGAAGCTGGCGTTCAGCGTGAAGTTGTGGCCGGGCTTTTCGCTGTAGGTCTGGTCGCCTTCGAAGTCGTGGATGGCAGTGCGCACGAAGTCGCCGGCCTTTTTGCCCGGACAGGCAGCATGGACGGTGTGGCCGACCATGAGCAGTGCCTGAAAGGGCACCATCGTTTCGTAATCTTCGGTGTAGTCACCGGTCAGCATGAGAATTTTTTTGGCAGCCATGTTTGTCTCCTTTGTCATGCCGCCGGCAAGATGGTCGGCGGGCAAAAACATTGTCGGAGGATTTTCCGGCGGGCGGGTAGCAGCCGGCTGCTACTTTGCCGGTGCCAGACGGCCGCGTCCGACGCTCGTGCACTGTCGGACCTCCGGCGCAAATCGGTCGATGACTTCGTCAAACAGGGCACTAGCCTTGGAACTGTTGTCGCCGCTAAAGTTGCAGACGTAAACATCGAGCGTGACGCTGGCGATCTCGGGCCAGGTGTGCACGGCAAGGTGGGATTCGGCGAGGACGACGGTGCCGGTGACGCCGGCCGATTGGCCACCGGCGTCGTGGAAGGTATGGAACAGCCGGCCGACGACGGTCAAGCCGTGGCGTTGGCAGGCGTCGACGCAGAACGCTTCGAGCCCCGGTGCGTCGAGCAGAAAGCTGGGGGCGCAGTGGCAGTCGTGGAGGTCAGCGATCAGGTGCAGGCCGTTCATATGACAATTTTATGGCGTTTCACGTGAAATGCGCTGGCCGAAAATGGCTTCGAGCAGTCCGCCCAGCCGGTAGCCGGCTTCGACGATGCGGCGGTCAGCGATTTCCCGGCTGCGCCGGCGGAAATCCTCGGTGACGATCGGTAGCAGGCTGCCGCTGGCCTCCGGGTACGCCTCGGTCAACAGGCGATGGCTTTCGTTGCGCCACAGCCCGACATTGCCTTGCGCTGGTGGCGGATGGTTTTCCAGCAGGCGCGCTGCGTTTTGTTGCAGGCGCTTGCCGCGCAGCCAGGGCGGGCCGGGCAGATCGTCCCAGTAAACATGCAGGCTGCTGAACGGCAGGCGTTTGTTGAACGGATTTTCGATCTCAACCTCGTTGCCACCCTCGTCGCCATGGCGGCCGACGTGCAGCGGTTGGTGGATGTCGCCTACGAGGTGGATGAGCCAGGGCAGGACATTTGAAATTTCGGCCTTTTTTCCGGTTGACCGTAGAACTCGGCTCAGGCGCTCGATTTGAGCGTCCAGTTCGCCGGATTTGGTATGGCCGGCGGCATTGAGGTCCACGTAGTGCCAGCGTTTGTGACGTGCCGTGTCGGAAAGCCCGGTGAGAGCGGGTGTGGCGGGGTCGCGGTCTTCGTCGTAAAAGCGCGGGTCGTTACGAATGTCGTCTGGCCAGGTCGAGGCTTCGGCGAAGATATCGATGCCAGCAATGGAGCGCGACTTTTCCATCCAGCGTTCGTAGTCGGGATGTCGGGACAGTGCTTCGCTGAGCGCCGTCTGCGTCGCGGGCGATAGTTGCTGCCACGCAATGACCGCGGTCAGACGGTGGCCGGCCCCATTCCAGGCACAGGCCGGAGCGGCTACGGCAAAGAAAAGCAGGGCGAGGAGGATTTGCCGCATTCCGCCATTATGCCGCGTGCGATAATGCCCGCCTATGTCCAGTTTGCCGCTCAATTCACTCGCTTACGCCCTGTTGCAGGCGTCCCGTATCGATACCGCCGTTTTCGGCGGACAGAGTCTGGCCGACGGCCTGCTGGGCCGGGTCGAGCCGGAGGCCCGTCCGGCCGTGCAGGATCTCGTCTATGGCAGCCTGCGCGCCTACGGGCGCGGCGATTTCTATCTATCCAAGCTGCTGCAAAAACCGCTGGCCAGCGACGAAGTGCGCGCCCTGTTGCTGGTCGCCATTTATCGCCTCGAAACCCGTCCGGATGCCGCGCATACGGTTGTCGATCAGGCCGTTTCGGCGGCCGCCGAGGTAGCGGGCGGGAATTTCAAGGCGCTGGTCAATGGTGTGTTGCGCAATTTCTTGCGCCAGCAAGCGGCACTGACCGCCGAATTTGCCGCCGATCCCGTTGCTTCGACCATGCACCCGGACTGGTGGCTGGCCCAGTTGCAGGCTGCTTATCCGCAGGACTGGCCGGCCATCGTCGCCGCCGGCAATTCGCCACCGCCGATGGGTCTGCGCGTCAACACCCGCCGCGTTTCGCGCGACGATTACATCATGAAGCTGGCGGCCGAAGGTATTCCCGCCAAACCCGTCGGCGAATGCGGACTGGCCCTCGACAAGCCGGTGCCGGTCGACGCATTGCCCGGTTTCGCCGATGGCCTCGTATCGGTGCAGGATCCCGGGGCACAAATGGCTGCCACGCTGCTCGATCCGGCGCCGGGCAGTCGCGTGCTCGACGCCTGCGCCGCACCGGGCGGCAAGACGGCGCACCTGCTCGAGCGCGGCGAAATCGACCTGCTGGCGCTTGATCTGAAGCCTTCGCGCTGCCGGCGCGTCGCCGAAACGCTGTCGCGCCTTGGCCTGAGCGCCGAGATTCAGGATGCCGACTGCGCCAAATTGACGAGCTGGTGGGATGGTCGCCTTTTCGACGCGGTACTGGCTGACGTCCCATGCACAGCCAGCGGCGTCGTGCGTCGCAATCCGGACGCCAAGTGGTTGCGTCGCGAGGCCGACATCGCCAGTTTTGCCACAACACAGGCGCGAATTCTCGACGCCTTGTGGCAGGTCGTGCGGCCGGGCGGTAAACTGCTCTACGTGACCTGCTCGGTTTTTCCGGCCGAAAATGGCGGGCAGATTTCGCGCTTCCTGGCGCGCCAGCCGCAGGCTCACTGTTGTCATGAAGAACAGCTCTTGCCGAGTGCTGAACACGATGGCTTTTTCTACTGCTTGCTCGAAAAGCGTGCTTGATCCTCTGCGCCGATGGCTGCTGTTGCTGCTATTGGTGCCTGTTTTGGCGTGGACCGCAGAAATCGACATCAGCAATCCGCAGCTTTCAGCCAGCGAAGATGGCTATGTTCTTTCTGCCGATTTCAAGTTCGAATTGAATCCGCGCCTCGAAGAAGCGGTGACCAAGGGCGTCGTGCTCTATTTCGTCGCCGATTTCGAGTTGAGCAAAGCCCGCTGGTATTGGCTCGATGAAAAACTGGTCAGCCGCAGCCAGACCTATCGCCTGTCCTACCACGCGTTGACCCGGCAATACCGGCTGACCACTGGTGGTCTGCATCAGTCGTTCCAGACCCTGTCCGAGGCCATGCAGGTGCTGGCCCGGCTGCGCAGCTGGACGGTCATCGACAAGAACGAAAAACTGGTCCGTCCTGGCGAACCTTACGAAGCATCGTTGCGCATGCGGCTCGACGTTACCCAATTGCCGCGTCCCTTCCAGATCAGCGCTCTTGGCAACAAGGACTGGAGCCTCGGGTCCGACTGGAAAACCTGGCCGGCCAACTTGCCCGCGGCGGAGGCCAAGTGAAGCGTATCGTCGCAGCGGGCGGGGCATTTGCGGCAGCCGTTGGCGGCATCCTGTGGTTCCTGCTGTTGATGTCCACGGCAGCGGATACCGTGCTTTTCTCCCGCAACTATCCGCTGCTCATCGCGCTTAATGTCGTGCTGGCGCTTGGTATGCTCGGCCTGGTCGGCTGGCAGTTGCGCACGCTGTGGCGTGATTATCAGGCCCAGGTTTTCGGCGCCCGCCTCAAGCTGCGCCTGATGCTGATGTTCGGCGTCATCGCCGTATTGCCCGGGGCGCTGGTCTATGGCGTGTCGGTGCAGTTCGTTACCCGGTCGATCGAAAGCTGGTTCGATGTGCGCGTCGAGAAGGCCCTCGAATCCGGCCTGCAACTCGGCCGCTCGGCACTTGATTCGCTGTTGCTCGATCTCGGCGAAAAGGCGCGCAGTGTCGCTGCAGAATTGTCCGACATTCAAGAATCGTCGCGCCGCTCGGCCCTGTTGCGCCTGCGCGAAGAGAAGGGCGTTCAGTCGGTAGCGCTGTTTTCAGTCGGCGGCCAATTACTGTCGAGCGCCACCACCGAACTGTCCAGCCTGCTCCCCGATTTGCCCAGCCAGGCCCAGCTCAAACAGGCGCGCAGCACGCAGATGGTGAGTACCATCGAAGGCGATGGTGGCAAACTTTACCTGCGCGTGCTCGTGCCGGTCAGCTCCCGCGGTATGTTCGAGGAGCCGCGCATCCTGCAAATGACCCAACCGGTGCCGCCGGGACTGGCCCATGACGCCGATGCCGTGCAGGGCGTTTATCGCGATTATCAGGAATTGCATCTGGCCCGCGAAGGTCTGACCCGCATTTATGCCCTGACGCTGACGCTGACCGTGCTCGTTGCCCTCTTCGGCGCCTTCGCGCTGGCTTATGTGATGGCCCGTCGGCTGGCCGCGCCGCTCTATATTCTGGCCGAAGGCACGCAGGCTGTGGCGCAAGGCGACTTTTCGCCGCGCCAGGCCATCTACAGCGGCGACGAACTGGGTGTTTTGACCCAGTCCTTCAACCGGATGACCCGCCAGCTTGATGATGCCCGACGCGAAACCGAGCGCCATCGGGCGGAACTTGAATCGGCGCGTGGCTATCTCGAATCGATCCTGGCCAATCTGTCCACCGGGGTGCTGGTTTTTGACCGCCATTTCGTCCTGCGCACGGTCAACGAGGGGGCCCTGACCATTCTGAACGACGATTTCATGGGCCTGGTTGGGTCGCCGGCTGATCATTGGCCGCGTCAACAGGCCCTTGGTGCTTTTATCCGGGAACATTTTTCAGGTACGGAAGAAGCCGAATGGCAAGCCCAGCTCGAAATGGAACGGCCGAACGGAATGCCGCAGGTGTTGTTGTTGCGCGGTTCCCGTCTGCCGGAAGCCAGCGGTGGTGGCGATGTTGTGGTCTTTGACGACGTCACGCGCCTGATTGCGGCCCAGCGCAGCGCTGCCTGGGGCGAAGTGGCGCGTCGTCTGGCACATGAAATCAAGAATCCGCTGACGCCGATCCAGCTTTCGGCCGAGCGCCTGCAATTCAAGCTGGCCGACAAGCTTTCCAACGGCGATGCCGACATGCTGGCGCGCGGCACGCAGACAATCATCAACCAGGTCCAGGCCATGAAGCGCATGGTCGACGATTTCCGCGATTACGCCCGGATGCCGGCACCGGAAGTGGCGGAGCTCGACCTCAACGAACTGATCGGCGAAGTGCTGGGACTCTACGAAAGTTCATCGGCGACCATCGAAACGCGACTGGCCGCCGATTTGCCACCCATTCTCGGCGATGCCACGCAATTGCGGCAGATCATCCACAATCTGCTGCGCAACGCCGAAGACGCGCTGGAAGGCCGTGACGAGACGCGCATCCTGATCCAGACCGAAGCCGTCGGCCGTCAAGCCAGCCTGACCATTGCCGACAACGGACCCGGTTTTCCGGTCGAACTGTTGCCGCGCATCTTCGAACCTTATGTCACCACCAAGGCCCGTGGCACAGGCCTCGGCTTGCCCATTGTCAAAAAAATTGTCGAAGAACACCTGGGTACCATCGAAATAAGCAATGCACCCGAGGGCGGCGCGCGGATCGATATTCGCCTGCCCCTGGTGAAAGCGGAGGAAGTCAAAAATGGCAATCATTCTGGTCGTTGACGACGAAGTCGGTATTCGCGAACTATTGTCGGAAATCCTGATCGACGAAGGCTACGACGTGCGTGTCGCCGAAAATGCCACGGCTGCCCGCCTGATCCGCAGCGAATTGCGTCCAGACCTCGTGCTGCTCGACATCTGGATGCCCGACACCGATGGCATCACGCTGCTCAAGGAGTGGCACGCGGCCGGGCATCTCAATATGCCGGTGGTGATGATGTCCGGACACGGCACGATCGATACGGCGGTTGAGGCGACGCGCTTCGGCGCCTTCGATTTCCTCGAAAAGCCAATCGCCCTGCAAAAACTGCTTTCTACCGTCCAGAAAGCCCTCAAGCACGACAAGTCCCCGGCCCGCCCGGCGCTGACATTGGAGGCGTTCAGTCGTCTTTCCTTCGTCAAGGAGTTCAAGCGCCGCCTTGAGCAGGCGGCGGCAAAGTCCCCCATTTTGCTGATCAAGGGGGCCAATGGCGGCATGGCCGAAATTTGCGCCCGGACCCTGCAGCCGCCGCGTGCACCATGGCTTGATTTGTCAGGTGTGAGCAGTGCCCTGACGCAGGAAATGCTCGAAAAAGTGTCCGGAGGCATCCTGTTCGTGCCGGATATGGCCGGGCTTGGCAAAATGCAGCAAATGAATATGGCTTTTGCGGTCGACCGGCTGGAAAAGCTCAATTTGCAAATGATCGCCGCCACGCTGAGCAGTGCCAGCGCACTCAGCGAAGCGGGCTGGGACAGCAAGCTGCTGGCCCGTCTTGGCGAAATCTGGGTAGCCATGCCGTCGCTGGCCGGGCATGGTGATGAGCTGCCGGAAATCGCCAGCCTTCTGCTGACCAATTTCGTCGAGCGCGGCGAGGTGCAAGCGCGTCGTTTGTCGAGCGGAGCGCTCAATGCACTGCGCACCTTGTCCTGGAAAACCAACCCGGAATCAAGCTGGAACGACCTTTATGCGCTGGTGCGCAATCTGGCGATCACTTCCCTCGAAGAAGAAATCAGCGCCGACGACGTTGCCCGTGTCATGCCGGTAGACGCTGGTGGCAACCCTGAGATGCTTTCGTTGCTGCCGCTCTTCGATCAACCCTTGCGCGAGGCACGCGATGCTTTTGAAAAAATGTACTTCGAGCATCATCTGCGTCTTGAAGGTGGCAACATGACCAAGCTGGCTGATCGCTCCGGGCTTGAGCGCACGCATTTGTACCGAAAACTCAAACAACTGGACGTCAAGCTCGGCAAACGCAGCGAAGAATAATTACCCGGATACAAGGGGGGAGACATGAAAGTCATCATTCTCGGTGCCGGGCAGGTTGGCGCCAGTGTCGCTGAAGGTCTGGTTTCAGAAGAAAACGACATTACGATCGTAGACTACGATGCTGCACGGCTCGCCCAGTTGCAGGACCGGCTCGATCTGCGCACGGTGGTCGGCAACGCGGCGACGCCGTCGACGCTGCGCGAAGCCGGGGCGGAAGACGCCGACATGGTCATTGCGGTGACTCAAAGTGACCAGTCCAATCTGGTGGCGTGCAAGCTGGCGCACAGCGTCTTCAATGTGCCGACGCGGATTGCCCGTCTGCGTTCGCGCGACTTTCTCGAGGACGAGAGCCTGCTGTCGCCGGAAAATTTTGCGGTGGATTTCGCGCTCTGCCCGGAACAGGTGATTACCGAGTATATTCGTCGCCTGATCGAGTTTCCCGAAGCACTGCAGGTGCTCAATTTTGCCAAGGGGCGGGTCAGCCTGGTGGCTGTGCGCGCTTACGAGGGTGGCTTGCTGGTCGGCAAGCAGATCAAGCAGATGCGCGAGTTTCTGCCGCCCGACATGGATGCCCGGATTGCCGCCATTTTTCGCCGTGACCAGGCTGTTTTTCCCGAAGGCGAAACGGTTGTTGAGGCCGGCGACGAGGTCTTTCTGCTGGCTGCCGCCGAGCACATCCGGCCGGTTCTCCGCCAGCTCAGGCGGATGATGAAGCCGGTCGAGCGGATCATGATCGCCGGCGGTGGCAACATTGGCTTGCGTCTGGCCAAGTCGCTGGAGAAACGCTACGAAATCAAGCTGATTGAAGGCCGCAAGGAACGCGCCGAATTGATCGCCAATGAACTGGACAACACCCTTGTCCTGCTTGGCGACGCGACTGACGAGGAGCTGCTGGAGCGGGAGAACATCGCCGAGATGGACCTCTTTCTTGCTGTGACCAACGACGATGAAGACAACATCATGTCCGGTAGCCTGGCCAAGCGTCTGGGCAGCAAACGCGTGGTTGCCCTGATCAACCGTCGTGCCTATGCCGAGATGATAGAAGGCGGGCCGATCGACATCGGTATTTCGCCGGCCCAGGTTTCGATTGGTGCTCTGTTGGCGCATGTCCGGCAAGGCGACGTGGCCGAGGTTCATTCGCTGCGACGCGGTGCGGCTGAAGCTTTGGAACTGGTTGCCCATGGCGATGCGAAAACCTCGCAGATCATTGGCAAGCGTATCGACCAGATCGACTGGCCGCATGGCGTCACGGTTGCCGCGCTGGTGCGGCATTTTGACAGGGCTGTGATCGTTGGCCAGACCGATGACTGGACTTCGATTACCCGTCACGGCGAGGTCGTCATCGCGCACCACGACACGGTGATTGAAGCGGAGGATCATGTGATCGTTTTCTGCACCCGCAAGAAGCTCGTCAAGAAGGTCGAAAAGCTGTTCCAGGTCAGTTTTCACTTCTTTTAAGGGGTAGACCGTGACACGTTTTGCCCCTGTTTATCGGGCACTGGGCATGATCATCATGCTCTTCGGCCTGACCATGCTGGCACCGCTGATACTGTCCTATGTCACCAACGACGGTGCGCAGACGGCCTACGACGAAGCCTTCGCGCTGACCATGTTGTGTGGCGCCTTTCTCTGGTATCGCTACCGTCGCTGCAAGCGGGAGTTGAACATCCGCGACGGCTTCCTGATGGTTGTTCTGGTCTGGTCAGTCTTGCCGGCTTTTGCGGCTATTCCGCTCATGCTGCAGCTTGGCATCAGCCATACCGACGCCTATTTCGAGACGGTCTCCGGGTTGACCACCACGGGGGCAACGGTATTGTCCAATCTGGATACGCTGCCCATGTCGATCAACCTGTGGCGCCACCAGTTGGTCTGGATTGGTGGCATGGGTCTGATCGTGCTGGCCATCGCCATTCTGCCTTTGCTCGGTATCGGTGGTCGGCAAATGTTCAAGGCGGAAACACCGGGTCCGATGAAGGACTCAAAAATGACGCCGCGCATTGCCGAGACAGCCAAGGGATTGTGGCTGGTTTACTTCGGTGTCTCGATGGCTTGCATTCTGGGCTACCGGTGGGCAGGCATGACTTGGTTCGACGCCGTTTGCCACGGTTTTTCAACCATGGGGCTGGGCGGCTTCTCGACGCACGACGCCAGTTTCGGGTATTTCAACTCGCCAGTTATCGAGTTAGTGTCGATCGTTTTCATGCTTTTTGCCGGCATGAATTTCGGGACGCTGTTTCTGGCCGTTAGCGGACGCTCCTTGCGTCCCTATCTACGTGATCCGGAAGCCGCTTGGTTCATCGGAGTCTGTGCTGCCAGTATCCTCGTTGTCGCGCTCTATATCTGGAAAGACGGTGCCTACGCTGATCTTGACACGGCGTTTCGTCATTCAGCCTTCAATGTCATTTCGATTGCGACAACGACTGGTTACGCCAGCGTTGATTTTGCGTTGTGGCCGATCTTCGCGCCATTGTGGATGCTGTTCCTGTCCAGTTTTGCCACCAGCGCGGGGTCGACCGGGGGCGGCATCAAGATGATGCGGGCGATCCTGCTTTACAAGCAGGTCTATCGCGAACTGGTGCGGGCGATGCACCCGAATGCCGTATACAACATCAGAATTGGTGGCCAGACGGCGGCGCAGCCTATCCTGTTTGCGGTTCTCTCATTCGCCTTCATGTACATGGTCAGTATCGTTTCTCTGACCTTGCTCATGGCCTTTACCGGACTCGATATCGTATCGGCCTTCACGGCCATCGTCGCCAGCGTCAACAACACCGGACCGGGCCTCGGCGTAGTTGGCCCGTCGACAACCTATGCCGTTCTTGAAGACTTCCAGACCTGGATTTGCATCTTCGCCATGCTGCTCGGCCGGCTTGAAATATTCACCCTGCTCGTTGTTCTGACCCCCGCCTTCTGGCGGAAGTGACCCGGCGCCCGGAAAGGCGGATAATTCCGCCTTTCCGAATTTCTGGCGGAGTCCGACGTGAGCCGACCCAAGAACGATACTTTCCTGCGCGCCCTTCTCAAAGAGCCGACCGAATATACGCCTCTCTGGCTGATGCGCCAGGCTGGCCGTTACCTTCCCGAATATTGCGAAACCCGCAAACGAGCCGGTAACTTCCTGAACCTGTGCAAGTCGCCAGCCATGGCCTGCGAGGTCACGCTGCAACCGCTGGCCCGCTATGATCTCGATGCCGCCATCCTGTTCTCCGACATCCTGACCGTGCCCGACGCCATGGGCCTCGGCCTCTACTTCGCCGAAGGCGAGGGGCCGAAGTTCGAGCGCCCGCTGCGCGAAGAATGGGCCATCAATAACCTGACCGCGCCAGATCCCTACGAGCATCTCGGCTACGTGATGGACGCCGTCTCGGAAATCCGCCGCGCCCTGGATAACTCGGTGCCCCTCATCGGTTTCTCTGGCAGCCCCTATACACTGGCCTGCTACATGGTCGAAGGCGAGGGCTCAAGCGATTTCCGTAACATCAAGGGCATGCTCTACAACCGCCCGGACCTGCTGCACCGCATCCTGTCAGTGACGGCTGATTCCGTGATTGCCTACCTGAATGCCCAGATCGACTGCGGCGCCCAGGCCGTGATGATCTTCGACACCTGGGGCGGTTCGTTGTCCAACGCGGCCTACGAGGAATTCTCGCTGCAATACATGCGTCGCATCGTTGCCGGCCTGAAAAAGGAAAAAGACGGTCAGCGCATTCCGAGCATCGTGTTCACCAAGAATGGCGGCCTGTGGCTCGAAAAAATAGCTGATATCGGCTGCGATGCGGTCGGCCTCGATTGGACCATCGACATCGGCGATGCCCGCCGTCGCGTTGGTGACAAGGTAGCGCTCCAGGGCAATCTCGATCCGAATGTACTGTTTGCGCAGCCGGAAATCGTCGCAGCCGAAGCGAAAAAAGTGCTCGACAGCTTCGGCCCGGCCAATACCGGCCACGTTTTCAACCTTGGGCACGGCATTTCCCAATTCACTCCGCCGGATAGCGTTACCGCACTCGTCGAGACGGTCCATTCATACAGCCGAGTATTACGTAAGTAATAGCTATAAGTGAGGGGCAAGGCTTGACTTATGCACAGAGTTTTGCCTCTCGCCAAAAATAAAATCCAAAAACCCCTTGACTCAGCATTGTTTATTTAAATTATTGAATTTAAACGAATAATGATGTTGCTCAATATTTCGGCAAAGTGACGTAATCCTTACCAAACCGTTACCTGGCGCCAAAGTCAAAAAGAAATCCACAAAGTTATCCACAGTTTTTGTGGACAACTCAAAAACCCCGGTTTGGGGTCGCAATAAATCCGAATTTTTGGAGAAATAACGGCTTTGGCCGGTAAATCCATGCCCGTTTTACGCGTCGCCCTCGATTTGCCGTTACATCGCCTTTTTGATTATCTGGCTGAAACGGCGTCGACCGCAGATATCGGCTACCGGGTTCGCGTCCCATTCGGGCGTGGCGAGAAACTGGGCGTTATCGTTGACGTGGTTGGCGAAAGCGACTGGCCACTGGATCAGCTGAAGCGGGCAGTCGAAATTCTGCGCGACTTGCCGCCACTGCCGGCCGATTTCTTTCGGCTCTGCGAATTCGCAAGTACTTACTATCAGGCCGCATATGGCGAGGTCGTTCTGCAGGCCTTGCCGGTCGGGCTCAAGCGTCTCGATCCACCGGATCGCCGCAGCGGACGCGCCACGCGAAAGCCGGAGGCAATTCAGCCACCAGCCCTGACCGAAGAACAAGCCACGGCTTTGGCTGCCATCGACCCGGCCGCCGGTTTTTCCGTCCATCTGTTGCATGGCGTGACCGGCAGCGGCAAAACAGAGGTCTATCTACGCCTTGTCGAGCAAGCCTTGGCCGCTGGGCGGCAAGCCTTGTTGCTGGTCCCGGAAATCAACCTGACGCCACAGCTGGAGGGCCGGGTTCGCGCACGCTTTCCTGAGGCCGGCGTCGTCTCCCTGCATAGCGAACTAGCCGAGGCAGCGCGCGAGCGCAACTGGCGGGCAGCTTTTGCCGGCGAGGCGAGCATCATTCTCGGTACCCGGCTGTCGATCTTCACGCCCATGCCCCGGCTTGGTTTGATTGTTATCGACGAAGAGCACGATCCATCATTCAAGCAGCAGGACGGCATGCGTTATTCGGCGCGCGATGTTGGCGTTTTCCGGGCGCATCAGCTGGGCATTCCCATTCTGCTTGGCTCGGCGACGCCATCGCTCGAGTCGTGGGCGAATGCGCAGGGCGGGCGCTATGGCCTGCTGACCCTGAATCAGCGAGCCAATCCGGAAGCAACGCTGCCGGCAGTGCACATCATCAATACGCGCAAAATGGTTTTGAAGGAGGGGGTCAGCGAGCCGTTGATTGCCGCCATCACGGAGCGTCTGGCGCGTGGCGAACAGAGCCTTGTCTTCCTCAACCGTCGTGGTTATGCGCCGGTGCTGGCTTGCCCGGCTTGCGGCTGGATTTCGCGGTGTACGCGCTGTGCGGCCAACATGGTCTTGCACCTCGCCGACCGCCGTCTGCGCTGCCATCACTGCGGTTGCGAGCACCGTGTTCCGAAAGCCTGCCCGACTTGCGGCAATCAGGACATTCACCCGTTTGGGCGCGGTACGCAGCGTCTTGAGGCGTGGCTGCAGGAGCAGTTTCCCGAAGCGCGCGTCCTGCGCGTCGACCGTGATTCGGTGAAGAGTCGCAAGCAGTGGGAGGCCATGCTGGAGCTCATCCATGGCGGTCAGGCCGACATTCTGGTCGGCACCCAGATGCTGGCCAAGGGCCACGATTTTCCCAAGCTGACGCTGGTCGGTGCGCTCGGCGCCGATGCCGCCCTCTACGCCGCTGACTGGCGAGCACCGGAACGCCTCTTTGCCCAGCTTATGCAGGTCGCCGGGCGGGCCGGGCGAGCTGAACTGAAGGGCGAAGTGCTGATTCAGACCGAGTATCCGGATCACCCGCTGTTTGCCGCGTTGGCCGATCACGACTTCCCCGGATTCGCCGCCCAGCAGCTCAAGGAACGCGAGCAGGCCGGCTTCCCGCCCTACGCCTTCCAGGCCGTGTTGCGCGCCGAGGCGCCGGAAATGGCCGATTCCATTGCCTTCCTGAACACGGCTGCCGCTTTGCCGATGATCAGCGAGCACGAAAACGTCATGATCTATGACCCGGTGCCGATGAAGCTGGCCCGGCTGGCCAATCTGGAGCGTGGCCAGTTGCTCGCCGAATCCTGTTCGCGCCCGGCCTTGCAGAATTTCCTGCCGCGCTGGCGGGAGGCGATCGAAGGCATCAAGGCGCCGTCGAAACTGCGCTGGCACATCGAGGTTGATCCGCTCGAGTTTTGAGTTGATTGATTTCGACGATTGCGGCACGTCCCTTGCAGTGGAGTCATTCCAAACCGTGCAAGGAGTTCATCATGAAAATTCAGGAATCGAACGTTCAACTGTCGGCCACGCATGAAGCCAGCCGCAGCCATTCGCTGGAGATAACCACGGAGCGAGAGTTTCGCGGCATTTTCAGTCATCTTGCGCTGAGCCCGGATGAGGCGCGGACTACAGAACGGCAGAATTTCCAGAAGCTTTTACAATCGCTGATCGACGCCATCATGGCGGCAATGGATGGCAAAAAAGTTGAGGAAAAGTTTGCCGCCGGCGACGCGATGCCGGCTAAGTCGGCCGAGTCGGCTGCGCCGAGACGTGGCCTGGAAATCGACTGGCAGCGTACGATCCGGGAAAGCGTCACTGAGTCAGAAAAGACGACAGTTTGCGGCAACGGTTCGGTAACGACTTGCGATGGCAAGGTGATCAAGTTCGACTACGCGCTGGCCATGGAGCGCAATTACGCCAGCGCGAAGGTCGAAGAAGAGAGCGGCACGGTCAAGCTGAGCGATCCGTTGATGCTCAGTTTCAACGGTAGGGCCTGCGAGTTGACCGAAGATTGCATCAGCTTCGATCTGAACGCCGATGGCACTGCCGAGCAGATTCCCGGCATCGGCAAGGGTAGTGGCTATCTGGTTCTCGACCGAAACGGCAATGGCAAGGCCGACGATGGCAGTGAGTTGTTCGGCGTGGCCAGCGGCAATGGTTTCGCCGATCTGGCCAAACTCGACGACGACCACAACGGCTGGATCGATGAGGCCGACGCCGCTTTCAGCCAGCTCGGCGTCTGGTCGGGCGACGGTTTCGGCTCGCTCAAGCAGCAGGGCGTCGGGGCCCTCTTCACTTCCACGGTCAACGCGGAATTTTCGCTAAAAACGAAATCCAACGAACTGCTCGGGCAGATTCGGGCGGCCGGGCTTTACCTTTCCGAGGCGGGGGAGGTCGGCCACATGCAGCAGGTCGACCTCGTTGTCTCAGACTTGCCGGCGGGGTCTGAGCATCCAGAGCAGGGCCAGAAACTGGCCGCCTAAGAGCGTGAAGAAGGCGGTGCGGAAAGCCGCATCGCCAGCCCAGCCTTGGGCCTGCAGGGCATCGACGAGTATGCCGATGCCCCATTGCAGGCCGAAGGCGCCGGCAAATACCAGTAGATTGAGCGCGGTGTTCGCCCGTCCCGAGAGCGCCGACGGGAAGGCCTGGGCGACCAGCGAATAGGAAACATTGGAGAGCGAAAAACAGGCGCCGAGGACAGGCCACAGCAGGTTGCCGGCGAAGGTGGGCAGGCAGGTAATCAGGGCGAGCAGGCCGATGGCGAGGAACATCGCAGCGCGATAGATGGTATCGAGCTTGATTCCGCGCCGCACCAGTCCGGTGGCGAAGAAGCCCATGAACAGGAAGCCGGCCAGCATGGCGCCGCTCATCCAGGTCAGGCGAGCGGCAATCGCCGCGCCTTCGAGCCCTTCCATGACCGTCATCCAGCGTGCTACCCACAGGCCCTGCACGGCCATGAAACCGCCGGTAAACCAGAAGCCCATCGGTGCATAGCGCCAGAAGTGCGGGCTGGAAAAAATGCTTTTTACCCCGGCCATCTGGGCGGCGAAGCCCGTGCCGCCTTCCTCGCCCGGCTTGTCGGGCGCGACGAACCAAAGTGTCGCGGCGACGGCCAGCGTAGCGGCGGCCAGGCCGAAAGCTATTTCCTGCCAGGTGGCAAAGCCGAGCGCCATTTCCAGCGGCTTCGAGGCGGCCAGCGCGCCGAGGCCGCCCGAGGCCATGACCCAGCCGGTCAGCGAGGCTTGCCGTTCGGGCGGGAACCACTGGGCAAAGGCCTTGAACGAAGCCATCAGGCAGGCCGAAACGCCAAGCCCGATCATGGCGCGGCCAATGGCCAGGCCGCCGAGGGCATCGGACAAGGCAAAAACGGCAGCACCAGCGGCGGCGATGAGCAGCAGGCCGGCCTCGACGCGACGCGGGCCGAAGCGGTCGAGCAGCATGCCGAGCGGCAACTGGGCGGCTCCGAAGGCAAGAAAATAGGTGCTGGTCAGCAGGCCGAGCGCGTTGTCGCCGAGATTGAGTTCGCGGGCGAGAACCGGCCCGATGACGGCATTGGCCGTTCGGTAAAGATAGGACAGGAAATAGCCGGCGGCAAAAGGCAGGAATAGCCTGATCCACAGGCGGCGAGCGTCGGTATCGTTCATTGGTTTTCAGGTTTTGCGTGGAACGTCGCCGGTGTAGGCGATATTTTTTCTGGATTTTTTCGGAGCCATTCGACACGCGAAACGATCTTTTGTTGCCAATTTTTGGCGATTCCGGGGCTGGCGGCGAGTTTTTCCAGATCGGCGAGGGTGGGGCGGTGAGCCTGCCAGCACAGCATTGCTTCAGCCAGCGTGAAGCTGCCTTCGGCCGCCTGCAGCAGCTCCAGCGTATCGCCCGGCGCCACTTGGCCGGGTTTGACAACCCGCCAGTACCAGCCGGTCAGTCGATGTTCGGCGATGAAGGCTGCCATGCCGTCGCTGGCGAAGCGTTCATCAATTTTCCAGCATGGATTGCGCGGCTGGCAAACCTGCAGCTCGGCGCTGCCCAGGCGCCAGATGTCGCCGATCCGGATGTCGTTTTCGTCGAGTTCGGCGGTCGACATGTTTTCGCCGAGGCTGCCGATGACGAGCTGCGGCGCGGCCTCCGGGAAGCGCTCGGCCAGCTTGGCATAATGGCGCGCCGGGTAGAGGTGGACGGCTTTTTCCGGGCCGCCGTGCACGCGGCGGTCAGCCTGCTCGTCGCCGATGAAGCCTTCGGGGCCGAGTTCGAGCCGGCCGACCGCCGGCTGCTTGTACATGCCAGTCGGGCGACCGGACTCAGGGAGCGGCCGAATGCCGCCGATGAAGAGGGATACGTGTGCCATGGTCGCCGGATTTTGCCATCAATCCCATAACCACGCTGCGCCGCGTACCCCCGAGGAATCCCCATGCATCGGTGGCAGAAACTTTGTGTTAAAAACGTCCGAAAAAACGTGTCGACCGCAGCATTCCGGCAAATGACGGTAAAGCCGCTGCATTTTCGACAGGCCGCCACCGATGACGATGACCTGCGGATCGAGAAGGTTGATGACGCCGGCCAGGGCGCGGCCGAGGCGATCTTCGTAGCGGCGCAGCGAAGCTTCGCAGGCGAGGTCTCCGTCGGCTGCAAGGCGGTCGATTTCGCTCGCGCTCAGTGTTTGTCCGGTGTGGCGGCAATGGTCGGCAGCCAGCGCCGGGCCGGAAAGATAGGCCTCGGTGCAGCCGGCGCGGCCGCAGTAGCAGGGCGGCAAGGGCAGGTCGTCGCCGCTCGGCAGGGGCAGCGGATTGTGGCCCCATTCGCCGGCGATGGCATTGGCGCCGGTCAGCACCTGCCGGTTGATGACGATGCCGCCACCGACGCCGGTCCCGAGAATGATGCCGAAAACGATCCCGGCATCCTGCCCGCTGCCATCGACCGCTTCGGACAGTGCAAAGCAGTTGGCGTCGTTGGCCAAGCGGATTTCACGCTGGAGCAGGGCCTGCAGGTCGCGCTTCAGTGGCTTGCCGATCAGGCAGGTGGAATTGGCGTTCTTGATCAGGCTGGTGGCCAGCGATTCGGCACCGGGGATGCCGATGCCGACCGTGCCCCGTTGTCCGAGGCTGTTTTCGACGCTTTCGACCAGCCTGGCAATGGCTTTCAGCGTCGCCATGTAGTCGCCTTGTGGTGTCGGAATACGCTGGCGCAGCAATTCTCGGCCGTCGTCGGCCAATGCGATGATCTCGGTCTTGGTCCCGCCGAGGTCGACCCCGAGGCGCATCAGACGCGAACGGCGACGCCCTTGACGTTGCCGTAGGTGGTCGTCAGCGTGCGCAGGACGCTGGCGCCGGCCTCGAGCAGCAGCATGAAGAGGTTGCGTTCGGTGTACAGGCAGACCTGCTCGTGAATCCCGTATTTTTCGGCGAGTGCCGGCGAAAGTGCGGCAAAACGTTGGTCAACGCTCGATTCACTGGCGGCATATCCTTCGCTCAATTCAGAATGCAGGCCGAGGACGGAGATATACAACTTGCCGCCGATCTTCAGCTTGAGCAGCAGTTGCCGGACAATGCGGCGGGCCTCTTCGTAGGGCATGGCGCACAGGCCGCGCCGGACGATGATGATGTCGAATGGCTCGCCCTGGGGGTCTTCGGGCAGTTCGGGCATGGCGCAGGGAGCAAACAGGATTTCGTCGCGCAGGGCGGCGGCGAGTATTCGCCCCTCGATTTCCTGTTGCAGATCGGGATGGTCGGCAACGACCACCTGGGCACCGAGGCGGGCGAACTTGATCGACATTTCGCACCGTTTGTCGGGAAGGATCAGCACCGAAACGCGGTTATCGAAACGATGACGTTTGACGCACTCCTCGAGCGCATAGCGCTCAAGCTCGTCAGCCCCTGTCTCTAGCGGATTGGCGTTAATATTTGCTGTCATGCTCATTGCCTCCCTCCGGCTCATTGTGCCCAAGGCGGGGCAGTGTGACAACCGGGAATCCATGCAGGGAAAGGAAAAACAATGTTAGTCCGCTTTTATTCCAGTGAAACGGGGGAATTGCTGATGTTCGCAGAGGCGGCCCGGCCGCTGTTGCAGGTCCTCGGCAAGGCAACGACGGCGCGAGGAACCTTTACGCTGGCCGAGATGGCGCCGGCCGCACAGACCTTGCGCGATGCGGTGAAACGTGCCGAGGCGCCGCCGCCACCGCCGGATGAGGACGAACGGGACGAGACGGGGAAAAAAAAGGAGCCGGTCGTCGCCATGAGCCAGCGTGCCTGGCCGTTGATCGACATGCTGGAGCGGACCAGCAAGGGCGGGCCGAAAGCCAACATCGTCTGGGAAGCGTCGGCCGATTTCTGAGCGGGTGCTCAGTCGGCCGATTCGATACCGAAGCCGACAGCGATTCCGTCGATAACGGTGCGCAACGCCAGCTCGAACTGGCCGAAGACCGGTTCGGATGGCAATTCCCCCTCGCGCAGGGCCTTTTCGAGTGCCATGGCGGCATTTTGCAGGTCCAGCGCGCCGATCGTTCCGGCCAGCCCCTTGGCACTGTGGGCATGGCGTTCGGCGCTGACGAAGTCGCCACTGGCCAGGGTGGCGCGAATGACCTGAGGCGCATCGATCAGGCGGGCGTGAAAGTCGCGCAGGATTTTTTCATAGAGCGCCGGCTTGTTGAGCATGCGCTTGAGGCCATCGGCCTTGTCGATGCCGGGCAGGTCGGGTAGTCCGTCCCCGGCGTTCACGGACGTGCTCTCAGGTAACGGCTGGTGGCTTCCAGAGCATTCATTTCGGGTATCCCGGCATCATCGCTATGAGGCCTTGATGTTACCGTCATTGGCGCTTGGCTTCAATGAGCGGCGCGAATGGCCTGGCTTAAAAAAGCTCGATGTCGTCGTTCTTCTCTTTCATTTCGGCCATGAACTTGTCGACGGCTTCGTGCACCGGCATGCCGTGCATGACGGCTTCGAACATGGCGATTTCGTCGCGCGTCGTGTATTTGGCCCGGATTTTTTCCTGGAGGGAAACCCATTCGCTGGGGTTGTAGAGGCGTTGCCCATCGGCCACCAGGTCGCTGAGATCGCCCAGGCTGATGCCGACGTGCGCCAGCCGCTGGACCAGCTTGTCGTAGAACTGAAAGGCGATGATGGCCTGATGGACCATGCCCGAAACGTGGTCGGAGATACCGCTCAAATTTTGCTTGGCGACGCCGACTTCGCCCTGGTCGGGGAGGGTCTGCACGGTGTCGGAAATCATCCGCATGTAGCTGGCCATGCTGGTGAAGGAATTGGTCAGCACGTCGACTGAAGCGTTGCTGTCCTTCATGGCGGTTTCGATCTGCACGGCAGAGAGTTCGAGCATCAGCACGGTCTCGCGAACCTGACTCCAGTTAAGGTCAGGTGTGTGGGCGCTGGTGCCGCGCGGATGGATGGTCTCTTTACTCATTGTTTTGCTCCCTGGCTGGCCAGAAACTATAGCGCAAAACTTGCCGGGCGTTCCATGGTCACCGTGGCTTTCCCGCACGGATTGGCGACTTGGCGCGATAATTGGCCGATGACTTTCAAGAATGTTTTCATTTTCGCCCTGTTTTTCCGGTTGACCGTGGCAATCGCCGCGCCGCCGCTGATAGCCGTCGATGTCGGGCATGGCGGCCTCGATGGCGGGGCGACGAGCGCGCGCGGGCGTCCGGAGTTCGCCTTCAACCAGGAATTCGCCGGGATTCTCGCCGGTGTCCTGCGCGAGCGTGGCCAGGCGGTGCGCGAAATCAATTTTGCCGGCGACATCGGCAGCCTGATCGCGCGGCCCGTGCAGGCGGCGGGCAGCGACTTTTTCATCTCCATCCACCATGACTCGATCGGTGAATCATGGCTGAAGCCCTGGATCTGGGAGGGCGCCGAGCAGACCTACACCGAGGTCAAGCGCGGCTACGGAATCTTTGTTTCGGCGCAGAATCCGGATCCGGAAACCAGCTTGCGCTGTGCCTCCAGCATCGGCGCCATGATGCGCCGGGCCGGTTTCGCCCCGTCGACCTGGCACGGGCGAAAGCATCTGGCGGCCGACGCCGAAAACGGGGTCTGGTATTACGACAACCTCGTCGTGCTTTACCGGACGACCCTGCCCGCCGTGCTCTTTGAGGCCGGCGTCATCAAGCATCGCGACGAGGAACTGGAGCTGGCCGATCCCGAGCGCCAGGCCCGGATGGCCGATGCGCTGGCCACCGGCATCGCCGCCTGCCTGTTTGTCAGGCCGAAGGTGGCGTCAGCCGAGTAAGGCGTTCAAAGAAAAATCGGTTCGGGGCTCAGTTCGACACCGAAGCGTGCCCTGATGTCAGCCTGCACCGCCGCCATCGTGCGCTTGACGTCGTCACCCGTCGCCCCGCCGCGATTGACCAGGACCAGCGCCTGCTTTTCATACATGCCGACCGGGCCGAGGTTCTTCCCCTTCCAGCCGGCCTGCTCGATCAGCCAGCCAGCGGCCAGCTTGACCCGGCCATCCGGCTGCGCATAGCGCGGCAGGTTCGGGAAATCGGCGGCCAGCGCCTCGGCCTGTGCCGCTTCGACGACCGGGTTGTGGAAGAAGCTGCCGGTGTTCGGAATGATCGCCGGGTTAGGCAACTTGCGCTGACGAACGGCGATGATCGCCTTGGCGACATCCTGCGGTGTTGGCGTCGCGATCTTTTGTGCCGCCAATTCCTGATTCACGTCGGCGTAACGCAGGTTGGGCGTCCACGCCTTGGGCAGCCGGAAAACGACCGAGGTGATCGCCATCCGTCCGCTCAAATGCCAGCCTTCCTGCTTGAAAATGCTGTCCCGGTAGCCGAACCGGCAGTTGCCACGGTCAACCGGAAAAAAAGCCTGTTTTTCAAAGTCCCAGGCCGTCAGCGAATGGAAGCATTCGCCGACTTCCAGCCCGTAGGCGCCGATATTCTGGATCGGCGCGGCGCCCACCGTGCCGGGAATCAGGCTCAGATTTTCCAGCCCCGGCCAACCCTGCTGCAAGGTCCATTGCACGAAATCATGCCAGTTCTCGCCAGCCCCGGCTTCGATGTAGAAAGCCTCGGCGTCCTCCTTCAGCAAGCGCTTGCCGGGAATCGCCATGTGCAGGACGAGGCCCGCAAAATCGCCGGTCAGGACCAGATTGCTGCCACCGCCGAGAATGAAGCGGCGCTGGCCGACCAATTCCGGCGCCGCCAACTGATCGGGGGCGGTGATTTTTTGATAGGCGGCCGCCTTGCCGGGCAGGGCCAGGGTGTTGAAGGGAGCCAGGTCGACGTTGTGAGCGGAATTCATAGGCGGGATTTTCGTCGATTTCGGGCCTTGTTTGGCGTTTGCCTGGCGGCTTGACCTGGGCATGATCCTGAGAGTAAAACTGGATCAACAGATGGGGACCGATTTCCGGCCCGCCTGGACAGACTGCGGCGATCAAATGATGAAGCCTCCTGACCGGCATCTCTGGCAACGATTCTGGGCCATAGCCTCGCCTTACTGGCGTCAGGACGAGAAGCTCAAGGCCTGGGGATTGCTCACCCTGCTCGTTCTGCTGCTGCTTGGTCAGACCCGCTTTGCCGTGCTGTTCAATGAGCAGACCGGGGAGTTCACCTCGGCCCTGGCGGCCCGTGATGAAGAGCGCTTCTGGGCGTCGATCAAGTTTTGCCTCGGGCTGCTGATCGCGGCCGTACCGATCTACGCCCTGTATTATTTTGTCCGCGACACGCTCGGCATCCACTGGCGGCGCTGGCTGACCCATCGTTTTCTCGACAGCTATTTCAGCCACCGGCATTTCTACGAGCTGAATGCCAACGCCGGCATCGACAATCCCGATCAGCGGGTCGCCGAAGACATCAACACCTTCACCCAGCGCTCGCTTTATTTCCTGCTCATTTTCATCGGCTCGGTGCTGCAACTGGTCGCTTTCAGCACCGTGCTCTGGTCGATTTCGCGGGAGCTGGTCTATTTTCTGGTCTTCTACGCCACGGCCGGGACGCTGATCACCATTTTTGTCTTCGGCAACCGGCTGATGAGCCTCAACTTTTACCAGCTACGCCGCGAAGCCGATTTCCGTTTCAGCCTGGTGCGCATTCGCGAGAACGCCGAATCGATTGCCCTGTATCGCGGCGAGGCGCAGGAGCTGCAACAGGTCAGGCAACGCTTCGCCGCCGCCTTCAAGAATTTCAAGCGCCTGATTCGCAGCCAGCTCGGGCTCAATTTCTTCCAGCATGCCTACGGTTTGCTGACCATCGTTCTGCCCAGCGCCATCATTGCTTCACGGGTGCTCTCGGGTGAGCTTGAAGTCGGCCGGGCGATTCAGGCAGCCGGCGCCTTTGCTGCCGTGCTCGCTGCCTTCTCGCTGATTGTTGAAAATTTCGAAACCCTGAGCCGCTTCGCAGCCGGCGTCGACCGGCTCGATGCCCTGGCCCGTTTTCTCCCGGGTCATCCGGCCGGAAATGCGTGCAATGCGAGCACCATTCTGTCAGTCGACGCCCCGCACCTGAGCCTCGAAAACGTCACCCTGCAAACGCCGAACTACGAGCGAACGCTGATCGAGAACCTCTCGCTGGATATCCGTCCCGGTGAAAACCTGATGATCGTCGGCCAGAGCGGCAGCGGCAAAAGCTCGCTGCTGCGCGCCATCGCCGGCCTCTGGTACGCCGGCAGCGGCACCATCTTCCGGCCGCAGCCCAACGACATCCTGTTTCTGCCCCAGCAGCCCTACATGCTGCTCGGCACCCTGCGCAGCCAGTTGCTCTACCCGTACAAGGGACGCTCGTTTCCCGACGCCGAGCTGCTCAAGGTGCTGGAAAAGGTGAACCTGCCCGATCTGGCCAATCGTTTTGGCGGACTGGATACCGAGATGGACTGGCAAAAAGTGCTCTCGGTTGGCGAGCAGCAGCGCCTGGCCTTTGCCCGCATCCTGCTCAGCAAACCCCGCTTCGCCATTCTCGACGAAGCGACCAGCGCTCTGGACAGCGCCAACGAGACGGCGCTTTACCAGCAACTGCTGCAGATGAAGACGACGCTGGTCAGCGTTGCCCACCGTCCGGCCATCCTCAAATACCACAAGCAGGTGCTGGAACTGGTTGGCGATACGCGGTGGCAGTTCTACGCGGCTGAGGCATACAGCTTCAAGGCAGACGACGCCGCGCAATAGGCGCCGTCCGCCGGTGCAGGATCAGAGCAGTGGGGCCAGCCAGTATTCGGCATCCTTGATCGACATATTCTTGCGCCTGGCCCAGTCCTCCAGCTGATCGCGCCCGATCTTCGGAATGGCAAAGTACGCCGCCGCCGGATGCCCGATGTAGAACCCGGACACCGCCGCTGCCGGGGTCATGGCGCAGGACTCGGTCAGTTCCATGCCGGCGTTGGCGGGGGCGTCGAGCAGGGCGAACAGTTCGCGCTTGGCGGTGTGGTCCGGGCAGGCCGGGTAGCCGGGGGCGGGGCGGATGCCTGTGTATTGCTCGTTGATCAGCTCGTTGTTGGTGAGCGATTCGTCGTTGGCGTAGCCCCAATATTGGGTGCGGATTTGCAGATGCAGCCACTCGGCGGCCGCTTCGGCCAGACGGTCGGCCAGCGACTTGAGCATGATCGCCGAGTAGTCGTCGTTGGCGGCTTCGAAAGCGGCGACGCGCTCTTCGATGCGGTGGCCGGCGGTGACGGCAAAGGCGCCGACGTAGTCGCGCTGGCCGACATAGTCAGCGAGGGCCAGATTGAAGCGGCCGGGCGGCTGCTTGTGTTGCTGGCGCAGGCCGACCCAGCGGGTCAGTTCGGTGGTTCGTGACTCGTCGGCGTAGATGATGATGTCTTCATTCTCGGCGCTGGCCGGGTAGAGGCCGAAGACGGCGCGGGCCGACAGCCAGTTTTCACTGACGATTTTGGCCAGCATGGCCTTGGCGTCGGCGAACAACTGACGGGCCGTTTCGCCGACCGTCTCATTCTCGAGGATGGCCGGATAGCGGCCGGCCAGATCCCAGCTCTGGAAGAACGGCGTCCAGTCGATGAGCAGCGCCAGATCGGCCAGACTCGGGTTGAGCGTTTGCAGCCCGAGCTGTTTCGGAATGGTCGGCGTGAACGGCTGGTTCCAGGTGAAACGGTTGGCCCGGGCTTCTTCCAGCGTGACCATGGTGGCGCCCTTGCGGCCGGCATGTTCGCTGCGCACGGCCTTGTATTCGGCGACGATCTCGGCCATGTAGCCGTCGCGCTGATCGACCGAGAGCAGCTTGGTGGCGACGCCGACGGCGCGCGAGGCGTCCGGCACGTAAACCACGGCGCCATCGGTATTCGGGGCGATCTTGATCGCCGTGTGGGCGCGGCTGGTCGTCGCGCCGCCGATCAACAGCGGCTGCTTCATGTTCAGGCGCTGCATTTCGCTGGCGACGTGGGCCATTTCTTCGAGCGAAGGCGTGATCAGGCCGGACAGGCCGATGATGTCGACGCGATGTTCGAGCGCGGCTTTCAGGATGTTGTCGCAGGAGACCATGACGCCGAGGTCGACGACATCGTAGCCATTGCAGCCAAGCACGACGCCGACAATGTTCTTGCCGATATCGTGCACGTCGCCCTTGACCGTGGCCATCAGGATCTTGCCCTTGCTGCCCAGTCCGGTGCGGGTCTTTTCCGCTTCGATGTAGGGCAGCAGATGGGCGACCGCCTGTTTCATGACGCGGGCCGATTTGACGACTTGCGGCAGGAACATCTTGCCGGCGCCGAACAGGTCGCCGACGTGGTTCATGCCGGCCATCAGCGGGCCTTCGATGACGGCGAGCGGCGGCTTGCCGGCGGCTTCGAGCTGGGCGCGCACCTCTTCGGTATCGGCCACGACGAACTCGGTGATGCCCTTGATCAAGGCGTGTTCAAGGCGCTTTTCGACCGATTGCTCGCGCCATGAAAGGTCGGGGCCGGTGTCCTTGGCCTTGCCTTCTTTCACCGTCTGGGCGAAGTCGACGAGCGCTTCACCAGCGTTCGGGTTGCGGTTGAGCACCACGTCCTCGACCTTCTGCCGCAGTTCCGGCTCCAGATCGTCGTAGATGCCGAGCATGCCGGCATTGACGATGCCCATGGTCATGCCGGCCTTGATGGCGTGGTAGAGGAAAACGGTGTGGATCGCCTCGCGCACGGCATCGTTGCCGCGGAAAGAAAACGACACGTTGGAAACGCCGCCGGAAATGTGGGCGTGCGGCAGGTTCTGCTTGATCCAGCGCACCGATTCAATGAAATCGACGGCGTAGTTGTCGTGTTCCGGAATGCCGGTGGCGATGGCGAAAATGTTCGGGTCGAAAATGATGTCTTCGGCCGGGAAACCAATGCTCAGCAGCAGGTCATAGGCGCGCTTGCAGATCTCGGTCTTGCGGGCATAGGTATCTGCCTGACCCTTCTCGTCGAAGGCCATGACGATCACCGCGGCGCCGTAGCGGCGGGCGAGGCGGGCGTGTTCGATGAACTTGGCCTCGCCTTCCTTCATCGAGATCGAATTGACGATGCCCTTGCCCTGAATGCACTTGAGGCCGGCTTCGATGACTTCCCATTTCGACGAGTCGATCATGATCGGCACGCGCGAAATGTCCGGCTCCGAGGCGATCAGCTTGAGGAAGCGGTCCATGGCGGCGATCGAGTCGAGCATCGCCTCGTCCATGTTGATGTCGATGACCTGCGCGCCGTTTTCGACCTGCTGGCGGGCGACGGCCAGCGCGTCATCGAAGCGTCCCTCCAAAATCATGCGCGCGAAAGCCTTCGAGCCGGTGACGTTGGTCCGCTCGCCGACGTTCACGTAGAGCGAATCGGCGCCGACGTTGAAGGGCTCGAGCCCGGACAGGCGCAGCTTCTTTTCGATTTTCGGCACTTTTCTCGGGTTGACCGTGGCAACCCGTTCGGCGATGGCCTTGATGTGCTCGGGCGAGGTGCCGCAGCAGCCGCCGACGATATTGACTATGCCGGCCTTGGCCCAGCTCTCGATTTCGTTGGCCAGCATGTCGGCTGTTTCGTCGTAGCCGCCAAACGCGTTGGGCAGACCGGCATTCGGGTGAGCCGAGACGTAGCAGTCGCAAATGCGGGAGAGTTCCTCGACGTACTGGCGCAACTCGCTGGCGCCGAGCGCACAGTTCAGGCCGAAGGAAACCGGCTTGACGTGTGACAGCGAATTCCAGAACGCTTCAGCCGTCTGGCCGGACAGCGTGCGGCCGGAGGCATCGGTAATCGTCCCGGAGATCATCACCGGCCAGCGCCGGCCAGCGGCATCGAAGAACTTTTCAATGGCGAACAGGGCGGCCTTGGCGTTCAGCGTGTCGAAAATGGTTTCGACGAGCAGGATGTCGGCGCCGCCGTCGGTCAGGCCGCGGATCGCTTCGAGGTAATCGGCGACCAGCGCATCGAAAGTGACGTTGCGGTAACCAGGGTCGTTGACGTCCGGCGAGATCGACGCGGTGCGGCTCGTCGGGCCGAGCACGCCGGCGACAAAACGCGGCTTGGCCGGGTTGGCGGCGGTGAATTCGTCGCACAGCCGGCGGGCCAGCGCGGCGCCTTCCATGTTCAGCTCGTAGACGATGGCTTCGAGCTTGTAGTCGGCCTGCGACACGGCGGTCGAATTGAAGGTGCAGGTCTCGAGAATGTCGGCACCGGCCTCAAGATATTCGCGGTGAATGCCGCCGATGATGTCCGGCCGGGTCAGCACCAGCAGGTCATTGTTGCCCTTGAGATCGTGCGCGTGATCGGCAAAACGTGTGCCGCGGTAATCGGCCTCCTGCAATCCGTGGCGCTGGATCATCGTGCCCATGGCGCCGTCAAGGACGAGCATCTTCTTGGCAAGCAGGGCGGAAAGTTCGGCGGTACGGTCGGGTTGCTGCATGATCACCTCGGCAAAGCAAAATTACGCCGGGCACGCCGCAAAAACGAACGGCGCCACAAACCGGCTGGGTTTGCGAGCGCCGTTGATCATTGCCGAGCCTGGCCCCGGATCCACGCAAAAGCATGAAAAGGGTCGCAGCGCTCCTCGGCAGAGGCACGTAGTTTAACGAGCCTTGTTCGTGCTGCCAAGTTAAGCAACTGATTACGCGGAAAAGCTCAGCCTGACGGCTGTGAATTATTGGCTGGTCGAAATTGCGAGGCTTTCAGGAATTGTCTGGCGCCAACGATGTGCAGCAACATACTGGCGGTTGCTGATCGCCGAGTTCTCGGCTATTCCGGTTGAATCTAACGAGCAGCTGCTATCGGTTAGCCAGCAGTCCCCATGGCCGGTTTGGTGATGAAGGTTCGACGTCAATATCAGGATGCACGGACCTCGCCTCTGATCAGACTCTCGCTGCTCGTTGTCATGATGGCGCGCAAGTCCTTCGGCGAAGCATGTGTAAAGATGGTTAGCGCTGCCGAATGTCACAAACGGCGGTGCTGTCCCGTCTACAGAAGGTGTCTAATAAAGTTTCTATACCCGGACGAGCGCCGCCATCATGAAAACTCCTGCCGAACGCGCCCAGCGCTACGATTGTGAATATGCGCGCAGTTTGCGTGCGTTGGCCTACCGCATGCTCGGCTCGCGCGCCGATGCCGAGGACATCGTGCAGGAGGCGTGGCTGCGGTGGGCTGAAGTCGATGAAAGCTCCATTCTTCATGCTGGGGCCTACCTCTCGCGCCTGGTGACCAACCTGTGCCTGGACAAGCTGGGTTCGGCCGCCACGAAACGCGAGCTCTACGTTGGTGTTTGGCTGCCTGAGCCGCTTCTTGACGATGTGGCTGGCTGGTCGCCTGGCCCGGAAGTGCAGGCCGAATACGCGCACGATGTATCCGTGGCCTTCATGCTCGCACTGGAGCGGCTTTCGCCGCTTGAGCGCGTGGCTTTTCTGTTGCATGAAGTATTCGAGGTGGATTTCGATGAGATCGGGCGGCATCTCGAGCGCAGCCCGGTTAACTGCCGCCAGTTGGCCAGCCGTGCGCGCAGCCATGTCAAAGCCGATTACGCTCGCCGCGAAGTGGGTCAGGAGGAGCGCGAGCGCCTGTTCGGCGCCTTCTGCCATGCGGTACGCAATTTCGATGTTGATGCCCTGGCTCGGGTGCTGACCGAAGACGCGGTAATGCTGGCCGACGGCGGCGGTAAGGTTAGCGCGGTGCCACGTCCGCTGAAGGGTGGCGCGCTGATCGCCAAAGTCTTTATCGGCTTTGCCAAGCTACCGACCAGCCGCGCCTGGCGCCTCGAATCTGCGTGCATCAATGGACTGCCGGGCTGTGTGATCTTCGATGACTCGACCGGTCAGTTGGTGCAGACCATCGCGCTGGCGCCTTCGACCACCGAATTGGGTCGAATTGGCGCACTCTACATCCAGCGTAACCCCGAGAAACTGCAGGGCGTGCTGGCCGCGCTGGGCTGCCGCACCTCCGGCTGAAGAGGAACGGGCAAGGACGCCGAGCACAAACGAACGATGAAGTTCTTCGGCGGAGATGTCACAAGATACGAGTCCGGATCGTCTTAAGTGTGTGATCACAAGCAATGTGTCACTCCTCCCCATCAGTCAAAGGAAAGAAAACGATCATGACCCATCACCATTCCCCATCCCGCCTGAATTACATGCAACAGTCGCCTGAACTGGTCAAGAAGCTCATGGATCTCAGCATGGCCATCGCCGATAGCGGCATTGAGCAAGGGCTTTCCTGTCTTGTGGATATCCGTGCCTCGCAGATGAATGGCTGTGCGTTCTGCCTGGACATGCACGTTAAGGAAGCCAAGCTACAAGGCGAACGCGAGTTGCGTCTGCATCACGTGGCAATATGGCGCGAGTCCCCGCTGTTCAGTCCCAAGGAACGCGCCGCGCTGGCTTTCACCGAGGCGCTGACTCAGATCGCGCCAACCGGTATCTCCGACGAGCTCTACGCCGAGATATGCGAACATTTCAGCGAAAAGGAGCTCTCGACGCTGACCTTTCTCGTGATGAGTATCAACGCCTGGAACCGTGCCAACGTGGCTTTCCGCACCACGCCCGGTGCACACGACAAGGCCTTCGGTCTGGACAAGGCCGGGCTTACCTGAGCAGACGAACGAGCGGACCGGGCAATGCAGCGAGATCATTAGACTGTTCTGCAACAACTGGATCATGAGCTGAAGTTTCGCGCTCACGCCACCGCTTGGATCGACAATGCTGTGATTGAAACACCTTTTCGATATTGGTTGCCGCAATGGACGCTATCATCAGGTGCGTCGGTCAGCACAAGACGAAAAGCCGACATAATCCATTTATAAATACGGGCATTCACTGCCTCAAAGTGCTAGTGGCCGGTCTGTACTCAGAACCGGCCACTTTTCATTGAGGATGCCACCAACCGCATTGGCCGAAATCCCGCCTCGGCAGCCGCTAATCCAAGGCGGCAACACAGTCAGCAACTGCCCTCTTCAACGCCCCGCTACTCAACCATCTGTTTCGCCAGTCGTCCCGCCAGATCCAGCAACTCCCCGCTATTTTCCAGACCATCAAGGAAGCGCCGGGGAATTCCCGAGAGGCCGGTTTGGGCGCCGGTCAGGGCGCCGGCGAGGATGGCGCGGGACTGGTTTTGGCCGCCGCCGTTGATGGCGTGGAGCACGGCTGATTCGAAGTCGTCGTGAAAGCGGGTGGCCAGGTAGTAGGCGGCCGGGAACTGGTGGTAGACGGCGCAGGGCAGGCCGTAGACGAGGGAGACTTTCCAGGCGGGTTCGATGTGGATGTCGGGGTCGGTCGCGGCCAGGGCAATCGATGACTGGCTGAGCAGGGCGTCTGGCGAGGGGAAGTGTCCGGCGGTTGGCGCTTCGGGCTGGCCGGCTTGCGGTGCCTGCAGGTTGCCGCTGGTGACGGTGTGGAAGGGTAGTTCGCCGGATTTGACCCGGGCCATCAGTTTGCCCGAGATGTTGGCATCGAGTTTCTGCCCTTCAACCAGCATGCCGAGGACGGCGCCGAAGGCGACGGTCATTGCCATGACCGTTCCGTCTGTTTGTGTCAGCGCCGTGTTCCGGCTGACGGCCGCGGCGAGTTGTGCCGGCTGCAGGGCGTAGCGGATGGCGATGGCGAGGGTGCGTTCGGCGGCTTCGGTGGTGTCGGCGTTGCCGGCTACCTGCCCCCAGGGCAAGCCGGATTTCACCCGCAGGCGCCAGGCTTCGCGGATCGACTGGCTGGTGTAGCCGCCCGGTCCGTTCATCGGTGTGCCGTCAAGCTGGGGGAAGAGTTCGTCGTCGAGGCGCCGGCAGAAGTCGGCTTCGTCGTAGCGGCCGCTATCGACGAGCGACTGGACGGTGAGGCGCAGCAGGACGCCTGATTGTGAAAGCTGCCCGGCTTGCATGCCGGCGTGGTAGCGCCCGGGTTTGGGGGCGCTGTAGTCGCTGATCCACTGGCCATAATCGGCATGGAGTTGGTCCAGATCGTAGTACCAGTGCGGGCCGAGGGCCAGGGCGTCGCCGATGAAGGCGCCGAGCAGGGCGCCCATGGCGCGATCTTCAAGGGAGTGGGCGGGCATCATGGCCGGGCTTGCAGTTTGTCTTGCGTCCGGGTGGCGAAATCGCTCGCGTCGTGGCGCTCGTGAAGTTGCTCTTCGAGTGGCCCGGTCACCCGGTTGACCATGCGGCCGCGTTTGGCGGCGGGACGCTGGGCGATGTCGTCGGCCCAGCGAATGACGTGGGTGTATTGATCGACCTGCAGGAATTCGCCGGCCTCGTAGAGCTGGCCTTTGGCCAGGGCGCCGTACCAGGGCCAGATGGCCATGTCGGCGATGCTGTAGTCGTCGCCGCCGACGTAGGAGTTGTCGGCCAGCCGGCGGTTGAGGACGTCCATCTGGCGTTTGACTTCCATGGCGAAGCGGTCGATGGCGTATTCGATTTTGCTCGGCGCGTAGGCATAGAAATGGCCGAAGCCGCCGCCGAGGAACGGGCCGCTGCCCATCTGCCAGAACAGCCAGGACAGGCATTCGGCGCGGCGGGCCGGGTCGGTCGGCACGAAGGCGCCGAATTTTTCGGCCAGGTAGAGCAGGATCGATCCGGATTCGAAGACCCGGACCGGTTCGGGGCCGCTGCAGTCGAGCAGGGCGGGGATCTTGGAATTGGGGTTCACCTCGACGAAACCGCTGCCGAACTGATCGCCTTCGGTGATGCGGATCAGCCAGGCATCGTATTCGGCGCCGGCATGGCCAAGGGCGAGCAATTCTTCGAGCATGAGCGTGACCTTGACGCCATTGGGCGTGGCCAGCGAATAGAGCTGCAGCGGGTGTTTGCCGCGCGGCAAGGCTTGCTCATGGGTCGCACCGGCAATCGGCCGGTTGATGTTGGCGAAACGGCCGCCGTTGGCTTTGTCCCAGGTCCAGATTCTGGGTGGGGTGTAAGTGGTCGGGTCGGACATGGGGGCTTTCTCGGACTGATTGTTGTCGCAACTTGGGACAGCGGGGGGCGGGGAACAGTTCATTGGCTAAACGAAACCCGTCCCCGGCCCTCCCCTGGTCAGGGGAGGAGTGAAGGATTTCAATTTTGGCCGTTTTTTACGTTTCACGTAGTAAACCCGGTTGACCGTGGCAATCAGCCCAGCGGTTCGCAGCGCAGCCAGACGGTGAAGCGGGCGCCGGCGGCGGGGGCGCTGGTCGCCGTCAGGTGGCCGCCGTAGCGTTCGATGAGGTTCTTGCTGACCCACAGGCCGAGGCCGTTGCCGCCGGGCTTCTTGGCCGTGAAGAAGGGTTCGAACAGGTGCTCGAGGTCGGCCTTGCTGATGCCCGGGCCGGAGTCCTCGACATAGAGCTGGATGCCGACCGGCATGTCGGCTTCGTCCCAGTCGTCGACGGCGATTTTCAGGACGCCGCCGTCAGGCATGGCCTGGATGGCGTTGACCAGCAGGTTGATGACGACTTGCTGCAGCTCGTTCTTGTTGCAGATGATCTGGCGGGTCGAATCGACCTGCTGTTCGATGGCGATGTTGCCGGTCTTCAACAGGTGACGAACGAGGAGCAGGCTGTCCTGGATGAGTTGGGCCGGGTCGGTCGGTTCGAGATAGCCGACGTAATCCTGCGGCCGGGCGAATTGGAGCAGTTTGGCGACGATCAGCCGGATGCGCTGGACCTGTTCGTGGATCAGCTTGATTTCAGGCGCGACGGGTTCGGCCTGCGGGCCGAGCAGGTCGCGCAGGACATCGAGGTTGCCCTGGATGACGGCGATCGGGTTGTTGATCTCGTGGGCGATGCCGGCGGTCAGCTGGCCGATGGCGGCGAGTTTTTCGTTCATGACCAGTTGCGACTGGGCGGCCTTGAGGTCGGCCACGGCCTGTTCCAGTTCGGCTGTGCGTTCCGCCACCTTGACGTCGAGCGAGGCGCCCCAGCGTTTGAGCGAGGTGGCCTGGGCCTGCAGGCGGTCGAGCATGCGGTCGAAGTGGGCGGCGACGACGCCGAGTTCATCCTGGCTGGCCACCGCGCCGACGCGGGCTTCGTCCTGGCCGTTTTCGATGGCATGCATGGTGGCGTGCATGCGCTCGATCGGCTTGAAAACACGACGCGCCCAGAGCACGGCAAAGACGCCGGCGATCAACATGGCCAGCCCGAAGAGCACGATGACGACGGCAAAGGCCTGCTGGCGGGCATCGACGAATGGGCCTTCGAGGAAGCCGACGTAGAGCATGCCGATCCGTTGCTGGCGGCTGTCGAGCAGCGGTTCGTAAGCCGAGACGTACCAGTCGCTGACGACGAAGGCGCGATCCAGCCAGGTCTGGCCGGCGCCGAGCACGGTGTCGTGGACGGCCTGCGAAACGCGCGTGCCGATGGCCCGGGTGTCGCCAAACAGCCGGACGTTGGTGGCGACGCGCACGTCGTCGAGAAACAGCGTCGCCGTGCCGGCGCTGCCGAAGGGCAGGGCGCCTTCGGGGTACACGATGGCGTTTAGGCGGTCGATGAAATCGAGATTCTTGTTGAGCAGCACACCGCCGGTCAGGACGCCGATCAGCCGGCCCTCGGCATCGTGCACCGGGGCGGCCGAGTGGATGACCAGGCCGCGCGTTTCTGCCTCGCGCGGGTCGGGACGGGCATTGGGCGTGGCGACGATGGGCGTGCGGGCGCGGGCGGCCAGCTCGGGGCTGATGGTGAACAGTTGGGGGGCAGAGAACACTTCCGTTTCGGTGCTCGCCTTGCCTTCGAGTGCGGCGGCGATCACCGACCAGGTGGCGGCATCCTGTTTGCTACGGTCAACGTCAAAAAAGTGCAAAAAATCGAGTTTGTATTCGAGCTGCGTCGAGTCGAGCAGGCTGGCGACGACTTGTTCCGGCTGGCCGTGCGCGTTGCGCAGGGTGCGCGCCAGCCGTTCGGAGGCGGCCAGGCTGGCCACCGAGCGGCCGACGCCATCGGTCACCCGTTCGAAATAGCCGTGGGCGACGGCAAGGTCGGAGCGCACCTTGGTGACCAGCAGACGGTCGAGATAATCGCCGCCCCAATAGGCCAGCGCAGCCATCGTCAGCGGCAGCACGATGCCGAGAGGGATGAGCGCCAGCAGCAGGAGCCGGGCGCGGATCGAGCGCCGGATCGGCGGGGTCTCCGGGGGAGTCAGATTCCCCAGGCCTGACACTTGCGGTCCATCGTCTTGCGCGAGATGCCGAGCCGGCGGCTGGCTTCGGACTTGTTGCCGTCGCTGGCGGCGAGCACGGCGAGAATGTGGCGTTTTTCGACGGCTTCGAGGGTCTCGGCGTTGCTCGAAATGGCCGTGATGCCGATTTCCGGTTCGCTGCCGATGTCGAACCAGCCGAGGATCAGCGAGCGTTCGACCAGATTGCGCAGCTCGCGCACATTGCCCGGCCAGTCGTAATCGGCCATCCGGGCCAGGGTGCGCGGGTCGAGGCTGAGCGGCGGCACGCCGAGGCTGGGGGTGAGCAGGGCCATGAAATGCTCGACGAGCAGCGGGATGTCCTCCGGCCGGTCGCGCAGCGGCGGCAGCGTGACTTCGAGCACCTGCAGCCGGTAGTAGAGATCGGGCCGGAAGCGCTGGGCGGCGACTTCGGCTTTGAGATCGCGGTTGGTGGCGGCGATGACGCGCACGTCGACGGCGATTTCCTGTTCCGAGCCGACCGGCCGGATGCGTCTTTCCTCCAGCGCGCGGAGCAGCTTGGCCTGTGCGGCAAGCGGCAGTTCGGAGATTTCATCGAGGAACAGCGTGCCGCCGCGGGCGTAATAGAAGAGGCCTTCGCGGCTTTGCGCGGCGCCGGTGTAGGCGCCCTTGACGTGGCCGAACAGCTCGGATTCGATGAGTTCGGCCGAAATCGCCGCGCAATTGACCGGCACGAAGGGGCCGCCGGCGCGCGGGCTCATGCGATGCACGGCACGCGCGGCGACTTCCTTGCCCGTGCCGGATTCGCCGCTGAGCAGCACGGTGGCCGGGGTCGGGGCGATGCGCTTGAGGCGTTCGCAGACTCTGAACATGGCTTCCGACTGACCGATGACACCTTCGATGTCGGCCGAGTTGGTGCTCACTTCGCGACGCAGCACGAAGTTTTCGCGGGCTAGGCTGGAACGTTCGAAACAGCGCTGGATGGCATTGAGCACCTGGGCCAGCGAGAAGGGCTTGAGCAGGAAGTCTGCGGCACCGGCGCGCAGGGCATCGATGGCGGTATCGAGATCGGCGTAGGCGGTCATCAGCACGACGTCGCCGACATAACCCTCGTCGCGCAGCTCGTGCAGCCAGTCGATGCCGGACAGGCCGGGCAGCGCGATGTCGAGGACGATCAGGTCGTAATGGCTGCGGCTGACCATCGGTCGCGCCTGCTCGACGCTGCCGGCGCAATCGGCAACGCCGCAACGGGTGCTGAGCGCGCGTTGCATGAAGCTCTGCATGCCTGGCTCATCGTCGACGATAAGCACCGAGTATTGCTGCCAGGGGGCGGCGTGATGGCTTGGATTTGTCTCGTCCATGATCGTTATTTTGGTGATTTCCGGCTGATTTTCGCATGCCTCGGCAGCCGGGTGGCGGGTCATTTTGTCTGCCCGGTGCGCCGAAATGTCGCAACGCCGGGCCGGCTATTTCGATTTTGGCCGTTTTTTCCGGTCGACCGTAGCAGGCACCGAAATTGCTGCGACCAAGCGCCGGCTATAATGCCGGCGCGCGGTCTGAGTACCGCATTGAAGAGGTGGCACCCCGGTGCCTTGTAAGCTGCCGTGACATCCGCACGGCGGCGGTTGCTGGACAAAACGGAGTACAAAATGAAATTTTCCACCCTGCGCCGCATGGCGCTCAAGGGCGCGGTCGCCTGCGCTGCCATCACTGCCATCCCGGCCTTTGCCGCCGACGCCATTCTGCGCGTTTCGGCCATTCCCGACGAAGCGCCGACCGAGTTGCAACGCAAGTTCGCCCCGCTCGGCAAATACCTCGAAGCGCAGACCGGCATGAAGGTCGTGTTCACCCCGGTGACCGATTACGCGGCCGTTGTCGAGTCGCTGGCTACAAAGAAAATCGACCTCGCCTGGCTCGGCGGCTTCACCTTCGTGCAGGCCAAAATCCGCACCAACGGCACGGCCATCCCCATCGCCCAGCGCGAGGAGGATGCCAAGTTCACCTCCAAATTCATCACCGCCGACCCGGCCATCAAGGCGCTGGCCGATCTGAAGGGCAAGACCTTCGCCTTCGGCGCGCCGTCGTCGACCTCGGGCAGCCTGATGCCGCGCTTCTTCCTGCAACAGGCCGGGCTGAACCCGGAAAAGGATTTCAAGAACGTCGCCTTCTCGGGCGCCCATGACGCCACCGTCGCCTTCGTCGCCGCCGGCAAGGCTGAAGCCGGCGTGTTGAACGCCTCGGTCTGGGACAAACTGGTTGAGCAGAAGAAGGTCGATACCGACAAGGTCCGTGTCTTCGCCACGACGCCGCCGTACTTCGATTACAACTGGACGGTGCGCGGCGATCTCGATCCGGTTGTTATCAAGAAACTGACCGACGCCTTCCTCAAGCTCGATCCGGCCAACCCGGAACACAAGGAAATCCTCGCCCTGCAACGCGCCGCCAGGTTCATCCCGACCAAGAAGGAGAACTATGACGGCATCGAAAAGGCAGCGCACGCCGCCGGCTTGTTGAAGTGAGTTTTGCCTTGAATGGCGTGGGGCTGACCCACGCCAATGGTTTTGCCGCGCTCAGGGAGATCACGCTCAAGGCGGAAAAGGGCGAGCGCATCGCCCTGATCGGCCCTTCCGGCGCAGGCAAGACCTCGCTGCTTTCCGTGCTCGGCACGGCGCTGGCGCCGACGGCCGGCACGGCCGACATTTTGGATTTTGGCCAAAATATCTCCCCCAAGGGGACTTCCTTCGGGGCGCGGTTGACCGTGGAACTGGCCAAACTGCGCGCCCGCATCGGCACCGTCCATCAAGCGCCGCCGATTCCCGGTCGGCAGCGTGTCGTGACGGCGGTTTTGGCCGGCAAGCTCGGCCAATGGCCGGCCTGGAAGTCGCTGGCCTCGCTGCTCTATCCGCTCGATGTGCCGGGTGCCCGTGCCGCGCTCGAACGCGTCGATCTGGCCGACAAGCTGTTCGCCCGTTGCGACCAGCTGTCCGGTGGCCAGCTGCAGCGCGTCGGCATCGCCCGCGTGCTCTACCAGCAGCCTGAACTGATCCTCGCCGACGAGCCGGTCTCCGCCCTCGACCCGACGCTGGCCCTGGCCACCATCCGGTTGCTGATTGCCGAAGCCGAAGCGCGCGGCGCAACGCTGGTCGCCAGCCTGCATGCGGTCGATCTGGCCATCGGCAATTTTTCGCGCATCGTCGGCGTCAAGGCCGGGCGCATCGCCTTCGACCTGCCGGCCAGCGAAGTCAGCGTGCCGATGCTGCACGAGCTGTATGCCAGTGAAGGTGACGAACTGCCGGTGCAGGCGCACGAGCAGCACTTCCAGCCGCCAGCCGCCGCCAACGAGGCGGCCACCCGCGCTGCATGCTGCTGAATCCGGCCGATCGCGACCCGGCGGCACGTGGCCGCCTGATCGGCGTGCTGGCCACGCTGGTCATCCTCTGGCCGCTCTTTCAGGCCGCCGAGGTCAAGCCCGGCGTGCTGTTCGACCCCGGCAACCTCAAAGTCATCGGCAACTTCCTGGCCGGCTTCCTGCCGCCCGAAACCGGCGCCGAATTCATGGGCTACCTCGCCAAGGCAACGCTCGAAACGCTGGCCATCGCCACGGCCGGCATGGCGCTGGCCTTCCTGATCGCCGTGCCGATGGGCTATCTGGCCACCGGCGCCGGGCGCGAAAAGGCGACGCTCAACCCCGTCACGCGCAGCCTGCTGACCATCCTGCGCGGCATTCCCGAGCTGGTCTGGGCGCTCGTTTTTGTCCGCGTCTTCGGCCTCGGCCCGGCCGCCGGCGTGCTGGCGCTGGGCCTGACTTACGGCGGCATGCTGGCCAAGGTCTATGCCGAAATCCTCGAATCGGTCGATGCCGCCCCGGCCCGGGCGCTCCGCCACAACGGCGCCGGCCGGCCGCTGGCCATCCTCTACGGGCTGATTCCGCAGGCTTCGAAGGAGCTGGCCTCGTACACGGTTTATCGCTGGGAATGCGCCATCCGCGCCTCGGTCGTCATGGGCTTCGTCGGCGCCGGCGGCCTCGGCCAGCTCATGGATCAGGCCATGAAAATGCTCAACGGCGGCGAGGCGGCGACCATCCTGCTCGCTTTCATGGTCCTCGTTTTTGCTGCCGACGGTTTTTCGGGCTGGCTGCGCCGGGCGCTCGACACGCCGCCGGCCAACCGCGCTTCGCCCTTCGGCTGGCGCAGCGGCGGGCTCGGGCTGGCGCTGGTCGTCGGCATCGTCGCCAGTTTCAGCTATTTGGAAATTGGCCTGAAATCCCTGTTGACCGTGGAAGCCGCCCGCAGCATCGGCGAATTCGTTGCCGGCTTCTTCCCGCCCGACCTGTCGGCCGAGTGGCTGGGCAAAGTTGGCCAGGGAATCTGGGAAACGCTGGCCATCTCGGTCGTCGGCACCCTGCTTGCCGCCGTCGCCGGCCTGCTGCTCGCCCTGCCCAAATGGCGCGCGCCGTTCAGCTTCCTGCTCAACACCCTGCGCTCGGTGCCGGAACTGGTCTGGGCCACCATCACCGCGCTCGCCGTCGGCCTCGGTCCCTTCGCCGGCGCGCTGGCGCTGGCCCTGCATACCGCCGGCGTCCTTGGCCGCCTCTACGCCGAAGCCCTCGACAACGCCCCGCCAGCTCCCGGTCAGGCCCTGCGTCTGGCCGGCGCGCCGGGCGGCTTCGCCTTCCTCTACGGCACCTTGCCCGGCGCCGCCCCGCAGCTCATCGCCTACACGCTTTACCGCTGGGAAATGAACATCCGCATGGCCGCCATCCTCGGTTTCGTCGGCGCCGGCGGCCTCGGCCAACTGCTCTATTTCGAACTCTCGCTGTTCCACCACGCGCAGGCGTCGACGGTCATCATCGCCATGCTTCTCCTGTCGATAGCCGTCGATCAATCCAGTGCGTGGTTGCGTCGGGCCATGCGCTGAACCGGTCAAAAGATTTCATTTTTGGCCAAAATTTCCGGTTGACCGTAGCAAGCTGTCGGCAAGGCACCCATCCGGGATCGACTCCTCCCCCTTCAAGGGGGAGGTTGGGTGGGGGATGGGTGCCTCGCCATCCATCCAGCATCCGAGCACCCCAGTTCAGCTATCATCGCCGGATTGCCCATAGCGCCCAGCCGCCCATGACTGCCAACCAGAACCCGGAACAACAAGCCCGCGACCGCATCGATGCGCAACTGCGCGCCGCCGGCTGGTCAGTGCAGAAGAAAATCGATTTTTCCGCTGGCGCCGGGCAGGCCGTGCGCGAATGGCACACCGACGCCGGCCCCGCCGACTACGTGCTGTTTGTTGATCGCAAGGCGGTCGGCGTCATCGAAGCCAAGCGCGAGGAAGAAGGCCAGCACCTGACCGTGCACGAAACGCAAACCGAAGGCTACGCCGCCGCCAAACTCAAGTGGGTCAACAACCAGCTGCCGCTGCCCTTCCTCTACGAAGCCACCGGCATCGTCACCCGCTTTACCGACGCCCGCGACCCCAAGCCGCGTTCGCGTGAAATCTTCAGCTTCCACCGTCCGGAAACCCTGCGCGACTGGCTGACTGAGGGCGACAGCCTGCGCGCCCGCCTCGCCGAACTGCCGCCGCTCAACCCGGAAGACCTGCCCGCCGCCCAGCTGCGCCTGCGCGACTGCCAGGAAACGGCCATCACCAACCTCGAACAATCCTTCCGCGAAGCGCGGCCGCGCGCGCTCATTCAAATGGCCACCGGTGCCGGCAAAACCTACACCGCCATCACCAGCATCTACCGCCTGCTCAAGCACGCCGACGCCAAACGCGTCCTCTTCCTGGTCGACACAAAGAACCTCGGCGAACAGGCCGAGCAGGAAATGATGGCCTACGTGCCGATCGACGATAACCGCAAATTCACCGAGCTTTACACGGTGCAGCGGCTCAAAAGCAGCTTCGTCGACAAGGGCGCCGACGTCTGCATCTCCACCATCCAGCGCCTCTATTCGCTGCTGCAAGACAAGGAACTCGACGAAGCCGCCGAAGAAATCAACCCGGCCGAGCTGACCCAGCCGAAAGCCCCGGCCCCCGTCGCCTACAACGCCAAGATCCCGCCCGAATTCTTCGATTTCATCTTCATCGACGAATGCCACCGCAGCATCTACAACCTCTGGCAGCAGGTGCTCGACTACTTCGACGCCAGCCTGATCGGCCTCACCGCGACGCCCGACAACCGCACCTACGGCTTCTTCAAGAAGAATGTCGTCAGCGACTACAGCCATGAAAAAGCCGTCGCCGACGGCGTCAATGTCGGCAACGAGATTTACCTGATCGACACCCGCATCACCCAGCAAGGCGCCGTCATCGCCGCCGAACAGCAGGTTGAAAAACGCGAACGCCTGACCCGCAAGAAGCGTTGGGAACAGCAGGACGAAGACGCCGCCTACACCGCCACCCAGCTCGACCGCGACATCGTCAACCCGGACCAGATCCGCACCGTCATCCGCGCCTTCCGCGACAACCTGCCGGCCATCTTCCCCGGCCGCGACGAAGTGCCCAAGACCCTGATCTTCGCCAAGACCGACAGTCACGCCGACGACATCATCAACACCGTGCGCGAGGAATTCGGCGAAGGCAACGCCTTCTGCAAGAAAGTCACCTACCGCGCCGCGCAGGATAAAAATCTGCCAAATGGTACGGTCGACCGTGGCGAAGACCCCAAATCCATCCTCGCCCAGTTCCGCAACGAATATCACCCGCGCATCGCTGTCACCGTCGACATGATCGCCACTGGCACGGACGTCAAGCCGCTCGAATGCCTGCTCTTCATGCGCGACGTCAAAAGCCGCAATTACTTTGAGCAGATGAAAGGCCGCGGCACCCGCACGCTGGACATGGACGACCTCAAAAAGGTCACGCCCAGCGCCAAAACCGCCAAGACCCACTACGTCATCGTCGACGCCATCGGCGTCACCAAATCGCTGAAGACCGCCAGCCAGCCGCTCATCACCAAGCCCGGCGTGCCGCTCAAGGATTTGGCCATGGGCATCCTGATGGGCGCCACCGATACCGACAGCGTCTCCTCACTGGCCGGCCGTCTCGCCCGCCTCAACAAGCAGCTCGACGCCGACGACCAGCGCCGTCTGCGCGAAGCAGCCGGCGGCGTCGAACTCAGCCACCTGGTCAGCAAGCTGTTCAACGCCATCGACGGCGACCTCATCGAAGCCCGCGCCCTCGAACTGGCAAACCTGCCCATCGGCAACGACCCCGGCGACACCCTGCGCGACCAAGCCCAGCAACAACTCGTCGGCGAAGCGGCGGCGCTGATGAATGGCGAATTCATCGAACTGATCGACACCATCCGCCGCGAAAAAGAACAAACCATCGACCACGACAATCTGGATGGCGTCACCTACGCCGGCTGGAGCAAGGACAGCGCCGCCAACGCCGAGGCCCTGACCGACGAATTCGCCGACTGGCTGGCGGCGAATCGTGACGAAATCGAGGCGCTCACTATCTTCTTCGCCCAACCCTGGCGCCGGCGCGAAGTCACCTTGAAACTGGTGCGCCAAGTCCTCGACAAGCTCAAAGCCGACAAACCCAAACTCGCCCCGCTGCGCATCTGGCAAGCCTACGGCCAGCTCGACGGCTACAATGGTGCCCCGCCCGAACAGGAACTGACCGCGCTGGTCGCCCTGATCCGCCGCGTCTGCGGCCTGGACGCTCAAATCACCCCGTTCGCCGACACCGTGCGCAAGAACTTCCAGACCTGGATCATGCAGCACCACGCCGGCGGCGCCGACAAATTCAACGACGAACAAATGAACTGGCTACGCATGCTCCGCGACCATATCGCCCACTCCTGCCACGTCGACCGCAGCGACCTCGACTACAGCCCCTTCGACGCCCAGGGCGGGCTGGGAAAGATGTGGCAACTGTTCGGCGAGGGCTTGGACCCGTTGCTGGACGAGCTGAATGAGGCGTTGGTGGCGTGATGGAGTTTGGGGAATTGCCGGAGGGTTGGCTGCGGGCCAAGCTCTCTGATGTTATTGAACCTCGGGGCGAGAGGGCTCTCCCGTCTGAGCTTCCCGATTTGCCATTTCTTGGAATGGACCACGTTGAGGCACAGACAACGCGAATCCTAGGCAGCGTCCCGGCTTCGAGCATGAAAAGCAGCGCCGCTCGGTTTTTTGCGGGTGATGTTTTGTACGGTCGTCTGCGGCCGTACTTGAACAAAGTTGCGCAACCGAATTTTCATGGGTTGGCATCAGCCGAATTCATTGTCTTTCCTGACACTGAGCTACTTCACAGCAAGTTTTTGCGTTTTCGACTAAACGCAGCGGATTTCGTGAGTTTCGCCAGCCATCTGAACGAAGGCGACCGACCCCGCGTCAATTTCGACCAGATTGGCGAGTTCGAGCTTTTGGTGCCACCACCAGCCGAACAACACCGCATCGTCGCCAAGATCGAGGAACTATTTTCCGAACTCGATCAGGGTGTGGCCAGCCTCAACACCGCCCGCGAACAGCTCAAGGTCTATCGCCAGTCGCTGCTCAAAAATGCCTTCGAAGGCAAGTTGACCGCAGCATGGCGCACCGCCCACCGCGACCAGCTCGAAACTGCCGCCGCCCTGCAACAACGCATCGCCCGCGAACGCCAAACCCGCTACCAGCAACAACTCGCCGACTGGCAAACCGCCGGCCAAGCAGGCCCCAAACCCAAACCCCCCAAGCCTCTGCCGCAGCTCACCGCCGATGAGCTCGTCGAGTTGCCAGAACTGCCAGCGGGTTGGGGGTGGGCAAAGAACCAAAACTATTTGTTTGAGGTGAAAGACGGCACTCACGACACTCCTTCCTACGTGGAGAATGGTGTGCCGTTTGTCACTCAGAAAAACATTCGCGACGGCAAACTAGACCTTGGCGATGTGTCGTTTATCTCGGAATGCGACCACCACTTATTTTTCAAAAGATCCAACGTTCAGCGTGGTGATGTAATTATTTCGATGATCGGACATGGTCGAGGTCAGTGCTGCGTCGTTGATACTGATCTGGTATTCAGCATCAAAAACGTTGGGCTTTTCAAATTCTTCGATCAGTTTCAATCCAACAAATTTCTTTGCTATTTCTACCAATCGAAAATCGGCCTCGATTTGGTCTTGGCTAAGTCAAAGGGTGGAGCGCAGCCATTTATTGGGCTAACAGAGTTAAGAAACTGGCCTGTACCGGTGTGTTCTTTGGAAGAGCAGATGGAAATCGCCCAAGAACTCGAATCCAAACTCTCCGAAGCTGACCAACTCGACCAAACCCTTGCCACCGCGCTGCAACAGGCCGACGCGCTGCGCCAGTCCATCTTGAAAAAGGCTTTCCACGGTCAACTGGAAAAACAGGCCAAAAACGAAGAACCCGCCACCGTCCTGCTCGAACGCATCCGTGCTGCACGGCTGTCGGCACCCGGCAAGAAGAAAACAATTTCAACAGCAGGAGCCACGCGATGAGCGCAGCCCGCGATATTGATCTGGTGAATGAACTCCGGGCCCAGCCCGACGAAATGGAGTGGCTGGAATTCAAGGCGAACAATGCCGATCCAGAGATGATTGGCTTGCGTTGTTCTGCGCTCTCCAACGCGGCCCGTATGGTGGGGCGGGAGGCAGCCTTCATGCTGTGGGGGATTGAGGACGGCAGCCATCGCGTGATTGGCACGGGTTTCCACCCCGAGTCGGAAAAAATGGGGAATCAACCCTTGCAGTTCTGGCTGGCTCAACGTTTGCAGCCGAGCATTGCTTTTGCCTTCAGGGAGGTCAGTCATCCTGAGGGACGGGTTGTTTTGCTGGAGATCCCGGCTGCAACCGGCGCGCCAGTCTGTTTCAACGGAACGCCCTACATCCGCATCGGTAGCGCGACGCCGAAGCTGACCGACTATCCCGAGCGCTACCAGACCCTGATCGATCGCATGCGTCCCTATCGCTGGGAGGGCGGCATCGCCCGCCAGTATGTTTCGGGCGACGATGTGCTGGCACTGCTGGACTATAGCCAGTATTTCCGTTTGACCAAGCAGCCGTTGCCGGATAACCGGCAGGGAATTTTCGAGAAGCTGGTGGCGGACCGGCTGGCGGTGAAGGATGTTGGTGAGCGGTGGAATATCACCAATCTCGGGGCCATTCTGTTTGCCAACCGTTTGTCGGAATTCGACGATGGCATTTCCCGCAAGGCGATCCGCTTTGTGGCCTACGAGGGGAAGACACGCGCAACGACAGTCAAGCATCGCCATGATGGGCAAAAAGGCTATGCGGTGGGGTTCGAGGGGCTGGTCGCTTACCTGAACGATCTGCAACCGAAGAATGAGCAGATCGGCGCGGCGCTGCGGGAATCGCATTCGATGTTCCCGGAGTTGGCGATACGAGAACTCGTCGCTAATGCCATGATTCACCAGGACATGACGATTACCGGAGCGGGGCCGCTGATCGAATTGTTTAGCGACCGCATTGAAATCAGCAATCCCGGCATCCCGCTGGTTCAACCCGACCGGATGGTCGATTTGCCACCACGTTCCCGCAACGAGGCGCTGGCCAGCTTGATGAGGCGGATGAGTTTTTGTGAGGAACAGGGGAGTGGTCTGGACAAGGTGATTGAGCTGGTCGAGTTGCACCAGCTTCCAGCGCCATGGTTTCGTGCCGAAAACCATGCCACGCAGGTCGTTTTGTATGGACCGCGGATGTTTGCCGACATGACGCCTGACGAGCGCGTCCGTGCTTGTTACTTCCATGCGGTGTTCAAGTTCCTGAGCGGCGACAAGATGAAAAACGCCACTCTATGTACCCGATTGGGCATTGCCAGCCGGAATGCGGCGCAGGCGAGCACGGTCATCAATAAGGCGCTGGAGGCTAATCTGATCAGGATTGCCGATCCGGAACACCCGCGAGGCGGGTATGTTCCGGGTTGGGCGTAGTTTCTTGATCCTGTTTTGATTCAGAGGGGTAGCGGGGCTAAGCAGACAGATGTCATCTTCAATAAAATCAATTTGTTAGGCCTATTATTGCTCCGTAAAACTCTTGATTACTGGCCAACAAGTGGGCGTTATCGCCTTTAACTTGGCGATACCTCAAGGGCGCCACTGGTATACCTCCACAGCTAAGCTCCTTTAACTCTGGAGGTTAGGCGCCATACCTCCAGAGCTTCCGCATCAAATTTGTTTGAAAGTCTTACCGAAATGAACGCAACCGCATCTATCGTCTCCCGCGTCTGGAGCTTCTGTACCACGCTGCGCGACGACGGGGTCAGCTATGGCGACTACCTCGAACAGCTGACTTACCTGATCTTCCTGAAAATGGCCGACGAGTACGGCCGGCCGCCGTACAGCCGCAAGATCGGTATTCCCGAAGGCCTCGGATGGGCCAGCCTGAAGGGCGCGCGCGGGGCGGCGCTGGAGGTGCATTACGTGACGGTGCTGCGCGAGCTGGGCAACAAGCCGGGCTTGCTCGGGCAGATTTTCACCAAGGCGCAGAACAAGATTCAGGACCCGGCCAAGCTGTCGCGGTTGATCGACATGGTCGATGAAACCAGTTGGGTGACGCTGGGGGCGGACGTCAAGGGCGACATTTACGAGGGGTTGCTGGAGCGCAACGCCGAGGATACGAAGTCGGGGGCGGGGCAGTATTTCACGCCACGGCCGTTAATTCGGGCGATGGTCGAGTGCATGCGGCCGCTGCCGAACAAGACGATTGCCGACCCGGCCTGTGGCACCGGCGGCTTTTTCCTCGCGGCCTACGATTTTCTGGTTGCCACGTATCCGGGCATGGACAGCGAGCAGCGGGCTTTCCTCAAGCACGACACTTTTTTTGGCAACGAGATCGTCGCCGGCACGCGCCGCCTGGCGCTGATGAACATGTTTCTGCACAACATCGGCGAGATCGACGGCGACAGCCCGATTTCGCCGAACGATGCGTTGGTTGCCGCGCCGGCGCAGACTTTCGATTACGTGCTGGCCAATCCGCCCTTCGGCAAGAAGAGCAGCATGAGCTTCACCAACGAGGAAGGCGAGCAGGAAACCGATGCGCTGACTTACAACCGCCAGGATTTCTGGGCGACGACCTCGAACAAGCAGCTTAATTTCGTGCAGCACATCAAGAGCCTGTTGAAGAGTACCGGCCGCGCTGCCGTGGTGGTGCCGGACAATGTGCTGTTCGAGGGCGGGGCGGGCGAGACGGTGCGCCGCAAGTTGCTTGAAACCACCGATTTGCACACCATCCTGCGCCTGCCGACGGGGATTTTCTACGCCAACGGCGTCAAGGCGAACGTGCTGTTCTTCGACAACCAGCCGGCCCGCAAGGAAGCGTGGACGCGCGAGGTTTGGGTGTACGACTACCGCACCAACATCCACCACACGCTGAAAAAGAAGCCTCTTCGCTACGGGGATCTGGCGGATTTCGTCACCTGCTATCAGCCGCACAATCGCCACGGTCGACAGGAAATTTGGCACGAAATTGAAAACCCGGAAGGCCGCTGGCGCAAGTTCAGCTATGAGCAGATCGTCGCCCGCGACAAGACCAGCCTGGATATTTTCTGGCTCAAGGACAAGAGCCTGGCTGACCTCGATAACCTGCCGGAGCCGGATGAGCTGGCTGGCGACATCATCGAAAACCTGGAGGCGGGGCTGAACAGCTTTCGCCTCATTGCCAATGCCTTGCAGTAAGGAGCTTCCATGCAAAACATCCTGATCATCATCAACGCCGCCCCCTACGGCAGCGAGCGCTGCCTGTCCGCTTTGCGTCTGGCCACGGCCTTGGCCGGTAGCGACGCCAAGCCGGCGGTGCGCATTTTCTTGATGTCCGACGCCACGGTGCTTGGTTTGCCGAACCAGATCGACGGCGCCGGCAATGGGCTGCAGGGCATGGTCGAGGGACTGGTCGGGCAGGGCGTCGACATTCGCCTGTGCCGGACTTGCGCGCTGGCCCGTGGGCTTGGCGAGTTGCCGCTGATTCCCGGCACATCTATCGGCACGCTGGTCGAGCTGGCCGAGGCGACGCTGGCGGCGGACAAGGTGATCACCTTCTGATTTGCGCCGGATGAGTATTTCAATTTTGGCCGCTATTTCCGGTTGACCGTGGGAATGGCCGGTTTCCGTCGTTGTCCGGAAGGCGTTGGCGCGGTTTGCGGGGCGGGACAAAATGTCCCACTCGCGGTGGCGATGGACAAAATGTCCCGGTTTTCTCCTTCCGTCTGAATCGCTGATTCCCCATCGTTCAATGACTTACGCCGATGGCACATTCGTTGCGATGTTTTCCCCTTGCGACATGGGGTCGCATGAGGAGGAAAAACACAATGAACATGAACAGGCGGCAGTTCTTCAAGGTCTGCTCCGCCGGGCTCAGTGGGTCATCCATCGCCTTGATGGGTTTCTCGCCGACCGCAGCCCAGGCGGAAGTACGCACCTTCAAGCTCGCCCGCGCCACCGAAACACGGAACATCTGTCCGTACTGCTCGGTGTCCTGCGGCGTGCTGATCTACTCGACAGGGGACAAGTCGAAAAACACCCCGGCCGAGATCATCCACATCGAAGGCGACCCGGATAATCCGGTCAATCGCGGCACCTTGTGCCCGAAGGGCGCCGGCCTGCGCGACATGGTGCAGAGCGCCAATCGCCTGAAGTGGCCGGAAGTGCGGGAGGCTGGCACGAACGAATGGAAGAAGATTTCCTGGCAGGAAGCCTTCGAGCGCATCGCCAAGCACATGAAGGCCGACCGCGACGCCAATTTCATGGCGCAGAACAAGGACGGCCAGACCGTCAACCGGTGGACCACGACCGGCTTCCTGGCCTCGTCTGCGGCGCAGAACGAAGCAGGCTACCTGACGGTCAAGACGCTTCGCGCACTCGGCATCACCGGTCTCGATACCCAGGCTCGCATTTGACACTCCCCTACGGTGGCCAGTCTGGCTCCGAGTTTTGGGCGTGGTGCGATGACCAACCACTGGGTGGACATCAAGAACGCTGATCTGGTTTTTGTCATGGGCGGCAATCCCGCTGAAGCGCATCCCTGCGGCTTCAAGTGGGCGATCGAAGCAAAGAAGACACGCAAGGCCAAACTGGTCGTCGTCGATCCGCGTTTCAACCGCACCGCATCCGTGGCCGACTATTACGCGCCGGTCCGATCCGGTACCGACATCGCCTTCCTCGGCGGCGTCATCAATTACCTGTTGTCGAACGACAAGATCCATCACGACTATGTGAAGGCGTATACCAACGCATCCTTCCTGATCGATGGCGGCTTTGGTTTCGAGGACGGCATCTTCACCGGTTACAACGAAGAGAAGCGCAGCTACGACAAGTCCACCTGGAAATACCAGATGGGCGAGGACGGCTTCGCCAAGGTCGATGAAACCCTGCAGGACCCGCGTTGCGCCTTTCAATTGATGAAAGCGCACTATGCCCGCTACACGCCGGAGATGGTGAGCAAGATCTGCGGCACGCCGAAGGAGGCCTTCCTCAAGGTCTGCGAATACATCGCCGCGACGGCAGCGCCGGACAAGACGATGACCAGCCTCTACGCGCTGGGCTGGACCGAGCATTCGGTCGGTTCGCAGAACATCCGCTGCATGGCGATCATCCAGCAACTGCTCGGCAACATGGGCATGGCGGGTGGCGGCATCGGCGCGCTGCGTGGTCATGCCAACGTCCAGGGCATCACCGACATGTGCCTGTACGCGCAGAACCTGCCGGGTTACCTGAAGGCGCCGACCGACGCCGACAAGGACCGCGAGACCTATCTGGCAGCGCGCACGCCCAAGCCCTTGCGGCCGGGCCAGATGAACTTCCCGCAGAACTTCCCCAAGTGGTTTACCAGCCTGTGCAAGGCCTGGTGGGGCGATGCGGCAACCAAGGAGAACGGCTTCGCCTACGACTACCTGCCCAAGCTGGGCGGCGCGTCCGACACGCTGTCGATCTTCAATGCGATGTACGAAGGCAAGATCAACGGCTTCTTCTGTCAGGGCTTCAACCCGCTGGCCTCGGTGCCGAACAAGAAGAAGGTCGGTGACGGCTTGGCCAAGCTCAAGTGGCTGGTCATCATGGACCCGCTGGCGACCGACACTTCCGAGTTCTGGAAGCCGCATGGCGAGTTCAACGATGTGAAGCCGGCCGAGATTCAGACCGAAGTCTTCCGCCTCCCAACCTCGCTGTTCGCCGAAACCGCCGGCACCTTCACCAACTCCGGCCGCGTCATCCAGTGGCGCTGGAAGGCGGCGGATGCGCCGGGCGACTCGAAGGACGACACCGAAATCATGGCGACGCTTTTCCTGAAGTTGAAGGAAATGTATGCCAAGGATGGCGGTGCCTTCCCCGACCCGATCCTCAAGCTGACCTGGGCCTACAACCAGCCGACCAAGCCGTCGCCGGAGGAACTCCTGCGCGAAATCAACGGCAAGGCGCTGGCCGACGTGCTCGACCCGAAGGATCCGACCAAGGTTCTGGTCAAGGCTGGCGAGCAATTGCCGAGCTTTGCCATGCTGCGTGACGACGGTTCGACGAGTTGCGGCAACTGGATCTATTCCGGGGTCTGGTCGCAGGCCGGCAACAACTCGGCGCGGCGCGACAACAGTGATCCGTCCGGCCTCGGCCAGACGCTGAACTGGGGCTTCGCCTGGCCGGTCAATCGGCGCATCCTCTACAACCGTGCCTCGGCCGACCTGGCCGGCAAGCCGTGGGATGCGAAGCGGACGGTGCTCAAGTGGGCCGGCGACAAGTGGGCCGGCAACGACGTGCCCGACATGCGCCCCGATGCCGCACCCGACCAGAACGTCATGCCCTTCATCATGAATCCCGAAGGCGTGGCCCGTCTGTTTGCCCGCGACATGATGGCCGAAGGACCGTTCCCCGAGCACTACGAGCCGTTCGAAAGCCCGCTCGAAGCCAATCCGATGCACCCGAAGAACCCCAAGGCCAAGTCCAATCCGGCCGCCCGGGTGTACAAGGGCGACATGGAAGCGTTCGGCACGGCCAAGGACTTCCCGTACGTGGCAACCACCTACCGCCTGACCGAGCATTTCCACTACTGGACCAAGCAGAGCCGCATCAACGCGATCATGCAGCCGGAACAGTTTGTCGAAATCGGCGAGGAGCTGGCCAAGGAGAAGGGCATCGTGGCCGGCGACAAGGTCAAGGTGCGCTCCAACCGCGGCTTCATCAAGGCCGTGGCGGTGGTCACCAAGCGGATCAAGGCGCTCGAGGTCGATGGCCGGAAAGTGCACACGGTCGGCATTCCCATCCACTTCGGTTTCAAGGGGGCGACGAAGCCTGGCTTCCTCACCAACACCCTGACGCCGTTCGTCGGCGACGCCAACGTCCAGACGCCTGAGTTCAAGGCGTTCCTGGTCGCCGTCGAGAAAATCTAAGGGAGAGCTGACATGGCACTGCAATCGCTAGACATCAAACAGCGCTCCGCGACGACGACACCCTCCACGCAAGTGCGGGAAACCATCGAAATCGCCAAGCTTATCGACGTATCCGCCTGTATCGGCTGCAAGGCGTGTCAGGTCGCCTGTTCGGAGTGGAACGACATCCGCGACGAAGTCGGCAACTGCCACGGCGTCTACGACAACCCGATGGACCTGACGGCGAAATCGTGGACGGTGATGCGTTTTACCGAGGTCGAGCAGAACAACAAGCTCGAGTGGCTGATCCGCAAGGACGGCTGCATGCACTGCGCCGACCCCGGCTGCCTCAAGGCCTGCCCGGCCCCGGGCGCGATCATCCAGTACAGCAACGGCATTGTGGATTTCCATCAGGAAAACTGCATCGGCTGCGGCTACTGCGTCACCGGCTGTCCGTTCAACGTCCCCCGCATCTCGAAGGAGGACAGCAAGGCCTACAAGTGCTCGCTGTGTTCCGACCGGGTGGCCGTCAACCAGGCTCCGGCCTGTGCCAAGGCCTGCCCGACTGGCGCGATCCAGTTCGGCAGCAAGGAGGACATGAAGGACTACGCGGCCAAGCGCGTCACCGACCTCAAGGAACGTGGCTACGATCAGGCTGGTTTGTACGACCCGCAAGGGGTGGGCGGCACGCACGTCATGTACGTACTGCACCACGCCGACAAGCCCGACCTCTATGCCGGCCTGCCGGCCAATCCGTCGATCAGCCCGCTGGTCTCGCTGTGGAAGGGCTTCGCCAAGCCATTGGCAACGCTGGCCATGGGGGCGGTGGCGCTGGGTAGCCTGTTCCATTACGTGACCAAGGGTCCGAACGAGGTCTCGAAAGAGATCGAGGACGAGATCGAGAAGGAGGATGCAAAATGATCCGCGACCCGAAAGACCTCAAGCGCTACGAGCCCAGGGAAAGGGCCAATCACTGGGTGGTGGGCATCAGCTTCATCCTGCTCGCCCTCTCCGGTCTGGCCTTCTTCCACCCGGCGTTTTTCCCACTGACGCAGTTGTTCGGCGGGCCGACCTGGGCACGCATCATCCACCCCTACCTCGGGGTGCTGATGGCGCTGTCCTTCCTGGCTCTCTTTTTCCGCTTCAAGCATCTCAACAAGATGACGCCGGCGGATAAGGAATGGCTGAGCAAGGCCAAGCAGATGGTGGACGGCGACGACCACAACATGCCGGAGCAGGGCAAGTACAACGGCGGCCAGAAAGTCATGTTCTGGGCGATGGCCATCTGCATGCTGCTCATGACGGTATCGGGCTTGTTCATCTGGCGCGCCTGGTTCGGCTTCGACATCACGCTCGTCCGCATGGGCGCCGTGGTGCACGCTGCTGCGGGCGCCGTCATCATCGGTCTGATCATGGTTCACGTTTATGCCGCTATCTGGGTCAAGGGCACCATCCGCGCCATGTGGTACGGCACGGTGACCCGGGGCTGGGCCAAGCAGCATCACCGTGGCTGGTACCGTCAGATGACTGGCAAATAACGAATGGCCGGGCTTGCAGGCTCGGCGTTGCGCCCGCTGGCCGTACCAAGTGTACTGTCTGCGCGGGCGCGCCTTGATCCTGCGGCGCCCGGTCATTTGCCGGAACGATTTAGCTTTACCTTGCGTTTAGGGGGCTCTGCGGAGCAATGTTCCGCAACCCCCATTTTTTTGAGCTGACATGCAGACCCAAATAATCGATTTCCATCCGCCAGCCGAAGAAGCCGCACCGATTCTGCTGCCGGTGACCACCACCCTGTTTGCCGACCGGGCCGACCGCTTCGCTGCGTTGGCCAGCGGCCACAGCCTTGGCGACTGGCTGGATTTTCTTGGCCAGTTGAGCCGGGCCCAGCACACAGCCCTGAAAACCTTGCCGGTGCTGCCACTGCCCGATGCCGCAAGGCTCGAACAGGCGCGCACCCACGGCATGCCCCCGTTGAATCTCGCCGTTCGCCCGAGCGCCTGGCGTGACGCCCTGCGTCAGATCATTCGCGAACTGGACAAAGATGCACCGGAAGGTGCCCGCAATTCGCTCGATGCATTGCTCGCCGCTGACGACACCTGGCTCGACAAGCTGGCCGATGCGCTGCTGAGCGGCGAGATCGAAGCCGGCGACGCGGCCGAACTGCCCTTTGTCGCGGCCGCCCTGCAGGTCGTCTTCACCCAGCTGGCCAGCCAGCTCGATGCCAGCCAGCTGCAAAAACTCGACGCCCACGGCGTCTGCCCGTGCTGCGGCAGCCCGGCGGTGGCCAGCGTCGTGCGCCTCGGCGCCGCCATCAACAACCTGCGCTACCTGCATTGCAGCCTGTGCAACACCGAATGGAACGTGCCGCGCGCTACCTGCACGGCCTGCGACACCGACAAGGAAGTCGCCCTGCACGAGGTCGACGGTTCGAAGGGCGCCGTCCGCGCCGAAACCTGCGACGCCTGCAAGAGCTACCTGAAAATCGTCTATCAGGAGAAAGACCCGCACGTCGACCCGGTGGCCGACGACCTCGCCACGCTGGCCCTCGACATGCTGGTCGACGAAGCCGGTTACGAGCGCTCCGGCCCGAATCTGCTGCTGATCGGCGCGTATAGCGGCTAAAGCCATTTGATTAACCTTTCTGCCCGGTCCGGGTGAAAGCCATGAACGAAAAAAGACACCTTCCTGCGGTCGACCGCGTTTTAGGGCAAATTCCTGAATTAATCGAAGTGCACGGCCGCCAGCTGGTCACCGGTTGCGTCCGGGCCGAACTGGCCGCCGCCCGCGAGGGCCTCAAACATGGCCTGCCGCTGCCCGACGAAAACAGTCTGTTATCAGCCATCCGCCGCCGCGCCGACGACGCCGGCCGGGCCAATCTGCGTCCCGTCTTCAACCTGACCGGCACCGTGCTCCACACCAACCTTGGCCGCGCCCAACTGGCCGAAGAGGCCATCGCTGCCATGGTCGACGCCGCCCGTTCGCCCTGCGCGCTGGAATACGACCTGGCCTCCGGCGGGCGTGGCGACCGCGACGATCTGGTCTCCGGCCTGCTGGCTGAACTGATCGCCGGCGGCTCGCCCGACATCGCCGCGACCATCGTCAACAATAACGCCGCCGCCGTGCTGCTGACGCTCAACGCGCTGGCCCAGGGCAAGGAGGCCGTGGTGTCGCGCGGTGAACTGGTCGAGATCGGCGGCGCTTTCCGCATCCCCGACGTGATGCGTCGGGCGCAGGTCAAGCTGCATGAAATCGGCACGACCAACCGCACCCACGCCAAGGATTTTCAGGAAGCCATCGGCCCGAAAACCGCGCTGCTCATGAAAATCCACACGAGCAATTACGCCGTCACCGGCTTCACGGCGGCGGTCGACGAAAAAGTCATTGCCGGGATCGCCCACACCGCCGGCCTGCCTTTCGTCATCGACCTCGGCAGCGGCACGCTGTGCGACTTCGCCGCCCACGGCCTGCCGGCCGAGCCGACGCCGCAGCAGGCGCTGGCGGCGGGGGCGGACATCGTCACCTTCTCCGGCGACAAGCTGCTCGGCGGTCCGCAGGCCGGGCTCATCGTTGGCCGCAAGGACTTGATCGCGAAGATCAAGAAGAACCCGCTCAAACGCGCCCTGCGTGTCGGCAAGACGACCCTGGCGGCGCTCGAAGCGACACTGCGTCTGTACCGCGACCCGGATCGCCTGGCCGAACGCCTGCCGACCTTGCGTCTGCTGACCCGGCCTGTCTCGGAAATCAGCGCGCTGGCCGAGCGCGTGCTTCTGCCCGTGCAGGCGGCCATCGGCGAACTGGCGACGGTCAGTGTTGAAGCCTGCAGCAGCCAGATCGGTAGCGGCGCCTTGCCGGTCGAACGCCTGCGGTCGGCGGCGCTGGTCGTCCGGCCCAATTTCAAAAAAGCCGGAAAATTCCTGTTGACCGTGGAATCCGCCTTCCGCAGCCTGCCGACGCCGGTCATCGGCTACATCCGCGACGATGCCTATCATCTCGACCTGCGTTGCCTCGAAGCGAAGGATGAAGCCCGCTTCGTGGCGCAACTGGCCCGGCTAGAATTCCAGCTTTAGCCAAAACCCAGGGTCTTCCATGCATAAATTCCTCTTCCTCAATGCCAGTACCCGCGAACCGGGCCACATCGGCAACAGCGAAACCCTGGCCCGTCGTGCCGCCGCCGCTCTGTCGGCTGATACCAAGCAAACCTGGGTCAAGCTGGCCGACCTGGAACTGCCGCCTTTCGTCGATCTGCGCCATACCGCCGGCACCTATCCGATGCCGATGGCCGACGCCAAGTCCCTGCTCGACGCCACGCTGGCGGCCACCGACCTGGTTTTCGTCTCGCCGGTCTACTGGTTCTCGATCCCGTCGCCGCTGAAAACCTATCTCGACAACTGGAGCGCCTGGCTGCGCGTCCCCGGCCTCGATTTCAAGGAAGCGATGGTCGGCAAGCGCCTGTGGGTCATCGCCACCAGCGGCAACCGCGAAAAGGCCCAGCCGATGCTCGACAGCTATCGCCTGTGCGCCGAATTCCTTGGCATGCAATGGCAGGAACCGCTTTGGGGCAAAGGCGGGGCGCCGGATGCGGTGCTCGCCGATGGCGAAGCGATGGCTGCGGCGATCCGCTATTTTTCGGGGCAGCCGGCCTAGATGGTCGTCCAACGCCTTTTCCTCAGCCCCTCCCGCGGCGAAACGCAGCGGGAATGCCGGCAGCTTGAGTTGCTGGCCGGGCAGGGCGTGCTTGGCGACCGCCATTTCGCCAAGGCGAACTGGGCCGGTCAGCAATTGACGCTGGTCGAGGCCGAGGAAATCGAGCGTTTCTGCGCCCATACCGGGCGTGCCAACGATCTGTCGCTGACCCGCCGCAATGTCGTGACGCGCGGTATCCGCCTGAACGGGCTGGTCGGCCGGCAGTTCCGCCTCGGCGGCTGCCTGCTGATTGGCGTCGAAACCTGCGAACCCTGCCGCACGCTGGGCCAGAGGCTGGCTAACGAAACCCTGTCGGCGCCCGAAGTCGTCAAATACTGGCTCGGTCGCGGCGGGTTGCGCGCCAATGTGCTCGCCTCCGGCTGTCTGGCCTGTGGCGATACGTTCACGCTGATCGAACCCGGCGAGGGCGCTGCATGATCATCGGCACCGCCGGCCACATCGACCACGGCAAAACCACGCTGGTCAAAGCCCTGACCGGCGTCGACTGCGACCGCCTGAAGGAAGAGAAGGCGCGTGGCATCACTGTCGACCTTGGCTACGCCTACACCGAAAAGCTCGGTTTCATCGACGTGCCCGGCCATGAAAAGCTCATCCACAACATGCTGGCTGGCGCCACCGGCATCGATTTCGCGCTGCTGGTGATTGCCGCCGACGACGGGCCGATGCCGCAGACCCGCGAGCATCTGGAAATCGTCGAACTGCTCGGCATCCAGCGCGGCGCGGTGGCGCTGACCAAAATCGACGTTGCCACGGTCAACCGGAAAAATGAGGCAAAAACGGAAATTGCCGAATTGCTTGCCGGCACCGCGCTGGCCGACGCGCCGATCTTTCCGGTCGCTGCCGTCAGCGGCGACGGCATCGCCGAGTTGCGCGCCCATCTCGAAACTGCTGCGGCGGAGCAGGGCGAGCGGCAGAGCGCCGGCGGCTTCCGCCTCGCCATCGACCGCTGCTTCACCCTGTCCGGCGCCGGTACCGTCGTCACCGGCACAGCCTTCGCCGGTTCGGTCAAGGTCGGCGATCAGTTAATCCTCACGCCACCCAACAAGCCCGTCCGCGTGCGCAGCCTGCGCGTCCAGGATGCGCCGGCCGAATCCGGCCACGCCGGGCAGCGCATCGCGCTGGCGCTCTCCGGCGTTGAAAAATCCGAAGTCGAACGCGGCCAGTGGATCGTCGCGCCCGGGCTGCACGCCTCGGTCCGCCGCTTCGATGCCAGGATCCGCGTCCTCTCCGGCCAGCCGGCGCTCAAGCACTGGACGCAGGTGCACCTCCACCTCGGCGCCGAAGACGTCCCGGCCCGCATCGGCTTGCTCGGTGCCGACGAGATCGCGCCGGGATGTGAAAATTGGGCCCAAATTGCCGTTGACCGTGAAATCGGCGCGCTGGCCGGCGACCGCTTCATCCTGCGCGACGCCGCGGCCCGCCACACCATCGGCGGCGGCATCGTGCTCGACATCTTCCCGCCCAGCCGCAAGAAGAGCAGCCCGGAACGCCTGGCCATGCTCGCCGCACTGGCCGACGCCAACCCGGCGACGGCGCTACAACTGGCCGCCGAACAACAGCCGGCCGGCGTCGACCTCGCCACCCACGCCCTCAACCGCAATCTCGACGCTGGCACGCTCGGAGCGCTGTGCCAGCAACTGAAGCTCGAAGTCGTCGGCGCCACCGCCTTCGCCCCGAGTCGCTGGCAGGAACTCGAAGCCCGCCTGCTCGCCGCCATCGCCGCCGAGCACGAGCGCGCCCCCGACCTCACCGGCGTCGAACGCGACCGCCTGCGCCGCCTGACCCTGCCGACGCTGTCCCGCCCGGCTTTCGACGCACTGCTCGCCACGCCGCTGGCCGATGGCCGCATCGCCCAGACCAACGCCTGGCTGCACTTGCCGGAACATCGCGTCCAGCTCGCTGTGGCCGACCGCGAGCTGTGGCAGACCTTGAAACAGCTGCTCTCCGCCGAACCCTACGCTCCGCCGCGCGTGCGCGACATCGCCAAGGCCAGCGGCACCGGGGAAGACACCGTGCGCAACTTGTTCAAACGCATCGCCCGCCACGGCGACGCCTGGCCGGTGGCGCACGACCATTTCTTTACCGCCGAAGCCGTCGCCGAACTGGCCCGCAAAGTCGCGGCACTGAACCAACGCGACGGCTGCGCCCGCGCTGCCAGCCTGCGTGACGAGATCGGCGGCGGCCGCAAGGTGGCCATCCACATCCTCGAATTCTTCGACCGCATCGGCTACACTCGCCGCGTGCGCGATACCCATGTTTTACGGGGCTCGCCGGAGCAATTCGGATCATGAACAACGGAAGAGATCGTTCCCCGGTGGGACGGCCGGTCTTCAAAACCGGCAGGACCTGTCAAACAGGTTTGGGTAGGTTCGACTCCTGCTCTCTTCCGCCAGCTATCGTTTGCATTGCATCCATGACTTTGTCGACTTCGCCTCGTCGTGCAATAGCACTGCCTTCGGCTCGTCTTCGCGTCCTGAATGCAATGCAAACGTAGCCCATTTCTCAAACGTTCGACATGGCCCACACTCCCTTCACCGGCACCATCCCCGACGACCGCCTCTACTGCCCGCGCCACGACATGTGGGTGCAGGAAACTGTTGACGGCGAAGTGCTGATCGGCGCGACCAGTTTCGGGATTTTTCTGGCTGGCGAGATCATCGCCTTCACCAGCAAACCGAAGGGGGCGGCGGTGGAGATCGGGCGGGGAATGGGAACGGTGGAGTGCCGCAAGACGGTGCTGGCGGTGCATGCGCCGGTGTCTTTTGTCTTGCTCGAAGGCAACGACGCGGCCGAGGAGCGGCCCAAGCTGGTCAATCTTGAACCGTATGGCAAGGGCTGGATGGCGCGGGCCCGGCCGACGCGCTGGGCCGAGGAAATGCTGACGCTGGTCGATGCGGCTGTCTATCGCCAGCACATTTTGAAGATTGAACCGGAGGCGAGCTTTGGATGACAAACTGGCCTTCCTGATCTGGGCGGCGACGCCCGATCATCCCGAACTGGCCGTTACGCCGCTGATCCACGCGCTGGCGGCGCGGGCGCTCGATGCCGAGGTCGAAATCCACTTTGCCGGGCCGGCCGTGCGCTGGCTGGTCGACGGCGTCGCCGATGCTGCCTACGCCACGCCGGACAGGGAAAAGTCGATCGGCGATTTTCTCCGTGAAGTGCAGCAGGAAGGCGTCATGCTTTACGCCTGCGGCATGGCGCAGGCGCAGTGGGTGAATGCAGGGGAAAGCCTGCTGGTCGGCTGCCGCCATGCCGGGGCGACGGCGTTTGTCGTCCGCGGGCTCGATCCCGAGTGGCGGACGCTGACTTACTGAACCTGAATCAACCCTTGGGCTGGACGCGGCTGGAGGTTTTCTTGACGCCGCCGTGCTCGGTGTCGAAATGCACCATGAAGTAGGTTTCCTCGGTCGACGGGATGCCCTCGACGCGCCATTCCCAGATTTCCTCGCGCAGGTTGTCAAAGACTTGCTTCGTAGCCGGGGCGCCGAACAGGCGGCGGATGTCGTCCTTGCTCATGCCGACGCGGACCTTGCCGTAGTTGGCCTCGTTGAGCACCTGTTCGATCTTGCTGATCACCTGATTGCTGCCGAAGGTGATCATGTAGCAGTGGGTGCCATTCGGTTGCCGGGCGTATTCCCAGGTTGCCGTGCCGTCGTTGTTCCAGTGCACGAAGCCCGGGTCGCCCATGCGGGCGCGGACTTCGGCCTGCGTTGTGATGCCCGGCTTCATTTCCTGCATGTTGACGTAGTCGCAGCCGGGCAGGGCGGCGATGAGGGCCGTCGCGGCGGTCGTGATCCAGGCGGGAAGTTTCATGCGGGCTCCGATGGGGCGGTTCGATCAGGTTGTCGCTTTGCGCGGCTTGCTTTCATAATATCGGACTACCCTAATTTTCGGATATGCCGATGCTGCATCTCGACCCTCTCGCCGCCCACGCCCTGCTTCAGGAGAACCCTGAAGCCGTGCTCATCGATTGCCGGACGGAAATCGAGCACATGTACGTCGGCCACCCGGCCGGCGCCGAGCATGTCGCCTGGCAGGAAGGGCCGGACTGGGAGATCGATCCGGAATTCACCGACAAGGTCAAACGGATCGTGCGCAACAAGCTGGACCGGCCGGTGCTGATCATCTGCCGCAGCGGCCAGCGTTCGATCCATGCTGGTGATGCCCTCGAGACGGCGGGCTTCACCCAGGTCATCAACGTTCTCGAAGGTTTCGAAGGGCCACTCGACGAGAACTATCACCGCGGCACGCTGGCTGGCTGGCGCTTTCGCGGGCTACCCTGGTTTCAGACGTAGGCGCTGGTGGAGCAGGGCGGCGATGCCGCCAACCAGAAGCAGCCCGGCCATGCCGAACGCCATGGTCAGGGTCGAGCCCCACAGGGCGGGGGCGATGAGGGCCGCAGAAATACTGTTGAAACCTGACTGGAAGAAAGTCTGGCAGGAGGCAGCAAGGCCGCGTTGGGCTGGAAAAGGGTCGAGGGCGAAAAGGGTCAGGCTGGGCATGGCCAGCGACATCCCCGTCGTGTAGACAAAGATCGGCATGACGCTCCACGGCAGCCCCGGTGGCAGCACGAGATTGATGATCAGGTTGAAGGTTGCGGCGCCGCCCATGACCATGTAACCGAGCAGGATGGTCCGACTCGGCGATATCTTGCCGGCCAGGCGTCCAGACAGCCACGAACCGCAGATCATGCCACCCATGGCCGGGCCGAACAGCCAGAGAAATCCGGTTTCCGGGACGCCGAGATGGGTCATCAAAAAGACCGGTGCCGACAGCACGTAGACGAAGAATCCGGCGAAATTGAGTGACACTGCCGCGCAGACAAACAGGAAGGCGGGCGAAGTCATGACCTTCCAGTAGGTCGCGCCGAGGTAGGCTGGGCGTAGCGACTGGCGTTTTTCCGGGGGCAGGGTTTCCGGCAGCAGTTTCCAGCAGGCCAGCCACAATGCTGCGGTCGACACGACCAGAAAGGCAAAAACCGAACGCCAGCCAAAGAACATCTGCAGCCAGCCACCGATCACCGGGGCGATGGCCGGGGCCAGCGCAAACATCATGGTGATCTGCGACATCAGTCGCTGGGCTTGGGCGCCGTCGAACAGGTCGCGGACGATGGCGCGGCCGATGACGATGCCGGCGCCGGCGGTGATGCCCTGCATCGCCCGCCAGAACCACAGGTGCTCGATGCGCGTGGCCAGCGTGCAACCGGCCGAGGCGACGGCGAACAGGCCAACGGCAACAAGAATTACGTTGCGCCGGCCGAAGCGGTCGGCAATGGCGCCATGCCATAGGGTCATGACGGCGAACGAGAGCAGATAAATGGACAGCGTCTGCTGCACTTCCAACTGCGTGGCGTTGAGCTTTTCGGCGATCTCAGGGAAGGACGGTAGGTAGGCGTCGATGGAAAACGGCCCGAGCGCCGCCAGCGATGCCAGCAAAATGGCGATGCCGCGCGTCTCGCGCCGGGTCTGCTGCTCAGCCACGGGCGAAACGTCGATACTGGATGGCCTCGGCGACGTGGGCGGCGCGGATGTCGTCGCTGGCGGCCAGGTCAGCAATGGTCCGCGCGACTTTGAGAATGCGGTGCCAGGCGCGGGCCGACAGGTCGAGCTGGGTCGTCGCCTGTTGCAGCAACTTGTTGCCGGTGGCGTCCGGCTGGCAGCCGGCATCGACTTCCTTGGTGCTCAGGCGGGCATTCGGTTTCTGTTGCCGGGCGTGCTGGCGATCCTGGGCTCGCTCGACGCGGGCGCGAACGGTGGCTGACGATTCGCCATCGGTCTTGCCGGCCAGGCTTTCGGCCAACAGGGCGGGAACCTCGATGATCAGGTCGATGCGGTCGAGGAAAGGGCCGGAAAGCTTGCCACGATAACGGGCGATCTGATCGGGCGTACAACGGCATTTGCCTTTCGACGAGCCGTGATGCCCGCATGGGCACGGATTCATCGCCGCGATGAGCTGGAATTCGGCCGGAAACTCGGCTTGCCGGGCGGCGCGGGCAATATGGACGCGGCCGGATTCGAGCGGTTCGCGCAGTGTTTCGAGCACTTTTCGGTCAAATTCCGGGAGCTCATCCAAAAATAAAATTCCCTGATGCGCCAGACTGATTTCACCGGGTCGCGGTGGATTACCGCCGCCGACCAGCGCCACGGCCGAGGCGGTGTGGTGCGGTTGTCTGTACGGGCGAACGCCGAAGGCTTCCGGCCGAAACTGGCCGACCAGCGACAGCACGGCAGCCGAGGCCTTGGCCGCTTCGCCCTGCAGTGCCGGCATGAGGCCGGGCAGGCGGGCAGCGAGCATGGATTTGCCCGAGCCAGGCGGCCCGACCATCAATAAGGAATGGTTGCCTGCCGCAGCAATCTCCAGCGCCCGCTTGGCTTGCGACTGGCCGCGAACCTCGGCAAGGTCTGCGAAAATTGGCTGATTTTCCGGGTTGACCGTGGCAATCGCCTGCGGCAGCGTCTCGCGCTCGGCGAGGTGGGCGCAGACGTCGAGCAGCGAACGGGCCGAGAGTATTTCATTGCTGCCGATCAGCGCCGCTTCACGGGCGCTCGCTTCGGGAAGGATGAAATGCTTGCCATGGCCGGCCGTCTGCAGGGCCATGGCCAGCGCGCCACGAATCGGGCGCAGTTCGCCGGACAGCGACAGTTCCCCGGCAAATTCGTAGTCGGCCAGATGCTTGCCGGGAATCTGCCCGCTGGCGGCGAGGATGCCGAGCGCGATGGGCAGATCGAAACGACCGGACTCCTTGGGCAGGTCGGCGGGCGCCAGGTTGACCGTAATTCGTTTGGACGGAAATTCGAAGCCGGAATTGACGATGGCGGCGCGAACGCGGTCGCGTGCTTCCTTGACTTCGGTGTCCGGCAAGCCGACGAGGGTGAAGCTCGGCAGGCCACTTGCCAGATGAGCCTCGACCGTCACCGGCGGCGCGTTCAGGCCATCCAGTCCTCGACTGTGCGCGATGGCCAGTGCCATGCCGGTAGCCGGGCTACTGGCCCGAGCGGGATTTTTCCAGCGCGTCGACGCGAGCTTCGAGATCCTTGAGCTTTTCGCGGGTACGGGCCAGAACTTGCGCCTGAACGTCGAATTCTTCGCGGGTCACCAAATCGAGTTTTGAGAAAAAGCCGCTCATCACCATCTTGGCGTTTTTTTCGATGTCCTTGGCCGGCGAATTGGCCAGCAGGGCGCTGATCTTGGCGCCGAATTCTTCCAGTGTCTTGGGGTCGAGCATGATGTCCTCCGTGAGGTTTTCAGTTTAACACAGTGGAATTATTGCGGTTTTTGACGGCTGCTCACCTGTGGTGCGTAACGTTCTGTAACCGCACTGTAATGGTGCGACAGGATGGTGCGTGATCCGGTTGGAAGTGGGCAATCCTTTGATTTCGATCAAAAAAATGCCCTGGCACGCCTTCTGCTATTGCTGTATTGCACAAAATTCTTTTTTCACTTTAATCAATCTGTAGGAGAGAAAACATGAAGAAGTCACTAATCGCCCTGGCTCTCGTTAGCGCCTTTGCCGCACCGGCCTTCGCTGAAGAAGCTGCACCGGCCTCTGACCATACCGTTACCGGCAACATCGCTGTCGTCAGCAACTACATTTTCCGCGGCATCAGCCAGTCCCAGAACAAGCCGGCCCTGCAAGGCGGTTTCGACTACGCGCACTCCAGCGGTGTGTATGCCGGTTTCTGGGCCTCCAACGTTGGTTGGGTGGATGCTGGTGGCTACAAGGCTAACAATAGCCTTGAAACTGACTTCTACGCTGGTTTCAAGGGCAGCTTCGCTGAAGATTTCACCTTCGATGTCGGCGCCATCAAGTACTACTACCCGGGTACGGCAGTTGCTGGCAAGGTGACGCCGGATACCATCGAAGGGTATGTCGCGATCGGCTGGAAGTTCGTGACTCTGAAGTACAGCCACACCCTGTCAGAGTACATGGTTGCATGGGGTGACCAGAACACCAGCACCCGCAACAGTAACTATCTCGACCTGTCCGCCAACTATGATCTGGGTAATGGCTGGGGTGTCAACGCCCACGTAGGCCGCCAGGAAATCCGGCGTGTTGCTGAAGCCTCGTACACCGACTGGAAACTGGGCGTGACGAAGGATATCGGCTACGGCGTTGTTGGCTTGGCTTATTCGGATACCGATGCTCCGAGCTGCAACAAGGACGCCGTTACCTATTGCTGGGGCGGCAAGAGCGTCGCTAACCCAACCGCCATCCTGTCCTTCACCAAGACTTTCTAAGCAAGCTTAAAACCTCCCCCGCTTGTGCACCGGCCGGCGCCGGCGGGGGAATTACAAGTCTCAACTTTCTGGGGAACTAGCCATCATGAAATTCGTTACCGCCATCATCAAGCCGTTCAAGCTTGACGAAGTGCGTGAAGCGTTGTCCGCCATCGGCGTGCAAGGCATCACGGTCACTGAAGTGAAAGGTTTCGGCCGGCAGAAGGGCCATACCGAGCTGTATCGGGGCGCCGAGTATGTCGTCGATTTCCTGCCCAAGGTAAAGATCGAAGCTGCCGTCAAGGCTGAGCAGCTGGATCAGATCATCGAAGCCATCGAAAAATCGGCCAGCACCGGCAAGATCGGTGACGGCAAGATCTTCGTCTTCGACGTCGAGCAGGTCATTCGTATCCGGACCGGTGAAACCGGTACCGATGCCCTCTAAGGAGCCACAAATCATGAAACGTCTATTTGCATTGCTGGCTCTGGTCGGTGCCGTCGGTTTCGGCGCTCCGGTCTGGGCTGAAGAAAAGGCTGCGGCGCCTGAAGCTGCCGTTGCCACCGCGCCGGCTGCTGCTCCGGCTGCCGCCGCCCCCGCTGCTGCTGAAGCCACGCCGGCTGAAGCTGCCCCGGCCGCTGCTCCGCTGGTTGCCAACAAGGGCGACAACGCCTGGGTGATGGTCTGTGCCGCTCTGGTCATCCTGATGTCGATCCCCGGCCTGGCCCTGTTCTACGGCGGTCTGGTGCGCACTAAGAACATGCTGTCGGTGCTCATGCAGGTCTTCGTCACCTTCTCGCTGATCTCGGTTCTCTGGGTGATCTACGGCTACTCCGCCGCCTTCACCGAAGGTAACGAGTTCTTCGGCGTCCTCGACAAGCTCTTCCTGAAGGGTGTCACGATCGAATCGGTTGGCGCGACCTTCTCCAAGGGGGTCGTCATCTCCGAACTGGCCTTCGTGATCTTCCAGGGCGCTTTCGCTGCCATTACCTGCGGGCTGATCGTCGGTGCCTTTGCTGAGCGTGCCAAGTTCTCCGCTGTGCTGGTCTTCATGGTCATCTGGTTCACGCTGTCCTACATCCCGATGGCACACATGGTCTGGTACTGGGCGGGTCCTGATGCCTACATCGATGCTGCTGCTGGCGAAGCTGCCGGCAAGACGGCTGGCTTCCTGTTCCAGAAGGGCGCGCTCGACTTCGCCGGCGGTACCGTTGTGCATATCAACGCCGCTGTTGCCGGTCTGGTCGGTGCCTACATGGTTGGCAAGCGTACCGGCCTGGGCAACGTTTCGATGGCTCCGCACTCCCTGACCTTCACGATGATCGGTGCTTCCCTGCTATGGTTCGGCTGGTTCGGCTTCAACGCCGGTTCCGCCCTCGAAGCCTCCGGCGGTGCTGCTCTGGCCATGGTCAATACCTGGGTTGCTACTGCCTGTGCAGCGCTGTCCTGGATGTTCGCTGAATGGATCCTGAAGGGTAAGCCTTCCATGCTGGGTGCTGCTTCCGGTGCTGTTGCCGGTCTGGTGGCGATCACCCCGGCAGCCGGCTTCGTCGGTGTCATGGGCGCCATCATCATCGGTCTGCTGGCTGGCATCGTCTGCCTGTGGGGCGTCAATGGCCTGAAGAAGATGCTCGGTGCTGACGACTCCCTCGACGTCTTCGGCGTCCATGGTATCGGCGGCATCCTCGGTGCTGTCCTGACCGGTGTCTTCGTTGATCCGGCCCTCGGCGGCACGGGTGTCTATGACTACGTGGCCAACGCTGTTGCCCCGTTCGACATGACGACGCAAGTGATCAGCCAGCTGTGGGGTGTCGGTACCGTGGTCGTCTGGTCCGGTGTCGTTTCCCTGGTGGCTTACAAGCTGGTCGATATCGTTATCGGTCTGCGTGTGCCGGAAGAAGAAGAGCGTGAAGGTCTTGACCTCACCTCGCACGGCGAAACCGCTTACCACCACTAAGATTTATCTCTGTAGTCTCTCTCCCTTCGGGCACCCTCGGGTGCCCGTTTTTTTTTGCGGAGAAGCTTTTTGATTTTGGCTGTTTTTCCCGGTTGACCGTGGAATCGGCTATCCGGCTACGCTGTTCCGGCGGAACGCGGGCTTACTTGATCAGCGGCAGGAGCTGGCGGAAGTCGTCGGTGCCGGCCTGCTGTAGCCACTCGAAAAGCGCCATTTCAGTCGTGACGATTTGAACGCCACCGGTCCGCATCCGCTCGATGGCGGCGCTGCGGTTTTCCGGCGTCCGTGACGACGTCGCATCGGCAACCAGATAGACCTCGAAACCCGCAGCGAGCAGGCCGAAAGCCGTTTGCAGGACGCAAACATGCGTTTCCGTGCCGGTCAGCAGGACTTGCGGCCGCTTGGTGGCACGCAACAGATCGATGACGCCGGGTTCGGCTGCGCAGGAAAAATGCATTTTTTCGAAAAACCGGGCGTCGACCGCAGCAGTGCGGATGGCGTCGAGGCTGGGGCCGAGACCCTTGACGTATTGCTCGGAAACGAAGGCTGGCACGCCGAGTTGCCGCGCCCCTTCGAGCAGGCGAACCGAATTGGCGGTGACCCGCGCGCTATCGTGAATGGCTGGCGCCAGCTTTTGCTGGATATCGACGACGAGCAACAGCGAATCGGCGCGGCGAATCAGCATGGCTTATCTGAAGACGACGGTCTTGTTGCCATGCACCAGCACCCGGTCTTCGAGGTGGTAGCGCAGGCCGCGGGCGAGCACGGTCTTCTCGATGTCCTTGCCGTAGCGCACCATGTCTTCCGGCGAATCAGAATGGTCGATGCGGATGACGTCCTGCTCGATGATCGGGCCGGCGTCGAGCTCGGCGGTGACGAAATGGCAGGTCGCGCCGATCAGTTTGACGCCGCGCGTGTAAGCCTGGTGGTAAGGCTTGGCGCCGGCGAAGCTGGGCAGGAAGCTGTGATGGATATTGATGATCTTGCCGGCCAGCGCCGCACACAGTTCCGGCGACAGCACCTGCATGTAGCGGGCGAGGACCATCGTGTCGCCGCGCACGTCGTCAAAAATGCGCTGGATTTCGGCGTAGGCGGCGGCCTTGTTGTCCGGTGTCACCGGCACGTGATGGAAGGGAATGCCGTGCCATTCGACGAAGCCACGGAAAGTGTCGTGGTTGGAAATGACGCACGGGATCTCGATGTCCAGTTCCTTGGCCTGCCAGCGGGCGAGCAGATCGTAGAGGCAATGCTCCTGCTTGGAAACCATGACGACGACGCGTTTTTTCACCGCGCTGTCGTTGATCTGCCAGGTCATGTCGAGCGGCTCGGCAACTTCGGTGCGGAAGCGTTCGCGGAACTCGGCAAGCAAGAAAGGCAGTGAATTGGCCTTGATCTCGATACGCATGAAATAGCGGCTGGTCAGCACGTCTGAATGGAAACTCGATTCGAGAATCCAGCCGCCATTGCCGGCAATGAAGCCGGAAACCCTGGCGATGATCCCGACCTGATCGGGACAGGAGGCGGAGAGCGTGTAGAAACGGTCGCTATGCATGCTGGTTAACTCCGGTCGCCGGTGGGCGAATTTTGGTCAGGATTTCACTGGGTTTGCCGTGCATGACCTCGAGCAGCTCGTGGCGGGCAACGCTGGCAGAAAGCCCGCGCTCGACCAGATAGGCCATCAGCTCGGCGAAGCGTCGGCGACGCGCCTCGCCTTTGGGCAAGGTATCGCGCCGGTCATTGAATGAATCCATCAACGTCGAGCCGCAGGGGCAGTTGCGGAACAGGTCGACAATGACTTCACCGTCGTCGCCCAGAGACTGTTTGAGCCCCTGGGCGCCGTTCGGCATGGCGTTGGTTTGCGCCACGTAGTCGGCCACGTCCGTGAAGCTGCGGCCGCAGCAACGGCAACGCTTGGGGAAAGTGGTTTCGACCAGGGCCTCGAGACCCCGAATCAATTCCGGATCGACGTTGTTGCTCGAAGCCATGGCGGTTCAGGGGTGCTTCAGGCAGCCCGGGCGAAGGCCTTGTCGATTTCAGTGCGCAGGTCGTCGTAATTGAGCACGACCGGATATTGCGGGAATTCGCGGATGACGTTCTCAGGCGGGTGGAACAGGATGCCGCCGTGGGCTTCGCCGAGCATTGCTGTGTCGTTGTACGAATCGCCGGCGGCGACGATCTTGAAATTCAGTTCCTTGAAGCGCTTGACTGCCTCGCGCTTCTGGTCAGGCATGCGCAGGTGGTAATCGACCAGCATGCCCGCGTCGTCGTCTTCCAGCGAATGGCAGAACAGCGTCGGCCAGCCGAGCTGGCGCATCAGCGGATGGGCGAATTCGTAGAAGGTATCGGACAGGATGACGACCTGGTAATCCTCGCGCAGCTTGTCGAGAAAAGCACGGGCGCCGGCCATCGGGCCCATTTCGGCGATCACCTTCTGGATGTCCGGCAGGCCGAGCTTGTGCTCGCGCAGGATGTTCAGGCGGTAGGTCATGAGCTTGTCGTAATCCGGCTCGTCGCGGGTCGTCCGCATCAGCTCGGGAATGCCCGTGCGCTTGGAGAATTCGATCCAGATTTCGGGGACAAGGACCCCTTCGAGGTCTAGGCAGACGATTTGCACGGTTTGGCTCCAGCGGCGAGTTCGGGAAAACCGCGATTTTACCCGATGCAGGCTTTGTTTTTGGGCGGTTTTTCCGGTTGACCGTGGGATAGGGCGTTGTCCTCCGCCGTGGGGTGGCGGCATGACTTTCTTTTGGCCAAACAAGAAAAAAATACATCTGCCAACATTGGCCAAGATCGAATATCCGGACTAGGATGAATGCGTGAATTAAGTAGTTTCCAGCCAATCCAGTCAGGAGAGAAGCTCATGGGCAGCAAAGACAAAAAGAAGGAATCAAAGGGTAAGAAACCGCAACCCAAACCGGCGATCCGCTAGGGCGAAAACATCAATTGGTAGGCTTGGGGCGTTGCTTGGTGCGTGTCGCGCCGTGCTGACGCCGGATTGCCTGTGCGCCAGGACCGCGGGTTTGGCTACTAATAATTTGCCGAGGTGAAATATGTCCAATGTGACTGATCTGAGCAACAGCCAGAAAATTGTTGCCGACATGAAAGCGGTTGTTTCCGATGCCGAAGATATTTTTCGCGAGACTGCCGGCGTTGCTGGCGACAAGATGGTCGACGTGCGTCAGCGCATCAGCGAGCGTCTGGGGGCTGCCAAGGTGCGGGTTGCGAATGCCGAGGCCGCTGTTCTGGAAAAGAGCAAGGCTGCTGCCGCGGCGACGGATGCCTGTATCCGGAAGAATCCGTGGCAATCGGTCGGGATCGCGGCCAGTATAGGTTTGGTGCTCGGCATGCTGATCGGGCGTCGATAGTCCAAGGCGGCCAGACGGAAGCATTGCCGAGCGGTGATGCTTCCGGAAACCCCGCAGGCCGGAGCAACTCCCGCTCGGCTCAATCGGCCGATGGCAAGGCCTCAAGCGCCTCATGCACTTCCAGCCAGCGCATTTCGGCTTCGTCGATCTGCTCGCCGAGCAGGCCGGCCTGCTTGTGCATTTCCTCGCTTTTCGCCCGGTCGACCGTGGCATAGAAGTCCGGGTCGGCGAATTGCGTATCCAGCGCCGCCTTTTCCTCATTCCACTTGGCCAGCTTGCGCTCCAGTTGCTCGATTTCCTTGACCAGCGGCCGGCGTAGGGCGAGCAAGGCCTGGCGATTGGCCTTGGCATCGGCGCGTAGTGCCAGGCGTTCCGATTTTTCGGCGGCGACATCCGCTTCCGGGGCTTTTTCGGCATTGCGCTGGGCGGCCAGCCAGGCCGCGTAGTCATCGAGGTCGCCTTCGAATTCGCTGACCTTGCCGTCGGCCACCAGCAGCAGTTCGTCGGCGCAGGTGCGCAGCAGATGGCGGTCGTGCGAGACGAAGACGACGCCGCCTTCGAAATCCTGCATGGCGAAGGTCAGGGCTTCGCGCATTTCGAGGTCGAGGTGGTTGGTCGGCTCGTCGAGCAGGAGCAGGTTGGGCTTGGTGCGAATGAGCAGGGCCAGGGCAAGGCGCGATTTTTCACCGCCCGAGAAGGGTTCGATGGCGCGCGTCGCCATGTCGCCACGGAAATCGAAGCCGCCGATGTAGTCGCGCAGTTCCTGTTCGGTGGCCGTCGGGTCGAGGCGGACGAGGTGTTGCAGCGGCGACTCGTCGGGGCGCAGTTGTTCGAGCTGGTGCTGGGCGAAGTAGCCGATGTTGAGCGCCTTGGCTTCCTTGCGCTCGCCGCCTTGCTGGGGAATTGAGTTGGCCAGCAGCTTGATCAGCGTCGATTTGCCGGCGCCATTGCGGCCGAGCAGACCGATGCGGCAGCCCGGGCGCAGGGTCAGCGTGACGTGGTCGATGATCTTGTGATCGGCGTAGCCGGCCGAGGCTCTTTCGATGGTCAGCAGCGGATCGGGCAGGGCGGTGGGCTGGCGGAAGGCAAAGTGGAAGGGCGAGTCGACGTGGGCGGCGGCGACCATTTCCATGCGTTCGAGCGTCTTGATCCGGCTTTGCGCCTGGCGGGCCTTGGTCGCCTTGGCCTTGAAGCGTTCGATGAAGCTCGACAGGTGGGCGATTTCGCGTTGCTGGGCTTCGTAGGACGACTGTTGCGTGGCGAGGCGGGCGGCGCGGGCGCGTTCGTAGTCGGAATAGCCGCCGCTGGTCAGGGTCAGGCGCTGGAGGTCGATGGCGATGATCTGGCCGACGACAGCATCGAGGAAGTCGCGGTCGTGCGAGATCAAAAGCAGCGTGGCCGGCGTGTTTTTGAGCCAGTTTTCGAGCCAGAAGACGGCGTCGAGGTCGAGGTGGTTGGTCGGCTCGTCGAGCAGCAGCAGATCGGCGCGGCACGACAGGGCGCGGGCGAGGTTGAGGCGGACGCGCCAGCCACCGGAGAATTCGGAAACAGAACGCTGAAAATCGGCATCGGTGAAGCCGAGGCCGTGCAGCACTTCGGCAACACGGGCTTTGGCCGAGTAGCCGCCAATGTCGGCGTAGCGGGCGTGCAGGTGGCCGATGGCGACGCCGTCGCCGCTGGCTTCGGCGTCGACCAGTTCGCGTTCGATGCGGCGCAGTTCGACGTCGCCGTCGAGGACGAAATCGATGGCCGCATCGGGCAGGGCCGGCGTTTCCTGGGCGACGCGGGCGATGTGCCAGCTGGCGGGGATTTCGACGTTGCCGGATTCGGCGTGCAGTTCGTTGGCGAGCAGCGCGAAGAGGCTGGATTTTCCGCAGCCGTTGGCGCCGACGACGCCGACTTTCCAGCCGGGGTGAATCTGGACGGAGGCGTCGATGACGAGGGGGCGGCCGGCGCGGGCGAAGGTGACTTGGCGTAAGGCGATCATGAGGGGGGTGATTATAGCGAGGCGGGGTCCGGAAACGGGTTTTTCAGCGTTTCAGCCGACTTCCACGGTCAACCGGAAAAATTGGCCAAAATTTGAAACATTACAAAGGCTTGCCGCGCTTTCCAGTCATTTTAGCTACGATTTGCGACAGCCTGCTAGAATCACTGAATGATCAAGCAGATCCGCACCGACCAGCTCAAGCCGGGCATGTTCATTCATGACCTCAATTGCGGCTGGCTCGATCATTCCTTCATGTCCAGCACATTCAAGGTGCGCGATCAGGCCACCGTGGACAAGATTCTCGAACTGGGCATCCGCGAGCTCTACATCGATACGGTGAAGGGGGCGGATGTTTGGGAGGCCCGGCCGCAAACCGAGGTCAATGCCGACCTCGAGCGCCGCCTGCAGGAAATCGCCCAAAAGCCCGTCGAAAAGCCGGTGGTCGCCGACTTGAAAAACGAAGCCGTCCGCGCCCGGCGTCTGCATGCCGAGGCCAACAAGGTCGTCCGGCAGGTGCTGGACGACATCCGTTTCGGCCAGAAAATCCAGATAGACCGCGTCGAACCGCTGATCGACAGCATGATGGAGTCGGTGTTCCGCAATCAGAATGCCTTGTTGCCACTGGCCCGCTTGAAGAAGCTCGACGACTACACATTCGAGCACTCGGTTGGCGTCAGCGCGCTGCTCATCGTTTTCGGCCGGGTCATGAAACTGCCCAAGGAAACCATCAAGGAGCTAGCCCTCGGTGGCCTGCTGCACGATATCGGCAAGATTCAGATACCTGATTCCATCATCGACAAACCGGGCAAGCTGACCGACGACGAATATCGGCTGATCCAGTCACATGTCAGCGCCGGCACCAAGCTGCTGGAAAACGCCCCCGGCATCAGCGATGTCGTACGCAAGGTAGTTGGTGAGCACCATGAGCGCATCGATGGCAGCGGTTACCCGAACCGGCTGGTCGGCGCGCAGATTTCCCTCTATGGGCAGATGGCAGCCATCGTCGATGTGTACGACGCGATCACCTCGGAAAAGGTCTACAACCACGGCATGCCTGCGACGCAGGCGCTCAAGAAACTCCTCGAATGGAGCAAACACCACTTCGATCCGCAACTGGTGCAGGCATTCATCCGCGCCGTCGGCATTTATCCGACCGGTTCGCTGGTCCGGCTGGAAAGCAACCGCATGGGCGTTGTCATCGAGCAGAATGATGGCAAGCTGCTCGAACCCGTGGTTCGCGTTTTTTACCATGCCGGCCAGCAGCACTATGTTCCACCCGAGATCGTCGATCTCGCCAAGATGCAGGATCGCGTCGCCAGTATTGAGAGTTACGAAAAATGGAAAATCGATCCCTATCAGTGGTTGCCGGCCTGATCGTCCTGCTTGCCCTGCCGTTTGCCACGCTCGCCGCCGAGGGCGAAGTCAGCGCCGATCAGCAGGCTGCCTGGCAGATGCGCCTCGACAAGGCCGCGGCGCTGCAGGCCGAGAGCAAGGCGCGCCAGGACGAAGCTGACGAATTGCTGACCAAGAGAAATGCCGAATGCGCGACCAAATTCCTGATCAACGACTGCCGCAACGCCGCCGCCCGGGAACACCTGAAAACAACGCGCGAGGCACGCCGTCTGGGGATTGACGGCAGGGCCATCGAGCGCGAAGTGAAGCGCGAGCAGTTGAGCGACCGGAACAGGGTGCAGGCCGAAGAGGCGCCGCGGCGCGCTGCCGACCTCGAACTGCGTCAGGCCGAGTCGATGAACGCCCGCCAGGCGGCCGAGGACAAGATGGCCGCAACCCGCGCCGCCAAGGCCGCCAAGGCGGCCGAAGGTGAAAAACGCAAGATCGCCGAGGCGGAAAAGCAGCGCAAAAAACAAGCGGACCACGACGCTCGCGTTGCCGAAAAAAAGCGTGAAGCCGAGCAGCGTGCCGCTCAGGCCGCCGAGAAAAAATAAGCGAAACTGCCGGCATGATCCGCAAGATAACCATCGACCAGTTGCTGCCCGGCATGTATGTCGTGGACCTGCACAAGCGCTGGTTCGACCATTCCCTGTGGCAATCGAAATTCAAGGTGCGCGACGATGCGCATGTTTCGAAGATCAGGGAAGAAGGCATCAGCGAAGTCAGCATCGATACCGACAAGGGGGCGGACCTGCCGCCGACGCCGATTGCGCGCATCAACCAGATCGAACAGAAGCTCAAGTCGCTGGCCGAAATACGCGCCGCCAAGCCGCCCACGGTGTCGCTCGGCGAGGAACGGCGCCGGGCCGGCCGGCTGCTCAATGAAGCCAGCAATACAGTGAGCGGGCTGATGCTCGCCGCCAAGGCCGGCAGCAAGGTCGATGCCGCTCATCTCGAACCGGTCGTCAGCAAGATGATCGCCTCGGTCATCCGCAATCCCGATGCCCTCGTGCCGCTGGCCCGCCTCAAGCGGCTCGATGCCTATGCCACCGAACACGCCGTGGCGACGGCGGCGCTGATCATCGCCTTCGGCCGGCATCAGGGCCTGCCCGAGCCGGAAATCGAAAAACTGGCGCTCGGCACCATGGTCAAGGACATCGGCCACGCCTCGCTCGATGCTCGGCTCACCGCCAAGCAGGGCATGTTGTCCAAGGCCGAATACTCAATTGTCCAGAGCCATGTCGAGGAAGGGTTGGCCGTGCTCGATGCCACCTCAAGGCTGTCCGAAACCTCGGTCGCCGTCGTCCTCGAACACCACGAGCGCTACAACGGCTGTGGCTACCCGTACCGGATGGCCGGCGACGAAATTTCCCTGGCCGGCCGCATGGCTGCCATCGTCGACACCTACGATGCGATGACCTCCGATCGCCCCTACCGGGCCGCCATGTCGCCGTCGCACACATTGCGCCAGCTCTACGACGAGGCCGGCTTCCAATACGATCCGACGCTCGTTGCCGCCTTCGTCAAGACCGTCGGCATCTACCCGGTCGGCACGCTGGTCCTGCTCGAAAGCGGGCATCTGGCGGTAGTGGAGCAGCTCCATTCCGACAACATGCTGACTCCTGTCGTCCGCGTCATTTATCACACCGGCCGTCAGCAATATGTCACCACGCCGGTCGATGTCGACCTCTCCCGCAAGATCGGCAACCACTACGGCCAGATCGTCCGGGCCGAAAACTTCGAGCGCTGGGGCATCAGTCCCTTGCGCTGGCAACCTGCCTGATCAGCTTCTTGATCGGCGCCGGCACACCGGCATCGGCCGCGCGCCCAATTTCAACCCATTCCAGCCCCGGCTCGGTCGCCTGAAACCGGGCGTCGATCCGGCACAGCACCGGCTCCAGCGTCAGCCGGAAATGCGTGAAGACATGTTTGAACGGTGGCAACTTCGTCATCTCGCCGAGCGTCATCCCGAAGCGGGCCGCCACCGCCGTCGGCTCGCCTTCCGGCGGCACCAGCAAGCCGCCCCACAAGCCGGAGGGCGGACGCCGTTCGAGCAGCAGGCGCTGGCCGTCGGTGAGCAGAACAAAAGTCGAGGTGCGTTCCGGTACCGCCGCCCGCGGTTTGGCTTCCGGCAATTCGCCCTGCCGGCCATCACGTTTGGCGACGCACTCGGCTGCCACCGGGCAATCGCCACAGCGCGGCCGACTGCGCGTGCACAGCGTGGCGCCAAGGTCCATCAGCCCCTGCGTGTAAACCTCGATGTCGTTCTCCGGCAGCAGGCTTTCGGCCAGCAGCCACAGGCGGTCATGCACGGCCTTGGCGCCGGGGAAGCCGTCGACGCCGAATTGCCGGCACAGCACGCGCTTGACGTTGCCGTCGAGAATCGCCGCCCGGCGTCCGAAGGCGAAGGCGGCGATGGCTGCTGCGGTCGACCGGCCGATACCGGGCAATTCCTCCAGCTGCGCCTCGGTTTCGGGGAATTTTCCGGCGTGGACCGTGGCAATCTGCTGGGCGCAGCGGTGCAGGTTGCGGGCCCGGGCGTAATAGCCGAGGCCGGCCCAATGCTCGATGACCAGATCGATCGGCGCCGCGGCAAGCGCCAGCACATCGGGAAAACTGGCCAGAAAGCGCGCGTAATAGGGGATCACCGTGCTGACCTGCGTCTGCTGCAGCATGATCTCGGAAAGCCAGATGCGGTAGGGGTCTTGCGTCTTCTGCCAGGGCAGGTCATGGCGGCCGGCGGTCTTCTGCCAGGCGATCAGGTGTGCGGTAAAACGGTTCTGGGCGGCCAAATTCTGCCTCGACGCGGGCTGCGGGAGCACGGATAATACGGCCTCTTTTTCTTCCGGCATATCCGTCAGCTCCGATGACCCAACCGCAAAACGACAGCCGCGCCCTGCGCAACGCCCTGGGCCGCTATGCCACCGGCGTCACCATCGTCACGGCCATCGACCCGGACGGCCATCCCATCGGCCTGACCGTCAATTCATTTGCTGCTGTCTCACTCGATCCGGCGCTCGTCCTCTGGTGCCTCGACAACAAGTCGCACAACCTCGAAGCCTTCCGCAAGGCCACGCACCACGCCATCAATGTGCTGGCTGCCGACCAGCAGGATCTGTCGAATCGCTTCGCCACCTGGCCGGCCGACCGCTTTGCCGGCCTGCCGTGGCACGCCGGAGCCGGTGGTGCCCCGCTTTTTCCGGGATGCTGCGCGACCTTTGAGATGGCCAAGGTCACCGAACACGCGGCCGGCGATCACACCATTTTCGTCGGCAGCGTCGAACGCTTCAGCGAAACGCCAGACCTCGCGCCGCTGCTGTTCCACGCCGGCCGCTATCGGGAATTGTCCGAACTCGCCTGAGTTCCCGCCTCAATTTGCCGCCGGCAGAACGATCTCGATGAGCAGGCCGGGGCTGCCGTCCTCTTTCATTTTTGCGGCAATTTTCCCGTTGACCGTGGAAAGCACCTGCCGGGCAATCGCCAACCCCAAACCATAGCCGTCGCCTGTCGCCAGATTCCGTCCGCGATAGAACGGCGTGAAAATCGCCTCCAGTTCGGCTTCCGGCACACCGCTGCCCTGATCGGCGATGTGCAGGTGGATCAAGCCGTCAGCTTCCAGTCTCGCCCCGATCTGCAGGCTTGTTCCGGCCGGCGAAAAGCGCAGCCCGTTGCGCACCACGTTCTCGATGGCCCGGTGCAACAACTCCGGATTGGCCTGCACGAAAAGCCCCGGCGACGCCGCGAAGTCGACGCCAACCTGCTCGGCCACGCCCTCAAAGCGCGCATCCTCGACGATCCCGGCCAGCAACTCGCCCAGATCAAGCTTTTCCAGCGGGCCTGAAACGCCCGCCTCCAGGCGGGACAGCGTCAGCAACTCGCCGATCAGCCCGTTCATGCGTTCGCCCTCGCGCTCGATGCGTGCCAGCGAATCCTCAACCCGCCCCGGCTGCTGGCGGGCCAGGCCAATCGCCGCCTGCAGGCGGGCCAGTGGCGAGCGCATTTCGTGCGAAACATCGTGCAGCAGGCGTTTCTGGGCCGCCATCAAGGCCTGCAGGCGCTCGGCCATGCGGTCGAAATCCTGGCCCAGATCGGCCAGTTCATCGCGCCGGCCGCCCATGGCGCCGCCCACCCGGGTATCGAGATCACCCTCGGCCGCCGTGGCGAAGGCATTTCGCAGGTGGCGAATCGGCTTGGCGAAATACCAGGCCACGCCAGCCGCACAGAGCAGGCTGGCGATCAGGGCAGCGATCATGGGAAATATCGGCAGCGGGCCGCCCGGTCGTTTGTCGCCGGGGGGTGGCGGGCGGTGGGGCGGTCCGCCTCGATCGAACTCCATCGGCGGCGGCCGGTGCGCCTCAAAATCAGGCGGCGGGGGACGTGGGCGATCAGCCCGCATCGACGACTGCTCGCGCTCCAGCCAGAAAAAAGTGCCAGTGCCGATCACGGCGGCCACCTGACCGAGCCAGATGAACAGAAAGAACTTCCAGAACAGGCGCCCCATCTCAGGACCGGATCAACTGGTAGCCCTGCCGATAAACCGTCTGGATGCACGAGCGCCCATCGGCCAGTGTGCCCAGCTTGTGGCGGATGCTCGACAGATGGACGTCGATGCTCCGGTCAAAACGGACCAGCGCCCGGCCCAGCGCCTGCTCCGACAGATCGCCCTTGCTCACCGGCCGCCCGGCGTTGCGGGCCAGCACTTCAAGCAAATTGAACTCGGTGCTGGTCAGGTCCACAGCGACGCCAGCCCATTCGGCCAGTCGCTGTTCCGGCCGAATGCACAGCTCGCCAACCACCAGCGGGGCGCTGCTCGGCTCGGCCGATGGCGCCGCACGACGCAGGATGGCCCGCAGGCGGGCGGCCAGCTCGCGCGGCTGGCAGGGCTTGGGGACATAATCGTCGGCGCCCAGCTCAAGGCCGACGATGCGATCCATGTCGTCACCCTTGGCCGTCAGCATGAGCACCGGCATCGCGCTGACTGCCCGAATCCGGCGCAAGACCTCGACACCGGAAAGGCCCGGCATCATCACATCAAGCACGGCAATGGCGTACTGCCCCGAGAGCGCCGCCTCGGCACCGCTCAGGCCGTCGTGCAACGTGGTCACCACAAAGCCGTCCTGGGCCAGATAGTCGCCCAGCATCTCGGCCAGTTCAACGTCGTCGTCCACCAGCAAAACTGCCGCCATTGCCTATTCACCCACAAAATTATCCAGTTGAATCATAGCCAAGGCCGGCGACTGGGAGCGCTTGATTTACAGAGATTTACCTCATTCCCGATTGCTCCGGTCGGGTAACGATCGGCAAATATTGCCGGCGAGCGGTTTTTGCCGCCAATTGCCCAAAAAATCCGGTTTTTGCCGGTTTTTCCCCAACAAAACGCCACGAATACAGTTTTTCTTAACATTCTTTTACCCGGATTAACCCAAAGCGCCGTCAAAACACCCCGGTTCGGGCCGATAACTTGCACAAGGAAAGCTACTTGGCCAAAGGCCAGGCATCTCGTCAATTTCATCCAAGGAGCGAATCATGTTGAGCGGAATCAACCAGGCATCTCAAATGGCAAGCATGCTGTTCTCAAAACTGGACACCAAGAGCCAGGGCTATCTCGAAAAAAGCGATCTGGCCGCAGCCTTCAGCCAGATCACCACCAACGCCAGTCAAAGCACCAGCAGCACGAGCGCCGAAGACGTCTTCACTGCGCTCGATAGCAACAGCGACGGCAAGGTCACCAAAGACGAATTCGCCACCGTTCTCGCCAAACTGCAGGAATCTGTCAGCAGCCAGTTCGGCGGCCCGATGCAAGGCCCCGGCGGCATGCCACCCCCGCCGCCAGCCGACGACGCCGGCTTCACCAAGGAAGAACTGACCAGCCAGCTCGAATCGGTCGACAGCAGCGATACGAAACGAACCGAGCTGATCAACAAGATCGTCGAGAATTTTGAAGCAGCGGACACCGATAGCGACGGCAAGGTCAGCTTCAAGGAGGCCATGGCCTACGACAAATCAACCGAGTCGACCTCAGCCTCCGATACCGGCACAGCCACCGCGACGACCACGGCAAACAACAGCGATGCCGAGGTGATGATGAAAATCATGCAACTGATGCACGCCTACGGCACCGGCCAGGATCAGGAAAACAGCGGAACTGCCACGCTGCTCTCAGTGACCGCCTAAACAAGCGGGCCGACCCCGCACAGGAACATTGAACCGGCCGCCTTCTGCGCTTAGAATGGCGGCCTGCTGTCCTGAGCGGGCGTCGTATAATGGTAATACCCTAGCTTCCCAAGCTAGAGCCGTGGGTTCGATTCCCATCGCCCGCTCCACATAGAATTCAGGCAGGTCGTTGATCTGCTGTGCTCTTAACCATTAATTGGCGTGTTAGCCACTTATTGGTTGAAACTGAAATACGCCATAAATTGCTTTAAGTTTTTTTGACCTGCTGAGATTGGCACCCTAATTTGCAGTGAATGCAAAATTATTGTTTCTTCACAATGTTCAGCAATTTCGTCACTAAGCCAACAAAAGATAGCCCACAGAAAAACTGGTGGGCTTTTTTATAGACCGTTCTTCGGCCAGAGCTGACGGTGAAGCTGCATTTCATGAACGACCGCTGAACAGCAGCAGCGGAAATTCGAGCTACCTCCCTACACCACTCCGTTTGCCATTATCCCCAGTGGGTCAGCTATTCGGCATAGTAACCAATCGTCTGATCCAGATTACGCAAACCTCGAGATACCGCGTTTAGCGTGTCGACGATACCTATTAGCCCTGAACGCCGATCAATAGCAAATGCCTACTCACGATATTGTCTTGCAGCAACGCCCGGCTTCGGTCATTTCCTTCGCACTGGCCGATCCCCCTGACAAACCAATCATTTCCCCATAATTGATTGACGATAATCCTACCGATTGGACTTGGACGGCTGCTAACCTGACCATCATCAAAACCAGTCGAGCCGATCGTGGAAACATCCAACGCTAACGCCCCCCTTCGCAGCCGCCTGATCCAAGCAGCACTGGATTGCTTCCTCGCCGACGATTATCACAAGGTCAGCACCCGCCGCATTGCCGAATGCGCCGGCGCCAATGTGTCGATGATCCGCTACTACTTCGGCAGCAAGGAAGGGCTCTACGAGGAGATGATCCGCGAGACCCTGAGCCCGCTGCTCGACGTCCTCGATGGGCAGCTACTCGCCTCGACGGCCGGTTTCGCGGACTTCCTCGGACTGTATTACCGGACCATGTCGGCCCGCCCGGAATTCCCCAAGCTGATTCTCAAGGTGCTAGCACTCCGCCACGGGCCGGGCCGCCGTTTCATCCAACAGCTACTTGAGCGCGGACGCACCCGCGGCGCAGGCAAGGTCGCCGAGTTAAAGACGCACGGGCAGATCGCAGCGGTCATCGATCCAGACATCCTGCGCCTGGCCTTTGTCAGCCTGGCCATGACACCCATGCTGCTCAAGGAAATCTTCGAGGAACAGATGGACCGTCCCATGGACGAGGCCTTTCTGCATAACCTGGCAGCGTTCAACGGCCATCTGTTCGCCGCCGGCCTGGCGCCGTCTGTCTCTGGCAAGGAAGGAGAAAAACAATGACGCTGCAAATGAATACCGGCGCGGTACGCCGATTCGCCAAGGCCATGAAATTCGGCGCCTGGTTGCAGTCGATTCCCGGCAAACTGATGCCTGCGCCTTTCCGGCTCGTCCAGATCGGTTCTGCCTACTGGCAATCGCGGGCGCTCTTCGTGGCAGCGCGACTCGATGTTGCCACGCATCTTGGGGAAGAGTGCCTGAGCGCAGCTGAACTCGCCGGGCGCCTTGGTGCAAGTGGCGATGCGCTCGGACGCCTGATGCGCCTGCTCGCAGCAATTGGCGTATTCGAAGAAACGGCACCCATGGTTTTCCGCAACAACAAGCTCTCCCATTACCTGCACAGTGACGATCCGCACAGCGTTCGCGCCATGATCCTGCTGCACAACTCCGAAACCATGAGCCGCCCCTGGTTCGAGCAACTTGAAGCCGGCATCCGCAGCGGCACGCCGCCCTTCCTGCTCGCCCATGGGGAGGAACTGTTCGATTATCTCGACCATCATGCCGATTTCGACCGGCTTTTCTCGGGCGCTATGGATAGCGTCGAAAGCCTGGCCGGCAACGGGTTTGCCACCGATATGGACTGGGACCGGTTTGACAGGCTGATCGACCTAGGCGGCTCGCGAGGCAGCAAGGCACTGGCCATCGTGCAACGCCATCCCGGACTGTCCGCGCTGGTGGTGGACCGCCCGCAGGTCGTCGAGGAAGCCCAACGCTACTGGGCCAACCACCCGGCACAAGGAGTCGAGCGCCTGCATTTTGAGGCCGGAGACCTGCTCGATAGCATTCCCGCCGCCACTGGTCCGCGGGATATCTATCTACTTTCGGCCGTCCTGCATGCCTTCGACGATGCGACCTGCGTGCGGCTCATGCGCCAGCTCCGTGCCGCCATGGGCGACAGTGGCGCCCGCGCGGCAGTGCTGGAAATGGTCGTACCGGAAACCGGCGCTGATGTCGCCAGCGCATCATTCGACATGCAGATGTTCGTCGGGAGCCGAGGGCGAGAACGGACGCTCAGTGAATGGAAATCGCTCATTCAGGCCGGCGGGCTGGCGCTCGAAGAAGTCGTTGGGCTGCGCTCGCTCGGCAGCATTCTGGTCCTGCGCCCTACCTGAACAATCGGCAGCTTCCAGAAATTGGCATGACGTCTCGTTGCACGCCCGTTTCGCGGAAGCTGCCATGGATCTACGACTTCAGAGGCAGGTAGATATCGGTCACCAGTTCATGCTCAGGTGTTTCCGGCATCAAGTTGAGGTAATGGAAATAGAGCGGAAAATCACGCAGCTCCTCTCCACTCTCCGGTAACCAGCTGCGGTAGAGCGGGTAGATACTCTCGCCAATCCTTGTGTGGGAGCCGTTATGCCGCACCCGCGCGCAACGGCCGCCGGGAATGTATTTCGTGATCACGCCCTGCGGGTTGGCCGGCACCTCGTCATGCACTTCTCCGCAGATATCGAACCGGAAGTCTGCAGGTTCGCAGGTGTCCGGGTTGTCGTAGACAATGCCGAAGGACCGGCTGCTGTTCTTTGGCGAAAGACCGCTCGCCTTTCGCCAGTCAATGAATTGGCCGACAGAGTCATTGACCCTTTCGGTCGGGCCGCGATGCTCCATGACGGCGACACGGGTGGTATTAAAATCGACGATCTCGACTTGCACGGTTTGTTTCCTTTCCGGGATACGGAAGCGATAGCGGTCATGCCAGGATTCCCAGTCCGGTTGCCGCCTGAATGCGGAGGGCGACTGGCCAAAAGTGTTCCTGAAAGCACGCGTAAACGATTCCGGGTTTTCGAAGCCGGCATCCAGGGCGATGTCGATGATTTTGTCCTGGCGACTGAAAGCGAGCCGATAACTGGCCTGCCGCAGACGCAGCAACTGGATATAACGACCGACGCTGGTGCCGACGTATTCGGCAAATTGCCGATGGAAGTGAAACTTGGAGAAATTGGCGACCTGGCTCAGAAGGTCCGTGCTCAGCGTTTCGCCCAGGTTGGACTCGATATGGTCGAGCACTTTCGCGAAGCGCCTTGCGTATTTTTCAGCCTGTGTGTTGCTCATCTTTCATCCTCGGTTCACAGCGCACACTATGCGCGGGACGCGCCGACAAATCCTGACCGCAATTGCTCTATCTACCGGCGAATCTTCAATGGGCAGGAAGCAGTTGCCCGAGTTTGTCCAGGATGATGGTTTCCTGTTGCTTGACGACAGCGTTTGGCTCCGCTTCCGCCCGATGCAGTAGCAGGCCTATGCTGGGCAGTTCCGGCATGCCTGACAAAATCTGCAGATTGCCCGGCAGACCGGCCGGGTCAGGCATCGTGATGCCGAACCCAGCCCCCACTGCTGCCAGTATTCCGCTCAGGCTGGCGCTGGTATCGGCCATGAGCGGACGGTCGCCTGTTTTTATCTGCAGCCATTTGATTGACTGGTTATCGCTGATACCCGCCGCAACGCCTACACGATAAACTCTGATACATCAGTTCCTTAAGTATCGCTCAGTGCATAACAAAAATTGAAGGAATAGCCAATATGGGTTATGCCAATGATGCTTGAACTTGGGCTGAAAATATCTTCGGCTGGCGGACTCAACAAGCCACGGAAACCCGTCTTGGCCTTAAGCTTGCGTTAAGATTAGTTGACTATATTGGTTGGGTATTGCGCCCATGAAATAGGAGACCCGATGAAAACCATATTCGCTGTAGTTCTGACTGCCATTGCGCTTGGAGCTTCGCCCAATATCCTCGCAG